>CATLFB010000003.1 GCA_949927415.1 uncultured Candidatus Melainabacteria bacterium
TCGAATTCGGTATTTGAAAGTGCAAGCTATTCCGTAGTTGGCGGAGTGTCTAACGAAAGCCTGACACAGAGCGGTAAGACCTTAATGAAACCGTCAGGTGATGTTAGCGTTACTGTCAATTACAAGAAAAAAGCTTCACAGGCAACTGGGGAAACTACAAAATGTGAATTTCGGTATAGAGTGTTTAGCACCGGTACTTCTTATAATGGTTTTGCTGGCCAGGTAATCTACAGTTTAGGTTGCAGTGGCAAGACTCAATTTAGTTCAGGTAACACCATCTCAGTAAATCTACCTTGTGTATCGGATGTAGTAAAGATAGATTTGAGCGGTAAAACTGGAGATCAGCTAGGTTCAAGCGGTATACTTCAATCAAAGTTATATGAACAATGTCTTCCTCAGTCATGTATGTATGATGTTGCCACTTGCGCGTCTGTTTATGTAAGAGGCGCAGAATCAACGTGGGTAACGGTTACCTCAACCCAAAGTGGCTTATAAATTAATCAAAAAAACTTTTTGCTCCAAGGCGCTTAGAAATAAGCGCCTTTTTTATTTGTAAATAAACTAATAATGCGGCGGGGTGTTTTTTACTGAAATTTTAGAGTATTCATCTGTGAATCCCGTCTTTACATATAAATTTCAGCATTGTATAATTTAGAAAAAGGCTTGGTTTTGAGACAAGCCGTCACACAAGAATAAAGGCAGGATATGAGTAAATATTTATTGGAAATCGGTACAGAAGAATTGCCATATAGATTTATACCGTCGGCAATCACGCAGTTACAAAAACTTTTTGAAGATTTTTTGAACAATAATAAAGTCGGATTTAATGATGTTAAAGTTTATGCAACCCCGCGCCGTTTAGCGGTTATTGTTGACGGGCTCGAAAGTCAAAGTCCGGATGAAGTCAAGGTTGTAAAAGGCCCGATTAAAAAGGTTGCTTATGATGAGAATGGAAATCTTTCAAAAGCCGGTCTAGGGTTTGCAAACAAAAACGGTGTATCGGCAGAAGATTTGTATGTCGAAAATGATTATGTCCATGCTAAAATCCTTATCAAAGGAAAATCTATTGTTGAACTTTTGCAGGAAAATGTTCCGGCGCTTGTTCTCAAGCTTCAAGGCTCTCACTTTATGAGATGGGCTGATAATGAAGAAAAATTCTCGCGTCCTATCAGATGGATTGTTTCTATTCTTGACAGAGATGAAGTTAAAATAAAAATTATTGATAAAGAAAGTTCGAATGTTTCCCGCGGCCACAGGTTTGCGCAAGCCTCCGTTGTTATCGGGCATCCGGATGATTACGTTGAATTGATGCGCAACTGCTGTGTTATCGTTGATCAAAACGAGCGCAGAGAGCGTATTGTTGAAAGAGCAAAATCAGAAGCTGCAAAGTTTGGTGCAGAACCTTATTATACAGAAGATTTGCTGGATGAAGTTACTTTCATTACGGAATATCCCGTTCCGGCAGTGTGCGATTTCAGCGAAGAGTATCTGAAATTGCCGGAAGAACTTGTCGTAACGGTCATGGCTGTTCATCAGAGATATTTTGCGCTTTACAAGGACGGCAAACTTATTAATAAATTTATTACGATGACAAACTATCTTGGAGATGAGTTTGAAAATATTAAAGCCGGCAACGTTCGCGTAATCAAGGCCCGCCTTGATGATGCCGTGTTCTTCTTTAATGAAGATACGAAAAAGCCGCTTGAAGGTTATGTGGAAGACCTTAAGGGAATCACCTTCCAAAAAGGCATGGGCACAATGTTTGACAAGGCTCAAAGACTTGTTAAATTGTCCAGAAATATTTGCAATCAGCTTGGTATCAAAGATTCAAGAACAATCGAGAGAACTGCACTTTTGTGTAAAGCTGATTTGACAACAAATCTTGTGTTTGAATTCACAGAACTTCAAGGCTATATCGGTGCTGATTATGCGCGAGTTTCGGGCGAAGTTCCTGCGGTTGCGGAAGGTATTAAAGAGCATTACTTCCCGCTGAATGCCGAAAGTGAGACCGCAAAAGGAATTGAAGGTCAAATTGTCGGAATCGCTGACAAAATCGATACTATCGCGGCAGTTTTTGCAGAAGGTAAAAAGCCGACAGGTTCTTCTGACCCGTTGGGCGTACGTCGTGCAGCTCTGGGTATTATCAGAACGATTTTTGCGGCGGATTTGAATATTGATTTGACGGATTTGATTCATCAAACATTGCTTCATCTTCCGGTTGCAGTTGAAGGCGAAAGTTTCGGCGACAAAATCAAAAAAGCCGCAGGCTCTTGCGTAAACAGAGTTTCCGGAAAAGTTTCAGATGAAATTAACGAATTTATTGTTCAGAGATTGATAATTTATCTTTCTGACAAATATTCTAAAAATGTTCTGGAAGCATGCGCGGCAAACAGCGACCCGCTGGAAAATCTTGCGGATTATCTTGACAGAGTTAAAGTTGTTTCAAAACTTGAAAGTCCTGCAATGCTTGAGAGTGCAAAACGAGTAAGCAGACTTTTGAAAGAGCCGGTTAATATTGCAGTAAATCCGGATTTGTTCGATGCTCCGGCTGAATCAGAACTTTACAAGCAAATCAACATGGTTGATGAACTTAACGACTACGAAAAATACTTGGGCGAGTTGGAAGAAATCAATCCTGCGGTTGAAAAGTTCTTTGCGGATGTTCTGGTCATGGATAAAGACGAAAGAATCAAACAAAACCGTCTTGCTTTGTTGAATCAATTGAAGCAAAAGTATGATTATATCGCTGATTTCAGTAAATTATAAAGAATTGTAAATAAACTGATAAAAATGGTAAATTATTTTTTTCAGGCGATTTTATAATGGTACAATAAAGGAAATCAAAAAAATAAGTGTAGCAAACGTAGAGGTAAACATTTATGCTAAACAGGCTTAAAAATCTCAAAATAGTTAAAAATTTGAAGGAAAATTTATCGCCAAAATTGCGATGGCTAATGTTTGCCAAAGACTATAAGGAAAAATCATCGGCTGATTATATTAAAATGGTAACAGGCTTAGATGATTTGAAATCGAATTCTGACGAACTAAGGCTGGAAGCAATGGTCAGAGAACAACTCAGGGACGAATTTCCGAATATTGAGAACATGAAATCTTATGAGTTATTAGTGGATGCAGTGATGCATAATTTAAAGAAAAAACAGCTTCAAGCCGGCGATAACATAGATTTTTCATAGAAATCTTTAATGTTAATGTTATCAATACGCAGGTGACTGCAACAGACAAATAATACCTCCTCGGGGGTGTTATTTTTTTATTGATAAAAATATATTGAAGATGTGTACATTGACATAAGATATGTTATTTGAATGAAAATTTATTATTAATAATGACAAATATTTTTCGATTAATATAGGCTTCAAGCCTTCAGTTTTTGCATGTTTTGTTTTGCTATTGCGAGCGTTCAAATGCTTAGACGGGGCTGGTTTTTGCGAGTCTTTCATCCTCTCAACCTTCACAAAAATCTCCAAACTCCCACGTCGTCATTGCGAGCGGACGCGTACTCACGAGCATCCTGTTTCTTCGCCTCCTCATCTCACTTACCGTCACAAGAACCTCCAAATGCCCACGTTGTCATTGCGAGCGTATGCGAAGCAATCCAGCTAATAGTTTCATGTTCAAAACTGTGAAAAATTTAATTAAATTCTTTTATATTGTCTCCGACGGGTCCTCCGCGGACGGCGGTCACTTCTTGTTTGCCCGCGTTTAACGGGTCTACGGGTTGCTCCGCCGGCTCCACGCCGCCGTGTGCACCCTTCGCCCTCAGCGGGCAATCCGCTTTGGCGGCAAAGTTACGCAAACCGCCGGCCTGCACTTCATAAGCTAATCAATTGTAACGCTCAAGCCGTAACAGGCAAACTCGCTAGATTTTCATGATTTTGTGACTATATTCTTCTACCGCCCCGCTCAGACAATGCCTGTTTTGTTGTTCTTTCGCTAACATTGATTGCGTACTGCGTTAAGGCCGGATTCAACACAGCATGCCACGGGGGGGAGTTTGGAAAAGTTTTCTTTTATGCGGAGACGGTGAGCGCGAAGATTTTTGTCTGAAATTTGACGGGGATGTAAGGGTTATATAAAAAACGCGCTTTCACAAACTGCGCAGGCCGTGAATAACATATCTTATTTACAAAGGAGAATATCATGACAACAACAATTATCGGCGTTAATCTTGAAAACAGAATCGAAACCGCTATCGAATTCCAAAAAATAATTACCGAATTCGGCTGCGAAATCAGAACAAGAATAGGTCTTCACCCTTCAATCAGTGAAGTTTGTCTTAATCGCGGCATTGTTCTTCTCGAAGTCAGCGGTCATGCGGAACTTCTGATAAGCAAATTGAAAGAACACTGGGAAATCCAATTGATGTGTTTTGAATAAACAAGAAATTTAAAACTAATTTGCCGGCGCTGATTAATGGCGAAACTTGGCCGGAACCTTTTCTGAATCTGATTCAGAATCCTTTGTCTGCTGCGAAAATTTCCCAAATAATAATTTTTGTAAATATTAACCGCGCTGCTAGCAAAAAATAATATTCACATGCCTTCTACCTGTTGGGAAATAATATGATAGCGCCCATTAATCAAAATACGTCGAATTTAGTTCAGCAAGCTGTCCTTGCAAAATCGTCAAAAGGCCGCGAACAACAGCATCCGCCGGCAAGGGCAAGCATATTTTACATTAATGATTTTCATGGCAAATCCATAAATATTGAAAGGACGATGACAGCATCTAATGCTTATGATAATTTTACACCGTCTGTAAAAACTGATAAACTGAAGTTTTCGTCAGGAGATATCCAACTCGGCGAAATCGAGAAAGTAAATGAAGTTGCTGTTGCCGGCCAAAATGCCCTCCATATAATGGCTTCTGCCACCGGAAACCATGAATATGACATGCCGAAAGGTATTCATAAGATTATTCCGGATATGAAATACCGACTTCTGGCTTGCAATATTGATATAAGAAATGAATATCCGCTTTCTAAAAAAGTCGAAAAATCTTATGTTCAGGAAATTAACGGGAATAAATACGGTGTAATCGGAACCGCACCGACAGATTTGATTTCCCGCCTGAAATACAGCAGACTGTTTGACAAGCATGAAATCCATAATATTGATAAATCAATCAAAGATATTCAAGCCGAAGTTGACAAACTGAAATCGCAAGGAATTAATAAAATAATTCTTCTTTCACATCTCGGCTTTGGATATGACAGAAAAGTCGCGCAGGAAACAGACGGTGTTGATATAATTCTTGGCGGACATTCGCATAACCTTGTACTGGATGTAAAAGAAGGCGAAAATCTGCTCTATGATAAATCCGGCAACCCTGTTGTTATCACGCAGGCCGGCCGTGACGGCAAGTATTTCGGAGTTCTGAACGTTGAATTCGACAAAAACGGCGTGATTAAAAAAGTTCAAAATAACGTAACTCCAACCCGCGGGTTCAAGCGGAATGCACCTTTAAGATATGTTTTCGAAAAGATTTTAGGCAAACCTGAAATTGTCGGGGATGTAAAATATGCAGCGCCACCGATAGTTAATGATTTGACTGATCCTAATCCTCATGCGCAGTTCATTGTTGATTGCATGAAAGAGGATTTGGATGCTGATATTGCACTTTTGAGCGCCGCAAATGTCAGAGGGTATTTTGAAGGCGGAAAACTGGATACAAGAGTTCTCGAGGATATGTCTCCTTTTAAAAACAATCTTACAATAACACCCTACACAGAAAAAGAAATAGTGGAAGCCTTAAAAGCAACTGCAAAATCAGTTGTGAATATGAATAACAAACCCGGGATAATTCATCCATCCGGCCTGAGATATAAAATAAACAAAAACGGTGAAATTTCAGACTTATACTTCAAAGACAAAACCGGCAAGGAAACGAAAATTGACGTTGACAATCCGCGCGAAGACAAAATTTACAGAACGGTTATCAACGATTACTATGCAATGGGCAAAGATAACCTTTCAATGCTGAACAAAATCGACTGGGCAGAAAAAATATTCGACTTTGATTTTACGAAGTGCGTAAAAGAACATTTCAACCGCGACAAGACGCCAGTAGAAATTAAGGACGACGGTAGAATAACATTCATAGACTAAAAAAGGCCCCTTTTTCAAGGAGCCTTTTAGTTTTAGATTTCTTCGTTTAATTTTATCTTGTCGTAATATATATTCGCAACTTCATACGCACAAGAAAAACTTAGCAAATAGCATATATAAGTAAATATTGCGCCTAAAACATATAATAACAGCTCATTCATTGATGTAAACAGCCCCATTGTGAAAAATAAGAAAATAATTCCGGCAAACGGGAGCATTATTAATGCAACTTTTAATGAAAGCAGAAGCATTGGAATGAATACTTTAGGAAGATAAGAAAACAAAAGTACTAATGATACATTCCCCTTAATCTGGTATGATTCAGCAAATCCGGCCAAGATTATCGGGTAGGTAAAAGCAATACAAACTGAAAGCACTATTAGTGCAAGGTATGCAAACAATGAAACTATCGGAATTATCATGAATAAACCAATAACAATCACAACCGCGAGCATAATTAAAAACCACAGAAGTCCAAAACCAATCCAAGACCAAAAATGTGCAAATAAGTTTAAGTTCAATTCGGGCATAATCTGAATAGCTTTTACCTTTTGAATGTTTTCTTCTCTATCACGGTAAATGCAAAATTTTACAGCGTTATGAGTAAAATGTAAATAATAAAGTCCTACTAATATCTGTACCACAAAAGCGCCTAATCCGGTAAAAAACGCTAATGTAATATTTTGCTCCTTACCTATCATTTCAAATAAGAACGCCGCAGTTGCTAATCCAAATAAAAACAAATGCTTCTGGGCAACATTCTTGCCCTTGAACAGTTTCTGAAATCCTTCAATCAATCCGCCAGCCATAAAATCTCCTTTCGTTAATTCTCATGTATTATATCATTTTATCCTTAATTTGTATCCCTTGTTTGTTGTAGAATCAGTATTTTTGTATTAAAATTGTTTTATGGAAACTGAATTAAAACAACTAATCTCAATTTTAAAACCGCGATATGAAAAAATAAAGGAGTGTCTTTGACCCTGCAGGTCTTAAAGAAAAATTGACAAAGCTTGAAGCTGAAATGCAAAGCCCCGATGTCTGGTCTGATAAAACCCGCGTTTCAAAGCTTGGCGGCCGAATTAAGGAAATCAAAGAAAATCTCGATATGCTCTCCCGCTGGAATTCTACAATCGAAGATGCCGAAGTTTCTCTGGAAATGGCCGATTCCGACTTGATTTCAGAATCTTTTGAAAATATAAAAGCGCTTGAAAAAGATATCGACAAATTTGAAATCCTCCTCATGCTTGGCGGCGAATATGATGAAGCTGATGCGATTTTGACAATCAACGCAGGTGCCGGCGGCACTGATGCGCAGGATTGGGCAAGTTTGTTACTCAGAATGTATATGCGCTGGGCTGAATCAAAAGGCTGGAAAGTCGATTTGCTCGACAAGCTCGACGGCGAAGAAGCCGGAATAAAATCAGCCACAATAAAAATCTCCGGCAAATACGCATTTGGTTACTCAAAAGCTGAAAAAGGCGTGCACCGTCTGGTTCGAATTTCACCCTTCAATGCCAACGGCAAACGCCAGACAAGCTTTGCCTCTCTTGAAGTTTCTCCTCTAATCGAGGACTTTGAAAAAACAATAACAATCCCGCCGGAAGAACTCGAAATTGACACTATGCGCTCAGGCGGCGCCGGCGGCCAAAACGTTAACAAGGTAGAAACCGCAGTCAGAATCCTCCACAAACCCACAGGAATCGTCGTAAAATGCCAGCAGGAACGCTCTCAATTGCAAAACAAAGAAAACGCGTTCCAGATTTTGGCCTCAAAGCTTCTCGCCATACGTCAGGCAGAGCATGAAAAAAAACTTGCCGAGTTGAAAGGCGAAAATGTCGACATAAATTTCGGATCTCAAATCCGTTCATACGTTTTTCACCCCTACAAAATGGTTAAAGACCACCGCACAGGCTGTGAAGTCGGAAACGTTGATGCTGTCATGGACGGTGATATTGATGCATTTATTGATGCCTTTTTAAAATCAGAGGCGGCAAATTAATGTTTTTGGAAAACATTTGCTAGTGCAAAACTGTCTTGTGACAATCCGTTCCGCCGGTTTTTATCAAGTTAAGTTTTTCTGCGGCTTTTTTTGCGGTGCCGGCTCTGTGAAATTTTAAAAATCTCCTGAAACGCGGATACGGATAATAGCTTTCAATCCCGTCAAGTCCGAGTTTCATAAGTTTTTTCGCAAATCTTTCTATCGAAATGCACCAGCAGCATGCCGGATGCGCCCAAACAGCGATTCCGCCTGCCTTGTGTATTGCCGCTATTAAATCTTTCAGGTTTCTGTTATTAAAAAGTCTGATAATATCAACTTCAGTTTCGCGTTTGTTTCGAGCAAAGAATTTTTGTAACTCCGGACAGTCCTTATCCACCCCGTAGGCCAGAAGATGCAAAAATACAGTTCCGCACCAAACATCAAATTCAACACCCGGTATAAGAATCGGCTTGTTTGCCGATTGGCATTCCCGATAGCCATTCATCGTGTTATGATCAGTGATTGCAATGTATTTGTAACCTTTAATTTCAGCCTGTTCGACAAGGCTTGCAAAATCACCTTCCCCGTCTGAAAAGTTCGTGTGAATATGCATATTAACTCTCTTCAGGGCAAAATCTTCTTCCGTAAAATTCTTAATTAATTCTTTGTAATTTATCATTGTTTTTCATGCTTCATTTGTAATAAAATTATTATATAACAAGGGAGAAAATATGGCTAAATATAAAGTTAGTGAAAGTGCACTTGGTGTTTTGTGGGATGGGTTGAAGCTTTACTGTACGTATTTCCCAAAATATTTACTGTATATGCTCTTTCCCGTCCTCGGACAGTTGGCAGGACTTTTATGGGTGTTTTCCATGACGTATTTGTTTACAAAAAATGCAGACTATCTTATTCAGGAAATTCCTGCTCTAAACAGTATGAGCACCTTTCTGATTTGTATAATGCTTATTGCGCTGCCGGGCATGATTTTGTGGATGAAAGCGTTCTGGGATTATCTTGTAGCATACGGTGCCCTGAATTCAATGACAGACGGCGCTATGTCAACCGGTAAAATCTATGACTTTCCGGCCCACAATGCTGTTGTTACCGGAAGAGCCGGAACTTTTATCCTGATTTGGCTTTTATTCAGTATATTTTCCGCAGTTGCGGCATTTCCGCTTTGCTGGATTCTTGGATTAATCTTCTTTGTGTATTTTGTCCTGATTTTTCAAATTTTCACCTTTGAAGAAGACGTATCCGCAAAAGGTTGTTTCAAGCGAAGTCTCATGCTGATTAAAGGTAACTTTGCAAAAACACTTGCAATTATGACCGTTCTTTTTGCTGTTACTTATTACTTTTTGGAAATCGGAGTTTCCGTGATTTTTGATGCCGCAAAAATTACGCCCCTGCTTTTGTCGCTTTTTGAAGGCTTTGCATCAACAATACCTGTTGATGGTATAAATTCAATGCTTTCTCTTGCGGGTGCTCCTCAAATTACGCCGCTCGATATATCAAATTCAATTGTTCAGCAGATAATATTTTTCATTGTTGTCGGATTCACACTTCCTTTCAGAAGTATTGTCTGGACATTGTGGTATAAGAATTTGAGCGACAGAAACGGTGTTCCGGCAGTTGTCAGAAGCGTCAAAAAAGGCGGCAGAAAAAAACTTGACCCTGAAATCCTTAAACGTGCTCAAAGAAAAGACGATTGATTTGGAAAAAGGCTCTTATGTTCATTTGCAAAAACTGTAAATCAATTGATAAATTTGAATTGATGTTTTCGCCGGATTACGAAGGCGAACGCAGGTTTTCGCAGCGTTACAACGACAAAAACGAGATTGAAATATCAGTTGACGGATATACTTTTGTTCCGGATTTGAGGTTTATGAATGAACATGCGGTATGCCGTTTTTGCGGCCAAATATATATGTGGGATTATAATTCGAGGTAAATATGAGAGAAAACAGAAAAAATAACGAACTTAGAGAAATCAAATTCACAAGAAATTACACAAAACATGCCTATGGTAGTGTTCTGGTGGAATTCGGCGACACAAAAGTTATCACAACAGCTTCAGTAGAAGCAGGCAAACCGAAATGGATGGACAAAGAAGACAAACGCGGCTGGCTGACAGCAGAATATTCTCTTTTGCCCTCTTCCACAAACACGCGCTGCCAGAGAGAGCGTACAAAAATCTCGGGCCGCACGCAGGAAATCCAGCGCCTTATCGGCCGCAGTCTCCGAGCATGTATTGATTTGAATAAAATTCCTGATTTGACAATCACAATTGACGCTGATGTAATTCAGGCAGACGGCGGAACCCGTACCGCAAGCATTTGCGGCGGATATCTTGCTTTAAAAGACGCAGTTCAAAAACTTATGGCTGAAGGTGTTTTAAAAGAAAACCCGATTGTAGAGCCGGTTGCCGCAATTTCAGCGGGAATTGTAGACGGTGAAGTCAGACTGGACTTGAATTATGAAGAGGATTCGCATGCGCAGGTGGATGCGAATGTTGTGCTTACAAAAAGCGGCAAAATAATCGAATTCCAGACAACTGCCGAAGGTGCTCCGTATGAGCAATCACAAATGTCAGAAATTTTTAACATTGCAAATTGCGGAATTCAAAAGATTATTGAAAAATTCGATTTAATCTAGTATAATGGCGAATACGAGAAAGGAGAATTTAATATGAAGAAAATTTTGGTTTTATCAATCCTTATGGCAATGACAATCGGACTTGGAGCAAAAGCAGAAGAGCCGCAAACATATTCCGGTCAGCTTTTGCAAAAATACACCCAGCAAATAACAGATAAAGAAGCTGAATTTAACCGCAGGCAAGAAGCGCGCGACAAGGCTATCCAGGAACAGCGCCAAAAGCAGAGTGAAGCATTTGAAAACAAGATGAAAAAATACGAAGAACAGAAAAAACAAAGAGACGAAGAACTTTCCAAAAAGCTTGAACAAATGGAAAAGCAGCGTCAGGAACAGCGCGATGCCAGAAACAAACAAGTAGAAGAGTTCAACAAAACAATAGAAAATGCAAAAAAACAGAGCGAAGCTGATGCAAAAGCCCGTCAGGAACGCCTTGAAAAGAAAAAACAGCTTTGGAACGAACTTATTTCAGAATAAAAGGAGAAAATTATGAAAAAGACTTTAATCGCTTTACTTGCAATGATTATGTTGTCATCAACTGCTGTTTACGCGTCAAATACGCCGGTTTCAGACTGGATTAACGGCAAAACACAAAAAATTACACAAAAAGAACAGTCTGCAAATGCAAAGGCCGCTGCAAACAGAAAAAAACAACAGGAAAAAGTTGCAAAAGAAAGAGCAAAGCAGGCTGAAGCAAGAAAGAAACAGCAGGAAAAAATAGCTAAAGAAAGACAAAAAGCTGCTGCAAAAAGAGCGGAAGACCAGAAAAAGGCCGCAGAACACAAACAAAAAGTCCAGAATAAGAAAAAACAGCTAAAAGACTTGTTCACCGTTGACTAGGCTTAATCAGTAAATCAGTAAAATACATAATAATAGCTTAATTAAGAAAAGAGGATGTTCACGCGTCCTCTTTTTTGCGTGTGAGGCGTGTGTAGTAAAAATTTTTTGCTTGTGTTAAAATTTTCTGGAAAGAAATTGTAAAATGCAGATTACAGAACTTTTAACAGCCTCAAAAATACTTGTAAAAACCCTGCAAAAGCTTGAATTCGATACGATATTCGGCTATCCGGGAAGTGCTGTTCTGGAGATTTACGACGCTCTTTCTATGCAAAATAAAATAAAACATTACCTCCTCCGCCACGAACAAAGCGCTGTCCATGCGGCAGAAGGTTATGCAAGAGTGAGCGGCAAATGCGGGGTGGTTGTTGTGACATCAGGCCCCGGAGCATCTAATACGGTGACAGGAATTGCAAATGCTTACATGGACGGTTTTCCGCTAATCGTGATTTCAGGGCAGGTAAGTTCTGAAAAATGCGGCAAAAATTCTTTTCAGGAATTAAATTTTACAGATATCGTAAAAACATGCACCAAAGCCGCTTTTAAAATTACCTCTGCGGATGAACTTGAAAGCACTCTTCTGGAGGCTTATCTGATTGCAATGAGCGGCAAAAAAGGACCTGTCGTAATTGATATTCCGAAAAATATCCTTTCAGAAAAGACCGAATACAAAAACCTTTCACTTCCGACTGACAAAATGAACGATATCGCAAGTGTTGATATTTTAAAGGTTCTGGAAATTCTGAAAGCTTCCAAATCTCCGCTAATCGTATGCGGCGGCGGAGTTATGCATGCTCAGGCGGCTCAGGAATTGACTGAATTTGTTAATCAAACTAATATTCCGGTCGTATCAACCATGATGGGTATCGGAGCATTTCCGCAAACTCATCCGGCTTATGTCGGCATGATAGGGGTTTATGGCAAAACAAGTGCAAATAATCTTCTTTTTGACGCTGACACTCTCCTTGTTTTAGGCGCAAGATTCAATGACCGTGTGACAGATGCTTTCAATATCGATGATTTAAACCGCAAAACAATTATTCAGGTCGACATTAATTCTAATGAATTAATCAAAAATCTCTCTTCTGATATAGCGCTTAATCTAGATATCAAAGCGTTTTTGAAAGTCTTGCTGAATAATTTGCCGGCAGATTTAGAATTCGATTATTTTAAACCTGAATTTGCGCCTGAATCACCGTCAGGAAAAACTCTTACCGCTGAAAAAGCCGCTCAATATTTGTATAATTATACAAAGCCTTTTTCGCCGGTTGTTGCTGTTGAAGTCGGCCAGCACCAGATTTCGCTGATTAAAAATTATAAATTCACGGAGCCGAGAAAACTCTTAACCTCCGGCGGACTTGGCGCAATGGGATTCGGTTTTCCGGCCGCAATAGGTGCATCTGTTGCAAACGGATTTAAAGACCCTGTTGTTCTTGTAACCGGCGACGGCTCTTTCCAGATGAATCTTCCAGAACTTGCCGTGTGCAAAGAACACAATCTTCCGGTGAAAATCTTTATCATAAACAATTCCGGCCTTGGCATGGTGCGCCGCCTGCAGCAAGAGCAATGCGGGCAAAGATATTTTGAAACTTCGCTCCAAAACCCTGATTTTGTTATGCTTGCAAAAAGTTACGGAATTGATGCTGTGAGAGTCGAATCAGAAGAAGAAATAATTCCGGCATTAGAAAGCGCTTTTGAGACAAAAAGTCCGTTTGTGATTGAATTTGTTACAGATTCTGAAGATGTTCTGTAAAAATCTTCTACACATTTCCTAATCTTGTTAAAGTCGGTTTTCTCCTCGTTCATCTCAGGTCTGCAAGAGTGCTATTTGTGCACTAATCCATCTGGTCATAAACCCGCCGGATTTCTTGAATATCCTGCCACATTTGCCATTTCGGGCTTCCCTTTTCCCGTGAATCGTTTCTGAGAAGATATGAAGGATGATAAATCGGCATCATTTTTGAAAAATTCGGGCCTTCAAACCATTTTCCACGGATTTTTGTAATACCCTGATTTGTCTCAAGCATTGACTGCACTGCAACGCGGCCGCAAAGAAGTATAATTTTCGGCTTCAAAATCCCGATTTGTGCATCCAAATATTCGCGGCAGGCCGCTTTTTCTTCCGGCAGCGGGTCGCGGTTCTCCGGCGGGCGGCATTTTAGGGTGTTGCAGATGTATAGGTGCTCTTTTCTTGAAAACCCGACGGAAGCCAAAATTTTGTCCAAAAGCTGGCCGGCTTTGCCGACAAAAGGTTCGCCTTTTTGATCTTCATAGTATCCGGGTGCTTCGCCGATTAATATCATTTTGTGGTTTGGCGTTCCGCCTGAAAATACTGTGTTGGTGCGGGTTTTGCAAAGTCCGCACTTTTCGCATTTCAAGCATTTTGCTTTGACTTTTTCTAACTCGTCCATTTCGTTTTGTGAAACTGAAATCATAGCTGGTTATTCCTGACTCTTATGTTATTTTGCACTTCCGAAACTCCCGCTGAATCTGCCGCTCAGACAATGCTTGTCCGTCGTACCCTAACTAAGTGCCTGTAGATTATTCCCCGTCGGTTCGCCGGGGTACTCCTTTGAAAAGTTCTTCCATAGAAATTTCCAATGCGTTTGCAATATCAAATATTATGAATGCTGACGGCGTTTGGTTTGCATTTTCAATTTTCGTCATTGAATCTGTACTGATTTCAACTAATTCTGCAAGTTTACTCTGAGAGAGTCTTTTTCTCATTCTCTCAGCCCTTATATTGTTTCCTAATGCTTGTAGTCGTTTATCTCTCATAACTCAATATTATATGCTTGACAAAATTATAACAATGGAATAAAATCATGATATTATGTAGTATAATACTTAAAATAGTGAGAGGAATCAAAATGTCAAATACAGAATTTAGCGAAGAATTTATCTTCATAGAAGAAGTCCACACGAGAATTGAGGAACTTAACAACTATGTCAAGATTCTCTGTATTGTTCTTCAGCAGCATGACGAATTCTATTTTTTAGACGATTTTGTAACTTTAATCTTCCAAAAACAGCAAAGTCTGTCTGATTTAATTGATGAATCTCTTGCTAAACCTCTTTTTCCGGCATTAAAACAGAAATGACGCAATTTCTGATATCAAGATATTTTTTGATTGTCTCGTTCAAATCATCAACCGTAATGCTTTCCAAATCCGCCAAATACTGTTCCACAAGCTTCAAATCATCGCAAACGGTCATGTAATAACCGATTGTTTCGCCGATTTCTGACACTGTTTCGGCAGAATACGCAAAACGAGTCTTGATTTTCTTTTTAGCCTTTGCAAGTTCTGTATCGCTGATTCTGACAGTAATAAGCTTTTTCAATTCCTCTTTTATCAAATCAATCGCCAAATCTTTGGATTCCGGCTTGAAATTCGCCTGAATAAAGAAATTGTCCCCGTCTTTGAACTGGTAATGTTCTGCTGAAACCATATTGAAAAGCGCATCTGTGCGTTTTTCAATCAAATTTTGATACATTCTTGAACTTGTGCTGTCACCGAGAATTATGCTGATAATGTCAAGTTCGATTGTCGGTTTGATATCGCAGGCTTTTGGCCCGAGCCAGCCTAAAATTGCATAGCCGGTGTTTACATGCGCCGTGTTTTCAAAATATTTTGTTTCCTGCGTTGGTGTATCAATTTCGTTTGCGCGCATTTTTGTGTTTTCGCGTCCCGAAAAATCGAATTCCTTTTCAACTTTTTTCAAAATTTCTTCTTTGTCAAAATCTCCGACAATAATCGTTGTGATGTTTTCCGGAGAATAGAATGTCTTGTAATAATTCATTATGTCATCGCGCGTGACCTGCGAAATTATTTCGGGCGTACCGATTACATCGCGTTTGTAGGGGTGATTTGTGTACATTTCAAAGTTGCATTTGTTGTAAACTTTTGTCCAAGGCTGGTCTTTGCGCATCCTGATTTCTTCGATTACAACATGGCGTTCGCGTTTTTCTTTAACTTCCTCATCATTCAAGTTAAATGCAGGCCCGATTTCAGAGTCCGGAAGAACCGGATCCAGCATCATATCGGCATGAAGTTCAATTGCAAGGTTTAAGTCTTTGCAATTTTCGCCCCTCGGAAGGGTTACGTAATAAAATGTGTAATCTTTCCAGGTTGCGGCATTGACGATTGCGCCTTTTGCTTCTAATATGCGGTCGAATTCGCCGGCTTTGTGTTTTGTCGTGCCTTTGAACATCAAGTGTTCAAGAAAGTGTGAAATTCCGTTAATCCGGTCATCTTCGTTTATGGAACCTGTTTTAACCCATGAACTGACATTAACAAGTTCACCTTCTTTGTACGCAAGAACGATTTTGTGCCCGTTTTCGCGTTCGTAAATTTCAACATCATTTGTAAGATACGGATATTTAACGGTTGATTTTTTCATAAAACTTTCTCCTGATATGGCTTCTGCCTGTATGCATTCCGAAATTTTGCCGGAATCATTATGCCGCAGGCACTATTTTGTCGGCGGGTTATTAAAATTATACCGCAAAAAAATATTTTTGGTGTATCATGTGAATATGATTAAGAGATTGAAGAATAAAATTGTAGTTTCAGTTCAGGCAATGCCTTCTGAGCCGTTGTATTTGGAAAAATGTATGGCGGCGATGATGAAATCCGTTGTTAAGGGAGGTGCCGGAGGGCTTCGCGTGGCGGGCGTGAGGGATGTAAGAAATGCCAAAAAGCTTTTTGATATTCCTGTAATCGGGATTACAAAACCTGATATTATTCCTTCCAATTGGCAGGAAATAGTTTATATTACGCCTGAATTGAAGGATGTTATTTCGCTTGCAGAAGCCGGTGCTGATATTATTGCTTTTGACGGAACACAGCGCAAGCGGCCGAATGGCGCAAAGCTTGAAGAACTTATCAAATATATTAAAATCAATAAAAGAGTTTCCATGGCAGATATTTCAACTCTTGATGAGGGTTTGAAGGCGGCAGAACTCGGCGCGGATTTGCTTTCAACAACGCTTTCCGGGTATACTATGGAATCGCAGGGAAAAGATGACGGGCCTGATTTTGAACTTTTGAAAGAATTGACTTCAAAAACAGATGTTCCGGTCGTTCTTGAGGGCAGAATCTGGGAGCCGTGGCAGGTTGACAGGGCTTTTGAACTCGGTGCGCACTGCGTTGTAATCGGTTCTGCAATCACCCGCCCGCAATTGATTACAAAACGTTTTGTGCAAAGGAAAAAATAGTAAATTTCATTGCGGAATCTTTCCGCCGGAATTTTCGGGTGTTTTATAAATTTTAAAGGAAAATAAATTATGAAAAAAGCTTTAGCCATTGATATTGGCGGAACAAAGATTTATCACACAATAATAGACGAGAGCGGAAAAATCCTTTCTGAGGTTGAAAAACATCAGACTCCGAAAACTTTTGATGAGATAAATTCCATATTGCGCGAAATAATTCGCAAAAACGAATCAGAAGTTGACGTTGTTGCGATTGCGACTGCGGGCGCTGTCAATAACGAAAATACCGCGCTTATCGGCTCTACCGGAAACATTGCCGCAGGATATTCAAATATGAATTTCAAGGCATTAAGTGATAAATCCGTTTTTGTCGAAAATGATGCAAATGCGGCAGCCTGGGCAGAGCATATTGTTGGCGCATCAAATGGTGCATCAGATAGTATTATGATTACGCTCGGAACGGGTGTTGGCGGCGGAATCATTGTAAACAACAAGCTTTTGAAGGGCAAAAGCGGGGCTGCCGGCGAGATGCATTTTAAAATGTATCCGGATAAGCGCAGATACTGTACCTGCGGGGCTTATGATTGTTTTGAAGCGTATGCGTCAGGCCGCGGTTTGAAGCTTACGGCTCAGGAATTTACAAAAAATCCGAATGCGACAACTTATGATGTGATGGAAGAAGTTAAGGCCGTACTTGATTTGACGGCGGCTTTTGAAAGCGGAAAATCGCAGACGGAATGCTTGAAAATGGCAATTCAAGACAGATATGTTCAGGCTTTTTTGAAATGGCAGGATGATATTTTGATGGGCTGTATCGGGCTTGCAAATATTTTTGATACGGAAGTTATCGTGCTTTCAGGCTCTATGGCGGAATTTGTTGATGTTGATTATCTTGAAAAGGAACTCAACAAAGAAATTGTCACGACTTATACAAAAGTTCGTAAGGCGCGTGCGGGAAACTATTCCGGAATGATAGGCGCGGCACTTCTTGCGCTGAATGCCGGAGTTAACAGAGGAGTTGGCTGTTAAGTGGGCAAGGCTAAGAAAAGAAGTTTTCATCTCGGTATAAACGACCAATTCTCAAAACTGACCCGTTCCGAGGCAGTTGAACATGTTGTTGCAATGCTGAAAAAGGGCGATAAAAATGTCTATGGCCTGATTACACTTTTCGGGCTTACTGCAGAAGAGATTCTTGAAGCCGGCGCAAGTTATGAGGCTGTAAGAGGGCTTGGAGGCTTGCTGGGTTGATTAGTTTTAGGGGCATATTAGAAGCGGCAAAGCATTCCCGCTGGTATTCTTCCGATATGACGGTGTTTTCTTGTCTGGCGTGTTTTTTCTATGCGCTAAGCAATGGAGGCGATGTCGTGAACGGAATTCTCGCGTTTGCCGGAATTTTGTTTGCACACATGGCAACAAATTTGTATGATGATTACGATGATTACAAAGTTCTTTCAAAAGATGCAAGATTCAGCGAATTCGCACCCGATGTAAAATGCGATTATATCAGAAATGGAACTTCAACACTTAAGGATTTGTTTTTTGTTATCGCAAGTTATTGTGCGATGGCGCTTTTGATTGGCGGAATCCTTTTAATCAGGTGCGGCTGGCCGGTTGCGGCGTTGGCACTTGTCGGGGCGGTGATTGTTTTGAGTTATCCGAAATTTTCGCGCGCGGGTTTGAGCGAATTTCTTGTCGGAATCGCTTTTGGCCCATTGCTTTTTGAGGGAATGTATTTTGTGATGACAAAAGCTTTCTCGCTGAATGTTTTATTGCTTTCGCTTGCGATTGTCAGTTTTACTGTTGGCGTTATGTATGTTCATACAATTTTGGATTTTGAAGGCGACAGGGCCGCGGGGAAAAATACGCTCGTACAAAAAATCGGCGATAAATCAACTGCAATGAAAGGTTTTGTGCTTATTTATTCACTTGGGTATTTTTTCGCAGGCGTGTTTGCTATTGCTTCCGGTATTTATTACTGCTTGCTGGCTTTTTTGACAGTTCCTTTTGTTGTAATGCTTTATCGGGCGTTAGAAGCGTATAATGCGGAAGTCCATTATTCAAGAAATAAGACTTATCTTGCCGTTCTTACAGGGGCGGCCAAGACAATGGCTGTTTTTGCGTTTTTTATTTCAATCGGTTTGTTTGTGAATCTTTTGATTAATTATTTGTAAAACGTTCTCTTTATCTTTAAAAATGACTATTCCGCAAGAAATTTTGCCGAAAAATCTTCAAAAAAATTTTTCTCTGTGCTAAACTTATCTCATAAACAGATTTATGAGGATATTTTAATGGAGAGCACCAACCAGTCTTTAAAACCAATAACAACGAAAATCAACGAGTCCGGCAATCTTGAAATCGGCGGATGCGACCTTGTTGATTTGGCAGAAAAATACGGAACTCCGCTTTATGTTATTGATGAAGCAACTTTGAGAAGTATTTGCGCTGATTACAAACACGCATTTGCATCTTACAATAAAGTCAATATGATGTTTGCCTCCAAATCACTCTGTACAATGGCAACTTCAGCCATTCTTGCTCAAGAAGGTTTCGGATTTGACGTTGTCTCCTCAGGTGAAATCTATACGGTCTATAAAGCCGGCGCTGATATGTCAAAAGTGCTCTTTAACGGAAATAACAAGTCAATTGATGAATTAACCCTCGCGCTTGAGGTTGGTGTCGGAAGAATTTCTGTTGATAATTTTCTTGAACTGGCGCTTCTTGACCAAATCGCAAAATCGCAAAACAAAATTGTCGATATCCTCTTGCGAATCACTCCAGGAATCGAATGCCATACGCATGAATATATCCAAACAGGCCATCTGGATTCAAAATTCGGATTTGATTTGACCCAGATTGATGAGGCCGTTGATTTAATTCTCAATGACTATACAAACCTCAAACTCCACGGGCTTCATGCGCATATTGGCTCGCAAATTTTTGAAACAAAAGTCTACCATGATGAAATCGAAATTCTGGTCAAAGAATTGGCGCGTCTGGACGAAAAATTCGGTCTGAAACTCGACGAAATCAACATCGGCGGCGGTCTTGGCGTAAAGTATACAGAAAAAGATGTTCCGCCCTCAACTTTTGAAATCGCGCAGGTAATTATCAACAGCTTGAATGAAAGCATCAAAAAATACGGAATTGAGCCGCCGGCGCTCTTCTTAGAACCCGGCAGAAGCATAATTTCAACCTCAGGCACAACCCTTTACACTATCGGAAGTTCAAAACAGGTTCCGCATGGCAAAAAATACGTCGCAATTGACGGCGGAATGTCCGACAATCCGCGTCCTTCCATGTATCAGGCCGAATACAGCGCAGAAATCGCTAACAAAAAAGAAAATGCAGCTTTACAAACCGTAACAATTGCCGGAAGATTTTGCGAAAGCGGCGATATTTTGATTAAGGATATCGAACTTACCGAACCCCTCAGAGGTGATATTTTATGCGTGTATAACACCGGTGCATACAATTATTCTATGGCTTCAAATTACAATCGCGTACAAAAACCTCAAATGGTTATTGTAAATAATTCAAAATCTGATATTATAGTAAGTAGAGAGACATTAGAAGATTTAATTTCTCATGATATAGTTCCGGATAGGTTAAAGTAAATGTTTGATGAAATTTTACAATACATTCAGATGCAAATAGGAATGCTGGATTTGTCCTTCAGCGGAACCAATATGCTTGAAATCCTTGTGATAGCGATTGTTCTGCTTGTATTTTATAAAAAATTCATCAAAAATACGCAGTCTGAAAAGTTCGTCAAAGGCGCATTTGTTCTTGTGTTTTTGTGGATTTTTTCAGAAATTCTGGTGAGATTTGATTTGAAAATCATCGGAGTTTTCCTAAAATCAGTTGTAACTCTTGTTTCTTTGGGTTTAATCGTAATTTTCCAGCCGGAATTGAGAAGATTTCTCGGATATCTAGGTCAGGCTGATTTTATTACAACATTTTTCGTCAGCAGCCAGAAGCATAAAGACGAAAAAATCGACGTTATCAAAGAACTCGTTGAGGCTGTCAAATTCCTTTCAAAATCACATACCGGCGCTTTGATTGTTTTTCAGAGCGATTTGAGCAACACTTATTATGATGTCGGAACAAAGCTAAATGCGGATGTGTCAACTGAATTGCTTTTGACAATTTTCCACACTAATACTCCGCTTCATGACGGGGCTGTTGTTATAAACGGAAGCAAAATTATCTCAGCCGGCGTGCTTCTTCCGCTGACAGAAGACCCAAAACTCAGTTGGAAATACGGCACACGCCACAGAGCCGCAATCGGCATGACAGAAACCAGCGATGCCGCATGTTTGGTAGTCTCTGAAGAAACCGGAGATGTTTCAATTGCGCTCGACGGCTCTTTGAAAAAATATGAAGATTTGGTTTCTCTAAAGCAGGACTTGGAAAAAATTCTCGGCTGTAAAAATACTGAAGAATACAACGAAAAAAGAACTATTTTCAAAATAAACAACCTTCTTGCAATAAGAAAAACAGGCGATAACGATTAAAAAGAAAGATATAAACAATGCCGGAAAGAAAAATTACAATAAAAGACAGGATTTTATTTATATTAAACAAACTTTTTTTTCTTACATTCGGAGCTTTTGTTGCAGCGTTTGCGCTGGAATGCTTTTTAGTTCCAAATAACATTATTGATGGCGGAATCGTTGGTATATCAATGATTCTCAGCTATATAACAAAGTTTAACCTCGGGGTTTTGATTGTGATTTTGAACATCCCGTTCATTTGTTTGGCGTTTACCAAAATGGGAAAATATTTCGTATTTCAGACGCTTTATGCGGTCACAATGCTGGCTGTCGGGATTAATATTTTTCAATCTTACCATATAACAGAAGATCTTCTTCTTGCAACTGTTTTTGGCGGAATCGTGCTTGGTACCGGCGTCGGCATTGTTTTGAAAAACGAGGGTTCGCTTGACGGAACAGAAATCATGTCGCTTGTTTTGTCTAAGAAATTCGGACTTTCGGTCGGCGAAATTATTATGGGCTTTAACATTTTTATATATGTTGGCGCAGGATTGGTTTTCGGCTGGAACAAGGCGATGTATTCGGTTTTGACATATTTCATTGCATACCGGATGATTGACGTTGTGCTTGAGGGCTTGAATTCTTCAAAATCCGTCAGGGTTATCAGTGACAGGGCTTATGAAATTGGGCAGGAACTTATCGACAGGTTTGAGATTAGCGTGACTTATCTGAAAGGTATCGGCGGATATTCAAAGAGCGAAAAAACAATAATCTATTGTGTTGTATCGCGTCTTGAGATGACAAAACTAAAAGAAGTTGTTAAAGAATTTGACCCGAAAGCATTTATTTCGGTTGTGGATGTCCATGAAGCCTACGGTTCAAGATTCGGCAAACATATTGATAAAATTTAACATATAGACATCTTGGAAAAAATATATTATAATTATAAAAAACAACAGACATCGGCGTGAGAGAGCGTCAGAAGGATAGAGAAAATGGCTAAAAATACAGATATGGTACCTATAGAAGTAAGTATTTTGACTGTGGATCATGATATAAAGGGTGTGGTATATGTTTCGAAATATACAAACACAAATCGTGAATTGACAGACCTTTTGAACGATCGCGAAAGACGTTTTCTGGCGGTCACAAATGCCGAAATCTTCCCGCGCAACGCAAATCAGTCGCCGCGCAAATATAATTTCCTTGAAATCCACATGGATTATGTTCTGATGGTTCACCCGTCGAGCCAGGCTGTGTTTAAAGATTCGGGAAAAACACAGGAAGATATCGCACGTTTCAGAGACTTACGGATGAAGCTGAATCAGACAAAACCGTTTTAAGTATGAATGAAAAAGGTGCGAAACGCGCCTTTTTTTATTTTTGTTAATATTGGGGCGCACAGAGTTTTCAGTAAAAGTTAAGGAGTTCAAGATGAAAGTTTTAGTTACAGACAATGTATGCGAAATCGCCGAAGAAATTTTGAAAGATGCGGGTATTGAGCCTGTTGTTATGAAAACGCAGGCGCCTGATGAGTTGTGCCGGATTATAAAAGATTTTGACGGAATAATTGTCAGAAATTCGACCAAAATGACAAAAGATGTGATAGATTGCGCCAAAAATCTTAAAATAATTGCGCGCGCGGGCGTTGGAGTTGATAATATTGATGTCGAATATGCCGCGCAGAAAGGGATTTGGGTTGTTAATTCTCCGGACGGCAACACCGAAGCGACGGCTGAACATACGATTGCGATGATGCTTTCGGTTTCCAGAAAAATTCCGCAGGCGTGCCATAGCATTAATAGCGGCAAATTTGAGCGTTCAAAATTCTTAGGTACGGAACTTTCCGGCAAGACCCTCGGAATCGTCGGGTTTGGAAAAATCGGAAAACGTGTTGCCGAAATCGCGAATGTTTTGGGTATGAAGATTTTTGTATATGACCCGTTTGCGGATGCTGCGCAGGTTGCGGCTTTTGGGTACAAAAAAGCTGAAACTTTAGAAGAGATTTTGCCTGAAATTGATTATCTGACTGTTCATGTGCCTAAAAACAAGGATACTGTTGATTTAATCAATTCTGAAAATATTTATAAGCTTAAAAAAGGTGCGCGCCTGATAAACTGCGCGCGCGGCGGGATAATCAACGAGTGCGCTCTGTCTGAAGCTTTAAAATCCGGTCATATTGCAGGTGCCGCGCTTGACGTTTTTGTTGACGAACCTGATATTGAAAAATGCCCGCTCTATGGAGAATTTGAAAACCTCATTATGGTGCCTCATCTGGGTGCAAGCACGATTGAAGCGCAGGTTAAAGTTGCAAAAGATGTCTCAGAACAGGTTTGCGAAGTTCTGAAGGGCGGAATGCCAAAAACTCCTGTTAATAAAATTTGACGGGATAATTGTTTTGCATAAAACTTAAAACTCAGGATTCGACGATGATGGTGAATCCTGAGTTTTTATATTAAAATTTATATCCTGTAAAAAACTGTTTGTTAAGCCGCGTTTGCTTTCAAATTAGATATTCTTCCGGTTTTGTGCGACGTAGTTTTTTAGCAAATTGCCTTGAGGAGCCTGTGTTGCACCTGATTCCTGTGATGAAGTTTTGCTTTTCAAAAGATTTCCCTGTGCGGGTTTTTCAGGTTTTATCGGTTTAGCTTTTTCGACTGCCGGAGTTTGCGTATCGTAAGTGTTTTTTGTCTCATCATGGATGACTGTCGGTTTGTCGTTTCTGCACATCCAGGCTTTTGTTTTGTCAGCAAGCGGTGTTGCAATAAACGGTGTTATAACACGTTTTCCGATTGTTGTTGCCGCAATCAGTGATGTCAAGCTTGCTAATGCTCCGATTGAAGCGTCGCGATAACCTTCAAGTGCTCTGTGGAATTCCTGATTGCCCTTGATTTTGCCTTTGAAGTTGTCTTTTGATTCCATAATCGCCTGAATACTTTTTGATGATTGTCGGTTAAACATTTTTCCGAATAATTTTTCAAAGATTTTTTCCTGGCAGGCTTTCTTTGAAATCGTGTATGTTATCAAGACTTGCAGAAGCATCATCAATCCGCCGTTTGCAAGGTCTAACGCCGCAACGAATTTTCTTTTATCTTCCGGAATCTTTTTGTTGTTTAAACTCTGTTTTACGTATAAATAACATCCGAATCCGTCTTTCAATACAATTGAGCCGACGCCCAAACCTGCAATCCATGCAGCGTTGAATTTAGGATCCTGGAATTTTTCACATGCTTTTCTTGTGAATGATGATCTTGAAAGACCTTTGTCTATACTTTGTGAAACTCTTGTAATCAGCGGTGCCATTATGATTTCACCTCCGCTTTTTGATTTGCTTTGTCAACCAAATCTTTTATTTCGTTCGGGTGTTTTTTATTCGAAAGGTTCGGGAATACTGCATCCATAAATCTGGGGTATGACCAGTTCAGAAGTGTGCAGGTTACAGGAAGCATCAGGAATGAAACGATTAGGCCGGTAATCTGTTTGTGCGCTTTAAGGTTATTTTTAACCATCTTTTCTAGCGCTTCCGCGATTTTTCCCGAAAGTTCAAATTTCGCAAGTCTGTGTTTGTCGTTCTTTCCGATAATTTGTTTCAGATACTGTTCAACTTCACCGATTGTGGTTTTGTTTTCAATCTTTTGGCGTGCCTGAGTTAATCCCTCAATTGCCTCATTAATCGGATTAATTCTGACTCTTGTTTCCATATCAATTACGCCCTGCTTCAATTCTTCTGCAGATTTGAAGCCTGTGTATAAATCAATGTCGCGCAGAATACCTTTCAATTTGTCCTGCATTGCAATCTTTAATTCGGAATCTTTATTGCCGCGTCTTGCCAGTATGTCATCGAAAATGGCAATTAATTCTTTGTCAGAATTTTTATATTTTGTCTTTAATTCTTTAATGTATCCTTTAATGCTTTTTGCATTGTCTGTTTTGTCTAATTTCGCGTCAAGTTCCGTGAAAATCTTGCGAGCTTCAGCTTCGTTTGTGCGGAAATATTCGCCGCGGACGATTTTTTTCGGAATAGTAATATCATTACATTTCGCAAGTTCGCCGTTCTGGTATTTTAACTGTTTATCAATAACCGAAAGTGCTATTTTTCGAAATTCCTTGTCCTTTAACGGCAATGCTTTTCCGGTATCAGTGCTCATAACAACTTTATCTTCTTTAATCATTCTCAAAAGAGAATTCTTTTGATTTGCCATGTGCTCTTTTACCATATTGTCAAGTGTTGTTTTTGTTGCATAAGGATACTGGCGTTTCAGAATTTTTGAAATATAATCCTTGTCCTGGAACAACGTCATGTTGTATTCTGTATCATAAACGCCGCTGTTTGCTCTTCTGCTTATCATTCTGTTAAACGGAATTGTTATACCAACCTGCGTTAAAACAGTAAGAACCGCAGAAACAGGCTGTCTCCATGCTGAATATGTTCTTGTGTCCTCGTCTGTTTTTGAAAGCGGGTTCCATTTGATAAATATCGGAGCCACCAAACCTGTACCAAGCGCGTTGATGATGATATTCTGAATTTCACCCATGTTGTCGCTCAGTTTTTTCATGCTTTTTACAGCAGACGGAATATAATCCTTAATCGCTTCAGCCATCACAATATCGGTATTTTTTGGCTGTAAAGTTATAGATGAGGTAAAAGCCGGGTGCTTTTGCCGCTTTTGCTGCAAGTTCGCAGGATTGTTTATTCTATACTGTACTTTTTCTATGTTCATGCCACTTCACCAAACAATGAAACCTTCTATATATTAATACGTTCAAACATAATAAAAATTGCTAATTTTTATGCATTTATTAAGTAATATTAAGATTTTATTTAGAAGGTTCAATTACTCTCAATAAGCGTATTTTGGACAATTAATATCAAACTTTTAAAAACTTCTGAAAGGCTTAAAAGTTTGAGGGACGCAAAATAATGGTGCTTTGCACTTTAAAAATTATCTGCTCTTTTTCAACCCCAATTTCTGTAAAAATTGTCTTTTTTATGCTTTAATTATATAATAAAAATAATATTTTGAAACTATTTTGTATAAAAAAATGCCGCAAGGCTTTGAAAAATGGTTTTAAAAGTCATGTGAGGGATATTTATCTATGAATAACAGAGGATTTTTGATTAATATAAAAGAATTTTTTACATCAGCGCAAACTTTGAAAGTTCTGGCATTTTTGACATTCACGCTGATTATAACGGCAATAATTTCGTCGCAAAACTTCTTTTTTCAAAGCATTATTGAAAACGGCATTAGCAAAAAGGACATTATTGCGCAGAAAACATTCACCGTAGTGGACGTCAAACGAACGGAGCAGCACAAAAAAGAAGTTGCGCAAAAAGTTGACTATGTTTTGACGCCGGCAGAAGACGATTTTATTAAAACAAACCTCGAGACTCTGGAAAATTCCATATTGCAAATCCGCAAAAAAGATGCACAAGAAAGCGTGAAGCGCGAAGAACTTTCACTTCTTTTTGATATCTCAAACAAGGAGCGAAAAGATTTTGTAATATATTTTCTTCTAAAGTCGGAAGATTCTGATTTGCATGAAGCATTTGATAAAGCAAATCTTACACTGGCAAACATTTTGCGCACGGGAATTACCGAAAAAGATTACGAAAAAAATAATATTGATAAAATTATTACGGACAATCTGATTTCAAATGTTTCAAAACGACAGGTGTCAGTTATAAAAGGGCTTTTGGATCAGGTTATTGTGCCGAACCTTGTTGTGGATGAATTCGCAACAGAAATCGCAAAGAAAAATGCTGAAAATTCGGTTAAACCCTATGAAATCACAATTCATAAGGGCGATAAAATTGTATTTGAAGGAGAACCCGTTACCAGATTAAAGCGCGATGCTTTAAGACAGGCCGGATACAATGTTTATGAACTCAACTGGCAGGGGCTTCTTGCAATATATGTGCTTGTGTCGATTTGTACTTTGATATTTCTCAGTTACATGAAATTTTTCGAAAAGCAATTTTTAGAACCGCGCTATATGACAATATCGGCAGTGCTCTCAATTCTGCTGTCAGCAATTGCGGTTGTTTTGCCAACCGGTTTTTCACCTTATGTTCTGCCGATTCCGGCTTATGTCTTAATCCTTGCAATTTTTACAGCACCCCGCGTCGCCTTTGTTGCAATGACTATTCTTTTGACGGTTTTAACTATCGGCGTACAGTATGACGCCCACTTTTTAATAACATTTATTCTTTTGAGCCTTGTCTCAATGGTTACAATCTCAAGAATCAGATATTCACGCCGTTTTGATTTGATTAAGGCAGGTTGCATAATTTCGATTTCAGGACTGATAATCCTTTTCAGCATTTACATGCTCGAAAAATGCCTGATTGATGTAAGCAATCTTTTGATTATGAAAAACAGCGGATTTATTTTGTTGAACGGAATAATAAGTTCAATGATAGCATTAGGCACGCTTCCGTTGTTTGAAAGCACTTTCCAGATAATCACGCCCTACGGGCTTGCTGAACTTGCCGATCATAACCAGCCGTTGCTGAAACGACTTCAGATTGAAGCTCCCGGAACTTATCACCACAGCCTTATGGTTTCAAACCTTTGCGAGGCTGCCGCGGAAGCCATCGGTGCAAACCCGATTTTAGCCAGAGTAGGTGCTTTTTATCATGATATCGGAAAGCTTAAGCGTCCGCTGTTTTTCGTTGAAAACCAGTCTTACTTCGGCATTGAAAATCCGCATACAAAATTGAATCCGAGATTAAGTAAAATGGTTATTACGGCTCACCCGAAAGACGGCGTTGAACTTGCAAAAGAATACCATCTACCCTCAATCATAACCAATTTTATCCTTCAGCACCACGGAGAAGGGCTTGCGAAATACTTCTACAATCAGGCGGTTCAGGAAGAAGGTATTGAAAATGTTAAAGAAGAGCAGTTCCGCTACACAGGTCCGAAACCGAACATGAAAGAAACTGCGATTTTGATGATAGCGGATGCTGTAGAATCAGCGGTTCGCTCTCTCAAAAACCCGACGCCCGAGGAAATCGACAATATCATAGACAAAATTATTGTTGAAAGATTGAATGATGCACAGCTTGCCGACAGCCCCCTCACTTTGCATGACATAAAAGTCATCGCCTCAACATTCAGCCGTATTCTAAGAGGCATGCAGCACAACAGAATTAAATACCAGGAAAATATTGTGGAAGAATTCAGCAAAAACAAAATCAAAATGCCTGCAAAATTGTTGGATGAAGATTTGGAAAACAAAATTGCACAACTTGAAGAACACCACACAGACGAGGGTAAAAATAATACCGATGGCAATTAAATATCATATATTCAGCGAAAACATATTTCCCGATTGGGAAATTGACGAAAAAAAACAAATTGATATCGCAAAGAAAATTATTAAATTTTATCTTTCAAAACCTGAAGTCTTTGAGAATTGTGCGCTAAAAGGATTTGAGTATAATACGATTTCATTCGACTTTCTATACTGCGACAGCACAAAAACCCATGAGATTAATCGTGAATACCGCGAAAAAGACTATCCCGCAGACATAATTACGTTTGCGATTTTTGCGGACAGCGAAGAAAAATTCATTTTTGACGGCGAAATCAATCTCGGGGAAGTGATTATAGCACTCGACAAAGTTCGGGAAGAAGCAGCTAAAAAATCGAAAACTCCTGAGGTGGAACTTGCGTTTTTGATTAGCCATGGAATTTTGCATTTGCTCGGATTTGACCACCAAACAGAAGAAGACTATAATTTTGTTATAAGATTACAAAATGAAGCGCTTGACGCTGTAGGGATTAAGTATGAGTAAATTTAAGTCGCAAGGGTTTAACAACACCTTCAAAAACGCCGGAAAAGGCATTCGAATTGTATTAAAAAGCGAAAATAATATAAGAGTTCATTTTTTTGTTTCGTTATTTGTGATTATATTGGGTCTGGTTCTTGATTTGAGTGTTGCAAAATTGTGCATTCTGCTTCTTACAATCGGGCTTGTGGTTGTTGCGGAAATGCTGAATTCTGCAATAGAATTCACGCTTGATGCGGTTTTTCATAACAAATACTCGAGACTTGTCGGAATGGCAAAGGATATTTCAGCGGGTGCTGTGATGTTTGCAACGTTCATTGCAGTCGCAATCGGTATGATAATGTTTGGAACATCAATTTACGCACTTATATAATTTGCACAAAACAAGGTTCTGTGATAATATTAAAATCGTAATTAAACAAAAGGAGTTAGGAATGCTTAAAAAGCTTATGAACATTGGATTTAACGGGGGGGGGGGCACCCGAATTTAAGACTCATCAAGGGTATTTTATTATTACGGAAAAAGTTATCAAGTTTTCTGCGCGCAATCCCGAATAAATTTTTGCATTTACGACGACCGGCATGTAATCTTAATTTTAGAAACTTTTGCATAAACTTGAACTTTTTAAGATGCCTAAAATCTACTTTTTCCGCGTTTACTTTAGCCGAAGTCCTTATCACATTGGGAGTTATTGGAATAGTTGCCGCAATGACACTTCCTGCCGTTATTACCAAATACAGAAAACAAGCAACTGTCACTAGTTTGAAAAAGTTCTACACGGTTATGTCTCAGGCAATAGAACAATCTGCACTTGATAACGGTTCGCCTGAATACTGGAGCATTGCGTCTGTTAAGGCCGGCGAAACTTACGCTGATTATGCTGACACCGAACAGTTTTTTAATTTATATTTAAAAAAATATTTGAAAGTTCTGACCTATTGCGGCGAAAAATCCGGCTGCTGGGCTGAGAAAGAGGCTCAGCCAAATGGTACTCAACACGCTGATGGCCTGAACAGTTTGAAAGGCACCGTGAAATTTATCTTAAATGACGGCTATGCAGTTACGCTGCTTGGAAGCGGGACTAAGACTATCCTTGTTTATGTGGATTTGAACGGAAAGAAAAAGCCAAACCGGCGCGGGATTGATATCTTTGAGTTCCGTATTGACCCAAATAATTCCGCTAAAATATTCTTTCACCCGTATAAACCAAATGGTCAAGGAACTCTCGATTTGAAAAATATAGACTGCACCCCCTCAGTCGGCTACAGATGCGCGGCTAAAATTATGAGCGACGGCTGGAAAATCTCTGACGATTATCCGTGGTTTTAGAAAAACAAAAAGCGCCCGGTGTCACCTGCGGCGCTTTTTATACAGAAAGAAGTTTGCTAAAAACTTAGTTATTGCTTAATACAAGCTTTAATGTTGCAAGGTTTTTGATAGACAACATTGCATGTTTGTTGTGCTGTTCGTCAGCAATATTGAAGATGCGGATGATTCGCTGAATTTCTTCCAAATCTTTTCTTGATTCGATTTTGTAAACGTTTTTAATCGGATCAGAAACTACTGACATCAATGTGTTTAATTCTTGTTCTTTCATATTTTAAAACCTCTTTCCGTGTATATTTATATAAAAAATTTTGGGGGTGGAAAATTGCTTTTTGTAAAATAAGTTGATTTACAAATGTTAACAATTCTTGTCAGAGGTCATTAATGCGGCTTTTGCGGCTTTCCAAAGGGCGTCGTATTCTGTAAAGGAATATTCCTCCAGAGGTTTGTCCGCAAGCTTTTCCATCATTCGAAAACGCATCATGAATTTCTGATTAGCCTTGATTAGCGCCTGTTCGGCGTCAATCTTGTTCCACCGGGCAAGGTTCACAACCGCAAAAAGGATGTCGCCCATCTCTTCTTCCATGTGAACTCTGTCTTTTTCATCAGAGGCTTCCTTAAATTCGTCAAATTCCGAGTAAATGCAATCCATCAGGGATTTTTCATCAGGCCATTCAAACCCGCATTTTACAGCTTTTTTGCTGATTTTCTGCGCGCTCATCAGCGCTGATTGGGATGTTGAAATGCCGTCCATTGCTGATTTTCTGTAACTTTTTTCCTGTTTTTTTATTTTGTCCCAGCTTTTGAGGGCATCTTCAGCTGAAGTTACCTTTTCAGAGCCGAAAACATGCGGATGGCGGCTGATAATTTTATCATGAAGACCTTTCGCAACATCTTCAATATCAAAAGCCTGCTCTTCTGAGGCTATTTGCGAGTGAAGAATTACCTGCAAAAGTACATCGCCCAATTCTTCTTTCAGGTTTGCTATATCGCCGCTGTTTATCGCATCAACAGCTTCATAAGCTTCTTCAAGCATATTTGGTCTAAGCGAAGTGTGGGTTTGCGCTCTGTCCCAGGGACAGCCGTTCTCCGAGCGGAGTACTCCTATAAGGTCAACTAATTTTTCTAAATATCCCATACATGTATAATAGCATGAATATTAATATTTTAAACCATATATTACCCGCAAAGAAATTTTCTCCAACTTTTGTATAACTTCGTGTTCAAACAATACACCAAAAGGTTGATAACATTCTAAAATGCTATGGTATTCTGATAATGTAGAAATGTATACAAAAAGAAAGGATTACACATATGGCAGATTTATTATCTATCTCAAGCATTCGTGAACGTATCTTTAATCCTACAAAACACGAAGCAACAGTTGCCCGTTCTTCAAATCCGTTTGCTCAAACTTCTTTCAAAGGAAATGTTTTGACAGCAGACGTTTTTGTTAGCGAAAACGACAAAACAAAAGAAAATGAAGCAAACAAAATCAGCTTCACCGGAAAATTGAAAGCAAGTGCACTTGTCGGTTCTATTGCCGGTGTAGGAAACAGAATTCAGCAGGGAATTGAATCAGCAATTGCTTTTGGCAGAAGAATTTACAGCGATGCGGTTAACTGCTGGGATAAATTAACTCACACAGAAGTTACATTTGAACCTGCAAAACAGGCAATTTCAAGAATGGGTGCAAAAATGAGCGATGCAGTGCATTCAGTATTTGAGCCCGGAATTTCAAAAAATCAAATTGCAAAAATGGAAGACTTGTCAATTCCAAGGCAGCTATTGATGGATAACGTTCAGGCCTGGGAAATGGCAGTATAGGAGGGGTGACTAATGGTAGATAAAAAAATCGTAAGAAATGTAAAAAATATTATTGATGGGTTGGCTATGCATCAAAACCCCGAATCTGTTAGTGTGTTGGAAGATATCGGAACAAACTCTAAAGTTGACGAAATTCGCGAAATGACAGCTAAGGCGCTTGTTCAGAAAAATATGCCCGAATCTTTGAGAGTTGTTATTACAAACAGAGGTAAAGGTATTAACGACATGTCAACAGGTGTTGCAATGTGCACAATTAACGAATTGCTTTCCCTGGAAGACAAAACAGAAGCAATCAGAATTCTTGAAGACACTGTTGAAAACCATTCTGATGAAGAAGTTAGAGATAATGCCCGTTCTATTAAAGCATTAATGGCACTTTCATAGAACATTCGGGACAAAATAAATTTGCCGATTTTATATAGATAATAAAAGAGCCTTATTTAAAGGCTCTTTTTGTGACTGAGTCACATCAATACTTTGGCCCTGTCATACAAAAGCCGCTTTTTATAAATCAAAGATTATAAATTCAAAGATAGTCTTGCCGCTTATGTATATAAATGTTTTGTCACGATAATAGTATTTCCCCGCACTTCAAAAGCTGAGCCACAACACTCTTTGGCCCTATTATCTAAAAATCGTTTTTTATATACTAATAATTGAATCCGTCGGCTTTCATACGATTAATTACTTCCTGAAGCTGCTCATCGCTGCAGACGTATGAAATCCTGAAAAATCCTTCGCCATGGTCTCCGAAAGCGTTTCCGGGAACAACAACGATTCCTGATTTTTTCAGCAAATCTTCGCAAAATTCAAACGCACTCTTATATCGGGGCGGTATCGGAAGCCACAGATAGAAGGTTGTATGCGGAACCGTTTTGTCTGAAATATCCCAGCCGAGTTCTTTCAAGCCTTTTACCATAATTGATTGTTTGTGTTTGTAATTAAGGTTCCCTTGCGCAATGTATTCATCGCCCTCTTTTGAATTCATGATTTCGCCGCAAACTTTTTGAAGCGCCTTGAAAATTCCGTTGTCAATTGTCGATTTTCCTTTTCCGAAACGCTGAATAATTGCACTGTTTCCGCAAATCCAGCCCAAACGCCAGCCGGTTATTGCATAGGGTTTTGAAAGGCTGAAAAATTCAACCGCAATGTCTTTTGCACCTTTTAACTCAAAAATGCTGAACGGCTTTTCGTTATCGTCAAAATACAAATCGCAATATGCAGCATCCGACATCAGCAAAATTTGGTGTTTTTTGCAAAACTCAATTATGGATTGCATGTATTCTTTGGTAGTGCTTACGCCGAGCGGATTGTTCGGGTAGTTAACCAGAATTCCTTTAACATTATCAGGATTGAATCCGTCTTTGATTAAGTTTTCCCAAACCTTGTCCAAATCGGGTTTGTAATTGTTTTCCTTTGTCAGGGGCACCGGATATGCGTAACCGCCGGAACATTTAATGAATTGGGTGTATGATGCATAACCCGGATCCGGAACAAGAATTATGTCTTTGTCTTTTTCGTTGTGTTTTGGGGTGATTAAGAATCTCACCATATTGGCGATGCCTTCTTTTGAACCCATAAGCGAAAAGATTTCTTTATCCGGGTCAAGTTCAACGCCAAAACGCGTTTTCATGCGTTCTGCAATTGCTTTTCTGAAATACGCTTCGCCTTTCGGAACGGAATAAAGGTGAATATTGTCTTCAGTGAGGACTTCCTTTAATCTGTCAAGAAGCGCTTGCGGCGGATTTGCTGTCGGTGCGCCCATTGATAGGGAAATCGGTGCGCGGTTTCTCTTTATCAAATCCGGTTTAAGGTTTTCTGTGATTTCTTTTAATCTAAACATAATATAAGTGTCTAATGTCATAACATGTTCATTAAACAGCTTTTCTTCCAGTGTACTCATTTATATATCCCTCATTTTGATTTATACACTGAGTATAGCAGAAAATTTAGATTAGAGCAAAAGAAACTATATTTTGTGGGGTTAATCTTTTTTATTTCCCAATTGTCCTAAAACTTTGATGTGAAATTTGTGTTTTAACTAATTCTTACGCAATCATCTGCATTGGGCCTTCAAGGGAGGCTGTCACAAACTGTTTTGTGTAATCGTTGTCCTGTTTCAGCATTTCATCAGGCGTGCCTTCAAAAACGATTTTACCGTCATACAGCATAATCACGCGGTCTGCAGTTCTGGTAATTGTCGACATCTGGTGAGTTACGACAATTGAAGCGGCTTTTGTTTCTTCTTTGAGGCGGACAATATAATCCTCTATCAAAGTCGATGAAATCGGGTCAAGGCCTGAAGTCGGCTCATCATAAAGTATTGAATTAGGTTCTGTGACAATTGCGCGGGCAAAGCTTACACGCTTTTGCATGCCGCCTGAAAGTTCTGACGGGAATTTTGTCTCGATTCCTTTTAGCCCCACAAGTTCAAGTTTTTGTGCGACGATATTTTTCAACTCTTTTTCGTCGTATTTTTTTCGAAGGTCTCTTCTTTCGCGCAGAGCAAATGAAATGTTATCAGCAACATTTAAGGAATCAAAAAGCGCAGAATACTGAAAAACCATTGCAATGTCGCCTTCGGAGGTGATAATTTCGCCGCTGTCCTGTTTCAAAAGCCCGCAAATAAGTTTCAAAATAGTACTTTTCCCCGAACCGCTAAACCCGACAATCGCAAGCGTTTCGCTGTCATTAACCTTAAATGACACATCATCGATAACCCTGTGTTCGCCAAATGTTTTTACCAAATTTTTAACTTCTATACTCATATTTTTTGTTCCTTATTTGAAATTGGTTTATCCCGAGGCTCAATTTAAAAGAAAAATGCGAGCGCGAAAATCATATCCCAGATTACAATCGCCACAAACGACCATACAACGGCTTTTGTGGTGGCGATTCCAACGCCTTTTGCGCCTCCGGAAGCGTAATATCCGCATGTGCAGCTAATCAGTGCAATTGTACCGCCAAAAGCTACGGCTTTTAAAAGACTTACGCTCAAATCTTTCATATAAACCCCGAGCCATGCGGAATCAAAGTATGCTCTGAAACTTAAATCAGTTGTCAATGCAGTTGCCACAGCTCCTGTCAGAACCCCGACAACGGATGCCAGTATTACAACAAGCGGCATCATCAATATTCCTGACAAAACCCTCGGCACAAAAAGATATTCAACAGGATTGACTTTCAAAACCTTAACAGCATCAATTTGCTCCGTAACCCGCATTGTCGCAAGTTCAGAGGCAAGAGAAGAACCAATCATTGAAATGATTGCAAATCCGGACATAATCGCCCCGACTTCGCGCACAATAAGCATTGTCATTAAAAGTCCGACAAGATGGCCGCCGCCTTGTTTGACCATTTCATTTGCAACTTGCGATGAAACAATAACCGACGTCATTCCGACAATTGAAAGAGTTATCGGAAGCGAACTTACGCCGAATCTTTCGCACTGTTCAATAAGTTCCTTTTTGTCAATTTTTGCGGTTAAAACGGCCTTTAAAAGCTGCATACCTTTGATTGAAATTTTGCCGAGCGTGTCCAGAAAATCGGCGCAATGGGTTAAAATCCCTGAAAAAATCTTATAAGTCGCAGACTGTTTGTAATATTTCTGTAAGGCTCCCATTGCCTTATTATAGCGGAAAGTTCTTTTGAAAGTCAATTGTTAAGGTGTTTTTTAAACGATGCTTTTTGTACTTTCAAACACGTGTGTTCAGAAAATAGTCGCAAGAGTTTTGAAGGCTCAGCGGTTGGCAGAATTGTTTTTCAGGTATTCCATTCCGCTGCGGTTTGTGCTATCATCAGGGTATGATTGAACTGTTGATTCTATATATTTTGACTAAACGAGAATTTACGATGTACGCGATTCAAAAAGGCATTGAGGCTGAATTTGCGCCGTTTACATCCCCGAGTTTCGGGGCTTTGAAGCCTGCTCTTAGAAGATTGGAAGCGGGCGGTTTTATAACTTCGCGCAAAATGATGTCTGATGGCGGAAAGCTTTCGGTATTTTATTCCGTCACAAAATCAGGAATCGGTGAGCTAAAAAGGCTTTTAACAGAAGATTTAAGTCAGAATCCATTGCAGTTTTTGTCAAATGCGAGGGTGAAGCTTTCTTGTGCTGAAATTCTTGATAGTTCCTCAAAGAGTGAAATGTTTCTGAATTTGAAAACGCTTGCATTCAAGTTTAAATCCGATGCAGAAGAGATTCTGGCGGATGAATATACGAAACTTTCGTTTTATCAGAAGATTGTTCTTGATAACACGGTTTGCGAATATGACAATTTGATTACGATTATAGAAGGGTTTGAGAAAGATAATGCCGGCAATAGTAAATAAAGTTTTGGAAAATTCGATTGCAGAGGAACTGGAGATTATGCCGGGCGATGAGATTGTGTCGATTGACGAAGCTGTGATGGCGGATATGATTGATTACAATTTTATGTGCAAGGCTTATTTTTTGACGCTTGAGGTTAAAAAGACTGATGGCGAAATCGAGGTTATTGAAATCGAAAAAGATTTTGATGAAGATTTGGGAATCGTTTTTGAAAGCGCGGTTTTCGACCGTGTAAAACCCTGTCTGAATAAATGTATTTTCTGCTTTGTCGACCAGCAGCCAAAGGGCTTGCGCGATACTTTATACATTAAAGACGATGATTACAGGCTTTCGTATCTTCAGGGCACCTATATTACGTTGACGAATTTGAACGAGAAGGACAAAGAGCGGATTAAGCGCATGAGACTTGGCCCGTTTTATGTTTCGGTTCATACCACAAATCCCGAACTAAGGGTTAAAATGCTTCGAAATCCTAATGCCGGAAAAATTATGGAAAATCTTCTCTGGTTCAGGAAGAATAAAATCCCGTTTCATGCACAAATTGTGCTTTGCCCCGGCTACAATGACGGGCAAGAGTTGGAGCGTACATTAACTGATTTGGCATCTTTGAAAACGACAGTTCTGTCAACTGCGATTGTGCCTGTCGGGGTCACGCAATTCAGGCAGGAAAATCTTGTGCAGGTCGATGAAAAAGTCGCAAAAGAAACGATTGCAATAGCATCGAAATTCAAGAAGGTATGTCTTTCTGACGAATTTTTCCTGCTTGCCGGCGAAAAAATTCCGCCGGCATCATATTACGGCAGTTTCTCACAGCTTGAAGACGGAGTTGGGTCTTTGAGAATGCTTATTGATGATTACAAAGGCTTGACATTGCCAAAATCTCTTTCAAAGCCTGTGAAATTTATTTTTGCAACCTCTTTTGCCGCGAAAGATGCCATAAAATATATTGCAGAGGATTTATGCAAAAAGATTAAAAATCTAACAATCGAAGTTGTCCCTGTCAAATCCGATTACTGGGGGCGAAATATCACGGTTGCAGGCCTTATAACATCCGATGATTTGATTAGCGCTGTCTCTGCGGCGTCCGGGGATATTGTTGTTATACCTTCAGTGATGCTGCGGCCGTACAGTGAAGATTTTCTCGACGGCAGCAATCTTGATTATGTGAAAAACAAAACAGGTAAATCATTCGTTGTACTTAAAAATAATTATTCAATCAAAGAGTTTATTGACAAATTATATGACTTTTAGTTATATATAAATGTTACTATAATTACAGTTATGGAGGAAATATGGCTGGAAACAAAACTAATAACAGCAAAAAGAAAAAAGGTAACTTTTTACCGATTCTGGTTGTTGTAATCGTAGGTTTTCTTGCATATCAGGCAAACCCGTCTTATTGGCAGCAAGGCAAGCTTTTTGAGGATTTGAAAAACGCCGGTAAACAAGAAGCTCCGACAGAACAAGTATCTAAAGTTCCGGAAAAAGTTGATACAACACCAAAAGTTGATCCCGATGCCAGTCTTGACGGAAGCGTAAAAGGCTCTAAAACAATTCCGATTAATGTTAACAAGTCTGTAAATAATGCAGAGCCAACTTACGCCTTTATGCGTTCAAAATTTAAAACTATATACTTAGTTTATCCGGATAACTCAACAGGTGCAGGTCTTGCTAAAAAAATCTATGATGAATTTAATAACAGTGACCTTAAGGATGACTGGAGATTTATTTCTTTCCTTTACCCGCAAAACAAGAAAAAAGATGCATGCAGTGTAAGTAAATCTCAACAGTTCTTCTGTGATATGTGCGACAAAAAGATTTGTCTAATAAATCCTAAAAAGCAGGAATATATCGTTGTAGGTCCTACGGCCCAAGCGTCATTAGGAAGAGCAAGAACTTTGAAAGGCGATTGGTAAGCCGTCATATTGGTTTTAATATTTAAAAAGCCCGGGAAACCGGGCTTTTTTGTAAATTTAATATCTTTCCAAATATTTGTCAATTTCCCATTGCGAAACATAGGTTCTAAAGGAATCCCATTCCTTGTGTTTTGCAGACATAAATTCGTTGAAAATATGCTCACCCAATGCAGCGCGCGCAACAAGAGACCGGTCAAGATGTTCAAGCGCTTCGGCAAGGCTTCCCGGCAGTGCGTCAATTCTCTGTTTTTTGCGTTCTTTTGTCGTAAGTTTATAAATATTGCTTTCAACAGGTGCCGGCGGGTCGATTTTGTTTTTAATTCCATCTAAACATGCCTGCAAAATTGTTGCAAAAGCTAAATACGGGTTGCAGGCAGGATCCGGTGAGCGGAGTTCTACACGAGTTGCATTGCCGCGTTTTGATGGAACTCTTAAAAGCGCACTTCTGTTTGCCAGGGACCATGCAAGATAAACAGGTGCTTCATATCCCGGAACTAGTCTTTTGAAGCTGTTTACTGTCGGATTTAATGCAGCCGTAATTCCTTTTACATGTTTTAAAAGCCCGCCGATTGAATATTTGGCCTCTTCCGAAAGCTGATATTCTGCATTTTCATCAAAAAATGCATTCTTGCCGTCTTTAAACAGCGAAATGTTGCAGTGCATACCCGAACCGTTGATTCCGTAAATCGGTTTTGGCATAAATGTCGCATGAAGATTGTGTTTCGCGGCAATTGCCCTTACAGCAATTTTAAAAGTTGCAACGTTATCTGCCGCAGTCAAAATGTCTGCGTATCTAAAGTCAACTTCATGCTGACCGTCTGCAACTTCATGGTGCGATGCTTCAATATCAAAACCCATTTCCTGTAGTGTCAAAACGATGTCAGAACGCACATCTTCACCTAAATCTTCCGGCCCTACATCATAATATCCGGCTGTATCCTGCGTTGTTGTTGTAACTCGGCCTTCTTTGTCTTTTGCAAAAAGGAAAAATTCAGCTTCCGGTCCGATGTTCATCGAAAATCCCAATTTTTCAGCTTCTGCCATAACACGTTTCAAGTTGCATCGCGGGCAGCCTTCAAACGGTGTTCCGTCTGCGTTATAAATATCGCAGATTAATCTTGCGGAATTGATTCCGTCCTGTCCGCGCCAGGGTAGGATTTGGAACGAGTTTTTGTCGGGATGAAAGAACATATCAGACGTTTCAATGCTTCTGAAACCTTTGATTGATGAGCCATCAAGCATAATTTCGTTATTCAAAGCTTTTTCGATATGCTGTGACGGTATAGTCATATTTTTTACCTGTCCGTTAATATCGACAAACTGCAGTTTAATAAATTTGATATTGTAGTCTTTTATAAAACCTTTAATATCGTCTTCCGTAAATTGTCTGTTGTCTAAGCGTGTGTGCTTAAATTCTTTCATCTTTATCCTCCAAACTCTAAGTTGTATTTTGCATTTCGCACTGCCTATTGCAGTTTCAAAAAAGCTTTGATTTACTTTTCTAATTAGAATACTTTTTTAAAAAAAGGTCAATAGTTTTAATATTAAGATTAAGTAAAGTTGCGCGCTTGCAATTTTTCGCAAAGTGTGATTATTTTTCTAAAAATGGGAATGTATAAAGTAGAGTATAAAATATTTCTGATATTTTATTTTGTATAGGAATTTTCAGGGAGGATTTTCATAAAAATCTTATAGTTTTCGAGTTTTTGTATGTTTTGCGGTATTTTTATTAAGATTTGTAACAAATATAAAGTGATATAGCAATTATATACTTCCAAAATACTTTATTAATATGTAAGCAATAACGAATTAAATAAACACGAGACATATAAAAACACACACTTACTATTTACACTACCTACTACACACTAACCTTCTACACACGAGGAATTACTAAAAGAATTCCAAACGCTATCTCCGGATAGCGTTTTTTTTGCCCGACGAAGTCGGGTCTTATACTTTGGGGCTGTCATAGCGCTGGCGCTGGGGGAGGGATTAGGCAAAGAAGTGCAGGATTAGGAAATTGGCGCTGGGAGAGGCGGACGTTTTTTAGGCTAGTGCGGCTTGCCTCTTTTTGTCTTATAAGAATGGCAGCGCGCGGAAATTAGTAGGTTGAGAATCCCGAAATTATGAAATTACGAAAAATTTGTTTGTATCCGTTCGGTACGCTCTCCTAAAAATCCGACGAAAATCGTTGCAAACCCCTCTCCTGGTAGAGGAGAGGGCGGAATTTCAACTTGAGCCCGCTTACTGCGGAGCGAAAGTTAGAAATTCGGGTGGGGTGCTACGCACGTAGATGGATTTTGCGTAGAGTGAAGTGAACGTGAGTGAACGGAACTTGAAGTAGCGCGGAGCATAATGAGCGCAAGTTTTGCGTGAGCAAAATGAAGCGAATGACTGCGGAGCGTGAAGCAATAATCCAGACATATTGGAACTGAATTAGAAGTGTGGCGCTTTGGCAAGACTCGGTCACGGAAGTCCGAAATTAGGACTGGGGCGCTGGTAACGGTCAATGTCTAATGCCGAACATTGTGAAATTGCGACGGTTTTATTACGCACGTAGACATATTGGAACTGAATTAGGAGGTGGCGCTTTTGCAAGACTCGGGCGCGGAAGTCCGAAATTAGGACTGGGGCGCTAGGAACGGTCAATGTCTTGTGACGAACATTGTGAAATTGCGACGGTTTTATTATGCACGTAGACGTATCGGTACGGGATTATGTGAAAGGTGCTTGTGAAAGAATTTGACACTTGAGTCCGCACTTAAGAATTCATTCGTCATTCGGCATTTCACCTTGTATTGCAGAATCCAAAAATCCGAAAGCAATCGTGGTCTCCCCTATACCTCCGGGAGAGGGGTTGGGGGGTGAGGGTTATTTTGTGGAATATTTATTCCACAATGTCCGGATAAACCTCTTTGACGTATTTCAAATAATCTTCTGCCTCAAAAAATCCAATAGAGAATTCAGCACTGTTCACTCCCAGTTGCTGCGCGCCCGGAACTTCAAGCGGCGGGCCGGCAGGAGTTGAACGTGCAGGGTTTTTAGGGTTCGAAATTACACCGGTACTTCTCAAAAGTGTCACAAGAATAGAATTTTCACGCACTTCATATTCGTTTAACCCTTTTGTGATAATCCCCAATCCTTGTGCGCCGACGAATCTCTGCATTGGCGCAAAATTTGTTTTAGTCTCGATTCCGCGCTCTTTTGGAAGATGTCTCCGCATATCATAATACGGGTCAAATTTTCTTTCGATAAGTGAATTCAAATCTTCTGAAAAAGTTTTTGTGACAGGATTTTTCAGTGTAATTTTTACCTGCCATAAACGGTTTTCAAGATTGTTGAGCCATTCTATTTTGAAAGTCACTAAATCCCTGATTTTGAAAAGAAAGACGTCGAAAAAGTCTGTTCTTATGCAAAAACTGTTTATTTGCGGATTGTGCAAAACTTCTTTTATATTTGCAGTTTCGCCCGTATCATCTTCAACCGGCCCGAAATTGTACGTATCGCCCATATCTTTAAAACGCACAAACTGCACGCAAATCCCGTTGACTTTAATTTCATCTTCCGAAATCTCTAACTCCACATCCGTATTAGAAGGATAATGTTTTTGGAGCGTCAAAATTTCCGTGTAATCTTCTGTTACGGGAATTTTTTGCGTGTCGAAAAGAATGCTGTTTTCAAATCCGCCTTCTTTGTTAACAATGTCATAGCCTTCAAGAGGCTCGGTGCTTTTGAATTCGTAACCGCTGTTTTTAACAAGTTCAAAGGCTTGCGGATTGCTGAATTTCAACTCTTCAATAACAGTGTTTGCGATTTGAAGAATCTTTTCATAACGCATGTAATCTTCAATATGCACAGCATCCGTTGAACAGCCGCAAATGCTGTCATGCGCCTGATTTTGCAGTAAAAGTTTGTAAGCATATTCTATTATGGCACTATATTCCTGCCCGAAATGTTTTTGCAGCTTGTCAGCCTGTTCAAGCCTGTAAGAGACCTCTGTTCGATATTGTTTCAGGCGCATTCTGGCAGAATAGCATCCGGGCAGAATGAAGGTTTTTGAATTGTCGCGAAGTTCATCATTCCATTGAGCAAGCTTTTCGCCGGCTGCCGATTTTCCGGTTTCTCCGGCTAAAAATGCCCGCTTGAAATATTCAAACGGATTTGACAAAACAATATCATAGTAATCTTTGCCTTCGCGTCCGTCGGATTTGAAAATTTCATTCACCGCATCAATTTGTTCTTCAATGTCAGGTTCAACGCCCAAATGATCCGCCCCGATTGGCAAAAGGATTATATTGCCTGATTTTTCGGCAATTTTGTCAAGATTTTCTTTAAGCCATTGTGCTTTTTCTTCAATTGTTTTCGGGCTTGAAAAAATATCCATGAAATATCCGCGCACAAGATTTACGGTATTAACGCCGTTAAAAACAAATTCTGAAGGCAAATCCGGAACCCCGCGCCACGCAATGATTTTATCTATGCCGTATTTTTGCAAAATCGGCGGAATGTTTTTGCTGTGCCCGAAAGTGTCTGCAAAATATCCGATAAAATCTTCACAGCCAAAATCACGCGCGATTTTCAGGCCGATTTCGAGGTTTTTTTCGAATGTTGTGCGGTCGGTTAAAAATTCGTCTATAAGGCAGTAAAACGGACCGATAAAAAGCTTTTTCTCTTTGATAAGCTGCCGGATTAAAGACTCTTTTTCGGGGCGGATTTCAAGATAATCAAGAAGTGCCGCAACCTGTCCGTCAAAATAAAATGACGGAATCTTTTCCTGCTCGAGCATATCAAGAACATTGTCAAAAACCTTTAAAAGTCTTAATCTAAAGACTTCAAATTCTCTGTACCATTCCCTGTCCCAGTGGGTGTGCAAATATGCGATAACCTGTTTTTTCATGATTTAATTAAAACATTTTAAAAGAAGCCGTGCAACTTTTTTACAAAATTTGTAATCCGTAAAACTTATCTTGGCATGTTGTTAAAATAATCCTTCTCGAAGCGCAATTTGCCTCATTCAGCTCCAATATTCCTACGTGCGTAGCACAGATGTAGTACCTCACCCGAATTTCTAAACTCGCGGGGCGCTCGTTAAGAAATTCTGCCCTCTCCTATATTAGGAGAGGGCAGGTGACGATTATCGTCGGGTTTAAAGAGGTCGCCAGAAAACGTTGCCCGTTCCCAGCGGCTTAGTCCTAATTCTGAACGTCTGCGCCTAATTCTTTCACAAGCGGCTTCGGTATGACAGTTCCGATATGTCTACGTGCGTAGCACCTCAATCATTAATTAAAAATTAATTTCGCTGACTTTTTGAAAAACAACGTTAAAATAAAAATGTAGGGTTTAAAGGCCTTGCAAATTTTCGGGCTTCTGCAAAAGCGCGGCAGAGCCAAAATGTAAAAAGGAGTTGTTTTATGGCAGATTTTAATAAATTTACAAATTATTCGCAGGAAATTTTGTCATCAGCAAGCGCAATTATGAATTCTCACAGCAATTCGGAACTTCAGCCTGAGCACATCATGCTTGCGATGATTAAGGATAACGGGATTGTTAAAGATTATTTGACGGAATTGAAGCTCTTAAATCAGGGCTTTATTGACAAAATCGTCGGGGCGGTGAATTCTTTACCGAAAATTTCTGGGCCTATAAATGCGCAGCAGATGTTTTTGTCAACCCAAACTTATAAACTTCTGGATTTGGCTCAAGAGCAGGCAAATGAACTAAAGGATGAATTTATCAGCATCGAAGCTATACTTTTGGCCATGACAAAGCTTGATAACAGTGAAATCCAGCGAATTTTAAAAACTTTCGGTACAGATTCAAACAAAGTCTTAAACGCCATGAAAAAAATAAGAGGTAATAAAAAAGTGGACAATAAAAACGCAGAAGAAAATATGAAGGCGCTTGAAAAATATTCAACAGATTTGACAGCGCTTGCCAGAAAAGGCAAACTCGACCCCGTAATCGGCCGTGATGAAGAAGTCAGACGAATTATTCAGGTTCTAAACCGCCGCACGAAAAACAACCCTGTTTTAATCGGTGAGCCCGGGGTCGGAAAAACCGCGATAGTCGAAGGTTTGGCGCAGAGAATTGTGCGAGGGGATGTTCCTGAAAGTCTGAAAGATGTAAAACTTGTTTCGCTTGATATGGGCGCGCTTGTTGCGGGTGCGAAATTCCGCGGTGAATTTGAAGAGCGTTTGAAAGCTGTTTTAAAAGAAGTTGAAGAATCAAACGGCGATATTGTTATGTTTATTGATGAACTTCATACGGTCGTCGGCGCGGGCGCTACAGAAGGCTCTATGGATGCCGGAAATCTTTTAAAACCAATGCTTGCGCGCGGAATTCTAAGAACAATCGGCGCAACAACCATTAACGAGTACCGCAAATACATTGAAAAAGACCCGGCACTTGAAAGACGATTCCAGCCCGTTCTGGTTGATGAACCGTCAGTCGAAGATACGATTTCAATACTCAGAGGTTTGAAAGAAAAATACGAAGTTCACCATGGAATTCGAATTCTAGACAGCGCCTTGATTCAAGCCGCAAAGCTTTCTGACAGATATATCACAGACCGCTTTTTGCCGGATAAAGCAATCGATTTGATAGACGAAGCCGCATCTTCTTTGCGTATTGAAATTGATTCAATGCCTGAAGAAATCGACACAATGATGCGTCAAAAGATTCAACTTGAAATCGAGCGCGAGGCCTTGAAAAAAGAAACAAGCGATGAGGCAAAAGCCAAAGTTGATGATATTTCTAAACAGATAACTGAACTTGATGTAAAAATTAACACCCTAAAATGCCAGTGGGAAAAGGAAAAAGCCTCAATCACAGGCGAAGCATCGATAAAAGATGAAATAGACAAGGTTAAGAAAAAAATCGAAGAGGCTGAACGAAATACCGACTTGCAAACGGCAGCAGAACTCAAGTACGGCAAACTTCTTGAGTTAGAAAAACAACTCCGCGATTGCCAGAGCCGCGACAAATCCGAAAATCATCTTTTGAAAGAAGAAATTGATGATGAGGATATTGCAAATGTCGTAAGCAAATGGACGGGGATTCCGGTCAACAAACTTGTCGAAAGCGAAAAACAAAAGCTTGTTGAAATGGAAGATATCCTTCACAAACGCCTTATCGGACAGGATGAAGCCGTTGAAACGGTTTCAGATGCAATTCGTCGCGCGCGTTCCGGCTTGAAAGACCCCAAGCGTCCTATCGGAACCTTTCTTTTCCTTGGGCCGACCGGGGTTGGTAAGACTGAGTTAGCCAAATCGCTTGCAGAATTTATGTTCAACGATGAAGATGCCCTGATTCGTATTGATATGTCAGAATATATGGAAAAACACAATGTTGCAAGGCTTGTCGGTGCGCCTCCGGGATATGTCGGATATGAAGAAGGCGGGCAATTAACGGAAGCCGTTCGAAGAAAACCCTATTCAGTTGTCCTTTTTGACGAAATCGAAAAAGCACATCCGGATGTTTTCAACATAATGCTGCAAATCTTTGATGACGGACGTTTGACAGATGCAAAAGGCCGAACCGTTGATTTCAAAAATACTTTGATAATCATGACATCAAATATCGGAAGTGACATTATCTTAGAAGATACTCTGAACAATGCCGGCTCTCAAAATGACTTCGACTCAACAAAAGAAAAAGTTTTGAATGTCTTGAGAAGCCGCTTTAAGCCGGAATTTCTCAATCGTATTGATGAAACTATTTTCTTCAAAGCCCTGACGCTAAACGACTTGAGCAAAATTGTCGATATCCAGATGGATTATTTGAGAAAACTTTTGAAAGAACAGGAGATAGAACTTGAAGTAACGCCGGAGGCAAAAGAACTTCTTGCACTACGCGGTTTTAATCCTGTTTACGGCGCAAGACCATTGAAGCGTGTTATTCGTCAATTGGTTGAAAATCCGCTTTCAAAACTGCTTCTTTCGCAAAACTTCCTTCGCGGTGACAAGATTAAGGTGGATGTGAAAGATGACGAAATCCATTTTGATAAAGTCTGAAATTTTTAAAATTCCTTAACGATTATTTTGCGCAATTTAAAGGTGCGGCTTCGTCCGCACCTTTTTAGCTGAATTAAACCGAAAATTTTTTCAGTCATAAAAAACTTAATCGATGAACTTAAAAGTCTACACAATTCTGAACATAAGTTCTACCAGTATTTTATTGTCCACCCGTCGCCCATGATTTTAGCCGCGCAAACAAGTCCCCCATGCAAAGCTTTGCCATGGCAGCTGTTTCCTGTTTCCGGATTAAATAAATCACTCACCGTCCAGTCATATCCGCGCGGTTTGATGTTATTGTCTTCAACAACAAAGAAAAATAAATCTTTTCCTGCCATGTTTGGCGCACGATAGCTTCCGTTAGTGTCGATAAACATCTGTTTAGAATATTTTTCTGATGCCTTATTAAGTCCGATGCAGGTTCCGTCCATTAGTTTTATTGACGCTGTATTATTTTTCAAAAACGGTGTTGACAGATAAACTTTGTCCATCCAAATATATTGTGTAGCCTCGTCGTTGACCCCAACTCCTGAGTGAAATTTTCCTTCATAACACATCAAATTGGCAATGCTTGTATTTGTCGGAAAAACTTTTGCGCCCTTAATTTCAGGTGCAATGTATTTTGTCAAAATCGTTTCTGCATCATCCCATTCCGGCCAGTATTTTGCCTCTCCATGCTTTGCCTGCGCACTCAAAAATGCCTGCGATATTGTTGAATAAGCTTTTTGTAAGCGCGCTTCGGTTTCTTTTCGCTGGTTATTTTTAATTAACGTCGGCAAAGTCATAGCTGCCACAATTCCTATAATTCCAAGCGTTATAAGAACTTCCGCCAAAGTAAATGCGCCGGAATATTTGCCGCTAAATCTCTCTGTGTGTGCGCTCCCGTCTGAGTTTGTAGAATTGCGGGAAGAAATATCTTTGCGGGCAGTGTCTTTAGCCGGTTTAAAAGCTGTTTTCATAATCCCTCCTTTATAAACTATAGTTTATAATTTTTTATTATAGATTATGGAATATATAAAGTCAAGATTATAAATTTAAACTATGGATGAGAAAAATTTACTTAGAGTTTTCGGATTTAATCTTAAAATCGAGCGTTTGAAAAGAAAAGTTTCGCAAGAAACTGTCGCTGAAGCGCTTGATTTCAGTTCTGTGTATGTTTCAAATGTAGAAAGCGGCAAACATAATATTTCTTTAGTTAATGCGTTGAAATTTTGTGAATATTATGAAATGCCGCTTGAAAATTTATTGTTAGAAAAGTAAAAATTGATTTTTGCTATTTTATGTACCAGATGGTGAATTCCGGTGAGTCGACGTCCGTTTTTATGTCGATTTCTTTGCCCCTGAAGATGACTCCGATATAATTGAAAAATTGACAGAACCTTTTACCTTTAGTCTTTAAAAGTTCAAAGCCGTTGATGGTTATATCAGAATTGATTTCCACGATTTTTCCGCCGGCGTCGCGCAGTTTAAATTGATTAAGCTGAATTTCCGCATTATCATAGGCCCAGCCGTTTTCGTTCAAAAAGCTTACGTTTCCAAGTACCCGCGAATTTTTTTTGAATAATATTTTGTTATTAAAATAAACATCATGTTTTACTTTGAATACCAGAGAATCTCCGAGTTGGATTTGGTCATGAGTGGTCGAAATATTTTCTGCAGGAACAATTTTTACCGGAATTTTTTCCGTTGCCGCGGCGAAACCTGCACTTAAGAAAATAACACTTAATATTAATAAAAACTTTTTCATTGCTTATCCTTTATATAAAGTAAAAAATACTGTTTTCCGGGTTTTGCAACAACTTCGCCGCCGCGCATCAATATGGGAAAACTTGAGAATGATGTGTCTACAAATTCGTTTAATTTTTTATGTGAATTCCCGTGAAGATATATTTCACCTTCAATTGTTAATTCGCCGCTTCTAAAGTTTTCTATCACCACTTGCGCTTCTTTTCCGGCAAAACCGTTATCCTCAATGCTTGTGACAACTCCTGTTACAATATCATCGGCCTTTAATATCGGCGAATCTTCTATAACTTTGAAGTTCACATAATCACCCTCATTAAGAGAATTTTTTCCGGCAGTTGTAATCGTTGTTTCCGTGTAACTTTAATTTGAATATTTTGGGCAAAAGCCGTATTTGAAAGACAAATCAATGTCACAAATACGGCACAAATTTTTAACTTATGCATTATAATGCTGCGCTTTCTTTTTTATTCTTGCGTTTCAGGTAATCCTGACGAACACCTTTAATTTCTTTTGCCATAACATTTTCAAAATTTATATAGTATGGATTTTGATTCATGTCAGATTCAAGATATTTCGGGTATTTTACAAGAATGTGTTTATACATTGCGATAAGCCTTTTTGTACCTTTCGGGTGCGTGTATGTGAAGCCCCAGTCAAAAATCGGTTCAGCATAAATTTTGTTTCCCATAATAATTGCCGCAAGCGGATTGTAGCCGGCTTTAACCATTAAATCAATGGCTTTTGTATCGGCTTTAAGTTCATATTTTTTAGCATTTGCGCTCATTGCCATGTACTTGATGTAGCCGCCATGAAAGTCAAGATCATGCGCAATTTCATGTGAAAGGACAAATGCCAGTTCGTCATCGTTTTCTATGTATGGCAAAAGTCCGCTGTACACTGTGATTTCTCTGGTGTAGCCGTTTGTAACTGCATTTGGATTGTTCGGACTGCTTTTAATAAATACCGGTGTTCTTTTATTAATATTGTTAGCGGTCATAATGTTTTGCGCTATTTTCATAACTTTTTTGTGGGCTTTGTTGGTTTTCTGCCAGTAATTGTCCATTGTCACGTTGGTTTCAATGTAAATCGTATCTGATTCAGAGAACGAGAAAGACAGCGCGAATGCAGGTGTTGCAAGAAGCGTAAGTGCTCCTAATGTAAATAATAATTTTTTCATACTACCTCCTTAATTTACAAATTATTGGAATAATATTAATATAAAATTAATAATAGGTCAATGTAAAACTTTTATAAATGTAATTAAAATTTACTTTTTTGATGTTATAATCTTTTATTATAGACAATAATTGGAGAGAAAAACATGTGCGGAATAGTTGGATATGTAGGTCATAAATCTGTTGCTGATATTCTTGTGGACGGTCTGGAACAGCTTGAATACAGAGGATACGATTCGTCTGGAATCGCAGTTATGTGCGAAGATGAAATAAAAGTTTACAAAGCTGTCGGAAAACTCAACAACCTCAGAGAAGAACTTTCTTCTCACAAAGGCGCTTATGAAAAAGCCACAATGGGTATCGGCCATATCCGCTGGGCAACCCATGGCGCACCGACTGTTTTAAACGCACATCCGCACACTTGCACCTGCGGAAATCTAGTTCTTGTGCACAATGGAATTATCGAAAATTACAAAGAACTTCGTGATGAACTAAAAAAAGAAGGTTGCGTTTTCCGCTCTCAAACAGATACGGAAATTGTCGCGCATCTGGTTGCAAGAATGTATGCAACATGCCAAAATCTTGCGGAAGCTGTTAGAATGGCGGCAAAACGTATTGAGGGTGCTTATGCACTTTGCGTTATGCATAATGATTGTAAAGATACGCTTGTGATTACAAAGCGCAATGCTCCTTTGCTTGTCGGAATCGGCGAAAACGAATTTTTTGCGGCATCTGATGTTCCCGCAATTATTAAGCACACTAAAAAAGCAATGTATTTAAACGACAATCAGGTTGTTGTTTTAACTCCTGAAAAAATGATTTTGACAGATTCTGAAGGAAATGTTCTGACTCCAAAAATTGAAGTTTTACCATGGGAGCCTGTTGCTTTGAGCAAAATGGGTTACAAACACTACATGCTTAAAGAAATCCATGAGCAGCCGGATGTTATAAGAAACATTCTGGTGGGAAAACTCCATGCTCCTGATGAAAATATTATTCTGGATGAAGTTAAAATAACAAAAGAAACTCTGAAAAATCTTAACCGCATTCAGGTAATTGCCTGCGGCACATCGTTGCATGCCGCAATGGTCGGAAAATATATTATTGAAAGTTTCTGCGGAATTCCTGTGGATGTGGAAGCTTCAAGCGAATATATTTACCGACGCAATGTGACAGACAAACACACGCTCGTCATCGGCGTTTCGCAATCAGGAGAAACCGCGGATACGCTTACTGCTATCAAACAGGCAAAAGCAAAGGGTTCACATATCCTTATTATCACAAACCGTCCGGACAGTGCGATGGCGCGTGAGGCAGACAGCCTTGTTCCGGTCAATGCGGGTATTGAAGTTTCTGTTGCGGCAACAAAATCTTACACTGCGCAATTGATGGCATTTTATCTTCTTGCACTTCACATGGCGGAAGTGAAAGAGAGTATGTTGATAAGCGATTTGACATCTTTAAAGTCTGAACTGATGGTTCTTCCGCAAAAAATCGAACAAGTTCTTGCGCACACCGAAGAAATTCAAAAATGCGCAAGAGTCTACTCTTCAACAAAAGATTTTATCTATGTTGCGCGCGGAATAAATTTCCCGACAGCATTAGAAGGTGCCTTGAAGCTGAAAGAAATCAGCTATATCAATGCAACCGGCTATCCGGCAGGAGAATTAAAGCACGGACCTATTGCGATGCTTGATGAAACAATGCCTGTGTTGTCGATTTTGATGAAGGGTTGTGTTTATGAAAAACTTCTATCAAACAGCGAAGAGGCAAAAGCGCGTAATGCAAGAATGATTGCCCTGACAAATTCAAAGGATGAAAAACTGAATGATTTGTTTGAAAATATCATCAGAGTTCCGGATGTGCAGGAATTTTTCTCACCGCTTGTTGCAATGGTTCCATTGCAGCTTCTGGCTTATTATATTGCAGAATTTCTCGGAAAAGACGTTGATCAGCCGCGAAACCTTGCAAAATCAGTTACGGTTGAGTAAAATATAAATTAAATAAAAGTCCGGGCATGCTTTCGGACTTTAAAATGCCGATATAGCTCAGCTGGTAGAGCAACTCATTCGTAATGAGTAGGTCGCGGGTTCGAATCCCACTATCGGCTTTCTTGTTAGGCTTACTGCGTGCGGTTTATCGGAAAATGATAAATTTTGGCTTCTGGCGAATTTTCAATCTTGCTCACTTTTTGCTCACATTTTTTCTAATTTCTTCTTGGGCAGTCTTGGTGCTCTGCCTTGATACCTGTTTTTGTCATGGCAATAATCCGTCTTTGGCTTATAAATGAGGTCAAGAAACCCATTTATGAAGGCCATTACCTTCTTTTTCATAGCTATTTTAGTGCTCCTTTTGTATTAATTCTAACACAAAAAATCAACACTTTCCTTCATCTTGACATCTGTTATAGTTATACCTAAATGTTTTTTGCTGATTTGTAAATTTTCTCGTAACAATTTGATAGAGTATTGACTCATGCGTTATCATATTGATTAAAAAGAAAGCGAGGTATAAATAAATGCTGCAACTTATAGCTAAGTTGATGAAGACATTAGAAAAATATGAAATCACTTTCAGAATGGTGTCTGGTAAATCAGAAGTGTATTATTCGGATAACGGTAAAATTGAACTTAAACTTATCAACAGTTCAGATTCAATCTACTTTACTGACAGAGATAATACCAAGATTATAAATCTGAAAAATATTGAGAGTATAAAATTTTCCCCGATAACGTAATTTTTATTATGTGATTTATAGTTGTCAACTTTGCAGAATATATGAAATATATATTTTGCAGGAATTTGTGATTTTTGATTGCGGGCAAATATAAAGTATTTACAATTTCAGCAATAGTCATTTTTATTGCCGAAACTTTAATATTTTTTTTAACTTCTTAAAACATTTCTGTTAAAATAATTTTATGATTATCTCAAATTTAGTAAAACTTAAATTCACAAACGATATTGCAAAAATCGAAAACGAGTTGAAAAAACTCGGGATTGAGCCTTTGCGCTGGGCTGTTGTTGAGGTTTCTGAAAACGAACTTACAATCAGCGTTTCCTATGAACAAAAATAATTTACTAATATCGTAATATATATTCATACAAAATTTGATTTTGTATATTTTTGGATGTAAACTGTTTCTTAATGGATAAGCCGGGTCGGAATTAAAAACCTTACCGGCAGGACGAACTTTCATCAGGCATTGGTGCGGTGAAAGGTTCGGTACAAAACAAATTAAGGAGAAAAAGATGACACCAAAAAACTTTTTATTCACTTCTGAATCAGTTACAGAAGGACACCCCGACAAAGTTTGCGACCAGATTTCGGACGCAATCTTAGATGAATTTTTGACAAAATACCCCCAATCGCGCGTTGCGGCTGAAACAACGGTCACAACCGGCATGGCGCTTGTTTGCGGCGAAATCACCGCTGACTGCTATGTAGATATCCCCTCAGTTGTCAGAAATACAATCAAAAATATCGGTTACATCGGCCGTGAAGGCGGCGGATTTGACTATAAAACCTGTGCTGTTTTGACAAGCATCGACGAACAGTCTTGCGACATTGCAGGCGGCGTTAATAAAGCGCTTGAATCACGTTCAACAACTGCCGGAACATCCGTTTGCGAAACCGAAAACATCGGTGCCGGAGACCAGGGTATTATGTTTGGGTATGCATGTAATGAAACACCTGAATTGATGCCTTTGCCGATAAGTTTGGCTCACAAATTGTCATACAGACTTGCTCAGGTGAGAAAACAGGGCATTTTGAACTACTTGAGACCGGATGGAAAATCTCAGGTAACTGTTGAATACGTCGACGGTAAACCCGCCAAAATCCACACTGTTCTGATTTCAACCCAGCATGATCCGGAAATCAACGGCATTACAGATAATGAAAAAATTCAGGAAATAATCAGAAACGATATTAAAAAATACGTAATTGATTACGTTTTTGAAAACGAAACAATAAAAATCGACAGCGCAACAAAAATTCTTGTAAACCCGTCAGGACGTTTCGTAGTAGGCGGCCCGCAGGGTGATGCAGGCTTAACCGGCCGTAAAATTATCGTTGACACTTACGGCGGATACTCTCGCCACGGCGGCGGCGCTTTCTCAGGAAAAGATCCGACAAAAGTTGACAGATCAGCGGCTTATGCGGCACGTTATGTTGCAAAAAACATTGTTGCTGCAGGATTGGCTGAAAAATGTGAAATCGAACTTGCTTATGCAATCGGTGTTGCAGAACCTATTTCAATTCTTGTGGATACATTTGGAACAGGTAAAATTTCAGATGATGAAATTTCAGCGCTTGTTTCAAAACACTTTGATTTGAGACCGGCTGCAATCATCAACAAATTTGATTTGCGCGGACTTCCGGCTAAAAACGGCGGCAAATTCTACCAGTTGCTTGCGGCTTACGGACATTTGGGAAGAGTTGACATCTTCGTTCCGTGGGAACAGCTTGACAAGGTTGAAGATTTGAAAGCTGACGTTTGCGGCGCTTGCAGTTGCGCAAAATAAGTTTCAATATACTTAAAATTTTAAGGAGGATGAAAATCCTCCTTTTTTATTGGCAATTTTTGCGGGCCAAAATACTTTATATAAATATTGAAGGTATGTGGAACAATTTTTTATGGGAAAAATTGATTTTGGTATAAATTTTATAAAGAAAACATCTGAGTTTGTTCAGGCTGGCAGTGGGAAAAGCTTGTTGTGCAATGCCACGCAGGATTTGCGAAATATAGATGTTTCAAATCTTAAATTGGCGCAGCCGTTGGCTGATGATGTTGTTGAATTCTACGGAAAACCTGAAAATTTAATTGAAAAAATTCTTGGTAAAGATTTGAGCGTTTATCTTGACAAGTCCGCTGATATCGGCAATCCGCAGGAAAAACTTTTGTCAAAAACTTACGCGCAGCTAAAAACTCCCGAAGAACGCGCATTGTATCGAGATGTTTTAAGTTCAAAATATCCTTTTAAGCTGCAATGTGAATTTTTTGATAAGTTTTATGAGCCTGATATTTCGCCCAAAGAACAGCTTGAGTTTATAAAAAAATATATAAATCTTGCACCGACCTATTTGCAAAAACGCACTATTAAAAAGTTGCAGAACGGTGATGTACGTGATGCGTTTTTTGATGTGTCAAATGCTTTTGATAAAGAAAAACTACTTCGATTTGCACTAAATGATAAAGAATACGGGCTTGAATATATCGACAAAATTTTTCATAAAATTCTTGATAAGAAACCTGAACGCATTCAGGAACTGCAGAAATATTCACAAATTATAGATGAGAATCTGGTAAAAAGAGGCATAAATTTAGAAAAGATAGAAAATCCCGTGTTCAGTTCAAGGCTTGAAGATTTAAACCCTGAATTATATCATGATTTTAGCCTTTATCATGGCTCACATACTGCCTCTTCTGACAGCAGCGTGCGTGATGCGATTGCCAAATACGGTTTTTCTCAATTTTCGCCCGGCACGTATTCTTCAAACTGTTTATTTACCACTCGTAATGAATCTCTTGCGCAAAGTTTTGGCGGCAAAAATAGCGGCTTTTTAGAATTCCGACTGCGAAAAGAAGTTCCGTTGCTATCGCGGGGCGCTGTGTGCTCGGGAATTCCTTTTAATGCTCAGGATTCGGAGGTGTTTAACAGTTTGCTTTATGAAAAAGGTGTTGCGGCGTTGAATAATCCCGGCGCTTTTTCTGAAATTCAGATTTTCGACCCGAAAGCGCTCACGCTTATTAAACGGTAAATGATTTTTGTCCAAAGGTATTTTAATAATTTGGCCAATAAAAAACCCTCTTGAAGAAAGAGGGTTTTTAAGTGCTTAATCTATTTGTGATTTTGAACGGTGCTTTTGAGATGAAGTTCTCTCAATTGCTGGAGTGAGGCTTCGCCCGGCGCGTCGCTCATCAAATCTTTTGCACCGGAGTTTTTCGGGAATGCGATTACATCACGAATGCTTTCGGTTCTGCAAAGAAGTGCGACAAGTCTGTCCAAACCGATTGCCAAACCTGCATGCGGCGGAGTTCCGTATTGAAGTGCGTTCACCATAAATCCGAATTTTTCTTTTGCTTCATCTTCGGTTAAACCGAGCGCTTTGAAGATTGCAGACTGAACTTCTGACGAGTGAATTCTCACAGAGCCGCCGCCGAGTTCTGTTCCGTTGTAAACAATGTCATAAGCGATTGATTTAACGTTGCCCAAATCACCTGATTTAAGTTTGTCCAAATCCTCAATACAAGGTGAAGTGAACGGATGGTGCATTGCCATAAATCTGCCTTCTTCATCAGACCATTCAAACATCGGAAAATCCACAACCCATAATAAGTTATGTTTGCTTTCGTCAATCAAGTCGAGGCGTTTGCCGAAATACAGTCTCAATCTTCCCATAATGTCATAAACGAGTTTTGGCTTGTCTGCAACAAAGAAAATAATGTCGCCGGCTTCTGCTTGAGCGCGTTGTTGAATTTGTTTTGCCTGTTCTTCTGTAACAAACTTCATAACAGGTGATTTTGCGCTGCCGTCTTCTAAGTAAATGATATTTGCAAGAGCTTTTGCGCCAAATGATACAGCAAGTTTTGTAATATCATCAATATCTTTTCTTGAGAATTTCGCACCGCCAGGAATTCTTATACCGCGGACAATTCCGCCATTTTCAAGCGTGTCGCGGACGATTTTGAATTCTGATTTAAGAATAATATCGCCGATATCAAACAATTCTAAGCCAAAACGGGTATCCGGTTTATCTGAACCGTATCTGTCCATTGCTTCCTGCCATGGCATTTGGATGAATGGCGGCTTAACTTCAACGCCTGCGGCTTTAAATGTTTCAACAATCAAGCCTTCAACACATTTGATGACGTCTTGTTGTTCAACAAAAGACATTTCAAGGTCGATTTGAGTAAATTCCGGCTGGCGGTCTGCGCGAAGGTCTTCGTCGCGGAAACATTTTGCGATTTGATAATATCTTTCAATCCCGCCTACCATCAAGAGTTGTTTGAAGATTTGCGGAGACTGCGGAAGCGCGTAAAATTTGCCTTCCTGAACGCGTGACGGAACAAGATAATCACGGGCGCCTTCCGGAGTTGTTTTAATCAGGATAGGTGTTTCAACTTCTAAAAAGTCTTCGCCGTTAAGGTAACTTCTTGCAGCCTGACAGATTTTGTGGCGCAAAGTTAAGTTGTGAAGCATTCCTTCGCGTCTGATATCAAGATATCTGTATTTCAAGCGAACATCTTCCGATACATTTTCATCGTCCAAAACGAATGGCAAAGTTTTTGCTTCGGAAAGAATTTCGACGCTTTCGGGATACATTTCAACCTGTCCGGTTGCGTATTTTTCGTTGTAAGTTTCTTCAGGACGTCTTGTCACTTTACCTTTAACGCAAATTACGTATTCGGTTTTAACTTTTTCAAAAACCTTGTGAACTTCGGGGTTAATCTGCGGGTTTGCAACAAGCTGGAAAAAGCCTGTTCTGTCTCTCAATTCCACAAACAAAATTCCGCCCAAATCGCGGATGGTTGAAGCCCAGCCTGAAAGTGTAACTTCTTCGTTCAAATTGTTTAAATTAAGCTCTCCGCAATTGCGGTTTTTCAATTTAGTTGTTATCATTTTCATTTCCTTATTAATTTTAAACGTCTAATAATATCATAGCAAAAACATAAAGAAATGAACTAAAATTTGAATTTTTATGACGTTTTTTGCCCCAAATAACAAAAAATAATCTTGATGTGATTTAATTTTTCTATGAGAATCTCACCTGTAAATTTTTACACACCTCAATTCAAAGCCCATAATTACAAAGTTGAGCCGAAAAGTTGTAATTTAATAATCCAAACCGACAACAATCCAAACCTTGGCGAAAAACCTTATCTGGTTTATGAATATTTTGGCGAAAAAGAAGTTGAAATGAAGAATGAAAACGGCTTATTCGCGGCAGAAGCAAACGTTGCTCCATGGAACAATGATTTTAAATACCATATAAAATATCAAGACACAGGAGCGCTCGATTTGAAGTGCGGCAAAGAATATTCAATCAATTTTGATAATTTGAGAATGGATGCGAGTGTGCGTTTGAGAAAACAGCACCGGCAGCCGCTGATTCATGCATTTAAATCCGGCACCGGAGTCGGAAAACTCGTATATAAAGACGAATTTAGTTATAAAGAGATTGAAAAAAATATAAACGAGCCATCAATTCTTGCATGCAAACAGCTTATAACAGGTTGTATAAAAAATCCGAATGTTGTCGGTTTGATTTTGCTTTCTGAAGATACCGGAACACTTTCTCATTGCGGCGCTATGCTAAGAAACAGCACAAAAATCAGTGCGGCTGTTTATGACCCTGAAATTATAAAACAACTTCAGGAGCTGGACGGTGAAAATGTCGAAATTGAACTTAAAGATGATTATATAAGTTTTAATAAATCGAATAAGGTTCCAAAACCGAATGAGTATCCGCAAATTACCGTTTCAAAACTTAAATATACAGACAAAATTCTAACATCCAAAGAATATTCACCGGATTTAGTCGGCGCAAAAGCATACAACCTGCGCCGGCTTGAAGAACTTGTTGAAAGCGGCAAAATTGATGTTAAAATTCCCAAATCAATAGCGCTTACGCATGGGTATATTCAAAAAATGTTTGATGAGAATAAAAGACAGCAAATTGAATGGGATAAAAAAGGTCTCGATTATTATCCCTGTAAAGAAGCGGCGTATGCGCCTTACAAAGAGGAACAATGCGAACGCCGAATGATGGATTTAATTGAAATTATAAATAAAAACGGAATCATCGGACGTTCAATTATGGTGCGTTCGGCGTTTAACGGTGAAGATTTGCCGAATTATTCCGCCGCCGGAATCTACCGCACTGCTGTTTCATCCGTAGAGCCTGAGGATTTATACAACTCCATTATCCCCGTTGCGCAGTCAAAATGGAAACAAAATGCGGTTTTGTCACGAAAAAAACATGGAATTCCGGATGATGCAATCCGGCCGACCGTGATTTTGCAAAATTACATTAAACCTGAATATAAATTCACACTTTACACAGATTTTAACGACAATAAAATGCGGCTAGAAATGTATTCAGATAACGCGTGGCGTTTCGGAGACGCGGAACAGCCTCATGTTTTTACTTATGATAAAAAATTCGGCGAATTGACTTATGATTCGGTTCAATTGACGGAATCTTTTGCGTCTTACGATGAAAATCTTAATCCTTTAGCGCCGGAGCCAATGCGATTTGATATTTCTGATAAACCTGAAGTTTTTGAACTTGTTCAAAAACTTGTAGATAACGCTCTTGTAATTGAAAAAGAATTCGGAGCGCCGCAGGATATTGAAGGCGGATTTTTAGGTGATGAAATTTACCTCTGGCAAACGCGAAATATTGTTTAAACCAAGCAAACTCAAAGCGCGCGAATAAAAAATATTTGTTGTAAGATAATTTTATGATTACATTAGACAGTTTGAGTTTAAAAGCGTGGATTGAAGAAAATCTCGATTTCCTGACGGGTGCCAGAATTCAAAAAATTCAGCAGCCGACAAGAAGGGATTTTGTGCTGACTCTGCGCTCATCAGGTGAAACGAGAAAGCTTTACATAAACATAAACCCGCAGTTTTACCACATTTCTTTCATGAGCAAAGAAAACGAGGCAAAACGGCTGATTGAAATTCCGCAAAAGCCTCCGATGTTTTGCATGCAGCTTAGAAAATATCTTGAAAATGCTCTGATTTCAAAAGTTAACCAGCCGCCTTATGAGAGAATTCTCGAGTTTTACATCGAAACGTACAACGAACTGTCTGAAAAAATTTACCTTTGCCTTGCGGTTGAATTAATGGGCAAGCATTCAAATGTTGTACTTTATAATTCAGATACAAATGTGATAATCGGCTGTGCGCATAATGTCGGCGCCGAAAAAAGCCGCGAGCGCGAAATGTCCGGCGGACTTCCTTATGTTTACCCGCCCGGAAATCCGAAAAGCTGGTATGGCGGCGCTTTTGCAAGGGAAAATCCGAACAAACAAATAGATGATTATTATGCGCAGGTGATTTATGATGAAAAATTCAAGCATTTAAAAGACACCTGCCGCCAGATTGTTTTTGCGAAACTCAAAAAAGATAAAAATTCTTTATCTAAAATGGATGCAAAGCTTCAAAAATCAGAGGATTTTGACAAATTCAGGCACCTTGGCGACTTGATTATGGCAAATCTTTATAATCTGAAAGATTATTCCGCCACAGCAAGAGTGTTTGATTATCTTAAAAACGAAGAAATTCTTATCGAACTGGATTCTCAAATAACTTTGAAAGAAAATGCAAACCGTTTCTACAAACTTTATAACAAGGGCAAAAACACTGTTTTGAAACTTACGGAATTTGCTTTCAATATGAAGGCGAATATTGATTATTCAGAACAAATTCTCTATTCTCTGGATGTTGCGGATTCTATTGAAGAATTGCTTGACATCAGAGCGGAAATTTCACAGGAAAAATCGTCAAAACCGCGCGAAAAAACTTCTCTTGAGCCGATGGCTCTTGAACTTGACGGGTACAAGGTTTTTGTCGGAAAAAACAACCGCCAGAATGATTATATTGTTTCAAAACTCGCAAAAGATGAGGATTTCTGGTTTCACACAAAAGACTGCGCAGGCTCACATGTTCTGTTGAAATGCCCGTCGCCTTCTGATGAAATGATTTTTGAATGTGCAAAATTAGCCAAAAAATACTCATCAGGCGCCCAATCTTCTAAAGTGGGCGTGATTTATACAAAAAGAAAATATCTCAAAAAGCCGCCGGGGGCAAATTTGGGCTATGTGACTTACAAATGCGAAAAAGAAATTGTGATTGACTGATTGGTGCGATTTTTCTGCCAACTTAGGATTTGTCGTCCTCTGCAGAGCCGCGTTTGATTGTGCCCGTATTTATATCGAATCCTGCTTTAATTTCAACTGGCCATCCGCAAGTCTTTTTTTGCATGTAAAACAGCAAAGTTTTCTGATATTATGCGGCGTTTGAATTTTTCCGATACGCTACAAACGCAAATCCCAAACAGAATAAACCGAACAAAATTCCGAATCCCATAGTCACTCTGTATGATGTCAAAAATGCGATGTCATAAACCTTTCCCGCCTCAAGAAAAAGTTTTTTGAACGTTTCAAAAAGCGTAATCGTAACAGCCACGCCGAGAATATTTCCCATGTTTCTTGAAAGCGCAAGAATCCCCGATGCAATCCCGAATTCTTCTTTCCTAACGCTTGTCATAATGGCGTTGTTAGAAGGCGACTGGAAAAGCCCGTTTCCGACCCCCATAATTCCTGATGCCGCAACAATCTGCCACATCTGAACATTTTTATCATAAATAGTGAATAAAATCAGTGCAATAATAAAAACAATCGGGCCGGCAAGCGTCAGATATCGGCTTCCGTATTTTCCGGACAGTCTTCCGCTAACAGGTGCGATAACAGAAAGCGTCACCGAATACGGCAGAATCAAAAGCCCCGTGACAAGCGGGTTGTAATGAAGTATTTCCTGCAAAAAGAACGGAAGAAGTATGCTGTTTGTAAACATTGCCATGTATGACGTCATAACAGCAAGATTCCCGAACGTAAACGGTTTTATTGCAAACAGCGAAAAGTTTATCAGCGGATAATTGATTTTGTGGTCTCTGAAATAAAATAACCCGCCAAAAACCAGCGTGATAACGCCGAGTGCGATTATTCTCAATGAACTCCAGCCCCATGTGTGCCCTTCTGATATTGCAAGAAGCAGTGCAAATAAACTTACCGTAAAGTATAAAAATCCTTTGTAATCAAATTTGAAATTTTCGCGTTTGGTTTTAACCCCGTGCGGAAGCATTTTCCAAGAATAATATGCCCCCGCAATTGCGAACGGAATGCACGGGAAAAATACAGAGTGCCAGCCGAATGCATTAATCAAAATTCCCCCCAGCGCCGGCCCGCTCATTCCGCCGATTGCAATTATACAGCCGTTTAAGCCGAGCGCCTTTCCCCTGCGTTCTTTTTTGAAAATTCCTGCAATAATCGCCTGCGCGTTTGAAAGCATTATTGACGCGCCGATTGCCTCAATACAGCGGTAAATCACAAGATGAGTAAAATTTCCGGCAGTTGTGTTTAAAAATGCGCCGAGCGCAAATAGCGTAAATCCGACAGCATAGAGTTTGTTTTTCGGAAAAATGTCGCCAAGCTTTCCGAAAAACGGCAAAAATACAGTAAGCACAAGCATGTACGCAATCATAACCCACTGGATTTGGCTCATTGAAACATGTAAATCTACTGACATCGGGTAAAGTGCAAGATTTACTGTCGTTGAATCCAGCATGGCTATAAAATTGCCTACAGCCGCTATTACAAACATTATCCATTTTATTTGCTTGTGGCTCATAATCTAATTTTATCACGACGGACTTCAGGTTGCAGAATTTGTTTAGATTTGTTATAATTATAAATGTAATATTTTTATTTTTTAAGGAGCAAGGTATGCAAAAGTACGCTATTATTGAATTTCAGGGGGGGGGGGGCACCTGCATTTAACGCTCCTCAAGGGTTTGAGGTTTGTGCGGAAGTAAAAAATTCTGCATTAAATCAGATTTCAAAAACCGCTTTTACTCTGGCGGAAGTTTTAATTACACTCGGGATTATTGGAATTGTGGCTGCGATGACTCTTCCGAATTTAATCGGGAATTATCAAAAGAAACAGACTGCCACTCAGCTTAAAAAAGTTTACTCACTTATTCAGCAGGCTGTTCGGCATGCAGAGGCTGATTATGAAAATATTGAGTACTGGAATTTTGATTTAACGGCCGATCAATTTAAAGATACATACATAAAACCCTACTTCAAAGTTGTAAAAGAGTACAAATCCGGCGAATTCCCGGGCGGGAAAACAATATACTGCAGAGACGGTAAATCTAATTGTACCGGTTATGCCGGCTTTAGCCACAATCCAAAGTTGATACTTGCAGACGGAACTCTGCTTTCTGTTGAATCTTTGAAGCCGCAAAAAATGGTTAATATCGTTGTTGATTTAAACGGATTTAAAAAGCCTAACCGATATGGCAGAGATGTGTTTTTCTTCACAATCCAGCCAAAAAGCGGAGTGAGTCCTTATGGTGTTAATTTTATTTATAATGATGAAACTAAATACAGTTATGATCGCGAATTCCTGCTAAATGGTAATAATCAAAGAAGCTGCAGGAATGACGGGATTTTTTGCGCCGGAGTAATCATGATGGATGATTGGGAAATCAAGGATGATTATCCGTGGAATTAATTCAAAAAGGGGCTTTTCGAATTTTGAAAGCCCCTTGTGTTTTATTTTGAATAATTCTTGACCCAATCTGCAAGAATCTTTAATGGCGAGCGAGTGAGAGCAAGCGCGTTTTGGGGGATGTTTTTAGTTATAACACTTCCTGCCCCGATATTCGCGCTTTCTTCAACTGTGACCGGTGCAACAAGAACTGTGTTTGAGCCGATTTTTACGTTGTCTTTTAATATGGTTTTGCTTTTAACTTTTGTCAGCGGGTTGTAATTTGCCGTGATTGTTCCGGCCCCGATATTTATAGACGCACCGAGTTCGCTGTCGCCGATATAGCTTAAGTGTCCGGCGTTTGTGTTGTGGTCGATTTTTGAATTTTTGACTTCAACAAAATTGCCGATTTTGCAGTTGTCAGCTATTTCGACATTTCCTCTGAGGTGTGCGCAGGGGCCGATTTTGCAGTTTTTGCCGATTTTATTGCGGCCTTCGATGTAAGTTGCCGGATATATTATTGTGTCTGCGCCTATTTCTGTGTCTTCAGAAATCCATGTTGATGACGGGTCTATGATTGTGACGCCGTTATCCATTAATGAGTCGAGTTTGCGGGAATTCATTATGCGGGTGGCTTCCGCAAGGTTGCGGCGAGAGTTTATGCCATAAATTTCGTCGCTGTTTTCGAGAATATATGCGTTAACATTCAGGCGTTCTTTTTTGCCCCATTCAACAATATCGGTTAAGTAATATTCACCCTGCGCGTTGTTGCTTGTAAGCTGAGAAAATGCTCGCTTTACTTTTGGCCAGTTGAGGATGTAAATACCTGCATTAATCTCCTTAACGGATTTTTGTTCAAAAGTGGTGTCTTTGTCTTCAACAATGGCTTTTAAAGTATTGTCAGATTCTCTGATAATACGTCCGTAACCGGCCGGATTTTCGAATATTGTACTTAGTACTGTCAAATCAGAATTTGAGGAATTATGGAACTCAATGAATTTTTTCAGGGATTCTTCTGTGACCAGCGGGATGTCGCCATTAAGGATTAAAATTTGGCCTTTGAAGTCTTCAAGATAAGGACATGCCATAGAGACCGCATGGCCGGTACCCAATTGCGGTGATTGCAAAACTGTTTTTGATGTATTGTAGTTTTTTTCGACAAATTCGGAGGTTTGTTCGGCTTTGTGACCGACAATTACGAAATTTTCGGTTGTTATATTTTTTACGCTGTCGAGTACATAACCTAAAATAGTTTTGCCAAGAATTTCATGCAAAACTTTAGGTGTTTCAGATTTCATTCTGGTGCCTTTGCCTGCAGCCATGATTATTGATTTAATTTCCATATCTTTCTCTCCTTCGTGAGTCAATTATAGCAAAAAAACATGATAAAGATTACTGAAATAAAAAATTCATTAAGCCATAGCTATCGGTTTACAAAAACACCTTCGCATTTACAGTCGTGGCGTTCAGGGTTGAACCCGGCCTTAACGTCAACATTTTCGAAAATCTCCAAATCCTCAGGTTGTCATTGCGAGCGCAAGCGTACTCGCTAGCATCCTGTTCCGTATGGTTCGATAATCTCACCAACGGCACAGGCAAGCAATCCAGCTTATTTTTCATGTTCAAAACTCGTAACTAACTAAATTATTCTTATATTTTGTCTCCGACGGGTCCTCCGCGGACGGCGGTCACTTTGGCGGCAAAGTGACGCAAACCGCCGGCCTGCACTTCATTCGCTAATCAATTGTAACGCTCAAGCCGTACAGGCAAACTCGCTATGTTTTTCTATTTTGCGAATTTATTCTTTCATCGCGCCGCTCAGACAATGCCTGTTTTGTTGTTCTTTCGCTAACATTGATTGCGCATTACGTTAAGGCCGGGGGCCAACCAGGGATGCCACGGCTGTAAATGCGAAGATGTTTTTGTAAAGCGATAGCTTTAGCTTAATGAATTTTTTATTTCAATAATCTTTATCCTGTTTTTTTGCTATAATCCGGTTATGGATAAAAAGAAAAAAATAGCTGTAGTTGCAATGAGCGGAGGCGTTGATAGTTCTGTCACCGCACTTTTGCTGCAAAATCAAGGTTTTGAAGTTATCGGGCTTACCGGAAAAATGGTTGATTCTCCAGCCGCAGTTTCTGTGGTTAATAACGCCAAACGCGTGGCTGACAAGCTTGGTATTCAACATTTTGTCTGTGACGTTACGAAAAGTTTCAGAGAAAAAGTTGTCGAATATTTCGAAAGCTCTTACGCTGCCGGCAAAACCCCGAATCCTTGCATTATGTGCAACCAGTTTATTAAATGGGGGCTTCTTTTTGATTATGCAGTAGAAAGCCTTCACGCTGATGTTTTTGCAACAGGCCATTACGCGGATATTCGCTGTGAAAATGGTATTTACAAACTTTTTCCGGCAAAAGATGAACACAAAGACCAACTCTATTTTCTTTATCGCTTAGGACAAAAGCAACTGTCAAAAACTATTTTTCCGCTATATTCTTATGAAAAAGATGAAGTGAAAAAGATTGCTCAGGATTTTGACCTTCCTCCAAAAGATTCGAAAGAAAGCCAGGATATCTGTTTTATCCAAAAACCAATGACTTCAAAAAAATATTTGATTGAAAGATTCGGAGTAAAACGCGGCGAATTTATTGACATTCAAACCGGTAAAAAATGGGGGGAACATGAAGGCTGTTACCAATATACAATCGGCCAGCGCAGAGGCATTGGAATTGCGGCACCCTATCCTTTGTATGTTATAAAGATTGACGCTGAAAAAAATATAGTCTACGTCGGCCGTGAAGAAGACAATTATAAAACAACTCTCAAAATAACCGATTTGAATATTGTAGACACGACTTTTGCAAATAAATCAAACGAATTCGATGCAATGGTAAAAATCCGCTACAATATGCAGGCTAAAAAAGCGCATGTGAAACTTTTTGAAGATTACGCAGACATTACTTTTTATGAACCTGTCAATTCGCTAACTCCCGGTCAGGCAAGCGTTATGTATGATTTTGTTGACGGACATTTAATCGGCGGCGGCGTTGTTGCTGATTGCCCTTCGAACGGTTAAAATATTAAACTAAAACGGCATATCATCATCGAAATAATAGTATTGCGACGGCTCTTGTTTTTGAGGTGCAAAGGCTGCTTTTTTGCCTTCTTCAATAGTATTCCACAAGTTTTCGATTTCTGATTTTTGTTTTTTGAATAATTCTTTCAGGAAGTTTTCCTGTTCATTGTTGAGTTTAATATTCTGAACTTTTTCATTAAATTTACTCACATTTCTGCTGATTACTCTTTGCGCAGGTTTGTGGAGGCTGTTTAAAATGTTTTCATCTTCCGCAGTGACAGAAATCTTTTTGTTAACGTCGGCTGCTCTTTCTGTTGCTTCTTCAATATCAGGAAGAAGTTTTTTGTGAATATCAATTGCATTTTTGATTTTTGCCATTTTCTCTGCAAAGAAATCTTCCGTTAAAGTATTATTTTTCAGCTGTATTTGAAGTCTTTCCGCTTGTCCCTGAACCCTTCCATACCAGAGACTGTTTAGTTCAAGTTCACCTTCGGCAGCGCTTAAGGTTTTTTGGTTGCTGTATTGCTGCGGCGCTAACTTTGCAAACGTCATATTGAAAAGTCCGTTTTTGATATCTGTTTTGAGTTGTTTGTAAAATTTCAAAGGTGCGGCTAAAAAATCCGGAGCCTCAAAAAGTCCGCTTTTTCTAATTGAATCTGCTAATGCTTTTGCATCATTTCCCGCAAACCATTTTTCTGATTTTCCTGCTAAATATTCAAACTCATCCAAATTTGCATCCAATTCCCCGATATGCAATCTTTGAGCCTCTTTAAATTCATTCGGATGATATGCCGGTTTTAGGTTTCGGGGTCTTAATTTTCTGATTTTTTTTGCAATTTCATCAAGCAAAATTTCATCCTGCGGACGAATATATTCAGCCAAAAACGGCTTAACAACAGTATCAAGTTCATGCACTGCGCGTTTGTTCAATTCAGCGCCTTGAAAGCTTGTTTGATTTTTTGTATGAAAAGGGGTTATTGATAAATTCATTTGAAACTCCTCAGAATTAGTATAATATTAAAAGTTTATGATAAAGAAAAGTATAATTCTATGCGTAAGAAATATATATTTTTTGTATAAACTTTTTCCTGCCTTGTAAAAAAAAATTATAGTTGTATCATGAATTTATCAGAGGAGGGATTTATGTACAATCCGAAGTCACACAAAGCCGAAGAATTTATTAACCACGAAGAAGTTTTAGCGTCTTTAAATTACGCTGAAGAAAATAAAAATAATCTTGAATTAATTGATAAGATTTTAGAAAAAGCAAAACTTGCAAAAGGGCTTACGCACCGCGAAGCCGCCGTTCTTCTTGCATGCGAAATTGAAGAGAAAAACAAAGAAATTTTCGCGCTTGCAGAAAAAATTAAAAAAGATTATTACGGCAACAGAATTGTGCTTTTCGCGCCTTTATATCTTTCGAATTACTGTGTGAACGGATGTGTTTACTGCCCTTACCATGCTAAAAACAAACATATCCCGCGTAAAAAATTGACTCAGGAAGAAATCCGCAAAGAAGTTATTGCGCTTCAGGATATGGGGCACAAAAGACTTGCGATTGAAGCCGGAGAAGACCCTGTTAACAACCCGATTGAATATATTTTGGAATCTATCAAAACAATTTATTCAATCAAACACAAAAACGGCGCAATTCGCCGGGTTAATGTAAATATTGCCGCAACAACCGTTGAAAATTATAAAAAACTTCATGACGCGGGTATCGGAACATACATTCTTTTTCAGGAAACTTACAACAAAGAAAGTTATGAACAACTTCACCCGACTGGCCCGAAACACAATTACGCATATCATACAGAAGCCATGGATAGAGCAATGCAAGGAGGAATTGACGATGTTGGTCTTGGGGTTCTATTCGGACTTGAAAGCTACAAGTACGAATTTTCCGCGCTTTTGATGCATGCAGAACATTTGGAAGCCGCATTCGGTGTCGGCCCGCATACAATAAGCGTTCCGCGTATCAAAAAGGCTGATGATATTGACCCTGACGCTTTTGACAACGGAATTGACGATGAAATTTTTGCAAAAATTGCCGCCTGTATCAGAATTGCAGTTCCATACACCGGCATGATAATTTCAACCCGCGAAAGCGAAAAATGCCGTGAAAGACTTTTGCACCTTGGCGTTTCGCAGATTTCAGGCGGGTCTAAAACAAGTGTTGGCGGATATTTTGAACCAATGCCGGAGAAGGATGAATCTGCGCAGTTTGATGTTTCGGATAGAAGAACTCTGGATGAAGTTATTAAATGGCTGATGGAACTCGGATTTCTGCCAAGTTTTTGCACAGCATGCTACGGCAGCGGAAGAACCGGCGACAGGTTTATGGAAATCTGCAAAGAGCAGCAAATCCATAACTTCTGCCACCCGAATGCGATTATGACGCTGAAAGAGTATCTGGAAGATTACGCTCAGCCTGAGACAAAAGCTGTCGGTGAAAAGCTTATCGCGGCTGAAGTCAAAACTCTTGAAAACTCAAAAATCAAACAAACCGTTGATGAAAATCTGATTAAAATCCATAACGGAGAAAGAGATTTTAAATTCTGATTCTTCTTTTTTGTTCTAAAATGAGAATTCAAGATTTTTTCTTTTTTTGTATGCTTTGAGTTTTGGAGGGATTTCTGAGACTTTAATCCCCTGTTTACGAACGATGTATTCGAGCTCCATCTCAAGAGATTTGTTTTTGTTGATTTTTTTAGAAATTATTTTGAACTTTGCGTTTCTTGGCAAAAGTATTTCGCCGTTGTAATCATCAGTTAAAGACACTTTAGCGTTTTGAGGAATTCTTATTTTTAATGCGGCCGTTCGTCCATGCACGGCTTTTGAGTGATGATGAGCGTGGGTGCCGTATACACGGAAAATGTTTTTATCTAACGAGGTGAAAGTATATCCGCAATCGGGAATAATTTCTTCTCCCTCATTTGCTTTGAATAATTTATCAAAAAATGATTTTGAGCTTTTATTTACGTTCTCCTGCACACCTCTGTATACAGTTAATGGTTCTTTTAAACCCGTGAGGTTACGAAATTGGCCATCTATCATTTTGACCAGTTCAGAAATTTCTAAAGTTACTCTTTTTCCGTATTTTTTGATAAATTGCTCCAGTCCGAGGCGTTTCATTTCTCTTATAAGAATATTAACCGGCTGGATTTGTCTGTTTTTGTGAAAAGGAATCGAGCGGACTTCAGGTTGTGAAGTCGGAACTTTTTTAGAGGGAGTGAATGTGTCGTTTTTTAATTTTTGAAGTTCGCTAATTCTCAATTTTGATAAATTAACTTGTTTCAAATCATATCGCATTGGCGCAATGTATGATAACGGGGCTTTTGGATTTATTAAGAAAATTGCCGGAGGCCTTTGGGGTCCTTTCTATTAATAATCGGGGGCGGAGGCTTTTAGTGTAAATGTTTGATAAAAAGTGAAGTAAATGGTCTTATGAAAACTCCCCAGAGTTTCAAATCGTCCATTTTGACAGCCCTTCCGTCCTTGCAGACAATTGTGAGAGAACGTGTTTTGAAATCTTTTGCGATAATTTCGCCCGGCAATGCCGAGGATGGTGCTGCTTCACTCTCAATCGTTCCGGCATCAATAGGCATTATGTTTTTTAAAAGCAATTCTGAAAGTGTTTTCGATGAGGCTCCTATGATTTTAATTTTATAAGGATTAACTTTCAAAAACCTTTTGCCAATCGTAATGTAACATGGAAGCCACGGATGAAGTGCGCGGATTGTGAGTGAAATTTCTTCTGCTGTTTGGTTTTTAAAGTCAAGCATTTTCATCATCTCATCAATATTTCCGAAATAACTTGCCCGAGATTCATTTTGTTTTATGGGAATGAGGACTTCTGTCTGGATTTTTCTGAAAAATTCAGCTGCAATCTCACGCGCAGCCGAAAATGTTCTTTCGCGAAGTTCTTTTCCTGTGTCGTCCGGCAGAACGTCAATTTCTTTTTGCAAAAGGATTGCGCCGGTGTCAAGATTTTTGTCTACAAGATGAAGGGTTACGCCTGTTTTTTTCTCTCCGTGCAAAATTACCTGCATATAAGGATTTGGCCCGCGATATCGCGGTAAAAGCGACGGGTGAATATTAACTGTGCCTATTTTGGGCATTGAAAAAGTTTTTTGCTGAAGTTTTTCGCGCCATGTGCCGACCATAATGATATCAGCATTGCATTTTAAGACATATTCGCGGAATTCATCCGAATTCGCCGACTTGCATTTTATTTCAGGAAGTTTGTATTTTTTTATGAGCGTCAAATCGTGCGAGGTTTTGAATAAATCATGCATTAAGAGTTTAAATGAGGTCAAAGTAGTTCTTTCATGACGCATAACACCGGCAATTTCAACGCCGGATTCGCGTGCGCTTTCTATCATATTGGCAAGCATTTTGCCTTTTCCTAAGAGAATTACTTTCATACCTTTTCAACTTTTTTTTTATTTATTTTGACTCGCCGGTTAAAAAATCACGTCCTGCCGTTTTTTTTAAAGGAGGCTTAAACCGGTTGAAGAAATTATTTGGGGCGGTTTTTTTTTTGATTAAGTTAGTACCTGATTTTGGAAGCTCTGTCCATTTCTCGCTTCTGGTCTTTTTTTGCGATGTCGTCGCGTTTGTCGTGAAGCTTTTTACCCTTGGCAAGCCCGATTTCTACTTTTGCAAATCCATGTGTGATAAAAACTTCCAAAGGCACAATTGAATATCCGTCTTTTTTTACTTTTGAGTGCATTTTTAGGATTTCTTTTTTGGTCAGAAGGAGTTTTCTTGTGCGTTCGGCCTGATGGTTAAAACGGTTACCCTGTTCATAAGGCGAAATGTGGCAGTTGTAGAGGAAAATTTCGTTATCTTCAATTTTACAGAAAGAATCTTTCAAATTGATTGCGTTTTTGCGGATTGATTTAATTTCGGTTCCGGTCAACACAATTCCGGCCACGAATTTGTCGAAAATCGTGTAATCATGAAAAGCTTTTCTGTTTGTTGTTATAACTTTTTTATCCATATTCCGATTATAGCACAAAGTTTAGTGCGGGCAAACTTGTACGGTTGTTATTCATACAGGAAGCATTTGACGGTGTGTCCGTTTTCGAAATTTGTATTGTTTGGCGCTTTTTCTTTGCATTTCATCATTACATAGGGGCATCGGGTGTGGAATTTGCAGCCCTGCGGCGGATTTGAGGGGGATGGAAGTTCGCCTTTTAAAAGAGTTTTTTCGTTTGAACCCGCGGCATCTGGTGAAAATTGCGGAATCGCACTTAGCAAAGCTTTTGTATATGGGTGTTTCGGGTTGTTAAAGATTTCGTCAACCGTGCCGAGTTCGACAATTTCGCCCAAATACATTATAGCTGCGCGGTCAGCCAGATATTTTATGACGCTCAAATCGTGCGTAATCAGCATAAATGTCAGGTTGTAATTTTCTTTTAATTCTTTTAAAAGGTTGATGATTTGTGCCTGAATGCTGACATCAAGCGCGCTTACGGGTTCATCTGCAAGCACGAATTCCGGATTTAAAACGAGCGCTCTTGCAATTGCAATTCTCTGCCTTTGACCGCCCGAAAATTCGTGAGGATAAAGCGAGAGGCATTCTTTATCAAGGCCGACTTTGCAGGCTGTTTCAGTGACAATCCGCTCAATTTCGGAATCGCTCAGGTTTGTGTTAATTTTCAGCGGTTCTTTCAGAGTGTCGAAAATTTTCATTTTCGGATCAAGGCTTGAATATGGGTTTTGGAAAATCATCTGGACTTTTTTTCTGAAATTTTTCAGTTCAGTTGAATCCATTTTCAGCATATCTTGCCCTTCAAAAATTATTTCACCGCTTTTGCTCGCCTCAAGTTTGATTATTGCTTTTGCAAGCGTCGACTTGCCGCAGCCGGATTCGCCGGCGATTGCAAGGATTTCGCCTTTTTTTATTTCCAAATCCACGCCGTTCACCGCATAAATCGTCTGAACGCCGCCAAAGATGCCTTTGTCGGTTTTGTATTCAACATGCAAGTTTTTGATTTCTGCAAGATTTTCTCTCATAAAAAAAGTTTACCCTGTTTCTGTTAATATTTCAATTCCCAATCAGGCAAAATTTTTAAAACAAAAAGCCTCCTTTTTAGGAGGCTTTTTTAGATTTTGCGGTTTGCTTTTGAATGCGCCGCCTTAACTTAAAACTTTAAATTATTCAATAATCCAGCCATTTGTAAGGTCAACTTTAACGGGTTTCAGCAGTTTAACGTCAACTGAATTTTCAGGAAGATTTTCCAGTTTTTCGCCTTTCAAAAGCGCTCTGATTATTTTCATAAACCAGTTTCTGTCTTTAGTAATTTCACCTTCAGCATGGAATCTTGCTGTCTGGTCGTTCGGTGTCACAATAAGGTTGTTGTCAAGAACTAAAACACCGTTTCTGACAAACCATTTGCCTTTTCTGACATCAAGCAGCTGGCCTTTGAGGGTTGAGCCTTTGTTGATCAGAATGTAATTTTCTTTTGTTACGTAGTTCATCGGAACAACTGCAACGAAGATGTCGCCTGATTTGTTGATTTGAGAACTGATTGCTTTTGTCAATCTTATAGGAACGATAGTTCCGGCGGGGATTGTGCCGATTGTACCTTGGACTGTTGCTTCGTCTATAACAAAACCTTCGCCGCTTTTGGGGCGCATAACTTCCGCAAGTTTTGCGTTCGGGTTAAGTCTTGCTTCTTCAATCATTCTGTAAAGAATTACGGCAACTTCTGCGCGGGTTGCAGGGCGGGTTGCTTCGATTCTTTTTGCATTTTCAGAAGGAATTGTGACAAGCATATTTAATATTTCAGCTTTTCCGGCCGGAATTATAAAAGATTCCGGTACTGATGTTAAATCAGTATAGTTTTTCAAAACTTCAACAGCCTTAACATCGGTAATATCTTGTGTTGTAAGAGCATTTACAGCCATTGTGATTGATTCTGCTCTGGAAACAGAATCGTCGGGTCTGAAAAGTTCGCTTTCCGGCGAGTATGAAATCAGTTCAAAATACAAAGATTTTTGGATTGCATCATAAGCCCAGAATTCTTCAGTAATATCAGTAAACTTGACCGGCTGTGCAACATGGATTCCTTCTTGTCCGAGTGCGTTGATTGCCATGCTTGCAAATTCTGCACGTGTAACGTTTTCGTCCGGCTGGAATGTTCCGTCAGGATATCCGACGATTATTCCTCTTTCGCTTAATTCATTAATTTGTTTGACTGCCCAGTGGTCTTCTGCAACATCGGGGAATGCAAAAGCGCATCCTGCCGCAAGCATTACCGCAAAAGAAGACAGCATTACCTTGAATATATTTTTCATACTCAATCTCCTATCATAATTTATCCATTAAAATCATACTACTTAAAGTTCTCCGAGAGCAAATAGTTTAAGTTATGTAAAATCATATTAGTTCATTTGGGGTTTTGCTTTTATATATTTAATTGAATATATTCCGTAAAATATCCACACAATATGGCAGAAATCCAATAAAATATTATTATATATGAATTTGTATGTAAAAATATCCAGCGCGCACACTATCCACAGAAGTGTTATGGCAATCCAGATGATAATATAGAAGATTCTTTTAATTTTTGTATTATAAGTAGCAAATGTCAATAAATTCGTGAGCGGATAATAAATGATTCCGTAAAGTACAAGCACGCTAATCATTGTAAAAAACGGAATTCCCATTGAATCAGCCGCTCCGTTGTATACATGCTTTCCTAAATCCGCCATGTATGAAGAAACATACAGATAAGATATTATCGGATATGAAATGTTTATCCATAGAAATGCAAACAATTTTTTATTAAAGATTGTGAGGTTTGTGAAAGATTTAAAGTCTTTTATCCTGAAGATTATTGAGAACAAAAGAATTGCAATAAAATACCCCCAAATATGGAAAATAGTATTGTCCGGTATGAAATTCGGATTTCTTAAAGGGCTTACCGCGCTTGAAACTTCCTTTGGGCTGACTGTTTGTGCGATATTGTCAGCTGCCGTTCTGTCAATATAATAATCAGGCAGTGTGAAATTGCATTTAACAAGCAAAATTATGCTTAATATAAGCACAACAAATCCGAATAAAAAAATCGGGTTTTTGTAAAAATCTTTTATGCTCCAAGCAATTCCCTTACACATTCCACCCTCCTTCGACCCGTTTTTTGGATAGAAAATGGCTTATAATTTCCAATCCGATAACAAGAAGTATTATATCAAACGCGATAATAGCAATTTCCGTAAAACGCGGCATCATGGCTCCAAAACGTCCTGAAAATACAAATAACTCAAAGGCAAATGAGTAGATTGATTTTAAAATCACTGCCAGAATATTAAAAACAAATATAACAGTTAAGCCGCCAAGGTATTTGGAGATTGCAAAGCCGGCCGGAATCCAGCATGTTATATAAATTATTTGTAAAAGCGGAAATTCAAGATAGATAGGTTTTTCTCTCAAATTTTTCATAAATAAATTCTAACACAAATAATAATTTTTGGATTTATTATTAAGGAATTGTTGCAAATTGTTTAATAAATTTAATCAAGTATTTCAAAAATATTATTTCTAACTTCTTCTTTATTAATTTTTTCGGGATAAAACTTTTTGACAAATCCACAAATAAAGTCCTTTAAATAATCAGAAGGAGCTTCAAAATTTGTACAACCGTCACTATATAGACTCTCACTGCTTATCAACATATCTTGAAGTTTATTACCCTTTTTATCTGTTATATATGCAACTGTATCTGTCGTAATGTCCAAACCGCCAATACCATTCTCAACATCACGTGATTCCTCGATATATTTGTATATTTTACCGTCTTTTTGAGCATCCATTCTTTTTAAAGCATTATACATATCTTTTAATGCATCCGGAGAATAAATACTATTTATTCTTTTTTCTAATATTTCGTTACGAATAAATTTGCCCTGAAAAACCGTACTGTTGTTTTGGATTCTGTTTATTTCCATTGTTATACTCCTTGTGTTGCATTAAAACACGTAAAAATAAAATTTGCCAGTAAGTTCTCGTACTTACCAAAATTCAATAAATATAATAAAAGACAGGATAAAATTTTATCCTGTCTTTTAACTTGGAGCTTGACATACGACTTGAAACTCAAAGTTTTTAGAATGGTTGTGTCGCCTAAGATTGAAGACATTTTCAAAGCCTTCTGCGTATTAAAGCCAAGACGTATCAATATTTGGAGTGCTAAGCTTCTTTTCAAGCTTTTCGGCAAGTTGTTTTAGTTCTTGCTCATTACATTTATCAATTAAAGATTCAGCTAATTCTTTTGCACTGTTCTTACTTTTATTACTTTTATTCCCTCTACAATAGCTGTCTAAAACTTCTTTTACACCTGATGTAGAACTAGATGAAAAACGACTGCGCCCAAATCTACCAAAACTAGCATTGTAATTGTTTGATTGAATTCCGTGTACTTGCATACACATTCTCCTTTTTTATGTTACACAAATATAAAAACCTAAAAAAATATTTTGCTAGGCAAATTGTTTATACATAATGAACAACTATTACTATTATTATTACTATATTTGCGCTATTTGTAAAGATTTTTCAATTTGCTTAACAATTCTTTTTTGAAACCATATTTGTTCATAATCTTGAACCGAACAAGGCAACAAAATAGAGCCTTGACGGCTCATTAGAGTCTATTTCACACAGTGCTATCTGTATGAAAACTTGGGCATGAAGAGACTGTCTTGGATTTTTTTGCGTTAAACGAGTCTACGGTTTTTGCTTCAATGAACTCTCGTTCATTTTGCAAAAGACCTCCGCTCTCTGCAAAAAAATCTGCTCGAACTCCTAACCAGAGTTTCTCATCTCACTCAAGACAAAGATAAAGCCTCAATGGGTTATGAACATTGAGGCTTTATCTGGGCATGAAGAGACTCGAACTCCCACGCGGTTAGCACTAGTTCCTAAGACTAGCGTGTCTACCATTCCACCACATGCCCTTGTTAAATTGTAAAGTGACTGCGTCACTAAGCGTGTCTACCCCTCTCTGAAACGATATTTAATCGTTTCATCGGCAGAGTACCACATGCCCTTATTTTGTTGTCATTGCGCATTTATTGCGCGTAAGTATAATTTATCCCAAGCAAATCGAATTGTCAAGATTTTTTGTAAATATCCTCCGGATGCGCCGAATTTGAAAGTTTTATCTCGTAATATTCATTCTTGTCAATGTTTACACCCATGGTGTCTGTGTTGCAATACTGCTTTTTCTTGTTTTTTCTGTTTTTTAAAATGTTGTCGATAAAACTTTTCATAAAATAAGATTACCACAAAGATTTTCCGATTCTTCCAATAGTAAACATTTATTAATAGCCGCTTGCAAAATTTTCTTCTTTATAATACTATTACTATACTTACGTGCGTCGGTGAGTTTTTTTTGTGGAAAAAGATGTGTAACACCGATTAAGGAATTCAAAAGTACGAAATATAAAATTATAAAGGAAAAAGAAAATGAACCCTATTATTGATGAATTAGAAAAAACTTACATGGAAAAAGAAGTTCCGGATGTAAACCCCGGCGACACTGTAAAAGTTTTCGTCAGAATCGTTGAAGGAAACAAAGAAAGAATTCAGGCTTTCGAAGGCACAATCATTAAAAAACACGGCGAAGGCATCAACAAAACTATTACTGTAAGAAAAGTATTCCAGGGCGTTGGCGTAGAACGTGTGTTCTTGATTCACTCACCAAGAATCGACAAAATCACTGTTCTCAGACGCGGAGACGTTAGACGTTCTAAACTTTACTACTTAAGAGAACGTTCAGGTAAAGCTACTCGTATCAAGGAAAAAATTGAAAAAAGATAAGACTCATATTCACTGGTATCCCGGGCACATAGCAAAAGCTGAAAGAAAGCTTAAAGAGCAGTTGTCACTGGTGGATGCCGTGATAGAAGTACTTGATGCAAGAATTCCGCTCTCGAGCGGGTACGATAATATTGCGGGGCTGTTAAATGATAAGCCCCGTTTAATTTTGTTCAATAAGTCTGATTTGGCAGACAGAGGCAAGCTGAAGGCTTTTGCTGAAAAAATAGAAAAAGAATCCGGATACCCCGTAATTCTTTCAGACGCTAAAAATTCAAAAGATTTAAACCAGATTGTCAAAAAAGCCGTTGAACTTTCAGAGCCCCGGATTCAGGCGATTATGAAAAAAGGACTTTTAAGACGTCCTGCACGCGTTATGGTTGTTGGCATGCCAAATGTCGGTAAATCAAGCATAATTAATAAACTTACACGCTCATCCAAAACCAAAACCGGAGCAAAAGCAGGTGTTACCCGCCAGCAGCAGTGGGTTCGGATAAATCCGCAGCTGGAACTTCTTGACACCCCGGGGATTATTCCTATGAAACAAGAAGACCAGATTAGAGCGAAAAAACTGGCTTTTGTGAATTCGGTATCAGAAAACGCTTATTCAAACGAAATTGTCGCAGAAGAATTGCTGGAATTGTTATCAGAAAACTATCCGGAAATTGTAAAAAATTACTACAAACTGGAAAACGATATTACGCTTGAAAATATTGCAATTGCGCGCAACTGGATTAAAACAGGCGGTGAGGCTGATATTGAAAGAACTTCGATTTATGTTTTGAGGGATTTCAGAGAGGGTAAAATCGGAAAATTTGTTCTTGACGATTTGGAGGCGTAATGGCTGAATTAACAACGGATTCACATATTATAAAACTTTTTGCCTATGATGTTTTTTACAAAAACCACATGATTATAGGAACGGATGAGGCTGGCAGAGGACCTGCTGCGGGCGGCGTTTTTGCAAGTGCGGTGTGTTTTCATAAACGCTCAAAAGAGTTGATAGAAAAGCTTTCGATACTAAATGACAGCAAACAGATTTCAAAGAAAAAACGTGAAATCTTGTACGATATAATTTTAGAAAACACAATTAACAAAACCGTTTGCGTGGGAGTGGAAGAGATTGAGGAGATAAATATTCTAAACGCATCTTTAAAGGCTATGAAACTTGCAGTGGAAGATGTTTTAAAGCGTGCAGCTCTTGCTGAAGCTTTGGAGGGAAATTATCAGAAATTTCTTGTGCTGGTGGATGGCAATAAGCGAATCAAAGATTTTGACATGTGTTCGCAAAAATGGGTTGTGAAGGGCGATGCGACATCCGCCTCGATTGCTGCGGCAAGTATCCTGGCAAAAGTTACGCGCGACAGATATATGGAAGAACTTGATGCGGAATTTCCGCAATACGGCTGGGCAAAAAACGCCGGGTACTTAACAAAAGAGCATATTGCTGCGATTGACAAATACGGGCTTTGTAAATACCACAGGCCGTCATTTTTGCGCAAACATTTCGAAAAGCAAGAGCAGTTAAATTTGTTTTAGCAGCGTTAATTTCGTATTTGCGCACAAGCCGGCATTGTGAACGTAGGCAAAGTAATCAGTCTTTTGTTATTTCAAGACTTGAAAAACTCTGACGATTCTTATTTATACATTTTAGAAAAATAATCCGAATTGCTGGACTGTGCCGTTGATGAGATTTTAAAACTATACGAAAAGGCGGTAGAGGGTTCCTCACAATGACTGGCTTGCGAGGCTTTTGGGCCTCTTCTACCAAGGATAATCGTCTCTAATCTCCCAGCCATCTGAAATTATTTTTGCAGTACAGCAATTTTCATTACCTGTAGAGTTCATATTGCAATTAGAATTTATATAATTTTCGTCTTTCTCGTAACATAACGGTAGAATACCTTTTTTGGTATCAATTTGAAATAAAAAGACATCTCGTCCAAGAATATTCGGTGATTGTGTCCCGTTTATATCAACATACACCATTCCGCTGCCATAATAGCTTGGCCGTCCTTGAGCATCTGTTGTATTGCGCGGCATAAAAACAGTTGTGCCGTTATTAAGCTGAAACAGAGTTCGAGTGGTGCTTGACTCTATAGACCAACCTAAAGTTTTACCTGACAGATTCTTCCATGGATATTTTGATTTATACCCGCATGAAATAGCAGTTTCGCACAGTTGAACACCGTTGAAGTAAGGCTTAAAATACGTGTTGAAATATTCTTCAACAACAATATTTCCGCCTTTAGGCCATGTGTCATACGGTCCGTTATCAAGTTGAGCGCGCATAATCTGCTGATTTAAAACAGTGTAAGTTTTTTTAAGTCGTGTGACAAGAACTGTTTTTTGCTGTTTTTGAATTAATGCGGGTAAAGTCATTGCCGCAACGATTCCTATTATCCCCAGTGTAATTAAAGTTTCTGCTAATGTAAAAGCTTTTCTACTCCCAAAACCCTTGCTATAAGCGGTTTTTCGGGGGGGGGGGGCAGGCGTAATCTCTGTGGTTATTCATTTTTCGCTCCTTCTGTTTTTCTTATTCCTAAACTTCAAACAGGCTGCGAAGACGTGTTTCGATGTCTTCTTCATCCAAATCCTGCGTAATTTTGTTTAAATCAATTGCCATCTGATAATAGCGTGCCGCATCGTTTGTGAATCCCATTTGCTGGCTTGCGCGGCCCGCGTTGAAGTATGCAAGCGTGTAACTCGGATTGAGTTCAATTGCCTCTTCAAAGTATTCTAAAGCCTCCTCAGCATCCATTAATCCGTCAAGATAAAGGATTCCAAGGTTGTTGTTTGCAAATTCGTTTTCCGGATTAAGTTCAATTGCTTTGTGATATGAAACAAGCGCTTCTTCTAAGAAGTTGTTCTCCCACAGCGCAATTCCGCATTTTGAATAGCCTCTGTAGTCCTCCGGATTCAAAGTAATCGCATCGCAGTATACTTTGATTGCTTTTTCCAAATCGTAATCAGCCATATAAATATCGCCAAGTGCCAAATATAAATCATAATTCTTAGGATCAAGAATTATGCCAGCCTGATAAGTTGCAACGGCCGCTTCGAAATTTCCGATGTGTTCGGCGTAAATTGAACCCAGTGCCTGACATACAATTGACGTCCATTCTTTGTCGGGATTAAGTTCAATGGCTTTTTGATAGTGCGCAATCGCATCTTCAAACAATTCGGCTTTTGAGTAGGCATAAGCAAGTGAATTGTTGAAAAACGGATTGTCGGGACTTTGCTCAACCGCAAGTTTAAATGCACTGATTGAGTTAATTTTGTCTTCTTTTCTTAAATACAAGTGACCGAGTTCATAGTAAATTTGCGCTTTTTCTTCTTCGAAAGACAAAAGCTTTTCATAGCAGTCAATTGTTTCATCTGTGTTATCAGGGAAATAGGTTTGAAGTACTGTTGCAAGTTTTATTAAAACTTCGCGGTTCAGCGGGTTTGATTCAAGAACTTTTCTGTAGCAGTCGATTGTCATTTCAAGTTCTTTGTTTTTTAGAGCCAAATCACCCATTTTGTTGTAGAAAATTTCGCTGTGATTTGTGTTTGAAACAGCTTGTTTGTAAACTGTTTCTGCCGCAGAATTCATTTTGAATTTTTCTAAAAACTTTCCGACCGTATTGTAAGTGAACACAGAAAAATCATCAGACATGCTTTTGTAGAACATCTTTATTGTCGGTCTGTCCCAGGCAAGCATGATGCTTCCGGAGAGGAAATAGTAGAGAAAATTCATGTAATCTGCAGGATTGCCGTTTTTTGAATTGATTTTTTGCAAAATGGCCTGCGATAAAATCAATCTCGGGCGCGCTGATTTAAGTTTGCCCATTTTGATTGCGGATTTGAATTCTTCTTCTGCAGATTTAAAATCCTCTGCCATTTTCATGAAAAATCCTGTGTACATGTGCGCGTTCATGTTTTTAGGCGCAAGCGAAACCGCGGTTTTGCACTGTTCAATTGCGGTTTCAATACTAATCTGCCCTTGCTCAAACATTAAACTCGCCAATCTGTAGTAGGACTCGGGAATTGTCGGATCAAATTTAACCGCATCAATATAATGCTCGATTGCTTCGTTCAAATCAGTGTTGTTTTGCCTGATAAGATAACGTTCATGAGCCAATCTTGCTTTTTCTAAAGAGATTTGAGCTTTTTTGCTATTTTCGGTTTTTATTGCTGCAGGTTGTATTAAAATCTGTTCTGACATTATGAGCTCCATATAAGATGTATAAAAACTTTATCGTCTTTACTATATTAAACTTTATCCAGATATTTAAAAATCGTTTGAATATACTAGATGGTTGAATAATTTATACTAAAGTTGGAGAGAGGGGGTGGAAGAGTGAAAAGTGAGAGGTGAAAAGACCTTATCGGGGGATTATTATTCTTGAGTATCCAACTGATATTGTTATATAAACTTAAATCTATAAATATTTTAGAATAATAATTTCTTGTAAACGACCTCTCACCTCTTACTTTTCACTTTTTACCCAACCTCCCCTTCCCCTTTTTCTCTTTTTTGTCTTATAATAAAATTATGAATTACTTAAAAAATACATACGATTGTATAGTTGTCGGAGCAGGTCATGCCGGATGCGAGGCTGCGATTTCTGCGGCCCGATTGGGCGCGAAGGTTTTACTTTGTACGCTTAATATTGATAATATTGCACTTATGCCTTGCAATCCCGCAATCGGCGGCCCTGCAAAGTCCACGATTGTAAGAGAAATTGATGCACTGGGCGGTGTTATGGGAGAGGCGGCAGATGCGACTTATATTCAGATGCGTATGCTGAATTCTTCTAAAGGTCCTGCTGTTCGTGCGCTTCGCGCTCAGTCTGATAAAAGACAATATATGGATTACATGCGAAATGTAATCGAAAATACTGAAAATATTTACCTCCGTCAGGCTTGTATCACGGATTTGATTGCAGAAAACGGTGTTATCACAGGCGCCGTTGATGAATTCGGTACTGAATTTAAGGCGCGCACAATTATTCTGACAACCGGAACTTCTCTTTGCGGCAGAATTTTTGTGGGATTAAAATCATACAGCGCCGGTCGTCTTGGCGAGATGTCAGCAATCGGACTTTCTGATTCTTTGAGAAAACTCGGGATAAATATCAAAAAACTTAAAACCGGTACCCCTCCGCGCGTTGATAAAAGAACAATTGATTATTCAAAAATGAAAATCCAGCCGCCGGATGATGAACTTAATTTTTATTCGTTTAAGCCGAATAGACCTGTTAGAAATCAGGTTCCCTGTTATCTCACCGGAACAACTGAGGAAACTCACAGAATAATTCGCGAAAATCTTGACAAATCTCCGATGTTTCAGGGTTTGATAGAAGGTGTCGGCCCGCGTTACTGCCCGTCGATTGAGGATAAAGTTGTGCGTTTCAGCCGGAATCCTTCTCATCATATTTTTGTTGAACCTGAGGGGCTTGGAACTTATGAAGTGTATATTCAGGGTTTTTCGAGCAGTCTTCCGGCTGAAGTTCAGGTACGGATGTTGCATTCCTTGCCTGGGTTAGAAAATGCGCATATCATAAAACCTGCTTATGCTGTTGAATATGATTATGTGCCTGCTGTTCAGACTTTGCATTCTTTGATGTCAAAGGATGTCAAGGGGCTTTTCTTTGCCGGTCAAATCAACGGAACAAGCGGTTATGAAGAGGCTGCGGGGCAGGGTTTGATTGCCGGGATTAATGCAGTGAATTACCTTAATAATTCCGAAATGCTTGAGTTGTCGAGAAGTTCATCTTACATCGGAACTTTGATTGATGATTTGGTGACAAAAGATATTCAGGATCCTTATAGAATGCTTACTTCGCGTTCTGAATACAGGCTTTTGCTTCGTCAGGACAATGCGGATTTCAGATTGACGCCTATCGGGCATAAGATTGGTTTGATAGATGATGCGCAGTTTAAAATTTTCACTGAAAAACAGGAAAATATTGAAAAAGAAATGGCGCGTCTTCTTGAACATAAGATTTCGCCGACAGAAAAGGTGAACGAAATCCTTGCCAAATACGGAGAGAACATGGAGCGCGGTATGAAGGCGGCCGAGCTTTTGAAGCGTCCGAATATTACATATAAAATTTTGAAAGAAATTGATGAAACCACTGATTTGCTTGGCGTTTCACGTGATGTTTATGAACAGGTTGAGGTTTTAATAAAATATGAAGGATATTTAAAACGTCAGGAATTCCAGATTGAACAGGCCGGAAAACTTGACAAATTTAAGATTCCGGAAGATATTGATTACGACAAAATTGATCATATTTCATCAGAAACCAAAGATAAACTCAAAAAAATCCGTCCGAAAACTCTTGCTCAGGCGTCCAGAATAGGCGGCGTGAAACCTGCGGATATTTCTATTTTAATGGTGCTTCTTGAACGTCATTCTGTTGCAAGGACGATTTTAGAATAACTGTTCTGGCAAATTCCGTAAGTTTGTTTTTGATTATTTTGCCGGTAAAATTCAGGATTTCGCCGATATATGTGCAGATTATCACTGACAAAAATGCATAGAGAAATTTGTATTTTTCCATTTTGTAAAAATCGCAGATTAGGTTTTTCGGAAGTTCAGTTGATAATTTCCCATCGAGCGCTAGTATGGATACTTCAAGCAAAAATATTACAAAAATATGATTTGCCATAATATGCAGAGTGTTTCTTCCTATTTTGTCTACTATGGACCCTTCTTTAACCAGCGGTGCCAGAAGTTTTGAGGCAAAAATAACGCAATAAATTCCCGTGAATGGCGCAACCAGCGGTGATATATTATGCCACAATCTTCCGAGGTGGATGTCAAGATTAATATTGTTGCCGCAGGAAAGAAGTAGTATTATTTGCAGGCACATTACTTTTAAAAGAGTATTTATGTCAAATTTAATCTTTTGTTCTAAATGATTTCTGTATAAATATCCTCCGTAAATGTAAAATGCGCTTATCAGAGTTCTAATTAAAATTTTTTCACTACCGGTTGCAATGTCAAAATTGTCTTTTGCAAGCATTATTGAAGCTATTGCCAAAGGTAAAAATATTAAAATTGCATGAAAATCTTTTTTGATAAATTTTTTTGCAAAAGCCATTACAAATGCAAAAAATGCAAGAGAAATTCCCAGTTGTGCTAAAAACCAGTTTGGCGCACTGAAAGAAAATGGCGAATGCAGCGCAAATATTGTAAGATTTTTTAAATCAGGCAATTCCCCGTAGACTCTCTGGAATAAAATATATACAAGCCATGTCATTCCTCCGTAGAAAAAATGATATGCATAAAATCTGCTGAAATATTTGCGGATAATATTTTTTAAGTAATTAATGTATTGTTTTATAATATCCGGTTTTTGAAACAATTCGGCCTTGAAAAAATATCCGGAAATAAAGAAAAATAACGGCACATACCAGCTTCTGCATGTGAAAAATTCACCTGAAATGTCCCAGCATGTATGTCTTGCAACAATTGCAAATATGCCGATTGCTTTTGCTATATTCATCACACGGTTAAATTTTTTTGACATTATTTTCTCTAGCATTGTAAAATAAATATTTTTACAATATATAAAATCATAAATAATTTATTTTTACAATATGCAATCCCCTTTTTTATATTGATGAGGAATTTTATAATATAAAAAAGAGGTTTTTGTGGACGAAAAAACAATAAAAGAAAATGTCGGTGCAAAGATAAAAAAATACAGGCTGGCAAAACATTTGACGCAATTTAAGCTTGGTGAATTCGTTGACATAAATCAACGCCAAATTGCCTTAATTGAGTCAGGAAAATCTTTTCCTTCGCTTCCGACATTAATGAAGATGTCCGAAATTTTTGAATGCAATATTTCTGACTTGTTTAGCTTTGAAAGTTATGATTCTGAGGACGTACTTAAAGAAGAATTGATAAATATTATCAAAAAAATCGATTATGAAAATTGCAAGCGTCTATATGCCGTGATTAAAAATTTTATTGAAATATAACACGCAGAAAGCGTTGAGATTTGCAAAATTCTTAATAAATGGCATTGTCACAATTCATTGCAAAGTTATAGTGAAGTTGACATTCCAAGGTCTCTTAATTGATTTTGAACATTTATATCTGAAAAATTGAGTTCACTTGCTTTTTTGACAGCTTTTTGCGCCTCGTTTAAGTATTTTTTTGTTTTCGACGCTTTATAAAGATATTCATTTGCATACGAAATGTACAAATAGTTGGCATAATTGGGAGAAATTTTGTTTGCCTTTTCGAAGTATTTTATAGCATTTTCCATTCTGCCTTGTTTGTAGTTCATGTATGCAATGCGAGTAACTTTTTGTTCAATATTTTCCGGCTCGTAAAAGTCTTTAGATGTATTTGATTTGCCTATTACTATAGAAACCCTGTCAGATGATTTTTTGCAAGGCAGCACGGGGCTGTTTAAAATATTTGCCTTACCTGCATTAACCCAGTCCGGATTCAGGTATGAAATATTTTCATTCGCGCTTTTGATTCTATCTTTTGTGATTGGATGAGTTGAATCCCAGTATTTTATATTTGGCAAAGCATCCATCAGGTTAAGTGCTGACATTGCCGCATTGGGCGAGTATCCGGCTTTAGCCACGAGGATGAAAGCTTCGGCGTCTGCCATAAATTCCATCATTCTCGATTCTTTGTACAGGTTGATTTCCTGAAATGTCGTTACAGGCTCAGGTATATTTGGATAAAGTATGTCACGATATTTGTCGCTGACTTCAAACCTCTTTATCAATTCAGCCATTCTTTGCTGATGCCCGAGAATATGGTGTGACATTTCATGTGCTAAAACAAAAGCCAAAGCTTCATCATCTCCATATAAGCTGTCGTATAGCGCAGTGTTTATCCATATAAAATTTACTGCAGTTGCTTGTGCATTAACGTCATCCGGCGTTTTTCTGATTGCAATGCGCCAGTTAGCATAGTCAAGATTGTTTGCTCTGATTAGTCTTTCCGCAACTCTATAAACCTTGTAAAAATCTACTGCTGCAGGTTCAACGTTAATGGAATTCATGTTTTTGGCAAGAATTGGCATTATTTGTTTTTTGTAAATCTTTTCATCTTCAGCAAGTTTTGTTTGAAAAGCTTTTTCGTCAACTTTCGGATAGTTTGCAAGCTTAATCAATTTAGGATCTTTGATTGCGCTGGCAGGAAGATGAAAGTCGGAATATTCCGGTTTTATATCGTAGTTTCTTTTAATTTTTTGAACAGTGTTATATTTGGAATTTTTCTTTGCTTCCTTAAGCTGCTTGTCAATATAAGAGCCTGCAAATGCTGTATTTTGTATAGAAATTGCCAATAAAATAATTAAAATCTTTTTCATAATAACTCCATTTTTATGTATTATAAATGAAAAAGAAAACTTTTTCAACAGGTTATATTTTCTTATCAATTTTTTTGTATTCAATACGGTTGTTTGTCAGAATCCTCTCAACTATCGGGTCTTTTAAATCGTTTACATAAATATTAAATTTCCCGCTTACATATTTTCTCTTTACGTCAAAAAATGTGTTTCTGGCGTTTCTAATCCAAAAATTATTCATAAGCATGCCAAGTGTGAAAACCTGCTGGCGTGAACTGATTGAATCGCCGTTGATTTCAAATTCGCTTTTGAAAGACGGCCGGTTGTATCTTTTGAGTGGCATTTTTAGGGGTTCAGTCGTTATATTCTTGTCTGATGAATTTATTCGCATAATTTTTCCTGACTAATACTTAAAAAATAAACAATGCAAATATTTCCATATATTATTTCTTGATTAATAAATATTTACATTATCTTTGCATATATATTTCCATAATAGTACAATAAAAAAGCTTAAGGAGTAAAATATATGAATACTGCACCTATTTCACCTGTAAACAATAACCGCCCGTCTTTTAGCGGCTGTGTGCACAAATCTGTCATAAAACTTGTTAATCAGTCAGTTAATAGTGAAATTCGCGATGTTCTTGAACATGCCAACCGCACTCATAAGCCCGTTGATACGTTTGAACTTGAAAATGTCAAATGGCTCGGCAATTCTATAATAAACAATTTAAAAGAAGTTATGTCGAAATTCCACCCCGCTACTGTTCTCAAAAGCAGTATTGGAACTAAAAATATAGATAATTTTTGTTCTGCACCTGTTCTTAATTTCTCTTTTTATAATTCCCTGTTGAATAAAAGTCATAATTGCGGATTTGATATTTACCTGACAAAAACAATGACCGGTAAACAAAAACTTATGGTTATTGATCCTTTTGTCAAATATCTCATAACATCAATGAATCCGAAAACTATTGATGATAATATGTATAATGAATATGCCCGAGGGCAGATTCACTCAGCCGCAACATTAATACCTAAAGGCATAATCGGACAGGTTTTAATTAATATAAAATGTTCAAAAGCTGATGATATTTCAAAAAGTTTTGGCAAGCCTGCAGATATTAGTTCAAGAATAAAAGAACTTTGTCAGGATGCACGTAATTTGAAAAAATTAAAAGAAGAAAACCGGGCAATTGCAAGAAAGTATTTTCAATAAGCAATAAAAAGTTTTGAACATGGATTTCAGCTCAGTGTCAGGCGAGCGGCACAATCCTAAACGATGAGGGTACTCTTTAGAGTAAAACCACAATAATTTTAAGCAACACGCAAAATTATTGTGGTTCGAAGACTTTTCGGGATTATAAAAATATAAAAAATAAATACAAATAAGCAATAAAAAAATCCCGAAGATGGATTCGAACCACCGTTAGAAGAGCCAGAATCTTCTGTCCTGCCACTAGACGATTCGGGATTAGTAGCATTCATATTATATATATAAAATAAAAAAATTGCAAGTGGAAAATCAGAAAATAATATAAATTTTCGAGCCTTTTATCTAACAGAACTATTTTGCCGGCTTTTTGCATACAGCCCCGAAAAGCCCGAAATAAAACGCTTTTGCTCTTATACATGAATCTTAAAAATCAAGGAAGTATTTATTCCGCCGAACGCGAAGTTGTTCGACATCACATAATCCGTTGCAATTTCCTGCCCCTGACCTTTGATGTAGCCGAGTTGTCCGCATTCTTCGTCGACTGTGTTTAAATTAAGCGTCGGACAGAACCATTTTTTATGCGCCATATCAAGTGTCATAATCGCCTCAACAGCACCGCATGCGCCGAGAGTATGCCCTGTGTAGCTTTTGATTGAACTTGTCGGAACTTCGCGCTTAAAAACATCGTATGTCGCGTTTGTTTCGGCGATATCCCCGTGCATTGTTGCGGTTCCGTGAGCGTTGACATAACCGATTTTGTCGGGTGAAAGATTAGCATCTTTAAGTGCAAGTTCAAGCGCCGATTTCATTTTGTCGCGATTGGGGCTTGTGATGTGGGTTCCGTCAGTGCTTGTGCCAAATCCTATGACTTCCGCGTAAATCTTTGCGCCGCGTTTTTTAGCGTGTTCGTATTCTTCAAGAATCAGAGTTCCCGCGCCTTCGCCGATTACAAGCCCGTCTCTGTTTTTATCAAAAGGCGACGGAGTGAGTTCGGGGGTGGAATTTTTCTGGCTTGTGGCATATAGCGTGTCGAAAATCGCGATTTGCGTCGGATGAAGTTCTTCAGCCCCTCCCGCAATCATTACGGTCTGATAACCGTTTTTTATCGCCTCGTACGCGTAACCTATCCCCATAGAGCCTGATGTGCAGGCGGTTGAGGTCGGTATCAGCCTGCCCGTTGTTTTAAAATACAGCGAAATATTAACCGCACAGGTCTGCGGCATCATTTTGACGTAACTTCCGGATGTCACGGTCTTGACTTCTTTATCCGCCATCATTGAATAAAAATCAATAATACTTTCAAGCGACCCCGACGAGGAGCCGTAACTTACGCCTGTTTCGCCGTTTAAAATTATTTCATCACCGAGAAGTCCCGCGTCTTTGAGGGCTTCTTCTGCGCTTGCGACGCTCATAATTCCGACACGCCCCATTGTGCGAACAATTTTTCTGTTAAAGTGCGCAGGGGTTTCGAAATCCTCTGCAGGTGCTGCCAGTTTTGTATTTAGCCGTGTAAATTCATCAAGTTCGGGCATATACTTAACGCAATTTTTTAAAACGAGAAGCCGTTCAAAAGCCGTCGCACGATTGGCGCCAAGCGGACTGATTTGTGACATCCCCGTAATCACTACCCTTTTCATAAATAAAGTCCTCCGTTAACGGAGATTACCTGACCGGTAATGTAGGCGGCGTCTTCGCTCATAAGATAATTTACGAGGCTTGCGACTTCTTTTGCTTTACCGAAACGTTTCATCGGAATCATTTTTTTGACCTCATCAACAGGCAAATCCTGTGTCATATCGGTATCTATCACTCCGGGTGCGATTGTGTTTACTGTGATTCCGCGTTTTGCAAGTTCAAGGCTTAAGGATTTTGCAGCTCCTATTATCCCTGCTTTTGACGCGCTGTAATTCACCTGACCGCGGTTTCCGCAAAGCCCCGACACGGAAGACATTGCAATGATTCTGCCCTTAATTCTTTTTTCAATCATCGGCATAACAACAGGTTTCAAGACATTATAAAACCCGCCGAGATTGGTGTCTATAACCTCGTCCCACTCATCTTCTTCAAGTATCGGAAAAACGTTGTCGCGAGCTATTCCCGCATTCAAAACCACGCCGTAATAAATCCCGTTTTCTTGAATATCTTTTTCAATAACGCGCTTGCATTCTTCGCGGTCTTTTATATTGAACTGCAAAACCCTCGCAGTTACGCCGAAAGTTTCAATTTCGCGTGCGATTTCTTCTGCTTTTGTAATATTTTTATTGCAGTGTAAAACGATATTATAACCGTTTTTTGCGAGATATAAAGCGGTTTCTTTGCCGATTCCGCGGCTTGAACCCGTGATTAAAACCTGTTTTTCCATTATTCTTAAAACTCCGTTATTTGAGGAATTCCGAGGCGTCGTCGGTCTGATAAACATTTACCATTGCCCTTGCGCACTCATTACCATCATTATAAATAAAACACTCAAACGAGACAAGCTGATTGTCGCCGAAAATCTCTTTTGCTTTTATCGTGTAAGTTTTTCCGTTTTCGAATTTCGTGATAGAAGATTTGTACGAGCGGGTTCCGAGGAGGAAACCTACCTTCGGCTCGTTGTCGCCGCGTTTTAAAAATGCATAACAGCCGATTGTCTGCGCCATAAATTCAATTCCCGTAAGATAAGAAATTCCGTTGAGTTCTTTATCGAAAAACAGACTGTCCTCTCTGATTGTGACACGTGATGTGAGATAATTTTCGTCAAAATTAATCTCGTCAATATCGTCAATCAAAATCATCGGATGATTATGCGGAAGGATTTTTTCAAGGTCAAAATGTCGACTGCCATCCTTTTTAGCAAGTATAATAACCGCGTTTGTGCCGCCAAAACCGAACGCGTTACACATAACATTTTTTATATGCGCTGCGGTTTCGCCTTTTTTAACTAGTTTGATTTCAGGCAAATTGCTGTCGTATTCGCCGTCAAAAATATGCGGCAGGAGTGAATTTTTTTCTAATGCCATACAGCAAAGCGCTGTTTCAATGCTTGCCGCCGCACCCAGACAGTGACCCGTTAGGGGTTTGGTGGAACTTGCGGGGGTATGGTTTTTGAAAACTTTGTAAACCGCATTGGCTTCCATTAAGTCGTTTGCGCCTGTTCCCGTGCCGTGTAGGTTGATGTAATCTATTTCTTCAGGGGTTAAATTTGCTTTTTCAAGTGCAATCTGCATGGCGCGCGCAGCCTGAACACCTTCAGGATCAGGCGTTGAGGAGTGATAAGCATCGGAGGTTTCGCCGATTCCGAGAATTTGAATTCCGTCGGCGTCTTTTTCCAGAAGAAAAATTGCGCCCGCTTCTCCTATGTTCATTCCTTTGCGGTTTTTAGAAAACGGTATGGAACGCTCATCAGAAAGGACTTCCAGAGCGCCGAAACCTGCAACCGGAAATTTTGAAATTTCATCGGTGCCGCCTGCAATTACAGCGTCACAAACCCCGCTTTCGAGAAGTTTTTGGGCTGTCGAAAAAACTTTTATACCCGAAGAACAAGCCGTTGAAACTCCGCAGAAAAAGCCTTTTGTGCCGAGGTAATCTTTCAAAAACTCCGCTGGATTACTCATTTTCAAAAACTGCGGGTCGTTTGTTTCTTCAAATTTGTCAATGCCTGTGTTTGTTGTGGCAATTACGATTCCGATTTTTTTGCGGTCGTATTTTTGCAAAAACACGTCGATTTCGGGTTTTATCTGGTTAACGCAATGCAGAAGAATTCTGTTACAGCGCAAGGCATATTTTTCGTCCGAAATCACTGGGAGTTCGGCGGTAATCTTAAAATCAGTCAGTTTTCCCGCAGTACAATTTTCGAAAATTTCGTTCAAATTTTCGCCCAGTGAGCAAACAGCGCTTGTTTTAGTTATCGTAATCATCATTCCTCTGTGATATTATAATATCATGAACAAAGTGATTTTTGACATAAAAAAGTTTTCACACGTGACAGGCGAAAATATTGACGTATCTTTTATTCCTATGATGCAGAGGCGAAAACTCAACAAATTCGGGCGTGCGGCACTTTTTACGCTTTACGGGGCCTACGAGGGCGGGTCGCCAAACCTTGTTTTTGCGTCGAATTACGGGGATGTAGAGAGGGTTGAAAAATTAATCGAACAGCGCAAAGAAGACGGAGAAGTTTCGCCTGCGGGGTTCGGCTCGTCGGTTCATAACGCGGTTATAGGGCTTTTTTCGCTTCTGGAAAAAATCAATACTTCGTATAATTCGATTTCTGCGGGCGAAAATTCAATTTCCGCGGGATTTTTGGAAAGTATTCTTTCGGAAGAATCTTTGTTTTGCTACGCAGAAAGCCTCGGCGGAATAAAAAGCGTTTCGGTTTTGACTTCTCAAAATCCTAAGGGTGATTACGTTTTAAGCGGGAAAGATTACAATACCTCGCCCCTTGCTGCGGATTTGCGTACGGATGGAGCGAAGCGCAATCCGGATAGTGAGTGGATTGCGCCGATCGGAGCAAAGCTCCTTAGGCGAAACTCCACGAGCGTGGAGCAAATTCAAGACGGAGAGGTCGACATGCTTAATGAGGCATGCGAGCTTAGCAGGGCGGATGAGGGGTTTGTGAAGTTTATAGACTTCCTTGAAGGCAGAGCCGACGAATTTGTTTCTGACCTTTATGTAATAAAAAGGAGGGCGCTGTGAAATTCCGGCGCGGGCTACTGGTTTTGCTGGAGATGATTTTGTTTGCGTGCGGCGCGGTTTACATCGGCTGCGTGCTTTTTCCCCTGCTTTCCAAGCGTTACAAAGGCAAAGAACGCCGCAAAAAGTTCGCCGAAATTATCCGAAAGTCGTGGAAATTTTTCATTTCCGTAATGGAGAAGTCCAAAGAAATCAAAGTCAATATCAACGGAAATCTTTCGGATATCAGGGGGAAAGTCGTCGTGGCGTCGCACCCGAGTTTTATTGACATAATTCTTTTAATCGGAAATATGCCCGACTCGCTTTGTCTTGCTAAAAAGAGTATTTTGAAAAACCCGATTATGCGAAATATCGTAAAATCGCTCTACATAATTAATGATGTTGCCCCCGATGAATTTAAAAAATCCGCGGTGGAAGCCTTGAATGACGGGTATAATATCGTAATTTTTCCAACCGGAACCCGTACGCTTCCGGGGGAAAATATCAAAATTCACAAAGGCGCCGCGCAAATCGCAATCGCCTCGGGGGTTGAGATTGTGCCCGTAAAAATCGAAACGGATTATCCTTTTTTAATCAAAAACCACTTTCCGCTTGACGCGTCTGACAAGACGATTAATTACAACCTGACCGTGCTTCCTGCCATAAAGCTTTCCGACTTTGACCCGAATCTTACGGAGATAATCTTGCGTAACAGGATTTGCGAGCGGATAAAAGAATGTATATAAATTGACTTTATATCATCGTTAGGTTATAAATTTATTATAGGAATTTTAAGAAATGACTTTGGAAAATGAAATAAAAGAACTTATTATTAAATGTCTGGAACTCGAAGATATTACGGCTTCCGATATTAATGACGAAGATGCGCTCTTTGTTGACGGGCTTGGACTGGATTCAATCGACGCGCTTGAACTCGGAATGGCTTTAAAGAAAAAATACAGCCTTACGCTTTCTTCCGACAAAAAAGAGAACGCAAAGCATTTCTATTCCGTGAAAACACTTGCAGATTTTATCAGGAGTAACACCGTTGGCTAAAGAATTTACACGCGAAGATATAATTAATGAATTGAAAAATATTCTGGTTGATGATTTTGAAATCAGCGAAGAATTGATTAAGCCGGACGCAAATCTTTTTGAAGATTTGGAACTCGACAGTATTGACGCCGTTGATTTGGCGGTGAAATTGCAGTGCTTTACGGATAAGAAAATTGCGCCCGAAAACTTTAAGAAAATCCGCACTGTTGATGATGTGGTTAACGCTGTAGAAGAACTTCTCGAATGAAATTGAAATTTTTGCTGCCGATTTTTGTGACTTTTTGCGTGATTTGTATTTTTCATTACACGCAGTTTTTTGCGGTGAAATTTTATCCTGTTGCTGCGAATTTGACTGTCTTTCTGGTGTTTTTTACGTCGCTTTTTGCAAAGGAAACCGTGGTGCAGAAAATTGCGCGCACGATTGAGGGCGAACTCGACGAATTTACGAAAAATTACACGCGCAAAGTTACTTATGCGTGGGCAATATTTTGTTTTGTAAACTTTCTAGTTTCAATTGCCACGGTGTTTATGGCGGAAGAATTCTGGGCGGTTTACAACGGTTTTATTTCATACCTTGCAATCGGGGCCATGTTTGCGGTTGAATATATTGTAAGAACGGTTTTGAGGAAGAAATATCAGAGATGATTCTTGAAAAATTTTTTACGGATAAATATGATGCGCAGACGATTTTTCTCAATCCTGACGTGAGATTCGGGGAGTTTAAGAAGTTTGTTTGCGCTCAGAAAAAAGAATTTGAAAAACAACACGCGGCGAATGTCGTTTTGCTTTGCGAAAATTATTTTGAATTTGCGTTTAATTTTTTTGCGGCGATTTTTGCGCGGAAAAACATTTATCTTTTGACCGACAAAACCCGTCTCAATCAACTTGATTTTGAATACATTCTTCCGGAAGCGCCTTGCGCGTGCGAGGGCGGTTTTGAAGGTGATTTTGTGAGCGGGGAGATTATGGTAAATCTTTTCACGTCGGGCTCGACAGGGGTTCCGAAAAACATCGGCAAAACCCTTCGTAATCTTGAAATTGAAGCAAAGGCTACGATTGATGAATTCGGCTTGCAAGAAGGGACAGTTATAGCCTCAACTACCTCTTCTGCGCACAGTTACGGGGTTGCGTTTAATTTTATTCTGCCTTTTTACGGCGATTTTAAGATTAATCAAAAGAAAATCGAATTTCCCGAACAGTTTGATATTCAGGGCGATTACGTGTTGATTTCCACTCCGTCGTTTATGGAAAAACTTGCGAAGTACGATTTTGATTTTGAAAATGCACCGAAGAAAATTTTCCTTGCGGGTGCGAAATTAAAAGAAGAGATTTATGATTATTTTGCGAAGTTTTCGGACGTAATCGACATTTACGGAAGTACCGAAACTGGAAATATTGCATTCAAACGCGGCGGCGGAATTTTTACGACAATCAGAGGTGTTGAAGTTTGCGCTGCAGAAGACGGGCGGATTACCGTAAAATCCGACTTTTTCCCTGCCGAAAAAATGGTTCTGAACGATATTGTCGAAAAGGTTTCCGAACGCGAATTTGTTCTGAAAAAACGCACGGACAGGATTGTGAAAATTCAGGAAAAAAGAATTTCGCTTGATGAACTTGAAAATAATTTACGCACACACGCTGCGGTAGAGGCTTGCCACTGTTTTGTTTACGACGAAAAACTCTGCTGTGCGGTTGTCTGCAATGATGAAACAAAAGAACCTGCGGAGTTCAAACGGTTTTTGGCAGGTTTCAGTGAAATTTTGCCGAAAAAATGGCGGATTCTTGATGAAATTCCCCAAACCGTAAGCGGTAAAATTGACGGCGCAAAATTAAGAAAAATTTTCGGCTCAAATCTTTCTATGCCGTTTGTTTTTTCAAGAAAATGCAGTGCCGAATCAGCCGAAATAGAGATGATATTCAAGAGAAATTCAAACTTTTTTAAAGGTCATTTTGACGGAATTCCCGTGTTGCCGGGGGTTGTTCAGCTTTATTACGCAAGGTTTTTTGCAGAAGATGTTTTCGGGATGGAATTACCGCACGCGGAAGCGAAAAAAATCAAGTTTTCAAACGTAATGAAACCTGACACTCGCGTTACACTGAGACTTGCAATCAATGAAAAATACGTGGAATTTACCTATCTGGCGGATGACAAAATATTTTCTTCCGGTATATTTGTAAAGTAGGCAAAAGAGGGGTTAATTATGAAATTTGAGGCAGAAACATTTATTACGGTGCAGTTTTACGATTTGGATCCGATGAATGTGGTCTGGCACGGAAATTACATAAAATATCTTGAAACAGCCCGCTGCGACCTGCTTTCGAAAATCGGCTACGATTATGACAAAATGCGCGAGGACGGAGTCGCATATCCTATTGCGAAAATGGATTTAAAGTTCATCAAACCGTGCACTTTTAACCAAAAACTCCGAATAGTTTCAAGCGTGGAAGAACTTGAACCGTGTCTGATTATTAAGTATGTAATTTTTGATGCTGAAACGGGCGAAAAGGTCTTTACGGCAAAGAGTATGCAGATTTGTGTCGATATGATTTCAAAAGAAAGTGTTTATTCTGCACCGAAAGGTTTGAAAGAAAAGTTTGCTTGTTGTAATCTTTAATTATGAAAAATTTATGGGGATTAATTTTAGGAATTTTAGTCGGCGGAAGTGCGATTTTAAACGCATATTCGGCAGTTTTTGCTTCAATACCCGAAGATATTACACTGCCGCAGTACAATTCTGTTTCGTGTAATTTTACTCAGGTGAAGACAATTCCGAACTCATCAGCTGAGGTTAAATCCGGCGGAATTTTTAAATACAGTGCGGACAACGGCGTAATTTTCGAAACAACTTACCCCGTAAAGGCAACGACGGCTTACACGAGCGAACAGAGTAAGAAAATCTCCGAAATTATCTCTGCAATTAGAAGAAAAGATTCGACCTATCTTAATCAGAATTTTGATCTTAATTATATAAAAAATGAAAAAGACTGGCGGCTTTCGCTCAAACCAAAAAGTACTTCCAATACCGCGAAACTCATGACGTCGATAATCATTGAGGGCGCGCACTACATCAACAGGATTGATATAAATACAATCAAAAGCGGCACCACGAAAATAAATTTTACTGGCTGTACGTCGCAGTAATTGGCAGGTTTGTATGAAAAAGTTTTTGAGAATTTTATATATTTTGATTTTTGTAATTGCGGGCGTTTTTGTTTTTTTACATCCGGCAAAGACCGAAACAAATATTCTCCGCGCGGTGTTTTCGGACAGTTCCGCTGACCGTACGGTGGTGAAATTAAGCGGGCGTTATTCATCGAAAATCAATGTTATCGCGGAATCCTTCGATTCTCAAACCTCGTCTGCCGCGGCGGAAAAGTTTTTGCAATCAATAGATAAAGAGGCGTTTGAGGTTAAGGATTTTGATTTTTCAAAGTTTCTGGAAACTTACAGCATGTATCACAAAAATCTTCTTTCGCCGCAAACCGCTCGAAAACTTGAAACACACCGCTATGATGAAGTTTCGGCTGAGGCTTACACAAGACTGTTTGACCCGCTCGGCGTAACGATTCTTCCGTTGGATGAAGACCCTTTTATGCTGTTTGCGGATTATTTGCAATTGCTCGGAAACAGCGGCGTTGATGAATTCTTTTATAACGATAAGTATTATAAAATTATTTCGCTTGAAGTGAAAAACGACAGCGCACTTTCTCCCGAACTCCTTAACCGCAAAGTCAAAACGCTTGTGCGCGCTCAGGAAAACCTTTCCGCTGGCGGCACAAAAATTTATCTCACGGGCGCGCCCGTGCATTCGTATTTTGCAAGTTCAAAATCAATGTTTGAAATCAACGTTATTTGCGTTCTCTCGGCGGTTTTTGTAATCGGTTTGTGCCTGTTTTATTTCAGAAGCCTGAATCCTCTTGTTCCGATTTGCGTAAGTCTTGGCGCCGGAATTCTTTCGGGTTATATTGCCGCGTCGCTTGTATTTTCGACAATTCATGTTTTGACATTTGTTTTTTCAACGACTTTAATCGGGATTTGTATAGATTATTCGCTCCACTATTTTATCGAAAAAGATTTGGCGAAAATCTTCAAAAGCCTTACGGTAAGTATGATTTCGACAGTGAGCGCCTTTGCTGTTCTGATTTTTTCGGGTGTGGAACTTTTAAGTCAAATTGCGGTTTTCACTATTGCGGGTTTGTTCAGCGTCTATTTAATCGTGGTGCTTTTCTATCCGTTATTAAACATAAACTCTCAAACACGCAGATTTGAATTTTCGCTTTTGAATAAGACAAAACGGATTATTGCGGCGATTGTGGTTTTTGCGGGTGTCGGCGGAATGTTTTTTGTGAAATTCAACGACGATATCAGAAATCTGTATGTGCCCTCAAAGGAACTTGCAGCGGCGGAAAAACTTTTTGCACAGATAACGGACGGGGACAAAAAGACTTCGTTTGCGGTTGTAGAGGGGCGTGATTTTCAGGATTTACTGCACAGGGAAGAGTGGATTTCGCGGAATTTAGGCGATGTGAAATTTCTGGCGCTGAGCAAATTCGTTCCGTCCGAAAAACAGCAAAAGAAAAACTTTGAACTCCGCAAAAATTTATACAAAAATTCGCTCGAAAATTACGCAGAATTTCTTTCGCGCAAAGATGTTCAGAAACTCCTCAACGAACAGCCTGCGAAAGATTTTTTGACGTTAGATAAAACATTGCCGCTTGAAGAATTTTTAATAGGCGAAAATACTTCTGTTATGGTACTTTACGACTTTAACCGCCCCGAAATCATTACGCAGAACGGCGGGAAGTATGTAGATGTTCAGCGCGATATTTCCGAAAGAATTAAAACCTGTCGCGAGGCTTGCGTGAAAATGCTTTTGCCTGTGTTTGTAATACTTTTCCTTTTATTGTCGCTAATCTACAAACCACGTACCGCGGCAAAAATCCTTGCGCCGTCAATACTTGCGGGCGGATTTTCAGTTGGAATTCTTGGGCTTACGGGGCAGGCTGTGAACCTTTTTCATATTCTTGCGATTTTTCTTATAATCGGTTTCGGGCTTGATTATTCGGTGTTCATAGCGGGCGGCGAAAAACATTCAAAAGACGCGGTTTTATTATCGTGTGCGACGAGTGTTTTTTCGTTTATGCTGCTTGCGTTTACGGGGTTTAAACTCATAAGTTCGCTCGGATTTATACTTTCAATCGGGTTGGCGGTTTCGTATCTTACAAGCCTTTTATTTGAATACGCGGAGGCTGAATAATGAAGTGGTATCAGCAGAAAGAACAGGCTGCGGGCGAAAAAAGGTTACTGATTACGTGGAAAATTTACAAAATTTTCGGGAAAAACGCAGTGAAGGTACTGGCGTTTTTTGTAACGTTTTTTGCATTCTTGGGCGCAAAAGATGCGCGCAGATGTTCAAAAAAATACCTTAAAATCATCGGCTTAAAACCCTCTTTAATAAATCAATTCAGGCATTTTCTGGAGTATTCTTTTTCGCTTGTTGACAGGATGGAGGTTTTTTCGGGAAATTACGATTACAACAGAATAATTTTTGACAGCGCTGAGGATAAGGATACTCTTGAAAAAGATTTTGATAAAGGTGTATTTTTTATTTGTTCGCACCTCGGAAATATCGACGTTATGCGCGCATTTTTGTATAAAAATCCGACGCTTCGGGTTAATGTTTTTCTTTCGGGCGAACAGTGCAAGGTTTTTAACGGGTTTATAAAACAAATCGCAGTTGAAACTCCGGCAGTTATGTATCCTGTTGAAGATATCGGAATTGAAACTTCAATCGAGATTAAGGACAAACTTTCGCGCGGCGAAATCGTTTTTATGGCGGGCGACAGGGTTTCGAAAAACAGCGCCAACAGCGAAGTCGAACTTTTCGGGCGGAAGGTCGAATTTCCGCTCGGAACATTTAAGTTCGCGCAAATTATGGAATGTCCGATTTACTTTGTTTGCGCGCTTAGCGAGGGAGAAAATTATAAAATTTATCTGAAAAGATTTCATTCAGAGGCAAAAAAATCCGCCGCTGCTTTTCAAATGCAAAAAGAATACGCAGAATTTCTTGAAACTCACACCCCCCTTGCGCCTCTGCAATTTTTCCACTTTTACGACATGTTCGGTTGAATCTGATTACGTGCATTTGATTAAATATAAAGAGAGAAATTCTATATGCAAATTAAAGAAATAATAAAAAATAAAGAATCTTTTATAGATATTCTGCTTATTGGAGATGAAGATATTAATATGATAAATAAATATCTTTCTCATTGCAGACTTTTTGCATTATATGAAAATGACTTAAAGGCGGCATGTGCGATAATTGAATGCGATAATGTTATTGAGATAAAAAATCTTGCAACTTATCCTGAATATCAACACCACGGCTATGCTTCAAAACTTATTGAATTTATTTGTAATTTTTACAAAAACAAATGTGCCGAATTAATTTTGGGGACCGGGGAGAATGAAATAACTTTGGGCTTTTACAAAAAAAGAGGTTTTAGAGAATTTAAAAGAATAAAAAATTTTTTTACTGAAAATTATTCCCATCCAATTTTTGAAAATGGCTACCAATTAACAGATATGATATATTTGAAAAGAAAATTGTAAAATTAATTACAAATCATAAATTCTCCCCCAATTGCAAAATAACACTTGAAATGCGAAATTTGGAAGAGTTAAGTCATTAATTCTTATATTTGTAGTTATAAATTGACACCAATATTGAGAAAAAACGACAGGCAAGTTTAAGAAAATATTACTTAATCTATTATTTTATCAAATTTAAAATGACTATATTTTATGTTATAAATAGGGTATGAATAAGATTATCATTGATATTATTTCTAAAAATATTAGAACATTAGAGGCTGGGGAGTTTCAAGAATTTTGTAAAAAATACTTTATTATACAAGAAAATTTAACTTTTGAAAGATTTGGAGCTACATCTGATGGCAAAACAAGAAAAGGTACTCCTGATTATCTCATAAATAAAAGTGGACAAGTTTGTTTGCAAATTAGTATAGAAAAAACATATTGGGATAAAGGAGAAGAAAAACCGAAAGAAGATATTGATAAATGTATAAAAAATGTAAATAATGTACATAAAATCATTTTATGTTCTAGTCAAGGTTTAAATACTGCAAATCCAAATGCAAAAAATAATATCATCACTTATGGTAAAAATAAAAATATAGATACGGTTTGTTATTCATTAGAAACATTTGAAGATACTATCTCTCAAAATTTGAAGCATTTTCATAGTTTATTTCAAGAGTACTTTATTTCTGATGACTTTAATTATTTAAAAAGATATTATAAAACAAAAAATGATTACCTTCGTATTTGTAATAAAAATATTGAGTTGTACAAACAATATATAACATTCAAAGATAATTTAATGATTCAGAGATGCCAAGAAGAAGATTTTCATAAGACAATAACCAATTCTCAAGGTATAATTTTTTTGACAGCTTTTTCTGGAGTTGGGAAATCATCGTTATGTATTCAAATTGCAAATAAATATATAAGTAATAAACAATTTGTCCTTTGGATAAAACCAGAAGTTTTTGAAAAACATGAAAATTACGAATATTGGATTATTGAGGCCTTAAAAGAAGCAGATTCAGAATTATCAGATGTATCCATAGATGTATTAAATGAATATTTTTACGATGATGGATTATTGCTTATTGTCGATGATATAAATAAAACACAATCCTATAAGAATTGTTTAAATAAATTAAAAAATGTTTCTGCGTTTATTAAAGAACAAAAAGCTAATATAAATATTGTTTGTCCAATATGGACTATTGAAAATGATTCTGATAAACAAAATTCTTATACCAAATTTGTTCTTGATAGTTATACGACAGAAGAAGCTAAAAATGCAACACGCCTTATTATTTCAAATAACAATATTATAGTTTCCGATTTTTCCATAGAACCTTTGCTTGAAAATTTGAACAATGACCCTTATTTAATTGGATTATTAGATGACTTAAATACTGGACAAATTCAACAAATAAAAACAAATACGGCATATCAGATTCAAAATTTATTTATCGACAATATTATATCAGATATTAAAGAACAAAGTTCAGATTATCTGGATATTGAATATAAAAATGCATTACTTGCATTTTTATACGAAGAACTGCAAAAAAAAGTTAAAATAACTAATTTTAATGAAATTCCCAACAAAAATATAATCCGTCCAATATTACAAAACAAGAAAATATGTCAATTAGATTCTGAAAACAACATAGCTTTCAGACATGACCGTTTAAAGAATTTTTTGCAAGCTCAAGCATTAATTAATAATGAAAATATTCCAGATGAAGTACTTATAGAACCATATTATGCTGATATTATTGGCAAGTATATGGCTGCAATTGAATTATCGGAGGCAAAAATACAATTAGTTCAAAAGCATAATCCAATAGCACTTTTAGAAGCAATAAATTATATTGATTTTAACACTCATTATCTATCAAAATATATAATTGAAACTTTTTATCAAATTTATATTTTAAAGTTTTTCAATATTTATACAACACAAGATGAAAAAAATATTATTTACAAAGATATTGGTTCGTATGCAAATGTTATTGAATATTATGCAGATCAAGCATTATTAAAAATTAACAATGAAAAATTTTTAGAACAAGTAAAGCAAATTTATGGTGAAGAATTAAATAATATTTTTACGGATGGATGGCTTTTATTGAATTTCAAATATGGAAGTTTATCTTCTGGGATGTATTATTATCATAAATGGATAATGAGTGGAGAATTATATGTAAATGATGCAAATTTCATTAAGATAATATCTTATATTAAATCGAAATATTCTCGTAATAATATTAATGAAGCTTGTAGAAGATTAATTGATAATTGTCATTCAGAATATAAAAAAACAGCTTTAGTTGTTTCATCCTTGCTAGAGGCAACGGATATAAATTCTTGCATAGAAAAATTATGGAATGAATCTGAAAAAGATGACATAGTTGCTTATTGCATATTTGCACTGATAGAATGTTTTAATCAAAACAGTAAAATTTTATTAAAAAATGCAGTAAATTATTGGATCAAAATGGATGATACAAAAACAGATAAAAAGCAAATTCATACCCCTCGTTCTATGGTTTATAGTATTTTATACCCGGCAATTAAACGAGTTTCAGATGATGCAATTGAATTTTTAATTAGCCTTACAGAGGACAAAGCTATTGCTCCTTATATCGCAGGCTTATTAGAAAATGTTGATAACCCAAAGGTTTATTCTTTTAAAGTAAGATTTTATGCCGATAATAGTCGTTTGTTATTGAATATTACAGATAGAGGTAAGAATTTAAGCAAAGAAACATTAGATACTTTGAAAAATATTTGGATTAATGAAAATGAGGAATATAAATATCGATACAAAGCATTACAATTATATGAAAAAAATATAACAAAAGACGATATTAATGATTTAAAAAATTTGGAGGCTTTAAAAGGAATACATGATAACATTTACATAATGTCCTGCAAACTAAGAGCACGTTTAGAAGATAGGTCAGTTATCGATAATTTATGCGAATTTATGAAAGAAAAACCAATAAATCTGGATTTTACTATTAGTGAATTGCAAAATATTTGGGATAGTAAATTAATTTCTTTTGTTGTTGAATCTTTCAATTCTTATGAAAACAAATCTAATGGAATAATTCCTTTGTCTGAATTTCTTATAAGAATTAATCCATTAGATGCTGAAAATATATTGTTACAATGTTTAGAGAATTATAAAGCATATGATTATTTTTGGGAAGTTGTAATATATATTGGAACTCCAAAACTTATTGAATTGGCTCAAAAACATTTTAAAAATTCTACAAATAGAATTGATTTAAGATTGAGTTTATTGCATGTGTGTTTACCCAGTGACAAGAAAAAATTTGCTTTAAATAAAAACATTATAGAAAGAATTGTTGATTTTATACCGAATATAAAATTAGAAAGTCTAGAATATTTAATAAAAGATCTTGAAAGAGAAGCATTTGCTAAAGATATACTAAATAAAATTAGGATGTATATTAAAGCAAGGAATAAGAATAAATATGAATTTTTAGAAAAAAATGAAGAATTCTTTATGAAGAATTTGGATGAAATTTATAATAATGATAAAAATTCCTTTGGTAGTTTTTGGATTTTAGGTTTGGACTATAATAAAAAATACATTACTCTTTCTAGAAGCGAACAAGATATTTTACTAAATACGTTACCAAAATGGTTTGATTGCTATAATACAATTAAGGCATTTAATTTGTGCGCCCACATAATTGATCTTCTTGGCGAACGCAAAAATTGTAAAATACTAGAACAACTCTCGGATAAATTTATAGATGAAGATAAGAACTTTATTAACAAAATTTTATTTAATACTACATACGGGGTTAAAAAAGAAAACTTATCTCAATAACGTTTAATCTTCTCTCTTACTAAAAAAACTATGTAATTCTTTAAAACCCATGGCGGCTTCTTTTCTTTAAGGGGATCCCAAAAATATTTAAAGAGAATGTAATTAATTATATTTGTTTATGTCTAAATGTAACTTCTTTCTTCTTTTTACTAGCTTTTCTTAATCTTCATTAATAGTGTGTTGTGTGTCAAAAGGAGGAAAGACAATGCAAGAAGTTAACGGATACAATATTAGTGAAAAAGAATTTAAGAAAATAAGTAAGTGGGCAGAGAATGTGTATAATATAACCGTCGTTGTTGATTACTTTGTAAGTAATCAACCTGAGCTTGAAGAATGTTACAATCTGGCTCCGGTTATTAAAAATTTGAGAAATAATGCAGATTTATTGAATGCATTTTATATTGATGCTGAGAGGAATGAAAATTAAGGTATATAATCTCATTTCAAACCCTGTTCAAAAAGTGTTCAAAAAGCTCATAAAGGTTAGTTAAATCAGTTATAAGGTAAAAAGTATCTGTTTTATAAAAATTAAACATTGAGTCTATGATATAACTTTGGATATTTTTAACTCAGCATCCCAAAATTTTTCGATTTCTTTTAATATATCTATTAAATCATAGGTATTTGTTCCGTCATCAACAATTAACTTTGTATATGTATAGGAACCTTCTTTTTTGCCTGTATGATATTTCTTTCCTTTGTTGCAATGTTTTGTCCCATTTGCAATACTTTCTAATACTTCATTGAAAGGAATTTTTGATTTTAGTTCGTTTCTTTTGTTTTTATCATTCGGGATATACCAATCAGCAAGGTGATATAAAGTTATACAAGCATTAATAACCTTTCTTGAATTTAGTTCATCTGCATAGTAATCTTTTAAATTTTCTTTAATAACGTTAATATAAAAAGCTCTTGCGTTGTAATTTTCAAAAGATGAGCCTTTGTGTATAATGGTTGCATTTATATCCAAATCAATTTCCAATCCTAATTCTGGTACACATATTTTATTAGTTAATATTGGCATTTAAATTTCCTTTTTTATTTTTCGATAATTAATTTGATATTGTCTAGATTTATTATCAATGTACATTTCAAAAGTTGTTATATTATTCTTTTCCGCAAAATCTATTAATTTATCTCTATTTTCTTGCGACATATTAACTCCTAAGTATATCGCAAGCGGTTTTTGAATGATTTTTGGAAAAGTGTCGCATTGCGAGATGATTCGCCATTCTTTTTCATGACTCCAATCATTTGATTTGTGTAATAATACTTTGTATAGAGCTAATTCATCATCTTTCGGTATAAAAACTTCCACTGGACTATTTACTAACATTTGTTGCGACCAAAATGATGCAACAAAGTCTTTCGCATTAAATCTTTCATCTGAATAAATAACTGGGAATAATAATTCATAATGTTGATATATACATCTATGTGAACAATTTACACATGGGGTATTGTAATTTTTAAAATCATATTCAACAACAAAGCCTTTATGAGAATCTGCATAATATGCCCACATTGTTGGAGAAGTTTGTGTTTCTGAAAAACAAACAATATTTTGATAATTTTTTATATACTGAATACAATTTTGAATAGAATTATCAATTATTTTCTCTAATTTAGGGGACGCTAGCATTCTTATCTACATACAATAAACTATCAAATGGGTCATTGAACATTTTAGGTTTAGATGATGTAATTAAATTTTTCTCTAAAGCATCAAAAGTGCTATCTTTAAATTCCCGATAACGAAATAATCTTTGAGGTTTTAATTCTTGAACTTGCGTACAAAAATTCTTAATTTTTTCTTGTTTAGTTTCTAGATTATCATAATTCCTTATGACAATTGTTTCTAATATTTTTTTAAATCTTTCTCGAGAAGTCTTTTCTGTTTCCATACCCTTATTATATAACAATAAATTTTAGGATTAAGACGCTTTTATTTAACATTAAGCATTTTAAGCATAAAGTTATACCTCTCGTCAAACTCCTTGCCATATTTCCACACTTCTTCAGCTAAATGTAAATGAAATTTATGAGCGAATGAACGACTTAGAACTTTTCTATAACTCCTCAGATAAATGTTTTTAATTTCTAACCGTTCTGCTTCTGTATGTTTTCTTGCATCTTTAGAAATTAAATATTTATCGGATACAAAAAGTTCACCATCATAAAGGTAAAGATATGTTTTAGTATTCATATAAATTCTCTCTAGTGGCATCTTCGGGGTCTTTTCAAAATATTTTAAGAGTTCTTGCCTTTGATTTTCGTAAATTACGGTTCTAAAATATTGATAGCTTTTATTCATCAAATGCTTAGAAAAACCGAATAAATCCATCATTTTAAAAACTTCCAAATCAGCACAAAAACCTTTTATTATATAATTCATATCTTCTTTAGTATGGAATTGGAAAAATAACGGTACGTTTGAAATTTGTTTATTCATAGAAACTTTTTTATTGTAAAAATATGTCTGACCCTGTTTCGTTAATCGTTTTTCATTAACCAATGTTAGAAGTAATAACTCTAAAACTACTTCTTCAACATCATCCGCTATGGTTGAAATATCATCAAATGAGAATTTATCCAACCTTTTGCAAAGCCTTAATATTCTGTCTTTCATTTAAAATTCCTTTCAAAGAGTATTCATCAGTGTTTCAATCTTATTTGTTTGCGATAATTTTTCGATTTGGTTTATTAACTTAACCAGTTGTCTGAACTGATTTGTGCGAGTTGCAATGTAATTAATCGCATCCTCGTTGAAATTTAAATCTGTTAGTTGAATTAAGATATCAGCAATATATTCTTGATTAAATTGTTCAAATTTAAGCGATTTGTAAATCCTATCCATCAATGTGGATATCGTGCGAGTTTTTTATCAGCACATCCCATTCCAACCAAAACAATCGGACATCCTGTTTTATCGTGCAAATCTCTTAATGTTTCAACTATATGCTTGTCAACTAAATATCAACAATTATTGTTTTAGGGTGTTGTCTTAAATGGTTTTCAATTAAACCGAATGTTTCTTGGGTATGCCAAAACGGATCTTCACTAAGTTCTTCGGCAATTTCAGATAAAAGCCATCTACTTGTCATTCCTTGTGTAGCTCTGACATAAACTGAATCGTTTTTATCTGCCCACCACATGATTGTTTGCGATTTACCGAGTCCATGGTCTCCATAAACCAAGGCTAACTTTGGAATGTTTGATGGGAGTTTTTGAAGTTCACCCATCAACGATACAAATCGTTTCACATTTTTTGTTTTTACAAATGTTTTCTTCATAATTTAGTCTCCATATAAGTTATAATATTCATCACTTCTAATGTAATCAGCAAGCCACTTTCTATCTTCAGAATTAGTGCATCCGTTATTCATTAGCCACTCATATTTTTCATAGTTTGAATTAAAAATAGGTCTGTTCATCTGCTGTTCACGAGGTGTTAGTTTCTTTTCCCGCTTTGGTTTTGGTTGTTCCGGGATTACTTCGACAACCGGCTCAGATTCTATTTCTAAAACTTCAGCATCTTCGATTGGATAATACTTCAAGAATTCTTTTTTAGCCTTATTGAACTGTCGTTTTTGTTTTTGAATACGTTGTTTAAATTCTTCCATATCTTTTACAGTTCCGAGATGATGTGCCATAGGATGGATTTTCTCTTCTCGTCGAGCTACGCATAAAAACTCGCCCTTCATTGAATAAACATAGATTTTAGATAAATCAAAAAGTGAATATCTAATAAACACAGACTCCCTTAAATCAAGTAAAACCTCGCTTCTGTAATGCAAGCCTAAGAACGTAATTCCATGTTTATTAATTGTTCTTGTTTCTGTTTTCATCATCAAGTCGTTTAATGTATTTTTATCAATTTCTTGTTTTTGAACATCGTTTAACATCTCTTGAATAGTTTTTGAACTGACATTAGGACAAGGTTTTGAATTGTGATATTTAATCCAACAATCAATATATTTAATTACATCTTGAACGGTTGGAATGTAGTTTTTTGTTGTTTTTTGATGCATTTGTTTGTGCAACCTCTCGCCAGCTTTAGCCACGCAGGTTTATCTTCAATACTTGTTCCGATATAACTTGGCATCATTTTTTCAAACTCTTCTTGAAATTCTAAGAAAAATCTTTCAATAACCTTTGCCCTTGCATTGTATGGTTTAGCAAATACAGACTTAATTCCGAAGTTAGAATAAACTCCGTTAAACCCTGATTCATCAAAATCAGTATGTTGGAAATATTTTGCTTTAAATGCTTTTCCGTTATCTTGGTACACGACTTTTGGAATTAAACCAAGATTTAAAATTGAATTACGCAAAGCACTTGCGATACATTGAGTATTTTCCGTCATCATAATTTCATACCCGACAAGTGCTGTTGATTTCCAATCTAGAAAGCCAACGAGTGTTGCTCTCGTTGGCTTGCCTGTGAATGGATTTATTACTTGGAAGTTAAGAACGTGACCGTCAGCGATTAAGACATCACCAACTTCCAATTTAGAAATATCTCGTTCAATGTATACTTCCACTTTGTCGTGGTATGCTTTTTCGCCCTCTCTCATAAGAATCCATTTTGAGTAATTTGTCTTTTTAAAATGCTCAGCAAATCTTCTGAATGTAAGGTTATAAGGGATATCTTCATAACCTCGTTTTTCTAAAACGTGTCTTGTTAAATTAATTGCTTTTCCAATACTGAATTTATTCGGATGCAGAAGATATTTTAGAAAAACTTGTTTCATCTCATTATTTAATATTGTGTTGTATTCGTTTTGAGATTGAACTTTACGTTGCGGAACTAAACCTTGATAGCCATAATCCTCATAATTCTTCATCCAACGATAAATTGTACCGATTGAAAGTTTTCCCATAAATTTATATATCTGTGGCAAGTATAATCCTGAATTGTAGAGTTCAATAAATATCGAATCAGCCACTTTTTTAGTCGGATATCTTTTCCTTATTGTTTCAAGTGCGGAGATAATATCCACTCGTGCTAAAGCTGTCAATCGTGCATTCTCTGATATAAAATTTATATTATTAATAGGAACTAATGCCGTCGATTTTGATTTTCTTTCCTCATCCTCAAGTTTTTCTTGAACTTCGACTTCAAGGGATGAATCTTTAATTTCATAAGATTTGCCGCCCTGAACAGTAACTTCACGAGCAATGTATTTGCCCTTTTTAATCGCAATTCTAAGGAAGCGATTGCTACTTAAACCTTTAATCTTTGCTATTGTATTTATATCTATATATTCATCGTTTTTCATAGTACACACACAATAACTCTGAAGACAAAGTATTGGAACACCATTTCCGAGTGTTGTGTCTGTTTTGTATCAATTAAAATTTTTTCTTGATGAATATTTTGTATCCGACTTTTTTGAAAAAATTTCCGACTAAAATTTCAAAAGTCCTGTACCAAATTTCGCATTTTAACCGCACAAGATATAAACACTGCCTAAAAGTGGGCTATATTTGCTTTTTGGGTAATTTCGCATTATAACCGCCGTTTCGCAACTATCCTGTCAAATAACACCAATAACAGAAAAAACTTCCAAGAATGTCATGCAATCGAACTTGGAGAGATACTTATAATATGAAAAAACTCCCCAGGTTGGACTCGAACCAACAACCTACCGGTTAACAGCCGGTTGCTCCGCCATTGAGCTACTGAGGATTATTTCAGTTTTATTCTTTTGTAACTTGTAACCTGAGTTTCCTCTGTCGATTACTCTTTTAATATAATATAAAAAAAATATATTGTAAAGTACTTTTTTATATTTTTTTTGAAAAATTTTATGATTTTGGGTATATATTGGCGATTTCTTTGATTGTGTGCTATAATTATATTGGTATATGTGTAGTAAAGGAGAATTTTATGGCAAATCCTGTTTTAAATAATAGATTTCTTGAAAATGAAAGAGTTTTAGATTCAGCCCCAATGTCAATTAACGGAGCAATTAACAAATCATTGATTCTGTTCTTTTGTCTTTTGATTCCGGCTGTTTACATGTTCTCGCTTGTCGGGGCAGGCTTTTTGGATAAAGCACAAAGTCTTACCTTGGGCGGTGCTGTTGTCGGATTTATTTTGGCAATTGTTACTATTTTTTGCAGAAAACCGGCATGGTATAAATTTTTAACTCCAATGTATGCTGTTGCGGAAGGCTTTTTTGTCGGAGGCGTCTCAGCTTTCTTTGAAACTGCTATGACAGGAATTGTTTCACAGGCTATTATGGGAACTTTTGTCTGCGTGCTTATGATGCTTGGCCTTTATAGAGCAGGCATAATTCGTGCAACTCAAAAATTCCGTTCGACTTTGATTCTTACAACCGCATCTATTGCCGTGATTTATTTGATTCAAATAGTTGCATCATTTTTCGGCCGCTCAATCCCGGAAATCTTTACCGCAAGCCCTGTCGGAATCGGTTTCAGCGCGATTGTGGTTGTGATTGCGTCTCTAAATCTGATTCTTGACTTTGATTTTATTGAACAGGGCGCAAACGCCATGCTCGAAAAAGAATACGAGTGGTATGGTGCCTTCGGCCTTATGATAACTATTGTTTGGCTGTATTTGGAAATCTTAAGACTTCTGGCAAAACTTAACAGCAGAAGATAAAATCTTGTTCAATATTAAAAACGCCGGTCTAAACAGCCGGCGTTTTTTTAGATTAGTTCTGCAAAAATTTTCCCGTTTTCGTATTTTGTAATTTTTATTTTTGCAAGAGTATTGAAAAGTGCTTCATCTTTCGAATTCAAAATTACAGTTAAGTAATTGCGTGTCACGCCTTTTAAAAATCCGGTTTTCTTGTCGGCATGCTTTTCGATGAGAATTTCATGTACGCAACCGATATTTTTTTGTATAAATTCGTCATGCTTTTTCGCCGAAATCTTTTTGACAATATCAGCCCGAATTTCTTTTGTCCTGTCATCAATCTGTTCTGATGCTTTTGCGCCGACGGTTCCCTGCCGTATGGAATATGGGAATGTGTGGATTTGCGTTAAACCTGATTCTTCAAGATTTTCCCGCGTAATTTCAAAATCCTCGTCAGTTTCGCCCGCAAAACCTGTTATGATGTCGCTTCCAAGGAACGGTTTATCAAACATTTCATTAATTTTTTCAATTTGCGCAAGATAATCTTCAACCTTGTAAAAGCGATTCATTGACCGCAAAGTTTTGTTGCATGCTGATTGAAGTGAAAGGTGAAAATGCGGACAGAATTTTTCTGATTTTTGTAAAAAATCAAGCATTTCATCAGTAATTTCAAGTGGATTCAATGAGCCTAAACGGTAGCGGGGAATGGTGGTGCGTTCTTCAACTGCTTTTAAAAGGTCAAGAAGTTCCTGCCCTTTTTCTTTTCCCCACTGACCTATATGAATTCCTGTGAAAACAACTTCTTTAAAGCCGTGATTTGCAAAATTGTTTATCTGTTCGACTATAAAATCAATATCCGCACTTCTGCTTTTGCCGCGCGCAAACGGGATTATGCAATAAGAACACCTGTTGTCGCAGCCGTCTTGAATTTTTAATCCGGCGCGTGTTTTTGTTGTGTCTTCAAGTGCTTGTTTGTTGAATTCAGTTAACTTCATTATGTCAGATACAATGCAGGGCATGTTATCATTTTGAAGCCGGTCAAGAATTTTGTTCATATTGAGTTTTTCGTCGTTTCCGATTACAAAGTCAATAAAATCATTTTCCAGCAACTTTTCTTTTTCAACCTGCGCAATGCAGCCTGTCAAAATTGTTATAATTTCAGAATTTTTATGTTTTGCGTTTCTGAGAAGATAAAAAGCCTCGTTGTCGCTTTTGTGCGTCACCGTGCAGGAATTTAAAATGTAAAGGTCTGCATCTTCAATACTTTTTACTTCTAAAAATCCGTTTTTGTTAAGATTTTCTTTGATAATTGAGCTTTCGAACTGATTTGATTTGCAGCCCATTGTGTGAATATAATACTTTTTCATATTATATATCATATTTTAAATCAGATACTATGTAAATAATAATTAACAAATGTTACTATAATAGCAAAATTTTTTACTTTTGCGGTTTGAAATTGTATAATAAATTTGTAAAATGGAAAGGTGTGTGTATGAATATTAAGTCGCTTGATAATCAAACTTTCAATTCTCGCAGTGACAGGAATTTAAGTACTTATAACCCAAGGCGCAATCCAAGGCATCATGTCGATAATTTGATTGCTCTGGACGATAATTCAATCAGAAAATTGGCCTATGCCAAAACCCTTGCTAATACTGACGATAATAAAAATAGAAAGATTGTGAAAGGCATGTTTGCCGCAATTCCTGTTATCTCAGGTATTACGACTGCACTTTTAGAGCCTGCAGAGAGCAAACTTATTTCTAAACACATCAAAGGTGTATCCGCAAGACTTCTAAACGGAGCGAAATCCGCTGGTGTGTGGGGAGTTCTGCTGGGCGTGGGCGCCGGAATTTATGCGCTTAAAAACAAACTTGAAGACAAATCCCCGGCATTCAATCAATTCAGCGCACAAAATCCGCTTTTGACGTTTGCCGCAGCTACAACGGCCTTTGTCGGTACATTGGCTCTTGGCGGCAAATATCTGCCAAAACTTGTTAGCGCTGTTTCAAAACACATTAATCCTTCGACAATTGTGAAATTTGAAAACAATGTTTCAAAATATTCAAACAAATTTAACAGAAATAAATATGTCAAATCTGCCGCAACATTTGCGAATAATGTTAAACAAAGTAAATATTTTGCACCGTTTAAAGGTGTTGTAAAAGCCGGATTAGATTGGGCGCCGTCAGTGCTTTTGATGGGTGCCGGTCTTCAGTCATTTATGCACGGACAAGATAAGCAGGCTGAATTTGTCAGAAATTATTCCGATATGAAAGAATACCAGCTTCGTCTTGCAAAATCAAGAATTCGCGAACTTTCTGAGAAAAATAACGAACTTCACACCGCTCAGACAAGAGAAAATGTGATTAAACAATATAATGACGAGATGATTAAAGAATGCGTCAAAACGCTAAAGGAACTCAACTCTTCAGACAATATTGTACAAGCCTTTGCTCCGGAATCTTTAGCCGCGGCGATTGAGGACAACGAAACTTTTAGTTAAGTTTTAATTGATTTATAAAAACAAAAAAGACGGACATTTGTTAATCCGTCTTTTTTAATATAATTTTTTATATTGTTATTGTTGTGAAAATTTTTTCACAGCTTCTGCAGCTTTGTTATAAATTTCTCTTAACGAATTTGCAAAATTTTCACGCGTGTTTGTACTTAAATTAAGCGAAAATGATGCGTTGCTATCCGAGAAGCCTTCTGACGGAAATACGCTCATTTTAGTGTTATCAAACATATCATTCTTAATTAGAGAAAAATAAATTCGGGCTTTTTCATGTCTTGCGTAATTATCTAATGTCGACATTGATTTTTCGTTAAAAAGCGAAGGAAACTTTTGTGAAAGTTCTTCCGAAACAAGAATGTTGCGTGTAAGTTGACGCGGCAGCGCTTTGTGGTCTATACCAAGAGTGTGTATTTTAATCATAAGTCATTTTTGCTATAACCATAGCAAAAGAGATACCAATAAAGGTATCTCTTTTACAATTATTAATAAAATAATAATTATTTAACCAGTTCACCGACTGCTTTAAACATTGCCATACGTCTTGCGGCATCTTCTTCCGCTTTTGTATATAATTGTTCAGCAGCTTCAGGGTTTGTTTTAAGTAGTGACTTATAACGTCCTTCTGATCTGATGAAGTCTTGGTAGCTGATTTTTGTATCTTTAGCATCCCAGGTGAACGGTTGTTCGTTTGCAGGGTTGTATCTGTAAAGCGGGAAGTATCCTGCTTCAACTGCACGTTTTTGTTCTGTCTGTGTTTTAGACATATCAATACCGTGAGCGATACAAGGAGCATAAGCAAATATGATTGATGGTCCATCATAAGCTTCAGCTTCCTGGAACGCTTTAAGAGTTTGACCTCTGTCTGCGCCCAATGCAACTGATGCTACATAAACATATCCGTAAGACATGCTCATTAAGCCCATGTTTTTCTTGTATGTCGGTTTACCGCCTGTAGCGAACTTCGCAACAGCACCTGTCGGTGTTGATTTAGATGCTTGACCGCCGGTATTTGAGTAAACTTCTGTATCAAGTACGAGGATATTAACGTTTTTGTTTTGAGCAAGAACGTGGTCAATACCGCCGTAACCGATATCGTTAGCCCAACCGTCACCACCGATAATCCAGATTGATTTATCAGTGAAGTAGTCTTGAAGTTCACGAACTTTAGCTAAATCAGCGCAATCGCAATCTGCGTATTTAGCGATAACTTCTTTAGCTTTGTTTTGAGCAGCAACAGCTTCTTCTGTTTTTGAATTATCGAAGTGAGCCATAGCGCCTTCAAGAGCTTCTTTCAAATCAGCAGGAGTTTTTTCATTAGAAACAACTTTTTCAACAAATGTTTTCAAAGTATCTCTGTTTGAATCAACTGCTAATCTCATACCGAAACCGAATTCAGCGTTGTCTTCGAATAATGAGTTAGCCCAAGCCGGACCTCTGCCTTCTTTAGTTTTTGTATAAGGAATTGTCGGGAATGTACCAGAGTAGATTGATGAACAACCTGTTGCGTTAGCAACAATAGCATTTTCACCGAACAATTGAGAAACCAATTTAACATAAGGTGTTTCACCACAACCTGCACAAGCGCCTGAGAATTCGAACAACGGTTTTCTGAGCATTGCACCTTTGATTGTTTTTGTAGTGTTTTTACCCATTACGTTATCAGGTAATTCGTCGAAGAATTTTTCGTTTTCAAGTTCACATGCTTCAACTTCTTTTTCAATTGTTGACCATGTTAAAGCAGGTTTTTCAGGATTTTTGTTAGCAGGGCACTGGTCTAAACATACGCCGCAGCCTGTACAATCCTGACAGTATACTTGAACTTTGAATTCTTCATCTGCAAGAGCCGGTTTAGCAGGAATAGTTTTGAATGAAGCCGGAGCATCTTTCAAGTTTTCTTTTTCTACTAATTTAGTTCTGATTGCAGCGTGCGGACATGCTGAAGCGCAGATGCCGCATTGAATACAATTTTCAGAATTCCAATGAGGAACACGAGGAGCTATACCGCGTTTTTCCAAACAAGCTGTACCTGTCGGGATTACACCATCATTTGACATAGCTGAAACAGGAATGTCATCGCCTTTAAGTTTCATTGAAGGTTCAATGATTTTTTTAGCGAATTCAGATGCGTTTTCAGGAAGTAATTGAGCTTCATCAATACATCCAACGCCATCCAATGTTGCAGGAACAGGAACTTCTTCAGTTGCGTTAACTGCTGCATCAATTAATGCAAGGTTCATGTTAACAACATCGTCGCCTTTTTTCTTAAAGGTTTTGGTTGTCATTGCTTTCATACCTTCAAGAGCTTGTTCAAACGGAATAATTCCTGATACTTTGAAGTAAGCAACCATCATAACCGTGTTTGCACCTTTACCGCGCAAGCCGGGTTGTTCTTTAATAAGTTTTTCCGCATCTACGTTGTAGAATTTGATTTTCTTATCAATGATAGTTTTTTGCATATCACGTGTTAAGTGAGCAAAAGCTTCTTCTTTTGTATAAGGTGAGTTCAATAAGAATGTACCGCCTTCTTTAATACCTTTTAACAAATCATATCTGCCAATGTAAGCATGCGCAGAGCATGATACAAAGTCAGGAGCTGTGATAAGGTATGTTGATTTAATATGTTCATCACCAAATCTCAAGTGAGAAACTGTTACACCGAAAGATTTTTTAGAGTCATAAGCAAAGTATGCTTGAGCATCTTTATTAGTGTACTGACCGATAATTTTAATTGAGTTTTTGTTAGCACCTACCGTACCGTCTGAACCAAGTCCCCAGAACATACAGTTTGTAGTACCTTCAGGTTCTGTTACAATGTGTTCTTCAACTTTTAAAGATTTGTTTGTAACGTCATCTTCAATACCGACTGTGAAACCATGGAAACCGTTGTTTTCAGAGTGTTTGTAAATAGCAAGAACCATTGACGGAGTAAATTCTTTAGAAGATAAACCGTAACGTCCGCCGATAACTCTAACGTCTTTACCTGCAACAGCAGCTGTAACGTCCATGAATAAAGGTTCACCGATTGAGCCGGGTTCTTTTGTTCTGTCAAGAACTGCAATACGTTTAACTGATGCAGGTAATGCCTCGTTAAAGCGTTTTACGTCAAACGGTCTGTATAGTCTTACTTTAACCAAACCGTATTTAGTACCGCGTTTAGCGTTCAAGTAAGTGATTGTTTCTTCGATTGTTTCGCAAGAAGAACCGATAGCAACAATTACGTCAGTTGCATCAGGTGCACCAACGTAATCGAACGGATGATATTGTCTGCCTGTTACTTGAGCAACTTTGTCCATATATTCTTGAACGATATCAGGAACTGCATCATAGTATTTGTTAACTGTTTCACGTCCCTGGAAGTAAACGTCAGTGTTTTGTGCGCCGACTTTACATTTAGGAGCTTCAGGTCTTAATGCACGGTTTCTGAATTCTTCAATGTATTTAGGTTCAACAAGTTTTGCAATATCTTCGTAAGAGATTTCTTCGATTTTGTGAATTTCGTGAGAAGTTCTGAAACCGTCGAAGAACTGTAAGAACGGAACTTTAGCTTTATAAGTAGCTAAGTGTGCAACTAAAGCCATATCCATTTCTTCTTGAACAGAGTTTGCAGCTAACATTGCATAACCTGTATTACGGCATCCCATAACGTCTGTATGGTCGCCGAAGATTGCCAATGATTGAGCAGCTAATGCACGAGCTGTTACGTGGATTACGTGCGGAAGCATTTCACCTGCAACTTTGTGCATAACAGGGATCATCAATAACAAGCCTTGAGATGCTGTATAAGTAGATGTCAAAGACCCTGCAGCCAAAGAACCGTGAACAGCACCTGCTGCACCTGCTTCTGATTGCATTTCAGCAACTCTAACCTGTTTTCCCCAGATATTTTTCTTACCTTGAGAAGCCCATTCGTCAATCCATTCACCCATTGTAGATGAAGGAGTGATAGGGTAAATTGCGGATACTTCGCTTAATGCGTACGCTACATGCGCCGCTGCGTAGTTACCATCAACTGTTATTGTTTTTGGCATAATTAACTAACCTCCTTATTTGATTTACTATTCTCTTAATATTAGTTATACGCTCTTATATAAATAATAATACAAACATGACTTTTTAACAAAAAAACAAAGTTGTAAATATTTGTTAAGATTATGCCGAAATTTTTGTAAAACAGTTAAAATTTATTGTTCACCAACGTTAAGTCTACAGATAGTTACAGAAGGTTTTAATATATGAATATTCATTTTATCCCAAAATTTACTTCCGCGCGCCTAAATGAGGCGCCTAATAGTACTATTAGGCGTTCAAACCAATCCGGTTTGAACGCAAATAATCCTTCCTCTCAGAATTTAAGACCGCTTGCAAAAGATACGGTTTCATTTTCGGGAACGCCTGCCTCAAAATTGCAAACAACGATGAAAGATGCCCTTGAACACTGTTATTTATCAAGCGAAGGAAATCTTAGAAGCAGAGCAAAGGTGTTTCACAGGGCAGCTAAAAATGTTTGTGAAAAGCTTGCTGATGACGGGTTTTCATACGATCCTATATACAATGCCAAGCATCCTGTAAAAACTCTGGATGCTTTCATGGATAAATATTTAAGGCATGGAAAGGTGCAAGACACAGTTAGAGGAACTGTTTACTGGAAGCATCAGCATGACATCCCTGCTTTTAAAAAATTTATCGACGGTATGTCTGATGAAGGCTATGTAATTCAGCCGCTAAAAGTTTTGAACAAAGAAACGCTAAAGTATGAAAATATACCTGATTTAGAAATCAGACAAAAGGGAATCAGCCGTGACGATTTGTCAATACTTGGCGATTTTTTGCAAAAAGCTGAAATTTCAGAGCCGAGAAGCAGTACTTACTCTGATTTTCAAATGAGGTTTGTACCAAAAGCTAATAAGCGTTCTCAGCCTATAGAATTGTTAATGATTTACGGGCCGCATTATGCCGGGGCAAAAGAACTTGAATCAAAATATGTATACAACATCGCACGATCTTTTGACAGGCTTCATATAAATTTAAAAGCCGATTATCCTGATAAATCTCCGGCCAAAAGAATTGCAAATAATATTGATGTAATAAAAACAAGGCTCAGAGAAGATATTTCAAGACCGCTTTTTACAAATGCTTACAACGCTGATTTGAACATCCGAGGGGAAGAAAAACAACCGGTCGTTATAAGCAAAGTACATTGCAAGGTGCTGGAAGGCTATATGTCCGGTATCAAACAAAAGTTACCTTTGTTCTACAAAGAATTTAAAAAACAGCTGAATAATGATGAATATATTATTAATGTAATTAAAAACTCCGCTGATTATATAAGCCGTTCAGACAAAGAAATTTCCAAAGCCGAAATAAAAGAAATGAGAAATTTCCTCAAATCAAGAGTCAGCATTCATGAAGCGGAAGATATGGGTACAATTACAACCGCACAAGAAATGCTTAAGGAAACAATCAAAAAATTCGGCGAAAAATAAATTTTTACTGCGGAACCTTAATTATTGCAACATTTTCCACATGATAAGTGTGGCAGAACATATCAAAAGGCTGGATGCTTTCAACCCGGCAGCCTTTTGTTATCAGGATTTTTAAATCCCTTGCAAGCGTTGCCGGATTACAGCTTACATAAACTATGTGGCCTTTTGTGAGCCGGAAAACTTCGTTCAACGATTCTTCGCTGCAGCCTTTGCGCGGCGGGTCAATAATTGTGAGATCAAACCTTCTCTTTTCGTTTTTGAAAAATTCGGCCGCGTCAGAATTGTGGATTTCGACGTTTTTGACTTTGTTTATTTTAAGGCTTTCGCGTGCCTGCTCGCATGATTCGGGATTTTCTTCAACTGTCACAACTTTTTCTGCCGTATCTGATACGCAGATTCCGAATGTTGAAATTCCTGCGTATGCATCCAGCACAAGCGGTTTCTTGTAATTTTTTCGAATAAAATCTTTTACGTATTTAAAAATGTTTTCAGCGCTTTTGGGATTAACCTGAAAAAATGTATTCGGCCCGATTTTGAAAGTTTTTTCCAGAAGTTTTTCTTCAATAAAATCAACTCCGGCAATGCATTCGGATTTTTTCCCTAAAATAACATTTGTCTTCTTTGAATTGAAGTTGACACAAACTCCACTCACTTCATCAAATTCATCAAAGATAGCTTTGGCGAATTTGTTAAGCCGTTCAAAAGTTTTTGTTGCATTAACTACAAGCGTCACAAGCAGCCGCCCTGAATCGGCAGAAGAGCGAATTACGACATGGCGCAGGTCTCCGGAGTGTTTTTTCTCATTGAATCCGGAAATGCCAAAGTCAAAAGCATGCTCTCGTATAAAATCCATAACCTTATCGCAAATTTCCGGCTGAATCGGACAATGCTTCAAATTTACGATTTCATGAGTCTGCGGCTTGTAATACCCTGCCAGAATCCTTTTAGAAACCTTTGTTTCGGAAACCGGATATTGAATTTTGTGGCGATAATTTTTTATTTCAGGGCTTGCGATTGGTTTTGGAATTTCCGCGTCCAGCCCGCCGATTGTACGAATTGCATCTTCTACAATTTGCCTTTTCAGTTCCAGCTGATAATCATAATCTATAAATTGAAGTTGGCATGCGCCGCAAACTTTTTGCATCGGGCAAAACGGCTCCACTCGATTTTTGGAAGGTGTAAGAACCTCAAGCGTTTTTGCCTGAGCAAAGTTTTTGTTGGCTTTAGTAATCTTTGCACTGACAATATCTCCCGGGCAAGCGCCTTCAACAAAGATTACATATCCATCGACTTTTGCGATTCCATATCCTAAATTAGAAAATTTTTCTATATCCAAAGTAACAATATCGTTTTCATGCATAAATCTATTTTAGCACAAATTAAAACGGGGTGTTTTTGAAATAGATTATAAACAAATACAAGATTGAATGTAAAAAAAGTTCTTGACATCAAAATTTTTTTTGGTACGATAATAAATGTCGAGAGACGAGGGCGTTTAGCTCAGTTGGTAGAGCGTCTCCCTTACAAGGAGAGGGTCAGAAGTTCGAGTCTTCTAACGCCCACCATAAAAAAGACCGCCGCAAGCGGTCTTTTTTATTAGCAAATTGACATTTGAAGCGTGTGGAGTCCGTTGAGAGGTGCAAATTGGAAGACTTGTACTTACCTCAAATGACGTCACATAATAACATGAATTTACTATGGGTCTTTGGCAGGCACCCCACAAATTTGATTAAGTACCAAATTTGAAGAGGGTTGCACTCACTCCAAATGACGTCAAATGATTCATAAGTTCAGCAAGGGGCGTTAGCAGGCACCCCGCAAATTTGATTAAGTACCAAATTTGAAGAGGGTTGCACTCACTCCAAATGACGTCAAATGATTCATAAGTTCAGCAAGGGGCGTTAGCAGGGACCCCACAAATTTGATTAAGTATCAAATTTGAAGGGGGGCTGCGCTCGCCCCCAAATATAGTCAAATAATTACATAACTTTACGCAAGGGGCGTTAGCAGGGACCCCACAAATTTGATTAAGTATCAAATTTGAAGGGGGGCTGCGCTCGCCCCCAAATATAGTCAAATAATTACATAACTTTACGCATGGGGCGTTAGCGCAGTTGGTAGCGCACGACACTGGCAGTGTCGGGGTCAGGGGTTCGAATCCCCTACGCTCCAATTTTTTATGTTGTTTTTATTATTCATAAATTTTTGCATTTCGGCAACAAAATCTTAAAATTTCCGTCTTCAAAATTATAAGAGTTTTATTTTTTACTAATTAAGAAGAGAGGGAATGTTTAATGAGCGTAAATGTACAGCTTCAAGAGGATAATGAAACTTTATTCAAAGATTTTCAGCATAACTATTTGCACGAAGACGTAGTCTGCAGAGAAGACGAGGATGAGGTTATTTGTGAACCTAAAACTTTCAGTTCTATTGCAAATGAAGACGATTTGCTCCAAATGTATTTGAAAGATATCGGAAAAGTTAAACTTCTTTCATCAAAAGAAGAAAAAATCCTTGGAAAACAGATTAAAGAGGGTAAACCCACACAAGCCGACATTGCGAAACGAAAACTTATTCAGGCAAACCTGAGACTTGTCGTGAGCATTGCGAAAAAATATATCGGACAGGGCGTATTGTTTATGGATTTGGTTCAGGAGGGTTCTCTGGGATTAATTAAAGCCGCAGAAAAGTTTGACTATTCCCGGAATTTCAAATTCTCAACTTACGCAACCTGGTGGATTAAACAAACAATTATCAGGGCGATTTCGAACAATTCACGAACCATTCGAATCCCTGTCCACATGGCTGATAAAATCCGAAAATATAAAAAAGTGTATACAATGCTTTCTATAGAACTCGGGCGCGAGCCGGGTGATGAGGAAGTCGCAGAACGCATGGGGCTTTCTGCAAAAAAACTTTCAACAATCAGAAAATCAATCATAAAAGAGCCGATTAGTTTGGAAACTCCTGTGACGGAAGATTTGAATGTCGGGGATTATATTCAGGATACAAGCTACAATTCACCGGATGAACAGACGAAGAATAATAGTTTGAAAGGATCAATTGAACATCTTTTGAGCACTCTAAACGAGCGCGAAAAGAAAATTATCAACTGCCGCTTCGGGATAAACGGACAAACTCCGATGACACTGGAGCAGCTGGGGAAAGAAATGGGATATTCAAAAGAGCGAATCCGACAATTGGAAGATATTGCTCTTACAAAAATCAGAGAGAAAGAGGACTTGAAACATTTTAAAGATTATATTGATGATTAATTGCTCAAAAGCCGGCATTTAGCCGGCTTTATATTTCGTTTGAAGGTTTTTACGCAGAATTTTTATGTATTTTTGCGGCACAAGTTCTGTTATGAATTTTTACCTGCTTGCCGATTCCTGTATAAACTTTTTTCTGAAAGATAAAAATTATGTTTCAATCAAAGATTTTGCAAATTCGATTGACTGTTCGTTGATTTCGCCGCCCGCAAGTTCAGCAAGCGCCTTAATCCGGTTTTCGCCCGTCAAAACATATACATCAACTTTTGTCTCATCGTTTTGAGATTTTCTGACATAGAAATGTTTGTCGGCTTTTGAGGCAATTATGGCCTGATGCGTAATCAAAATTATCTGATGGAACTTTGACAATTCCACAATTTCATCAGCAACGCTTTGTGATGCTTTTCCTGAGATGCCTGTGTCGATTTCGTCGAAAATCACGGTGTCAATGTCATCGGTTTGCGCAAAAATTGATTTTATGGCAAGCATTACGCGGGAAATTTCACCGCCGGAAGCCGTTTTTGCAAGCGGTTTTAAATCTTCAGATACGTTTGTGGAAATCAAAAATTCAACATCGTCAAAGCCGTCAGAGCCAAGTTCTTTTTCTTGCACCGAAATCTGAAAACGCGCTTTTGGAAGTTCTAATTTCGCAAGCCTTTCCTGAATGTATACAGACAAAACATTTGCATAATTTTTGCGGTGTTCGCTTATTTCAGCGGCTCTTTCTGAAAGGTTTTTTTGTGCGTTTTCTATCAAATTTTCAAGTTCTTCAATATTTTTTGTTGAAAATTCGATATTTGAAAGTTCTTCTGAAAGTTTTTGGTGCGTTTCCATGACAGCCTCAAGAGTGCCGCCGTATTTGCGTTTGAGTTTGTCTAAAAGATAAAGCCGTTCCTGGATTTCATTCAGGCGTTCTGTATCGTTGTCCAGATTCTGGCTGTAGTTGCGAAGTTCTGATGAAATTTCATGAAGATTTTCGATTGTTTCAATTAAGTTTTGTTCCAATTCTTCAAGTTTGCTGTCGAAAGAGGCGGCTTTTGATATGTTTTGCTTTATTTTGCCGAAAGCTTCCATTATAGAACCGTCATCGCCGTTTATTGCCCAGTAGGATGAGCCGGTGAGTTCTTTGAGTTTCTCGGCATTTTCAAGAACTTCCAGTTCTGCATTCAACTCTTCATCTTCTGTTGGAGATTGAATTTCCGCTGATTCAATTTCATTCACCTGAAATTGCAAAAATTCAATCTGTGATTCTGTTGCATCTGCTGAATTTTTGGCTTTTTCAAGCTGTGATTTCAGATTTGTGTATTCTGAATAGAGTTTTTTGTATTCGTTTAGTTTTTCGCCGTAAACATCTTTTGCATAAGTATCAAGGAGTGTTATATGATATTTCGGCTGCAAAAAAGAATATGTCTGGTGCTGCGAATGGATGTCAAGAAACAGCGCGCGAAGATTTTTTATAAATTCCTGATTAACGAGTGTTCCGTTTACCCGTGAGCGGACGGCGTTTTGTGTGATTTCTTTTGTGAGCGTAATTTCTTCTCCGAAATCGTCAATGCCGTTTTCTTCAAAAAGCTGTTTTAAATCATGTTTCGTGTTTTCTATTGACAGTTCAATTACAGCTTTGTCGCATCCGTTTTTGATAACATCTTTTGATACACGGGGAGCAAATGCCAAATCTATTGCGCTTATCAAAATACTTTTTCCGGCACCGGTTTCGCCGGTTATGACATTAAGCCCTTTGTCAAAATTCGCAGTTAATTCGTCTATTAAAATGTAATCCTTAATTCGCAATTGCTTAATCATACTTACAGGATAGCGTAAAGAGACGGGAAGAGCAATTTTTTAAACATTTTTTACATAATCACAATATAAAATGTCGCCAATCTTTGAGCTCCGATTCACAAGCAAAAATAAAGGAGAATGTTTTTACAATCTCCTTTATTGCAAATTTATTAATTTTTTCGGTTAGTTTTCGTGCCTGCGCCTAACCCTTTTTGATTCCGAAAAGTCTGAATTCCCCGGGGGCAAGATGTTCGATTTCAATTGTGCTGTTTTGGGTTTTGTATTTCTTTTTAACAAAACTTTCTTCTTCTATCACAAATTCAGAGGTGATTTTAAATTCTCCCGGAAGCTGGAGAGTTTTGTTTTCTATCACTTCTCCTTTTTCTATTTCTGTGTAAGAATTGCCGTTTTCATCGCATTTGTTAGCTTTTTCTGTCGGGGATTTGGAATTCGCGACAACAAGAAATGCTGATTTAATCGGTTCTTTAGAAATCATCCAGGCGGCAAAGCCGTCATCTTCCTGCAAAATTATTTGCGCTTCGCCGTCGGTTATTACATTATGATGTTTTACAAATCTGTCGATTGCGTCGAATTTTTTGTAAAATTCATCATTGCTTTCGCGCGGCATTGAAATCTCTTCGCCGATTACGCTTTCAATTCCGGTTTTTGTGAAACTCTCATCTCCGTCAACATAAAGCATCGGACGCTGTGCAAATTTTCCGCCGGGAAGAAATTTGTATTTAAACCATTTGAAAAGCGCACCCTGCTCGCCCAATTGTCCAGGATAACGGTCAATGCTTCTAAATTCACCATCCTGATTGTTGTAGGTTTTCAGGATTGCTAATTTATTTTTGTTTTTCAAATTTATATTGTAATTTGAAAGATGGTTGTTGTCTGCCGCTATGCATTCGGGCGTTTTGGAATCCTGAGAAACAATGTCATTTCCCCATAGAAGATCGAAATTCATATCTTCATGGTACTCTTTCAAAAAGTCATCCCACAGCATATATTCAGCCAGCGTGCCAAAGTATGGAATTTTTGCTTTCATCGCGGAATTCAGTTTGTTCAAAACATATCGCGGCGCGCGGTAACTGATTGGTTTGCCGTTCAGTTCAGATACTTCGTCAACTATGTGGTCAATATGGTCAACGCGGAATCCGTCGAAATTGTAATCATGCTGAAGGGTTTTCATATATTCTATAAAGCAATCTATCACCGGCTGATTGAAGGTGCCGTCTTCAAGGTATGCAAAATAATACGGAGTTTGGCAATCAAGGTTTGCAAAGCATGAAACATCTTCATCTTTAAAGTTGAAGTGTTTGAATATCGGATAATCCCTTCCCTCGCTCATTTTGTCGAAAACCGGAACGCCGGCAGAACACCATGCGCCTCCCGGTGCAGGCCACAAACCCTGTTCGATAAGTTTTTGAATGATTTCGATTTGTTTTGTAATATCGTTTTCTTCAAGTTTTTTCCCTGCTTTAACTTCGAGGATTCCCGCAACAATTTCCCTCACGCGTTTGTGGAGTTTTTGCTGGTTGGATTTTAAAAGCATTTTGTTTGAAAGTTCCTTTTTGTATGGTGCAAGAATTTTTTCAAACGCGTCATATATTTTTTGGTAATGCTCGGTGAGTTCTCCGGCACTTCCGTTAAGGGTTTGTTTGTAGATGTTTTTGACAACTTCAATGTCGTCTTTGTCGCAGTCTGTTATTCCTGATTTTTTGAGTTCATCAAAAACCTCTTCCGCGCGCTTTCCTGCTAATTCGTCAACATAAGCCAGAAGAGTTTCCAGCAATTCTTCCACATCATACCAGCGTGCAATTTCAGGGTTTGCAAGGACTGCTTTTGAAAATCTTCCGGTCTGCGGCAGTATGTCGTAGATGACAGGATGGCCCGCAAGCTGCGCGAGCGTGATAAATGTTTGCACCTGAGCTTTAGCATCAAGTCCTGTAAGTTCAAAGATTTCTTTGTCAAAAAGATTTTCACTCACTTCGCTGCTTTTCGGAAGGTATGCACAACCGAATTCTCTCGGATGGAACGGGATTAAATATATTGTTGTGTTGTAAATTTCATTCTGGATATTTCCTGTCGGAAGAATTAAAAGCTGTCTGAGCCAGTCAATAAATTTTCCGGCCTCTTTGGTTTTGTTTCCGTCTTTTAGTCCGGCAAGATTTATAAGTTTTATGTCATGCCCTTCTTTTTTCATCCAGTCGGAATTTTTTTCGTTGTTTCTTGCAAGAACGCTTATTTGGCGGTTTTCAAATCTGAATTTTCCGTCGTTGAAAATGTGGTTGTCAATCCATTTGAATTGCAGTGCGTAAAGAATTTCCGCAGTTGTAAGTTCATCAAGCGCTTTTGTGTATGGATAATTAAGATAACCATGCTTGAGCATGATATTTTTCAGGTAAATTTTTCTCTCATCAGGTATGTTTTTTACATCAAAATGCTCGCAAAGTTTTGTGTAAATCTCGTTTATCCGTACATCTTTCGGTTGATTTTTTTCTTTACTTCCAAATAAAAATTCCAACATTGGGGCACTCCCTTCTTCTGTTACTACAGGATTATAGCACAATTCAAAAAAAATCTCTGTAAAATTATATTAATTGTAATTTTTACAATATTAGCTGACAGGCTAATGGATTAATTAATCAAGCTATCATTTAATAGTCATGTCGATATCTGAAAGATTATTAAAAAGAGAGGTAAAAAATGGTACAAAAGATTCAAAACCCGGAAGAGTCAAAGAATGAGCAAAGTATTATTAACATCATTATTGTAGAAGATTTTAAATTAACTCGCGTAGGGCTTCGCTGCGCGTTGAACGAAAATCCTGATATGGAAGTTGTCGCGGAAAGCGAAGATGCCATCGAAGGGATTAAACTTATTGAAAGACACAAACCGGATGTTGTTTTAATGGATTTGGGTCTTCCCGGCATGAACGGAATTGAAGCAATGATTAAGATAAAGGAATTCGCACCGGAAATAAAAATTATCGCACTCACATCCCATGACAGAGAAGAAGAAGTTGTGGCGGCACTCGGTTCAGGCGCAAGCGCATATTGTCTTAAAGATATAGATCCTCAAAAACTTGCGGATGTAGTTAGAGATGTCGCAGCAGGCGTCTGCTGGATTGACCCTATGGTCGCACAGCTTGCCCTGAATTCTTTCCCGAAAGTTGAAAATATCGGATTCCTTCCAAACAAATCCCAATCAGAAGGCAGGGTTCCGCTTACAGAAAGAGAATATGAAGTTTTAAAACATCTTGTAACCGGTAAAAGCAACACGGAAATCGCAAAGGAACTTATCGTAAGTGTACATACTGCAAAAGCGCATGTATGTTCAATCCTGCAAAAAATGTGCGTAAACGACAGAGTTCAGGCTGCAGTAAAGGCTGTTAAAGAGGGAATGGTGTAAAATTTAACTTGTATTTATATATTTGAAAAGCAGGATTTTTAGTCCTGCTTTTTCGCTTGAATTTTTATGTGAAATATGATATAGTCTTATTGTCTTATAAAAATGAAAGGGGCTTAAATGCAGACTATAGTTGAATTTTCGGGGGGGGGGGGCGTCCGCAAACAGCTCTCTTAAAGGCTTTTCACTAAAAAAATGTTGTTCACAGACAAAAAAGCTTGCTGCTGCCTGTTTTAGTGCGTTTACTCTTGCTGAAGTTTTGATTACTCTGGGAATTATCGGAATTATTGCCGCAATGACACTGCCTTCTGTTATGGGCAGATATCAGGAAAAAGCAACCATTTCCAAGCTTAAAAAAATGAATACGATATTAAATCAAGCTTTTCTGATGGCTGTCGAGAAAAACGGTACGCCGGATGTATGGGGATTTACTTCTTCATCTAACCCTTCTTCGCCTCAGGAGGATTACAGAAGCCGAAATCTCGTATTAGATATGTTCTTGCCGTATTTAAAAGTTGTTTCTGTTTGCCGCTACGGTGATTCTTGTCAGACAAATCCTAAATTCAGAAGAAATCGTTATTCTCTTGACGGCACACTTTTTGGAAGCTTTGGCACGCCGCTGGCTGTCTTGGCTGACGGTTCTTCAATTGATATTATTTATATGTCATACCCATCTTGTGATGGCAAGATGGGTCCGTCAAAACACCTTCAGGCAGTGTGCGGTGAGATTTTTGTTGACCTTAACGGCATAAAGCCGCCAAATGCTACGGGAAAAGATGTATTTTGGTTCCGCATTACAAAATACGGAATTTATCCCGGCGGAGAAAGCGGTGAAAACAGCCGTTCGTTTGAATCTTACTGTAATCTTGGCAGGCCTTCCAGCGTTAACGGATATGGCTGCACCGCATGGGTTCTTTATAACGAAAATTTGGACTATTTGAGGTGTAACGACCTTTCATGGAAAACAAAGTCAAAATGTTCACGATAATTTTTGGATTATCTTTTCAACTTGCGATTAGATGGTTTTAAATCTCCCATTCAAACGGGAGATTTTTTATTTGAAGTTTATCGGATAATCCTTTTCAATTTTCCAGCCGTCATACATTATCAAAAGTGCACATGTATTGCCGGCTTCTCTGACTTTTGACCTGCAGTATTTTATCATACCTTCTCTGTTTCCGTAAACATAATTATCAGTATATGTGTCTTTGTGTCCTAAATTTGAGTATGCATAACCGCTCGGGTAAAAATATCCTCGTCCGGAATTTTTAAAATCAAGAAAAAAATAAAATAAATCAATGCCGCCTTTGTTTGGTTTTTTGTCGCCGTTTATGTCCAGATTTACATGTATCTGTGCATTATTGTCAAAATACAAGGTGCTTCCGTCATTTAATTTTATTCTTAATCTGCCGGAAGGAAGAAAAGGAGCTGTTTGATTCTTTGCGATTTCAACATTATTAAGATAAGGCAGTAATGCAATCTGCATCCATTCAAGAAGTGCGTCGTTGTCATAGCGTTTGTCTGTCGGGGGTTGTGACCATGTATCTTTTGCAATTGACTGTAAAACAGCCTGATTCATTATTGAGTAAACCCTTTTTAACCGGGTTTCGATTTCAGTTTTTCTGTATCTGTACATTACGCCCGGCAAGGTCATAGCAGCCACAATTCCAATAATTCCAAGTGTTATTAAGACTTCTGCCAGAGTAAATGAATTGAATCTTTTTCGCATAATATTTATTTAACATTACAGTTATGGATGTTCAGGAAATAAAAGAATGTTTTGCAGAAAATTTTAAACGCCTGCGAAAACAAAAAAATCTTACTCAGGCAACAGCCGCTGAGTGTGTTGGAATTGAACCTCATAATTGGAACAGGCTTGAGAATGCAAAAAGTTTCCCAAAAGTCGAAACTCTTGCTAATATTGCAAACTATTTTGAGGTTTCTCCTTCTGAACTTTTCAGAAACTTTGAAACGCGCGCTCAACTTCGCGATTCTATTGATGAAATTTTAAATAAACATCCTGACAAAACTAAAGAATTTTATAATATTTTATTAGCTATTACTAACTGATTTTATAATATTTTCCACCTGTTTTTTGAGGTTTTCATAATCTCCGTTATTATCAATTACAAAATCCCAGTCCGTAATATGATCAAGTCCGGTTTCTGTTATATCAGCTTCGCCGACAAGTTCTCCGCGGCTCATTCTTGTCTTGCGGCTTGCTTCAACCCTTATTGTAATAGCCCCTGCGGCTTTAAAAACATCATATTCATGCTGAACCCGAACATCTGTGACGATAATTTTTCCTTCCTGTTCAAGAATTTTTTCAAGCCAAAAATCAGGACTTTGCGCCCTCCCCCAATTGCCGAGATTAATCAAATCCTGACGGTATAAAGGTTTGTTCTTTTCGATTTCTTCATAAGTCAGATTTTTTTCTTTTCCGTATGTGATTTTTATAATATCGCCCATTGCGCAACGTTTGAAATCAGGCATTTCTTCCAGCATGATTTTTGCCGCCGTGTCTTTTCCCGAATATTGCTTTCCGGAAAATATAATTATTTTTTCAGCCATTTTTTCTCCTTTGTTTTTTAAAATAACATGAGTTTTGATGTTTTTTATGCTTTGTAACTAATTGTTAAAAACACGGAATCAAATAATACCCCGCAAGCGCATATAACCCGCCGAAATTTGCTTGTTCCTTAATATTTTTAAACATAAAATTTGCAATTTTGCTATGTTAGTCGTAGGATGAAAAAAGCACGCGCCGCAAAAGTTACGGCTAATATGTGCGAAAATGAGTGTAATTAGTACAATAATGGAATATGTTATGGCTTTAAACTTTCAAGAATTGGTTTTTAATTTACAAAAATTTTGGTCAGACTACGGCTGTATAATTCAACAGCCTTATGATATTGAAAAAGGTGCTTCAACAATGAACCCTGCAACTTTTTTGCGTTCATTGGGGCCGGAACCATGGAATACTGCAATGATTGAACCTTGCAGAAGACCGACTGATGCAAGATACGGCGAAAACCCGAACAGACTCGGACATTATTATCAGTTTCAGGTTATCCTGAAACCATCTCCGGACAATGCTCAGGAACTGTATCTGAAAAGTTTGGAAGCCATGGGTATAAATTTAAAAGAGCATGACGTAAGATTTGTAGAAGACAACTGGGAATCCCCAACGCTTGGCGCTGCCGGTGTCGGCTGGGAAGTTTGGCTTGACGGCATGGAAATTACCCAGTTTACATATTTCCAGCAGGTCGGCGGTTTGGAAGTTAAACCGGTTGCGCTTGAATTGACTTACGGGTTAGAGCGTATTGCTATGTATTTGCAGAATAAGTCTTCTGTTTATGACATTATGTGGAATGACAATCTGAAATACGGTGAAATCTTCTTACAGAATGAAATTGAGCAATCTAAATATAATTTTGAAGTTTCAGACGCAAAAAGTTTGTTCACAATGTTTGACCTCTTCCAGAAAGAAGTCGATAATTGTGTTAACTCCGGCTTAGTGCTTCCGGCATACGATTATGTTTTGAAATGCTCGCATACTTTCAACCTTCTTGACGCGCGCGGCGTAATCAGCAAGGATGAAAGAATTAATTTCATAAACAGAGTAAGAACAATGGCTTCAGCCGTTGCAAAATTGTACGTAGCACAAAGAGAAGAACTAGGTTTCCCTCTTTGCAAATAAATAAGGAAAGTTAATGGCAACAAGATATCACCGCCCCACATTATCAAAGAATTTTATTCAGCGTTTAATCAGAATCAAGAATCCGGATGAAATGCTGGAAGCAGCAAAAGCAGACGGCTTAGAAAAAACTCTCGGAGTCTGGGATTTAATTATTTTAGGAATCGGTGCGATTATCGGCAGCGGAATTTTTGCTGTTGTCGGAATTGCTGCGGCCGGCGGCCCTGAAAGCGTTGGTGCAGGCCCGGCATTGGTTGTTTCAATGGTGTTGGCGGCTGTATGCTGTGTTTTTTCAGCACTTTGCTACAGCGAATTTGCTACAATGATACCTGTTTCAGGCGGCGCTTATATCTACACATTCGCAACTCTTGGTGAATTTGCAGCCTGGATGGTCGGCTGGGTTTTGATGTTGGAATATGCGATAGGGTTTATTGCAGTTGCATGCGCCTGGTCTAACCATTTTATACAATTCCTGCAAGGCTTTGCAAAGTATTTGCCGGCATGGATTGCAAATCCGCCTGTGTATTTGGTTAACGACGTTAAATCCGCTACAAAAATTTTATTAGACAACGGTGTTGATCCGCATTCGGTAATCCCGACGATTTTCGGAATGCCGATTTGTATAAACCTTCCGGCAATCGCAATTATCATTGCCATGACATTGATTTTGATAAGAGGTACAAAAGATTCTACAAAAATGGCGGCTATAATGGTTGCTGTTAAAATCGGCGTTATTGCCTTATTTGTAATCGCCGGCGCATTCTTTGTAAAACCCGAAAACTGGACACCTTTTGCTCCAAACGGTTTTGAAGGCGTGTTTATGGGCGCATTTATAATTTTCTTTGCATATATTGGATTTGACGCGCTGGCAACAGCAGCCGAAGAATGCAAAAATCCTCAAAAAGATTTGCCTGTAGGCATTATTGGTTCATTAATAATCACAACAATAGTTTATGTGCTTGTGGCCCTTGTAATGACAGGTATGCAGGCAACTCAAGGTGCGGTTCCTGCCGGATTTTTGAAAGCTCCGATGGCTTATGCAATGACCGCAATCGCGCACCAAAACTGGGCCGCCGGATTAATCTCAATCGGCTCTCTTGCAGGCTTAACATCAGTTCTTTTGGTATTAATGATGGCCGCAACAAGAATTCTTTACGCAATGAGCCGTGACAACTTCATTTCAAAAAGATTTCAAAGTTTGCACCCGAAATTCCACACTCCGCATGTTTTAACTTGGGCTGTTGCACTGCTTTCTGTCGTGGGCGTCCTGACGTTAGACTTAAACGTAGCCGCTGAACTTTGCAATTTCGGAACATTCACCTCCTTTATAATTGTTTGTGTTGCGGTTTTGATATTACGCAAAACCGACCCTGACAGACCTCGTCCGTTCAAGGTTCCGTTTGCGCCGGTTACGCCAATTCTCGGAATTCTTTGCTGCGGCGGCTTGATGGTTTATTCAATGAAATTCTTAACAACTTCAGCGCTTCTTTTCCCGGTATGGCTCGGAATTGGCGCATTCATATACTTCTTCTACGGTTACAGAAAGAATCGCTACAAAGAAAACGAAATTCATAAGGAAAAAGTTGAACAGCGCCGTCTGGAACTTCAAAAATAGTTTAACGGCAATCCTTCACGGCTTTGAGCCGCTCAAATAATGATAGTAAATTTGGAAATTGAAAATGATTAAAAATATATTTGTAAACGCACTAAAGAAAAAAAGCCCCGACGAACTTATTGCAACGAGCAAAAAGTCAGAATTGAAAAAAACACTGAATGTTTTTGACCTTATCGTAATTGGTATTGGCGCAGTTGTCGGTACCGGAATTTTCACTATTGTCGGAAGCGCAATTCAGGGCGGACCGGAAGGCGTTGGCGCCGGACCGGCGATTATAGTTTCGATGGTTCTGGCTGTAATTGCGTGTATCTTTTCGGCTCTTTGCTATAGTGAAATCGCGGCAATGATACCGGTTGCCGGAAGCGCCTACACATACACTTATGCGACAATGGGCGAATTTATGGCATGGATGGTCGGCTGGATTTTGATGCTGGAGTATGCAATCGGAAATATTACTGTCGCAAGTGCGTGGACCGGATATTTTACACAGCTTCTAAAAGGTTTTAAACATATTTTGCCGGATTTTATAGTGCAGTTTCCGATTTGGTTAAGAATGGATTACCGCTCGATTGCGGCAATTTGTGATAAATACGGCATGGATATCCATGACAAAATCCCGTATATTTTCGGACATATTCCTGTTGCAATGAACTTGCCGGCAATGGCAATCGTTCTTGTTTTGACTTTGCTCTTGATTAAGGGCGTAAAAGAATCAACAAGATTTGCAAGCATAATGGTCGGCGTGAATTTGCTTATCATAACATCCTTTATACTTGTCGGCGCGTTTTATGTGAAGCCTGAAAACTGGACACCGTTTGCACCTAACGGATTTAGCGGCGTATTTATGGGCGCGTTTTTGATATTCTTTGCATATATTGGATTTGACGCAATCTCAACAACCGCCGAAGAAACCGAAAATCCGCAAAGAGACTTGCCGATTGGAATTTTAGGCACTCTGTTTATTTGTACGGTTTTATATATTGGCGTTGCGCTTGTTTTGACAGGAACAGTTCCTTTCGGTCAAATCGATACACAGGCCCCGATTGCACATGCAATGCGATTTATCGGAAAAGACTGGTTTGCAGGACTTATTTCAGTCGGTGCGCTTTGCGGGTTAACATCAGTCTTATTAATTTATCAGCTAGGTACAACGCGTATTCTATACGCAATGAGCCGTGACAGATTTTTGCCAAAATCCTTAAGGTTAATCCACAAAAAATTCAGGACGCCTCATGTTTTGACATGGATAAGCGGAATAATAGTTATCCTATGTTCGCTATTTATGGATTTGAACATATCAGCTGAACTCTGTAACTTTGGAACATTCACGTCATTCATCGTGATTTGTATTGCGGTGCTGATTCTTAGAAAAACTGATCCGGATAGACCGCGCCCCTTCAAAGTTCCGTTTTCGCCGGTGTTTCCTGTGCTTGGAATTTTGACTTGCGGCGGCTTGATGGTTTATTCAATGAAATTTTTAACAACATCATCGCTTTATTTTCCGCTTTGGCTTTTAATCGGCTTTGCGATATATGCAGGCTACGGTTACAGCCAAAAACGACTTGAAGAAAAACAAAGAGCGAAATTCTCTGCCCCGAAACCTAAAGTTGAAGTGTAAATTTTCGGGCTTGGGTAAAAGCGCGGCAGAGTCAAACTGTAAAAAATCTTGAAATTTTTTCCAAAAAATGTTATAATAAACTAGTTAATAAGTTATAAAAAAAGGAGTAACAGATGCTTAAAACCAAGACTACTATTGAATTTCAGGGGGGGGGGGGCGTCCGCTAATCTGCTCCTTGCAAGGTTTCAGACAGAAAACAAATTTCAAACCAAATTGAAGCTTTGCAGATTTATTAACGCTTTTACTCTTGCTGAAGTTTTGATTACATTAGGCATTATCGGAGTTGTTGCGGCAATGACCCTTCCGTCTGTGATAAACAACAGCCGCAATAAACAATTGGAAGCCGCTTTGAATAAAAACTATTCTGTAATTTCACAGGCTCTTGAAAGATATCAGGCCGATACCGGTGAAAGGATTACTCCTGCAAATGTTGGCACAAGAGAGTTTAAATCAAAAATAATGCCGTATTTTTCTGTTATAAAAGATTGCGGCTATGATAAGTGCCTTACCTCAACTGGTGAAGGTCGAAATATAAATACTTACAGAACATATAATAGCGGAATTGTAACAAAAACTTATATTGACGACGGCCAGTTTGTGCTTAAAGACGGAAGTTTTGTCATGATAGAAAATACAAAAGTTGTACCAAGTGAAGGTAGCGGCTTTTTAGATACAACCAGCGTGGTTTTTGTTTCTGTTGATGTAAACGGATATAACAAGAATCCGAACAAATGGGGGCATGACCTTTTTACATTTCAGCTGATGGCAGACGGCAGGCTTTTGCCAATGGGGGCAAATGGCACTATGTTTGAAGATGAAAGTACCTATTGTGCGATTTCATCCTCAGACAATGCAAACGGAATCGGATGTACTTATAAAGCTTTGACAGATAAAGATTATTTCAAAAATCTGCCAAGGTAGGCTATATTTAATAAATCTTAAATTATCCGCAAAACGCTTGAGTTTTAACCTTCATCACGTATAATTAGTGTATAAAGAACGCATTTTTCCGTATTGTGTTCAAACTTTTTTAGTATCGCCGGAATTACGATTTTTTAGTACAAATTTTATATATTTAAGAGGGTTAAAAATGATTAAATTTAATTACAGAAATGCTGATGCTCAGGTGATTGGCGGGGAAAACGGACTTAATCTTGAGCAGGAATTCGACTCTTATAAAGACCGGATTGCAGGCATTATTTCTGATTTGAATAAGCGAAAAGACAAAAACGGACAATGGCTTCAGTGGATGAACCTCGGATATAATGAAGAAACTCTCTGGTATGTAAAAGAATATGCGGCTATGGTTAAAGACCGTTTTGAAAATATTCTCGTGCTTGGTATAGGCGGCTCTGCGCTTGGCGGGATGGCAGTTACAGAGGCTTTGCTGAAACCTTATTGGAACCTGATGTCTGACGAGCAAAGAAACAATCTTCCGAGAATTTTATTCCTCGATAATATCGACCCTGATACGATGAACGGGCTTTTTGAAGTTTTGGATTTGAGTAAAACTCTCGTTAACGTTATTACAAAATCCGGCGACACTGCAGAGACAATGTCGCAGTTTATGATTGTAAAAGACAAACTGGAAAAAGAACTCGGCGACAGATATCGTTACAATATTGTTGCAACTACTGACAAGAAAACGGGTATTTTAAGACAAATATCTGAGCAGGAAGGCTATAAAACTTTTGTTGTGCCGGATGATGTTGGGGGAAGATTCTCCGTGTTTTCGGCCGTCGGACTATTGCCGTTTGCGCTTGTCGGAATCGATGTTGATGAAATAGTTAACGGTATTAAGGACATGGATTTGGCACTGAAAAATACCGATATTCATAACAATATTGCCGCTCAAAATGCTTTGATTCATTATTTGATGGATACCAAAAAGGGTAAAAATATCTCGGTTATGATGCCGTATTCAAGCCGCTTGAAATACGTTTCTGACTGGTATGTTCAGCTTTGGGCAGAATCTTTGGGCAAAAATAAAGATAACAATTGCAACGATGTAAACATCGGCCCGACACCGGTTAAGGCGCTTGGTGCGACCGATCAGCATTCGCAAATCCAGCTCTATAACGAAGGGCCGAATGATAAAGTGATTAATTTCATACGTATCGAAAATTTTGATACAACGCTTCCTATTCCGAATATCTTTGAATACACAGGAATCGGCTACCTTGGCGGAAAAACTATTAATCAGCTTATAAATGCCGAGGCTGATTCAACAAAAGTTGCGCTGTCTGATTACAAACGACCAACTGTTACGATAAGTTTGGAAAAAGTTGACGCTTATAATATCGCACAGCTTCTCTATATGCTTGAAGTTCAAACCGCAATTGCAGGCGAACTCTATAACGTAAATACGTTTAACCAGCCAGGGGTCGAGCAGGCAAAAAATTACACCTACGCGCTTATGGGAAGAGCCGGTTACGAAGAAAGCGCCCAAACTCTTCAAGCTAAAATGTCTGCCGCTGTTTAAATAAAGAATTCAAAATTGTTCATTTTTCGTCTTGCAAACCTTGAGTTTGCGGAATTCTTTATTATAATATTTAATAACAGGGATATAAAATAAAATTTTCATGAAAATTCTAAACAAAAAAATATTGTCACTAATCATAATTACATTTGTTCTGATTTTTGTAAATGAAACAGGCGTTAATGGAAATATGGTTTATGCTGATACGACTTTGAAAACAGGGATATCTTTAGTTGAAAATGTTCCGTCCGGTTTGTTCGGAACATGGCGCGTTGCGGCTGTTCTTTCAAAAACCGACAGTCCGGAAGTTTTCCGTTCAAAAAGCGCCGATTTGTGGAACTTATCGCGCCAAAACAACGTCATGAATCTTAGTAATCCTTTTACCGGCGCATCAGCCGATTTGTCGGTTGAGTTTGTGAAAAACAACGTTATAAGGTTTACGAAAGAAGGAGTTTCAGATGATAAAAAGTTGACGGATATGGTTGAATTAAAGCTAAACGGTGACAAATTTACAGGAGTAAACCGTTTGACTTTAAAAACCATGTCTTCTTCCGGCGGGCAGGTTGTAAAAGTCCAAAGTGCAGAATATGCGCTTGTCGGAGAAAAAATTTCAGGTATGAGTGTATTAGAAAAATGAGGATAAGAAATGCAAAGTTATGAATTCGATACAGTAATTTTAGGCGGCGGACCGGCAGGATTGAGTGCCGGAATCTATGCAAGCCGCGGGGCTGTTTCAACAGCGATTATTGACATCTCTATGATGGGCGGACAGCCTTCAAATTATTTGGAGTTGGAAAACTATCCGGGATTTCCGATTATTGGCGGATATGATTTGATGGAAAAATTTGAAGAACATGCCGACAAATTCGGCGTTCAAAAATTCCCGATGCAGGAAGTTGAAAGCATTGATTTAACTTCAACTCCGAAGGTAATCGTTACAAAAGAAGCTGAATTCAAAGCAAAAACCGTAATCATCGCATGTGGTGCACAGCCGATGAAATTAGGCGTTCCGGGCGAAAAAGAATTCGTCGGACGCGGTGTAAGTTATTGCGCGGTTTGCGACGGAGCTTTTTATAAAAACAAAGTCGTTGCAGTTGTCGGAGGCGGCAATGCGGCTGTTGAAGAAGCAATGTATTTGACAAAATTCGCAGACAAAGTGTATGTAATTCACCGCAGAAACGAACTTCGTGCGGACAAAATCGTTCAGGAACGTGCATTCAAAAATGAAAAAATAGAATTCATCTGGGATAGCGTTGTAAAAGAAATCAAGGGCGATGATTTGGTTCACACGGCGGTTTTAGAGAATGTAAAATCCGGCGAGCGTTCGAATTTGCAGGTTAACGGCGTGTTCCCTTATATTGGAATGGTTCCGAATATCGAAGGAATTTCCGGGCAAATTGAACAGGATGCAAACGGATTTATTATAACCGATGAAACTATGAAAACTTCAGTTGAGGGTGTTTTTGCGGTTGGCGATATTCGCAAAACTCCATTAAGACAGGTTATTACAGCAGCGTCTGACGGTGCAGTCGGGGCGGTTTACGCGGTTAAATATCTGGAATCTCTTAAAGAAGCTCCTGTTGCATAAATGTTTGTAATAATAGCAAAAAATAATTTGTCCGGATTTATTATAAATATGAGAATAAGTCCGGCAAATTGTTTTTACAGGCCAAGCTTGGGTAATACCTGAGTTTTTATTGATGTTTAATAGTAGGAGTTAATTGATGATGTTTTACGATGATAAAAATTTATTCAAACAATTAATACAAAATGATGAGAGTTATAAAAAATCCCAAAAAGAACTTGCGCAGTATTTGTTAGAAAACCCTGAAATGGCGCAAATCCTTCAAGAATCAGATGAGAGGACTACTTTTATATGTCCTGATGAAGAGGAAGAGGCTATATAAGTAACTGTTAGAACTCGAATTTATAATATTTCTGCTTTTATTATTCTCTCAAGCAAAAAAAAAGTTGCCTTTTTGTAGGCAACATTAAATAAACACGAGGATATTAAGAGAGAGAGTATAAAAAATCTTTTTCTTTAATTTCCGTCCTATATTAGAACATCTTTTATATTTTTCTTTATTTTTTAATCCGTTGTAACTATCAGATTTCCCTTACATTTATATAAAGTATTTCGGCTTTGAAAAATTGCCTAAAGTCTTTTGTATGTTACAAGGTTGTTACATATTATGAAAAGTCCTTTCATTAGGAGGTTTGAATCTTTTTTGTGCCGAAAATCCACGGTTTCTGTATGGAAATTCAAGACTGATATCAGCTTATAACCTTCAAATACTCCATTTGCACGGAATTTTTGTAAAGTTCTTGTCATACACTTAAAATAGTGCTATAATTCTATCATTAAGAATTGAGAGGAATGATTGTGGAAAGCAGTTTTGATATAGTTGCATTTTTGGAAAGAGCCGTAGCAATCGGTGCTTCAGATATTCACCTGTCTGTCAATGAGTACCCTGCAATTAGAAAAGACGGTAAAATTATAAAAATTAACATGCCAATGTTAACAGAAACAGATATTGACGAAGCTTTAGCGGCTTTGCTTCCTGCTAATGTTAATAATATCCATCTGGATACCATTTATGATTTGGATTTTGCCTACGAAATTATGGGATGTTCTCGTTTTCGTGTGAATCTGAGCCGCCATCTTGGCCGCTATTCTCTTGTAATCAGAACAATTCCGTATGAAATTAAAAATGTTCAGGACCTTCATCTTCCAAAAGCTATTGAACAGTTTTCTACGTTTAATAACGGCCTTGTGTTGATTACAGGACCTACCGGAAGCGGCAAATCTACTACCATTGCGGCTTTGATTGATTATATAAACCAAAATTATCCAAAACATATTATTACAATTGAAGATCCGGTTGAATTTATTTTCAGCAACCGCAAATCGATAGTGTCACAGCGTCAGATTGGTGTTGATACGCCGTCTTTCCCTGATGGTATTAAATATGCTCTGAGACAAGACCCTGATGTAATCTTTATCGGTGAAATCAGAGACCGTGAAACTATTGTTTCAGCCCTGAAAGCCGCAGAAACAGGCCACCTTGTCTTTGCAACAGTCCACACCAACGATGCTGTCCAAACAGTCAACAGAATTGTTAATATGTTTGAACCTTCAGACAGATTGTTTGTCAGAGGTCAAATCGCGCAGATTTTGAAGGGAACCGTATCACAGCGTTTGGTTCCTCTGCAGGATGCTATGGGAAGACGTCCGGCATGCGAACTTCTGGTTGTAACCTCTACCGTTAAAGACTTTATTGAAAAAGACAAACTTGAAGAAATCTATGATTTGGTTAAAAAAGGCTCTTTCAATAACATGATTACAATGAATATGTCTTTGTACAATCTTTATACGGACGGATTTATTTCGGAAGAAATGGCGCTTGAATATTCTGATGATAAAAATGAATTAAAACAAATGTTCCGCGGTGTATTTCAGGGTACAGCTCCCGGCGGCAGGGACAAACAGTAGCAATGAACAATTTTGTAACTGATGCAATTAATCTGAAAGCTTACAATTTGAGTGAAGCTGACAAAATTATTGTTATGTATTCACGCGAAAAGGGGCTTATACGCGGGGTTGCCAAGGGGGTAAAGAAGCCAAAAAGCAAACTTGGCGCGCGCATGGATTTGCTCGTTGCAAACAAACTGATGCTTTATAAAGGTAAAAACCTCGACACTATTTGTCAGGCAGAAGCTTTAAATACTTTCAATAAAACCCGCCAAAATATGGATAAAATCTTTTATTCGCTTTATATAAGCGAAGTTGTTTCGAATTTTGGTGTTGAGGATGACCCGTGTTCTAATGAAGTGTTTGAAATTTTGTATCAGGCGCTGGATTGTATTGCGAAATCATCTGATAAAGTTGAGATGCTTATAATTGTTTTGAAATTTCAGCTGAAAATGATGGCGGTTTCCGGTTTTGCTGTTGAATTTAATACCTGCCTCAAGTGCGGATGCGCAATAAATGATGAAAACATGTACTTTTCATCAACGCTCGGGGGCGTCATCTGTAAAGAATGCGGTGCCACATCGGGTGCGGCTGTCGGGCTTCATAAAAAAATAAGAGACTTTTTAAACGAGCTGGAAAACACTGATTTTTCAGAGCACAGCATTTATGAAGAAAAAGCAACCGAAAAGATTTGCAATGTTTGTTTTGAACTTTTGAAAGGCTATATAACTTTGCATTCGCCGCGCAAGTTCAACTCGACAAATATTTTGCAGGAAATCAGTTAGGAGAATTCATGTTTAAAAACTTATTTGATTTATCAGTAAAAAGGACTGCAAAACAGGCTTTCGGGTTTTATCTTGTGTACATGATTCTTGGCGGTCTGCTGTGCGGTATTTTTTCGGCTTTAATAGGCGGAATTCTATTCCCGAATGCCCAAACTTTTTATGAAGGTTTTCGTATCGGGTTATTTCTGGGCCCGATTTTTGCGGTTTTAATCGGCGGAGCTGTCGCAATTTTGATGATTAGTTTAAAGAAGCTGTGGAAAGATTATGTCGCAATAATGCTTTTTGTCATTTCTCTGCCGCTGCTGTTCTGGGGCGGGACGTTGTGCGGGATGATTCCGGTTGCTGTAATTACGACACTTGGAAACGATATGAGCAATGAAAAATTTTGTGAAGAAGTTTAGAATCAAAATTAGGAGGAAACATGTTTGAAAATGTATTTGATTTATCAGCTAAAAGAACACCTTTAGGCGCACTTGGTTTTTATATTACTTATATGCTCATCGGACTTGTGGTGGGTGTTATTATAATTTTTGCTGTTACGATTTTGTATTGCATGCTGCATACAGAAGCCTGCCAGACTAATGGCGAACAGATAGGAAAACAAATCGGAACTATTTCTGGATTAGTTATAGTATTTTTGTATTGCGCTATTCTCGGCGCGGTTATGGTATCAGTAAAACGCTTGTGGACAAATGCCGCGGCTTTGATTTTGTATATTGTAACTCTTCCGCTTTCATTTATTGGAGGAGCTTTCCTCGGGTTGATTCCGCTAGCTGTGATTTCAACAATGGATAGCAAAACTCCGGCTCAAATAACAGTCAATAATGAGTCAAGCGACGAAACTTCAAATGAGGAAAATTAATCCGTTATATAAGTTTACTGACTAATGTTGAAAATAATCTCCTGTTGTACCTTTAGCGTATAGAGCAACAGGAGATTTTTATGAAAAAAATAGCACTTTTATTTGCATTACTTTTATTGGGTCTGAATGCTTATGCCGCGCCGTGTGTCATAAGAACTTACCAGCCAATACCCTACAACAGAGGCGTAAATCCTTTTGTAAGACCATGCCCCTCTTGCGGCAGTGGTTACTACTATAATGGCTATACCCCGCGTTATTACAACAATTACAATCATCACTATAACAGCTATAATAACCGCTATTATCCGACTCATTACAACAATACCGGATATAATACATATACTCCGACCCAAAACGTTAATGTTTTCGACCGTTTCCACAACTTAAACAGGACCATACAGCGTAATAACTATTATCCCGGCAGAACAACAATTTACAGGCTCAACCGTTCTGATATTTCAAACAACATAAAACCTGTATCTTTTACAACAGATTCAAAAGATCAAAGACTGACACTTGTTGAAAAAAATATCTACGGAAAATCCTTTGAACATCAGGAAGTAAACCTTCGCCTGAACAGGCTTGAAAAATCCATGTTCAATAAAACCTACCCTTCACTAAGCAACGAAGAAAGAATTGAAAATCTTTTCGTAAATTACAATTATGAAGTCAGACAGGCAATTCCGCAGGAGCTTTCTGATATGGAAAACTGCGTTTTTAAAAAAGTTTACGCGCAGGATGATGATTTGACCCGTGTTTCGCGTCTGGAATCTGAAGTTCTCGGCGCAATCCAGCGCGGTAATTTGAACAATCGTATGAATACTCTCAAAAATGCAATCGAAGCATCAAATGTCAAATCTCCATACGGCACTTGCTATGGCGGATATATGCCGCAGATGAATTCTAATTCCGGCATCAAAAATACTCTAAGCAAGCTTGGCGATATGTTTGGCGGCGGCTGTCCGACAGGTCTTTCTCCGCAAATTCCGCCTTACGATACCTATCATTTCGGTCTTCAAGACAGCGGAAACTCTGATTACAATGTTGATAATTACGGTTATTACTTCAATAATACTCAAAGAAGTTCCGGCACCGGAATCCGGATTCTTGACTAATCAGAAAATTTCATTAAACTAATATCATACAAATAGATGTTTGCTCAACTTTTAAAATGTCAGATAATTTAATCAAAGAAAGTATAGCAAATGCCTTTTAGATATCGACTGCAAAAAGTACTGGATTTCAGAATCCGCAAAAAAGAAGAACAGCTTCTTGTTGTTCAAAAGGCTCAGCAGGCAGTGTTTATTGCAGAAGAGAACATCCGAAAGAACAACGAAGAAATTCGACAAACGCAAATAAACATGCGTCAGGCAAATCCCATGATGTATGAGACTTACGACAATTATCTTATCCATTTGTGGGAAAAGGCGGAGCAGTTAGAGCAAATCCGCGCGCAAGCCCAACAGGTTCTCGATACGGAAAAGGCAAAGCTGGTAAAACTTGAACAGGCAGTGAAAGTTCTGGAAAAACACAAAGAAAAAAATCGCGAAGCTTACATCGAAGAAGAGAAAAAAGCTGAGCTGAAACAATTTTCAGAACTGGGTGTGCAAAGATTCTTCAACCAATCAAAAGAGCGTCAGGAAGAAGAAGAACGAGAGATTCTAAAACAGTTGGAACAACTGGAGGAAGGTTTATAAGATGAATATTGATACATCAGTCCTAACACCAAATTCAGATAAAGCGTCGCTTTTAGCCGCGGCTCAGGTGTCGAAGCTTAATAGCGGCGATTCCGGTTTTAAATCTCAATTTGAATCTTTGTCTAAAACTTCCGGCGCAAAAACAGAATCTCCATCTTCTGATAAAGTCGAAAAACGTGAAGAAAAAGTTTCATCAGAATCTAAATCCGACGAATCTTCAAAGCAAGAAGAAGCTAAAATTTCTTCAAAAAATGAAGAAAAAATCGCAGAATCTGATAAAAAACAAGACGATAATGCCTCCGGAAATCAAAAAGAACAGAGCGGCCAGGGAAATTTTAGCAATAGCGGACAACAGGGTCAAAATCATGAAAATCAGCTTTTGTCCGATGAAATAGCTGAGATTTTAAAGGTTAATTCTGCGGCAAAAAGGATAGGCTCAAATTCGTTTCAAAACCTTTCCTTTACATCCGAAATCGGCGAAGATGTTTATCTAAAGGCTCCTGCAATTGATTATTCAACAATTTCCATGGGTGAAGATGATGCAATGTTTTTTGCAAATCTTGTGACAAAAACAGATATGTCTATGCAGTCAATTGCGTCAGAATTTCAAAAATCGCTGGATGTTGTTGATGTCCGACAGGTTCAAAAAACTGCAAAAGTCTCATCAGTCTTGATGGATGCGCTTTCTGAATCAATGAAAACTAACAAACCTTTCAGAATAGATTTTGACAAAGATATTTCGGTCATTATGAGAGTGGATAAGAACGGCAATTTGAACGCCAACTTTATTCCGGGCGACAAAGCTGTTGAAGCGTATTTGCGAAACAATATTTCTTATTTAAAACAACGCTTTGACGAACAAGATTTGCCGTATAACGAACTGACTTACAGCAAGCACCGCAATCAGGAGCGAAACGAAGATAAACGCAAAGAGGAGAATGATAATGAATGATTCCTACACAACCGCGCTAAATACCCAGAAATCAACGCAAAACTGGATGGATGTTATTGCGCATAACATGACAAATATTTACACGCCGGGTTTCAAAGAGCAACAGGTGAACTTCAAAACATTTCTCGGCGGCGCAATCGCAGATGACTATGACAAAAAAATGAGTCAGGGAAAATCAACCCCCGGAACATCAAATGACAACCTTTATCTTGAAGGCAAAGGATTTTTCCTGACAAAAACAGCCGAAGGCAAAAGCGTTTACACCCGTCTTGGCGAATTTACATTTGACGGCGAAGGAGTTTACCGAGCAAAGAACGGAAACACTGTTCAAGGCTACATTTTGAATGACAAAGGCGAAATCATGCAGGGAACAAAAACGATTTCGCAGGATTTGTACGAGCAAACAGCCCTAAAAGGCGGCTCTTTGGATATTCCGACAACAAATATTAAAATGTGGATTGACCCTTCAAATGGTAAATATCTCGGAAAATACGACGATTACGAAATTAAAGATGACGGAACAATTTACGGAAAAGCCGATGGCGGCAAACGCACGATTCCGCTCTTTAGAATCACAACCCGCAACTTCCACTATTCACCGGGGCTTTACGAAATAAAAGAAGGCTATTTTATTGAAACAAAAGAATCAGGAAAACCGCTTCTCGGCGTCGGTCAAATTCGTTCAGGACTTTTGGAGATGTCAAACGCGGATTTCAAAGGTAATATTTCATACTACCAGATGGCAAAACTCCAGATGGAAATCTCAAACAAACTTGTTTCCACAAATAAAGAACTTCTTGAAGAAGCCCTGAGGCTTGTCGGAAACTAGGGCGTTCATTTATAATAATTTTAAACTCCATTTTACAGGGGAACTTGATATTTTTAAGTTCCTTTTGCTTTTTTCTCAGGCCTTTTTCGGCTGGTTGCCTTGTGAAAAGCTTGATTTACTGATGTTTTCAAGAATATTTATAATTTCTTCCGACAAATCGTTTTTATCTTTTATGTTTGTTTTTACAAGCGTCGCAAATTCTGACTTCTTAAACTCATGAAGCCCGCGGTGCTTGAAGATTTCCTCAAGCTTTTTCACCGTCGGAATCGTTTCATCAGACAAATTCCAGCCACTCAGCGAAATGTTTTCAAATGCATAATTTAATGTCCGCTCAATTAAAGGTTTTGGCAAAACGTCCTCAAATTCTCCGCTTTTTAAAATGTAAAATCCGTCAATAGAGCGTATTTTTGCCTTAATTGAATTTAAGTTGTCCTGAGCATCCCCGTCTAACAGAACGAAAATCGGCAGATTCAGCGTCTCTGACAATTGATAATAAGTTTTGACAACCTGATTTTTTCCGCCTGCAGAAATAACATGAATCCCGTTTTTTTCAAAATCGAACCCGTAAAGCTTCGCAAATTCCGGTAAAAGAGTTTCTTCCGTAATCCCTTCGCAAATCAGGACTTTCTCCACCGGAAAATGCAGTCCGCGCAATTTCCGGACTTCCCTGATGGATTCGTCTTTTCCTAATGCCTTCAGCCAGAGAAGATTTTTTACATCATCAGATGTAGTCAGGTTTAAAAATCCTTTGTAATTGATTTTGTTTTTGATAAGTTTTTCCGCGTCTTCTGAAATCTTAAATACGCTCTTTTCATAATCGTAAAGCCGCTGATTTATCACAAAATCCCCGTCAGATGGAAAGCCAAGAGACTCAAGAGAAGAATTTATTATCTTTTCTGCTAAATTTTTCAAAATTTCATAATCGAGTTCGTCCAGTTCGGATTTTTTGAATTTCGGACAAATCAGATTGTTGGTCAAAATGTCTTTAAACACTCTCAAATATTTGACTTCAGTGTTTTTGAACCTTGTGAGCCTGTCGATTGAGATTTTGAGTTGTTCTTTTGTCAGCGGTTTTATTTTAAGATTATCCAAAACTTCCTCTTTGTTACAATTTTTAACTATTTTCTTATTTCACTGGCAATTTTTTTGCTTTATCTTTTTTTATATAGATAAGTGGAGTGAAATAGTGTATTCAGTAGGTGTAAATTCTCGACAATATAATTATAACACAACCGGACAGGTGAAGGCTGCAGCGGTTAAAAAAACTGCGGCCGCTGAAGTTTCCAATCCGGTTTCTTATGCTTCAAACCCTATTATAAATACAATTCCGTTTAATCCGTCATTTACGGCCTCCGCTCTTAGAACCCGTCTTAACAGTCAGGAAGAAAAAAATAAATACAATACAATTTTATCAAATCTTGATAAAACTTCCAAAAAACAGGTCAAAGAACTTTTGAAATCCGGAATTCTTCTGAATTCAAATTCAAACGACAAATCAACGGTTCTGGATAATCTCTATAAAATCGCAACAAATGAGCGTGCGCAGGGGCTTCGTGCGGACGTAATCCTGAAAGATACAATTGCAATTCTTGCAGACCCGCATGTCATAACCCAGCAGTTCGGCGATATTCCGAAAGACATGAAAAACCATCTAATTGATTATTATATGGACGACAAGAATATGGATAAAGATAAACTTATCCCGAGAAAACTGGCTCAGCTCGATATTGATGTCGAGCATTCAGGAACATGCGTTGCCTCAAGCATTGAATTTAATCTTGCCAAAAAGATGCCCGCTGAATTTGCGCGCTTTGCAGAAGGCATAAGTTCTCCCCGAATGGCTGTGGACAAGACAATTCAACTCAAAAATCTGACAGACAACACTCTCGATTCAATCTGGCTTTTGAATGCCTTTGAAGTTCCGTATAAAATGGATGATTTCAATCAGGCACGTTTGACTTTTGCGCCTGACAAGAACGCGATTATCAGGGCAAAAATTCAGACAACCCACAGGGACGGAAACGAGCGCTCTGTCGTTGATGCCCTGATGCAGGCAACATTGATGCAAATCGGGTCTCAGCAGACTTACGATTCTTTGAGCGACAAACGCAAGGGAAAATTCAACCAGAACGATAAAGGTTTGATTGAGTTTGAAAAAACTTTCACGGAATCGGTTGTTGAAGATAAAAACAAGATTTCAGTGACTTACCAGACAGTTGATGACAATGCGCGGCTGGTTGGTTACGAAACCGATTTTGATACAATGAAACGTCAGATTTCAGATGCCTTAAAGTTAGGCGAAAACGTCATTATCGGATACACCCAGACAAATTCTCAGAATGAAATTATAAACGGACATGAAATAACAATTACCGGCGAAAGAACTGACAAAAACGGCAATTTGATATACATCTGCAACGATACTGACGATGATATTCCTCGTGCGGTTGAATATCGCGCGGATTATTTACTGCCAAAAATTCACCATGCAGGTTTGCCGCAGGAAGTTGTGAAAGATGACGTGAAACTGGTTGAAAACTGGGTTGAAGGATTTAACAATTTCAACCAATTGCGCAAAAAATCAGACAATGCTGAGCCGGCTCAGCAAAATGCCGCTTAATGCATCTTTACAAAAGCCGCATTAGGACGCAAGTTTTATTTTTACAGATGTTAAAATTATCAGGAAACAGGTTAGCGAAATGAATTATAATTTATCAAATACAAATTTATCAAGACAAATTACTTATTTTAAAGGCATCCAAAAACAGCCTGAGCCGGACAAAGAGAAAACTAATGCGCCGGTTAAGACAAGTATTTTTTATATTAATGATTTGCATGGTCAAAATATAAGAATGGAACGTCTTGTAAATGCAGTAAATCAATTTGACAGCTATACATCCGAAGGAACAGATAAAATGAAATTTGCTTCAGGCGATATTATGCTTGGAGAAGATGAAAAACAGGTCAAAACTGCGGATTTGTTTTTGAACCTTGCAGGATTTATGGCAACGGTTCTGGGAAATCATGAATGCGATATGCCGACTTCGCAATTTGTTAATTTGATTAGTGACAAAAAATATAGATTCCTTGGCCTAAATCTGAGTCCATCAAAAGATAATCCTATCAACAAACATATTGAAAAATCTTATATTCAGGAAGTAAACGGAAATAAATACGGTGTTATAGGCCTTGTTCCACATGATTTGCCAATTCATGTAAAATTACAGGAGCATCTGCCGGATTTAAATGTACAATCCGATTTTGATAAAACCATAGAAGCTGTACAAAAGGAAGTTGATAAACTTAAAGAACAAGGTATAAATAAAATTATTATCCTTTCTCATTCGGGTTATAAACAGGATGTTAAACTTGCAAAACAGGTGAAGGGCATAGATATTATTCTTGGTGCGCACACTCACAATATTTTGGAAGGCATTGAAGAAAATAAAAATTTATTCTATTCACCGCTTGGAGAGCCTGTTGTGATTACTCAGGCCGGACGTGACGGAAAGAATTTTGGCGTTTTGAATGTCGAATTTGATAATAAAGGTGTAATCACAAAAGTTCAGAACAATCTTGGTAAAACCGCAGATTATGGCAGAAATATGATTGCACGTAAAGAATTCGAGAATGTTCTTGGAAAGGCTGATGTTGTCGGGCATATCGCATCAGTTGAAAAATTCCCTACTGATATGTATTTGCAGGAAAATGCACATTGTGATTTCATAATGGACGCAATGAAGGATGTTTTAAATACGGATATTGCACTTATGAACGCTGCTAATATTCGCGGTTCATTTGAAACTGGAAGAATTGATACAAGGGATTTAGCCGTTATCTCTCCATTCGCAAATAAATGTCTTGTTGTTGATTTGCCAGAAGAAGAAATTGTGAATTCTATCAGAAAACGCGTTGAGGCAAGTACAAAATCAAGTTCGCACAGACCCGGTGTTGTTCAGGTTTCAGGTTTAAAATATACCTTCAACAATAAGGGTGAACTTTTGTCAATGTCTTTTGTAGATAAAAACAATAAAGAAACGCCAATTGATGTAAATAATCCCCGCAAAGATAAAACATATTCTGTTGCAACGGATGATTTCTGTCTGACTATGGATGATGGCGGATTGGGGCTTAAACATAGACTTAAAGACGTTAAAAAGATGTATGACTATGATAAAGATATTGTTGTCGCAGAGTACATAAAAAAACAAACCACTCCTATCAATATTAAATCCGACGGAAGAGTTCTTAATGTCGATGAAAAGCCTAAATCTGCTTAATAATCATATTGCTCATGCGAATTCAGGTATTCTTTGACGAAATTCAATGACGACTGAACTATTCGCGTGACGCGGGATGGCGAAAGCCCGATTTGCGTCGCAATATCTTTTACCTGCATGTTTCTGTAAAATCTGTATTCAACAACAGTTCTTTCTTTTGGCGGAAGTTTTGAAATCGCGGCACGTATCATTCTGCCCATTTCTGTTATTTCAGCCTGCTCATCAGGTGTTGCATGGTTATCTTTCAAAAAGTCAAAAGGTGAATCGTTATCGCTTGCAGCAGCAGCCAATCCGTCAATAGACAATACGGTTTCGTAAATTGTCTCACGGACTTTTGCCTTTTGCATGTCCATACCTTCAACTTCTTCTTCCGGATCAACTTCATCTTCTGCTTTGTGCTTTAAAGAGTACCATTTGTAGCGGATTCTTAATTCGTTTCTGATAGCCCATCTGACAGCAGTTGCAACGTATGCCATATTGTAGCGTTCAAGCTGTTCGGGAGTTTTGTTTTTAATAAGAGCCTGTATTGCCAGAACCCCGATTGACAAAAGTTCTTCGTACTCAACCATGTGGGAAGGGATTCTTCTGTGTTCAACCTTTGCGACCTTCTTAACTATATCAATATATTGTTGTATAATGTTTTTTTCTTGCATAATCATGATTATTTTTTATTATTAGGCTCTTTAGTTATTCTACTCTGATTTTTGTTATTTTTCAAGTTGTAAACAAAAAGTAAAATTTCAGCGATAGCTTTGTAGAGTTCCGGCGGAATTTGGCGGTTCAAATCAACCATCTTGAAAAGCGCACGTGCAACCGGCGCATTCTCGATTACCGGAATGTTGTGTTCTTTTGCGATTGTAATAATTTTTTTCGCAATAAGTTCGGTGCCTTTTGCAATAAGCATGGGCGAATCCATTTCTTCTGCCTTATATTTAAGCGCGCATGCTATGTGCGTCGGGTTAGTCACAACAAAATCCGCATCCGGAACCGCGTCCATCATGCCTCTTTGAAGCATCTGCATGCGGCGCTGGCGAAGCGCTGCTTTAACATTCGGGTCGCCTTCCGTGTTTTTGTATTCGTCTTTGATTTCTTTAAAAGACATTTTCTGATCTTTCAAAAACTTCCATTTTGTAACACCGTAGTCTGCCGCGGCAATTACAAGGAACGCAATGCATGCTTTAAAGATAAATTCTGTGATAAGTTTTCCGAATTCAATCATAACCGCAAAGTTGTTGTCGACGGCCGCAAGCATCAGAATGTTTTCGATGTGCGCCATATAAACCGTCCAGCCGATATAACCCAGCAGAATAACTTTTACGATGTTTTTGAAAAGTTCAAAAAGCGTTTTTATTGACATAATATTTTTGAAATATTTTGTCGGATTGAGTTTGTCAAGCTTTGGGGATAAGGGGGCCGTTGCAACCAGCGGGCCGACCTGAATGAAATCCGCCATAATCGCGACAAACCAGGCAAGAAACAATATCGGGCCGATGATTAAAACTGCGGTTTTTGCGGTTATTGTGAAAATGTAGGCAAGTCCGACCTTTTCGACATGCGCATTGGGTATTTGCTCATACAGCAATGTGAAAAGTTGCGCGATTTGGCCCCAGATAAACGGAGCAAGGCTTGAGATTGCGGTAAACAAAATAAGCAGGGAAATAGCCGTTGAAAAATCTTTTGATTTAACAACCTGACCTTCTTTGCGCGCCTGTTCGAGTTTTCGGGGCGTCGCATCAAACTGTTTATCTTCATCACCCATACTTATTCCTTCTTAATAAATATTATAGCATGGGCAAGATAGTTACAATTGCACAAACAATAAAAATATGGTATAATTAAAATGAAAATATAAACAGAAAGGACTGGATAGTATGAAAAATCAAGCTATGACTGCATTTGCGGGGGGGGGGGGCTGGCGCTAACCTTACCTTTCAAGGGTTTTTTAATTTAAGAAATCTTAATTACAGAGTCGCGTTTACGTTGTCGGAAGTATTAATAACTCTCGGCATTATAGGAATTGTAGCCGCAATGACTCTGCCGGCACTGATTACGCGAAACCAAAATAAAGCGCTTGAGGCGTCTTTAAAGAAAAATTATGCAGTAATTCAGCAGGCGCTTGAGATGTATCAGGCCGAACATGGCGAAAGATTAACTTCTAAAATTTTGACGTCACGCGCCGGTGGTGTAACTTTGTACACAGAAATAAAACCCTATTTTAAAATAATTCATGACTGCGGACAAGCCGGTTCTCGTGAAAAAGCTTGTATTCCATACTATAGCAATCCGGGAGTCGATGAGCGTAATTCTAACGCCTACCTCACTTACAATAAAACTCCATTAACACGTTTAACCTTATTTGACGACGGACAATTTATTTTAAGTGACGGAAGTCTGATAATGATTGAAAACGGAGATTTGACACGCAATTTATTATATATAAGCGTTGATGTTAACGGTTATCGTAAAAATCCTAACCGCTGGGGCCATGATCTTTTCACATTCCAGCTTATGGATGACGGAAGAATTTTGCCTATGGGGGCGCCGGATACGACATTCTCTCAAAAGAACACTTACTGTTCAATCTCATCACAGCATGAATATAATGGCGCCGGGTGCACATATTATGCATTAACCGAAAAGGATTATTTCAACAATTTGCCAAGGTAAACCTTTTTTAATGCGAAGTTTGTTAATGAAAAAGTAGAATTGCCGTTGAAAAAGAAAATTTAATAAAATCCTTTCAAGCATTGTATTTGCATTTAGAAATTCCGCAAAGGGTAAGTTTTATTTGTTGTTATTTAAAAATGTATACTTTTGCGGATTCTGATTGATAATTTGGCCTTGAAGCTTCAAAATGTTTTGATTTTCGGATTTTTTTGCGTCATTTTCTTCTTTTATCAGTTGTTCGGCTTTTTCGGCAATTCTGTTCTGATTGTCGGCCCATCTGCGGATTTTTAATTGCATTGGTTCGCAATATTTGTACCATGGCCATGAAATTGCATACCCGAGAACTCCGCCCAGAAGTCCGAATAAAAGATTGCGTTTCGTGTGGGATTTTGCAAGCTTGGCGATTTCCTCAGCTGTGCGATTTTGCTTGTTTTTTGTAAGCTGAAACTTGTCAACGGTTTCTAAAATTCCATACGTCAAAGCAGCAGATGCAAGTCCTTCCCCGGCTTTATATGAGTCTTTCAAAATTTCAATTTTGCGTTCTTCATCATTGTTTGAATAAACATATTTTGCTGTGAAATTCGGTTGAACCTGCATAATTTACCTTCTTATTTTTTTTCGGCGTTTGTTTTTGAAAAGCCGGATTTTCCTGCGTTATAATAGTTTAAATCCTGTGAAAAAATAATTTGCTTAAAGGTATGCGACTTTTTTACAAAAATTTACGACGCGGCAATTTTTACGCCGCTGCTTGTGCCGAGGCGTTCAGCGCCTGCTTCGAGCATTTTTATTGCGGTTTCTTTGTCCCTGATTCCGCCGGAGGCTTTTACTTTGAGGCCATGGGGCGAAACTGTTTCATACATGAGTTTCACATCTTCGACTTTGGCGCCAACTCCGTTTTTCACAAATCCGGTTGACGTTTTTACAAAATCGGCTTTTGCCGCAATGCAGATTTCGCATGCGGATTTGATTTCGTCTTTTGTCAAAAGGTCGGTTTCAAGAATAACTTTCAGCGGCTTGTCAGCACAAAAAGCTTTGACTGTTTCAATATCTTTCTGTACAAATTCGTAATCTTTGTTCTTGAGTGCCGTAACATTTATAACCATGTCAATCTCATCGGCCCCGTCTTCAACTGCCTGCTGGGCTTCGTATGCCTTAACGTCACTTTTGTTCGCGCCGAGCGGAAACCCTACAACGGTCACGATTTTTACACCGCTTCCCTCAAGCTGTTCTTTTGTAAGCCGGACATAAAGCGGGTTTACGCACACTCCGAGGAATTTATGTTCTTTAGCCTCATCAAAAAGTTTGATAAAATCTTCATATACCGCATCCTGTTTCAAAAGCGTGTGTTCAATATGTTTGTTTAAGTTTTCCATAAATTCCTCCTTAACCGGTTTTTATAATGTTGTCTAAAATTTTTGCGCTTGAACAGGATTTGTTAAGCGTAAAGAAATGCAGGCCTTTGACCTTGTTTTCAATAAGTTCGCGGCATTGCGACGCAGCAAATTCTATTCCGAAGTTTTTTATATAATTTTTGTCGTCAGAATGTTTTTCTAAAGTTTCTTTTAATATTTCAGGCAGGGTTATTTTTGCAAGTTTTGTCATTCTTGAAATCTGGTTTTCGCTGATAACCGGCATGACGCCTGCCACAACCGGAACCGTTATTCCCGCTTTTTCAACGCGTTCGCAAAAGTCGAAAAATTTCGAATTTTCGAAAAACATTTGCGTAATAATTGCATCTGCGCCGGCGTCTATTTTCTTTTTTAAGTTTTCGATGTCGGTTTTTAAATCAGGGCTTTCGATATGGCCTTCAGGATAACCTGCGACTGCGATTGAAAAATTGGTTTTCAATTTAAGATATTCCACAAGTTCGTTTGCATGGCAAAAGTCGCGGCATTCATATTCGCCGTTTTCTGGCTTGTCGCCGCGAAGCGCAAGAATGTTTTCTGTTTTGAGTGATTTTATAAACTCAAGATTCTCATCAATAAAATTTTTGTCAGAGCAAATGCAGGTGAAATGCGGCATGATATCTGTTTGAAATTTTGTTTTTAAATTTTGAAGCACTTTCCTTGAATTCTCGTTGTTTTTTCCGCCGGCCCCGCAGGTTAGTGAAATAAATTGAGGATTATAATTTTTCAGAACAGTTATTTCACTGTAAAGTTTGTCGATTTTTTCATCCGTGTCCGGCGGAAAAATCTCAAAGGAAATAACTGTTTTGTCTGATTTGTAAATCTCGCTTAATTTCATTGAAATATGCCTTTTGAATTCTTTTTGAAATTTTCTAAAATTTGTATTCAGGAATTTCAAACTTTTCGTTGTTCGCATCTTTGTCCACAAAATCCAGATAATATTTCATTGCCTTGTCTTTTGTGGATGAGTAGAATTCATCGTCAATGAATTTTTTGTGAAGTTCTGTTCTGTAACCGCTGTAGTTGCCGAGGTTTGCGGCATAAAGCTCCAGTACTTGCTTATCCAAACCGCCGCCGTAAGCTTTTGTTTTTGCATCGGTACCGGATGGACGGATTTCTATATATTTGTCGCTGAATTCTAGGTAGGTGCCGTCTCCGACAAATTTTATCGAAAGAAGATTGTCAAAACTCAGGCTTTTGAAAGAATCGTTTAAAACCTCTTTGACATCATCAAGCGTCATCTTGCCTTCTTTTACGGCAATTGCCATTGAAAGATAGAACAAATCGTTTTCTGTTCGTTTCTTTTCGCCTTCTGTTTTTGCGGCTTTAAGTTTTTCGATGTCAGGTTCGGATTCGTTATAGTATGCGATATCTATTCTGGTGTCAAAACGGCCTTTGATATTGCATTCGTCGAAAATTTGCACCAAATATCTTGAAAGTGAGATGTCTTTAAGTTTTGAAATTAGCGCAGATGCCACAATAATCGCTTCTGTTGCACTTTTTTCGCGCATTGCAACCGCAAATCTTCCGGCTTTTGATTTGATAAGTTCTTCACAACCCATTATCATGCCGCCGCTTTCTTCGCCGCCGAAGATTAAGCGCGGATTTACGCCTAAATTAATGGGATTTGCAAACACATCATCAATTATTATTTTTTTTTGCGGATTTGTTTTAAGTTTCAATTCGACTTTTTTCATGATGTTTGCGATTTCTTTGAAGCCGACAGGTACATTCACAACCTTTACATCGTTATGTTTTGCCCACTCATCCCAGCTTAAGGCTGAAGCTGTTGTTTTAATCATAAATCGCGGATGATTATTCCATAATCCTTGCGCTTTCAATTGTTTAGCCTGAAAATCCATGAGCATTAAAAATGCCTGATTTGCAGTGAAAACAGTAAGAATTGAGCGTTCGTCAAGTTTTATATAGTCAATTCCGGCTTCTTCCAGTTTCGGAATTCTTAAAATGCTTTCTTTCTGCGCAATTGTAAGCCTGTCATGGTCAGGATCGGTTATCAAAACAGGAGTCAAATACGGAAAATCTTTGAGTTTTTCTTTGTAATCCATTGTTTCAATAACAGGGAAGAATTTTTCGCCGTTCGGTCTTTTTGAAATCACTGTGGCGTCAACCGAATAGTCGTAGAAAGCTTTTTCACCTTTTGGCGTGTGGTCGTACTTGCCGATTGAGTGGAAAAACGGGTCTTCTTCCGTGTTGAACCAGACGTATTTGTCTGAAATGTCAAGTTTTTCCAGAACGCGGCTTAACGTTCTGTAGGCAGAGCCGCCAACGTTTTCGATTATAATTTTTTCATCAAGTTCTTTGATTAAATTCAGGTTGTCTTTTTGCGCAACGCCTGATTTGAGGTATTCAACGTAGAGATTTGTGCCGTCTTCAAGCTTTTTCATAATTTCTTCATCAATTAAAGGATTGTCTGAGGCGGCGATTTTAATTTCGTAAGAGCCGTTTTTCTCTGTTTCGTCGAAAATTTCCTGAATTTTGTCGACAAATTCAAGGCTTTCTTCCGGCAGATACTGGCTTCCTTGTGAATTCAAATCTTTTGTTGCGTTTTTGACTGAAATTCCGTGGCTTGAAGTTATGTATTCGCCTCCAAGAAGGTCAAGTTTAAACGCCAAAAATGACGCAAGCCAAATCGGAATTGTTTTTCTCCCTTCGGGAAGAAGAGTTTTAATTCCTTGTGCGGCCTGAATTCTTGCGATTGCTTCCAAATAAAGGTCAGAATTATATCTGACTTCGCGGCCTGCAATTTTCAGGATTTCTTTATCCGGATATTTTTCTTTTGCCACAAGCGCTTTGGCTAATGTTGCAAGGACGATTCCGACAAGGTTAATCGGAAATCTTGTGTCTTGGGGATACAAAACATTTTGCGGCCCGCGGATTCCGGCCGTTGAAACCTTTGCTTCTTTTGCGTAATTTGCAAACCATTCTTTTAAGTTCAGACCTTCGGGATTTTTGACAGAATCGTAAGGTGAGAGGTGCTCTTTTTTTAGTTTGAATGTGAACTCGTTTTTGTTGTCAAAGTTCATCAAATCAAGGTTTTTGATATAATCCGGCGTTTTCGCATAAACGCTTTCAAAAAGTTCGTTTTCAAGCGCATTGTTTGATTTTCTTAATCCTGTCATACTCTCTCCTTAAATATTATTCCCATGTTCTTAATTATATAAGAAAAATAACAGTTGTTCAATATTTATTTTGGTATATAATATTTTTAATGGAGAGTAAACAATATGGGTAAAGAAAAAAAGAACTATTCAAAACGGCCGGCTGAAACTTTTAACAAATTCAGGTCATTTTTTCAGATTCTTGTATGTAAATATTTTTACATGATCAGATTAAAACTTGTTTATCGTCTGAAAGTCGAAGGCTTAGAAAATGTGCCTGCCGATAATGAATATATTGTTTGCCCGAATCATTTGTCGACGCTTGATCCGCCTTTGATTTGCGGGGTTATGCCGCGGCGCGTTTCGTTCATGGCAAAACAGGAATTGTTTGATATAAGATTTTTGAGATGGTGGATTGACTGGCTCGGAGCATTTGCCGTCAATCGCGAAAGTCTCGGGCCTTCTACTATCAAAACTGTTATGAATATCAAAAAAAGCAAGTGGGTTTTTGGAATCTTTCCGCAGGGCACACGCGGGGTTCCGGGAACTATTGAAGGCGTTACAAAAGGTTTTGCCGGTCTTGCAAAGATTACTAAATGCGCGGTTTTGCCGGTCGGAATTATCGGAACTAATGAAGTTAAAAGACTGCCGTTTTCAGGACAAATTGTTGTTAGAATCGGAAAGCCGATTCCATACTGTGATGATCCGCAGGAAATGGTTTCAAAGTGGATTGAGGCAATTCAGGAATTAACCGGCTTTAAATATGTTGAAGCCGAAATTAAGAATAATTAGGAGTACGTATGACAGCTAAGCAAAGAAATTACAACAGACGTTATCCTGAAGAATACGGGTTCTTCAGAACTTTGTTTTACATGTGTTTTCTGTGTGGTGTTGTAATTCCGTTTATGAAAATTTTCTACACCTACGAAATTACCGGCAAAGAAAATCTGCCGACAAAAGCAAAGAGCGGAAAGTTTATTTATACGGCAAACCATGTGTCAATTTTTGACCCTCCTATGGTATCTATGGCTGCTATGAGGCCGATTGCTTATATGGCAAAAAAAGAATTGTTTGTTGATGGGGAAAAGCTGAGCTGGCTTGTAAAAAGGCTCGGGGCTTTTGCTGTTGACAGAACAAAACCGGAAATTGCAACGTTCAAAACAGTTCGCGATATATTAGCAACAAGCTGGTCGCTCGGGGTTTTCCCGCAAGGCGGCATAAGACCTTACGGAAAGTTAGACGAAATTAAAAAAGGCTTTGTCGTGATTGCAAAAAATGCAAAGGCTGACATTGTTCCGGTTGGTATTGAAGGGTTTGACGGATATCCGAAGTTAAAACCTTTTACAAGGCGCAATGTACGGCTTCGTATTGGAAAGCCGATTTCATATAAATTGCCTGAAGATGTGATAATTTATGAATGGTGCCGCCAGATTGCTGAACTTGCGGGCTATGAAAACTGCATGCCGCGTCCGGAAGGTTATGAGCCTGAAAAAACAGCAGTATAAAACCGGAGCCTTTTTATATGGCTCCGGATATTGGATTTTAAAAATGTTTATCTGGGCAGTTCGTTAAAATAATTTTTTTCTGTAAGTGCGTAGTATGTGCATCCGATTCCGTTGTGTTCATGGGTTGATGTTGCCGAGCAGTAAGTTTCTTTTTCTGTGTATGTTGTATCCGGAGCGCCCATTGGAAGAATTCTGCCATCATTCATCAACTGAAATGTGAAAAGGTCTGCGCCCTTCTGTTCGGGTTTTTGTTGAGCACGTTTACATCAACGCTAATTAGTACATCCCGACCTTCCTCGCCCAGATTTTCCATTAAAATCAGGCTTCCGTCCTGAAGTATAAATTGTCCGTCATCAAGTAAATTCAGTTTTTGCAAGGGTTTGCCGCTATATGTTTTGTATTTGTTTGAGTTTCGTTTATCTCCAACGGTATCATTCCCAAAATAAGATATGCATGCCTTTTCTGATGAGCCATATTTACAATCTTTCAAAATTTTAAAATACGGAATAATTTTATCATGCAGGCATAATCCTAGTTTAGCGCATCCGATGTTTACTTCATTCGCACGTAACCTTTCGCCGTTTTGAGCCTGATACATCTCAAAAGCCTGCAAAATAAAAGTTTGATTTTTCTTCAAAGATGCTTCAAGAGCTTTGTTTTGGTTGCGCGTAATCAGTGCCGGCAGTGTCATTGCGGCTATAATTCCGATAATTCCAAGCGTAATAAGGACTTCCGCGAGTGTGAATGCCCTATTTTGTGCAAGGTTTCCAAATCCCAAATTCATAATCAGACTTCGTCTGATTGACCTGTAACAGTCCTCCAGCCCCGTCACAAGACATAAATTTTTCCCAGCGGCTTTTTCTAATCCTGTACTTTTACTCCTAATTCCGTCATCAGCGCCGCTTTCTAATACAGTTCCAAAGTCTGAAAGTAGACTTCGTCTACCCCCCCCCCCGCTTCTGGAAGGTAGTCATATCAATGGTTTTAGTCATATCGCTCCTTTCGTGTTCATGTTAAAATTATAACAAATTTTCTGCATGATTTCAATATGTTTTTTATGTTTAAGCTATTTCTAAATAAAAATCCCTCAAGAATGTGTCTTAAGGGATTTTCTTCTTTTATTTAAAGAAAGGAATTTAGTTTTGTTTGATAATTATGCTGCTTGTTTTACTTCGTCCTGGACTTGTGCAAGTTTTGCGAGTGCTGCATTTGCGGCTTCCTGTACTGCGCTGTCCTGATCGTTTTTAGCGATTGTGAACAATGTGTTCAAATCAGCTTTGTATGATGGCTGCTGGATGTATGACAAAGCTTCAATTGCTGATGTTCTTACCATCGGGTTCGGGTTGTTTTTCAACTGTTCTACAATTGATACAGCGCCCGGAAGTTCTGTCAAAGGAACTGTTGTGTTTGTCAGTTTTGCAACTTCTTCTGAGTAAAGTTTCTGCAAAATCGCTGTTGTGAACATTGCGTAGCTTTTGTTTCTTTCAGCCTGTTCCATCGGTGTGATTGTTGTTGCTAATGCTTTTTCCGCATCTGTAATCTGTTCGTTTTTCATCAATTTTTGTCTTGCGGCAATCTGTTCCTGGGTCGGGCCTGCAAGTTTTGATGAATCTGCGTTAATAATATTGTTTAATGTATCCATTACTTTAACATCAAGCAATTCAGTTGCCTTTTGCGGATTATCTTTAACCATATTTGCTATTTCTTCCATAGCTGAGGCTTGAACTTCATAATCCGGATTTGTTAATTTTGAAATGAATGCGTTTAAGTCAACTTGTGGTTCTAAAGGTACCGGAGTTTCAATTTCAGGTGTTTTTACCTCTTTTGCTTCTGCCTTCGCTTCAGTCTTAGGTGCTTCTGTTACAACAGGTTTCGGAACTTCTGCAGTTACTGCCGGTGTAACTTCTGCTACTGCGGGAGCAACGGCTGCCGGAGCTTCAGGTGCCGGCGGAAGTGCTTGAGGTGCCTGTTCAGTTACCTGCGGAGGAATCACAACCGGCTGCTGCTGAGCCGGAAGGTAATACGGCTGAACCGGTGCTTGCGGATATTGATATACCGGAGTTTGAGGATACTGGTAGTAAGGCATTGTCGGCTGTGCGTATTGTGCCATCGGTGCAGGCTGTGCTGCGCCCGGTGCAATTACTGAAGGGTTGTGCACATCAATTTTAACAGCGTTGTAGCTTTGCGGCTGTTGTTGAGGTATCTGCAAGTAAGGGTTGGGGAGATTTGGAATTTGCATCATTTTATCATTTCCTTTCAATAAATAATTTTGTCTTATTCCTATTCTACTGTTTTAATAATCCTGAATAAAATAAATTGCTAAATATAAAGATATTTTTAATAATTCTTAACATAATCATATCAAAAATATTACAAATAAGGACTTTCGCCTCTTCAAAAATTTACAATACGCTTAATATATCGCATATTTTTGCCAGAAGTGAATTATTTATGATATGATGTTAATTGAGTTGTATATGTCTGGAATACAAATACGAGGCCGGCTTTTATGAAATTAAACAAAAAAGAAACAAAATCCATACGCTCGGCGTTTGGTAAAACACTTGAAACTCTGGGGCATGAAAATCAAAATATAGTCGTGTTGGATGCGGATTTGGCATGCTCAACGCAGACGCAATTTTTTGCCAAATCTTTTCCTGAGCGATTTTTTGACGCCGGAATTGCAGAGCAGGATATGATTGCAACGGCGGCAGGACTTGCGAGTGCCGGAAAGATTCCTTTTGCGGCAAGCTTTGCGATGTTTGCAACCGGAAGAACCTATGACCAGATTAGAAATTCGGTTTGTTATCCGGAATTTAATGTAAAAATTGTCGGAACCCATGGCGGAGTCACGGTCGGCGAAGACGGCGCAAGCCATCAGGCTCTTGAAGATGTTTCTTTGATGCGGGGATTGCCGCACATGTCGGTTATTGTTCCGGCTGACTGCAGAGAGTGCGAACAGGTTATAAGATATGCGGCTGAAACTTACGGGCCTATGTATATTCGTATTCCGCGCACAAATGTTTGTGATGTTTTTGATGAAGATTATAAATTCGAATTTGGCAAGGCTGTTGTGCTTGAAGATGGTTGTGATGCCGCTGTTATTACAAACGGGGAAACTCTCGCGGAAGTCATTATTGCCGCAGAATCGCTGAAAAAAGAGGGTTATTCAATACGTGTTGTTCATGCTCCGGTTGTCAAACCTCTGGATGATGGTACAATTATAGAAAGCGCTCAAAAAACAGGGTTTGTAATTACTGTTGAAAACCATTCTGTTATTGGCGGTTTGGGAAGTGCTGTTTGTGAACTTTTAAGCGAGCATGCGCCCTCAAAAGTCAAACGTATAGGGGTAAATGACAGATTCGGACAGAGCGGAAAATGGGATTTTCTTCTTGATTACTACGGATTGTCTGCTGAAAAACTTGCAAAGACTATTAAAGAAGAAATTGATAAACACCGCCGTGAAAAGTAGAGGAATTAAGGCTTAATGATACAATTCAGATCAGTTACAAAAAAATATAAAAATGACAATTACGCTTTAAGGAATATAAATCTGGACATTGATTCAGGCGAATTTGTTTTTATTGTCGGAGCGTCAGGTGCCGGAAAATCGACATTGATGAAGCTTCTCTATAACGAAGAGCGCCCTTCAAGCGGAACTGTTACTATCGGCGGGATTAATATTGCAAATCTCTCCAATGACAAGGTTCCGAATCTCAGACGCTGTATGGGGATTGTTTTTCAGGATTACAAACTTCTTCAAAACCAGAGTGTGTATGATAACGTGGCTTATGTAATCAGAACGCTCGGAATAAGTTCAAGAGAAATCAACGCGCGCGTAACAGGGGCTTTGAAGATTGTCGGATTGTACGAAAAAATGCATGCAACGCCGTCGGAACTATCGGGCGGAGAACAGCAGAGAGTCGGGATTGCGCGTGCAATTGTAAACGGGCCGCCGCTTTTGATAGCGGATGAGCCGACAGGAAATTTAGACCCTAAAAACTCTCTTGAAATCATGCAGATTTTAGACCAGATTAATCAAAGAGGAATTACGGTAATTGTTTCCACCCATGATAATGCAATGGTGGATTATTTCAGAAAGCGTGTAATTACGCTTGATAACGGGGAAATTGTCAGGGATATCCAGGCAGGTACTTATGAATGATCAAAAACTTAAAATAAAGAAAAAGGTTAAAAAACATATTCCGAAAGACTGGCTGTGCGAACTAAGGATTCTGTACAGACTTTCAATGGAGACTTTTAATGATATACGAAGAACGGGGATTGTGAACCTTGTAATTATCACGACAATGGCCGCAATTTTGACTATTTTCGGTTCATTTTTCAGAACTGCAATGTCGATTTCATCTTTTGCGCATGAACTCGGAAATGTTCTTGAAATTTCGGTTTATTTGAAGTCCGGCTCGGATGCAAATACCGTTAAAAACAGGATAAAAGAATTTGAATACGTTGAAGGCGTAAAGATTATTCCGAAAGATGTTTCATGGACAAATTTGAAGCGCGAAATGAACCTTCCGGATGTTGTAAACCCGCTTCCGGACACACTTCATGTAAAAGTTGACAAACCTGAAAACATAGATAGCGTCTTTAATAAAATAAAAGGACTGACATCAGTTGAAGATATGAGTTACGCGCAGGATTTGGCAAAACGAATCCAGATGCTGAATAATGTTGTAAATACCATAACGGTTTTTGTTGTAATAATAATGGCAATTTTAACAATTACAATTATTAATAACACGATTCAGCTTGTAATTCAGTCGAGAAAAGACGAAATTGAAATAATGCGTTTGATGGGCGTAAGCAACTGGTATATAAGATTCCCTCTGATTATGCAGGGTGCGGCATACGGGTTCTGCGGCTCTCTAATTGCGCTTGTGCCGTTGAACTTTGTGCAGAACGGACTTGTGCACATGCATCAGTTCTTTATGGTTCCGTCACCATTATATGCGCAAAACGTCGTAATAGTAATAATGTTTGCGATGGGAACCCTGTTTGGTGCAGGCGGAAGTTTCCTGTGTATTAAAAAACATCTGCAAGTGTAAGTTTTATGAAAAGTAGCAATATCTTATTAATTACTGATAATAATGACGCATGGAAGGATTTGACAGAGAAGTTTGCGCTTCTCAGAAATTCCGATGAAATAATATCCGTTGATTTTAGCGCAACAGAGCAAATTTTAGAGGAAATAGCATCGAAAGTTATTTTTCTGTGCGCTCAGGATTATGTCATAGTGCAAGAAACTCTTTTGAATATAAAGAAAATCAATCCCCGGTCAATTGTAATTTGTGCATTTGAAAAATATAATCAGGATTTAATTTTGTCACTGTACGATTCTGGCATGGACGATTATATTTTGACGGATTCCGAGCCGGCTGATGTTTTGATTAAGACTGTGAATGCGCTTAAACTTTCCGCAGAAAGAGAAAAGGCTGAACTTAATCAAAACCTTCTTGAAAATATCGGCGCCCTATCAAATGGATTTTATACTGAAAATTATGCTGATGAATTGTTTGAAAATGTGTTTGAATCTGAAAAGTCAAAATCTGCGACCCTTGTAATTTTGACTTATGACGAATTGGACAAGGCTTTGTTTGATTGCGGCAAACTGTCCTGTGCGATTAAAAATTCAATCAGAAAAAACGATATTGCAGCAGCGTTTCCGTCCGGAAAATTCTATATTTTGCTTGAAAATGCAGATATCGAAGGTGCAAAAAAAGTTTACAAAAAGATTAAAAACTCTCTTGAAGATGAATTCAGGATAAAAGCCGGTATTTGCGAAGTTTGTGCAAAATCATTCAAAGAAACAGAACAGAAGTCGACTTCAGCTTTGACTGACGCTATGTTAAGCACCTATGATTTTGTAATTTATCAGGAAAAAGAAATTTCAGAAACTGATGACTGGTCGCTTGAGCCGGAAAAAGAAAACAAACAAAAAGATTTTAAATTTTTCCGACAGCTTTTCCTGAATAAAATGGAAAAAGTTATTACGCCGGTTTTTTATAAACTCCAGAATGCTTATGACGGACGGCTTGAAGATACTCAAATCGAGCAGTACACAAATGAAAACAGGTGTATATTCAACTTGAAAAATCCAAAACAAACAAGCCGGCTTACAATTACTTATCCCGGCTTTGCAAAAGCTGTTATCTACATTACCCATAGCGGACTCGACAGCCCTGAAAATAAAGAATACGTGCTTGCGCTAAAAGATTTGACTGAACTTTTGTTGACCGCGCTGACCGAAGACTTTATAAAAGATTTTCAAAATTGTATTGAACAAAAGGAGATATAATGAACGTACTGAACCCCGAAGAATCTGTTCTTTTGATTATTGATGTGCAGGAAAAACTTGTTAATGCTCTGGATAAAGATATTATTGTAAAACGCGTTTCAAATCTTGTGAAATCTGCGAAAGTATTGGATATTCCGATTGTCGTAACCGAACAATACCCAAAAGGCCTTGGTAAAACAGTTGATGCCGTTTCATCTTCGTGTGGTGAAAATACTCCGGTTTTTGAAAAAACTTCATTCAACGCGCTTGCTGAAGAGGGCGTTGTTGAAAAACTCAAATCTTATAATCGCAAACAAATTGTAATCTGCGGGATTGAAACTCATATCTGCGTCCATCAAACTGCCGCGGCACTTTTGAGAGAAGGTTTCGAAGTTTATGTTGTAAAAGATGCCTGCGCAAGCCGTTCCAAATACGAATTTAAGCAGGGAATCGAATTAATGCAGGCAAACGGTGCAAAAATTACCTGCGTTGAAATCGTTCTTTTTGAGTGGCTGAAAAGCGCCAAACATCCAAACTTTAAAGAAATTCAGGCTCTAATCAAATAGTGTGTAATATGCAAAGTTTTTGTATAATTAAAAATAATAAATGCAAAGTTGCAAAACCATAATTCTGGTTTTTAACTGTAGGTTTGTATGCGCCATTGCGCGTCTATTGCACAGACGACTTTTTTGTATCTTTAAAGGCAGATTAATTGTTTCTGCAAACAGATTGAATGTCTTTTTGAATCTGATTTTTAAGTTCATCAAGCGAAGAAAACTTTTTTTCAGGCCTTATCATTTTTAGAAATTCAACCTCAATTTGTTTTCCGTAAATATCTCTGTCAAAATCAAGAATGTGCGTTTCAAGAGAATGTACGCCGTTTTGCGTCACTGTCGGACGTATTCCGAAATTTGTTATCCCTTTGAATTTTTCATTTCCAAGCCCTACCAGAACTTCATAAACCCCGAACGGCAAATCAATCAACTCTGGCGGATAATTCAAATTAGCCGTGCGAAAACCGATTTTGCGTCCGAGTTTTTGGCCTTCAATAACTTCACCTTTAATAAAAAAATTGTATCCGAGCATTCTGTTCGCATCTTCAATCAGCCCGTCAAAAAGCGAATTTCGGATGGCCGTACTGCTTATTATGTGCAATCCTGATTTTTGCGGTTTGATTTCAAAATATTTATAGCCGAATTTGTCTGAAGAGTCCTGTAAAAACTTTACATTTCCTGATTTTTTGCACCCGAAATTGTGATTCCAACCTGTCGTAATCGCAGATGGCGTAAAGTGTTTAATCAGAATATCTCTCAAATACTCTTCTGCCGTAAGACCCGAAATGCTCTCAAAATCAAGCTCAAAAAGATAATCAACTCCGAGTTCAGCGATTTTTTCTTCGCGGCTTTCGCGCGTCAAAATGTATTTCGGGCCAACCCCGTAAAAATAACAGCATGGATGGTCGCGAAATGTTACAACTGCGGATTTTGTACCATTCTCCCGCGCAAATTCAACCGCCTGCATTATTACAGCCTGGTGGCCCCTGTGCACCCCGTCAAAAAAGCCGAGCGCTAAGGATAAGTTTGGTATCTTTTCTAATTCGCTAAATATTTTCATAGTTCAATTATATTATAAAATTAAAACTTAAATTCAACATCATCCTTTTTACTGCGCTTTATCAAATACGCCGCCGCAATTGCTGTGAAAGGTACGCAGGCAAGAATCGCAATGCTTCCTGTGATTGCCGCAAGGATTTCTGTCGCAACCTGATTCAGGTTAAAGAACTTCTGCAAATCAATATTGCTTCCCAAAAGCACAAGCGGCAAAGCGCTTCCCATATAAACCAGAATCAGCGTATTTGACATTGTCCCGATAATATCACGCCCGACATTCATACCGGATTTGAAAAGTTCTCGCATACTAAGAGTTGAATCGGTTTCATGAATCTCGTTAATCGTGCTCGCAATCGAAACCGATGTATCCATCAAAGCCCCGAGTGCCGCTATAATCATCGACGCCGACAAAATCCCCGTAAAACTTAAATCCGGCCGCACTCCGTATAAAAATACATTCTCTTCACCCGCAAACCCTGTCAAATGCGCCATCCATATCGCAAGAACGGAGAGAATTCCCGCAAAAATTAAACTGAATACAGTCCCTAAAATTGCCGACGTACTTTTAGAATTTAATCCGCCCACAAGGTAAATCGTGATAATCGTACTCAGCGCACCCACAACAAGTGCCGAGAAAATCGGGCAAAATCCATGCAAAATTAGCGGAACCATAACCGCTAATATCAAAACAAGCGTCGCAATTATTGAAATCAAGCTGCAAACACCTTTTTTCCGGCCGATAATGACAAGAATAGCGCAAAAAATCCCTGCAAATAGCAAAATCGTATTATCGCGTTTTACATCTGCTATATAAAAATTTGTCCCGCCGGTCGGGTCTTCTTCCAGATGAAGAATCACTTTTTCGCCTTTTTTCAAAGGAATATCGTAGGCCGGATTGTCAGTTAAAATGTTTTCGATTTCGCGTTGTTGCCCTTTGTATTCTCCTGAAAGAATTTTAATTTTTACAAGTTGTTTAGTATTTTGTGCACTGTTTTCGTCGTCACTGTATATATTTTCTATCTGCTGCACAACTGCGGTTTCAGACGGTAAAACGCTTTCTTCGCTCGCCGTAACAGGCAAAAATGTACAAATAAACATTATCAGCAAAACTAAGATTTTTTTCATAAAATATCCCCTTTTGAGAATTATTTTATCACAAAAGTAGGGATTCAAACGGCTGAAATTTTATTCTTAAAACAGATTTTTCTGTTCGTTAATATCAATGTCTTTATATCCGAGATGTCTGTATGTCGCGGGAGAAACCTTTCTTCCGCGCGGGGTTCTCTGCAAAAGCCCTGCCTGAAGCAAAAACGGTTCGCAAACATCTTCAATTGTTCTGACATCTTCGCCAATCGCCGCGGCAATTGTCTCGACTCCGACAGGGCCGCCGTCGTATTTCTCGATAATCAGTTTTAAAAGACTTCTGTCAGTGTTGTCCAACCCGTAGTTGTCGATTTTTAAGATGTCAAGAGATTCATTCGCAACTTTTTCCGTAATTTTTCCGTCATGTTTGACGAGCGCAAAGTCGCTGACACGCTTAATCAGCCTGTTTGCAATACGCGGTGTTCCGCGTGAGCGCCTGGCTATTGCATGAGCACCTTCTTCAGTTATTTCAATATCAAGAATTCCTGCAGTGCGGGTGATTACGGCTGAAAGTTCATCTTCTGTATAAAATTCAAGCCTGTGGATTATTCCGAATCTGTCGCGCAGCGGGCCTGAAAGTTCACCGGCTTTTGTTGTTGCACCGATGAGTGTGAATTTCGGAAGCGGAACGCGAAGCGTTTTGACAGTCTGGCTTTTGCCTGTCGTCATATCAAGAAAAAAGTCTTCCATCGCAGGATAGAGAATTTCTTCGGCAACTTTGTTCAGCCTGTGAATTTCGTCAATAAAAAGGATTTCTCCGCCCTTTAATGACATCAGAATTCCGATAATATCGCGCGGACGCTCGAGAGCCGGCGCTGACGTTATTCTTATCGGAACTCCCATTTGCTCTGCGATTACGCCTGCAAGCGTTGTTTTCCCAAGCCCCGGCGGGCCGTAGAATAACAAATGGTCCAGCGGCTGTTCGCGTTTTTTTGCGGCCGCAATTGTGATTTTTAAAGTCTCTTTAAGAGCGGATTGGCCTATATATGTGTCAAATGATTTTGGGCGGATAGAGTTTTCGAAATTTTTGTCGCAATCAATGCTTTCTGCTTTGATTACAGGATTTTTGTGCGCATTGATGTCGATGCGTTTCCTGTTTTCTCCAATATTGTTGTCGTCTGAAATTATACTCATTACCCTCACCCGAATTATGAAATTTTCTTTGCCGTCTCTATTATTATAATCTTTTGTCCGCCGCAGGCAGAACCGGTAAAACCTATCTTTTATTGACGGGATTCTTTCGGGCTTGCGCCCTTAGAATGACCATGGCAAAAGGATTGTTTATTCTGTATTTTCATGATAGCATAAAATTAAATTAAGGGATAATTTTAGGAAGGAGAAGTTATGAAAGTTTCAGAACGTTTGGAAAAAATTCCTCCGTACTTGTTTGCGGAAATCGACAGAAAAATCGCAGAAGCCAAAGCAAAAGGCTTTGATATTATCAGTTTGGGTATCGGGGACCCTGATACACCGACTTTAGCGCCGGTTGTTGAAGAAATGCACCGCGCAATTGACAATGCGAAAAATCATGATTATCCGCCGTACAACGGAACCGAAAGATTCCGTAATGCCGCATGCGACTGGATGAAGCGCAGATTTGGAGTTGAATTGAATCCGGCGACTGAAATGCTTGCAAACATCGGTTCAAAAGAAGCGATTGCGCATATTTTCTTTGCATTTGTAGACAAAGGAGATTATACGCTGGTTCCGGATCCGGGATATCCGGTTTATCACAACGCAACGATTTTTGCCGGCGGAACTCCTTTTGCAATGCCGCTTTTGGAAGAAAACGGCTATCTTCCGGACTTTGACAAGATTCCTGAAGATGTTGCAAAAAAATCTAAATTAATGTTCTTAAACTATCCGAACAACCCGACAAGTGCTGTTGCTGATTTGGATTTCTGGAAAAAGGCTGTTGATTTTTGTAAAAAATATGACATTTTGCTTTGTTCGGATATGGCATATTCAGAGATGACATTTGACGGATATAAGGCGCCTTCTGTTTTGCAGGTTGAGGGTGGAAAAGATGTTGCGATTGAATTTTATTCGCATTCAAAATCTTACAATATGACCGGATGGCGTGTCGGATTTGTTTGCGGAAACGCAGATGCCGTCAAGGCTTTGGGTACAATTAAAAACAATATCGACAGCGGAACTTTCAAAGCTATTCAGGATGCTGCGGCAAAAGCTTTTGAAGTTGATGAGAGCTTGATTGATAATTTGAATAAAATGTATCAGGAGCGCCGTGATGCGGCAGAAAACGGTTTCCGTGAACTCGGATGGGATTTGAAACCGTCAAAAGCGACATTTTACCTGTGGCTTCCGGTTCCGAAAGGAATGACGAGTGAAGAATTTGTGACAGTTATGCTTGAAAAAGCGCATGTTGTTGTTCCGCCGGGAAATGGTTACGGCAAGTGCGGAGAAGGCTATTTCCGTGTAGCTTTGACTAAAGACGTTGAAACGATTAAAAAAGCGATTCAGCGTATGAAGGATGCCGGTATAAGATACGAATAATGGTGGAAATGGGTGAGAAGTGAAAGGTTAACGAGTCTTATCCGTTTGATAAAACATTGCAGAATTTGTAAATATTTGTATTTATAAATAAGTTTTTTCAGGTTTTATTGAAGGATTATTCTTGTAACGGTCTTTTCACCTCTCACTTCTCACCTTTCACTTTTCCATCCGCAAAAATCTCTTCACGATTTGCACAATTTTTCGGTCATGGTATAATTTCACTATGGAATGTCCAAAATGCGGTTTAGAAATAGATGAAAAGACAACGGTCTGTCCGAACTGTAAAAAAGTTTTAAAAGTTGTCTGTCCTATTTGTAAAACCATCAACAAAACAAATACCTGTAAAAAATGCGGTTATGTGATTGTGACTAAATGCAACAAGTGCGGAAAAGTCAATCAGACCGCAGATAAAAAGTGCAAAAAATGCGGATTTTCTCTTGAACAGAGCGTAATTCTGAATGAAGCAAATACTGATAATTTTGTATTGATGACGCTGGATTTTCCAAATGTTAATGAACTGCGAAATCTTTTGGGTTCGGTTCAGCTTTTGAATAAGTTCAAAGTCAAGCTTGATAAAATTATTTTTGATGTTGCAAAATCAGCAGGCGTGAGACGTCAGGTTGTTAACAATACTTATATTTTAAGATTTGATAAAGATTATACTTTCAACAGCAGTGTAAATACCGCAATCACGACTGCAATAAAGATTTTGACAGAAATCACAAAAATGAATTACAAACTTACCAACAAAAAGAATGCAACGGTGAGATGTAATGCGTTTTTGCTGAAACGAAGTGTCACTGATAACCCTTATGATATTAAATCCGGATTTAATATCAGCATGGTTAAGCAAAGCGACAACTTGAAACAAAAAGTTTTGAACACATTCCAGGTTATTGCAGACAATTATGTTCAGGATTCCCTGAATAATATCTACAGAACAAGCCCGCTGAATTCGGTTATGCTTAAGGGCGAAATGGTTATGTTCCATGAGGTTGAGGTTAACAGCCATATCCATATAAATTATGAGGATTTGATTGAAAAACCCGAAGAGGATATTGAGATTCCGAATTTTGTCCAAAACATGCTGATTGAACAGGACAAGCTTGACGGAGAAGCTTTGAGCAAGCTTGAAAGTCCGGTTGATGCCGATGCGATTTATGATATTGAGACAATTCAGTTTAATGAAATTCAGTGCGATTTTATCAGAACTGAAAATATTGATGTTTTCTATCATGTTGTAAACAAGCTTTCCGAACATCCTTACGGAATCTGCGCAATCAAGACTCCGCCATTGTATGTTCCGTATTCATTAAAAATTATTTCAACTATTGAAGAACTCGGGCTTTATAAAAATATTATCAGTATTACATGCTATGACGAGATGAAATATTCTCCGTATTCGTTCTTCCGTGAACTTGTTGCGGCAATTTTTGAATACACTGTTTCGCAAAAATTGTTTAGTACAAATGATTTTTCGATGTTCAAATCAATTGACCCTGAAAATCTCATAAAAGATTTGATAACCTTGAAAGACCGCGGAATTGACAATCCCGAAGATACCAGAACAACTTATTTTGATATTTTCTTCACGCTTTTGAACGTGATTCCGAACACGCTTATTTTTATAGAGAATTTCGACAAAATCGACTCAAGTTCTTATGATGTCATGAAACTTTTGTTTGAACAGTTTGAACGTCTGAAAATAAGCTATCTGATTTCTTATGACAAAGATTTTTCACTTCACCGCGATACGTATTCGCTGATGGCAAAACCTTATTATACTGAAATCGCCTTGAAACCGACTGTTTTTGAGCGCATGATTGAGGAAAATAAGGAATATTACCGCAAAATCATGGATTCTTTCTATTTCCACAGAATCGCAAAATATTCTTACGGAAGCATTCTGTTTTTGGATATTGCAATCCAGTATTTAATTGAATGCGGAGTATTCGCGGCCGGTGAAGACTGCATTGAACTTGTAAGCCCGAAAACTATCATAATTCCCTCAAGCTTAAGCAAATTGATGAAGCGGCGCCTGAATCTTCTTGAAGATGACCCGGAAGCAATCAAATTTCTTGCCACATGCGTTCTTTTAGGAACTCGCGTCGATCAGGAAACTATTAAAAGCCTCAAGTATGAAAATATTGATGAAATAATCGAAAAACTTGCGGATATGGGCTACATATATTTCTGGAATAACTGCATGTATTTCCCTAACTACAACCTTTTGCGCGAAAGCATTCTTTCGGTGCTTAACAAAAACATGCTTTGCGTGATTGCAAACGACCTTTTTGAAAAAGTGTTTGTAGATAACATGCCAAGCCCGACAAAAGCTTATCTTTACGGACTTTTAGAGGATTATAAGTCAGAATTTCTTGAATGGGAAAATCTTGCAAAAATTAACCTTTCTATGGGTGATTTTAATTCCTACGTCAATTGCGCAGAAAAAATTATCCGGCTTCTTGACAGAAACAGAGATGAAGAAAAACAGGAAGAAATCGATAATTATAAACTTGACCTGTTTGAAAATATTTCGCAAAACCTTTATGAATATCTTCCGGACAAAACCTCCGGAATCGCTGAAGCTACCCTGGAGCGTCTTGAAAGCGCCGGAGATGATGAAAAAGTTATCACTTTGTGCGGAAAAATGATTCAAGGCTGTCTTGCATGCGGGAATTATCTCCATGCGCTTGAACTTACGCACAAAATCCTTTCCCGAATCCAAAGTTCATCAATTGACCCTTCAGCACCGGATTTCAACAAATATTTTTTTATGATGTCGCTGGTTCATATTGAAATCCTTTTCAATATCGGGGCGTTTGAAGACTGTATTGATATCGGCTATAAGGTTTTGAGCGTGGTTAACCAGAACAATCTTGACGCGATGAGACCGGATTATCTGTCTGTTGAACAGTTTGAGCGAATTATCACAGATTCTGTCGGATTTGTTGCGCTTTCAAATGTTTTACAATTAAAAGGTAATGTTAAAGAGTTTTTAAATATTGTAAAAACCGACCTGCCGAAACTGCCGCCTGCGTATGATATTTTTGCGGCACTTGAGGATTTCCTGCACGGTGCACCGCCTTCTTACAGCCCCGTAATGGTTTCTGATGGCGATAAATTCTCAGGGATCTTGTTCCATATTATGGAAGCTTTTTATAGAAATTTAAATGACGCAAACGGATTCGCAGAAGAAATATATGCTGCAAAACAGCTTGCAAGGTTTAACAAACTTCACCAGCTTGAACTTTTCTGTGATTTGCTGATTGGACGCGCTTATATTAATTTGGAATCTTATGACAAAGCGTCTTTGATTATCTACAAAATCATCAGACAAACCGGCGATAACGGCATGAAAAATCTTACCTATGCTGCATGGCTTATGATGAGCGAAATGAATATCAGACAGGGCCGCTACACTGTTGCATACGGAATTGTGAATAATTCACTGATTCAGCTTGAAAAAGCGGATTCTTCAAATGAATATCTCTTGATGCTCTTTAAATATCAGATGTATAAAGTTCTTATGTATAAAGGCCAGGAAGACAAAGCGCAGATTTGTATCGCACAATGCGGCTATTTGTCTCAAAAACATGGTATAAATTTTAATTTTGATACGGATGCTTCTCATTACATTCCGCTAGAAGATCCGGATGATGAAAACAATATAAATCTACAAAACAATACACAAACAAATGATTCTGTCGGTGCCGTTTCCGATGAAGAAGAAAGTGAGGGATAATGAAAGTTTTATTTGCTGCTGCTGAAGTTGCGCCGTTTTCAAAAGCCGGCGGGCTGGCAGATGTTGTCGGCAGTTTGCCGAAATATCTTGAAAAAGACGCTGAAATCGCAATCTTCACACCTCTTCACGGGCTGATTGACCGTCAAAAGTTTAAAATAGAAGAACTTGAGAATTCTGATATGTGGCTGACATTTAACGGCCGCGGACATAGATTCAAACTTTTTATGACAAAGCTTCCGGGCACAAAAATAAACGTGTTTTTCGTTCAAAACGACTGGTATTTCAGCTGTTTTAAAGACGTTTATCCAAAATGGCTGGATCCTGAGTATGAACATGAAAGATATATAGCATTTTCGCTAGCTGTGATGGAATATGCGAAACTTTTGAACTTCCGCGCAGATGTAATCCATGCAAACGATTGGCACACTGCAATGATTCCTGTTTATCTTCACAGCAATTACAAATTCGACGATTTCTGGAAAAATACAAAAACAGTCTTTGAAATCCACAACCTTGCATATCAGGGCGTTTGGTTTGAAAGCGTTCTGGATTTTGCAAACATGCGAAAAGATATTGTCTTTAACGAGTGGTGCGTGGAGCATTACGGCCGCGTAAACTGGATGAAAGGCGCGATAAATTACTCTGACCGCGTGGTTGCTGTTTCTCCGACTTATGCAAAAGAAATTCTGACTGGCGAATACGGAGAAGGCATGGATTATACCCTTCGCGGCGCTCAGCATAAACTCACAGGAATCCTCAACGGCATTGATTACGACGTATTTAATCCGAAAAAAGACAAATTGCTTGTAAAAAATTACGATGTAAAATCTCTTAATAAAAAAGAAGAAAATAAAAAATACATCCTGGAATATTTCGGGCTGAAATACAATCCTGAAAGACCTCTTTTTGTAATGATTTCGCGCCTTGTGGAACAAAAGGGAATTGATTTAATAAGAGGGGCTGAAAATGCGCTTCGTGCAATGGATGCGGATTTTATTTTCTTAGGCTCCGGAAATAAAGATTATGAAAACTTGTTTATCTGGCTTTCCAACAATTCTGAAAACATCAGAACTTTTGTCGGCTACAACGCTGAACTTGCCAACAGAATTTATGCGGCAAGCGATTTTTATCTGATGCCGTCGCTTTTTGAACCTTGCGGGCTGAGCCAGCTTATTGCAATGCACTACGGCTCGCTGCCGGTAGTCAGAGCAACCGGCGGGCTTGAAGATACAATAACAGGGTATCCTCTGGATAATTCCAACGGTTTCAAATTCTGGGGATATGATTCCGGTGCGATGATTGATGCGATAAATTGCGCAAGAGAGGTTTACAAAGACAAATATACCTTCAACGCTATGCGCAAATCCGCAATGGAAGCAGATTTTTCCTGGAAAAAGAGTTCTTTGGAATATCTTAAAATGTATAGAGAATTGTCCGGAAAATAAGTTGACTTTTTGTTAGTTGTGCATGAAAATGTAGACAAACAGGGAAATTTTTATGAACAACTTATTTCTGAAATTACATTTATCTATTTTTATTTCATGTTTTACGGGAATTTTAGGACGCGTAATCACAACTAATGAAATTTTGCTTGTGTGGGACAGATTCCTGATTACAAGCGTGTTTTTCATGGCCATTCTGGTCTTTACAAAAAAATTCTGTTTTGTTCATTCTAAAGAATTTTTCAAAATCACAGGGCTTGGCGCGCTTCTTGCAATCCACTGGATTTTATTTTACGGAAGCATTAAGCTTTCTAATGTTTCGGTGGCTTTGGTATCATTTTCTGTAGTGTGCCTTTTCTCTGCGATTTTCGAGCCTGTAATTTTAAGACGTAATTTTTCCGCAAAAGAATTTTTGTACAGCGCAATTACGATGGCCGGAATAGCACTGATATTCAGCTTCGACCTTAACCATAGAGCCGGAATTATTTGGGGCGTTTTGTCTGCAGCGTTTGCGGCACTTTATACAATTTTGAATAAGTCAGTAATGAAACGCCACACGTCAAATACAATGCTGTTTTATGAACTTCTCGGAGGATTGCTTACAACATCCTTGATTGTGCCTTTTTATGTAAAGTTTGCAAATCTGGAATCCGTGATTCCAACATTCCATGATTTTATTTTCTTGTGCATACTTTCTCTTGGATGCACGGTCTGGCTGTATAAACTCCAAATTCAGGTTTTAAAAAAGCTTTCAGCTTTTACGGTAAACCTCACATACAATCTTGAACCTGTTTATACAATAATTCTGGCAATGATAATTTTTCATGAGGCGCGTGAGGTTAACTTTGCCTTCTACCTTGGTTTGGGTTTGATAATTCTTTCGGTGTTTCTGCAAACGCTGTCAGTCCTGCGTGCAAAGAAAATTCAACCGGCAGAAATTCCGGTTTTAAATAATGAAATTCCGCTAAATTCTGAAAAATACTAAATTGCGCTTCCGCCGCGCGCCAAAGCCAAAGCCATTACACGTTCTTAGGTTAAAACTTAAATTTCGCGCCGGCCTTCAATCGCCCTTGCAAGCGTAATTTCATCCGCATATTCTAAATCCGCGCCAACCGGCAGTCCGAAGGCAATCCTCGATATAGTAATTCCAAAAGGCTTAATAAGTTTACTTAAATATAAACTCGTCGCCTCACCCTCAACCGACGGGGGCAAAGCCAGTATAACTTCCTTAACCTCATCCGATGCAAGCCGGTTCAACAATTCCTTTATCCTGATATCGTCAGCGCCGATTCCGTCCATTGGCGAAATCAGCCCCTGCAAAACATGATAAAGCCCTTTAAATTCATTTGTCTTTTCAATTGCAATCAGGTCTTTTGTCTCCGCAACAACGCATATTATAGAGCGTTCGCGTTTGGGGTTTGTACAAATTTCACAAGGGCTTGATGATGAAAGGTTGAAACAAACATCACACGTCCTTGTGTTTCTTTTTGCATCAAGAATTGCCTGAGCGAATTTTTGAACTTCGCTTTCAGGCATTCTCAACATATAAAACGCCATTCTCTGAGCAGATTTCGGCCCCACAGAGGGGAACTTTTGAAAATGCTCAATCAGCGTGGCTATTGATTTTGGATAAATCATTCTAGAACAATCCCGGTATATTGATTCCGCCGGTTAAAGCTTTCATTTTTTCTTCCATGATTTTTGAAGCTTTAGCGCCAGCCTGATTCATTGCTGTTGTGATAACGTCTTCAAGAGTTTCAGTATCAAGCCCTGTTGCTTCTGAAGATAATTTGATAGCTTTGAACTTGCCCTGTCCGTCAAAAGTGACAGTAACCGCGCCGCTTCCTGCTTCTCCGCTAACTTCAATATTTGCAAGCTCTTCCTGAGTCGCTTTCATTTTAGTCTGCAGGTTCTGTGCCTGTTTCATCATTTGCATAATATTCATAAATTACATATCCTCCTTTTAAAGTCTGTCTTCTCTTTTTATTAATTTTATTATACAATAAAAATATGCAAAAACGCACTTATGTTTCGGAATCTTTAAAAAACGGCAGATTAATGCGCTGGACTTTTATGCCTTTAAAAGTCTATATAGCACCGATGAAATTTTATTCAAAAGCCGGCGAAGATTACAAATACCGCGGAATGGTAAAGCGCGCGCTTGATGAATGGCAGGCCGCAACAAAAGGTAAGGTTTCTTTTAGAATTGTCGACACTTTGCTTGAATCAAACGTTAATATTGAGTGGAAAAGGGTTGAGCGAAAGGCTCTGGGATATTGCAACTTTTCTTTTGATGCCAATAACAGACTGTATGGTGCAGAAGTTTCAATAGGGCTAACAGAAGGAAGAGTTCATGCGGATTACATGGACGAAAACGAAGTTTATCACACAATTCTTCATGAAATAGGTCATGCGGTCGGTCTCGGACATAGTCCGAATAAAAAAGATATCATGTACACTCCCCACCAGCGCGGAATTAATAAAGTTTCTTCAGGGGATATTTTGACCGTAAATTGGCTCTACAGGCTTCCTCAAGGTGCGACTGTGGCTGATGTTGCCTCAAAATATCAGACCGGCGGAAGCGATATTGACGAAATTATCTTAAAAGTTATGGAAGGAAAAGCCGAAAGCGAATTCGAGCGTGTTAAAAAAGCCGCTGAAAATCCGCCGAATCGTGATTTGTTGGAGGAACAGGAAAATATTGCAAATTTGAAAAAATACAATCTGGCACTTCAAAATCTGCAGATTTCAGAGGATATGCGTAAGTTTTTCCTTAACAATAACCGCAAAAAGTGACATATTTATTTTTTAGTGTATAATGTTTATGTTAAAAGAAATTTTTATATAGGGATATAAGATATGACAATTCAAGATTGGTTTGAAAAACGTAAAGAAGCCCAAATTCAGCGAAGAGCGCTTGAGGCTAAAGCAGAAGTTGAAAAAAATCCTGACCTCTGGACAAAATGCGTTCACTGTGACGCCCAGCTTTTGAAAGAGGATTTGGAAAATAATCAGTTTGTGTGCCCTGTTTGTGACTATCATTTCAGGATAAATGCCAAAACCCGCATATCACAGCTTTTTGATGAAGGCAGCTTTGAGGAGTTGTTTACAGATATCAGACCAACAGACCCTCTTGAATTCGTTGATACAGAAAGTTACAAAGACAGAATTGAAAGAGCGCATTCAAAAACAGGACTTAATGATGCAGTTGTTACGGGTTTAGCGAAAATCAAAGGCCACAAACTTGCGGCAGCTATCATGGATTTTGATTTCATGGGCGGCTCAATGGGTTCTGTTGTCGGCGAAAAAGTTACGCGTTTGATTGAAAAAGCTATTGAATTAAGACTTCCCGTTCTTGCGATAACCTCATCGGGCGGCGCCAGAATGCAGGAAAGCGCTTTGAGTTTAATGCAGATGGCAAAAACATCCTGCGCAGTATCGCGTCTTGATGATGAAGGGCTTTTGTATATAAATCTTTTGACAGAACCAACTTTTGGCGGTGTCACTGCAAGCTTTGGCATGCTCGGTGATATTATAATTGCAGAGCAGGGTGCAAGAATCGGCTTTGCCGGCCGCCGCGTAATCGAGCAGACAATCAGGCAAAAATTACCGTCTGATTTCCAGACTGCTGAGTATCTGCTTAAATACGGTCAGGTTGATGTAGTTGCTGCTCGCAAGGAATTGCCTGATATTCTCGGAAACCTTCTTGCAATGCATGAACCGGCTGTGAAATAGGCCAAAAGTTTATAGAAAATTTTTTAAAGAGGTATAAGATGACAGTTTTGGATTTTGAAAAACCGATTACGGAAATTCAAGCAAAAATTGATGAATTAAAGAAAATAAGTGTGGAGTCCGGCATGGATTTAGATAAAGAAATAGAAACATTTGAACAGCAGGCAGAAGATTACAAAAAAGATTTGTACTCAAACCTTAAGCCTTCCCAGAAATTGCAGATTGCAAGACATCCGGAGCGCCCGAATTTTCTGGATTATGTAAATTATATGTGTGAAGATTTTATCGAACTTCACGGGGACCATGAAGGCATGGATGACCGTGCAATAATCGGCGGTTTGGCTAAAATCGACGGCCGTCCGGTTATGATTATCGGCACTATGAAAGGCAAATCAACAAAAGAAAATCTTGAATACAATTTTGGCATGCCCCAGCCTCAGGGATATCGTAAGGCTTTAAGATTATTCAAGCATGCCGACAAGTTCAATATTCCGATTGTGACAATAATCGATACCCCGGGCGCATATCCCGGTATCAGTGCTGAAGAAACCAATCAGGGCGGAGCGATTGCCGTAAATTTACGCGAAATGGCAAAACTAAAAGTTCCTGTGATTGCGGTTATCTCGGGCGAAGGCTGTTCCGGCGGCGCATTGGGGCTTGCTGTTGCGAACAAGGTATTTTTATTAGAGCATGCCTATTATACGGTAATTTCTCCGGAAGGCTGCGCGTCAATTCTGTGGAGAGATGCCTCAAAAGCCAGCGAAGCCGCTGAAGCTTTGAAAATTACTGCTCCTGATTTGATGAAGTTTGATATTATCGATGGCGCTGTGAAAGAACCTCTTGGCGGAGCTCATCATGATTATCAGGCAATGGCGGATGAGTTGAAGAAGACTGTTCTTGAAAGTCTGGATGAGTTGTCAAAAATGTCCGGTGAAGAACTTAAAAAATCACGTTATGAAAAATTCCGCAAAATGGGTGCGTTTTTGGAGTAAAAAATGGCTGAAAATTATTTAGAACTTCAGATTAAAATAAATCCGGAGATGGCAGACATCGTTTCAGAGATTTGTTTTGAGAATTTGCCATGCGAAGGCGTTGTTTTGGCTGAAGAAACTTACAAAGACTTAGAAATGATTGCAACAACGGAAGGAACTTTAAAGGTATTTTTGACAGAAAAAGCCGATGTTGAAAAAGTTTTGAAAGAACAGCGCGAACTTCTTAAATCCCGCGGATTTTCTGATGAGGAGTTAGGAAGCTGGGAGTTTACTCTGTTAGAAAAGCCAAACGAAGACTGGTCTAAAAAATGGAAAGAAAAATGGGATGTAACCCATGTTTCAGATAGAATCACTGTTGTGCCGGACTGGATTGAATATGCGCCGCATCGCTATGATGAAGTCATAATCCGCCTGGAACCGGGTTGTGCTTTTGGCACCGGAACCCACCAAACGACTCAATTGTGCATGAAAGCAGTCGAAAAATACATGCCCTGTGGTGCGAAAATGGCAGATATTGGTATGGGCAGCGGAATTCTGGCTATTTGTGCTGCTAAATTCGGCGCAAAAGAGGTTTACGGCTGCGATAATGACCCGACGGTTATTGAGGTTGCAAAGGAAAACGCACAAAAAAATTGTGTCGGTGTACCTAATCGTCCCTTGAGTGAGGAGCAAAGCGAAATCAGCAATTCGGCTGAAGGGTTAAATTCAGGTGAAAATTGCCGTTTTGAACTTAATACAGCAGACAAAATTACAGAAAAATACGATTTTGTGTGCGCAAACATTCTTCATAACGTCCTTGCAGAAATCATGGGTGATTTGAAAAATATCATGAATGATGGCGCAATCATGGCGCTTTCCGGAATTCTTGATGAAAAGAAACCTGTTGTTTATGAGGCTATAAAAACTCACGGACTGGAATTAATCGAGGAAATGCATCAGGACCAATGGGTTGCGCTAATTGTAAAGAAATGAGGATAATATGTCAAAAACAGCAATAATTATACCTGCACGCTACGGCTCATCACGCCTTGAAGGTAAACCTTTGTTGAAAGTTGCCGGAAAATCCGTTATCCAATGGGTTTACGAAAAAGCAATGCAGTCAAAGTTGGCAGATATGATTATTGTCGCTACAGATGATGAGCGAATTTTTAACTGCGTAAAAGATTTTGGCGGAGAAGTTGAAATGACATCAAAAGACCACAAATGCGGCTCCGACAGAATCAGGGAAGTCGCAGACCGGCATCCGGAAATATCTTTCATAGTGAATCTTCAGGGCGATGAACCATTAATTGAACCTTCTGCGATTGATGCGGTTGCTCGTAATGTTCAGGAAGACGATAAAGCCGATATTTCAACGCTCATAAGGGTTTTGAAAGACGAAAATGAGATTAACAACCCGAATCTGGTAAAATGCGTTATTGATAATAACGGTTATGCGCTTTATTTTTCGCGTTCTAAAATCCCGTTTGAAAGAAATTCAATTGAAGGAAATTTCTATGGGCATCTCGGAATTTACGGCTACAAGCGTAAAGCTTTGATTAAAATGACAACCTTGCCGCAGACACCTCTTGAAAAAACAGAAAGCCTTGAACAGCTAAGAGCTCTGGAAAACGGCATGAAAATCAAAACTTCCGTAGTTGATTTTGTGCCTGTCGGAATTGATACTGCCGCGGATTTGGAAAAATTTAAACAAATAGTTGAACAGCGGCTTTAATTTTCTTCAAAAAAATAAATAGGTGATACGTTAAAGATTTCAGAAAGTTTTAAAATCATTTTAAGACTGACTTTTTCTTTGAGATTTTCTACTCTGCTTACAAATTCCCTTGAACAGTTAAGCTTTTTGGCAAATTCTTCCTGAGAAAGCTTCGCGTTTTTGCGAAGGTTTTTTATCCTGGAAGATATAATTTTGTGATACATTACTTCATATTCTTGCATAGTCTAATTGTCTTGTATTATTATTGACTTACTATGAAGTAATACATCACAATTCAGAGGATATAATGAAATAAGTTTTTAGTTTTACGTTGGCGGAAGTTCTGATTACACTAGGGATTATCGGAATTGTTGCAGCTATGACTTTGCCTGCTCTTCTCAATAAAGCTGATGAATATGTCAGGCTTCAGCAGTTTAAAAAAGTTTATAATACTTTGAATAATGCGCTTGCCCGCTCGTTTGCTGATAACGGCGGATATTATTATGTTTGTTACTACGGGCAAAATAAAAATTTTACTGAATGTGAAAATTTATTGAATGATTTAAAAAAAATACTTAATATAATAAAAGTTTGCGAAGACAATGCCCTTAGAAATGGATGCGTCTCCCCGGAAATGAAAGGTTTTGATACGGTCAGAGATAGAGAGCCTGACCTTTCTGATGAGGAATGGGAAGATTACAGTAAGCGTAACTGCGGAGGATTTATGGAGGCTAATATAAAGACCCGCAATCCTGCATGGGTATTGCCGGATGGTTCGATTATCGGTTTTTACGGCCCGGAATTCAGCCAATTGTTCTGGGTTGATATAAACGGTTTAAAAGGACCCAACAAATGGGGATATGATATTTTCGGATTCCTTTTCTATAATGAAGGAAATTCCTTAGTCAAAGTAGTACCAATGGGCAAGGGAAGTTGTGCATGTGTTGAAAAAGGCGGACGCTCCGGAGAAGGAATTCTTAAGATGATGTATTAATCTGAATATAAAATTAGCAAGGTACTTTTTTTTCGAGAAATCGGAAAATTTTAAAAAAGTCCTTGCTTTTTTTTGTAAATTAGTTTAATATATTGTTATAAAAATTCAAAAAAGTATATATTTTGTAATATTATATATGTTTTATATCTGAGGTGTTAGATTTATTAAGTAAGGAAAAGAAAAAATTATGACAGAAAATGCTGAGTTGCAAAATGAAACCGAAGACCGTCAACGTATACTTCTTGCAGATGATGAAGCTAGTATAAGACGTATTCTGGAAACACGTTTAAAAATGGCAGGTTATGATGTTTATACAGCCGCTGACGGAGAAGAAGCTGTTGCAGCATTTAATAAACACAATCCTGATTTGGTAGTTTTGGATGTAATGATGCCAAAAATGGATGGTTATGGTGTAACAAGAGAAATCAGACGTACTGCTGATGTGCCAATTATTATACTTACCGCTCTCGGTGATGTATCAGAAAGAATCACAGGACTTGAACTCGGTGCTGATGATTATGTAATCAAACCGTTTTCACCAAAAGAGCTTGAGGCTCGCGTAAAAGCAGTTCTCAGACGTACAAATAACAGAGAAACCGTTACTCCTTCGGGAAAGGTTACTAAAAACGTTATAACAACAGGTAATATTAAAATTGATACTGCAAGACGCCAGGTTTTCCGCAAAAACGAAAGAATTCGTTTGACAGGAATGGAATTCAGCTTGTTGGAACTTCTTGTAAACAATTCCGGACAGGCATTTTCAAGAAACGAAATTCTGCAGCATGTTTGGGCATATCCGCCGGATCATCGTATTGATACAAGGGTTGTTGATGTTCATATATCACGCCTTCGTTCAAAGCTGGAAACTGACCCTGCAAATCCGGAATTAATCCTGACTGCACGCGGTATCGGATACATGTTTCAAAGAATTAGTTAATCGTTTTCTGTAATCATATACATATATATAATATAATTAGATTAAACTCTATAAACTCCCGAAAGGGAGCTTTTTTTTATGGTTTTGTCTGAGATTCTTAAATGCCACGTGTGTTTTGAGTATGAGTACAAAAATTTAGCGGCATAATATTGATTTAAAATTTTGAATGAAAGATATAGACAAAAATTTTTTTCATGTTAGAATAAAAGAGTAACAAAAAGAGATGGCGCCTGTCGTCAAGCGGTTAAGACCTCGGATTGTGGTTCCGATATGCATGGGTTCGAATCCCATCAGGCGCCCCATTTTTAAAAATAGCGAAATTAAAGAGTGCTATAAAGGCGCTCTTTATTGATATCACTACTTTTGAGCCATCATAAAAAAGGTTCGGACAAAGCAATTTTAATAAATATCGCTTTTCAAAGTCCGTTCGCTGAAAGTAGTATGTAGAGAGGTTTTTCAAGGGTTCGGACAATTCTTCAAGATTTCTTATTAATTCTACATTTGTTTTGTTTATTGCACTATATTCTAATAATTTTTCATCTAATTTGTATTCAAATTCTTCACGTTTTTTCATGTACATTTCTGCAGAAATCAATCCGTCTAATTTATCATCATATAAATTATTAATTCTTGTTTTTAATCTATTAATGCTACGTTCAATTTCTGCTTTTTTCTCGCCATCAAAAGTTTTCTGATAATCTAACATAATCCTGAAATTTTCTTTTAAGTTGTCGTAATTTTCAGGTGTTAAACTTATCAAATCCAATGCCTCTTTTACAGCATTGTCGATTACTTCTTCTTTAAGGAAACACTTGCAATCATTACACTGATCACAATTTTTAGGACATCTGTAATATACATAATTACCGCTTTTGTGTGCACCTTTGTGTGTTTCTGCTGTTAAAAGTTTTTCAGTTTTTGCGCATTTAATTAATCCGCGATATAAGAATGAATGAGTTTGTGTCTTAGGTGAACTATGTTGATTACGGATTTTTAGAACTGACAGATATGTTTCTTTATTTATAATTGGCTCGTGCTTGCCGTCATATACAACTCCGCCAAATTTAAACTTCCCGGTATAAAAAATTAAATATGTTACAAGGATATTTTCTATCATTTTTTTTGTAACACTTTTGCCCCTTGGGGTATATCCATCTGCTCTCATTTTTCGGGCCAATGAAGCATAAGAAAATAATCCACTTGTGTATAATTCAAATACATATTTGACAAATGAAATCGTTTCCGGATCCGGAACGATTTTTTTATTACGCTCTTTGCCTATTCTCTTGTAACCGATCGGCACTCTTGCACCGGGGAAAGAACCTTGTTTTGCTTTTTCTCGTAAATTTGCAATTGTTCTTATAGAAGTCAGATTGCTTTCAAGTTCTGCATTGTTGATTTGAATATTACGCATATAGCGCCCATAGGGATTGTCCATATCGTTATTTTCGGTGGCCGACAATAATTCAATACCCCGGCTTGCAAAAATCGGCTTAAATGACGCATAATAATCGTCTGTGTTACGACAAAGCCTATCAAGTCTCCATACAATTATCGAAGAAATAGATTTATAATTGATTGCAATATGCTCAATCATACTTTTTAACTGAGGTCTGCGCATATTTTTGGCAGTATAGCCATCATCAATGAATATTTTATCGATTTGTAAATTATTTCTCTGCGCAAATTGACGGCACTGGTCCTGCTGCATATCAATACTATAACCATGCTTTGCTTGTTCATCTGTTGATACACGTATATATAGCAATGCTTTGTGCTTTATTGATTTTTGCATATTTTATTTCCTTGTTCTTTTTTATGAGTCATAGTTGCTCGAATGAAATATATAAGTGAGACTAGGAATAGTACTAATGCAGGTAACAAAAATAATATACAAAATACGCTTAGTGCTGTACATAAAAAAGCCGCAAATATTAATTTACCACCTGTACGTATTTGTTTATTAGGTAAAACTTTAGTATATTTAGACATGCATTTATTAATTGAAGGTGTTAGATCAAATGTTATATCATACAATTCAGATGGATTCTCTACATCTAATTTAATATTATGTTTGCGTAATAATTCAGTAGCTTCATCTTCTTTTAAAACAAATTGATTTATTTTCGCATCAAACTTGTATCGTGCCTTCGGATTTAATTTTCGATTAAAATATAAAGTACAAATGTTACCATTTTCCTTATATAAAGGTGTAAACTCATAAATCTTTATATCATCCAAACAATCAACGAATAAATCAGGATATTTTTCATTTACATATTCTACTAAATCATCATAACTTGCATTCTTTCCTCTTTTTAATCCTTTATATGATGGAATCTTGGAAAATATAAATTCTTTCATTTCGGAAATTTTGTTAATAGAATGCTTTTCAAAAAACTTTCTCAATCTGTATTCTGTATAAGGAGTTTTTGATATTTGTAATATCCCGTCTTTTATCATCAATTCTAATATTTCAGAATTGTCTATGGTATGTTCGACTCTAAATAAAATTGGAACAATTAAAGCTTGTTGTTTATCTGTATACTTTGATTCAATGACATTAACAATTTCGTCTGCTGACAATGTATTGTTTTCTATGTTTGTCATATTTAATCCTTTCATCTTTTTAATAGTTATAAATATTAATGAGAATAGTTTTCTATCAAATTAATATTTGCATCAGAGAAAAAATCTCCATTTTTAATATGTTTCATTTCATGTTCAAATGTTTGTTGATTTTGTGAAAACGATAATCTTGAATTTAATACTATTGTGTAATAATCATCTGCTGTATTATATGCCACATATCCTTTAATCTTGCAAGGCATATTCATGTAAATAATATTTATGTTATCCATTTAGTCCTATTTCTTTTTTAAAATATCTATCATACCTAAAAAAGTTCTCAATTCTTCCGGAGTTAAATCTTTTGCAGTGTCAAATAGTAATTTTAAATCAGTATTACTTTTAACTGTTTCTGCAATTTGTGCAGTTTTTTGATCAAAAAAGTATGGTGCAACATTATCTTCTGTTCCAATAAGTTCATCTACTGTAATATTAAAGGCTTTTGCTAAAGCTCTTAATGTTTCAGCTTTCGGGTCTTTGGTCGCACCTTTACAAAGACGACTAATTGTTTCTTTACTTAAATTTGTTTTTGAAGCGAGGTCTTCGTTAGTAAGACCTAATTTCTGTTTGTAATAAAAGATTTGCATTTGTAATTTATTCATTTGAGATCTCCTATTTTTCTAAATTATAAAAAACATAAAATAATATTTCAATACCGATATGTTGAAAATACAACATCTAATGCTTTTATATGATAAATGTTAAGTTGTTTTTTATAATTGCTTGACAAATTTTACAATTAGTTGTAGTATAAAAATCAAATTGAATGTCAATAAAACAACATTTAATAATTGTAAAGATTTATAACAAAGTCAATAAAACAACAGAAAGAGGGTAATAATGTTTCCGAATTTGAGAGCAGAATTAGTCCGAAGAGGAATGAATACTAAAGATTTTGCAGAAGAACTTGGGTTTGCATATCCGACATTGACTAGGAAAATGAGTGGACAAAGTGATTTTTCCTATTCGGAAATTATCAAAATCATAGAGTATCTCGAATTAACTTTCGAATACCTATTTAAAAAATCTTAGTCCGGATGGACTAATTCATTCAGTCCGGTTGCTCTCTGCAAACACAGAAGCAATCGGGGTACAACAAAAGACAGGATAAAATATGAAAACAGATTCAAGCAAAATTGAAGAAAAAATTTTACTAAAGAGATTTGTGTCTCATGGTACTCCTGTCGAAATCTACCTTGAAACTTCCCCATGTCCTGTGGAAGAGGCAAGGAAAATTCAAGCTGATTTTTTTCTGACCCTATTAGGGATAGAACATAAAAAATGCTTGTATTAGCACATTGACAATCGAATTTAAATTGACAGATGCAGAGTAACAGGCATGGAGGTTAGCACCCAAAATGTCGAGTGAAAGCTAGAAACTGCGCTGCAAACTACTTGGGATTTCTGAGCAAGTGCAGATGGGTTTTAATATTTTACTAATAAAAATCGGTTGAAATACCCGAACAATGAAAGTTGTTTGTATTTCTGCTAGGTCAGAGAACATTTGAAATCAGACATTTGAAATCTCCAAAATTCTTAAATATGAAATTTTAAATGTCTCTGATCCTGTAAAAGTACAAACTCGATATAAGAAAGGAGGATTATGAAATTATGTTTGATGGCTTGTGTGGTTTTGGTTTTGTTGCACACAAGCGTAAAAGTTGAAAATCGTATTATTAACATTCAATTCGATTTCAATCGTGTAGTAAACAAAATCAAAAAGTTAGCAGAAAAATTATAAGGAGAAAGACATGGAAAATCAAAATTATTCATTTGAAAAGAAAGAATTGACAGCTGGTCAAGAATTTTCATTTGTTAAGGAAGTTCCTCAACAACAAATTAAGCAAGTTACTTTAGGATTAGGTTGGGACCCTGCTGTTGAAGGTCAAGATATTGATCTTGATGCAAACGCAACGCTTGTTGGCGAAAACGGAAGAGTTTTAGACACAGTATTTTTTAATCACCAAAAATCAACAGACGGTTCAACTTATTCTACAGGAGATGATCTTACAGGACAGAATAGCGTAGACGGTGACGACGAACAGATTATTGTTGACTTAGAAAAAGTTAACCCAAGCGTAAAAGAAATTGTATTCTCTGTAACTTCATATTCAGGACAAGATTTCTCACAAATTAGAAGAGCATACAACAGAATTGTAGACACAACTGATAGAAAAAATGTTGAATTAGCCAATGTTGAATTAAAAGGTAAAAGTACCGGCATTATTTCATCAAAACTCGTAAGAGAAAATGATGGTTGGAAATTTGTGGCTATTAACAAAGAAATTACGGCAAAAACAGTACAGGACATTAATAAAGTTCTAGAACTCGCTGCAGTATAAGAGCAAAGTGGGGGATTCCCCCACTTTCTTTTAAGAAAGGTTATTATGAAAAAAGCAATATTAGAATCAATTTTTTATATTGTAATTTCTATTATCTTTGGAATTTTTGTATTGCAAATTTTAGGACATAATGCTGGATACGAATGGTTTACAGCTTACATTGTTGAAAAAATGTTGAGTGTCGATAATTTATTTGTTATGTACTTGATATTCAATCACTTTAAAACTCCACGAGAATACCAACATCATTGTTTGTTTTGGGGAATATTAGGAGTCTTATTGTTACGAGGAATATTTATATTCAGTGGAGTAGTATTATTAAATTTATTTCATTTTTTAATATATCCATTAGGTTTATTGCTCATTTATTCAGGTGCGAAAATTTATTTTACTAAAGAAGAAAGTACAGAAATTCATGAGAATAAAGTTGTAATGTTTTTCAAGAAACATTTCAAAACATTAGATAATTATGTGGATAATCATTTCTTTTTTGAAGGGAAAGCTACAGTATTATTTGTAGTTTTACTGATGATTGAAACAACAGATATAATTTTTGCAATGGATAGTATTCCGGCATCATTAGCCATTAGTAAGAACGCATTCATAATTTTTACTGCCAATATATTTGCAGTATTAGGACTGAGAGCCTTATATTTTGTGTTGGCGGAAGTTGTTGAGAAATTCTGGGCATTAAAATACGGAATATCAATTGTTCTGAGTTTTATAGGTCTAAAGATGATATTGGGCAATTTTATTACAATTTCAACAAAAACCTCTCTCGTGATAACGGCAATAACACTTATTGTATCAATATTATATTCACTAATCCAAGAAGATAAGGAAAGGACTTAAGACAACCGGGAAAGACCGGCATTGCGTTACTAAATAAAAGAAAGGAGTGCAAAAATGCCAGAAACATTAGTAGAAGAAACAGAAATGAAAACTCATGATGATGTAATTAATGAGGAAATTGAACAGGAACATGCAGAAGCTGAAGCAAGAAAAGCTAAAGTTGCAGAAGAATCAAATACAGGCGATAAGGCTGTAGATGATTTCTTGAATGGCAAAACTGATGTGTTACCGGAAGGTACAACTGAAATTTCAGAAGAAGAGGCTGAAAAACTCCAAGCATCAGAGGCTTAACACAGACGTGCACAGTGGACCTTGAACCCATAGGAGCTGAGGAAGCCGAGAGATGGGGGAGGAACGAATATCCGGTACTTAGTTAGACAAAATTCGTGACCGTCAAGAGAGATTGGCAGTGATTTATTTAGTTATTCTCTTAAATCGGAATCAGAAACTGAACCGAAAACTAATGACAGCCGGGAAAGACCGGCTGTATTATTTAAGAAAGGAAAAATATGCTAAAACAACTATTTACCAGAAAAAACATTATCCCAAAACAAAAAATTATATTGGTACACAAATATTTAACAGAGCTTTTTGAGAAAGATGGAAGAAATTCTGTTGATATTCCCGATTTTATGAAACCGAGAAATGAAAGATATGCTGCAAGAGCCTGGCATGCAATAAAAAGTGCAATAAAGAATAACGAATTTGATTCTCTATATCGTCAGGCGTTATCAGCAACATAAATTTTTAAGTTGAGGAGAGAGACAGTTGGCAAAGAAGAAAGAAAAAAACTGGAGCGGTGAAGTCCGCTGGATTAAAATTTCAACAAATATTTTTGATGACGAAAAGATTAAATTAATTGAAAAAATGCCGGAGGGGGATACCCTTCTTGTTATTTGGTTTAAACTTCTCGTGAGAGCCGGTCTTGTTAATAATAACGGCTTGATTTACTTAAATGAAAATATCCCATACACAGACGAAATGCTGTCTATTGTGTTTGATAAACCTTTACCAACTATTCGTCTTGCTCTGCGAACGTTTCAACAATTCGGTATGATAGGGATTTCAGATACACATACTATTCTCTTGTCGAATTGGGAAAAATATCAGAACAAAGACGGTCTTGAAAAGGTCAGAGATCAAGGACGAAAAAGACAACAAAAATTCAGAGAAAAACAAGCTCAACTTCTACTGGCAAATTCTCAAAAAATCACTCCTGAAAATAATAGTAACGTTACAGGTAACGTTACAGTAACGGAATGTAACGCAACAGAAGTAGAAGTAGAAGAAGATATAGAAGTAGATAATAATATAAATAATTCATGTAGTAGTCGTAGTATATATACAGAAAATCCGACAATAACGACACCGATTTTTGTTTTAAATGATGATCAAAAACTTTACGGTGAATTTGGAAATGTTTGTTTAACAAATCATCAATATCAAAAATTATTAGGTATTTGTTTAAGTCAAAAATTGTTAGATGAACTTATTGAAGAATTATCTTGCGCTATCGGGAAAGGGAATGAGGAATCTTACAAAGCAGATTATCCTGAAGCACATTTTATCAGGCTGCGAGATTTCTATAATTGGCGCAAAACGCACCCGAAAATTAATGATAAATCAACTCAAGACAAGATGGAGAAATGGGTTAACAACTAAGAAAGGACAGAATTATGGCTGTTGTAATCAATTATGAACTCAAGAAATTTATAAAAAGGCTTTTGGATTTCTATCCACCTGACATTAATGCGAAATTAGAAATTGATAATTTTGCGCAAGAGTACTACAACACTATTCAAAACGCAATAGAAAAAAGTCGTCAAGAGTACGACTATGATGCACTGATGGAGTTGGTAAAAAGAAAATACACATACAAGACAACACCTACTATTCCTGTGATCCTTGACCTGTTACCCAAAGCTGAAAAACGAAAAAATATGCCAAGAAGTAATGATGAAGGAAAAACTTTTGTCCTTATCCTTTCAAAAATAGACAAAGAAACCGGCGAAATAAAACGACGATACGAAAATTATACAATTTATAATAGTGGGAATATTCCATATAATTCAAGCCAAAAAGTTAAAGAATACCGGGAACGTTTTGATGATGTCAAAGTTAGAATGTTTCCTGTCGGAACAGTTATAAACGGTCGGGAAGGCAAAGTTATACGGCCCGATAAAGATGAGATAGAGATTTTAATACCCGAACTTTTAGAGGAGAAAATATGAGTAACAAAGAAGTTAAACCAAGGGCAATGATGTCAGGAATTCCTGTATGGTGTCGATATGATATTGAATGTGATATTACAAAACTTGTTGAACATCCGCAGAATCCGAATAAGCACCCTGAAGAACAAATTGAACGACTTGCTAACATAATTAAAGCAACCGGCTGGCGAAACGTAATCACAGTTTCTAACCTATCAGGATTTATAATCAAAGGCCATGGTAGACTTCTTGCTGCAAAAAAAATCGGATTAAAAACAGTACCTGTTGAGTATCAGGATTACGAAGATACAAGTTATGAACAGGCTGATTTAATGGCGGACAACCAAATTGCAGAACTTTCAAGCATTGATAAAAGGAAACTTTTAAATCTTTTTGAGGATTTTGATACCGGTGAGGTCGATTTTGAAATATCCGGATTTACCTCAAAAGATTACCAAGACCTGGCTCATTCATTTGATGAATATGAACCAAAAAACAGTGATAATGATGAATTAATTGATGAGTCAGCTGAAGAACAAGCTGAAACAAAAAAATATGTTGTATGTCCGAATTGCGGAGAGCGTATAGGAGTGTAAAATGGTTGTAACAGTAGATTTGATAGGAAAAGAGAGACTTAAAAAACAAAAATACAGATTAAGGACTATTCTGCAATTACAAAACAGAATAGACCAAATTGATACTGAATTATCAGGTCCCGGAGGTCTTAAATATTCGGATATGCCAAGAAGTCAAGGAACATTCGATAAGGTTGGAACTTTAATTTCTGAAAAAATGTCAAAAGAAAAAGAATTGAATAAGATTCTTCCGAAATTTGAAACTGAAGGTAAACTCATAAATGAAGCATTGGTAAAAATGGGTGAACTACCTCAACCAAACAGAGGCCCTTTAATATCACAATACTGTGATTTATTACGGTACTACTACTTGGAAGATAAACCTTGGGAAGAAATACTTGAATCATTTTCTTTTGAAAAAGATGATGATTCAAAACTCCGACTAGTACATAAGTGGCATGGAAAAGCGTTAACTTTGCTTAAAGAAAGTCAAATATAGATTTTTTATCAGGTGGAGCAGTTTTATTATAAATTTTCAGGCAATATTTGCGCCGCCAAAACGGTTTAACAGGATATCAGACACAGACGAAAGGAGGTCGAAAGATGAAAATCTGTCTGATAAGTGATTATCTGTTAACCCGATGCGCATATACAAATGCGCTCAAACAACTCCCAATAGTGGAGTCAGTTGCTGATTTTTCTAATCTTAATGATTGTGAACATTATCTTGCAAGAACCGGAGTTGATGCTGTTTTGATTGACATTGAACTAAATGAAGATGAACTAAACTCAATAAAACACATCAAAGAAAATTTTTGCGAGGTAAAATTCATAGTAATGACGCAACAAGAAGATGTCCTGCCGATATTGGCTCTTGGCGCTGCGTATGTACTAAAAAATTTTAGAATGGAAGAATTTGTTGATATTATTTCAACTACATTACAAGGCAATGTATTTATTGCAGCGGATGTTGCAGGATTCATTATCTCAATATTTCAAGAAAAACTTGAACAAAACCAAAAGATTAAAGCATTTAATCTTACCCCAAGAGAAAAAGAAGTCTTGCATCGGGTTGCAATGGGTGAATCAAATATCGAAATCGGTTCACACTTGTTTTTGAGTCAATACACTGTTAAAAACTATGTTTCACGAATAATTGAAAAAATGGGAGTGAAAGATAGAACTCAGGCGACTGCAAAAGCAATACAATGCGGACTTGTATAAAATCAGAAACCTCACACAGAGTATGAGGCTTCCTTAGTCAGTATAAAAGATGTTTTAATAATATCCTTTCAGCCATATTTCAGTAAGATGCTGAATGGACTGTTTTTAGAAAAATAAGACTAGGAGGTTTAAATTATGCTGCGCAATCATGGACCGTTATGGACGAAAGATGAGTAATAGTTTACAAAAATTACGCAACGAAAAATTTTAGGCAGATACACGAACTTCTCCCGCAGAGAAGTTTTTCTGCAGTTAAGAACAAAGTTAAAAAGATTAAATTTAGAAAGGACCAAAAATGAACGAAATTGAGGCGAAAAAGAACAGATTAATGAAATTTGCAGACAGGCTTGTAACTTTTGAGGGTTGGATATCTTCTGTTGAGTTTGTGGTTAAAGATGACGGAAGTTGTTACGCAAAGTTTTCAATTCCTTTTAAACAGAAAAAAGAAGATGAACCTGAATGGATGAATTGTTATATTTACAGTTCGTTATTAGCAGACAAATTTTCTACAGATTGTAAAAAAGGTGCCAGGGTATGGTTGCAAGGTATATTCAAAGAAACCGAAAGAGAAGGGAATAAATACCTGAATTTTATTGTTAAAAATTATCTACTTATGGAAAATCCAAAATCAAAAGACGGAGATGTTTAATGAAACTGACTAGAAGAGAGATGGAAGTTTGGCGACTGGTTTCACAAGGTGTGAATATCAAAGGGATAACAAAAGTTTTGAATATAGGAGAAACAACTGCAAGAACATATCTTGCTCACATCTATGACGAATTGAACTTAACCAACAGTAGTCCATACAGACATCTATATACAACAGCGGCACTAATGTACTTGAATAGGTTTAACAATGACGATAACTTACGATAAAAATATGATTACAGGAGGTGCAATTCAACAGTATGAGGAACTATTAACATTATTATTGCTTGAAGCTGATGAGTTTGCATACTATAAGGAACAATTTAGAACGAATGAACGCAATAAAAAGAAACAAGTAAAAGAATATCAAAAGAATTTCAACCGGATAAAAAGTAAGACTATCAAGTCTTGCGAACGAGAACTAAATAAAATGCTAAGGACACTAAAAATTAAGATTTAAAGGAGAATTAAATTATGACAAAAATGACAGTTGATGATTATGTTTTAGAACAGCTTGAAAGGCTCAGTGATCCAGAGTTGTCTAATGAAGAATTGGAAACAGAGTTAAAGCGTTCCGATGCTATCTCGAAGTTGGCAAAATGCTCAATTGAAAACAAAGAGGCTGATATAAAATCTGCAGAATTAGAAGTTAAGCAACGACTTATAAATTACCAATACGGTAAAAATAGTAACAATATTACAGCACTACTTCAACTTCCAAGAGGATTAGATGATGAAGAAGTATAGCAAGGAAATGTATGAATTTGTAAAAGCAAATATTAAAGGCACACGCATTTACAAAATGACGGAAATGGTTAATGAGAAGTTCGGAATCGGTATCACTGAAAATCAAATGAAAGCCTATTGTTCAAATCATAAGTTATGCAACGGACTTTTTCACCGAGCAGAGGGAATCAGAAAGCCTAAATTAACAACTCCTGAACAAGATGAATTTATTTTGAAAAATTACAAAATGACACCAAACAAAGTTTTAGCAGAATTGGTTAATAAGGAATTCGGCACTAATTTTACGGCAGAACAAATGAATTCCTATAAAACAAGACATCATCTTGATTCCGGATTAACCGGATATTTTCAAAAGGGTCATATTCCTAAGAATAAAGGGAAGAAAATGCCACTTGATACATATAAAAAATGTGCAAATACTATGTTTAAAAAAGGTAACATTCCCCCAAATCACAAACCGCTAGGTACAGAACGAATCCTTGAAAAAGGCGGATATATCGAGGTCAAAGTTGCAGAACCGAATAAATGGGAACTAAAACATAGGTTTATTTGGCGGCAACATCATGGAGAAATCCCGCCAAAAGCAAGAATTTCTTTTTTAGACGGCAATATCTATAACTTTGATATAAATAACCTTGTTATGCTTACTCCGGGTGAGAGTATTGAAATGACAAGAAATAAATTGTGGAAACAAAATAAAGAACTTACAAAAGCCGGTGTTAATATCGCAAAATTGAGAGTTGCGATAAACGAAAAGAAAAAGGAGATGAGAAAGAAATGATAATAAAATTTGCAATCTTGTACTTTATTTTTCTGACCGGTTGTTGGTTCGGAAAATGTACCGGCATGAAAAAAGGTTATAGAAATTGCCATAGGGATTTATTGATAGCCAAACTTGAAGGACGAACACATATTGGTTCAACATTTGATAAATTTCTAGAGGAAAATGATATTCACATTGATAAAAAAGAGATACAAAATAGGCTTAATACACTCTATGACGGTGAGTATGAATGGTAAGCGAAAGTCTGTTACGTAATGTCAAACAGGATTTAAAAGAATTTCCTTGTTATAAAATTGAGAATGGCAGATTAGTGCAGATACCCACACCCCCTTGTTGGATGTGGGTACATTTGCATCATTACATTCGGACCGGTTGGATTAGCAGAAATCCCGATAAATGGGCCCAGGTTAAACATTTGCAGAAACTAATTTATTTAGATCCTGTAATGCACTCTGAATTACACAATAAACACAGCAAATTTAAAGAAAAATATGGAATAGAGATACAAGAATTATTATTTGATTGGAGGACATACATGTTAGACGCAAAAACAGCAAGACAAAAAAGCCAAACAAACGGAGTAAAGCTCCGGCTTGAACACGTTGAAAGACAGATACAAAAAGCAATTGACAAAGGAAATACTGACACCTTTATTTATGGAACGGTTGATAAGCAGGTGTTAGAAGAACTTGAAAAACATAACTACAGTTATGATATTCAACAAACCGGCTTAAAGATAATGTGGTAGGAGGCTGAAAAAAGGATATTTAATATGAAAGAAAAATTGAAACAAAAATTTATTGAATTTTACAGAAAAAGCTCGATTATGTTAGACACACTTATTGTGCTTTTATGGATAGTTACATATAGTTTATTCTGTTTTAATCCCAGTTTGAAATTACTGGGTATTTGTTTAACGTATTTAATAATACTTGAAACAAATTACATATATAAAAAAATAAGTCTTAAAGAAGATATTTTTAACAACTTTGACAGGCTTATTTCGTATTCACGTGAAATCTTGGAACAAAATAAAAACTTGCAAAAAGAGATGTTACCATTCAAAGATGAATACTTTAAAAATTTATCTTCAGATGTAATTGCAGAATTGGCAAAAACAAGCTTGAGAGTTGGAATGAAGACACAAGAATACTTACATGCACTTGAGGATATCAAAGATTGTTTGACCGAACTTGATGTTTCTAATACACATATATCAAGGGCCTTAAATAAAATTGATGAGGTGATAGATGAAAATATACAATAATGATCCTGTACAAACTGAAACTGATTTTGCAAGACAAAAATTTATTGATAAACAACTAGATTATTCAGACATCAAGGTGTCTGATTTTTTTAGGCTTGTTTCTTATGTTTCTGAAGAAATAGAAAAGTTCCCTGAATTTTTATCTGCGCATCCGGAACTTCATGGAATCAAAACATTGATAATTAGCCAAATGCTTAAAGATATTAAACCGGTCTATAATGCAGATAAAAACGGAGGAATGGCGAGCGGGTTTATAAAGGTATCATCTCATTATTTTGAGGGCCGAGAGGCTATTTCATTTAATAATGATGGCTGGATTGGCTTTGCAGGCTGGGCAAGTAGTACAAATATCATACCTTTTGTAAAAGCATTTGAATGATGGGTAGATACATTGGAGGTAAAAAATGAAAGCAGAACCTAATAAATGGCATCAAATAACGATAATGGAGGCATTGGCTTCCCTCCCCCCCCCCCCGCCTTTTTTTAATGAAGTAAATATTGCGAAAGGAAATAATAATGAACAAATTTATAAATCTTTTAATGAAGATATCAATGCTATTAGCGAATCTCGCAGATTATCTGCAAAATCTGAATTTAGAAAATGAATTTTATGTATATGTTCCGGGAAACAATAAACCTCGATACATTCATCATTCTTATAAATCCGCTAAACAAGAGGCTGAACGGTTACAAAATAAACTGCCATCCGGTGAGATTATAGAAATATTGCATATTAAAGAAAGATTCAAAGGAACTGATATACCGTTTTAAAAGGAGGTTTTTAAATGACAGATAAAATAATGATTGATGGTGAAAAATTAGAACGAATAAAACAACTTCTATTTGAAGGTCAGAGAATGGCAATATCTACTAAAACGTTTGAGGCAATAATAGAGGAACTTCAACGCAAGACGCAGGAACTCTTTCAATGTCATTCTGAACTTGTTTCAGAATCTCAAACAAATAAAAACATGCTGCAACAAAATGTTGTACTTATGCAAAAGCTTACAGAAAAAGAGCAGGAGTGCAAAGAGCTGAAAGAAAGATTGGCTGTAGTAAATTTTGAAATAGAAAGTTTAAGAGATTCTCAAGAACCCTATGCACAATATGTTGACCGCTACAAGCAAGCGTTAGAGAAGATTGAGGAAATACTCACCAACGCTTATTGCTTAACAAATTATACTTGCAAAGAAACGGCTGAAATAGCTAAAAAACTTATAACCATAATCAACGAGGTGAAAAATGAACGATAGATTTAAGTTTAGAGTATGGAATATTGAACAAAAAAAATATGAAGATTTAACACGAACAGATGTTTTATATTTAATTGACACAAATGGTCAGTTAAATAGAGTAATTGTATATGGACCAAGTAATGATATCCCTTGCGATACTCACTTTTTTACAAAACCATTAGAAAAGTATTTCAAAGTAGAATTTTGCACCGGCTTACGCGACAAAAACGGCAAGCTGATTTTTGAGGGGGATATAGTTAAACTAACCAACACAAAAGAATGTGAAACTCAAATAAGGGTAGTAATATATAAGGATTGTGCTTTTCAATTCAATTTACAAAATAGTATGCAGATTGACAAACCATTGTATTGTTGGGCAATAAATTACTTAAATCATTACAAACATATAGAACTAGAAATAATCGGCAACATCTACGAAAACAAGGAGTTAGTGGAAGGATGAAGAACTGGTTTCTTTTAATTTTTATAATTTTAATGGTTATAATTTACTGTTACTACCCGATTAAAAACGGTGCACCAGATTGTCTATTTGCAGAAGATGTAATTACTTGTGTTGAAGTTTGCAAGATGCACAAAGAAATTATAGGTGCGCACTAACATCTAGTTTCACTAAGTTATTATTTTTGAAATCGTGCTTAAATTTTTCAAAACATTTTTTACAAAAATATGTATGAACATCACCAAGATCGTTACGATTAAATTTAAGTACATAATCCGCTTTTTGGCGACAAACAACACACTCAAAATCAATATTTGAAGGAATTATTGCATACTTTATCATATACACATAATAACAAAAATATAAAATTTGTAAATAACCAAAGAAAGAGGTAACCAATGACAACTAACTACGAACGCATTAAGAATATGAATATTGATGAAATGACAAAGTTTTTAAAAAATTCTGCGGCGCTTATTTTAGTTAAGAAAACTGTTAGTGATTATACAAATGAAGATGGTGTTGAACAATGGCTACAGGCAGAAAGCGAGGTAAAAGATGCTAACATTCAACCTTAAAAAAGAATGGTTTGAAAAAATCAAATCAAGAGAGAAAACTCACGAATATATAGTTATGTCTGATTATTGGGTGAAAAGAATCCACCCTACATATTTCAAAGGTCAAATAGTTGACAGATATATGTGCGATTACTTTAAAAACATACCTGCAATAAAATTCACGTACGGAAGGTTAAATTTCAAAAATTCAGACGGAATTGTTTTTTGTTGCGGTTACCCGAAAAAAGGAGATAAAGAAAAAAGATTATATGCAAAAATAATTTCAATAACTTCAAACGTAAATGGTAATTACACTGTTTTAAAAATTAACAAACCAGTTTACGACATTGAATTTGAGTTATTAGAAAGCGAGGCTAAATGTTAACAAAATTGGAACAGGAATTCTATTTGAAATTTGATATACAACCTAATAGAATATACCAGGGATTACCTAGCGACAATAATCGCAAACTGCTTAAAGAATATTATCCGGAGATTTCAGATACTAAGTATTTGGAATTATTGAGATTAGGAATGAATGAAGATTTTGTCATACATTCTAAAAGTTTAGAAGAGTTTAAATATAAGCTTTTAAGCATATTAATAGCGAACAGTACAAGCAATTTTTTGTATGCAAATGTGAAAAGCGTTTTTGAATAAGTAATTAAAGACCATTATAAAAGGAGAAAAATTTATGAATATATTAATTTTTATTGCCGGCATGATTGTCGGCTTTTTTGCTGGCATAGTTAAAGCTTTTGTTCATATGGAAAAAGAAATTCAAGCGTGTTCAAAAATCCAGAATTTTAAAAGAAATGCTGAAAAAGATTATTAAAAGGACGGTAAATGATGGGAAAAGAAAAATTAAAAGCCTATACAGTCTGCGACAAATGGAATGATGCTGGTAGTATTATAGTTTGGGCAGAAAGTTCAGGAAAAGCCAAATCTCAAAGTTTATATAATGATATTTTTGATGGTTACGAATTTACGGATTTGAGAGTGTGCAGAGAGCCTGATTTTGATAAGTATGCAGAATCTAAAAAAGTGCCTATACAAGAATTATTAGATAGGTGTTGGTGGTTTTGTTGTTGCGAATGCTTAAAAGACCATTTAGGCCAAGACAGTATAGACAACGGCGACGCCTTTATAATCGAGCGCGACGAGCGCGACGACTTCGTATTAGGTACTATAATTTGCGCAGATTGCAAGAAAAAAGAGGATAACAAATAATGTCTAAAGATGAAGCATATAGAATACGTTGCATTGATTGCAAACGCGGAGTAAATGGTAATCAAGATTGCGGGGCGGGTTGGCACAATATAGACCCTAATAGCGCGTGTTATTTGGGCGAAGCATTGCCCGATTCCGACCCTAAAAAAGGAAAAGTTTATAGAAAATTTCCCGGCGATAAATTTTATCAAAGGACAACAGAGGGGACAACGCAAATACACAAAGCCCGCAAAGAACATACATGCGACTTTTGCGGCCATAAAATAAGCGTAGGTAGTGAATATTTGGCAACTTTTATAAATAACCCGGATAACATTATAAGCGGTAAAAGATTTTTAAAAAGTTGTATGAATTGTAACGCATGTATAATAGCAATTTGCGGCGATTAAAGTAAAAAAAAGAGGTAGAAATAATGGAAACAAATGAAATCAAGGTAATTACGGCTGAAGAATATAACAAAATGCAAAATGTTTGTTACGAAAATCCAAGCGACGATAATTTATTAGAAGATATAGAAGATTACTATGAAGAATTAGAATTTAATAGCATTGAAGAAATTGAACAACTTGTATTAAATGCGGCCAAAATTCCCGTTTATACAAAAGATATGTTTAAGTATTCTGCAGAACGAATGAAAGAAAATATAACTGAATTTGGATATGACAACTATTATATGGACGACCCATATAATCAAATAGCAGGTTTAGAGTTAATAGATGAGTTTATGGAAAAATTTAACGCTATGCAACATTACTATATATCCGATAAACTCGTAGCTTATTTGGACTTATCTAGCGAAGTTCGGGAATATTGTTTAAAAGAATTGGCAGAAGCTTAAGTAGTTGAGGATTCAGGTATGTGGGTTAATACGGATAAATTGTTAATTATAAACGAATATGACAGGGCATGCATGCATTTAGTATGTAGGGAAATGCCAAACGGACGCATATTATACGCTTGTAAGAAATTGCGCAGAAAATACCCGGAATTAAAAAGAGGTACGGGCGCGGCAACATTGGAAGAATACGGCTTTGTATATGACCCGTTTAAGCATAAATATATTTTGGCGCGGGGTAGTAGGGTAAAATACCCGGACGGAAGCCCCCGCCGGTGGCAAGGTAAAACAGAATTTACGTATGAAGAAATAGTAAACGCAAATTTAAAAAGCGATTAAGGACGGTAAGAAATGGCAAAAAAGATTTTTATAATTGATACGGAAAAAGTAGAAAAACATTTTAATAAGGGGCAAATATTAGCCTATTCAAAAGAATTACAAATATCAGATATAGGGGCGTTAGCGTATTTATACTTCTATAATTTTGTGAGTATATCGCCAAACGACCTTAAAAAAGATTGCGGCCGCACTATGTATCGAAAATTTGCGCAAGGTTTAGATGAAATGTTACTGGAATTTGGCGAAGTTGACATAAAAGAAGCGGAAAAGATTTTAGAAGAATTAGAAAAGACGCAACAACAGTACAACCAAGTAGTAGTACAAAACCAAAATTTACAAGCAGAATTAAGGCCATTTAGGCAACCTTATTTTAGGAATCTTGCAACCGATACAATAGCGGAATTGGCTAAAAAATCAATAAGAATTACAACGCAAAGCATAGAAGCGGAAGACTTAATAGAATCTATCTACCATACGATAGGGAACGCCGGCGAAGCGAACGCGCTAAGAATCATTAAACAATCAATAGAAAAATACAGGGGGCAAAATGGCAATATCTAAAGAAAAATTACAACAGTTAAAAAAAGATTGAATTATACAAACTGGCATGGCAAAAATACGGCGCTACTTCTCAATGTGTTGTAGCAATGGAAGAATGTAGCGAACTAATTAAAGAATTATCTAAGGCCATACGCGGCAAAGCCAACGGCGTACATATCGCTGAAGAAATAGCAGACGTAGAAATAATGTTAGAACAAGTAAAACTACATTTTTCAATAGGCGCTATGGTTGAGGGTATAAAAGTAGAAAAATTAACCCGATTAGAAAAACGGGTAAACGAATAAAGGGGCAAATATGGTAAATGATAGATTACATATTATTTGCGGGAATTGCGGCCAAGATTTAAAAGAATCCGGCATGGCAACTTGGGAATACGTCCCCGCAGAAATAAACGAAGAAGATGGCGAAATATTAAACCGGCAACGGTATATATACATTGCGAAAATTGCGCAACTATACATAGTTTAATCAAATACATAGAAGAATCAAAGGACGGTACGAAATGAATAAAAATGATTGGTTAGAACAAGCCTACGAAGACATAGAGCAACGAAATGCTGAAACTATAAAAATTTTAAAACCAAATGAAGCCGTTTTTGAGTGTGGCGGAATGGTATATTATACCCAAGATAAAAAAGAAGTTGAAGAACATTGCGCAATAGTATCTAATTGTGATGATATGATTCATATTTTATGGTGTGAAACGGACGAAGAAATAATAGAAGACTACATAAAGAATTTAGGCGAAAAAGCACCAGATGGCACATTTTTTATCAAATTTTGGGCTAAATATGAACAAACAAGTTACGAATATGACGAATGGGATATTACAACATCAATAAATTTTGAACTTGAAAAATATAGCGACTTGAATTTTGAAGCAACGCTAAAGCAATATAAAAAATACGAAGAAGTACTAAAAGAAATTAAGCAATTAGCATATTTACAATCTGTAGCTTATGACGATAATGATTTCTTGCGTATTGATTTGTTAAATATTGAAATTAGGCAAAAAACAAATGAGGTATTACGGGCATGATAGATAACAAAGGAAAAGAAATTAGAGTACCAAAATTTTATATACTTCAAAAAAAAGATAGCAAGGAATTAGTAAAATATCCACTATCAAGAGTTAGAAGAAAAATTACACCGTCTTTACTGTTAAAAGAAGAGCAAATAAAAGATATTTTAAGTATCAAAAATATTTTAAAATTTGGCGACTGTACAAATTGTCCTTATGGTAAAGATTGGAGCGAATTTTCATGCGCTGGGTCTATAAACGACGGAAGCAATAAAGGTAGATTTTGTATAGCTCATTATCATGACAAAACCGATTTAGAGTTATACGAAGTTGAATTAAGCATAAAAAAGATAGATTCAACCCCGTTTATGCCAAACGGTTATAAAAAGTTTGAAAGACAAATACAAAACAAAGAGGTTAAACCGGCATGAATATAATTCTTGAAAATAACAGAAGGCAAATAAGTCCATTCTTTAAAATAGATGATAGATTTAAACTTAAATATGCATATAAAAAGAAAATATATGATGTTCTTGAAATTGATTTTGAATCCGGACTTATAAAAATATTTCATGATGAAATGAATAACATTGTATTTGCAGATATAAAATTGGGTAAACTGCTTCAATGTGTCGGAATAAATGATAAAGCGGGGAGCCCCCTTTTTGAGGGTGACATTTTAAAAGATTTAAGAGACGGATCTTTGTTTAGAATTGCCTACAATAACTATACAAAAGAATTTGGCATTATAGCTTTAAAAATTGGCGCTAGTACCTATTATGATAAACGAATGGCTACGGAACTTAATAAGATTGGAAATATTTATGAAAAAATAGAAGGAGAAAATAATGAATTATGTTGATTGCAACGGTAACAAAATTAACAATGGAGATATTTTAAGATTAGCAAATTATGAAAAATCCGACAACAAATTTGCACCAAGAGAGCCATTCTTGATATTTATAGAAGATAAAACTGATGGAGCAAAAATTTATATCTCGGGTATGGACGAATATCAGCCGATAACAGATTATCAAACTGAAGATGATAAAAAAGAAAACAAAATCAGTGCAGTCGAGTTATTTGCACCCAAAAGTTTAATAGATGCAAATTTTACTCAGAAACAGCCTTTTGATGTTTGTTTGACTTTTGATGAAATAATTAAATTACATGATATCGCAAGAAATCATTTAATAAAAAGAGATTATGGTTTTGCGCCGGTAATGCATATTGTTTTTGAACCTGACAAAGAGTTTATTGAGTATCAGAAGGTATCAACTTGCTGTATCCACGATATAACAAAGGCTTATAATAAATCAAAAGAAACCGGTGAGAAAATAATAAATCCTCATGTAGATATCACAGACACAATGAAAGCTGAGATGATATAGAGGTATTGTATTTAAACAAATAGTAAGAAAATTAAGTGGAGGGAGATAAAATGAGAATAGAAGAGATAAGAGAAGTAAATCGTGAATATGTACTGAGATTTACTGACGGATTAGGCGATTTTGAAGATATTGAAGTAAATATGACAACAGAACATATTGATCCAAAGAGTAAATTCTTCACGCATTGCAATGTAAAATTGAATATACTGAGAAGTCGTACTATAGACGGGCATATAGAATATTTACAAACTGTTATACAGGCCTTGAAAACATTGAAAGAGAGGTTAAAAGATAATTAAACAATGGAGAACTAAGAGATGAGCGACTCAAATATTATTGATATAAACAGTGCCAGAAAGAAGAAAGCTAAAACATTACGTCTTATAGTAAAAGAGAAGAATTATAAAATTTCAGGAACGCTGGCAATTCTTCTTATAGCATTCACAAAGTTCATTTTGAATACAGATCCTAAAAAGTCAGAGATGGAGTTTATCGGATTTGTGAGCGCTATAACCAAAATTGTAAAAGATGAAAAATTTGAAGAAGTTTAAATATATGCTGTAGTTAATCTACAGCATTTTTTTTGAGATCTCAATCATAGAAGAGGAGTTTTAATTTGTAAAAACTGAATGAATGAAAGGACTAAATATGAAACAGATTAAAACTGACAAAATTAAAGTTGTAGAACCTATCAGGGACAAACTTGATTTAAAGCGGATTGTTGCTTGGTTTGAAAAACACAATGCCAGAAAGTATGCAGTTTTGTTTATCTTTGGGATAAATAGCGGTCTGCGTGTTTCTGACTTATTAGGCTTTGATGTTGGAGATGTTTATCATCAGAAATTCGTTGTACTTCGAGAACAGAAAACCGGCAAATATAAGAAATTCCCATTGAAAGATGATGTTCAAGAAATTTTAAATGATTTTTGTAAAAACAGGGCTCATGACGAGCCTCTTTTTATGGGAAGATGCGGTTCTCGACTGGACCGCTCTCAAGTTTATAGATTCTTGTGCCAGGCATGTGATGATTTAGGAATTGAGGCTAATGTTGGAACGCACACAATGCGCAAGACTTTTGGATATCATCATTATAAACAATTCAAAGATGTTGCACTTCTTCAGGCAATATTTAATCATTCTTCCCCTGAAGTTACCAAACGCTACATCGGGATCACGCAGGACGAGATAACAAATAGTTATCTGCATTTGAACCTTGAAACGTCCTCTGAAGATCTAAAAGCAATAAAAGATTCACTTAAAGGACGGACTAAAATAAAGAAAATTATTAGTTACGTTCGAGGTTATATAAAAGCCGGCGGAACACGACACCAAGCATTTGCAGAAGATATACTTGACATAGCAGGTGTAGCATGAGAATAGTATAGTCAATTTAAATTCGGACAACCCGTAACAATTTGTTACGGGTTGATTTTCTTTGTGTTGAATTGATACAAAATGACAGTCATACCCTTGAGATTAATTAGTAAAAGAGTGATTAATAGAGTAACAGAAAGGAAAATTGTATGACAAAAATTTTAAAACCTGAAGTTTACGATGCTATTTTCGGAACAAAAATTATTGAAGCAAAGACCGGCATGTTAGGGCTGATGATTAAAACCTGGCTAATGCACTATGCAGACGGAGAGGTCGCTTTTGGTACTTGGGTTGATACAAAGGGGAAAAGACATGATACACCGCTTGAAGATTTATGCTTAATAGAAGATGATTAAAATTTAAGATTATAGGGAGAGAGGGGGAAATGCCTGTTAGCTATTGCTAACAGGCATTTTTTGTGTAACAATAGCTTCATAATTACATGTATTTATTGATTAAATGTATTGACAAATAATCAAAAGGTGTTATAATATAAATATACAGAACTTTGAAAATTTAATCACAGGGTAAAAGATACTCTTTCTAAAGGAAACCTTCCTACAACATTATAGATAGACTTTTCGGGTTGGTTCCCGGACTAGAAAGGTGGTCGGTATGAGTGATTTCAATTTGACCTTATTTTTGATCGTATTGATTTTGAACATATTAAAAGCGGTTCTCATTCATATGAATAAGAACCGCTAGACTTTCCTACAGAGTATCCGGCTAGCTTGGCGAGCTGCCACCCTGTGATTTTATTATAAACTATATTTTACAAAATTTCAACCCTAAAAGGATATAAAAATATGGAAAACTCGCATAATAAAAAAGGCGGAGCCAGAGTTGGCGCAGGTCGTCCGGTCGGAACAATTAAAGAAAATACAAAGAAGATGTGCTCCTTTAGGCTTTCTACAGAAGAAGAAAAAGCTGTTCGTGATTTGTTAAAGAAAATGAGAGAAAATAAATATTAAGTTTTGTAAATATATAACTTTGCGCAATTAGTACTGGTGATAAAATTTTTAAAATTAGTTTGAAATATCGAATTTAAGGTGTTTTGAACTGATTTTTTTATTGGGCACTAAAATTCACCAAAATTCATGAAAATTCACTAAAGTTCATGAAAGTTCACCAAAGTTCATTGAAATTCATATAGTTTTGAGTTTATAGTTATAATGTCATATTTAATTCGATTGAAAACCATTTATGGTAAATGTGTATGTATAAACAGAAGAGCATTGCTCTTCTGTTTTATTTTGGAGGGTATATGCCAAGTCTTAAATTTGTAGATTGTTCTGATACATTCCAAAAACTTACAAAACTCGGTAATGCTTTTAATAAGATGGACACCGTATTTGAACGGACCTTGAAAGACATGGTTTCTAGAGCACCAGGTAAAATTGCAAGTGCGGTAACTTGGATGTATGGCATTAAAAAGTCGGAAGTTTCGTATAAAAAGAGTTTTTATAAAGGTAAAAAAAGCGTCGGTTATATAACAGCTCATGGTGCAAAATTGACAACTTTAGAGTTTCGCTATGCCGGCAGACTCTTAACGCCTTTGCATTTTGGTATGACACCAAAATCACGACCGGACGGAAAAAAGAAATATAAAATCAAGGCAAAAATAAAAAAACAAATAAAAGCCTTGCCGTCACGACCTGAAAAAGCTGTTGACGGTGCAATATTTCTTGCACCTGCTGCAAAAAGTTCTGGTACGGAATTAGCTTGGTTCAGATATTCAAAAGATCCATTGGATATCAAACCGGTTAAAACTCTATCACTTCCGCAAATGGTTGATAACAAAATGGTCCGTAAAAAAATAAGAAGCGACATTGATGAATTATATCATACGCGATTTGATAACCACATTAAACAGTTTGTAAAAGGAAATATTTAAAAATTTAATACTCCGGTCAGTATAAAAGATAGATTGGAGTAAAAATGGAAGATGAAAAACTTACGGCACGTTCCTATATTGGGGACGTGCCTGTTTATTGTGCGTTTGATGAGATTGTTTCTATTGAAAAATTGAAAGCAAATCCTCGGAACCCAAACACACACCCTGAATCGCAAATAAAACTACTTGCAGAAATTATCAAAAAGACCGGTTGGAGAGCAAATATCACCGTCTCCACCCTTTCAGGTTTTATTGTAAAAGGCCATGGCCGATTACTCGCTGCAAAATCGGCAGGGCTTGAATCTTGTCCGGTTGAGTATCAGGATTTTAAAAACGAAGATGAAGAATTATCTGCATTACTTGCTGATAATAAAATCGCTGAACTTGCAGAAATTGATACATCAAAACTTGCAGAACTCTTTAAAGACTTTGAGTTTGCTGATCTCGATTTAACAGGCTATTCAAAAAGCGAGTTTGATGACTTACTCGGTGATTTGGAAGAATCAAGCTTTAGTTCTGATGAAGATGATGTTTTAGAACTTGCTGAAAAACACTTCACACAAATAGGTGATATTTGGCAACTGGGCAAGCATAAACTAATCTGCGGTGATGCTACTGAAATTGAGACATACAAAAGACTTCTCGGAGATGAGTTGGTTGATATGGTTATCACAGACCCGCCATACAATGTTGATTACGAGGGCGGAACTGCTGACAAACTGACCATCAAAAACGACAATATGCAAGATGAAGAGTTTAGAGAGTTCTTGTGTAAAGCCTTTGAATGTATGTATCAAGTGATGAAAGCCGGTGCAAGTTTTTATATTTGGCACGCTGATTCAGGGCGATATAACTTTCAAGGCGCCTGCAATGATATCGGCTTGACAGTTCGGCAGTGTGTTGTTTGGATAAAAAATACATTCGTGATGGGACGGCAGGATTATCAGTGGAAACACGAACCCTGTCTTTATGGTTGGAAATCAGGTGCAGCGCATTACTTTGTTGATGATAGAACTCTTACTACTTGCTTTGAGTTCGATAAGCCATTGAGAAATGATATTCACCCGACAATGAAACCTGTTGAGTTGTTTAAGTTTCAAATAGGTAATTCGTCACGAACAGGGGACATTATTCTTGATGAGTTTGCAGGATCAGGGACAACACTCATTGCCTGTGAAAATTTAAACAGGGTTGCAAGATTGATTGAATTAGATGAGAGATATTGTGATGCTATCGTGAAAAGATTTCTTGCATTTAATCCGACTGCAGAAGTTAAATGCATAAGAAACGGACAAGAAGTTCAGTGGAGCTTTGAAGAGTAGAACTCCTTATTAAACACTATAAACACGAGGTTGAGGCGGTGAAAATCACCCCTCACACAAGCCTCGTTAAGGGGGCTAAAAAGAGTGCAGGCTTACTATCTTACCTATGGATAGATTTGAACGGCACACAAAGCCTTGTGTAACGAGCATCAACAAGTGTGCAAACGCGCACACAGAGCGGGTTTTAGCTTTAAAAGGTACTGTCAGCGCAAAAATTCCCTTGTGGTGCTCGCGAGTCCAAAAGTCGTGTATTTTTGAAAAATTTTTTTTTGAGCACTTGGTTTGGTCTGCTTATAAAAAATATAATTGAAACACTTAACCTGATTATATTTAAGGTTAAAAATTTTTAATAAATTATGAAAGGGTTTTAAAAATATGGTAGAGGCTTCAAAAGCAGATGAGCTCAAAGGTTACGAGGATACCAAGTGGTTTGCAAAATTTTTCAATAGATCTGAAGAAAGAATCAGACAGCTTTCTGATTCAGGTGTAATGCCTAAAAAGCGAGTTAAAGGGGTTAATTACTATCCAACAATTCCTTCAATTCAAAATTATATTAAATACCTACAAGATATTGTTGATAACCGCAGAAAAACATCTGAAGAGCAGGAAAGTGAAAAACTTGAAGCTGACATTATGTACAAACGTACAAAAGCAAACTTGGCCATATTAGATTTAAAACAGTTACAAGCTAAATTATTGAGAGCTGAAGATGTTCAGATTTATACAGAGAATTTAGCAGCAACAATTAAAAGCGCACTATCGACATTACCCGGACGATTGGCGATGGATGTATGTAAATTAGATGATCCGGCAGAAATTTCAGAAGTTATTACAGACGGAATTAATGAAGTCTTGGAAAATTTGGCACGTTTTGAGTTCGACATTGATTTTTACAAAGAACGAATTTCTGAACGCCATGGCAAGGAAGTATCATTAAGTGGAGACGATATTGATTAACAATGATTTTGTTGAATTAAGTCCGGAAGAATTAAAACTAAAATTCGACAAAATTATAAAGCCTTCTTTAACGTACTTTGAACCACCTGAAAAATTAACCTTGTCAGAATGGGCCGATAAAAAAAGGATACTTTCGCCTGAAAGTTCTGCAGAACCTGGTAAGTGGAGAACTTCAAGAACACCTTATTTAAAACGAATAATGGATTGTTGGACAGATCCTATTGTTAGACTTATAACAGCAGTTGCAGCTTCACAAGTCGGAAAATCCGAAGTTGAATTAAATGCAATTGGCTATTCAATTGACCAAGCACCAGGGAGTATTATGTATGTGCATCCGAATTTAAAGGCTGCACAAAAATTCTCTCGTTTGCGTGTGTCTCCGATGATTCGTGACTGTAAAACCCTCAGAGACAAAGTAAGAAAGACCAAAAAGTCTGGAAATACTATATTACAAAAATCTTTCCCTGGGGGAATGCTAACAATAGTTGGTTCTGAAAGTGCCTCAGATTTAGCATCTACTCCTGCAAGATATGTAATTGGTGATGAGAGAGACCGTTGGGCAATATCTGCAGGTAATGAAGGGGACCCTTGGGAACTTCTGAAAGCTAGACAAATTACATACTTTAATTCAAAAACCCTCGAAGTATCGACACCGACTGTAAAAGATGCAAGTCCTATTGCATTTGGTTTCATGCAAGGAACTCAAGAACGTTGGTGCACACAATGCCCTCATTGTGGAGAGTATGTAAATATAGTGTGGGATTTAATTCGATTTAATCATAGTTTTAAAGAAATTAACCATAAAAAGGTCTATTCTGTAACTGATATTCATTTTGTTTGTCCTCACTGTGGCGGAATGTCTACAGAGACCACAATGAGGAAACAACCGGCAAAGTGGATCGCAGAAAATCCTGAAGCATACGAGCGGGGGCACGTTTCATTTTGGTTAAACGCTTTTGCTTCACCTTGGCAAAAATGGGAAGTTATAATTTTAAAATTTTTAGAAGCAAAGGATGACCCTCAAAAGTTACAGGTTGTATTTAATACACAACTCGGTGAACTCTGGGAAGATCGTGGTGATTTGCAGACTGAAGATGAAATGCTATCTCGGCGAGAATTATATGAGGCAGAATTGCCGGAAGGTGTTCTTGCATTAACTTGTGGAGTTGATACTCAAGATGACCGTTTAGAATATGAAATTGTCGGACATGGCTTTTTTAATGAGACCTGGGGTATCCGTAAAGGATTTATACTTGGCCGTCCGGATCAGGCTGAAACCTGGAGACAATTAGATGAGGCGATTGATAGAACCTATCGCTTTAAAAGCGGACAAGGGTTGAAAATCGGATGCACATTCGTAGACTCAGGTGGGCACTTTACACAAGAAGTTTATGAACAATGCCGATTAAGACAATTCAAAAAAGTCTTTGCTATTAAAGGTAAGGGCGGACAAGATATTCCATACATATCGCAGAAACCAACAAAGGTTGTTATAAATGGCAATGCGAATAGACATGCTTGGCTTTATATCTTAGGTGTAGATGCAGGAAAAACTGCAATAATGTCAAATTTACGAGTGGAAACACCTGGTGCAAGTTATTGTCATTTCCCTAATGACGACTCTAAGGGTTACGACGGTTATTTTTTTAACGGTTTATTATCAGAAAAATTGACTTTGAATCGTACCAAAACCGGTAATCGTTGGGTTTGGGAAAAAATTCCCGGACATCAAAGAAATGAACCATTAGATTGTCGTAATTATGCAAATGCTGCTTTTAGAGTTTGGAATCCTGATTTGAATAAAATCTTTGAAAAATTAAAGAATCCAAAACCTAAAATAGCAAAACAACCGACCATCAGTTTAAAAAAACGAAGTAGGCAAAACCTATTTACAAGTGAATGGTAAGACTAGAGGTAAAATATGGCAAATGTAACAATAATTAGAAAATGGACAGAGGAGCGGGATAAAAAAAAAGAACGTCTTGAACTCTATTATGAAATGGAAAAAAAGATGTTAACCGGGAGCCCGTTATCATATAGCTTAGGTTCAAGGAGTAAAACTAATTATTCAATGACACCGGACCAATTAAGGTCCGCTATTGAAAAATTAGAAACTGAAATAGAGGAGTTGGACGGATTAATCTCCGGAAGAAAATCTCGAAAAGTGGTATCAATCATACCGCGATTCTAGCCGTAGGGTTTTTGCTCCTTTTTCCCCTGCGGTGAGTAACAAGGAACTGAGGTACAAATGGCTAAAAATAGAAATAGAAAATTTCAAAATAAAGGCTTTTCAGGAACCGGCGCGAGTCATACTCGCAAGGCTTTTAAAGGTATGACAGATGTCTCAGGTAGTCCAAACGAAGATATACTATATAATCTTCAAGATCTGAGAAATCGCTCAAGAATGTTATCTATGTCCGGAGGACTTGCTTTATCTGCCTTAAAAACTAACCGAACTAACGTAATCGGTTGCGGATTAATATTAAAGTCTTATATAGATAAGTCAGTTTTAGGAATGAGTGAAGAAGATGCAATTAATTGGCAGAACAATACAGAACGTGAATTTGCATTGTGGGCTGAAAAAAAAGAAAATTGTGATGCATTAGGTTTGAATGATTTTTATAAAATGCAGCAACTTGCTTTTTATTCAACATTGTTGAGTGGTGATGTATCAACATTGCTTCAACATGACAAAAACAGCGTAACATCAATGGCGCCGTACTCTTTCAAATTAAATATAATTGAAGCTGATAGACTTTCTACACCAAACTCTTTTGCAGTAACAGGTGTTAGGGCTTGCACAGATGGCAAGAACAGTGAAAATGGCAACAGAATATTTGATGGAGTAGAAGTTAATGATGTAGGTAAGGTTGTTGCTTATCATTATTCAAATAACCACCGCGGAGAATTTACACAAAAAGCAACTACATGGACTCGCGTTGAAGCTATTGGGGAAAAAACCGGTTTGCCAAATGTAATATTTACAATGGCAGATGTTGAACGACCAGGGCAATATCGAGGCTTGCCTTTATTAGCACCTGTTCTTGAAATGCTGATTCAAATTAGACGATATACTGAGTCTGAACTTATGGCGGCAGTTGTTGAGAGCATATTTACTGCTTTTATAAAAACAAATTCTAGGACAGATGAGAATCCGTTAATGGATGTTGCCACAGGCGAAGAACCATTGCAAGACCTGGATGATTCTGAATACGAAATGGGCCCGGGCAATGTAGTACATTTACAACCGGATGAAGATGTCAGTTTCGGCGATCCAAAACGACCGGCCGGAGGTTTTCCGGCTTTCGTTGAGGCTGTGGCAACACAACTTGGGGCAGCGTTGGAAATTTCAGAAGAAATTCTTATGAAGAAATTTAACTCAAGTTATTCAGCATCAAGAGCTGCTCTACTTGAATTCTGGAAACTTGTAAAAATGCGCAGAGAATGGTTTGTTTCAGATTGGTGCAGACCAATATATGAAGTTTGGATGTATGAGGCTGTAGCTCGTGGCAGAATAAATGCTCCGGGCTTTTTTAATGATCCGATTATAAGACAGGCTTGGTTAGGTGCAGAATTTATCGGCCCACCGCCGGGAATGTTAGATCCTACTAAAGAGATTTCAGCAGAACAAATGATGTGTGAAAACGGATTTAGCTCAAGATCTGATTCTGCAATTAGACTTAACGGCTCAGAATTTTATAAAAATACATCAGCTTTAAAATCTGAAAACCAAGCATTAACTGATAGTTATCCGACAGGTAACAATGCAGAAGAAAAAGTCTCGGAAGTTATAAAAGCTAATTATATTAAAAATATAGGAGGAAATAATGCGGCATAGGCAATTTATAAATTCAGCTGTACTGGAAGATGAAGTCGGTAAACTTGTTTTGTGGGGTGATATTTATGAAAATCAACCTACAAATTGGTGGGGAGAGCCTTTAGATATTGAATGTGTTACAGTCAAGCAGTTCAAAGAAGAATTTGAAAAACTTCAAAAATGTAAACGAATAGAACTTCATTTAAATTCCTACGGTGGCGATGCTACAGTAGGAATTTTGATACATAACCTTTTGAAAGAAAGTGGAAAATCTATCACCTGTTACATTGATGCAATCGCTGCATCTGCTGCATTTACAATTGCAAGTGCATGCGAAAAAGTACTGGTCTACCCGGGCTCTATAATGATGTGCCACGAAGTGAAATCTCTACTGTGGGGATATTACGGAAATGATGACTTAAAAGAGGTTATGAGTGGCAATACTGCCTATAACAATTCAGCTGCTGCAATGTATGCAAAAAAATCAGGGATGTCAAAACAGCAATGTTTAAACTTAATGAATAAAACAACTTGGATGGATGCTGAAATGGCTATTCAGTACGGTTTCGCAGATGAAATTATTGAAGTTGATCCACAAAATGAACAACCGGTTGAATTGATTAACAAAACTCAAATGAAAATAAACGGTAAAGACTACGATATCAAAGATTTACACATTCCAGATGAGTTTATAGAAAAGTTGCAAAAAAGAGAAAGTAATTTAGGAGGAAAGCAAATGGCTAAAGAAAGTTTCAAAGACAAACTTTTCAATGCTATCAATGCAGTTTTCACAAATGAGGCTGATGATGGCAAAGAGGTTACAACTCAGGAACAAGCACAACAACCCTCACAAGAGGACGAAGAACCTGAAGTAGATGAAACAAAAATTGAAAATGCTGTAAAAGCAGAAAGAGAAAGAATTCAATCTATTCAAAAAATGTCAAATGGAATTGATGCAGACCTTGTTCAAGAAGCTATGTTTGGTGAAAAAAGATGCGATGCAGCAACATTAGCATTAAGGGCAAAGCAAAGAGATGATGAGAAGAAATCTAACGCATTAAAAAATCTAGAATCAGATGCGCAAGCTTCAAAAGTAAATGACGTTTCTTCTGAACCAGGTAAAATTTCGAGCGATCACTTGAAAGAATCAGATGAAAGAGATGCGGCAATCAAAGCAATGAGAGCCAAATTGAACAAGGAGGGAAAATAACTATGACAGAACAATTAAACAGAGAAATTGCTAATGTTGAATTTGATGGCTTGCTTGATGCTGCATATGCTAATCATTCAGTTGGTGTAACTATTGCCGCAGGTCAAGGCAAATTGGAAAGAGGGACTGTTTTAGCAATAAATGCTTCTGGTAAAGCTGTTATTTTAGGTACCGATAAAGCTACTGGAGAAGCTACTGCTCCTGAGGCTAGATATATTCTGAATAAGGCTGTAGATGCAACTGACGCAGATACCGTTGCAATTGCTTACGATGAGGGCAGATTTATCAGACAGCACTTAATTGTAAAAGAAGGTTACACAATGACCGCTGCAGATATTGATGCTTTAAGAGTACATAACATCTGCATCGCAGACGAATTATAGGAGGTTTTAAAATGACATATAATTTAGATTACACAAAAACAGCAGACCTTTTGGCTGCATATAAAACAGAATTTAAACCAACCACTTTTCTAAAAGACAGATATTTCCCTGATGGTGTGAATTTTGCAACTGATGAAGTACTTGTCGAGTATAAGAATGGTACAAGAAAAGTAGCACCGTTTGTATCTCCGGAAATCAATGGTAAAGTTGTAAAACGTAATGGTTATAAAGTATCTGCATATAGACCGCCAATGATTGCTCCAAAAAGAGTTCTTTCTATTGATACTCTTAAATCTAAAGGTTTTAGTGAAGCATACTATAATCAACTTACACCTGCAGAAAGAGCCGTTCAAATTACAGTTGACGATTTGAACGAAATGAAAGATATGATTACTAGAAGAAAAGAAGCTATGTCTGCTGAAGTATTGCTAACAAATGCTCTAGTTATGAAACATTATAATGATGATAATAAGCTTATCGAAACAAAAAATCTTGCATACTTCTATGGTGATAATAATCCTGCTGTCTATACTCCTACAGTTTCTTGGGGTAAAACAGGTTGTGATATTATCGGCGATTGTGCTGCTATGGCATTGAGTTTGAAGAAATCAGGTTGTGCAGCTACAGATGTTATTCTTGGTTCAAAGGCAGCTGATGCTTTCTCGAAAGATGAAACAATATTAACACTCCTTAACAACCGTAGAGTAGAAATCGGCAAATTCGAACCTGAAGAAATTTATCCTGATGTAGTTTTTCTTGGCACTTTAAATTGCAAAGGCCATAAATTGAACTTTATTCAATATACAGGAAGTTATGAAAACGAATCAGGTGTAGACACAGATTATATTGATGCTAACAGTGTTATTGTTACTGCGCCGGCATGTGGAGTAACTAATTATGGTGCAATCACACAAATCGACTTTGGTGCTTTAGAACCAACTACTTATATTGAAAAAGAAGTGCCGTTATATGAGGTAAAAGATCAAACGAGAGGTGTTGCACTTCGTTCAGCTCCGCTTGTTCAACCTAAAAACTTGAACCCATACAGAGCGGCAAAAGTAATCTTTAGTTAATTACAATACAATAAAGGAGATAACATGATTAAAATAATCTGTGGTGAATTCGGTTGGAATGACGGTAAAGGTATTGTTGTTAAAACCGTTAAGGATGAACCTTTTAACGCACCCGCTGACGTGGAAAAAAGACTTGTTGCTCAAGGAATAGCGAAACTTGTTGATAATGATGCAGAAACAAATCCTATTGATGGACCCTGTTATGATGAATCAACTTCGTTTGAAGCTCTTAAAGAAATAGCAATTAGGCTTGGTGCTACTGATGAGGATTTAAAAGGTAAGAGATCAAAAGCAGAGTTGCGAACTCTAATTGATAAACTTTTAACTCCTGAAGATAATTCTGAAGATGAAAATAACGATAATGAATCTGAAGATGAAGTAGGAGATGAAAATTCTAAAGATGAGGGTGATGGTGATTCCGAAGATGATGCACCGGATTTAACCGGTGATGATGGAGTAGTTGATTAATGACACTAAAAGATGAAATTTTAGCCGATATTAATAATGTTTTTTTGAGTGAGGATGATTTTGGAGGAAAACACATTGTCAATCATAAGGAAATTATCTGCATGTTTGATGATGATAAACTAACAGAACGGCAAGGAAGTAATGAACTTGCCGTTTCTGATAGTTCTGCATTATTGTTTGCCAATAGTTCAGATCTCCCGACAAGAATGCCAAACGGATCCCGGATAGAAATTGATGGGAAAATTTATGTTATTGATGATTGGAAAGAAAATCTCGGAATGTCAGAAATCGTATTACACCATGGTGAAAGCCGGGGAGGTTAAAATATGGGAATAGTAACAGTATTAAAGGAAGTTCGAACTTTTTTTAATGAAAATATCTGTTCCGGATTAACATTCAAACGCCCACCGGATACTGAAGGTTTAGATGCAAAAGATTATAAGTATGAACTTGCAGAGCCTAAAACTTATATAATGTATCCACCGGCAGAAGATAAATTCCCATCGGTAACAATTCAAATTCTTGATGGAGAAACAAATAGGACAGATAAAAGCGGAGAACTTAAACTCCGCTTTTTATTTGCGACATGGAGTAACGGAAAACATTTTAAAAACAAAGACAATATTCCGGTCTTTAATATTGATTCCGAAGGTTGGCTTGATGCTTGGAACTTTGTTGACAAAGCCTTGTTGGTCCTAAACCATACAACACATTTTGGAAACAGAGTTCGAATTAAGCATGAAGATAAAATTCAACTAGGAAGCATGAAAGAAGAAAATGTTTTAGCAAATTACTATCCGTATTGGTTCGCTTGGATAACCTGCACCATACAATACGGGACAATCAGCAGTAACGAAGATGTTAATGACTTAATTTAAGGAGAAGTATAATGGTTAATACTTATAAACATGGTGCTTACGGAGAACTAGGTAATTCGATTGCAAAAAGTGCAATACAAGCCGGGACCGTTGCCGTATATGTAGGTACAGCACCAGTACATTTGGTAAAAGGCTTTAAAGAAGCTGAAAATATCAATTTACCAGTTAAACTTAACAATTTTACAGATGCTCAAAAGAAAATCGGGTATTCTGAAAATTGGAAAAATTTCACATTATGTGAAGCTGTTGCAGCTCATTTTGATAATGGATTGCAAGAAATTGGACCAATATATGTAATCAACGTTCTTGATCCGGATATCCATAAAAAAGCTGAACAAACCAGTGTTGATGCAACTTTTGTAAACAATGTTGCGGAAATCAAAACCGGCACAGCAATTCTTGATACTGTAGCAATTAATAAATACACTCAAGATGTTGATTTCACCGTAGATTACAATTTTACTACCGGTACTATGATAATCACTGCATTGAATGATAAAATAAAAGGCTCAATTGCTGTTACATTCTTTGAAGTTGATACGGCTGCGATTACGAAAGAAACTATTATTGGCGGAAAGACCGCAGAGGGTGTTTATTCTGGGTTAAAAGCAATAGACTTGTTATATCAAAGAGAAAATCAAATAGCAAATCTTGTGGGAATTCCAGGTTATTCAGATATCCCTGAAGTTTATGCAAAAATGATAAACTATACCTCAAAAATTAACGGACACTGGGATGCTTATTGTATTGCAGATTTACCACTAGTCGATAGTACCGGTAAAACTGTAGATACAATAGAAAAAGCAAAGACTTGGAGAACAGCTAATGGATATGATTCTGAAAAATCAGATATCTTTTGGCCACGATGGCAAGATGTAAGAACAGGTAGAATTTATCACTTATCAACTCTTGCTATTGTTAACTATATGATTACTGATTATTCCCATGACTCTAATCCGTTTGAATCCTGCTCAAATAAAGAAATTCCTTCAGGTAAGCAATATTTTGGTCCGACATCTAAAAACCAAGGGTTCGATCAGGCAACAGCAACTGCTGACTTAAACGCTTACGGAATTGGAACGGCTGTCTTTTGGGGTGGGAAATGTGTTCTCTGGTGCGGTCATACTGCAAAATATGCGTTTGGGAAAGATATTGATGTTAGGGGTATTGACTCACACTACATGAGAATGTTATTCCATTGTACTAATGGATTTCAAAGACGTCAGGCATCTAATGTTGATAAACCGTTCAATCGTCATTTAAAAGATACAATTTTAATTGATGAACAAGAAATCATAGATTCTTATATTTCACAAGGCGGTTTATTGGATGGTTCTAAAATTTTATTCTTAGAATCCAATAATCCTGAGTCCGACATAATTAATGGTGATTTTCTATTTGATTTACCTGTTACAGTAACTCCTAGAGCAAAATCATTAACAGGAAGAGTCGCTTATACAGATGCCGGTTTAAGAAGTTTATATGGAGAGGAGGCATAATATGGAAAAATACGGACCAACAGTAAAAACAAAAGCTTTAATTGAAGGTAAGCCTATTGCAGAAGATGTAACAATCTCGCTTCCTGAAGTTAATTTTAAAACAGTAGAAGTTGCGGGTTTGGGCAGTATGGAAGTTGTACTGCCTCTAACGGATCCAATTGAAGCAACTGTACACCAAATCGGTTGTGATTATGGCTTCTATAAGGCTTTAGGTATAAAAAATACTAAATTTGAACTACGCTGGGTTGAAAATAAACTTAAAAACAGTGGAGAACAAAAAAATATTTCTTGCAAAGCCTTTATTACAGGAACTGCAAAAAATATTCCCGGTGGAGATTTAGCACCAGGTGAATCATTTGATAATGCTATCAATATCTCTGTAAAAAGATATCAGAAATTTATTGATGGTAAAGAAACTGTTTTAATCGATAAGATGAACGGAATTTGCAAATTAAATGGCAAAGATTATGCAAAAGAAATAAACAGTTTAATCTAGGATTTTCATATTAATCCTTTCTTAAATACCCGTTTTAATGGCGGGTATTTATTTTTACACAAGATTGACAGATAAAAGGAGAACAAAGAATGAGTATTAAAAAAATTGAATTAAGGAAACCACTACTTGTAAACGGAGTTGAAAGACGAGAGCTAACTTATGATATTGAAGAAATAACTATCGGACGTATTGCGCAAGCCGAAGCGTATAAATCAAAAGTTGGGGGAACAGCACTAGCCGCAAAAATTTCACTTGCACAGACTGACTATCCTCTCCAAATTTGTATTGGTATGCAAGCAATTATGGCACTTAATCCTGAAATATGCGAAGAAGATTTATCAAGAATTAAGGGCCACGATTTAACAAAACTTGCCACAATAGGTGCAAGTTTTTTTATAGAGCCGGAGGATACTGTAGAAGTAAACATCTACGAAAAGCCGCAAGAGGATATGCAAAATACTACAACTGTTCAATAAGTGATGTTTATAAGATGAGCGTAATTGCATTTTTTGAAGAGTGTAAAGAGGCTGTTGAGCAGATAGAAGAAGAAAATTCAAAAATCAAAGGAAAGATGTATGGCAGATAATCATGTTATGAATACTGTTGTAAAACTTCTGGGACAACTTGATCCCAGTTTAGCAAAAAGTGTTCAGGGTGCTGAGAAACAATTTAAAAAAATGGATAAAACAGCATTCGCGGTTAATGCCTCATTAGTAGCAGTGGGTGCTGTTGCAGTAAAAACATTTGTTGACGGAACAAAACAAGCCATTAAATTCGAAAAGCAAATGTCTAATGTTGCAACTTTGCTTGATGGTGATGTCAATAAAAGAATTGGCGAGTTAAGCAAAGAAGTATTAAAAGTATCTAACCGGACCGGTGTTGCAACTTCTGATTTGACAGATGGCTTGTATCAAGTAATATCTGCATTCGGAGATACTGCGGATGCAACCAAACAATTAGAAATTGCATCCAAAGCAGCAAAAGCCGGGAATGCAACAACCACAGATGCTATCAACATGTTATCCGCTGTTACAAAAGGTTATGGCGACACTTCTGCAGAGGCTCAACAAAAAGCCGCTGACTTAGCATTTGAAACCGTTAAACTCGGTCAAACTTCATTCCCGGAACTTGCTGCAAGTATGGGTAAAGTAATCCCATTAGCAGCAACTATGGGGGTTAAACAAGAAGAATTGTTTGGTGCTATGGCTACCTTAACCGGTGTAACAGGGAAAACCGCCGAAGTTACAACACAGTTGAGAGGTGCTGTTCAAGGATTCTTACAACCAACTTCTGACATGATTAAAGTAATGCAAGCTCTTGGCTATGAAAACGGACAACAAATGATTGAAGCAAATGGATTGCAGAAATCATTAGATATGTTAAAAACTGCAGTTGGTGGTAATGAAATTGCATTTGCCAGCTTATTTAGTTCTGTTGAAGCGAAAAACGCAGTATTAGCACTAACTGGTGCGCAGTCTCAAAATTTAACAGAAAAAACAAAAGCAATGTACAAAGCTACCGGAGCGGCAGACGAAGCCTTTAAGCAACAAACTAACAACATTGAGGATTTGAGTGCAATGGTTAATAATTTGTGGTCAAATTCGTTGACTCAATTAGGTATGATTGTTCTTCCTGTTGTAAAAGTTGCACTAGAGGCAATGTTGCCAATATTGCAAGGTGTGGCTGAACATATGGATGTACTTATTCCAATAATTGCAGGAGTTGTTGCCGGTTTAGGTAGTTTTTCTATTATTCAATCAGTTGTTACTCTGATGAATTTATGGAAAATGTCTACAATTGCAGCTGCACTTGCTAATGGTGGACTTATTGCATCATTACAAGCGGTATGGGTTGCAATGACGACAAACCCAATCGGTTGGATATGTATAGCAATAGGAGCATTAATCGCAATTATTATTGCTTGTGTACAACATTGGGATCAGATAAAAGAGGCTATGATAAGAGTTTGGCAAGTCTGCCAAGATGTGTTTGGAAAACTCGGCACTTTCTTTAAAGAACATTTTGTTGACATTATTACGCTTGCATTAGGTCCTATTGGAATGATTATTAATGGAATTACTACAATTGGGACTAAAATTGCAGGATTAAAAAAGTCAAAACAGGCAGCAGAAGAACTTCCAAAATTTGCAAAAGGTGGCTTTACAAATGGAATATCGATTGCAGGTGAAGAAGGACGAGAAGCTGTAATTTCATTTAATCCGGCTTATCGTTCTGATAATATATCAACGTGGTTAAAAGCCGGTGAAATGTTAGGCTTGTCTGCGGCTGGCAGAACCAGTACATTTGCAATAAACGGTATAACATTCTCTCCTAATTTGTACTTTACGCAAAAAATGAGTGATGAAGATGTTATGGATGCAGTAAAAAGATGCGGGCATGAATTTGTGGATTATATTCAAGATAAATTTGAAGAAATGTCTGCAATTTCCTATGCTCCAGTATCTTACAAATATTAGGAGATAAGATGAAAGTAACCGGATATATTAAGCACATCGCAAAAAAGGGTGAAACTCCCGATATGTTAGCCTTTAAATTTTATTCTGATGAGTTTATGACATCTTATATTCTCGAGGCAAATAGAGAGTATCAAGATGTCATGATATACGAGGGTGGAGAAGTCATATTAATTCCGGTATTCGATACTCTTGAAAACGATGAAACACTTGCACCTTGGAGAAGAGATTAAAATGGTACAATTTCAATGGAGAAATAATACAATATCTATTTCAAAGAATATGTATCAAAAGCTCCGGGAACTATCAGAGAGCTTTAAAGTAAAGAAAAAATCAGATAGTACATCTTCTAATGTTGTAATTACCGGTAGTGATCTTCAGAATTTTAATATTGAATTTTCAACAGTCGGACAAGATGCAATGACCGTTTATGAACTTTGGAGAAAACAAATTGGACTTGTTGACCCAATTTTAATTCAAGGTTCATTGTTTGGCCCGGATAATGTCCGATTACATAAAGTAGCTATGAAGTCTGAACATATTTCAAATTCAGGCATCTTGTTAAACGGAACACTCACTGTTACTTTTGAAGAAGATAATCTTCAGGGGAAAACATTCAAATCAAAAGCTATGCCTTACATAAGCCCAATTAGAAGAGATTATTTTCAAGAGGGACCAACGGCGGTAGAGGATTTAGTTTTAAAAGTTCTTTACAATGATAAGGATATAACAGATGCAATTGATATAAACTCTTGTATTCATAATATGTATGCTTGCTCAAAAGCCGATACTCTAGATATGACGTTCAACGATACTAATAAAGTTTGGGACGGTTGGAATGCAGAAAAAGGAGATTTGATAGAAGTTATCTGCGGTATTGCAAAAACAGGTAAAATGTTTATAAATACTGTAAAACCGCAAAATGGTTCAATGATATTAAAAGCATCTTCAATTCCTCTAAATGCTAAAGAAAAGAAAAACAAATCCTGGGAGAATGTTTATACCTTGCAACTTGCCAAAGAAATCGCTGACCGTCATGGTTTAGGTTTTGAAAGTTATGGTGTAACGGATTATCTCTATTCTTATGTTAGACAAGAAAACGAATCCGATTTTGAATTTTTGCAAAAGCGGTGTGAATTAGAAAGTCTGGCTTTTGTTGTTTTTGATAAAAAACTAATACTTTATTCAGAAAAATATCTTGAAGAACAAGAGGCAGCAGAAGAAATCGAACTTGGTAATGATTCTGATTATGACTACACAGATAATGCTCTTAGTGGTTACGGCTCTATGACAATTAAGAACGGTAATTTTACAGGAGTATATTCTTCTAGCAATGGTTTATCAAAACCCGGAGAGGAAATAATCCAAACATTTATGAGCAGTCAAGACGAGGCAAATAGATTTGCAAAAGGCATACTTCGTCAATACAATAAAAAATTGTCCAGTGGGTATTGGAAAAACCCTATACACAGAGAATTGTCAGCAGGTTCCGTTATTAATCTAAAAACAACCGGTGCCACAAGTTGGAATGGAAAAGTATTTATTTCACAAATTCGACAAGATTATGTTAATTCAACATCAAAGACGTTTTTTAGAAAGGCGGAAATCGATTAATGACAACAATTGATAAAGGTATAATATCATCTTTTGAAACTGCAACGGATCGAAACGAGGACTATATGCTCGCAAGGGTTTTACCCTCTACCGCTCAAAATATGCCAACAAGGCCACTTGTTATATCTTGGCATTTACGGGGCAAAATGGGAAATCTAAAAGTCGGTGATAGTGTTTGGTTTGCGTTAGCAGATGATTTAACAGGAATAATCTTGGAACGTGCAGACGGAGAATGGAGTGGGACAATCCCGGGAAATGTAATTATCACCGGAAATCAAATAACTGAAGGCAAGACCATCACAACTGATCTTCAAACAGATGCGGTTGCAAGTCAAAATTCGCACGTGCATAGTAACGGTAATCAAGGAGCTGATACCGGAGCTCCGACAGGCTAATTGGAGGATAAATGAAACAAGCTGAATGGAACGACATAACATGGGGTGTTTCATCTAACCAAATGGCTATTATAAAAAGCATTGAAATATCTCAAGAATTAAATGTAGAAGAAAAACAATCAGAATCGGGCCAAAGCAAAAAAGTAATTAAAGGACTTAAACAAGAGCAATTGACAGTTCAATATTCAACAGCTTTTGCTGTTGGTATAGATCCAAGAGGTGAATTTGATATGCTGAAAAAATGTGCCGGCATGCAAGATGAATTTATACTCAATGGAAAGGTTATAGGACAAGACCAATTTGAGCTTGATGAAGTTTCTTTGTCAAACACTATAGTTGATGATTATGGACGAATTTTAACCGGTGATATTACCTTGATGTTTAATACTGAAAATTCACCATCTACAAAAGGTGGCAAAGGTAAAAAGAAAAAAGGCAAAAAGGGTAAAGGTAAGAAAGGTAAAAAAGGATCATTAAAATTAGATCCGGCAGATATTGCAAAAGCTAAATCTATGTAGGAGGAATTATGAAATCAAGCGGGAACGGAAAACCTGAACAGTGTGTATCAAATTTATTGAAACTTTTTCAATTTGAAGTTCCATTTGCAAGATTAAAAGGAATGGACCCTACAATTATTGATGCACCGGAGAGTGAAGCAATAACAAAAGCAAAGAATCATGCAGCTTGGCTAATCGCAAACTATGAACCGAGAGTAACTCTTAATGACATAAATGTTACTTTTGATGAAAACGGAAAAATATCTGTTAATCCGGATATCACAGTAAATGAATAAAGGAGTAATTTATGGCTGAATTAGATTTATTCGTAGTTGACGATAACGATATTCAAGAAAAAACGACAAAATATATCGAAGGTGAACTTGATGAACCGCTATACGGCGGAGATGAAAGAAAAATATTTACAGAGGTTTTGTTAGGTTGGTATATTCAAGCACTTGTAAAGCTAAATGAATTATTTAACCAAAGGTTTGCACAATATGCTCATGGAGAGATTTTAGATGCACATGGTATTAATGAAGGCTGCGAACGTTTGCAATCTAAAAAATCTACATCAACAGAGCGTTTTATTATTTCTGTACCATTAAGTTTTAATGTGGTTATTCCAAAAGGTACACGTGTAACCGGTGATAATAACAAATATTTTGCAACAGATGTTGTCGCTGTTATTTATGCAGGTGAAACAAGTGTAGATGTAAAAATTTCTGCAGAAAAAGGCGGCGCAGCTTATAATGGTTATACTGCCGGACAATTAAACAAATTGGTCGATAAAATTGAATTTATTTCAGAAGTAACAAACCTTACAAATACAACCGGAGGGGACGATGGAGAACCTTACCCGGAAATTGATGGCGGAATCGGTGATAAACATTACTATGAAAGAATCAGATTAAGCAAAGCCACAAAATCTACTGCCGGAGCAGAAGAAACTTATAAATATTACGCGAAATCTGCTGATCCGAGAATATCAGATGTTTATGTATCCAGTCCGGAGGCCGGTTATATAAGCCTATCGGTTGCTTGCACAGACGGAACCAAAGCGGATGAGGCACTTTTAAATAAAGTCCTTGCTACTTGTAATGCAAAGGAAGTTCGACCGTTGGGTGATAAATTAACAGCTTCAGCAATATCGCAACTTGAATATGATATTGAGTTTAAATATTACACAACTCAAGCAGAAGAAAGTGCTGTAGTATCTGAACTTGAAGATGCCGGCGGGTCTATTGAAAGATATAATGAGTGGCAGGCTGCAGAAATTGGAAGAGCAATAAATCCTGACAGACTAAGGGCAGAAATTCTTAAATCGGACACTAAAGCGATCGGAGCAGAACGAGTCGATATAGTTAAACCGATTTATACTAAACTTGCAGAGGGGCAAATTGCTAAATGGAGTGGTAATATTAAAGTAAGCCACGAAGTTGTTGATGGAAAAACTATTGCGCAAAATGGAGATTCATAATGAAATTAGAAGATGTCGATTTGCTGAAAATGTTACCTTCATTCATGAAAGAAGATAAATTTGACCGACTACTTGCTATTGCAATGAGTAATTTATTCAGAACTTGGGAGCTTGATAGTCGCCGAGCCGTAATTGTTGGTCAAATAGACTATCTGACAGAGGGTGAATTGGACCAATTAGCGAAAGATCAGAATATATTTTGGTATCAATATTTTGCGCCGATTCAGATAAAACGTGCCGTTATAAAAGAGGCTCCGCTTGTATTTAATCGTTTAGGTACTGTGTGGGCAGTTGAAAGAGTAATGAACCAGTATTTTGAAAATACCGAGTTATTTGAGTGGTTTGATTATGAAGGGGAGCCTAATCATTTCAAGTTTGAAACTTGTGATACCGAAATATTAAAATCCGATATTTATGCGTTTTTGTCAATTCTCGATAAAGTCAAACGCAAAAGTCAGTGGCTAGATGAAATATGTTTGTCATTACGTGGATATGGCACAATTTATCCGGCATTAGGAATCGTTGAAGAATCAACGGACACTTTTTATTTTATTGATTAATACAGGAGGGAAAATGGCTGAAGCATATGTAAACTTTACCTTAACAGCACAGGGTGAAGCGATAATGGCACGTGTCATTGCAGGGTTAGATATTACTTTTAAACGTATCGCAATTGGTGATGGTTATGATTACGATACAGAAAATTTTAAAAACAAAACAGAATTGGTAAATGAAGTCAAGTCGTTAGATAACTTAACGATGCAAATTGTTGGTGATAACCAGGTTGAACTTGCTGCCAAATTCGGGAAAACAGATATTACAAGTTCGTTTTGGTTTAGAGAACTTGGCATTTATATCATTGACCCGGATAATCCTGAAGGTGAGATTTTATATGGCTATGGCAATATGAATGATAAATGCCAATATATAACTCCGGATATTGCAAATTACGGAGTGCTTAAGAACATTAAGGCATACGTTAAGGTTGGTAATAGCGCAAATGTAAATATTTATATTACAACTTCTCAAACCGCTACTGAAATTACATTCAAGCAGGCTGACTGGGTTCTTGATAATGTAAGCGGACTATATTCTCTACCTTTGGGAGCAGTTCAAGAAGTTATAAAAGTATTTAAAACAACTGAAATCGGTAGAATTGATACGGCGCTTGTCGATATTATTCATAGCGCGTCCGGAATTACGACTTTAAGATCGCTTATCGGATTTGACGGATGCGCAATTGCAATTTAAAAAATGAGAAAGAGGTATAAAATGACTTTAAATAATTTATTAGGTGATGAATGTCCGACAGAAATTGCTCAATTAATTAATGCAATAATTGCACAAAAAGCGACAAATTCGTTAGATAATTTAGATGCTGCAGGGCAGAAAAAATTTACTGATTTAGCGAATGCAATAACCAATGTAAACGACCTTGTAACGGCACTTCAAGCCCTGGTTAATACTAAGCTGAGTGCAGAGGCTTTGCTCGAACAAAATGGATACATCAAATTTAGTAATGGGTTGATTTTAATTTGGGGAGTAGTTCAATTGCCGGTTAACGGTGTAGCGTATGATGTTGTAATGCCAGTAAGTATCAATTTTGGAATGGCTGGTTTTTGTACACCATATTCTGCTGATATCCCTGATATAGTTATTTGTCCTTATTGTACAGGGTTTACCCGAACTTCAATAAAAATAACATACGATTATGAAACAGGGCATGCGTATAAAGGTACAGGAACAAATCTTGTTTCTTGGCTTGCAATTGCAATTTAACTTCATTAAAATTAGTAATAAAATGATTATACAATGGGGTATTGCAAATTATTCGACTTTAGTAAGCCAAGCAGTATTCCCAATATCATTTACAAACCTGAATTATGTTGCTATAGTGACCGCTATAATAGAAGATTCAAGTAATGCTTTTACTAGGGGATTTTTATTTCAACATAAAAGTCTTACAGGTTGTTTATTTAGAGCTAGTGAAAATGGTGGCCCAGCTTCAATGTGGCTCGCGATAGGTAATTAGTAATTTAGAATCATAATTAGTAATAATATTATAATTTTATGGGTTCATAATAGTGGGACAGAAACATATGCTACAAAACGATTAACATTTCCTATTACTTTAAATAATATATATGGCGTATGTTCAAGTGGCGGGTTGAATCCAAGTGTTTTTACATCCACCTCAAATGCAACATTACGAGTAGTTTCAACATCCGCGTATAGTAGTATAGACAATAGTAGTATTACAATACAAAATGCAAACACGCACTACATAATCGTTATTGGTTCATAGATTTAGTAATGGTGTAATTTTACAGTGTGGTTATGTTAGTTGATCATGGAATTTTGGGAGCATTCTGGTTTTCGATAGCCTATTAATAACCAATTGCAATCCATTCTACATTAGAAGTAGCTCCCTTGCTACAAAAATTTAATTTAGTATCAGCTCTAGATACTAAAATTTGACTATTTAAACCGGATGCAACTAGCGACCATAAATGAGTCGGCATAATCGGTAAGTAATAAACAGTCCAAGTTGTGGGAACATCTTTTATAAATCCCCACTGCAAACACATCAAATTACTAAGCAAGATGTATAAAGAAAGAGAGGTAAAATTTATGAATTATTATTATGGACTAGTTGATGCAATTAACAACGGTTGGGGATTTGTTGAAGAAACAGATTCAAGAGTGCAGCCTGGTTTTATAAAATTAACCCGCCAAGAATGGATTAACTTATTAAATGAACAATCCGCAGGAAACGAGATTGTATGCTTTGACGGCAAAGTTTTTACAACTCCGGAACGTGGCAGATATTACTGTGATGCTGAAGGCTGGCATAAGAAAACCGACGAAATATATTTCAAAGAAAAAGCTGAAGCTAAACAATCGGAATTGATTAATACTACTTACAAAATAAAAGCAGATAAAGCCTATAAAGGTGTAATTATCAACGACTCATTTATTTTTGAAACGACAAAAGAGGCAATGTCAACGACTATTGCAACTTTGGCACTCTTAGATGAAGATGATACGACTAACTGGAAATTTTATAACATCCAAGGAGAGCCGGTTGTTCAAAAGGTTACAAAATTACAGATTGCTGCAATTGCAAAATTAGGCAGAAAAATGATTGATAAATGTTTTGAAATTGAAGGTAATTACAACGAAATTATTAAATCTGCAACAATATCAAATTTGAATAACGATGCTTGGGCCAAAAATATTATTAATAAAATGCAGAACGAAATGGACCAAGTAAATAACAAGATAGAATTAACGTTATTATAGGAGGAAAGAAAGAATGAAAAAAGTTTTTATAGGGTTATTGTGCTTATACGCATTATCAAACATCGCTTTTGCAGCAGAAGCTCAACAAGTCGCAAATGATAATAAAGCTCTTGTATTGATTCAAAAACAGCCGTCAAATAAAGAACAAAAGCAAAAAATTACGAGGAATATTGCCTGTATTATCATTCAGATTAACGGAAAATCTGAAACTAAAACTAACAATAAATCCACTAAGTAAGTATGGATTTGAAATTATATACAAGTTTTAAACCTTAATAGTCCAGGTGGACAATAATGGCTTATATAGCAGTGGGCAAGCCACTATTCGCAGGAATATGTTCAAAGTGTCCGCTCATTTAGTTAGGTTTGAGAGGAACATTAATGTTCTTAGCAAAATATGGAGGTAGAAATGGTACAAGTTCATTTTGATACTGCGATTCAAAATTTATCAGAATCAGAATTAGAAACATGGCTAGAATTTAATCATGAGAGACTTATTGGGAGTGCAATTTTTACAAAAAACAATTCTTTAACTTCCAAAATTGTCAGGTGGGCTGAAGGGTGGAGATGTAAAGAAAAAGATTTTATACCTTCTCATACAGGTTCTGTTATCGAAAAAGACGGAACTTTGTATTTGTTTGATATGAAACCTTTAAAAGCAAGTATTCAACCGCTATATGATTATCTTATTAACACAAGTGATACATATGCTCTTATATTGCGTGATTTTAAACTTGATACAAATATGTTCAGTTTAAACATTGCAGAGCATGTTGGAGAATTTTATCCATATATGTCTGCGATTCGTTCTGTTTTTACAAAACGTCAAACAAAATGGGTACGGCACTGCTCCGAGTTACATTTGAGAGAATTACAAAAACAAGGAATTCTTACAGAATTAAATCCGGAAATAACTCCGGATGAATTATATCATGCTATGAAAGGGAAAAGATAATGATGTCATTAAGTTCAGAACAACAATTAGAAATGTATGGAGATATCAAAGTTATAAAAAATAATTGTGCTAGATGTTTAGAGTGCCAAAAGGACCATGAGCGAAGAATTAAATCTTTGGAACGTTCATATTGGAAAATATTAGGCGGTAGCGCCGTTATTATGTGGTTAATACAAACATTTTTGAGGTAATAATGGTTGAAAAGTTATATTTTACATTTTTGTCAGATTTGTTCAATTCGGATACAGCAAAAGCAAATGGTATCAAAAATACAACTAGTGATCCAAGAATACTAACTAATTTATTGAATTTAGTTTGGTATCTGCTGAATCCTTTAAGAGTACTGTTGGGGGTTCCTATAATAGTAGAATGTGCATATAGATGTCCATTATTAAATAAATTACTTAACGGAGCTGCCACCGGTCATCCGGAAGGGTATTGTGCAGATATAAGAGTTAACGGTTGGAGCCAGGAGAAGTTATTTTATAAAATTGTCGATTTTGTACGGCAAGGAAAAATAGAGGTAGATCAGCTTATATGGGAAAAAGACAGTAATTGTGTACATGTTTCATTTCGTTTGAATAACAACCGGCATGAAATAAAGATTCGAACTAAAAACAAAAACGGAGACTATGTATATACAGTATTAAAGTAAGTTTTCATAAAAACTCCTTTCATAATAAAATCTTGTATCGACAAGTCGGGGACTGAATAAAATCAGTCCCCGTTTTTTATTAAGCAATTTTATTTCTAACCATGTTAAGTAGAAGAATATTATCAGGATTATTAAAAAGTGTTTCCAGATTTTCTTTATAGTATTGTAAAAATTTTTCGTTTGGTATAGTATTATTTTTAGTGGTAAGGGCGGGTTCGGACTTTGTCCTAGTCTCCGCCCCATTTACACAAATTGCCTCTACGGAGGCTTTTTTGTTAGGAACAATGCGGGTCTCGAGGGTTCTAACATTATCCAATTTAAAAAGATTTCAGTAACCAAGTAATAAGGCAAGTCCAATATATAATATTAAAGATATTGGTAAAAATTGAATTTATCACATTTAGGTAATTTAATACCTTTTGAGGAAAATAAATAAAAAAATCTATCCAGTAAAAAGGATTTATTGTATTATAAATATTGCTTCTAAAGTAACCTAATGCTTCAGTAAAGTGTATATTATAAAACATTACTATTTCTGGCATTGTATTATTAATATTAAGCAAAGGTTTAATTTTACCACTAGCATTGATATTATCAAAAGGAACTTGTAAATCTTCTTTAATGCCCACTTTCTTAAATATTTCTTTTATTTCACAGACATATCCACTATTTTGTAATCATTTGGATCAGTTTTTTTTTTCAAATTCTTTATATTTATCATACAAATATTTAGTTCGTATATACAAATATAAATTATTTGTTAGTTTGTATAACCATATAATTAAAAATATTAATAATAATGTTTTTAACGTGATCCAATTAACACCTCCAAATAAATTATATCATGCTCATATATGTTTTTATGTTCATCATAAGTTTGGTTTCATGTAATGTTTGTTGAACTACAAAGACACAAATATTTTCTAACTCTCTACCATTGTCCAATTTATTGAAAGGCCTTCTTATTAGTTTTCAGGAATAATGTGACTTTCGAGTGGGGAGGGGCAAACTTTACTAAATATATTTGTTAGTGACTTTTTAGTTGCCTTTAAGCGTTGTAAAAAATTCTTCCGCGTTTTTGCTTAATATAAAACATTCATAGCGTCTGAAACCCTTTAATCGCTTACATATATTTTTGTCAAAATCTTGTGCTGCAAAAGAGTTTAAACTTTCTTTCATCGCGTTATAAAAATCTTCTCTGTAAAGACTATCAACTTTTCTAAACAAATCTAACAAACTGCAATAATAAAATTGAAATAATGCGTATTTATAACTTTCAAACTGGTTTCCGATTTGTATAATTTCTTTTATTTTATCCAGAATTATAAAGATATCAAATGCATTTTTCTTATAAGTTTTCGTAACAGAATTTTCGTTGCTTTTGTTGTACCAATAAAAAATTTCAAAATCTATTTTTATCGACTCTGCTGCCAGAAGTGTTTCAAAATTGAATAATGAATCTTCAAATATCGAATTTTCAAGAAATTGAATATTGTTTTTCTCCAGAAATTTCCTGCTATATATTTTATTAGCAGCAGATGTTCCTATACCAAAGGGATTTTTGCAATCATCAAATGTCAAGATGCTTTCATCAGATTGATAATTTTTCCAATCTTTTAATTGAAAACTTGTTTGAGGTAAGATGTTTCGGGTTTCTTCGTAGTAAAACCCCATGTTATATAACCAGATATCCACAGGCGTTTTTGAATTGGCTTTGATAAATGTTTCATATAATGTCAAATTTAACCAGTCATCAGCATCGATATATGAAATGTATTCTCCAGTGGCTAATGAAAATCCGAAATTTCTTGCCGCAGACGCACCTGAATTTTCTATCGAGTGAACTATAATTCTGTTATCTTTTTGTTGATAGTCATTTAAAATTTTTAAAGAATTATCTACAGAGCCGTCGTTAATGCAGATTATTTCCAGGTTTTCGTAAGTTTGCAGCAATATCGAGTCAATGCATTTTGACAAATATTTCTCGGCGTTATATACAGGTATGATTATAGAAATTTTTGTCATTTTCTCTGTCCTTTGCAAAAATCTTCAAATTCAGACAGCATTACGCACTTTACTTGATAATACTGTTCAGCATAATTATTTTGATATAACTTGTATTCATCAAAGTTAATTGTTGAAAAATAATTTTTTAAAATTTCATAAAATTCTTTTTTTAAGTGATGCCCGATTCTGTTGTAAAGCAAAAACAAAAATGATATGTCTAAATGTAAATAAATGCCTTTGTATCTTTCATATACACAAAAATCTTTTAGAATTGAGTCTCTGATATTTAATGATTTAACAGCATCTAAATATTTTGTATCCGCGCCCGAAGTCATTATGGAATCAGGACGGTTAATTCTGTATATATAGAGCGGTAAGTTTGAAAATGCTGTTTTGTCTGCCCTGCAAAGCGCTTCAATGCTAAAAGGCGCATCCTCATAGTTCATCCCTTCAATAAATTTTATATTGTTGTTTTTTATGAAATCCGTATTATAAAGTCTGTAACATGTTGTAGTTCCGGCGTTTAGGATATCATTATTCGACAATTCGTATCTATGTAAAAGTTTATTTTCTTTTCCTGAATCTGTTATTGTTGATGAAAACGCTGAAAAAATTTTTGTTTTCATATTGTATAACAGGTAATTAAAAAATACGATATCAGTATCAAATTTAAGAGCAAGTTCAAGCGTTTTCGACGCAAGTAAGGGGCTGACATAATCATCCCCGTCCAAAAAGTGAAGATAGTCTCCGCTAACATGTTCTAATCCCAGGTTTCGCGCGGCAGCCTGACCTTTATTTTCCTGGTTTATAACCTTAATCCGGTTGTCAAATTTTTGATAACTTCTTAAAATTTGTTCCGTTTTATCGGTAGACCCGTCGTTTACGCATATAATTTCAATATTTTTGTAATCCTGATTAATTACAGAATCCAAACAAAATGATATGTAATTCTCAATATTATAGCAGGGTATAATAAACGAAACTTTAGTCATATTCCAACTTTATAGCATGTTTCGGGAATAGTCAAGCTGTGTTTTGCTTAACAATATTAACATATAAGAATAAAAAACAAATATATTGGGCATAATAGTTATATAGATTTTCCCCGAGGATTTTAATATGAATAAAGAAAATATGTTTGGAAGTGCAGCTGTTAAGCTTAAGAAGAATAAACGCATAATCAAAGCATTATCCTGTGCTGTTTTGGCAAGTTTAGTGGGATTTAACCCGAATTTTGCGCAGGCCGAACCGGTTGATATATCGCAAAAACCTGTAAATATGCCAACTTTGGACTATTTGCAAAGTAATAACGTAACTATTCCCGGAGTATATGTAGGTCCAACGCAAACAGTGAAAATACATACTTATATTATAACTGATGGCGAAGGAAATACTTACTACGCATATAATGAAGATAATGATATGACTGAGCAGCAGTATAAAGATTTATTAGCCTCAGGAAAAGCTATAAAATATGAGGAAGGTTATACAGATGATTATACATTTGAAGAACTTGGTGTTGAAACTTATGAAGATGCACTAAAGGCAATAAGCGATCGTAAATGGAATGTTACAAATTTTATTTCAGAAAATCCAAAAATAGCTTATGATGAATATTTGAAGAATTTGCCTGAATCCGCATATTATTCAAAACCAATTAGCGATTATCAAAGCGCTTACACAATCACAAAAGTTGATGACAAATCCCAAAGCACTTTTGCATACAAAACCTACAATGATGACGGAAGTTTGAGCGTTGATTATTACAAAATTGATTTAAAACCGACAGTTTCGGAACCGCAAAATTCTGATGGAAACCTCGTTGGAACATTCATTGGTAAGGATGAAATACCTATTTCGAGCAATGGAACTATTTACAACATTGTTGGCGATTTTATTGATAATTCAAATGGTGCTATTAATAGTTATCGAGGGTATTACTCATCTGGGAAATTTGGAAATATTACCGGAAGTTTTATAAATAATAGTTCTGGAACGGGTGGCGCAATATCCGCTGAGAGAGAGACCGTAATTGATAATATCGTTGGTGATTTTATTGGAAATACTTCAATTTCTTCTGATAATATTACAGATGTCGATGGGGTTTATTCTGACTGGGAAGGCAATGTTTCTGTCCATTCAAGAGGTGGCGCGATATTCAGTGATGCCACAAGTAAAAATATTTCAGGTAATTTTATTAACAACAAAACTTCTATAGATGGTGGAGCGCTTTATATTAGTGGAGATATTACCGGTGCAATCAAGGGAAATTTTATAGACAATAGTTCTGAAAATTATGATGAAGCGGTTTCCCTGGTTTCTGGAGGTGCTATTACTTTTGCTGCCGATGTTGACACCTATGGTTCATCTGTTGCAGTGCTGCCGGAGACTATACAAGGTAATTTTATTGAAAATTCGGCAACTAGTAATAAAAAAGCTTCAGGTGGTGCTATCGCCGATTATTCTTCGTATAATTATATAAATATTAAAAATTCTAATTTTGTAAATAACAAAGCAGTTTCTAACGATGACGAAGCCAAAGGTGGTGCCATCAATTTATCTTATAAAACACAAGAAGATGCTTCCTATTTTAGAAAAGTAGATGTTGCAACGCTTCAGAATTCTAACTTTATAGGAAACCATGCAGATGGCAAAACTTCAGCAAAGGGTGGAGCTGTTTATTCCGAGCAAAATTTGAACATTATTGCTGATAATGGTGTTTCAAAATTTTCTGACAATTATGTAACAATTAACGGTAATCGTGATAATCAGGCTATTTATATGGATTCTAAAAGAGAATTCCATCCGATTATAGCAGGTTTGTACAATCGTGATAATTATTATGGTGATATTAATTATGTGGCGACTGATAATGTTAACAGATTGACTCCAACCTTAAGCCTTATTGCAAAAAACAACGGTCAGATTATCATAGACGATAAAATTTCTGGAGCATATACTTATGATAATATAAAATATAGAAATTCAGAATGGAATGCGTACGAATTTCTTGATAAAAACGGCAACGTAATCGGGAAATTTAGCTACGGACTTGACTCCATATATGATTATGAAATATATGATCATATTTATACGTATCATCTCTATGATGAAAATGGTAATGAAATAGAAACAGTTAAATATCGTTATGGAAGCTACTGGAACGAGGACAGCGATAATTACGTTTACACGTATCGTATTTTGGATGAAGATGGTAACGAAATAGATTCCTTCGCCTCAGATGAAAGAAATATTTTGTTTACAGGCTATTTGCGTACAAAATTGCCAACTTACGAAGACGTTTATAAACTTGTAATTGATGGTGACGCAACCGGTCAAGTTTATATAAATGATAAAGTTGATGCCCGTGATTCGGATAATAATATAAAACCAATGGATATCAGCCTTGCGAATACAAACCTATTCTTAGGTCGTGAGAACGTGTTTGATGGTAACAATCTGGCTTTGAACAGCGGATTTATGTCTATGATTAACAATCAGGTCGGCGTATCAGCTTTGGAAAGCATGGTTGTTAACGGAAATACTAATTTTGCGGCGGATGTTGACCTTTTAAATCAGGAAATGGACAGATTCACAGCAAGTTCTTACGGTTCCCACCAGGGCATTTTGAATGTTGTTGGGATGAATCTGTTAACAGATGCGCCGGCTGAGCGTGAATATACAGCAATATATTTTGCCCAACCTGGTTTGAAAGATTTTGTCACAAACAGCGTCGGCGAACTTCCGAATGCTAATTTCCAAAATTTCCAAATTTTAACCCCGATATACAAATATAATGTTGTATATGATAAAAATACTGACTATGGCAAAGGTGACGGCGGATATTTTGTATTCACCAAAGGTGATAAATTTTTAAATCCAAATCCGGGAACTAATCCTGAACCAAAGCCGGAGCCGGGTTCTCCATCAACCCCCGGAAGCACTATAAATCCCGGACCTAACTTCATATCTACTGGAAATCCCAGTGATGCTTTCAACCCGGCTGTCTTAAGCGCATCAGTATCAACCATTGCCGCTTCACAGGCAACAATGAATGAAGTCTTCAAATATGTATTTGAACATTCGGATGCCTTTACACAGCTGCCTGCATTGGACAGATACAATCAGATGAATGCTAATAATGTCGCCTTGAGTACCGATTTTAACACTAACTTAGGCCGAATTCAGGAAGATCTTGGCTCATTAAGTTATGAATACGAAAGAAATAAAGCTCTTTGGGTACGGCCTTACACAACTTTTGAAACAATGAATTTAAAAAACGGTCCTGATGTTGATGCGGTTAACTATGGTACAATTATCGGCTATGACGGAGATTTCCGGAAAATGCGCAATGGCTGGCACCGAATGGGCACAAGTTATATCGGATATAACGGAAGCCAATTGAATTATGCGCACAATGACACAACATTAAACGGCGGTTTATTAGGTTTTACCGAAACTTACTATAAAGGAAACTTTTGGACGGCAATAACTGCCAGTGCAGGAGTCAGTGTCGGCGAAACCCATACAATGTATGGCAAAGAAGATTATACAAGCCTGCTTGCAGGCGTGGCCTCAAAAACTGGTTATAACTTCGAGTATAAAGAGGGCAGATATATTGTTCAGCCTATAATGTTTATAAGTTATACCTTTGTAAACACTTTTGACTATACAAACGCAGCCGGAGTCAAAATTGATTCAAAACCGGCGCATTCAATAATGCTTCATCCGAGTGTGAGGGTTGTTATGAATTGCGAAAACGGATGGCAACCGTATGCTCAGGCCGGTGTTGTTTGGAATGTTATGAATAAATCACATGTTAGTGCAAACGGAGTTGTCCTTCCGAATATGAGGATGGATCCCTATGCAGAATATGGTATTGGTGTTCAGCGCAGCTGGAAAGAAAAGTTCACGGCCTTTGGTCAGGCAATGCTTCGTAACGGAGGCAGAACCGGTATTGCATTTACGGCTGGTTTCAGATGGGCGCTCGGTCGTGATGATGATATGCCTGAGAAAGTTTACACTCCAAGAGTTCTCAAGGAAGCTAAGCTTTAATTATATATGAAAATATTAACAATTAGATGGAGTAAATTTTATTTTGCTCCATCTTTTGTTGTTTTGTTCTTATTTTAAAGGTTATGTAGTTTATGTTACTGCCTATTCCGTCATAAATAGTTCAAGAGATTTATTATCTCCAATCGGGTCATTTATTTCCTTTAAGTCTGCTTTATTCTTTGTTTGTTGATTCATTACAAGTCAAATTCATATACGAGGCAGTCTAAAATGTTTGAAAATGTTAATCTTGTTGTAGGTGCAGGAATCTCAGGTGCTGTTATTGCTGCAAATATTGCACATAAACTTGATGAAAAAGTTCTGATTATTGATAAAAAAAATCATTGTGCCGGTAATTGTTATGATTTTAAAGACAAAAACGGAATTACTATTCATAAGTTCGGTTCGCATATTTTTCACACCTCAGATGAGAGAGTTTGGCAATTCTTAAGCAGATATGCACATTTCAATACGTATATGCACAGAGTTTTTGCTCTAATCGACGGCGTAGAAACTACAATTCCATTTAATTTTAATACTCTTTACGATGTTTTTCCTAAAACATTAGCAAAAAAACTTGAAAAAAAGCTGTTGGATAATTTTGCCTACAATACAAAGGTGCCGATTCTTGATTTCCAAAAGTCAAAAGATAAAGATTTGAATTTTCTTGCAGATTATATCTATAAAAAAGTTTTTCTGAATTACACTATCAAACAGTGGGGGCTGCGTCCTGCAGAAATTGACAAAAATGTGACATCTCGTGTTCCTGTGATGATTAGCTGTGACAACAGATATTTTCAGGATAAATATCAGGGAATTCCGGTTTGCGGCTACACCAAAATGATTGAGAACATGCTTGAATCTCCGAATATTGAAGTTAAGACCGGTGCAAATTTTAATGATTTTAAAAATCTGAAATTTAAAAGGATTTTTTATACCGCATCAATCGATGAATTTTTTGATTATCAATTGGGCGTTCTTCCATATCGAAGTGTTTCTTTTAAATTTGAGGAATATGAACGGCCTTATTATCAGAAAAACAGCGTTGTAAATTATCCTGACAACTATGATTTTACAAGAATTCATGAGTATAAATACTATCTGAATGAAAACAGCGCAAAGACTGTAATCGCAAAGGAATATTCCTCTGAATTTCAATTAGGTCAGAATGAACGATATTATCCGATTGTAAATGAAAAAAATACGACACTTTACAATCAATACAAATATTTAGCAGCAGATTTGGATAATGTTTGGTTTTTGGGGCGTCTGGGGGATTACAAATACTACGACATGGATAAGGCCGCAGCAAGAGCGCTTGAATGTTTTGATGAAGTGTTTAATAAAAAAATTAATATAACTTCTGAGCGATATGTAAATAAAGATTAATCAATAATTTTGAGGAGGAATGATGACTTATAAAATTTCTGTGATAATACCTGTATATAATGTGGAAGACTATCTTGCGCAATGTATGGAAAGCGTTGTAAACCAAACATTAGATGAAATAGAAATTATTTGTATAAATGACGGTTCAAAAGATTCCTCAAAAGAAATTCTTGAAACCTATCAGGCAAAAGATAAAAGAATTATACTTGTAAACAAGGCTAATGGAGGATACGGAGCTGCATGCAATACCGGCTTAAGCCTTGCGCGCGGAGAATACATAAGTATTATCGAACCGGATGATTTTATAGATGTAAATATGTTTGAGGATTTGTACACTCTTGCAAAGAAAAATAATGCTGATATTGTTAAATCAGCTTTTTATGAATACAAAGACGGAAGGGACGGCAATCCGCCTTATAATGAAAAAAATAATTGGAGCGCTCAATATAAAATGCCGGAAACTGTATTTAAAATTCAAGATTTTCCGCAATTTCTCTATTTTCATCCAAGCATCTGGTCTTGCATTTATAAAAAATCTTTCCTTGAAAGCATAAAAATATCATTTAAAGAAGCAAAAGGCGCCGGATGGGTAGACAATCCCTTTCAGGTTCAGACTATGTGCATGGCTGAGAAGATTTTTTATACAGATAATGCATATTATCATTACAGGCTTACAAATCCGACATCTTCAAGCAATATTGTAAATATCGCAAATCCTTTTGACAGAAGCCATGAAATATATAATTTTATGCAAAAAAATAACATAAATAATCCGGATTTGCTTGCACATTTGTATAAAAGAGAATTTTCTTATGCCGGGATTGTTTTGTCAGGCGTTTCTGAAAATTTATTAGACTTTGCTGCAGAAAAAATCAATGAAATGTTTAGCCGAATGGATTCAAAAATTATTTATGAGAACAATTTCATAACTGAATACGAAAGATTTGTTTTCGAGACCTGCCGGAGCAAAAACGGGGTCGAAATGTTGATGAAAAATTTACAGTCAAATACCTCTGCAGTGCCTGTTGTAAGTATGGAATAGGAGTGTAAAATGTCAATACTTATTTTAGGCGGAGCAGGATATATAGGCTCTCATACAGCAGCTGAGCTTGTTAAAAAGGGGGAAGACGTTGTTATTGCGGATAATCTCCAAACAGGACATGCGCAGGCAATTCCTCAAAAATCCTGTTTTTATAAAGGAGATATTCGAAATAAGAGTTTTCTTGACAGAATCTTTGAAACAGAACAAATCGATGCTGTAATACATTTTGCGGCTAATTCTGTTGTGGCAGAAAGCATGAAATTCCCTCTCAAATACTATGATAACAATCTTCTTGGCACTTTGACAGTTTTAGATTCGATGATTGAGCACGGGGTTGAAAATATTGTATTTTCTTCTACTGCGGCGGTTTACGGAGAACCGGAAAGTATTCCGATAAAAGAATCATGCAAAACTGAACCTTCAAACGCTTACGGCGAAACAAAACTTGCAATGGAAAAAATGTTTAAATGGGCATCGTATGCGCATAATCTTAAATTTGTCTCACTACGATACTTTAACGCATGCGGCGCGAGCATTGATGGTAATATCGGTGAAGATCATTTTCCGGAAACTCATCTTATTCCTTTAATACTGCAAGCGGCAAATTCTATGAGGGATACTGTTAAAATTTTTGGCACTGATTACGATACGCATGACGGAACATGTATTAGAGATTACATACATGTTTCAGATCTTGCAAATGCGCATATTTTAGCGGTTGAATATCTTAAAAGCGGAGGAAAAAGTGATGTTTTTAACCTTGGCAACGGGCATGGTTTCAGCGTAAAAGAAATTATTGATACTGCAAGAAAAATTACCGCTCATCCAATACCTGCAATTAATGCTGAAAGAAGAGCGGGTGATCCTTCAGTTTTAATTGCTGACAGCAGAAAAGCAAAAAATATACTCGGATGGATTCCGACACATTCCACTCCGGATGAGATTATTGCAACCGCATGGAACTGGCATCAGAAACATCCGAACGGATTTGGCGAAAAAATATTAAAATCTTAATATTTGATAATCCCTTGCAATTTTTGAAAAATATGCTATATTTTATCTGAGGCGGTAAAGTATGGTTTTGTTTCAAAGAATTAAAGATATATTCAATTTAAACATTCCGATTGGAAGAGGAAGGTTTTTGCTGACTTATTTTTTAGTTCTTCTTTTTCTCGGAGTTTTAACGCTTATGCTCTCACCTGAAATTTTGCTGTTTGAGGGTGAAGAGGCTTTCGGTAAAGTTCTTATTTCCGCTCAGTTTCCGGCGTCTGAAATTATCTGGTTTATTCTTTTTTATGGATTTTTTGATACTATTGTTTGTTTTTGTCTTTATTTTAAACGATTGTCAGACATCTTTAACAATAAGAAGGCTGTTGCAGTTGTCACTTCCTGCGTAATCCTTTTTAGCTTAATCGGTGATTATATAGTGCCGCAAAGCAATATGGCATATTTTCCCTTACAATTAATAATGCTTGTATATTTTATTTTTCTTTGCGCTATTCCTGGGAAATCCTCCAAGAAAAAGGCTTCTGAAAATAAAGACGAAACTTAACTCTTCGCGCATTTTTTGATGTTTTGATAAATCTCAAATGTCATAATACAGTCATTTAAGGCTCTGTGATGGCCTACTGTGCTTACGTTGAAGAATCCCGCAAGCGTTTGAAGTTTGTGGCTTGTAAGATTCTGCATATATTTTCTCGAAAGCCGCATTGTATCAAGATGTTCGTTGTGTAAATCTTTGTCAAAATGCTTTTTTAAATTATGCCTGATAAAACGTAAATCGAAATTGATATTGTGCCCGAGAAGAATGTCATTTGATAAAAATTCAATAAATTCCGGAAGAACAGTTTTAATTTCCGGTGCATTACAGACCATTTCATCGGAAATTCCGGTCAATCCTCTGATGAAAGAATTAATGTGTCCGTTTGGCTTAACAAGCGTTGAAAACTTGTCCGTAATTTTGCAATCCCGAACCCGAATGGCAGAAAGTTCAATAATTTCATGTCTCTCGCTTGATAAACCTGTTGTTTCAATATCGATTACCGTAAAATCCGAAATAAAATCATTTGAAATAGTGTTTTCCGTATTGTTAATCATAATATTATTATACACTACTTGTAAGATTTTTCATTTTCCAACAAATTTTCTACAACCGCAATTTGCATCTTTAATTTTTTTAATTCGGTTTCAATATCTGTCTGAACTTTCATTGAGGCTTTTTCTTTTTCGCGTTTAGCCCTTTCGCTCAATTCCGCAATCGCATTTACAACAATTCCGACAATCACGTTCATTACAATAAACGATGATACCAGAATAAAGGATACAAAATAAATCCATGCAAGAGGGAATTGTGAAATTACCGGTCTTGCAATTCCCATTGACCAGCTTTCGAGTGTCATAATCTGGAAGAGCGAATACATGCTTTTGCCGATTGAGCCGAAAAATTCCGGAAATGCTTCAGCAAACATTGTTGTGCCCATTATTGAAAATATATAAAACAGCAACAGCAGTAAAACGCTTGCCCAGCCGACATTTGGGATGGATTCAATAATTGCCTGAACAATAATTCTTAACTTTTCAAGCCGTGTGACAAGCCTCAAAGTTCTTAATGCTCTCAACACTCTAAACGCTCGAAAACTTGAGAATGCTCCGCCTGTCGGAACCCATGACATTGCAACCAGTATAAAATCAAAGTTATTCCAGCCATCTTTAAAAAACGATTTTTTATAAACATACAGTTTCATAAAAATTTCGACAGAAAATATTACAACACAAATTGAGCACAAAATGTGGAGTATATTCCCGCACAAACTGCAAATTTTTGCGTCTGTCAGCAACCCTAAAATTACTGAGTTTAATATAATTACGAAAAGTATAAAGTTGTTAAAAGCCGTACTTTCAACTATTTTTTGAATTTTTTCTTTCATGTCCTTAACTATCCTAATTACAGGATAATTAAAAAATTATTTCCGGTCAATACGGTTCTTTTTAATTTAAGAAAAATAAAGACCAAATTTTTCCGGACTAATTATTTTTGATTAATTTCAAACGTTTTTGAGGAGACGGGTGGGTTGAGAAATACAGAAAAAATTCCGGAATATTTTCTTTTTTCTCCAAAAATTCAAAAAACTCAACTGCACCGGTGTTTCTGCCGTAAAGCTTCAGTACAACCCGATTTGCATATAAATCCGCCTCGATTTCCTGTCTTTGTGAATACTTAACTCTGTTTAATTCAGTTAAGCATCCGACTGTTCCGTGAATTTCTCTTTGACCGTTTGTCAGCACTGAAATAATTATGCCGGCAATAATTTCCCGTCCGATTTCTTTCAAATGGTCTCTGTGCGCGTAATGCGCGAGTTCATGTGCAAGTATAAATGCTAAAGTTTCCTCGTCCTTAATTTCTTTCAAAAGACCTTGTGTAAAGTAAATGCTTCCGTCAGGCGCAATAAATGCATTGATTTCTTTATCATCAGTTTCAAAAATCGGAAAATCGGATTTGCCATGAAGTTTTTTATCCAATGCGACAATTTGAGGTTTAATTTTTTCAAGTTTTTGAATTGATGCGGATGGTTTTTCTTTGTGTTTTATCGGCCTTATTGAAAGCGCCTTTTCAATTTTCACCTGAGTTTTATCAGACATTCTGTCGATTGCAATGCTTGCACCGAATCCTGCAAGATAATAAATTAGAAAACATAAACCGGCAACACCTGCAAGGAGAATTATAAACTCCTTGCAGACACTGCTTTTTCCAACATTTACGTTGTCGTTAATTACATCGAGATATTTATCTTTAAGTTCTTTATTCATAAGTTATTGCGGTTCCGTAAGCGATTATCGCACACTGGGGAACGCTTTCCCCTGTGTAGGTGTCATTAATCATCATAGTTTCAATTCGGGCGTTTACGATTATGTTAGCGTCTTTTGCGGATTCTCGCATGCGCAAAATAGCTTCGCGGCGGCCGCGGTCAAGAATTGATTCAAATGTTGTAAGTCTTCCGCCAAAAAAGTTTTTCAATGCGGCAACAAAATTCTTGAAGTAATCTCCGCTTATCACAACTTCTCCGCTCACAAGTTTCGTGGATTTAACCTTGCGGCTTGAATCCCACTTCTTGATTCCGAAATTGACTATAGGTTTTTTGATTAGTGCAATTTCACGTTTGCGGATTTTTTTGAAGTGATTCTTTTCAATAATTGAGCCTGTTCCAAATGTTATGCCCAGCAGAATTATTAATAGAAGAATATCCATTTTAACCCTCGATTTTTTCAACTTGAACGGCTGTGCCGTATGCGTAAACTTCAGCTGCACCTGCTGTTACGGATGATGTTGCAAATCTTACATTGATAACAGCATTTGCGCCCATTTTCTGTGCCTGTTCTTGCATGCGATCAACTGCTTCTTTACGTGCCTCTGTCAAAAGTTCGGTATAGCTTTTTAATTCTCCGCCTACCATGTTTTTTAAACCTGCGCCAATATCTTTAATTGCGTTTTTGGCGCGTACTGTGCTTCCGGAAACAAGGCCGAATTGAGCTTTGATTTTCATGCCCGGAACTGATTCAATGTTTGTTAATATCATATTTTTCTCCTTCCAGAATTATGATATTAAATTTGCACTCGTCTGAATACATTTATTTGAATGATATTTCGGGTTTTAGGAGAAGGTTCTTATCAAAATCTTTGAAAGTTTTAATTACAGCCCCCACAGATGGCATATTCTCGTAAAGTTCAACAGGTTCCATAGACGCAATTGCAATGATTTTTCCAATCCCGGCGCTTTCGGCTGCCTGAATTCCTGAAACTGCATCTTCAACAACAATGCATTCAGATGGTGTAAGTCCGAGGTTTTTTGCGGCAATCTGATAAATATCAGGTGCGGGTTTTCCGGGAATTTTTCCGTCGGAATAGACAATTTTTTCTAAATCAAACCATTTTTCAAGTTTGAATTCTTCAATATAAAATTCAACGTTTTCGATTCCGGACATAGTGGCGATTGTGTGAGGAATTGAGTTTTCGCAGAGAAAATCCAAAAGTTCTTCCGCATACGGTGCAAGTTTAAAGTTTTCCCTGTCATTTCTGCACATATCGCGGTAGACGGCTTCTTTTTCAGAGGCAAGTTTTTCAACCAATTCAGGATCCGGCTTTTTGCCTATTGCATAGGCTATGATATCTTCGTTTGTGCGGCCGAACATATAATCGCGCATTTCTTCATCTGTAAAGGCTGTTCCGCGCAATTGTCTTGAGTATTCGCGCCATGCTTCAAGATGTTTTTCCGAATCAAAAAGCAATGTTCCGTTAAAGTCGAAGATTATTCCTTTGTATTTCATTGATGTCCCTTTTGGTTTATATTTTGTTTTCTGTTAGTTTGTTGTAGATTTCAAGATAGGCCTGTGCGTCTTTTGGTTTGTTGAGTTTTTTGTAGACGTATGACAGGTTATAATGGAAATCCGGTTCTGTGTTTTTATAATAAATTGCATCAAGAAGAGCATTTCTTGCCTGTTTGTATTTGCCGAGTTTAATATAAGCGCAGCCGATATTGTAGTGGGCATAAGCATAGTCGTTTTTGATTTTCAAAACTTTTTTGTACTGTTCGATTGCCAGATGAGGCTTGTTCGCATCCAGATAGGAATTTCCGAGGTTATAGTATGCTTTGTAGAACTTGTCGTCCTTAATAATGGCCTGCGTGTACATAAAATTTGCATCATCGTTTCGGCCTTTATCCTGGAGGATGTTTCCGAGCAAAAGCCAATTTTCAGCGGTTCTGTTTTCTTCCGGAATCGATAGTAGCAAGTCAAAGCTTTCAGAGATGCTGTTGTCAGCATAGAGAAGTTTTGCCTGTTCGCCTGTTGTATTGTCTGCGCATGCCGGAATTACGGTTAAAAATGCTGTTATGATTAAAAATAAAAGTTTTTTCATAATGACATTATATGCTAAATTGAAAAATTTATCCATAAAAATTTGACAACCTTAAAAAATGGATAATAATGTTAGAGATGTCTCTTTTACTGATATAGTTCCCGTTCCTCACTCCTTTCAAAAAAAGAGGGGCGGGAATTCTTTATGCTGATTAAATTTTTTTGAGTTTTGCCGTTATTGCCGGTAAAGAGGCTTATAAAAATTTGATAGGATATAAAATGTTGAATTTATATAACCTTTCCTTATGCAATTGCGTGGTTTTGATATATCACCGCACTCCACCAACGTTGCTTCTTTAGCGGACCCCGGCCTTAACGATGATTTTGAAAATCTAATGTAGTCTTTGCGATTGTCAGCTTACTCGCGAGCATCCGGTTCATTTGCATCCTCATCTTACTTTATATTCACTAAAACCTCTAAATTCCCATGTAGTCATTGCGAGCGTAGGCGAAGCAATCCAGCCTATTTTTCATGTTCAGCCCTGTGAAAAATTTAATTAATTCTATTATTTAGTCTCCGACGGGTCCTCCGCGGACGGCGGTCACTTTGGCGGCAAAGTGACGCAAACCGCCGGCCTGCACTTTGTACGCTAATCAATTGTAACGCTCAAGCCGTACAGGCAAACTCGCTATGTTTTTCTATTTTGCGAATTCATTCTTGCATCGCGCCGCTCAGACAATGCCTGTTTTGTTGTTCTTTCGCTAACATTGATTGCGTACTGCGTGAAGGCCGGATTTCCGCTAAAGACGCGCCGGTTGTGGGTGCGAAACGGACTATTGGAGGGATGTTGGGTGCTAACGGGGCGCGAAAATTAATTTTCCAAATAAAAAGGACTGAAATTTCAGTCCTGAATTACACACACATATTATTTACACTATTTGGGAAATTAAGAGAAATTATCTAAAACTTTTCCGTATAACCAGCCGGCTGCAGCGCCTATTGCCAATGCAGCTTTTACTTTTACTGAGCCGCCTTTATTAAATATTTTGCCTATTACAGGAAGCTTTTGGACTTTCGGAAGCTTTGCCGCTGAAACTTTCGGTGCAAGCAATGCTCCGGCTAAACCGTATGCTGCGCCTGCTGTTGCATTACCTGCTGATTTTAAAACTCCTTCGGTTTTGCCTTCTTTTGTCCCTGTGATTTTTGCAATATTCTGTTCTGCGCTGACTTTGTCGCCAAATCCTAAGAAACCGACTTCTTTTAATCCGTGTACAAATGAAGAGTTGCCGTTTTCTCTGATATGTGTTTGAAGTGCCTTTCCTGTCTGTTCTTCGTACATATCAATTGCAGTGTTTTTCATATCTTCATAACTGCCGTCGGTGTCACCGTTGTAGGCCGCAACTTTATTGACATATTCTTTGAATGCCGGAAGAATTTGTTGTTGTTCGTTGTTGATGATTTTGTCTTCCAGGGTTCTGCGTGCCTGACGCATATCGCGCATTGTTTTTTTCAATGTTGCATCAGCTTCTCTTGATTTTTGCTGATAATCAACCATTTGCTTATAATAATTATCCATGTTATAGCCCGGAGCGCATCCCATATAAGGCATTTGATACTGAGGACAGTTGAATACGCTGTCATCCATACTCATCCATGGATTGCAAAAGTTATTGTTGAACGGAGGGATGTATGAGTCAAAGCCTGTCATATTATTTAAGTATACCTGGCTTGAATATCCATCGCACATATTTGGAAATCCGAAATTCGGCATTAGCGGCATTGTGTACAATGAGTCCATAACCTAACCTCCAATTTGTTTTAACCTACCTTACTTATATAAACATTTTCTATCAGGCTAAATTGCGTTTTTGTATATATTATGTTAAGTTTTCGTAACAATCGGGCTGAATTTTGATTTTTTAGTAAATCAACCGGCAAAGAATTGCCGGAAATCTTAACTTCCTTAATATATTTGCGCAAAAGCCTTAAGGGGTGTAAAATCTTTAATAGAGGTTAACTTTGAAAAAACGAAGATTTTCGAAAATATTTTCAATATTAATAATGATAGCGCTTGTCGTTACTGCATATTTTTACACAGACTGGTATGTGGTGCAGATTAATAAGGTGCGCGGAATGTATTTTGTCTGGAAGGGAGACAGGGCTCTTAGAAAGTACAAATTCCAGAAGGCAATTGATTTTTATCATCGTGGACTTATCCTTTATCCGGGGCATTACAGCGCATGGTTTAATCTTGGAAATATTTATGTGCTTTACGAAGATTATTTTTCTGCAATTGATGCTTATGAAAACGCGATTCAGCACAATCCGAATTATGTAATTGCGAGAATGAATTACGGAATTGTATCGGCTGAGCAGCTTGGGGATTTTGACGGCGCAATTGACCAGTACAAGACCATTCTCGGTATTAAGCGAAAACTGGTTTATATCCCGTATGTTTTTAACAATTTAAGAAGTTATAAAACAAATATCGGGCTTGCGTATTATAATATGGGGCTTGCTTACAGGCAAAAAGCAATATATCAGGACAGCCGGAGAGAACATTCAATGGAATATCTTCAAAAGTCGATTGCCGCGTACAGGGAAGCTGTAAAGATTCTAAAAAACAATTATGATGCATATTATAATCTTGGCCTTGCATATCATCTTTATGGCGATAACAATAATGCCGGCCTTGCGTATTGCAAGGCTATTGAAACGGAGCCTATGAATTATGAGGCGCATTACAATCTGGCTATTCTTTTACGCCATTTGAAATACTATGAAGAATCTATTTCTGAAATGCAGAAGGCAACGCTTCTTTTGACTGAAAAAGAAGGGCGTTCAAACAGACAGAGATATGTTTTCGATGTTTTGAACGATATTTCAAGGCGTTATATGGAAACAAAAGACCACATGAACTATCTTGTGCAGAGAAATGTTTCCGAATCCGACTCAAAAACAGTTTCCGATATTGCGGCAAGTTCTGTAACTTATGTCAAAGGAACCCTTGTTCTGTCAGATGAATTTGATAAAGCAATGCTTGAAAATTTCAAAACCTGCGCGGCTCATGATATTTTCGCTGAAGAAATTAACAACGAAAACGAAGATATTTTGTACAGATAATTTTGATTTTTGGGGCGTAAGGCTTGAGCGCAGATGAATTTTGTTTTACCACTGCAAATTTAGCGTTTGATACAAATTTTTTATTGCAATAATCAGCCTTTAACAGCTCCGTCGTTTTCGCCTGAGATGAAATATTTTTGCATGCTTAAGAAAAAAATAATAATCGGAATAGTCGCCAATATCGAACCTGCCGCGATAAATCTCCAGTTTGAAGAGAACATTCCCTGCAAATTGTTTACGCCCACAGGCAGCGTGTACATTGTTTCTTTTGTCAAAACAATGCTCGGCCACAAAAATTCTCCCCAGCTTCCGATGAATGTAAAAATCGCAAGTACCGCAAGCGAAGGTTTTACCATCGGCAAAAGAACTTTTGTAAAAATCTGAAAAACATTACACCCGTCAACGATTGCCGCCTCTTCCATTTCTTTCGGAATTCCCAAAAACGCCTGACGCATTAAGAAAATCCCGAAAGCACTTACCGCAAAAGGCATTATCAGCCCGACAAATCCCGCGAAATTGTTCACGCTGTCAATCAGATGAAGTTTCAATGTTATCAGATAAACCGGAAGCATGATTGCCTGAAAGGGAATCATTATCGTTGCAAGGATTGCAAAGAAAGTTATTTTCTTCCCGCGAAATTCCATTCTCGCAAGCGGATAACCCGCCATTGCCGAAAGAATCAAGTTCAAAAAAACCGTTCCGCCTGCCACAATCATGGAATTTACAAAATACCTGATAAAATCAACTTTTTGCCACACGCCTGTGTAATTTGCAAAAGTAAAATCTTTCGGGATAATTGTTGGCGGATATGCAAAAATGTTTTCGCTGTTTCCTTTTAATGACGTTGAAATCAGCCAGATAAAAGGGAATATCGACAACAGCGATACGCCGATTAAAATTGCATGTGTTGAAAGTTTTTCGATTAATTTTTTCATATATTTTTACCCGTCGGATTTTATCTTTCGCCCGTAAGTTCTTTTAGCGCGCCAAGATAATTTTAAATCTGGTACTTTTTCCTTTCAAAAAATAACACGTTCACAAGCGAAAGAGCAAGAACTATTATCAAAAGCACAACCGCCATTGCAGAAGCAAATCCTAAATCCAGATTTTCAAACGCCCTTTCATAAATATAATAAACAATTGTTTTGCTGGAATTTAAAGGTCCGCCTTTTGTCATAACATAAATTTCCGCGAATACTTTCATCGCAGAAATCGCGCTGATTGTTGTGACAAGCGCAATCGTCGGCATTATATGCGGAATTGTTACGGTCAAATGTTTTCTGAAAAATCCGGCTCCATCTATATCACATGCTTCGTAAAGTTCTTTGGGTACGCTCATTAAAGCCGCAAGATAAATCATCATGTAATACCCGATTCCCTTCCAAATCGTTACGATAATCACCGAATACAAAGCCCAATTGGGATCTGTCAGCCAGCCGATTCTCTGAAATCCGAGGCTTGTTACAATGTAATTCAGAATTCCTTCATCTGCAAAAAGCCACTTGAAGGCAATTGCCGCAACGACAATCGACACAATTACCGGAATATAAATTAGAATTTTGTATAACGTAATTCCCCTGATTTTCTGGTTTAAAAGTATTGCCAGAAACAAAGGCACGATAGCCAGAACCGGAACTGCCGCAAAAAGATATATAAATGTATTAAATAAAACTTTATAGAAAACCGGACTTTTGAAAAGTTTTATGTAATTATCAAGCCCTGCAAAATTCGCGGAATAAAGGCTGTTTGAATAATCCTGAAAGCTTAACACAAAGGTGTGAAAAAACGGGATAAAAAAGAAAATTATTAACACAACCGCCGCCGGCAGTAGAAATAAATACGGTGCATATTTCCCATAATACTTAAACATAGGGTAATTATTGCACTATTATACCACTGAGTCAAGGTGCTACGCACGTAGATACATTGGGTCTGAATGAGATGATAGGCGCTTTTGGATGAATCAGACAAGGAAGTGCGGAATTAGGAAAGATGCGCTTTAAGCCGCCAACGTCATCTGACTACACCTGCAAAATCCGACTAAAATCATGACATCCCCTCTCCTGGCAGAGGTGCTACACACGTAGACACATTGGAACCGGATTAGGTGAAGGGTGCTTTTGCAATGATTAGGCGAGTAAGTGGAGAATTAGGAAAGAGGCGCTTGGGGCGGCCATCGTCCTCAGGCTACACCTGCAAAATTCAACGAAAATCATGACATCCCCTCTCCTGGTAGAGGAGAGGGGAGGATTTCTTAACGAGCCGGGGCGAGTTTAGAAATTCGGGTGAGGTACTACGCATGCGACATATAGAAGCAGAATTAGAATAAAAGCATACTTTTGCAAGAATTCTTTACACCAATCCGAAATCAGCCCTGTGACGCTGGTAGAGAATTCTTGCAAGACTCAGCAAAATCGATTCGCGGCTCGAAATCTCCGCTGATGCGTCAAAATAGCAAAATCAACTTAATTTGACTCCCCCGACCGGCAACCCCCTCAATCCTTAAATGTTAACAACGTGTCAATCTCAACCCCGAGCGCATTAGCTAATTCCAAAATCTTTCCCAAAGACATATTCTGCCGTCCGCACTCAATGCATGCAACGTAATTCGGATTTACATCCAGAATCTCCGCAAATTTTTCCTGCGTCAAGTCCTTTTTTATACGCTCTATTTTTACGTTTTTTCCGAATCTTTTAAGTAAAGATGATTTATCCATTAGTTATCATTATATAAACCTTGACTTATTACTAATAGTAATTTATAATATATATTATTATATGTTATAACATATAGTATGGTTTGTTTTTAATCTTCTAAATTTCACAATAACCTGAAAATAAACCCTGCACGACAGTCTATAAGGCAATTCTGAAAGATAAAACATATTATAAGGTGGATGAGTATGAAAAACTTCGTAAAACCCGGTGCGTTTTCACTTGTTGAAGCTATGATGCTTCTATTGATAGTATCCCTGATGCTGGCATCAGGTGTAACTGTAGTTTCTAAAAAACATTTGAAGGTTCCAAAAATGGCGATGCATGGTGCTTACATGTGCTATTACCTGGACGGGCGCCTTCATGAAGAAAAATACGTTGGTTCCGGATTGGACAAAAAGATTCTTGATAGAGATGTCACCGAATGCAGATTTACGCCTCCTGAAAAAGCAGGCTATATGTACATTCAAGCTACATCCGGCGGTGGCGGCGGCGGAGATTCGGGCTATCATGGCGGACGATTGGAAGTTTATGAATCAAAAACAGAAGTTCTGTCGCCTTTTGGAATCACTCAAGGTCTTCTTGATTTGAAAGGCATTAGTGTCAGTGAACTGGAAAGCTTCGGAGGTAAGATTTGGGCTTACGCCAACGCAACAGGGAAAAATCTGACCAAGCCCGGCGGAGATGCAGGGGATGGTGGTGATGTTTATTATATCGAACAAGATTGTTCGGAAGCCTGTCTTGTAAACAGGGAATGGAAATATACAGGCTCCGACGAAAAAAAATGCTCCTGTACTTCCGGAAAAAAGTATTCAGATCTTTATACATATAATTATTCGTATGACTGTAGTTATTGGGACACTGAATCTTGTACCGGAACAAATTGTGATCATTGTGATTCTTATAAAACAGAACCCTGTTCTGGACCTGAGTGTGACGTTTGTAACAATTGGCAAAATACCGACGATGAGGGGAAATATTCATATCACTTTAAATGCAAGTCAGGGTATAATAAAACAACTTATTGTGAAGACGGATATAATGATGTTTATGTTCCTGATACCTGTTATGATACATGCACAAATGAAAAAAATGTACCTGTTAGCGCATCTTGTGCGGAAACCGATTACAGTAACCTAACAGTTCAAACAAAAGACACTTATGCTCAGGATACAGGCTATAATCCTCCTTACAGAATGGATTACAAAACCGGTTGTACAACTTGTACAAAACCGCAATTAACTGTTGCAAAAGAAAAGGACGAACGTAAGGTGCTTAGAGACGAATCTCCGAAATATGACATTTGCAACTATGGCAACACCAGTATTTTCACGGGCGTCAGTGATGGCATATTCGGGTCTTTCATCATTGGTTATGACCCTGTTGATGTAACTTGCAACACAGATGCTGTAACAAAGGCTTTTGGGTTAGATTTATACCCGATTGGTGGCGGACAAGCTGCTATAGCTGAGGTTGTTATAAAAGCGACATCTGATGTTTTTGATAAAAAATATGAATATCTTAAAACTGAGGATTTAGGTTTGGATGCTGCTTTTGGTAATTCCTGTACCAACATTGTCGGAGGAACCTGTAAGAATTCAACTAAAAATAATACCTCATTTAAAAATCCCGTAACAGGAAATAGTTTTCCGACGACAAAATCGCTTCCGACAGACTGCAACCTTGTATCAAACTGGACGACTAAAGATGGTGAGCAGGGCTGTGATGGAAAAAATACTTATGGAACACCAACACATACCACGAAAGAGTATCCTATATATACAAGCTGCCGTTGTAATAAGAATAATTCCGACGGAAGTGAATGTATGTATAATTTCAGCCAGGTTTCTGATGAAAATAAACGCTGTATGTACATTCCGCAGGTTGTAAAAGGCGGCATTGGCGGTACCGGAAGAAAATGCCGAACAAACGATGTAAAAGCCGGCTTAGGTCGGAAGTTCATAGCCAAATCGGATGTTATTCCGGGAACAAGAGGTACTGATAAAAATTGTACAAATTCCGGGTATATGCCTCTTTATACTAAGGCACAATGGAACAATCAGCTGGGCAACTGTTTTGCAGATAATGGTACAGATTCCATTGGTTCAGCAAGCGTAAACCTGAACGGCGATATCTGTGAAGTAAATATGGAACCCCCAACTAAGGGTCAAGGCGCAAGAAAAACAACCGCAGGCGGAACCATTCCAACAGCCGGCCAAAATGCCCCTGTCAATGGTAGCGGGCGCCAGAAAGGAACAATTAGCGGCGGCAATGAGAATTTTGTTCCATGTGGCGAAAACCATGTAGGATATTGCCTTGTACGCAGTGCCGGCGGAACAACAGAAAACGGAAAATACACCTATAAATATACCTGGAACACCAACTATCTCCAATACGGCAAAGGCGGTAAAGCCGGCGGTTACAACAGCAGAGTGATTAGAACAATTAGAGACAGTGAATTCCTGATTAATCCCGGACACGGAGGTAAAGGTGGTGCTGAAGGCACAGGCGATGCAGGTGAAAACGGCGGTGACACAACTGTTCAATTCATAACATCAAACGGTGATGCTGCCCAAACTATCCTGTTTATTCAGGGCGGAGCCGGCGGAACTGGCGGTCACGTATTCCCGACGGAAGACCTTCCGAAGTGGTTCCCGGGCGGGGATTTCTACATACACAAAAACGGCACCCCCGGTGAAGTAGCAATTAAGACAAATTTCAAGGCAAATATAATGAACCTTGTATTACCGATGCCGACGAATGAGGACGACAAGCTTTCTCAGTGGCTGAAGGCCTCCGGTGATGGCGGCGACGGCGGCGGATCAAGAAACCACTGCTGGGCAAGTGAATGGCAGCGCTGGTTTGAAGGTCAGCGCGTAAAAGGTAACCTTGGCATGTATCTCGACGCTTCTGATATGGAAACCTATGGCTGCCGTAAAGGCGTATACTGGTCCGCAACACCTGTAGCTCGGGATGGCATTTCCGGTGTCGTAGTTATTACTTGGTAAATATGGACTAATTTGCAGTTAAGCTTTATATAATAAACTAATATCCGGGTATTGATTTTTCAGTACCCTTTTCTTTTGATTTCACTGCAGTTTGAAGTGAATTTTTCAGTGCGGATTCTAAAAAAGTCCTTGTATTTTGGTTTTGTTCCTGATAAAATTTTAACCATAGTACGAAATATAAAGAAGGGATATTTTATGACAAAAAGAGTTTTATTGTGTATAATGGACGGCTGGGGAATCAGCAAATCACACCCCGAATATGATGCGACAAAATTAGCAAATCCTGTTAATGTAGACAGGCTTGAAAAAGAAGAAAAGTTTATTAAAATCCATGCAGACGGTGAATACGTCGGACTTCCTGCAGGACAAATGGGTAACAGTGAAGTAGGCCATTTGAACCTTGGCGCCGGCCGCATTGTTTATCAGGAACTTTCAAAAATTAATAATTCAATCAAAGGCGGCGATTTCTTCAAAAGACAGGCTTTTTTGGATGCGATTGAACATGTAAAAGCTAATGACAGTGCACTTCATATCTACGGGCTTGCTTCTGAAGGCGGAGTTCACTCGGCTTTGGGACATATATTGGCATTAATCAAGCTTGCGGCTGATAACGGATTGAAAAAAGTTTATGTTCATGCGTTTCTGGATGGCCGTGACACGCCTCCGCAGAGCGCAATGACATTCTTGCAGCCGATTGAAGACGAACTTAAAAAATATGGTTTGCCTCAAATAGCAACTGTTTCCGGCAGATATTATGCGATGGATCGCGACAATCGCTGGGACAGAGTTGAAAAAGCTTACAACGCATTGCTTTTAGGAGAAGGCGAAAAAGCGTCTTCGGCTGATGAAGCTATCAAAATATCTTACGAAAAAGGTAACAATGACGAATTTGTTCTTCCGACAATTATCGGCGGTGAAGAATCCAGAATTCATGATAATGATTCTGTTATTTTCTGGAACTTCAGACCCGATAGAGCGCGTGAAATCACAAAAGCGGTTACTTTTGAAAACTTTGACGGATTTGAAAGAAAAGCTGTCAGAAAAAATATTTTCTATGTCTGCATGACCCAATACGATGAAACATTCCCGCTTTCAGTGGCGTTCGGTAAAGAACGCATGACAAATATTCTGGGCGATGTTTTGGAAGCAAACGGCGTTAAGCAATATAGAACGGCAGAAACTGAAAAATATGCGCATGTAACATTCTTCTTTAACGGCGGAGTTGAGGAGCCGCAGGAACATGAAACCCGTGTGCTTGTGGCATCTCCAAAAGTTGCAACTTACGATTTGCAGCCGGAAATGAGCGCAAATGAAGTTTGCGAAAATGTTTTAAAAGCAATTGATGACACTCAGTACGGATTTATTTTAGTGAACTTTGCAAACCCTGATATGGTAGGGCATACCGGCGTTTTGGAAGCGGCAATCAAGGCTGACAAGATTGTTGATGAATGTGTCGGAAAAATTGCTGATGCCTGCAAAAAGCACGATATAATCATGCTTTTGACAGCCGACCATGGAAATTCTGAGGTTATGGTGAACCCGGAAAGCGGCAAACCAATGACTGCGCACACAACAAACGAAGTTCCGTTTGTGCTGATTAATGCGCCAAAAGACATTGAGTTGAAAGAAACAGGCGCGTTGTGTAACATTGCCCCGACAATACTTCAGTTGATGGGAATTGAGAAACCTGCTGAAATGGATTGCGAATCATTGATTAAATAAGTGATGTGTGAAGAATGTGAGGTGTGAAGGTTCCGGAGGAAATTTTCAAATTTCAACACAATATAACGCCGAAATGAACTTTTCACCTTTCACTTCTCACTTTTCACCCGACAAAAGGAAAAGATTACAGTGACAAAAGATTTTAATATAGATTTTTCATTTAAAAAGAATAACGTGGATGAACTTTTTTTCAACCTTTCCGAAAATCCGGACGGGTTTAAGAACAAGGATTTTCGCTATACTTTAAGTCTTATTTATCAGACGATTGAGGACGAATTTAAAGATGTATTTTTAAGCCCGTATACGCCTGCGAGAAATACAAACTTTTTCCTTGTGAATGAAAACGGAAAATTGTCATTTTTTGTCACTCCGACAAATAATTTTGAATATTATTTGAAATCAAAAGGCTCGCTTTTCCGCTTCCGCTCTCAGGTTCTGGGCGATGAAGTCGGATATCCGATGAGTTTGGATCTTGTAATGGATTATTTTGGCGGATTCGGTGATATCGTTGATTTGGAAGCCGTTACGCCAACTTTTATTTACCTGAATAAATTGACCCATTTTGTGATGAAATTGATTGAAAAACTCTATTTCATTCCGGTTGTCAAGACCCGCGGACAAATGTTCAGAATTGTTTATGAGCCGATAATTTCAAACCAGCAGCTTGCACGAATTATCAATACATTTGAAGAAAATATTCCTGAAAATCTTTTTATAAAAGGCGAAAAACCAAAGGATTTTGTGAAAGATTTTATCTATAATTACATGAATTATGTGATTTATAAATTCCTCGGAATCAAGGCTTACAAGTTCAAGGATGTCAAATCCGGAACTTATATGATAAAAGATTTGGAACAGCGCTCACAGATGCGCGGAATTGACATTGCCGAAAACTTTGCGCAGTGGTTTGACGAACTTTATCTAGGCAAATACGATGTTATTCCGTTCTTTAAAATCGAACGTGTTGAAGACGAACTTTTCCGACTCAAAGTTCATATCAAAAACCGCAAAACCGACGAAAGCTTTTTGATAGACGATTTGTACACAAAAGATGAGATTTTCGGCGCAAGTTCGGCTGACATTTCGCGAATTGTAGAAAAGCAATTGAACTATGCAATCCGCTATATGCCTGAACTTGAAGAACTTTTTGAAGATGAATCCAAGTTAGCGCTTGATTTGAATCTGAACGAGGTTTACAAAATAATAACCCAGACTGCATACTACCTTCAAAAAGCCCAAATTGAAGTTATTCTGCCGAAAGAACTTGTTAATATTGTTGTGCCGCGCGCCTCTATCAATGCTAAAGTTAAAGCTTCCCGCTCAAAAGATTTGTCTGATATCTTCAACAATACATCTTCTTCGAAAATGGCGCTTGACGATATTCTTGAATTCTCTTATGAAATCGCTATCGGTAATGAAAAAATTTCGCTCGAAGAATTCAACAAACTTGTCGAAGGCTCAAACGGGCTTATAAAATACAAAAATAAATATGTGCTTATCGACAAAGAAGAAAGCAAAAAAATATTTGAACAAATTGCAAAAGCAAACCTGAAAACGCTTTCACGAATGGAGTTAATCCATGCATCTATGTCAGGCCAGCTTGACCAGTATGATTTTGATTACGACAGTGCGTTTGCAAAAGTTATACAAGACTTTACAAAACCATTAGACGTCACGCCTCCTGAAACTTTGAAGGGTGAACTCAGACCTTATCAGATGACAGGTTTGAAATGGCTCTGGACAAACGTTTCAAAAGGTTTCGGCGTTTGTATGGCTGATGATATGGGGCTTGGTAAAACAATTCAGGTCATAAGCCTTATCTTGAAAATGAAAGAGGAAGGGGCTCTCACAAAACCTGTTCTTGTAATCTGCCCGACAACTCTGATGGGCAACTGGATGAAGGAACTCCAATTGTTCGCACCGTCAATTGATGCGGTTGTTTACCACGGTGCTGAACGTCAACTTGATGTAAAACATGACGTAATCCTTACAACTTATGCAATTATGCGTATAGATGTTGAAGAATTGAAAAAACAAAACTGGGGCATGATTATTGTTGACGAGGCACAGAATATCAAAAATCCGGATACTGCGCAGACTCTTGCAATCAAAATGCTTAAGGCTGATGTAAAAGTCGCTATGACCGGTACGCCTGTTGAAAACAGATTGACTGAATTGTGGAGTATTTTCGATTTTATCAATCAGGGTTATCTTGGAAATCTTCGCGACTTCCAAAAAAGTTATGCAATTCCGATTGAAAGATTCAAGGAAAATTCACGTGCTTCAAAATTGAAAATGTCAATTTCACCGTTCGTGTTGAGACGTTTGAAAACCGACAAAAACGTTATTACAGACCTTCCCGAAAAAATGGTTCTCAACGATTACTGTTATCTTTCTAAATCGCAGGCTGTTCTGTATGAAAAAACTCTTAATGAAATGATGGAGAAAATCAGCGGATTCACAGGTATCAACCGCCGTGGAAATATCTTCAAACTAATCACAGCGCTCAAGCAAATTTGTAACCACCCGTATCAATTCCTGAAGGGCGGCGAAATGAGTAAAGAACTTTCCGGAAAAATGGATAAATGTATTTCAACAGTTCAGAGCATTCTGGATAATGATGAAAAAACACTTATCTTTACCCAGTACAAAGAAATGGGCGATATCCTTTGCAAAGTTATTGCAGAAGAATGCAACACGGAACCTTTGTTCTTCCATGGCTCGCTAACTGTTCCTCAGCGTGAAGAATTGATTGAGCGTTTCCAAAATGAAAATGATGCAAAGGTCATGATTCTGTCACTAAAAGCCGGCGGTACAGGTTTGAACCTTACAAGCGCCACAAACGTAATCCACTACGATTTGTGGTGGAATCCTGCGGTTGAAGATCAGGCAACAGACAGAACCTACCGTATCGGGCAGGACAAAAATGTTATGGTTCACCGTATGATTACGCTCGGAACTTTTGAAGAAAAGATTGACGAAATGCTGAAATCTAAAAAAGAACTTGCCGATTTGGCAGTTTACGAAGGCGAAAAGATTATTACAGAGCTTTCAGACGACGAAATTTACGAAATCTTTACGTTGTCGGGTTAAAATCTTGAATTTTAATCTTGTTTATTCGATAAATATAAATGCGGCATTCAATTATGCCGCATTTTATAAAGATTTGATATTTAAAAAGGAAAATTATGAAAATACAATCTACCCCGCAAATCAACAGGCCTGTGAATTTTAACGGAAACTGGCTCGGTAAATTCGATCAGGCTATCGGAAAACTGATTCAACCCAAACCTGTTTTTTCAGAAAACAGCATGAAACTTGTTGATACCGTCGAAGTTATCGCAAGAAAAAAATACAATCCGATTGCAGGCGAGCCTGTAAGATTAAGTGTGAAAAACGGCAATAAAGAATTTACCTTCAAATATAGCGGATCTGCTTGGCATCGCGTAACAGTTACAAAAAAAGGTGAAGAACTTTGCGATTTTGAAATTCTTCATGTCAAAGGGGACAATTCTTATGATTTTTACTCAACAGGCGGCTATCCTTCAAGAATAATTGATAAAAAATTTACAGATAAGTATAACGGAGTGCTCGAAGAATGGATGCCAAGACTGATTAAATGGCAGGAAAAGCTTGAAAAAAGAGAACTTTCAGGAAAATAAATCCTAAGATTCACATATAGCTTGAAATTTATTTTTCTTTGATATATAATAATAATATTGAATGTACAAAAAGACCATAAAGGTGGTGAAAATAAAAATGGCAGAAGTAAAAGTTGGCGAAAACGAATCAATTGAAAGCGCACTTAGACGTTTCAAGAAAAAAATTCAAAAAGCCGGTATCCTTTCAGAAGTTAAAAAACGCGAAAGATATGAAAAACCGAGCGTAAAAAGAAAACGCAAATCAGAAGCTGCACGCAAACGTAAAGTGTAGTTTTATATACAAAAATTAAAAAAGCCGGAAAAGATTTCCGGCTTTTTTGTTGAAACTTTCGTAAATAAATTATTCTGTGCGTAATCATCACAAAAAAAACGGGTTTTTAATTTAAAACCCGTTTTTAAAAGTTGCTATTTTGTCTCAATGAAGTTGGTATTTGGAATATAACTTCTTTTGGAATCTGTGATTTCGATTTTGTTAATAATGCTTGCGCGTTTTTTGCGGAAAAGCATGTCGACAAAAGCTTCCAAACGTGTTATAAATCCGGCCTCTCCTGTCTGTTCGTCAATTGTCAGGTGCAAAAGCGGTTTTTGGAAATGTTTTGCACGTCTTTGAATTCTCTCAACCATAAGCGAATCCGGACCGCAGCCAAATGCCGTCAATGTGATAATCCCGTCAACACGATTGTCCTTCAAATAATGTCCTGCAGTTCCGGTCATTTCATGCTCATTTGCCCAGTACATCTGCTCGCCAAGCGTATTGATGCCCTCATCCATTTGCTCATTCGACAGCTGTAATGATGTCACAACCCGAACATCCATTTCCTCAAGCTTTTCAATGATTTTCATCGAAGTGCGTTCGTCGTAAATATTATATCCATGAGATACAAGCGCAACAGAAATCGGATATTCTTTTGTCTGATTTTCAATAAAAATTTTGCCTTGCAGCGCATAATTCATTGCTTTTTTGTAACTCATACCGGATTTTGTCATGATAAAAAAGTTGTTATAACATCTCCAGCCGGCTTTTGACGCTCTTTTGATAACATTTTCATCTGTAATATCAAAGTATGCGGCAATTTCTTTCAGAAAATCATACAAACCCTGATTTTTTTCGGATTTGTCAAGCGTTGCTTCTACAAGCGTAAAATCTTTTTTTATAACGTTTCTCACCAAATCAGGCAAACCTCTGATTTTTGAGCAATTGTAAATCTTCGGTGCAATTGACTGGATTGAAGGTACGAAAATTTTGTCGACGCCTTTGTCCAGCAGGTTCAAAATATGCCCGATGTAGACCTTTATGGGAAGGCAGGTTTCTGTCACTACAAGCGATGAGCCGCGTGACATAGTCTGTTTTGTTGTCATATCTGATAATACTATCTTAATTCCCAAATCAGTAAAAAATCCGTAATAAAACGGGTAATTGTTGTAAAACGACATGGCGCGGGGTATGCCTATGACTTTTTCATCTTTTTTTATGTTTTCCACGATATTCTCCCAATTGGTTTTCTACTACCATGATAATACTTCAAAAAAAATTTAAAGGCTACAAAAAAATATAAAAATTAATAATTATTTTCAATTAAAGCTTTTTATTGTAAAATTGTGCGTGAAAGGAAAAGATTGTGCCGCATTTTTTTATAAATTCAAGCGCCTTAAACGATAACAAAATAAGGATTTCAGACAAAGAAAACTACATCCATATTGCAAAATCTCTTCGCGCAAGGGCCGGAGAAAAACTTCTTCTCATTGATGAAAACCAAATCCAATACGAAACGACAATCGAAAACATCTCTTCGGCTGAAATACTTTGCCATGTGGAAAAATCCTACAAATCAGAACGGGATTTGAAATTTAATTTATATCTGGCGCAAAGCCCTTTGAGAAGTGATGCACAGAGTTTTGTAATCGAAAAAGCTACAGAACTGGGCGTTCGTTCGGTAATTCCTATTCTAACAGACAATTGCGCGCTAAATAAAGATGTTGTTCAAAAGAAACTTGAGCGCTGGAACAGGATTATGTATGAGGCCTCAAAACAGTGCGAACGCGCGCTTGTTCCGTTTTGTGAAAAGCCTTCATCACTTGAAACACTTTGCAAATCCAAAAGATTCGATAAAATTATCGCTTTTTGCGAGCGCAGAACTCAAAAAACTTTGCGCGAATATTTTCTTGAATCGCCACTAAAAAGGGGTGAAAATGTTCTTGTAATAATCGGACCTGAAGGCGGATTTTCTGATAGTGAATTTGATTTCTTTGAAAAATCTGCAATCCCGATGCTGACGCTCGGGGATTTGATTTTGAAGGCGGAAACGGCTGTCACGGTTGCGTTAGGAAATATAGTTTATGAATTCGAAAATTTTGGAAAAAATTAAATCAGACGCCATTTTACACGATATAATTGCAAATTTCGATAATGAAATCTATCTTGTCGGCGGTGTCGTGCGCGATTTTTTGATGGGTAAAACCTCAAATGACCGCGATTTGCTTATTTTCGATGTGTGTGCGCGGGAATTTTCGCTTAAGATTGCGGAATTTTTCAATGCCGCCTTTGTTCCGCTTGATGAGGTAAATAAAATTTATCGCGTTGTTATGCCGGATAAAATTAATTATCTTGACATTACAAACCCTTTAGAAAATTCGCTTGAAAAAGATTTGAAGCGACGCGATTTGACGATAAACGCGCTTGCCGTTAACATTAAAACCGGCGAAATTCTGGATGTGACAAGTGGTTTGAACGATTTGAATTCCGGAATTATCAGAATCATCAGCGAAAAAAATATCGTCGATGACCCTTTGAGAATTTTGAGGATATTCAGATTTCAGGCGCAAACAGGCTTTGAAATTTCATCAAAAACGCTTGAAGCTGCTGAAAAATTCCGCGAGTTGCTTGGAAAACCCGCAGTTGAGCGTATAAACTATGAAATTATGCACCTATTTAGCGGTAAATATTCCTCAGGCGCGCTTTCAAAGATGGATGAGGCCGGAATCTTAGAGCAAATTTTTCCGATAGTTAATGAATTAAAAAAAGTTACGCCAAACACACATCATCACTTGCGGCTTTTTGAACACTGCCTTGAAACTTCCCATAGAATCGGTGAAATATACGAGACAGCATCCGATGAGGTTAAAGAACATCTGGAAAAGGTTGACTTTGGCGGGTATTCCAGATTGTCACATCTAAAACTTGCCGGCTTTCTTCATGATATAGGCAAATTCTCAACTTGGACAATCGAAGAAGATACCGGCCGACATAGATTCATAAAACATGATGATGTCGGCGCAAAAATGGTTGTCGCAATCATGAAAAAACTTGCCTTTTCAAACAAACAGACAGATTATGTGTCCTCGATGATTAAAAATCATATCTATCCTGCTGCTGTAATGTCTGCGCCGCTCATTAATGAGAAAATCATGATGCGTTATGTGCGCAAAATGGATAAAAACTCCATTGATGCAATTATTCTTGCGCAAGCTGACCGCCTTTCAGCCCGCGGCCCCGCAATAACCGATAAAATGGTAGAAGATAATATTTCTGCGCTGAACAGGCTTCTTAATTTTTATTTGAGCGTGCGCGATACTCTTCAACCGCTACCAAAACTTCTAAGCGGCAATGACGTGATGAAAATTTTAAACATAAAACCTTCTCCAAAACTCGGCGAAATCATGGATGCACTTCATGAAGCGCAAATTAACGGAGATGTTTTAACAGTTGAGCATGCTGTTGAATTCGTCAAAACCTTTGAATAGTATATATTTTTTATATAATATCAAAAATATTAAGCGTATTTGTTACAATTATTTACAAAAAATTTTTTATGAAAAAATAAAGGATTTTATGTTAATAGGCCCCAAAAACGCTAATTTTTGGTTTAAATTTTTAAAAAATTACTCTAAAAACTCTTAAATTTAGAAAAATATTCAAAAATCATTCTTAACATCTCCTTAATATTACCGCCCGAGTGCGCAATTTTTTTTATGCCCGGCTTTTAATATTATTGTGCTATTGTTATAATATGTGTGTGAAGATTTGAACCAGACAATTCTATGATTGAAAAAGTTAGTATAAGTAGTGTAAATAAAAATAATACCCCTAAAGGCAAAACGCCTGCGGCTCAACCTGCGTTTAAAGGCGGATTGGTCGACGGACTTATCTGGGGTGTTCAAAAATGCGAACAGCACCCGATGGTCAACGTATCTGTGCTGGATTTATCTACAGCTATTATTCCGCGTACAATTGTAGAAACTTATGCAGGTTCAAAAAAGAAAGATGAACATGGCAACCCGGTTTTGGATGAAAACGGTAAACAAAAGCGCCAGTTAAATGTCTTTGGCGGCTTTGAAGCTTTCAGACGTGAATTTTCAGGCTTGTTTATAAACTGTATTATGCCAAGTTTTGTTGTTATGGGCGCCGGAACGTTATTTAATAAACCCGTAATGGGCAAATTTGATAAAAATCTTATCAATAACTGGGCAAACGGAGAAGCTTACGATAATATTCAAAAATTCTATAAACCGGGAACTCCCTCAATTGAGTCTAACAAAGATTTCTTCAAGCGCACTCTGCTTTCGCTGGAAGGAGTTGACGGAGATGCTTTCAGCAAAGACGGCATAAAGAAATTCGCACACCTTCTTGCTGAAAATCCGGCTGAAATAAAAGATTTGAATTCTCTTGATGAAATTGTTAATAAAATCCAACTTAAAAAACCGGCTCAGGATGCTCTCGATATTCTTGCAAAAGCCGCTTTTGACGGTGATTACAAGAAAACCGGAGAAGCTTATAAAAAATTAGTTGAATTGACTCACATTTCTGAAAATATCAGATTTGCCGGTGAAGAAAAATATCTTGGAAACAATCTGGCATCTTTCTGTAAAGATACGCCAAAAGTTCTTTATGGCGCAAAAAAACAGGGCATTGAAACGGCCGAAGATTTAGGAAAATATTTTGCCAAAGCCAAAAAACTCGTCAACTGGAAAAGTATTGGCGGGCTTGGTATAATTATTCCTCTTGCAATTGCGGCCCAGCCTATTAACAGATGGATTACTCGCAAAATGTCAGGCCGCAAAGGCGCTCCGATTTACAACGACTTTACGGACAGAAAAGAAGATAAAGAATTAACTCCAAAAGAAAAATCACAACTTTTAAAACAAAAATTCATTTCAGTAGGCTCAATGCTTGGTGTTGCAGGCCTTTCAATGGTTATGGATAAGCCAAGCCTGAAATCTTTGTTCCAATTCAAAGGACTTTTCCCGACAATGGATCAGGCTCGAATTATTTCCACTGCAACATTTGCAAGCCGCATGGCCGCATCTGAGGACAAAAACGAACTTCGCGAAGCCACAATCCGTGATATTGCAACATTTGCAAGCTTCTACTTCCTCGGAGATTACGCGGCAAAAGGTATTGCAACTTTGATTGAACATAACAGCAAATCAGGCGTAAAACTCATTAACAGACTTAAAAAAGTTGATGATAACGCAAATGCACTGCAGAAATTCTGGAACTGGGCAAAACACACTTCGCTCAAATCATCAGATGAACTTGCCACTGTAGGCGATAAGCGTCTTCGAACACTTTGCCAGATTGGCAACCTTGCCTTCTCGCTCATCTCACTGGGACTTTTCATCCCGCTATATACAAGAACACAAACCAATAAGAAAAAAGCACAAGAAAATCTTGCGAATATAAATGCAGGAAAAACGAACGGCTCGACGCCCACGGGCGCCGGTACGTCGGCTGCAACAGCCTCGTCATCTACGACAGTACCAATGACAGGTTTAGCGGCCGCAAATACATCGTTCAAAGCATTTATTAATTCGTAAGGAGACAATCATGATTATTCAAAACATACCCCGCAAACAACTCAATATTGAAAACAAAAAGGATAACGAAAACGTACGATTTACAGGCGCGTATGATGCAGTGACGCTTGGTTTAAGATTTTTGGATACAAACCAGGCCTGGGGCGCAAATGCGGTTGACTTAGGTTCAATGGTAATTCCGCGTACCACAGTCGATATGGTTAACAGAGGGCCTGTCGCTGGTGCCGAAACTGCACGCCGCGAGGCTTCAGGTACGGTGAACCATTCATTGGTAGGCGTTTACGGCTCAATGGCGGCTCTTGCTTTTGCTTTGACTTTGAACAAGACTTTCGGTATTCGCGCAGACAAGATTTTTGCGGATAATGAGATGTTCGATATTGTCGGAAAATCTTTCCACAACAACTTCCGCAACAGTACAAAAACAGATAAAATCGAAAAAAGTTCCGACGCGCTTGAAAAAACGTTAAGAGATATTTACTCAAATGTAAGCACCAATGTTGGCGGAGAAGAAAAAACTCTTACACCTTATCAAATTGATAATATTGTAGATAGAATTAAGAATTCTCTTATAAATCCGGACATTGACGGCGACAGAATTTCAAAAAATACAAAAAATTTCCTTGTCAACTACATTACAGAAGCCACAGGCTCAGAAACTGATTTCAAATTGAAAGCCTACGACAAAGAAACAACAACAACGCTTTCAAACTTTGTTGAAAACAGCTACAACATTTTGAAGACAATGACAAAAGAAAAAGTTGTAGAAGAGTTTCAACGTGCGGCGGAATTCAAAGATAACAAATTTATTGCAGGCATCAAAAAACTTAATAACAGACGAACTGTTCTTGGTATGGCGATTGCATCCGGAGTTGGTATGGCGATTCAGCCTTTAAATATTTATTTGACAAAGAAAAAGACAGGAAGCGACGGTTTTGTCGGAGTTGAAGGCCGTGAAAAAGATACAAGTGCAGGATTCAAAATGTGGAAAGCGGGAGCCGCTGCACTGTTTGGCGGAAGCATTATCGCAGATTTGGCAAGAAAAGAAGGCGGACTTCTTAAAAACGTTCAATACAAAGGCATGATTCCGACACTCAACCAGTTTAAACTTGTTTACGGTGTAACAATTGCATCAAGATTTCTTTCGGCACGCGACAAAGATGAACTTAGAGAAGCGGTTGTAAAAGACGTCTTGGGATTTTTGAACTGGCTTGTTCTGGGCAACTTTGTAGCTAAAGGCGTTGCAATGGCGATGGATAAGGATAAATCTCTCATTAAAAATCCTGCAGAAAGTTCATTCTTCAAGAAAAAACTTAAGACTCGCGATGAAGTTATGATTGAAGGCTTGAAGCGATTGAACCTTTCATCTGTTTCCAAAGACGGCAAAGCATTGAAATTCTCTGAAATGCTGAAACTTATCCCTGCAGGAGAAGCCGGAAAGGCAATCAGAGGCCGCCTGCGCGTTCTAAACATTGCACAGGCCGCAGGTTATGCATACTCAGGACTTGTACTTGGCGTAGGTATTCCAAAACTTAATATTTACATGACGAATAAATCTGAGGAAAAACGCAAAGCAAAACTTGCCGCGGCGAAAGCTCAAGAGCCGGTTATTTCACAGCAACAAAATCATTTTGCGCAATTGAGTATGAAACAATTTTCAAATAAATAAGCCGGTGCTTTTTTGAATTTTTAAATTAGTTTTAAATGAAATAAACATCCCTAAATGAATATTTGAGGGATGTTTATTTTTAATAACGCTTTACAATTTCTTTGGATAATCCTTTGGAAATTCATACTGGTTTTCTTCCAAAAGCATTGTGCACTGGGTGCCTTCATTTTTGCAGTTTGTTATCATTTCTTCGTGTGTGGGATATGGCACTCCGGGTGGCATGCACCACATTGGTCTGACATTGTTGCTTGGATGATTACAGACGCCTTTATTTTTGCAGAGTATAAATGGGAAAATGTCTACGCCAATTTCGTTTGGCTTTTTTTCCCCGTTTACATCAAAGTAAATATCATAGCAAGCACCAATTTTGATACTCATTTGCGAGCCGTCGAAAAATCTGATAGTCGCCATGTTATGGCCTGCGAGTACTCTTTTTTTGATGCCGTGATTTTTTACGTATGGTTGAATGTAGGTTTTTAAAAAAGCTTCTGCACCTTCCGATGTATTCATTTCACTGCTGATTGCCCAATCGGCTCTGGGTCCATGCTCATTTTCTGCATACATAAGAGTTTGATTGATCACAGAAACAAACTTTTTAATCCTTGCTTCAGCTTCTTTTTTTTTGGCGCTTTCTGAAATCGCAGGCAACGTCATTGCAGCAACAATTCCAATAATTCCAAGCGTAATCAATACTTCGGCCAGTGTGAATGCCCTATTGGACGCAAGTTTTCCAAATCCTGCACTTTTACACCTAATTTTGTAATCAGCGTCGCCTCCTAATACAAACCCAATGCCTAAAAGTAGACTTCGTCTAATGCACCTGTAAAAGTTCACCAACCACGTCACAAGACATAAATTTTTCCCAGCGGCTTCATCTAATTCCGGACTTATACCTCTAATTTCGTCGTCAGCGCCGCTTCCTAATACAGACCCAATGTTTAAAAGTAGACTTCGTCTACCCCCCCCCCCGCTTCTGGAAGGTAGTCATATCAATGGTTTTAGCCATAATCGCTCCTTTCGCTATTCTCTTTTCATTATAACAAAATTTTTTCACAATTTCAACGTAACTGTGTTTTCTGATATATTATTGCTCATTCCGAGAAAAATTTTGAAATAAACTTTCTAACCGATTTGAGCATTTGCGCCTGAAACAACTTCGATAATTTCCTGCGTAATCGCAAATTGGCGCGTTTTGTTGTATTCGGTCGAAAGTTCAATAAGCATTTTTTCGGCATTGCTTGTTGCAGCTGACATTGCTGTCATCCGGCTTGCCAGTTCGCTCGCCTGTGCCTCTAAAAGTGCCTGATATATGATGTTTGCAATATACATCGGAACTACTTTTTGCAAAATATGGTGCATGTCAGGCGTAAATTCCATCATAGGTTCAATGATATTGTCATGAAGTTTTTCGTAGTCGTCGTTTACGCCTTTTAGCGGAAGCACCTCCCAGCTTTCAACATGGTAACTCATCATGTTTTTGAACCTTGTCGTGATGATTTCTATCCGGTCAATTTGTTTGTTTACAAAAAATTCCGCCATATCAGAAACAATTATATTCGCCCCTTCACCAGAAGGGTTGTTTGCTATTGCGTTGTAGGTTTTTGCGATTTCGCAGTTCAGGTTTTTGACGCGTTTTTTCAGCGCACTGATTCCCTTTTGTCCGACGATAAATAAAATTGTTTTAATGCCTCGGGCATTGTACTCTTCGATGGTTTTAATTGTTTTCTTAATAACATTTCCATTGTATGCGCCTGCAAGACCTTTGTTTGAAGTGATTACAAGAAGCCCTGCGCATTTTGTTTCGCGAACTTGCAAAAGCGCCGGATAGTTTTCTGCGGCAGTTTTTATTTTTAGCGTGTTGTCTGAGTATACGCCGACTGAATCGAGTAATTTCTTAAACATCATGTTGAGTTCTGCCGTGAATGGCCGCGACATTTTAACAGTTGATTCGGCTTTTTTAACTTTCGCCGCGGCAACCATCTTCATTGCACGCGTAATTTTCTTTGTGCTCTGAACGCTTTGTATTCTGTTTTTGATATCTTTTAAATTACTCATTTTTTGTATACAGTGTACGTTTTTGTACAGCCGCCTTTCGTTATGTTTTCTTTTAAGTGTGGATACGGATTATGTTGTGTTCTACACGCTTGCTTTATTCTTTTTTCGAAGAATCTAATGTTTTCAGTTTGCTTGCGTTGTTGAGTACGCTTACGCCAAGTATTGCAAAAATCGCACCGATTAAAGTCATCATTGCAGAATCAGATCCAAATCCGTAGTAAATCATAAACAGTCCGGCAATTGCAAAAATCCAGCCGGAAATAATGGAAATAGTTCTGCTCCGTTTTGTATAAGCGTTTTGGATATTTTCGTAAGAAACATGCACAAGATGCGCAGTTTGGGAGCACCTTTGATTATCTTTGCAGACAATCATTCCGTCAACTGAGCGCATGCAATCCAGGCAAAGTCCTTTTCCGCAGGTTTTGCAAACTCCGAATGCGTCTCTGTCATGGTGGTTAAAACATTTCATCTATTTCTCCTTTTTATTATTTCAAGGCTAGAAAGTTTTTTTGAATTCCTCTAATGCCGTCTTTAACTCAGCCTTGTCTTCGTCGGAAAGCGCACTTCCGTCGTTCAGATTGTCAGACAGTGCTTTCAAATTCGCGTTCAAGTGTATAAACCAGTCTTTTTTGAACTTTGAAATCTGATTGTTTGGAACATCATCCAGCATTCCTTCGTTTGCGGCAAAAAGGATTGATACTTGTTCAGCCACGCTCAAAGGTGCATATTGCGGCTGTTTCAAAACTTCTGTTAACTTTTCTCCGCGCAAAAGCTGGTTTTTTGTTGCCTGATCAAGGTCTGATGCAAACTGTGCGAAAGCTTCCAATTCGCGGTATTGCGCAAGGTCAAGTCTCAATTTGCCTGCAACCTGTTTGATGGCTTTTGTTTGGGCCGCCCCGCCCACACGCGAGACCGAAATCCCTGCATTAATTGCCGGACGAACACCAGCGTTAAAGAGGTTTGCCTCCAAGAAAATCTGGCCGTCAGTGATTGAGATTACGTTTGTCGGGATGTATGCTGAAACATCTCCTGCCTGAGTTTCGATAATCGGGAGCGCTGTAATGCTTCCGCCTCCAAGTTCGTCGCTCAATTTTACCGCACGTTCAAGAAGTCTTGAGTGAAGATAGAAAACATCTCCCGGATAAGCTTCACGTCCGGGCGGTCTTTTTAGAAGCAAACTCATAGCACGGTATGCTTGTGCGTGTTTGCTCAAGTCGTCATAAACAATCAGGACATCTTTACCCTGTTCCATAAATTCTTCCCCGATTGCGACACCCGCAAATGGTGCAATATATTGTAATGGCGCGCTTTCGTTTGCTGTAGCAGAGACGATTAGCGAATATTCCATTGCGCCATGTTCTTCCAAAACTTTTGCAAGCTGCGCTACCGTTGACGCTTTTTGGCCGATTGCAACGTAAATACAGATTACGTTTTGGCCTTTCTGGTTTAAAATTGTGTCGATTGCGATTGCGGTTTTGCCGGTCTGGCGGTCGCCGATGATAAGTTCTCGCTGGCCTCTTCCGATTGGAGTTAAACCGTCAATTGCGGTAAGACCTGTTTGAAGAGGCTGGTGAACTGATTTTCTGGCAACAATTCCGGGTGCTACGCGTTCAATCGGACGTGTTTTTTCAAAACTTATTTCACCTTTGCCGTCAATCGGTTTTCCTGTCGGGTCAATTATTCTGCCGATTAAACCATCTCCGACTGGAACTGATGCGATGCGGCCTGTGGTTTTGACTGTCATTCCTTCTTTTATTTGCGTGTATTCGCCAAGAATTACAATACCAACATTGTCTTCGTCAAGGTTCATCGTGATTCCAAGCGTGTCTTTTCCGTCTTCAAATACAACAAGTTCGTTTGACATAACATTGCGAAGACCCCAAACGCGTGCAATGCCGTCTCCGACTTCAATTACAGTGCCTGTATTGGAGACTTCTGTCTGCAAATCGTAGTTTTCGATTTTGCTTTTGATTATTGAACTTATTTCATCAGGTTTTATAAGTGCCATAATTTCCCCTTTATTTTATAATATTTTTACTTAAATTTTTTATTTTATTCAGAATGCTCATATCAATTACGTTGTCGTCAATCTGAATAACAAGGCCGCCTATGATATCTTTTTCTTTTCTCCATTCGGCGAGAATTCTTTTTTGCAGGCGTGATTCAAGTTTTGCCTGAATAAGATTTTTATATTCTGCGCTGAGCGGCACGGCTGAAATTATTGAAACTGTTTTTTCGCCTTTTGCTTCCTGAACTTTGTTTTTCAGTGCGGCGATAATTCCCTGAAATTCTGAAAATCTGTTTTTTTCTATTAAAATTTTCAAAAGGTTTTTTGCCTGAAAGTCAATTTCCGCGCCGAAAACGCTTTCAATAATTTCTGATTTTTTGCTAAAATCAATTGCAGGATTTTTTAGAACTTCAACTAAATCTTTGGATTGTTCAAAAACCGAATTGATTTCAAGCAAATCATTCAGTATTTTTTCAGCTTTTTGTATATCTTGAGCCGCATATTCGAGAATGCCTGCGGCGTAGTTGTTTGCAATTGTCGTGATTTGTGTGTTCATTAGAATTTAATCCTGTCTAATTCGTCGATGCTGTCTGAGATGAACTTGTTATGAAGTTCAGGATTTTCATCCATAGTTTTTATGATGTGCTCTTTTGCAAGTTCAATTGCGGCGCGGGCTGTTTGCTTTGAGAGTGCGGCAGAAATCGTTTTTTCTTCAGCTTCTATTGTTCTTGAAATACCTTGTTCAAAGCGCGATGCTTTTTTGCCGGCTTCTTCAAGGATTGAGTCTGCCGTGTTTTTGGCATGAATGGCAGCTTTTTCAAGCCTTTCCTGAACTTCATTTTCAACATTTGCAACATCTTTACTTGTATTGGACAAAAATTCTGAAGCCCGCTCTTTTTCTGATTTTGCATTCTCAATCGATTTTACGATTTCGTTTTTTATGTTTTCGATTTTTTCGCCAAGATTAAGTTTGCTTGTTACGATTGCAAAAATCATAACAAGTATTGCAAAATTGAAAGTGTTTGATTTGACGATTAAGTCCCAAAATTTTAGAAGTTCATCCATTTTAAACGAGTATCCTGTCTATAAGTTCATTGTTGACATGTTCAATGTGTGTTTCTGCCTGCAAAATTTTTGAGGCAACGGATTCAGCCAGAGTTTTTACGCTTGATTTGAGTTCAGCCTGAGTGATTTCGGTTTCTTTATTAAGCGAATCTTTAGCATCCTCGATTTTTAATTGCGCCTGACGTTTTGCTTCCGAGGTTAAAGTTTCACCTGTCGCGTTGGCCTCTTCAACGGCATCTGTGATGATTTTTCTGGATTTTTCGCCTGCCGCATTAAGCTTTTCTTCTTTATTTTTCAAAAGAATACCGGCTTGCGTTTCAGAATCTTTCGCATCATTCATTGCGTTTCTGATAAAACTTTCCCGCTCATCAATGACCTTTGTCAAAGGTGCATAAAATATCTTATTCATAATAATCGTGAATAAAATAAAACTTATTGCTGTTACAAAAAATGTTGCGTTGAATTCCATTGTTTTTCCTCATAAAAATTTGCAAGATTTATTGCATGTGAATTACTTGCCTAATAATTGGAATGCGATTACGAATGCGTAAAGTGCGCATGCTTCAGAAAGTGCAGCACCAAGCAGGAAGAAACCGAAAGCTTTACCTGCAACTTCCGGCTGGCGTGAAACAGCGTCCATCAAACCTTTTGTTGCAAATCCGATACCAAGCCCTGCGCCGATTGCACCAAAACCGATTGCAATACCTGCGCCTAAATGTGCCATTTGTGAAATTTGTCCTTCAATCATAATTTTCTCCTTTTTATATGTGTATTTTAATTTTTGTGTAATTTTATTTAGTGTTCTTCACTGCTTGCAGATGAAATATATGCGATTGTAAGCATCATAAATACCGTTGCCTGAATAAATGCTACCAGAAGTTCAAAAAGCATAATCGGAAGCGGCAGAAAATATGCATACAATCCTAATGCGATACTTATCAAAATTTCTCCGGCAAAAACGTTTGCAAAAAGTCGGATTGCCAAACTCAACGGGCGCGTAACCATCTCTAAAAGTTCAACCAGCGCCATGACTATCCCTGTGAAACTGAATTCATGCAAGAAAAATTTTGCACCTTTTGCTTTCAAGCCGGCCGCAACATAATAAATTAAAACAATTATTGCAAGCGCTCCCGTGACATTCAAATCGTTTGTGGGTGACGCGAGTTCGCCGGTTTTCATGTGAATTATTCTCAAAGGAAGCTGTCCCATGAGGTTTGCTGTCAAAATGAACAAAAACAAAGACGCCACAAGCGGAACATGCTGCCGGTTTTTGTTTGGCATCATCGTATCAAGGGTTCCCCAGAAAAATTTCAGAATGCTTTCGCTCACAGCCTGCATCTTTCCGGGCACAAGCGAGAGTTTTCGGGTCGCAAGCAATGCAAAAATTATAACAACCGCCATTGCAAACCACATTGTAAATATAGTATCAAGATTGAATGTATAATTGTGTCCTGATGTGCTTAATGTATATATCCAGTGACCTGCTTCACTCATTTTTTTCTCTCCCTTTGCAAATTTATTCTACTGCACTGAAAAAAAAATCGCAAATTTTTTTTGTTTGTAATAAAATTATTTCATATAAGGAATTTTAGAGAGGGATATATGAAATTTCTATACCTCGATGAGGTAGATTCTACTAACCTTTACGGCAAAAAAAATATGGACAATTTGTCTGACAAAACGGTAATCTCAGCCCGCCGCCAGACAAACGGCCGCGGACGTTTGAACAGGTCATGGCTGGATTTGGGTGATGGAAATTTGTTTGTCTCTATAGTTTTAAAACCCTCTGACAAATTCGATGAAAAGTTTGCAAATTTAACACAGTATTTATCTGTAATTATATGTAAAACGCTTGAACAATACGGGCTTTCACCAGAAATCAAATGGCCGAATGATGTTTTGATAAATGGGAAAAAAATCGCAGGGATTTTATCTGAAACAGTCATGCAAGGGCAAAATTTTAAGGGGCTTGTTTTAGGTTTCGGTATAAATATTTCGGCGCAAAAAGAAGATGTCGTAAGGGTTCAAGATAAAGCCGTGACATCGCTTTCGCTTGAAATTGGAAGGCCTGCGGATAGAGAAAAGTTTTTAAAAGATTTGCTAAATTTATTTTTTCAGGAGTATAATAAATTCTTGGATAGTGGCTTTGAATTAATAAAGCATGATTACATCAAAAGAACGAATTTTCTTGAAAAAGAAGTTTGCGTGCAGGTTTTCGACAGGACTAAGACCGGCATCGCAAAAGCTGTTGACAATAACGGTGCGTTGTTGTTGCAAAACGAAAATGAACAATATGTACTTACAATAGGAGATATATTATGACAGGACAATTTATTCAACTTTTAGAGCAGGGGTTTGCTCTAATGGGAATAGGAATGGGATTTGTATTTTCATTCCTGGTAATCTTGGTAGTTTCAATGCTGGGCATGTCAAAAACAGTTCAGGCTTTAAACAAAATCTTCCCTGAAGAAGTTAAAGTCGTTGAAAAACCCGGAAAACGCTCAAATGTTTCGGAAGACGAAGCAATTGCCGTTGCTATTGCGGTTGCAAAAGCGCAAGGTTAAATTTCCAATCTGCCGGTCTGTTTAAATTTCCGGCTAACTAAACAAATTTTACTTACGAAAGGATATAAATTATGGGAAAAAAACTTATCAAAGTTATGGATACCTCATTTAGAGACGGTTTCCAATCAGTTTACGGGGCAAGAGTATTTGTCGATGACTTTATTCCGGCTCTTCAATCTGCCGTTAATGCCGGCATCAGACACTTTGAAGTTGCAGGCGGTGCGCGTTTCCAATCACCGATTTTCTACTGCAACGAAAACGCGTTTGAAACAATGGACAAAATCAGAGCCGCTGTAGGTCCTGATATCAACCTTCAATCTTTAGCTCGCGGTGTAAACGTTGTTGGTTTGGATTCACAGCCGCGCGATATCATTAATCTTCACGCAAAAATGTTCAAAAAACACGGCGTGACAACAGTCAGAAACTTTGACGCGTTGAACGATGTTAACAACTTAATTTACTCAGGCCAGTGCATTCGCGATAACGGTTTGAAACATGAAGTTACAATCACAATGATGGAACTTCCGATAGGATGCGAAGGCGCTCATGACGTTGCGTTCTATGAAAGAGTTTTGAGAAGCATTCTTGATGCCGGAATTCCGTTTGACAGCCTTGCTTTCAAAGACGCATCAGGAACTTCAAACCCGAGAAAAGTTTACGAAACAATCAAACGCACAAGAGAAATCTTAGGCGAAGATGCTCACATCCGCTTCCACTCACACGAAACAGCAGGAACCGGTTTGGCAGCTTACTTGGCTGCTCTTGACGGCGGCGCTGACGGTATTGACCTTTCTATGAAACCTGTTTCAGGCGGAACTGCTCAGCCGGATATCGTTTCTATGTGGCATGCTCTTAAAGGAACCGATTACGATTTGGGAATCGATGTTGAAAAAATTCTCGAAACGGAAGAAATCTTCAAAGATTGCATGAAAGACTACTTCCTCCCGCCGGAAGCTTTGGCAGTAAATCCGATGATTATCCAATCACCTTTGCCGGGCGGTGCTTTGACTGCTAACACTCAAATGCTTCGTGACAACAACCTTATGGACAAATACCCCGAAGTTGTTGCGGCTATGAAAGAAGTTGTTGAAAAAGGCGGTTTCGGAACTTCCGTAACACCGGTTTCACAATTCTACTTCCAGCAGGCATTCAATAACGTAATGTTCGGCAAATGGAAGAAAATCGCAGAAGGTTACGGAAAAATGGTTCTCGGTTATTTCGGAAAAACACCTTGCGCGCCTGATGAAGAAATCGTTAAAATCGCAAGCGAACAATTGAATCTCCAGCCGACAACAGAACTCGTTGTTGATATTAATGACAGAGACCCTGAAAAAGGCATTGCTGCAGCTACAAAACGTCTTGAAGATGCAGGACTTCCGGTTAACGATGAAAACATCTTCATTTCAGCAGCCTGCAAAGAAAAAGGCATCCTGTTCCTTGAAGGTAAAGCAACAATCGGTGTTAGAAAGAACGAAGCAAAAGCCGCTGAATCTAAAGAAGAATCTTCAAACGGTTACACTGTAACAGTTAACGGCAAAAAATACGCAGTTGCACTTGAAGGTTCAAAAGCTACAGTTAACGGCAAACTTTATGACATTGATGTTAAAGCCGGTATTGAAGCGAATACACAAGTTGCAAGCGGCGAAGGAACTCCGATTAAGGCCGCTTTACCGGGAACTGTATTGAAAGTTCTTGTAGGCGTAGGCGACACAATTGCAGAAGGCGATGTTCTTGCAGTTGTAGAAGCTATGAAAATGGAAACAGAAATTAAATCACCGGTTTCAGGTGTTGTAAAATCTGTTGACATTGAAGTAGGAAATCAGGTTAAAACAGGTCAGGAACTTGTTACAATCGGTTAATTAGATGTAGTAAGAACTGCCCTGAGGGCGACTGATGGGCAGTTTCGACAGATTAAGAAATAGAAGGATAAAAAAATGAATATTGCAGAAAGTTTATATAAGCTATGGCAATCAACAGGTATCGCAAACTTTGTGCAGCCGGTTGATCCGTCAATCACAAGCGGTTTTGAACAATTCCTTCATCAATTCGGCTCTCCGATTATGATTGTAATTTGTTTGTTCCTCTTGTGGCTTGGTATTAAAAAACAATTTGAACCGTTGCTTCTGGTTCCGATTGCATTCGGCGGTTTGTTGTCAAACATTCCGGTTGCAGGAATCGCAGAACCGGGCGGATTCTTGAATATTATTTATGAAGCCGGTATCCACCAGGGATTGTTCCCGTTGATTATCTTTATGGGTGTTGGCGCGATGACAGACTTCGGTCCGTTGATTGCAAACCCGAAAACCGCTTTGCTCGGCGGTGCTGCTCAGTTCGGTATTTTCGGCGCATTGCTTCTTGCATTATGCTGTTTCGGATTCACATTGCCTCAGGCCGGTGCTATCGGTATTATCGGCGGTGCGGACGGCCCGACTTCAATTTATGTAACATCAAAACTTGCGCCTGAACTTCTTGGTGCAATCGCAGTTGCGGCATATTCTTACATGGCACTTGTTCCTGTAATCCAGCCGCCGATTATGAAATTGTTAACAACTAAAGAAGAACGCGTAATCCAAATGAGCCAGCTCAGAGAAGTTACAAAACGTGAAAAAATCGTTTTCCCGCTTGTCGTTCTTGGCCTTTGTATTATTTTCTTACCTGATGCATGCCCGCTGGTTGGTGCTTTGACATTCGGTAACTTATGCAAAGAATGCGGCGTTGTGGATAGACTCTCTGACACTATGCAAAATGCCCTAATCAATATCGTAACAATTTTCTTGGGCCTTTCTGTAGGGTCAAAATTGTCGGCTGACCAGTTCTTAACAACACAAACATTGTTCATTTTGATTCTCGGTATTCTGGCATTCTCATTCGCAACAGGTGCCGGCGTAATCTTTGCAAAAATAATGAACTTGTTCTCAAAAGAAAAAATTAACCCGCTTATTGGTGCGGCTGGCGTTTCAGCTGTTCCGATGGCAGCACGTGTTGCAAATAAAGTCGGTTTAGAGGCTAACCCTCAAAACTTCCTTTTGATGCACGCTATGGGCCCGAATGTTGCAGGTGTAATCGGTTCAGCCGTTGCTGCAGGTATTCTGCTTGCTCTTTGCCACTAATTGAATCCGGAATTTTTCGCTGGTTTAATGGCTAAATACAAAATAAAAAGACCGTTTCAGTTTTTGTAACGGTCTTTTCTTGTTGTATAAGTTGGAGGTTAATTATATTGTTATATCAATTTCATGCCCGATTTCATCAATCAGAGGCTGAACTTTTTTATTTAATTCGCTTTTTGAGATATAGGGATTTTTTTCTGTAATTTTGTTGATTTCATCGGTTGCTTTTGCGATTTGGGGATACTTATCAACTATTTCTTTGCCGAACATTACGGCATAATGTCTGTAACCTTTGTGGCCGACGGCTTTTATGGGAGTTGGGGAAAGTGCGTTAACAACTTCCTTGCATCCTTCTATCCCGTCGCTTTGAAAAATTCGCTGGCTTGTAACTTCAAGCACTTTGGCAGTTTCAAGTTTTGTTCCGAATGTTATGTTTGTGGAATGTATCATTTTATACCGTCAAATCCATAACTTCGCCATATTTGTTCAAAAGCTTTCCAATCAAAGCATTTGAAACTTCTCCGCCTTTGTCTTTTGCCATTATTTCATTTAAACGATTTATGTCAGAGGCTATTTGAGGATTCTTTTGAACTAAGATTTTTCCGGCACCAAGCAAACAAAGGAACGGACTTAACGGATTTTTATTTAAATCTTTAAGATCACGGTTTTCCATGTGCAGAACATTTTTAATCAGATTGATTCTGTCTTCGGATTTTCCTTTTTCTAATATTTTACCTGTTGTGCTTTCCAAAACGCTTATTGTCTTTAGTTTGCAGCCAAAAGCCTGATTGTTCGGGTAGTTTTGTATATTCATTTGATTCTCCTTTGCATTTTGAGAAAAACTTGTGAAAAAATATTTTTGCCTGAAAATAATATTTTTGTTATAAAATCTTAATATGAAACATGAAAACATAAAAATTCACTATTCACTTCTTCCTGCATTTGACTGTGAAGAGCCGATGAGAGAAGCATTTACGGCAGGCGTAAAAGTTTCCGGTGTGACGATTCTTGATACCGTAAGCGGCAAAATTATAGCCCAATATCCTGTATTAATCTCTCATACAACTCATTTTGACGAGTTTGAAGAAGAAATGCTTAAAACCGGTGAAATCCTTTATAAACATGTGATTAAATGCATTGATGAGGATAAAGTTTTCGATTTTTCGGATTTATTCGGAGGCTGTAATAGTGGTGGCTGCGGGGGCAATTGTTCCGGAAATTGCGGAGGTTGCGCAGGCTAGCCGCTCGTCGGATTTTTGTATCAATATGTTAATTAATTCATTTTTTTTGTTGGCTAATGTATAATTATTATATATAAAAAATGAAAGCGGGGATTATATGTCGATTGATGATGCATTAGTAATGATTTTAGCCGGCGGTGAAGGCAAAAGACTCTATCCTTTGACCAAAGACCGTGCAAAACCGGCAGTTCCGTTTGGCGGAAGATATCGAATTATTGATTTTGTTTTGAATAATTTTATCAACTCCGGCTTTTTTAAAATAAAAGTCTTAACTCAGTACAAATCAGATTCTTTGAACAAGCATATCACTCGCGGCTGGGCGCTGTCGCCTTTTTTGAATCAGTATGTTGATTTGGCGCCTGCGCAGATGAGAACCGGCTCTGACTGGTATCGCGGAACGGCTGACGCTATTTACCAGAATATTTTTCATATAACGGACGAAAACCCGAAGTATGTCTGCATTTTCGGCGGAGATCATATTTATAAAATGGATGTTTCGCAAATGCTTGGTTTTCATAAAAATAACGGGGCGGATTTAACAATTTCAGCTATTCCTATACCTATTGAAGAAGCGCATGAATTCGGAATTATAGAAGTAGACGATGAGTGGCGCCTCACGAATTTCGTTGAAAAACCAAAGGAAAAGCCAAAATCAATTCCGGGCAATCCAAACATGTGTCTTGCGTCTATGGGCAATTATATTTTTGACAAAGATGTTCTTTTAAGAGCGTTGGATGAAGATTTTAATGTAGAAACATCCAGCCATGATTTTGGCAAAAACGTAATTCCGATGCTTTTAAAAGAAGGCAGACGGATTTTTGTGTATAATTTTGCGCAAAACACATTTCCGGGAATGACGGATGCTGAGCGAGGTTACTGGCGTGATGTAGGAAGCATTGATGCTTACTGGCAGGCAAATATGGATTTGTTGGACAGTGCGCCGGAATTGAATTTGTATTCAAGAGAATGGCCGCTTAGAACTTTCAATTATAATTATCCGCCGGCAAAATTCATCTGGTCGGAAGGCGACAGAGTCGGTATGGCAACTAATTCAATGGTGTCTGAAGGATGTATTGTATCGGGCGGCGGGCTTTCTAGATGTGTTTTGTCGCCAAGGGTGCGTGTAAACAGTTATTCGCAGATTTCGGAAAGTATCTTGATGGAAAACGTCGAAATCGGAAGATATTCACGCATAAAACGTGCGATTATTGATAAAAATGTCGACATTCCTCCTAATACGCGCATCGGATTTAACCGTGAAGAGGATTTAGCGCGCGGATTTTATGTTTCACCGGGCGGTGTGACTGTTGTTCCGAAAGGTGCAATTCTATAAAATTTTTTATGAACTCACGGATTATTTGTAATTAAAGGTTGGGCCGGCATTAAATGCCGGCTCTTATATATTGTGATTTAGTGCATGGTAAATGAGTTTATCTTTTGTCTTTTAAATAACAAAAATGTAAAAATTTGTGCGAAAATATTTGTATTGTAAAATTTTTGTAATAATATAAATTTTGCAGGCAATTCTATACATTTACTGTCTTTATTGATTCGGGTAATCTTATTATGTCAATATCAGGAATTTCAAACTCTATAAGAAACGGCGGACGGCGCTTTCAACAAGCGTTCTACGATTGCCTGCCAAACAGGGTTGTAAATAGTGAAAAGTGGCAAAAACGCATTAAATGGGTCGGTTCAGAGATTTCATCACCTGAAAACCGTTTGATTCTTGGGGTTACGGCTCTTATGTCTCAACCCTTTATTGATGCACGGAATAAAAGTGTTGATGAAGATACCCGAAAAGTTTCTGTCTGCCGCACGATTGCGAAAATTGTAGCTGGAACCGCAACCGGATATCTGATTAGAAAAGGTTGTATTTCAGCTATTAACAGGTGGTCAAAACTACCTTCCTCGGTCGATAAGAACGGTCAGAAAGTCAAATTAACCAAACTCAATACTTTCTTTTCCCCGCAAAACGCTATTTCAGATTTGACAGAATCATTTAAACAATATCGAAATGCGTTCGGAACGATTGCGGCTTTAATGGTAATGACGGTTACTAACTTTTTGATTGATGCGCCGCTGACGAAATTTTTGACAAATAAATTCGTGAAAGCTTCGGGAGGTGTAAGAAATGAAACCTCAAAGTAGTATTGCGGAATTTATGTCAAAGCAGTTTATGAACTGCAAAAACTATCTGTATAAGAATTACGGCGAAAACCCCGGTAAAATGCTTGTTCATACAGGCGTTTTGGGCTGGATTTTGTCTTCTGCCGCTCAAGTTGCGGCTGTTGTATTTAATGACAAGATTTCTTCTAAAGAAAAGATGTTTCTGATTCCGCAGGAATGCGCTGATGCGGCTGTTAATATTCTCTCATTTTATATAGTGACAAATACTTTCAAATCAATCGGCTCAAAACTTGTCTCAACAGGAAAACTTACAACGCCCGCTATCAGAAAATACATTCAAAAAGCCGGATTAGAAAAAGAAGTCGGAAAAGTTACGACTGACATAAAAAAAGGTATGACCGGTGATATCAGGCAGGAATACACTGATTTCAAAAGCGGAGTTGATGTGATAACAAGTACAGTCGGCTCAATTTTGTCCTGCAATATAATTACTCCGATTTTGCGAAATCAATATGCGGCAAAAAAGCAAAAAGAAATTCTTGCAAAAAGAAATATGAACGCAGCAGAAACTGCCGTGGTTGAAACACCAAAACCTGTGAAACCTTTAAGAATGGCAGATTATCAAAGTCTTGCGTATTCTAAATTTTCGGGCGGAAATATGAAAATCTAAAAGATTACAAAATTTGCGATTCCTAACAGTGCAATAGCCGTAATTACAGTGAAAAGCGTCATAATAAGATAAAACGGATCGAGTTTGTTTGAACTGTTCATTGTCGTTATGCGGCTTAGAATATTTTTTGAAAAATCTTCTTTTACACTGTTTTTGGTTTTGTCAAAAGAAGAATGAAGCAGGCGTTTGAAGGTGTAAATATCTTCCAAATCTTTTCTGGCAATCGGGTTTGAAATCGCGATTTTTTTTATACGGATATTTTCTTCATCGCTTAGTTCATTGTCAATGTAGGCTGACAAATTCGATTTGAATTCTTCATACTGTTTTGTCATATAAGTGTTGTCACTCTCATCATCAGTATCATCGCTTATTTTTCGGGTAATTTCCGTGAAATTGCTGACAATGGTTTTAAGTTTTTGGTATTTTTCGTAGCACTTCGGACAAATACTCAAATGGTACTCAACGTATTTTTTTAGTTTGTCGTTAAGTTTGTTTTCAACGTAAAATGTAAGTAGAGCGCTTACTTGATTACAAGTTAACTGCTGCTGCATAATTCTTCCTTTCTGCTTTTTATATGTAAGCTTTTAACCCTTCCTGAAGTTTGCATCTTGCGCGTGCTATTCTGGATTTGACAGTGCCGACGCTTGAATGGGTTGCATCGGCTATTTCTTCATAACTTAGCCCTTGCAGTTCTCTTAAAACTATCGCAATCCTAAACTGGTCCGGAAGTTTCAGTATTGCATCCTTGATTATTTTTTCCAGTTCGTTAGAAAGGCATTTCTCAGGCGGTTTGCACTTTTTATCAGGGATAAGTGAGAGAAGATTGAATGTCGAATTTTCGCATTCCTCATCATCAAGCGATATAGTGTCAGGTTTTCTTGCGGATTTGCGCAGTTCGTCATAGAAAAGGTTTGTGATAATTGTATTCAGCCAGCTTTTAAAGTTTTTCGGATTTTTCAAGTTTACAATGCTTTTTGCAACACGCATTAGCGCCTCTTGTGTCAAGTCTGCTATGTTCTCCCGCTTGTCAGTGAGGTAGGAAAATGCCGCGAAAACATTTTTTTGTTCTCTTTTTATAAGTTCTTCAAGCGCTTTAAAGTCGTTTTGCTGTGATAAAACGACCAGTTCTTCCAATGACATTTTTTTGTATTGCAGCTTAGAACCTGACATATATTTCTCCTTACCTTAATAGTAAGGAATATTTGTTATTTATTCTTTGCGCAAATGCTTATAGCCGGCGGGTTATATTTTTTGCTGATGAAGTATAATTTTAAAATATAATCGCAAGAAAACCTGCGTGAATTTTCCGTATAAAAAACAATGCAACCGGCTTCGACGAAGTGATTGCATTGTTAAAAATTTGTTTTTCAGGTTTATCCGCAATCCGGCAAATAAAAACTGCCCTATTCAGAAAGAAATTATTGCGCGGAAATATACCCTCTTAAAGCCGTGTGCGCTGCAACGTAGGGTGAAGAGAGGTAAATAAAGCCTTTTGTGTTGCCCATTCTTCCCTGAAAGTTTCTGTTTTGAGTTGCAAGACAGACTTCTCCATCGGCCAGAGTTCCAGCATGAACCCCGACGCAAGGACCGCAGCCGGGCGGAAGAATTGCCGCATTTGCTTCTACAAATATGTTTATCAAACCTTCATCCAAAGCTTTTAAATAAACTTCTTTTGATGCCGGGCAAATCAAAAGTCTGACATCTGCGTGTGCTTTTTTGCCTTTTAAAATCTCTGCCACAACGCGCAAATCCTCTATTCTGCCGTTTGTGCAGGTTCCGATAAACACCTGATCAACTTTAACCTGTCCGATATCATCAACGGTTTTTGTGTTATCAACCGTGTGCGGGCATGAAACCGTATGTTTGATATCTTCAGCATTGATTTTTATAACACGTTCATAAACAGCGTCAGTATCGGGTTTTAAAGTTCTGAATTTATCTTCGCGTCCATGTGCTTTTAAATATTCCTTTGTTTTTTCATCAGCAACGAAAAGTCCTGCTTTTGCGCCCGCTTCGACTGCCATATTGGCTAATGTAAAGCGTTCTGACATCGGCATATTTTCAATTGTTTCGCCAGTGAACTCCAATGCCCTGTATGTAGCACCATCTGCGCCAATAAGGCCTATTAAGTGAAGCATTAAATCTTTAGAGCAAATTCCGGGTTTGAATTTGCCGCTGACTTCAATTTTAAATGTTTGCGGAACCTTAAGCCATGTTTTTCCAAGAGCCATAGCAACAGCAATATCAGTTGAGCCCATGCCTGTTGCAAATGCCCCGAGTGCGCCGGATGTGCAGGTGTGAGAATCCGCGCCGACAAGAATTTCACAGGGGTTTACGAAAGTTTCGATTAACCTCTGGTGGCATACGCCTGCGCCAACATCTGAAAGCACTGCACCATAATCTTTTGAAAAATCTCTCAAAACAGTATGCGTGTTTGAAAGTTCTTTTCTGGGGCTTGGAGACGCATGGTCGATGAATAGAATAGTCCTTTCAGGATTGTGCAGTTTCTCTTTGCCGAGTTTTTTGAACTCCTGAACCGTTAAAGGCCCAGTACCATCTTGCACCGCGCAAACATCAACGTTTGCAATTACAAGTTCTCCGGCTTTTACCGCGTGTCCTGCGTGTTCTGATATGATTTTTTCAGCTAAAGTTTGACCCATGATATCTCCTTATTTTGCTATTATTTTAGCATAAAAATACCATGGGTCATTCTTTTATTTATAATTTTGTTATTATTTTTCTTCTGAAATTGCGGTCAGGATTTTGAAGTTTGAAAGTTTTGATGTTACACCGTCAAGATTTTCAGTAATGACTGATGTGCCGGTGCCTGAGTTTGAATATTCAAAAGTCTTTGTGAATTTATCGCTTTCATTCATATTTAACTGAGTTATTTTATCGCCGTCAAGTGTCAAAAGATATTCGCTGATTTTGTTTTCGCCGTCGTTGTCAAAAACATTGACAAGAAGTTTGTTTGAGCCGGCTGAAGTCAATTGCAGCTGTCTTTGAACGGGCGTGTTATCTTCAGGAATTGTTATCAAATCCATTTTGACAAAATTGTTTTTGCTGTCGTATCCGTTGTATTTCAATTGATTTACAGTGCCTGTTTTTTCATTAAGCCATGAAATTTGAGCGGGTATTTCGTTGTAATCGAATGCGCGAGGGGCAAGGTATTCTGTGTTTGCGCGTTCTGTTTTAAGCCCCATTACGGCAATCATATCAGAAACAGTTTGAAGTTCTGCTGATTTGTGTGCATTGTAGGGTACATGAACGATTCCTGCAGAAAATTTTATATTTCCGAAATACGTTGTGTCATTGTCGAGGACTTTGTAACGCGGCATTGAATATTCCGGAATTTCGTAAGTTTTTCCGGTTTTTACCGTGTCGGTTGGTTCGTTTGGATCCGGATTTGTAATCGGCGGATTGATGTGGTTCGGATGGTCACAATCCTCGATTTCGTGCTTGTCGCATGAAACCATTGCCGGTGAAAATGCAATCGCGGAACTTATCGCGAGTGCTTTTAGCGCATTTTTTAATTTCTCTTCTTTTTGAGTGTTTTCACCGGTGAAAACTGCTTGTGTTTTGTTTTTCGCCGGCATATTATTTCTGTAAATATTACTGTTCAGTGCTGAAACAGGTTGAATATTCATAACTTTCTCCTTTTTGGTTTGATGAGATATTAATGCTCTTGAAAGTATTTTTTTGCTTTAATGTGAAGATTTATTTACAAAAAATTAAATAATTTTATGCGGCATTGTCAAAAGTTTTGCGTCCATTCTTTCTTTGATTGCGCCTTGCGGCTCGTAGTACGGCGAAACCGTCATAACTTTTGCGGCGATATCCGGATAATAGTAGATAAACTTCAATTCACTGTCCGTCAGAGGCTGCTGGGTGTGAACGTTTGCGTATCTTGCAAGTTCAAGAATGTTTCTTGCTTCATGTTCATCTTTGAATTCAAGTTCAAGGTTTTCGTAAACGTTTCTAAATCCCTTGATTCCTCCGTATTCGCCTGTTGTAATCATTCGGCCGGTTTCTATGATTTCCGGTTCGCCGCGTCCAAGTTCTTCGTAATCATAAAGTTCATAATTTCTGCGGTCTTTCAATGCGCCATCAGCATGAATTCCTGATTCATGAGCAAATGCGTTGTCTCCGACTGCCGGCTGGTTTATAGGAAGAGGTACGCGAAATGCATAGGCTGTATATTTTGCAAGTTTCCAAATCTTGCTTAAATCTATGTTTTCGTCAATTACGTATTTGTTTTTGAAACCTGCTGACTTTAAAACTGCAAGAAGGCATGAAACCAAATCTGCGTTTCCTGCGCGTTCTCCCATGCCGTTTATGGCTGTATTAATGTAAGCATCAACGCCTGCGTCAATCGCGCCTTTTGCACCCATAACTGAGCATGCGGCAGCCATTCCGAGGTCGTTATGGTAGTGAACTTCAATCGGCATTTGAACTTCTTTTGCGATTGTGTAAATTCTGTCGTATGCGGTTTTCGGATCTTCATAGCCTAATGTGTCGCAGTAGCGGAAACGATGGGCGCCGCTTTTTTTAGCTTCCCAGGCGTATTTTATAAGAAAGTTTATGTCGCTTCTGGAAGCGTCTTCCGCGTTAACTCCGATTATTTGTGCGCCTTTTGAGACTGCGCATTCAACGGCTTCACAGGTCATGTTAATGATATCGCGTGAAGTCTTTTTGCCCATGTATTTTCCATGTATCATTTGTTCCGATGTTGATTGGGAAAGGTTTATGTTCTTGAGTTTGGGGACATTTTTGAAAGAAAGTTCGACATCCGCCGCGATTCCTCTCATCCAGCCTGAAAGCTTTGTTTTTGTGATAACGTTTCTTTCGACAAGTTCAAGGTTGCCGTTAAGATAGTTAATTTCATGGCTTGTGGTCGGGAAGCCGAATTCGGATTGGGTTATTCCCATGTCATCAAGCATGAGGTTGATGATTGTTTTTTGAAGTTTTGCAAGTCCTAATCTGGAAGTCTGCACCCCGTCCCTGTTTGTTACATCGACAAAATAAATTCTGTTATTCATAAATACTCCTGTTTGATATCTCATTATTATACACTAAATATCTTGAAATAACTTGCTTTTTTATATAATCTTAATTAAAATAATTATTATGAGGCAGGCTGGGAGTAAGTCTTATTTCAGCTTGTTATTAAATGCCGAATGGTAGCGGCAGAAAACCGGACAGAGGATTATGGCGACAGATACAAAAATTTTGAATAAGAAGATTAGCAAAGAATACAAAACAGGAAATGTAAAAAGCGCAATTGAGTTGTGCCAGATAGGTTTGCAGGATGACCCGACAAATGCTGATTTACATTTGCGGCTCGGGGATTTGTATCTTGCATGGCATCTGGATATTTATAATTCTGCGCAGTATATAGATGAAGCCATTACCGAATACCAGCGGGCGCTTGAATCTTATATTGATTCGGCTGAAATTTATTACAAAATAGGCCGCGCGCATTTTTATAAGGGAGATTTGGATAAAGCCATAAATTATCTTGATATGGCAATATCAAAGGATGAAAAATTTGCAAAAGCGTACTATTTGCTGGCTGAAACTTATACACACAAAGCAAGATTTCTTGAAGCGATGCTGAATGCGCAAAAGGCTGTCAAATACAAACCTTTCAGGAACTCATGCGCGCATTTTCTTCTCTCCAATTTGTACAATATTTCTTCGTTTAAATCTTTGAAAAATTCAGTGAAATCAAAGTGGGAATTTCTGCTTTCTGCGCTGACGCTTCCTTTTGATATTCAGGGGCTTCAAAATGTCGGAAAAGTTCTTTCTTATCTGAAATTTTTGCCGATTCTTGCAAAAGGGTTTTACATGGTTCACACTAAAAGCGTTGAATCTGCAATTGATATTTATATAAAAGCGATTGAAAAAGCGCCGGGATTTGTGCCGTTGTACTGTCTTCTTGGAGATATTTACAGAAGTTTGGGAAGATTTGATGATGCTATCACCGAATACAAGATGGCAATTTGGCTTGATAGTTTGAATATTCAGGCTTACAGGCATCTTTGTCAGGCGTATGAAGAACTTGGCGATTACGACAGCGCAGTTGATATTTATGAAAAACTAATACAAATTATGCCAAACATGCCGGATGTTCATTCAAATCTTGCAAATATTCTTTACGTCAAAGGCGATATAGAAGGCGCAATTTCACATTTCCAGACTGCGGTTACGTTGAACCCTAGAAAACAGTGGACAAGTATTATCAATCAGACGCTTGGCTATGTTTATCAAGAAGGCAAAAACGATATTAATGCCGCGATAACATCTTACCAAAGCGCATATTTGCTGACGCCTGAGGATATTGATATTTATATAAATCTTGGAAGTGCGTTTTATGACAAAGAGGATTATGCAAATGCGCTTACGGTTTATCGAAATGCGCTGGATTTGGATCCGAAAAACGCTAAAATTCATTGTAATTTGGGCTTTTTATACTGGGGTAAGGGCGATTTGGATGAGGCCATGAAAGAATATGAAATGGCAATTGAATATGACCCGAATTATGACATTGCGTACAACAATTTGGGTGTAATTTATCTTGACGATTTGGGTCGGGTGAAAAAATCAATCGAATTATTCAAAAAATCAATTGAATGCAACCCGAATTACGCGCTTGCACATTTCAATTTGGCACGTGCGATAACGATTACGGGCGACAAGATTGAGGCTGCAAAATTGTATCAAATTGCGCAGGATATCAACAAAGTGACTGGCGAAATCGACCCGCAGGATATTATTGACAAAATTAACGGACTGTTTTCTTAAGTCTTGTTTTTAATGAAGGCAAGTTTAAACTGTTTTTCGGCTGACAAAATTTCTAATTTTAATCTGTGGATGTGGATATACTACCATGTCTATTTACATTAACAATCCTGTCATGTACTTCTTCTGCCTTCATTACTGCTCTTTGCAAGTCCTGGTAACATACTCTGGTCGAGTATATTTTGTCGCCATAATAAATATTCGAAGAAGATGGGCGATGACCATCCCAAGGATTGCATGGTGTGAAATCTATTGAATTTGTGTTAAAAGTATACTCTTTTTCTCTTTTGTCGTCTTCAGATACAACATGAACTTGAATATAACCTTTAAACGATGGCATAATCGGTCTGATTGACATAATTTCTCCTTAAAATTTGCGCTCACAAAATAAAAATCCCAGAAAAATATTTTTTGCTATCTGTAAATCTTATTTCCGATTTGAACCTGCTCTACATACATATCTTCACATGCCCCGTAGCCGCGGCTTGTGTTGTTTGTGTCGGAGCGCGAAAGGCTTGTGAGTGCAACAACTTCGCCTTTGTCTGTATAAATATCAACCAGATATCCGTCTAATTTCACAACATCATATTTTTTTATGGTAAGCATTGCGCTCATAACGTTGATGCTTGCAGGTATAATATGCGTGTGCCCCATGTGGCTTGAAACATAATTCCACTTATACGGCATCTGACAGTTGTTTGATTTTACAGAAAGCTGGCGCGCCGCACCGAGAGTTTTTTTTGAAGTGAATTTAAGATATTTTTCTACGTATTTTTTGTCGGCAATCTCGCCCCACACAAGCCCCAAATCCATCAAACATACATCATCAAACTTTGAGCGCATAACATCCCTTAAAAAGAAGTTTGTGTTTTTCGCAACAACAAGCCCCGTGAGAGAGTATTCTGCCTGTTTTTTGAGCGCATATTTTTTGCCCTTGTTTGTTGTTACTTTTATATATTCCTGCTCTTTTTCAGGAATGTTAATCTGTGTCGGGAATTCTTTCGGATTCAAAGTTCTACTTGTCGTTGCCTTGACTTTTGGATTTATGTAGGTCAGCCTGAAAATAACATCGCCCAAAAATGAGTTCAACATTAATAAAATCATTATCACAAGCGATATGTAACTTATTATTTTAAATACCTTTTTCAAAATTCCCGCTTCTTTTGTTTGGATTTTGCCTGTTTTACGCTGAATTTACAGTAAAATCAATGCCTCATAAGATTTAACAAATCGTAAATTCTTCTTCTGACACGGCGGCTTTAACCGGCAGTATAAATCCGAAGGTTGAACCCTGACCCACTTCAGATTTTACAAAAATCCTTCCGCCATGGTGTTTTTCAATCGTTGCTTTTACAAGGTTTAAGCCTAAGCCCGTGCCTTTTATTGTGTGAGTGTTGTTTTCTACTCTGTAGAATCTGTCAAAAACTTTTTTCTGATGTTCCGGTGCAATGCCGCAGCCTTCATCTGTCACGGTGACTTCAATTTCATCAGAGTCTTTGAGGTTTGATATTCTAACTTTGATTGAACCGTTTTCAGGAGAATATTTGATAGCATTTGACATGTAATTTGTAAATGCGCGTTCAATGCTGTTGTAATTCAGTTCGATATCCGGAATTTCATCGTCCTTTGATATCAAAACATTTATATTGTGTTCCTGAGTCAGAACACTCACCTGATTTATGCATTCTTCAATGAGTTTCACTATATTGACCGGCTCTTTTTCAAGTTCGGCGTTGGCTTCGAGTTTTGAAAAATCAAGAATATCATTTACCATACGATTAAGCCGTATGATTTCCTGATTGATTGTTCCGATGAATTCTTTCTGCGTGTCGTAGTCAAATTCGTTTCCGTAGTTGTAGAGAGTGTCAATGTAGCTTCTTAAAACCGTCACAGGCGTTCTGAGTTCATGAGAAACATTTGAGATAAAATGTGTTCTCATCTGCTCCATCTCGGTTTCGCGCGTAACATCAATCAGCACAATGATATAGCCGACATAATCCTTGTTTCTTGTAAACATCGGCGAAATTATTGATTTGATAACCCTTTTATCTATCACAATATTGAATTCCAAAGGTTTCTTTTCGATAATTTCCAGCGGAGTGTCTTTAAATTGTTCGATTTTTTCGCTAAAGCAGAAAGAACCTGCAGTATCGACATATTGCTGAATTTCAGTGTCTAAAATGTTTTCTTCGCTAACTTCCAGAAGTTTTTGCGCATGATTGTTCACCAGAACAACTTTGTCATTGTTATCGCATACGACAACTCCGTTTGCAATGCTCATCAAAACCGCTTCAAGTTTGTTTCTTTCAAGAGTCAGCTGTTCAATATTCTGTTCTTCATATATGTGAAGGCGATTTGACATGTCGTTGAATTCGTTAAAAAGTTCTTTGACTTCGTTTGAAACATCCTGTCCTTCGATTTTGCAGCCGAATTCGCCGGTCGAAATCTTTTTAACTCCTTCCTGCAAAATTCTTAGTTCTCTGGTTATGAGATATGTATTGATAAGTATTACAAACGCAAAAACAACCCATGCAATGGTAAATACAAACAATAATGATGCGCGCGTTGTGGATGATATCTGGCTTATGATATTTCCGGAAAGCGCAACTGTGACAGAGCCTATTGTTGAAGAATCTTTTGCCTGAATCGGGGAAGTCACTGTGATGTTTGCACGTTTATACTTGCCGCTGTCGTTGTGGCCTGAATAGATAAGGTTTCCGTCCTTGTCGCGGAATTCGATTAAAACAATGTCATTGTGGCTTTTTAAAAGGCCTGCGGCATGGAGTTCAATTTGTTTTTTTGCCATGTCATTGTTCAGACCGCGCGTAATCTCAACGCCTTCGATTGCAAGGATTTTGGAAATTACCTGACCGAAACTTTTATAACCTTCGTTTAGTTTTTTCTGAATATTGAATATCGCAAATATCGCGATAAACACAATTAAAACTGTGCTTAAAATCAATCCCGATATTATTAAACGGTTCTGTGTTGTGAGACTAACTTTATTTCCCATGATTAAATTATACCACTTCCCTAATAAGCAATCAAGGAATTTTTTATACGGCGTTAAAGGTTTTGAAGGCCTCTTTTTGGTAGGTCTGTTTTTATGAAATAAGTGTAAAAATGCCTTTATTTAGATTTGTAAAAGCCTTGCTATGCTTACTCTTGAGATATTTGTAAAAATATGTTACAATAAATACAGAGGGGCGTTAAATGCCCTCAATGTGGTTTTTTATACACCCCTTGACGAGTGTTATTCCCCACACCACTCTTTAATAAAAAAGGTATCCGTTACTTCAACCTGAAAGGTCGACCTATGGATACACTTGTTTCACTGCGTTCTGAATTTTTTTCGAAATTGCTGGAAAAGGCACTTTATCTTTCAGTGATTACAGGTGTTGTGTGCTTGCAGGGTTTTATTCTGACCAATCCGATACTGGCAGATGAATTAAAATTAGCGCAAAATACTGCCATGCCTGTTAATATTGAAAGTCTAAAAGAAAAAATAATGATGGAGATTTCGCCGGAAGCCAGAAAGAAAAATTTTGATGAAAATATTCGCGCGAAATACCCGAAAGCCGTATTAACAGATGTTCAGGACGGTGTGAAACACATCAGGCTGACAAAATACTACAACGGCAAACCTGTCAGAATAAATCTTGTTGAAGTTGATTTTAAAGTTGCAAATAATATTGAAGTTGTTCCGGCACTTTCAACGCAGGAAAAACTTCAATCCAGACGCACAATTACAACTATTGCAAAATCCGGAAATGCGATTGCCGCGATTAACGGAACATATTTTAAGCCGCAAACAGGGGTGCCTTTGGGAACTTTGATGATTGACGGCAAAATTTATACAGGACCTGTATATGACAGAGCCGCACTTGGAATTTTTGATGACGGATTTGATGTTGCAAGGGTTCAGCTTAATGCCGAAATCATCGGGCGCGGAGTTAAAGTAAAAGTTGACAACATAAATCAGCCGAGAATGCTTTCAACATACGTTTTAGTATACACTCCGGAGTGGGGGAAATATTCACCCTATGCGCCGAAGTACGGAATGAGTTTGAGGGTTGCGGACGGCCAAATAACAAAGGCCTCCGCTAACCCGCTCGAAATTCCCGAAAATGGTTATGTGATATCAGGGCCCAAAAAACTTCTTGAACCGTTATTGAAAGACAAAGATGCAAAACTTGATATAAAGACGATACCTGAGTGGAAGAACGTTAAACACATTATAAGCGGCGGCCCGTATCTGGTCAAAAACGGCGAAGTTTTTGTGGATATGACAGCACAAAAACTTGGGGCTGTCGGCGGTCGAAATCCCAGAACTGCGGTTGGCTATACTTCTGACAGCAATCTGATTTTAGTCGCAGTTGACGGGCGCGAGGGAAGTTCTATCGGGATGACTTTGATGGAGCTTGCCGGATTTATGAAATCTATTGGCTGTGTCGGTGCGATTAATCTTGACGGCGGTGGCTCGACTGTTATGTATGTTAACGGAAAAGTTGTCAACAATCCGCATATAAAAGGCGGAATTCCTTTATCAAATGCACTTGTACTTTCTCAGAAATAAATTTCTCAATTCCTAAAAGCGATATAGGCCGGGTTGTCATTAGGAGGTCAAAGCCCATAGCAAGCCGGCTGATTTGAAGGGCTTAAAGGTTTTGGGCCGTATGCAGAGATTCTGACATAATATGCAGAAAATTTTTTGTTTGTCCAAGTTTAAATTTTTATAGCAATCAAAAAGCAAAGGCTGGATTCTTTTGCCCTTCGGGCTCAGAATGACTCACGATATTCAACTCACAATAAGTAAAAATCGATACCTCATACGTTATAATGCTTACTCAATAGCACACACCCCGTCATTGCTCCGGCGGGGTTTATTTTATCTTACATTCATATCAATTATGTTGGAAACCCAAGGGATTCTGCTGTATTTACCCATAAATGATGTGATTGCCAGGTAGAAAAGCAAAATGTATATAGCAGTCTGAATTACGGAATAACCAAACAGAACAGGCGAATTAAATATAAATACAATTTTTGCCGCCAGAAGGTTGATAAAAGGTATCATTCCGAGCATATTTAGTATAAATCCGAGAATCATGCACAAAAGCACATACCCGATTGATATGAATATTGACTGAAAAATATGATATTGCAGAAATTTTGTCAGGTGTGTTTTCCTTATCAGTCCGATTATCAGCCACACAAATCCGACAAAGCCCATAGTTAAATAACTAAGTCCCGCAACAATTCGCTCAATCATATAAGGTTTTTCATGTTTGTAATGCATTTTATGCGCTTTCTAATTCGCCGCGGCGCTTTTTGTCGATGTATTCTTCCAAAACCTGATAATAGACAAGTTTATGTTCATCGTTTTCAGGTTCAATCTTGATTGCTGAACGATATGACGCAATAGATTTTTCAATTTCGCCTCTGAGATAGTGTGCGTTGCCTAAGAGCATATACACCTGCGCATTGTTCGGCGAAATCTTGAGCGCTTGTTTATACAAATCCATTGCTTCATCAAGTCTTTTAATATTCGCATACAAATTCGCAAGAAGAAGATATGCATTAATTTCTTTTGGTGAAGTTTTAATTGCGCGTTTGTACATTTCAATTGCCATCTCTGTTTCTTTGAATTCTGAAAGTGCAATTGAGTAGCAAATGTAGGCTTTATAATTGTCGCCTTCCATTTTTAAGGCTTTTTCAAAGTAATTATAAGCTTTTTCGCGTTCTTTCATCAGTGTCAAAGTGTTTCCGATGCAAATTGCAACAATTTTGTTGTCAGGGTTAAGTGCAAAGACTCGTTTGTACAAATCAAGTGCGGTTTCGTAGTCAAAAAGTTTGAAGCAGACATTACCCATATCCACAAGCGCCGTAATGTTTTCAGGGTCAAGCGAAAGCGCTTTTTCATAATACGCTCTTGCTTCCACATAATCTTCATTATCCTGATAAAGAAGTGCAATTGCGTTGTAGATTTCAGGATTTGAAGAGCACAAATCTATGGCTCTGTTATAGTAAAACAGGGCTTTTGGGAAGTTTTTCCATTCAGCGAAAACATTTCCGATGTTGTAATAAATCAGGAAGTTTTTCGGATTAATTTCTAACGCTCTGTTGTAGTAGGAAAGCGATTTTCTGAAATCTCTTTCATAAAACCACATTGTGCCCATTCCGACTAATGCCTCAACATCATTCGGAGCGATTGTCAAAAGGCTTTCTAATACTGACATAACCTTATCATAATCCTGTTTTTCAAGGTACAATTTTGATAAAGCATGATAATTGGCCGCATTTTGCGGGTCTTTTGCCATTGCAATAATGGCATCTTCTATTTGTCTGTCCAAATCTTTGTTTTCTATATTTTCCATGTCTTCATTTTAACTTAATTTTTTATATTTGTAAAACTATTGAGAAATGTAACGGGCATGTTTCTTATCCAAACATGCCCGCTTGTATTTATTGGTTGTATTTTGAAAACTCTTTGGATTCTTCTCTCCACTCGTCTTCCGGAATACTGAAAGCATTGTTCCAGAATTTTTCGATTGCGTAAGTTTCACGTTCATCCCTGTGCAGAATGTGAACAACAACATCGCCGAAATCGAGTAAGTTCCAACGGTTTTTGACGTCGTTTTCTGCTCTTAAAGGCGGTCTGTTCAATTCTTTTTTCGTTCTTTCCTTAACAGTTTCCATCAGAGCTTTTACATGAGGCGTAGAATCCCCTGTTGCAATTACAAAGAAGTCTGCCATTGAAGAAACATGGCTTATGTTTAGTATCGAAATATTTTTGCCTAATTTGTCATCAAGCATTGCCGCAATAATGCAGGCGAGTTTGTGAGAAGTCATTTGTTCCAAAGTTGTCCGTCCTATTCTATAATGTCTACACGGCGTTTGTGTCTTCCGCCTTCAAAACCTGTTTTCAGCCAGATATCAACGATATCAAGCGCTAAGTGTTCACCGATTACGCGTTCTCCTAGGCAAAGTACATTAGCGTTGTTGTGCGCTCTTGAAACCCTTGCTGAATATGTGTCGCCGCAAAGTGCCGCGCGAATTCCGCGTACCTTATTGGCCGCAATTGACATTCCGATTCCGGTTCCGCAAACAAGAATTCCGCGGTTTGATTTGCCTGAAATTACTCTTTCTGCAACTGCACGCGCAATTTCAGGATAATCGCACGCCTCGCGCGTAAGAGTTCCTAAATCAACGTAAGGTATGTTTCTTGCTTTTAAATAATCAATAATTTTTTCTTTATACAAAAAACCGCCATGGTCTGAACCTATTGCAACCTTCAAATCTTCCATATAAACACCCCTTTCATAAAACTGAGGACGAAAACGTCCGATATTCAATAACTGTTTTCATTATAATAGTTTTTTGAATATCTTGCAAGTGGGGATAAAATATTTTTATAATTAAGCCATCAAATTATTATTAAGAGGATCTGAATTTGGGTTAATAGCGTCAAACATATTTTGAGTTGTATCAAGGGTAATTCCATTTTCAGCCTGCATAGCTTTAAATCTGACATCTTCAAGGCTGTCTCCGGTAACTGTGACTTCTTTTCCGTCCGGATCAGTTACTGTCTTGCTGTAGGTTCAGTCTTCATTTTTTGTAATGCCTTCTTCTTGAAGTTGTAATGCTTCTGCATTGTCGCCTTCAGCCGCAGATGCTTTTGAGCGTACTTCTGCAGGTGTTTTTCCGGTAATAGTTACATTATTGCCGTCTGCGCCTTTAATTGTTTTAGAATAGGTTCCGTCATCGTTTTTCGTGATGCCTTCCTGATAAAGCTGTGATGCTTCTTTCAGTTCGGCGTTTTCGCGGCGTGCGGCTTCAAGTTTACGATTGATTTCAGCCATTTGCTGCTGTTGTTGTTGCAATTGAGCCCTGATTTCCGGATTTTGAATTTCGGGAGTGTCGGCAACAGATTCTTTTTTCCCTGTAAATGCACTTAGAAGGGCGCCTGTAAAGCTTGTTACAACACCGGTTCCAAGAAGCCATTTCTCAGCTTTTGAAAGTCCGGGATTGTAAGAGCCTGGATACATTCCGTTGTTATATGATTGTCCGTATGGAAAAATCGGCGTATCTATACCCATGCTGCCATATCCGCCCCAATTATTTATTGTTGTTTCTTTGGCGTTGATGTTTATATTAGGGCTTCTGCCTAAATTTAATCTTTCTGTTTGCATTGTATAGCCGCTTTTGCCAACCATCCATCCCATTTTGGGTGTTCTCCTCTTTTTAAGCTTGTGCTGATTGTTGTTTTTTGCCTTCTTCTTCAGCCGCCGCCTTTGCTTCGGCTTCTGTATTGTATTGACCTGCCAAATCTTTTCCGTTTAGCGTTGCAACCCAGTGTGAACCTGCCTGACGCGCTCCGCTTTGATATATTTCAAATTTTTGGTCAGTTAATGTGAATGTTTGTTCTGCAACTGTTCCTGATTTATCGTAAGTGTAAGTTTTTCCGTTTACCGTTACTTCGTTTGGAAGTTCAATATCTCCGGCTTTTAGAGCTTTACCCTTGAAAATTTCTCTTGCTAAAGCCATAATTTCGCTGTGGGTTAAAGCTTTTCCGCCTTCGCCTTTATATTTGCCTGCGATAATGCTGTATCCTGTATCACCGGTTACAGTTCCGTCGGCATTTTTCTTCGCGCGTACGGTGTATGTTGAAGTTCCGTTGTTATCTTTTACTTCTCTTGCTCCGGCAGTAAAGTCAGCATTTTGATTTTGCTGTGCCTGCGAGGCTGCTCTTGTTGCTGCAACTTCATCTACTGCTGCCTGTCTTCTGGCTGCGGCCTGTTCGCGTAATCGTTGGTTTTCTGTATTTGTCGCATCTAAATCTCTCTGTATTTGATCAAGTTTTGCCTGATTGTCCGCCAGTGTTGCCTGCATATCATCCATTACTTTTTGTGTTTTATCCGGCAATGCTCCCAACACGGCTCCGCCTATTGTCGCGACAGCTCCAATTCCCAACAGCCATTTTTCACCTTTGCTCAATCTGGGATCCTGATAATAACCATAGGAGGGCGTCGGAAATAATGCACCATTATTAATCGTGGTTTTTTGAATATTTATGTTTATTGAATTTCCGTGATAGCCGCGTAGTGTACCGGCTCTGCAAGGTTGTAAATTTATCGGGTGTCCGCCCATAAACGACTCCTTTGTATCTGATTTCTTATATATATAAAGTATATAACTATTTATATAATTTCAATTTGTCCGGAAATTTTTACAATACTTAATATATACAAAATCCCTATTATATATATGCCCAAATTTTGGAAATTTTTACAACTAAATATTAATGCTGCAAAGTGAATGAAAGCTATGGAGTAAAAGACTTTCTCTTTAAATTGATTTTACCTGCAATTTTTAGCTGTAATTTTGCGATAAATGCGCTAATCATTAAATATCCAATCCTGAAAACAGTTGGAGGCTTGAGGCTGAATTAAGGCCGGGATAATCTTCGATATTGTAATTTTTCAAAAAATCAATGGCTTCGTTGCGTGCTTTTTCAAGAATTTCGGCATCTCTTACGATATCGGAGATAATTAAATCAGGAAGTCCGCTCTGGCGGGTTCCGAGGAATTCTCCGGGCCCGCGAAGCTGTAAATCTTTTTCCGCGATTACAAATCCGTCATTTGTTTGGGTCATGATTGAGAGGCGTTCACGGGTTTCTTGTGAGCGGGAAGGGCTGACAAGAACGCAGTATGACTGAAGACTGTTTCGGCCGACGCGCCCGCGAAGCTGGTGAAGCTGGCTTAGCCCGAAACGTTCTGCGTTTTCGATTACCATAACAGTTGCATTCGGTACGTCCACGCCGACCTCGACAACTGTTGTCGAGACAAGAATGTCGTATTTTTTATTTTTAAAATCAGCCATCACCTGTTCTTTTTCATCATTTTTTAGTTTCCCATGCAAAAGCCCGATTTTGAACTGCGGAAAAACTTCCTCGCTAAGCCGTTCGGCTTCCTGAGTTGCGGCTTTGGCAGAAAGAGTTTCGCTCTCATCAATAAGCGGATAAACAACATAAGCCTGACGACCGGCCTCAACTTCGCGCTGAATCAGGTCATAGACGCTTTTGTGTGATGATGTGAGGGTTGTTTTTATGGGAAGTCTGCCTTTTGGAAGTTCATCAATTATTGTCAAATCCAAATCGCCATGAACCGTGAGGGCTAATGTCCGCGGAATTGGGGTTGCGGTCATTGTGAGCATTTGCGGGTTTTGGGATTTTTTCTTAAGAATGTTTCGCTGTTTTACGCCAAATCTGTGCTGTTCATCAACAACGATTGCGCCGAGGTTGTTAAAATCAATTGAATCTTGAATTAGAGCGTGGGTTCCGACAGCGATGTGGGTCTGGCCGTTTCGCAAATCAGTTTGGAATTTTTCGCGTTCTTTTTTGCGCTGACTTCCAAGGAAAAGGCCGACGCTTAAGCCAAGTGGTGTAAGCCAGTTTACAAGGTTGTTGTAGTGTTGCTGGGCAAGGATTTCTGTTGGCGCCATAAGCGCGCCCTGATAGCCGTTTTCGACACCCGCAAGGAGCATTATGCAGGCAACAACGGTTTTTCCGCTGCCGACATCGCCCTGAAGGAGCCGCGCCATGGGTTGTTCTGAATTCAGGTCGTTTAGAATTTCGCTGACGGCTTTTTTCTGGCCGCCTGTGAGTTCAAATGGAAGGCTGTTGATGAAATTATGAACAAGCCCGCCCGTGTTGATTTTGAGTGCAAGTGCAGAATGTTTGTTGTTCTCGTTTCGAAGTCGCGCCATTTTAAGCTGGACAATGAATAATTCTTCAAAAATCAGGCTGAAACGCGCTTTTTCCAAAAGTTCCTGATTCTCCGGAAAATGAATTTGTTCAATTGCTGTTTTTTTATCTAAAAGCTGATATTTTTCGCGAAGATAGTCGGGCAGAATATCTTTGATGCTATCTTTGTAAAGCTGGATTGCGTTGTGGATTGCGCGGCGAAGGGTTTTGACATTCAGGTTTTCGCAAACAGTATAAATCGGAACAATGCGTGCCATATTAAGGTTTGACTGGCCGCTTTCGAGGAATTCGCCGGTCATGATTGAATATGTCGGCTTGTCAAATGTAAGGCGATGGTCAAAGTTATTCAATTTAACGGTTCCGGAAACCATTATTCCAGCATTCTGCGGAAACTGCGACTTAGTTCTTTCTAGCGTGAAACGGTTGCCTTTTGCCTGAAAAAAGCCGAGTTCTATGTATCCGCTTTCGTCTGCGATTTTGACTTTCACTACAGATAAATTATTTTTGGAATTGAAGGCTGAAACTGATTTGATATAGCCAAAAACTGTTGTCGATTGGCCTTCTTTAAGGTTTTTGATGAGAGTTCTGCTTGAATAGTCGATGTGTTTTCGCGGAAGGTAGAAAATCAAATCCTGCGCAGTGTAGATTCCAAGTTTGTTTAGAGAATAAGCAACTTTTGGCCCGACGCCTTTTACGTATGTTACATCAGTCTCAGATGGGGGCTTGAGAGGTGCCGTTGAGCCTGTTTGAATTTCATCCGGAGTATCTTTTTTGATTTCGGATTTAATGACTTTTATAAGATGGTCAATTGCGCGCCTGCGCTCGTTTACGGAGGCATGCGGGTAATGTTCGAAGGATTCTGCAATAACCGCCCATTTCGGATTCTTTTTGGAAAGTTTGTAGTATTTTTTCGCCTCGTTTCTGATGAAGCGCGAAAATGTCTGCGTTTTTCCGTGAATATCTATGTAGCGGTGCTTAACTTCCACATCAATCGCGATTTTTAGTTTGTCCAAGTCCTCAATCATATAATTATTTTAGCATAAGATTTGTGTGAGGGCAGATTATTTTGCTGCAGGTTTTTCGATGTTTATTCTCAAAACCTCGTAAATATCCATTTTTTTTGATTTGCCGCGGATTTGAACTTCGCTAATCTTGATTACATCTGCGATTGAGCTTACATAGGAGTAAGTGGAGGTGCTTATGAGAAAGTTTGTTCTGTAAACTTTGTTATAGCTTTCAATGCGGCTTGCAAGATTGACGGTGTCGCCGATTACCGTGTATTCAAGGCGTTTTTCTGAGCCGATGTTGCCGACAAACGCATCGCCTGTGTTTATGCCGATTCCGATTTCAATTTTGGGTTTGCCTTCAAAAATCCATTTGTCCTGAAGTTCTTCAACCTTTTTCAGCATTTCGTAAGCGCATTTTACGGCATTAACCGGATGTTTCAAATCCTGAATCGGATCGCCGAATACTGCCATGACTGCATCTCCGATGAATTTGTTGATTGTTCCGTTGTATTTTGTAATAATGGGTTCGATTTCTGAAAAATATTCGTTAAGAATTACAGAAACATCTTCTGCAGACATTTTTTCGCTCATGCTTGTGAAGCCTCTGATGTCTGCAAATAAAACGGTTACGTTCGCACGTTTTCCGCCAAGCTTGATGTCGTCAATGTTTTTTACAACATTTTTCATAACATCCTGCGACAAATAGCGGCCCATGGCTTGTTTTATTTTTTCCTTGTTACGTCCTTCCATAATGAAATTGTATGAATAGGCAAAAACCATTGTCACAAGCTGAATTGCAAGCGGAGTTACAACGTTTACCGCAAAATTACAGCTAAAACATACCACCGCAAATCCGAAATACAGCAATGCAACACCTGCTAAAAGCGCGATTGATTTAAAGAATGTCAGTCTGCTTATGATAACAAAGGTCAGAATACTTAAGAATATGATTACAAACAAATCCTGCCAGAATGATGAAAGCCGCATAAGGTCCTGATTCAAAAGGTTTGTAAGATTTGTCGCCTGAACGTCGACCCCGGGGTGTTCTGCAAGCATCGGTGTCGGAAGTTCGTCGATTACTTTAATTGCAGAGGCTTTTGCATTGGCGCCGACAAAAACAATTTTTCCGTTGAATTCAGATGGGTCTATTACAGGTTTTTTGCCGCTCCTGATTGCTTCAAGCGAGTCGATTAAGTCTGATGCTGAATAAATTCTGTGCGAAAAAGAGGTGCTTTTTCTGATTTTGTAGTATTTAAGATAGCTTTGAATCCCGTTGTAACTTGAAAATGACGGAATCGAAAGCCCTGTTTTCTCAACAAAAATCGAGTTGTCATAAATCGTCAAATCCTTAGCATCATTCAGATACATATACATTCTCAAAGAAAGAGAAGGATAAAATTTACCGTCGATTGCCACAATTTGGTCTGCGTAAACTAAATATCCGTTTGCGGTGAAACGTGTTGAATTCACGGACCCTGCGTATTTTACGGCGTTAAAATAGTCTTGCGGAAATTTTACATAACTTTGATATTTTGAAGGATAAACATTTTTCCGTTTGTCTGTTATATTTACGCCAAATTTGCTGAAGAATTTTTCTGAATACTGTTTTTCGTTTTCATCCCTGTTGTTTTCGTCAGTGAGGCTGAAACCGACAACAAGGTTGTCCATTTTTGAAAGAGTATTGAAAAATTTCGCATCGGATTGCGGGTTATCAAGGTCAAGGCTGTTTACAAGCGCGTCATATCCGACTAATTCGGGTTTGCCGTATTCATGAAGATATTCAAATATTTTTCCGTAAAGTTCGCGTTTCCATGGCCATCTGTATTTTGAAACAGATTTGTCATCAATAATTACAACAACAACATCATCTGGCGCGTTTTTTGCGGCCGAAAACCAGTTTACCATGTGATTGTACGCGTTCGGTTCGAAAATCTGCCATGAAACAAGCATTATCACAAACGACATAACGATGTGAAACAGCACCGAAAATATAAAAAATGCTTTTGATTTTAACTTTTTCATATCCCTCCTACTTTTATGATATAATAAATTTAAAAAAAAGGATAGATTATGAACGAAAATTTAGTAGATTTACTCGAAAAAGAAAGATTGATTCCGATAATCAGAAACAGCGACGCAGATTCTGTACGAGGAATTGCGCATGCCCTGATTGAGGGTGGTGTTAAATTTCTTGAAATTAATGTGGAAAATCCGGAAATTTACAAGTGTATAAAAGAGATTTCGCCGGAAGTTTCAGTTTGCGCGGGCGGAATTATTACCTCAATTCAGGCTCATGCCGCTCTTGAAGCCGGTGCGGCGGCTATTTCATCCCCGATTTTTCAGATGAATCTGGTTAAATTTTCCAAAGATAAAAAAATCCCCTTTATTGCCGGAACTTCTACCGCAAATGAGGCGTATTCGGCCTGGAAAGCGCGTATTCCGCTTATAAAAATTTATCCGATAGAAGCGATGGGTGGAGTTTCTTATCTGAAAAATCTTTTAAGACCAATGCCGTTTTTAAATATTATGCCGACAGGAAATGTTAAATTACAGGATGTTAAGGATTATATTGCCGCAGGAGCAGTAGCTGTTGGTGTCGGCCGCGATTTGGTTGAGGGATATTCTTATTCTGAAATTACAAGGCGCGTAAAAAGTGCGCTAAATGAAATAAAGGATTGCAATGAATAAAAATCTTGATATTATTACGATTGGCGAAAGCCTTATCGAACTTTCGAGCGATGAACATTTAGCATCTGCAGGTTGTTTGAAAAAATATTATGGCGGAGATGCTCTGGCGGCTGCCGTCGCTGCTTCCAGAATGGGTTCTGAGGTTGGCTTTATCACAAGAGTGGGGGATGATGTTTTCAAGGATTACTTGCTCGAAAGCTGGCAAAATGAAGGGCTTGATATTTCTAAGGTAAAAATAGCTAATGAAGCGAACGGAGTTTATTTTATCGCAAGGCCTCATGGCTGCAGCAAAGAATACGCTTATTACAGAAAGCGTATTGCGCCGTCAAAACTTTCTTTAGAAGATATTTCGGAAGATTATATTGCAAATTCAAAAGTTGTTTACGCTTCAGGCGTCACGCAATCTCTTTCGCTTTCTGCAAAAGAGGCTGTAGCGGAAGCTTATAAAATTGCAAAGAAAAATGATGTTATAACGGCCTATGACCCGAATTATTCATCCTCAATTACAACTCCCGAAACCGCTAAGGATGATTTTAACAGGGTAATTTCAGATGTCGATATTCTTTTTATGAGTTCAAAATATGATACAATCAATATTTTGGAGATGGATTCGGTTGAAAATATCATCAAGCGCATCTGGGATATGGGTGTGGGAACTGTTGTTATCAAGTCTTCACAAAACGGCGGATATTATACAGGTTATAACGGAAATGTTATTTTTACGGAATTTTTTACCCATGAAATCGTGGATACAACGTGCTCCGGCGATGCTTTTAACGGCGGATTTTTGCATGCAATTACGCATGGGCTGACACCTTTTGAGGCCTCAAAGTTTGCCTCAATTGTTGCGGGGCTTCAGGCTAAAGGTATCGGAGCAATAAAATCTATTCCTTACAAAGACGAAGTTTACAATATCTTTGAAAAGGGCGGAACAGATGAGTAAAAAAGTTGTTTTGTCAGGATATTACGGGTTCGATAATTTTGGCGATGATGCAATTCTTTCGGTGCTTTGTGATAAATTAAAAGATTTCGGTGCTGATATAACCGTACTTTCGGCAAACCCTTCTAAAACCGCTGAAGAATACGGCGTTTGTGCCGTTAAAAATTTTGACATACCTAAACTTTGCAAAACTATTTATTCATCAGACATTCTTATCTCCGGCGGCGGAAGCCTCTTACAAGATGTGACAAGCCTGAAAAGCCTTATTTATTATTCTTTTGTAATATTTGCGGCCCTCTTGTTTAAAAAAGATGTTGCAATTTTTGCGCAAGGAATCGGCCCGCTTAACAAAAAGATTTCACAATTTATCGTTAAAAATCTTTTAAAAAGAGCAAAATACGTTTCTGTAAGAGATGAAAAAAGCCAAAAACTCCTTGAAAATTGGGGAATAGCTGCTGAACTTGTTAATGATCCTGTTTTCTCAGTTTCTATCAGTGAAATTCCGAAAAATTTTGCTGTTGGCATTCAGCTTAGAGATTTTTCCACTATGAGTGATGAATTTTTAAATTCTCTGGCTGATTTTGTGCCGGAAAAATTCCCAAACAGAAAGATTGAACTTTTTGTTTTTCAAAAAGCTCTTGATGAAGCGGTTTGCAAAAAGTTTGAAGGTATTGTGAAAGCAAAAAATCCGAATACTGAAACGGAAATTATTTATTATAACAGCCGGCAGGAGATTTTTAAACGGATTGCGCAACTGGATTATATGCTTGCGATGCGTTTTCATGCTGTTATTGCGGCTATAAAGGCAGGAGTTAAGACGGCGGCTATTGATTATGATATAAAAGTGCAAAAACTTGCAAATGAAGCAGCTATTCCGCTGATTTCTCTTTGTTCTGATTGTAATAACTATTCAGAAATTTTTGACAGCCTAAAATCGCTCAATCCTGCCAGATTAAGCGATTTTGCCAATTCCAAACAGTTTGACCGGTCGGGATTGGAAAAATTATTCTCCAAATAATCGTTTGTAAATTGGTTTTAAAGCGTCAACAATTTGTCCGCTGTCGGAAATTAACTGTTGTTGTAGATTTCCATAATCCTGGGGATTTATTTTGCCGTTAACATCATTGTCGATAGCTGTATCCAAATAGACCATTACCGCGGCCATGTCTTTTGCATCCAGAGTATTGCTTCCGTTCAAGTCAAGTTTTTTAAACGCTTCCTGCGCCGCTTGTGTGACATTTGCCTTATCCTCGGCTGATGCATCCGGTCCTACAAGTGTATCAATTAAATATGTTGTATATTCATCAAGAGTCATTTCTCCGTTATTGTTTCCATGCTCTTTGTCAAGATAACTTATATATGATTTGCCGAGTTCTTTAGCACTTTCACGGTATGCGTCAGCAACAGCTGCTTCTTCATCCTCTGTTAAGTCTTCTTTTGCGTTTAATTCCTGCCATTTGTCTGTTACAAAGCTGAATTCTTTTTGTGCTTTTAGCGAATCCGAGAATTCTTTACCAAAGGTTGTATCTGTTGGGGTTTGTGTCATTCTGCCTGTCGGAGAATACACAGGTGCCTCGTTATAGTATTTTTCAGCGCGTCTGTATGCCCCATCAAGGCCAAATTGCGTAAGATATGGATCCGTCTGCCCGGGAAGCATCGGATATGGACCATAAAGTGAATTCATCGGGAATCCTCCGGTCAAACCGCCCGGACAACCCCAGATGCTCGGCCCGTAAAAACCGCCGCAAGGAGGCATTCTTCTTGTGCTTGCAAGAAGAACTGTATTCTTTAACATATCAGAACCAAGTGTCTGCATATTCTGCGCAAATTTGCCAAAATCGAATTTTATACTCATATATACTCTCTATATTATCTATTATTTATATAAAAAATATATACGAATAAAAATTGCCTATTTATTTCGAAATGTAAAGAAGAATTTTAAACAATAAAAAAAACTCACCCTAAAGTGAGTTTTTAAGATTGCCCTGGGCCAGACTTGAACTGGCACTGAGTTATACACCCAATTGGATTTTAAGTCCAACGCGTCTACCGATTCCGCCACCAGGGCGGGCAATTTTTATTTTGAACAAACCGCCGGAGTCTTTTCTTTTTGCGGATTTGCCACCTCTTTATAATATGTGAAAAGTTTTTGGTTGTCAATATTAACGTTAAACTTTTTCTTCTGACAAATATGTTTCCAATTCGTCGATTTTATCGTACAAAAGATAAATAATTTCCTGCAAGGATTTTTCAACAAATTTAGCATTATTCAGTGTTGTTTTTCCAAATAAGGCAGGGTAATTGAGATTTTGGAACAATAAAGTTTTGAATTCGGCGATGTATTCATAGAATTTTTCATCAATAAATTCTTTATATTCGCACAAATCGACAAAAAGTTCGCATGTCTGATTTTTAGCGCTTGCAATATTTTGTTTTTGAATATATTTAAGGATTTTTACAAGTTTTTCGTTTATATTTTTATACATGCAAAGCAGGTTTCGTTTTTTCTTTGGAAGAAGTTTTTTGAAGTAATTCATGGTTTGCGAATAGCCTTTTTCCATCAAATCTCTGCGTTTTTCCTCTGACATGTTGAAGTCCACGATATTTATATCGCCTGCATTTATGACAATATAATCAAACTTGTCTTTCTGACCGAAGATATCAATAATGAAAGTTGTTGCCATCGAGGTTGTGAAGGCGTAGAGCGAATTTACGTATTCAATCGTATTTTTATCATTGCCTTCAAAATCGCCTTCGAGTCTGAATTCAAGAATTCTGCCGTTTGCCAGAAGAAGATGTTTTGAAAGTTTCCACATAGGCCAGCTTTTTTGCAAGTCGCCGTCAACAAGGATGCGGTTGTTGTATTCCACAGGACGCATCAAGCCGGGCATTCCGCAAGAGATTCTTATTGCTGCGGCAATTTCAAAATCCGGCGTTTCATATCGGGAAAACTCTTTGCATTCAAAGCTTGATAGGTCGGTTGTTATAATAATTAAATCTTTTTCGATGTCTTTAAACGTGACGGCTTTGTGCGAACCTTTTTTGTAATTTTCGCCGTAGAATTTTTGTTCAATCAAATCGCGAATCCATTCAAGGAACAATTCGCCTTTACTTAGGGCGAATTTAGGGCCGAGCGACAGTTGTACGTCGCGGAAAATTTCAAAATTAAATTGAATAAATACATCATAAGCCTCATCAGCCGTATATCCGACAGCCATAAGGCCGGCAATTACAGAGCCGACAGAAGAGCCGGCGAGCGTTTGCGGATTTATTCCCAATTCTTCCATAGCGCGCATAGTGCCGACATAAGCGGCTCCGCGGATAGCGCCGCCGCCAAAAAGACATGTATATTGAAGCGATTTATTATTTTCCATTGATTTAATTATACACAAAAAAAACAGTTGAAATATATCAACTGCTTTTTTATTTTTTATAAATTTTCGGCTAAAGGCTTAAGCTGCGATTTCGCCTTTGATTTCGCGAATCAGGTATTCTGCAACCCATTCAAAGTCTTTGTTTTGTTTTGCAGCATTTTCAAGATATTCGATAGAAGCATCACCAAGTCTGATAAGAGTCATTGCAACAACGCCTCTTTTTACGCCTCTTACAACCTGAAGCTGGTCAACCAATTGCGGAAGTGCTGATGTGCCGCATTCTACGAGCATGTTTTCAACTTCGTTTTTTACTGAATTATCTGCATTTTCTAACTTTGTAAGGATGTCTTTTACTGATTTCATCGTAATCTCCAATTTTCTTTCTCAACTTATATTATTATTATAATCTAAAATTGAGATAATAAGGATTTCCTTACATAATCTTTATATCTTTTAAAAACATGTAAAGAAATCCCCGAAAAAGCTTATTTAATCAGTATTATCCAAACATCTTAAAGTTTCTTTCGACGTTTTTGTCGATAACGGATTTGATTGAATTGTATTCTGTTTGAAGAGATTCATGCTCTGTGTCGATGTTTTTGAGTTCCAAATCAAAGCGTTTGTCTTTTGCTTGAATTTTGTTTGTTTCTTTTTTGTATTCGGCTTCTGCGCGAGTGATTTCCAAATCCACTGTGTCTTCTGTGATATCTGAGCAGTTTGAATACATTGTGGAAACCCATTTGAACTCATCATCAACCTGAACCATTGATAACAAACCGCTTTCAAGTGCGAATTGAATCCATTCGGCACTTTGGGTAAGTTCTTTTGAGATCTTTTGATAACCGCTTTCCTGCATTTTTTCAAAAATATTTGTATACCATTGAGCTTTTGCATCGGCGTTTTCGTTCGGGTTGTTAACATCAATCCAGGTGTATTTTGGTGCGCCGTAGATATCTATCATCTCATCAATAAGATAGATGTCCTTGATTGCTTCAAAGTTTGCCTTGTAATCTTTGTAAACGAAATTGCCGCCTTCGTTTTGCTTAATTGTGACGGTTGTATTGCCGTCAAGATTTGTAGTAGGCATGCCGCTTTCATTGATAATCCAGTTCATATCGCCGAGTTTGTCATAATTATTAGCGCCGCAGTCAGTTCCGAAAATGAATAAAGAAAGTTGTTTTGCTGCTTCATCATAAGCTGCTTTTTCTTGCGGTGCTATATCTGCAAATTTTGAACGGTCAATTTCGTTCAGAATACCTTGCTGGAAGTATTTATAAGCATCTTTAACAGCTTCTCCGACGCCATGCTGGCTGTCGCTTTCGGTTAATATTGCTGAAATCGGGTCTGTAAGCGTGAAAGTGCAGGTTCCGCTTTTTGTTGCAGAAGAGCCGTCTTCTTCTGTTTTGGTTCTTGTGTATGTGAAACTGTATCCTCCGTCTTTGCCTTGTGTAAGAGCGGAAGTTACGCTAAATCCGTCAGCTCCTGTTACCTGATAATTTCCAAGTTCGTCTTTGCTAATCTTGAATGCGCCGCCGTTAATGCTGTAACCGTCGGTTGTTTTTGTGATATCAGTTCCGGATTCAACAACAGCGCTGCCGCCTTGAAATTTAACCATTTCATTCAGGTAGTACTGCATGTTTTTGTAAAAATCGCTTTTCTTATCGATTTTTCCGCTGTTGCCCAAATCATTCAACATCTTTTTAAGATAATTCAAAGACTGTTGAGATTCGGTGAATGTCGGAGTTTTGCCGTTTTCTGTATTGTATTTTAAAACTTCGTCGTATTTATCTTCGTATTTTTGGGTTTCGCCGGTCGGAACGTATTCAAACAAATAGTCTTTAATATTTGAAATGACGGCTTTTGTGTAGGCTTTATCGGCTTTGTTGTAGTCGTCCAGCAATCTTTCATAAACCATGACTTCTGCTGAATCTTTTGACATGTCATAGCCGTAGTGTAAGCCTGAAATACGGTTTGCGTTATCGTCATATTCAACATCACCTTCATATCTGACTTTCATTTCATCGTCTAATTTATTGCTTTCCCAGAATGAAGTTGATGATTTTTCCAATCCGTAAGATTTTAAGAATTCTGTAAGCGCATCTGTGTCAGTGTCTTTTTCGGCAGCCGCAATTGCATTTTCATATTTTGCCGCGTCAAGTTCGCTTACAACAAGTTCGCCTGATTTATTTATCAAGCCATACTGGTTGTTGTAAGAACTGTATGCTGTCAAATTGTTAAATGTTAACTGCTGATACATCTTGTTGCCAAGTTCGTCTTTGTTTGACATCATTAATTCGGTTTTGTTTAAGGCATTAACGTATTTTTCGCTGGCTTTAGCTGTATCTTCGGTCAAGCGCATCTTTGCGTTGTTGATAAGCTGAGCGCGAAGTTCGTTATCAGACATACGTGATGTTATGGATAATAATCTGGCTTGTGATGCTGCCATTCCCATAGTTGCCGCTTTTCCTTTCGTTAGTAACTAATTCTTACTTTCTTTTACGGCAGGGATGTGTGTTTTCTTTAATATTTATACGCAGATTATTACAAAATGTTACAATCTTTTTAATACTTTACAAAGACGATCCAGCTTTTTTTCATCAGTTCCGAGTCCGCACAAAAGCATTACGGATTTTTCATTTGAGCGCTCATCTTCAATTCCGGCTTCAAAAAGTTTTTCTGAAAAGTCTTCGCCGCTGCAATTTGGGGATTTTACAAGAATTTTTGTAATATCATCACCGCCAAATTCAAGATTCGGGCATTCGGATTTGAGTTTTTTTATTGATGAAGTGAGCAAACTTATTTTCACGCGGCCTTTTTTGCTGTTTAAATAATTTATATTTGCCTCAATTGTTGCTAATAGAGGGTAAGAAGGGGAAGTTGTATTGATTAAGGCAAGAGCAGATAACGGGTCGATTTCGCAATTTGAATGCAAAAGTGCTGTCGGATTCAGCCCGCCTGCTGTTTTGTGAAGCGATTGAATGGTGAAATCTGATATCTGAACGGCACTTTGCGGCAATTCGTCTGAAAACGGGTAAAGTGCACCGTGCGCCTCATCAGTAATCAAATATGCACCGTACTTTTTGCACAGGTCTTTAATTGCCTTAATGTCGCTTACAAAGCCTTCGTAAGTTGGGGAAGTTATAATTACGGCTTTGATTTTGTTGTTTTTCAAGTATGGTTCAAGATTTTCTGCAGAATTTTTTTGATAAACACCCCAAATTTCGTCTTTCGCCAAATCATAAAACACCGGTTCGCACCCGGCAAGCCTTACAGCATTGGCATGTGAAGGGTGTGCGTCATTATGAAGAAGAACTTTATCGCCTGATTTTGTGCAGGCTAATACAGAGGCAATTATGCCGCTTGTGGAGCCGTTTGTTAGAAATGATGTATAATTTACTCCGTAAATCTTTGCCGCACGTTCCTGAGCCTTAGAAAGGGCATCTGAGGGATTGTGCGTATCGGTTTCGGAAATATCATATTTGTAAAATTGTCTGAATTTATTAAATATGAAAAATTTCTGCCCGTGCGAAGGCGTTGTAAACAAAGCATTGGTTGTTTTTTTGCGGAATAAATTAATCAGACTCAATTTAACGCCTCTATTTGTTTGCAATTTCAAGGCTGCGTTTTGAGCAGTACTGAATTAATGTCATTTTCTTCAGGTTATCTGAATATTTGAATTCGCCTGAAAGAGTGTAGCCGTCTTTGTTTTTTTCGATTCTGATGGGTGTGAATATGCACTCAACGCTGATTTCTTCAGAAAGCGGCAGCGTTACATTATATTCAAGTTCGATATTGAAGTTTTCTTTAGTTCTGAACTTCATACCACCCGCTGAAATGTCGAGAGTCATAATCTCATGCGAAATATCACCGGACGTCATTTTTAAATCATGAATATATTTAACACGCGTAAAACGGCGTCTTTGGAGGAATTTATGTTTTGCGGGATTTGCGATTCTCAAAGTTTTGCCGTTGATTTCTTTTGCATAAGAATCGAAATATAGCATTCCGTTTGATGTTGTTGTATAAAATTCGCAATAGTTGCTTTTCAAAACGCCAACCGGATCATAATCCAATTCGATTGTGAAACCTTCGCTGTTAACTTCTGTAATTGTGCCTTTATTGGCGTTTTTGAAGTCGAACGGAACCATTGTTATGCGTTGATTATTTTCTATTAATTCTCTCATGACAAGCCCTTTCAAAGTGTAATATAGGTTTATAATACAATATTTCAGGCTTAATTGCAAAAATATTTACAATTTGTGACATAAGAAAAGCCCTGCTTTTGCAGGGCATAAACTGAGCAATCAGAAGAGTTGAGGATTTACATTTATATAGTAAGCCTTTGCTCTTCCCAAAACATTCAACGAAATATTAATAAATTTCTAAATTCCATACTACTTTTGAGTAATGCCGTGTTATTTGGTCGAAAAATATATCTCTCCAATTTGTTTTAAAACCGTGAAAAAACACTCTAATAAATAAAAACGCCACGGATATATTTTCCGCGGCGTCTTTTTATTTGTTTAATTTCTAATCTTTTAGAAATGTTTCGTAGTTTCTTGCCAGAAGGTGAGTTCTGACCTGATTTATCAAGTCAAGCGCAACACCTACCATGATTATCAGAGAGGTTGCTCCGATACCCTGAAGGGTTTTGATATTTGTCGCATAACTTGCAAATGACGGAACCAATGCAATTATACCAAGACCCATCGCACCGATAAATGTTGTTTTTGAAAGGATTTTATCAAGTGCATCGGCTGTTGGTTTGCCCGGTTTGATGCCCGGAATTGAAGAACCGTATTTTTTCAGGTTATTTGCAATGTCTTTTGGCTGCATGTTCGGCATAATTGATGCATAGAAGAACGTCAGTGCAACGATTAATCCGAAATACAAAGCGTAATATACCGCCCCGTCAGGACTCATGATTGTTGTGAGTTTAACAACAAAGTTTTTCACAGCAACAGAATTGAAATCTGCCTGGCTGATTATGCTTAAAACTGTTGACGGGAACAAAAGTATCGCAATCGCAAAGATAATCGGCATTACACCGCCAGGATTGAGCTTGAACGGAATGAACGAATTCATGCCGCCGTAAACTTTGTTTCCAACCTGACGTTTCGGATTTACGATAATAACCTTTCTGACTGCTTCCTGCATTATTACAATGAAAATCATTGTTACAAAAAATATTGCAAGAAGTGCCACAAGGCCTAACTGCATTGCCGTGCTTTTTGAAACGATTTCGGCTGTTCTTGATGCATAAAGCGGAATACCGGAGATGATACCCACAAAAATTATCAAAGAACCGCCGTTACCGATACCTTTTTCAGTAATTAGTTCCGAAATCCACATCACAAGTACAGAACCTGCTGTTAAGACCGCAATGGAACTTACATAAAACATTAAATGATTTACGTTAGGAGCGATTGCGCCCGGCAGATGCCGCATAAACAGCATAAATACCAATGACTGGAATATTGCAAGCACAACCGTGAAGACTCTGGTGTACTGCGAAAGCTTTCTTCTGCCGGCTTCGCCTTCTTCTTTTTGAAGTTTTTCCAAAGAAGGGATTACAACAGAAACAAGCTGCATAATGATTGATGCCGTAATGTATGGGCCAATGCCGAGGGCAAAGATTGAAACTTTACCTAACGCACCGCCTGAGAACAGGTCCAAAAATCCGATGATATTATTACCGGCCGCAAGATTTGCGAATACCTGGTTGTTAATACCGTAAAGCGGCATTTGAACGCCGAATCTGAATGCGGCAATCATTATAAATGTGAAGATAAGCTTCTGTTTCAGGCCGGACGCCTGCCACATTGACATTAAATCTTCGGTTGTAGGCATTTTAATTCCTTGTGCCATTATACTAACTCAACCTTTCCGCCTGCTTTTTCGATTTTTTCTTTTGCTGATGGTGTTACGTAATTTGCTTTTACCGTAATTGCTTCAGAGATTTCACCATTGCCGAGAATTCTCAACAAATCAGAAGACGGATGAACTTTTCTGGCATCTTTCAAAGCTTCAAGAGAAACTTCTTTCAAACCTAATTGAGCAAGTCTTCCGACATTGATTTCTGCAGAAACCGGCTTTTTGTAAACCTGGAAGCCTTTCAATTTCGGCAATCTTCTGTAAGATGGCATCTGGCCGCCTTCGAAACCTCTTTTTGCAGAGCTTCCTGAACGCTGTCCTTCACCGTTGTGGCCGCGGCAAGATGTTTTACCATGTCCTGATGAACGGCCTCTGCCTACTCTTTTTGATTTGTGTGTTGAACCTTCTGCAGGCTGTAAATTTCCTAAATTAATTGTATCTGTCATTTTTAATTTTCCTTTTTATTTTTGTGTACCGCTCGCGTTAACTTACGCAGTTTTGCAGACTATTCTGCAACTTCAAGAAGGTGTGAAACTTTGTTAACCATGCCCATGATTGTGGCGCTGTTAAAGTGTTCTACAACCTGATCTTTTTTAGTCAAGCCAAGGCCTTTTACAACTCTTTTTTGAGCTTCTGAAGCACCGATAAGGCTTTTAACCAATTTGATTTTAATTTTTTTTGTATCTGCCATTTTATTTTTCCTTTTTATTATATTAATTCTTTAAGTTAATAAGTGAATAGGCCAATAAGTTAATATGTTCATTTCATTTTTGGACTTTACTTGCATTTTTAATATTATGCCTTTGAAATGAGATATTTTTATCGGCTGTTAGTTCAAAAGTTCAGCCATTGTTAAGCCGCGTCTTTTTGCAACATCTGCAAACGGTGTCAATGATTTTAATGCATCGATTGTTGCGTTAGCTGCGTTGAGCGGAGATTTTGAACCTAAAGATTTTGAAAGGATGTTTTCAATACCTGCAAGTTCAAGAACTGAACGAACTGCGCCGCCTGCGATAATACCGGTACCTTGAGAAGCCGGTCTTAACATAACTTCGCCTGCACCTGAACGGCCGACAATCGGATGCGGAATAGTTGTTTTGAAAATCGGAACTGTAACAAGATTTTTTCTTCCGTCAGCGATTGCTTTTTGGATAGCAATGATAACTTCTGAAGCTTTAGCACATCCAACGCCAACCTGACCTTTCTGGTTGCCGACAATTACGATTGCGCGGAAGCTTAATTTTTTACCGCCCTTAACAACTTTTGTTACGCGGCTGATTTGGACAACTCTTTCAGTCCATTCGCTTTGCGGTTTTTCTTCAACTGTTTCGATTTTTTGTTTTCTGCCGCGGCCTTTTCTGCCTCTTGCGGGTTTTTCATCTGCATTTTCAACAGTTTCAGCTGCAGATTCTGCAACAACTTCTTCTGTAACTTCTGTTGAAATTTCTTCTTTGTTTTCTAAATCCATTGATTTTACCTTTCATTTTAATTTGAATTTAATACTTATATATTTTACGAACATGCCAAAATAATGCTAGTTAAAGCTTTTGGAATTCATATTCGTGAGTAACTTTTCTGACAGATTTATAATAATATAAAACATTTTAAAATGCAAGCATTCAAAAACAATTGCAACCATGTCCAAATTATAACAAAATTAAACCTGCAAACTTATTTTGCTTCTTTGACACAGCGCACGCCAAGCAATTTTATGGAATCCATATAAGCATCGGTTTTGCCTGAAATAAAATTTGCACTGTAATGTCCGTTTTTGTCGTACCTGTCGTTTAGCCAGTAATTTCCGTATCTGTAGGATTTTTCGTCAAGAAAAAGCAAGTCTGCATTAGGGTTGCAGAAATAATTTACTTTATTTGCAGGAACAAGACAGTTTTCGGAATTTTCATGACATGATTTTATAAAAGTTTCTTTGTCTTTAATTACGCTGCTATTGATGGCCATTGCAACTTTACAGGTAGATGAGGCGCGCCACATTTCCCAAGCCTCATCGCGTGTTGGAAGGCGCATTCCTTTTGATTTGCAATAGGCAGCTGCGGCTTCAAAATTCATCGGACCTTCGTTTATATCATCAACAAAGAGATTTTCGCTGATTTGAGTCGTTGAAGGGTTGAACTTTGCCTTCGGGTTTAATTTTTGCAGTTCACTGCCGTCACCAATGCTCAAAAGTATTAAAATTACAAAGGCAATAGAAAGAAGCCCTGTCACAAGTGTGTTTTTAGTTTCGTTATTCATAATTTTATTTTAATATATTTTCTAAAGTTTTAATCATGCAGCTTTTGTATCTTTCGCAGTCGTCTTTTGTTTTGCCCTCAAACCTGAGTGTAAAAACAGGCTCGGTGTTGCTTTGGCGGATAAGCGCAAATCCGCCGTCAAATACGATTCTCATGCCGTCAAGAGTGATAATTTCTTTGATATCGCTTCCGAAAAGGTTTTTGTTGCTTTCGATACAATTTTTCATTTTTTCAAGAGTTTCTTTTTTCTTGTCGTTCGGGCAAGGGAAACGGACTTCATCGGAAGAACAAACAGCATCAAAGGGTTTGAGCATATCCTGAAGCTTGAATGCCGGATTTTTCTTTTTGTTTTTTGCAATAATTTCAATAATTCTGCATCCTGCATAAATCGCATCATCAAATCCGTAATAGCGGTCTTTGAAGAAAGTGTGGCCGCTCATTTCGCCGGCGAGAAGCGCACTGGTTTCTTTCATTTTGTCTTTTATGTAACCGTGACCGGTTTTGCACATGACAGCATGTCCGCCCGCGTTGTTAATCGAGTCAAAGAGAACCTGAGAACACTTAACCTCGCTTACAACCGTCAGTTTGTCTTTGTTGTCAATCTCAGATAACAAATCAGATGCATAAATCAAAAGAAGTTTGTCTCCGGTAAGCGGTTTCCCGTCAGTCGTGATGACGCCGATTCTGTCTGAGTCGCCATCATAGGCAATTCCAACATCAGCATTGTTTTCAATGACCGTTTCTTCGATTACTTTTAAAGTTTTTAAATCGCTCGGATTCGGGTGGTGGTTTGGGAATGTTCCGTCAGGAGTTGAGAAAAGTTCAATAACGTCACACCCCAACTCTCTGTACAATTCAGGCCCGACAACGCCTCCGGTCGCATTTGCGCTGTCAACGACCACTTTGATGCCTTTGCCGATTTTGCCAAAGCGGTTTTTCATATCCCCGATGTAATCCGGAATAATATTATATTCGAGAACTTTTCCGGTTTGGGCGGGTGTATGTTTTTTCTCAAGTTCTTTAAACGCAAGTTCTTTAACTTCTTTTATTTGTGCTTCATTAAGCGTTCTGCCGGCATAAGTCATTTTCATGCCGTTGTATTCTTTCGGGTTGTGACTTGCGGTGATAATCATTGCGCCGAGGATTTTTTCGCCGTTTGTAATTTCGGAAGGAACGCCTGCAACTTCACTGTAATATCCGATTGGAGTTGGCGCTAACCCGAGATTTACAACGTTTGCGCCGGTTGAAGTTATTCCTTCAATAAGCGATTTTGCAAGCGATGGCGAATGAGTTCTGGCATCTTGTGTCACTGTAATCCAAATTTTGTTTTCCAAAGCACCGCTCTGTTTTTTTAAGTATTCTACAAACGCGCGTCCGGTAAAGTAAAAGATTTCTTCTGTAATGTCTTCTCCGTAAATTCCTCTGATATCGTTTTTTCCGAATGCGTGTTCATATTTGTTCATGTTGTTCTCCCTAATTTATTATGGTAAAATTGTAACATAAAAATTATTTAATTAACCCTCCGTTTGCGGAAGGTTATAATAATATTTTCGGGAGGGGGACAATCCAAGTTTCTATGGACAAATTAGTTAATAACCAAAAATTTGCGGCATGGCTTTTTATTTTGCCGGCCCTTGTCGGAACGCTTGTGTTTATTGTGATTCCGGTCATTTGTTCATTCGGCTTAAGTTTTGCAAAATGGGATTTGATTAATGACATTGAATTTGCGGGACTTGAAAATTACAGAGAAATTTTTACCGAACCCCTATTCTTCAAAATTCTTCTAAATACTCTTGTTTTTGCGCTTTCCACTTCTGTTTTAGGTATTATTATACCATTAATCCTTGCATGTATTTTGAATTCCAAAATACGCGGGGGCGAATTTTTTAAAACCGCATATTTTCTTCCGTTTATCACGCCGATGATTGTTATCGGAATTATCTGGGAATGGATTTTTGACCCTAATATCGGACTTTTGGCAAATGTTTTGAATCTGCATATAAATTGGCTTTATGACACGCATTTTGCAATGCCGGCGCTTATTATTGTTTCGGTGTGGAAACTTATCGGATACAATATGATTATATTTCTGGCATCGCTCGGCGGGATTTCAAACAGCTTATTTGAGGCTGCAAAAATTGACGGCGCAAACGCTTTTCAAACCTTTAAAAATGTAACCGTGCCGCTTCTTTCACCTACCATATTTTTTGTGGTCATAATAACTGCAATAAGTTCATTTCAAGTGTTTGACCTAATCTATTTGATGACGCAAGGTGGTCCGTTAGACAGTACAAATGTGCTTGTTTATGCTATTTACAAAAACGCGTTTGAATACTTTAATGTCGGCAAAGCAAGCGCTATTGCTTATGTTTTGTTTGTCATAATCCTTGTGTTGACGCTGTTACAGTGGAATTTTCGAAAAAAACTTGTTTATAACGAGACAGATTAGCGAAATAATTGTTTATAAATGCGGCTCTCGGGGTCGTTCAGAGACTTTAACACGTAATATGCCGCTTCTCCGATATCGCTGAATTCATGTTGAAAAAAGTCTGCATGTTTTATAATTTTGTCATTTTCTTTTATGTTCACGATTGTGCGGACGGATTCAACCGGCTTAAAGTTATGGCGGGATGTTATTTTAATTGAATCACCGGGGAGGTTTTTGCAGCCATTGCGAAACCTGTTATAATTATCTTTTTCGCCAATCCTGACGGCATAAGCTTTTGCCTTGCTTAAAGAATTATTTGAAACAAGAATGCCTGTGAATGAAGGATTGACGGATGTAATTAACATTTTATTCTCCTTATTTTTAACAAAACCTGTCAAAATTATTTTTGTCGTTTTTGCAAATATTTGTAACAAAATTGAGCAATATTCTAAAGTTTTTCGAAAAATTCCCGATATAAAAATTACTAGTTTAGAGAGGGTGTGTATCATGGAATTCGAAAACTTAAAAAATGAAAATATTATTATTGAAATCAGAGCATTGATAGATGAAAGCGATGATTTGGACGATATTGACGGTTACTGTCAATTTATGCGAGAAATGATTTTGAATACATCCGGCTTGAATTAGCCGCTTGAGTATTGTTATAAATTTTGGCGGGGCTTAATATAAAACTGTTATGAAAATAGTTATATTAGGCGGTGTTGCGGCAGGGGCCAAGGCGGCTGCAAAAGCGCGCAGAATGCTTCCTGACGCCCAAATTGATTTATACACGGATGATACTCATATTTCCTATTCGGCATGCGGACTTCCGTATTACATAGAGGGAAATTTTGCGGATTATCATCTTTTGCTTGTGCGCTCTCCCGAAGATTTTGAAAAAAAGAACGTTCATGTTCACCTTCAAAATCGTGCGGCAAAAATTCTTCCTGCCTCAAAACAGGTTCTAATCGAGGAATTGAACACAAACAATGCTTATCTTGTAAATTATGACAAATTGATTATTGCAATCGGCGCAAGGCCTGTTGTGCCGCCTATTAAGAATGTAAATTTGAACAATATCTTCACAGTCCGAAAAATAGAAGACGGGATTAACATCCGAAAAATGGCAGAATCCTCTAAAAATGCGGTAATTATCGGCGGCGGATACATCGGAATAGAAATGCTTGAAGCGCTTGTGCGGCAAAATTTGAATGTTACTCTGATTGAATACGCACCGACAATTATGCAAACATTTGATGATGACATTTCAAATCTCATACTTGAACAGCTCAATTTTGCAAGCAATGGCCGTTTTACAATACTGACTTCTGAAATGGCGACCGAATTTTCCGGTGACAACGAGGGTGTAAGCTCTGTAAGAACAGGTTCCGGAAAAGAAATTCCCGTTGATTTTGTTGTGCTTTGCGCGGGAGTTACGCCAAACACTGCAATTGCACGTGATGCGGGAATTGCAATTGGCGAAACCGGCGCAATAAAGGTTAACGAACGAATGGAAACTAATATTGAAGATATTTACGCTTGCGGAGACTGCATCGAAGAAAATCTTTTAATAACCAATACAAAAATCTGGCTTCCGCTTGGCACAAACGCTAATAAAGAAGGTCGCACAGCAGCTATTAACGCATGCGGCGGAGAAGATATGTTTTACGGCGTTCTCGGTTCAGCTGTTACAAGGTGCCTTTCACTTACAATGTCAATGACCGGACTAACCGAAAAAAAGGCTGAACAACTCGGAATTGAGACGATTTCCGTCACTGTTACAAAAGATGATAAAGTGGGTTATATGCCGGATGTAAACAATATTACATTAAAACTCACAGCGGAAAAATCAACAGGAAGGCTTCTTGGCTGTCAGGGTATTGGCGCGGGAGATGCGGACAAGCGTGTAAACATTGTGACAAGTGCGCTTGTTGCAGGTTTGACGGTTGAAGAGTTTTTTAAGAACGATTTGACATACGCTCCTCCGTTTTCGCCAACCATCGACCCTCTGCTTAATGCCGCTCAAATATTGATGGAAAAGCTGAAAAAATCCAAACAACAGGATGTTTAATCTGTCTTAAAATTTATTTTTGCAAGTTTTCAAGTTCTGCAAAATAGTTACCCAACCCGACTCCCATGGAAAAACAGCTAGCCTGAACCCTCAGAGCGCCCTGTGACATAAAATCAGCCGAAATACATCTTCCAATAGCAAACAGATTGTCGTAATCCGCTGACATAAGGCTTTCCAGGGGCAGTTGATAATCCCGAACAATCTGCAGAGTGGATTTATCTTTGTCTTTGCTGTGAACATCAATCGGGTAATTCGATACCAGAACCGGATGCTCAAACTTTTTGCCGGATTTTACATCGTCAATTGTGTAAATATATTTCCCCTTAATACGCCTTGAAACCCTTACACCGAGCATATCCGCTATATTTGAAATGTAAGATTTCTCAAATCCCGGAAGGTATATTCTGCAAAAATTTGCCAGACGGAATATGTTCTGACGCGCTAACTGCAAGGCTTTTGACATACTTTTGACCTGCAAAGTATCAGTGTAATCAATAATTCGAGGGCAGTTAAAAGCAATAGTAGAAGGCATTCCGGCCACTGTAAATATCTGAAAATAGTTCCTGTCGTGGTCTTTGAGGATTTTTTTGTTTACTGCGTCCTCAAAAAGCGGCGCCAGTGCCCATTTCTGTCCCTTATCCCAGGTGTACGCAGTCGAAAGATGTATAAATCCGTCGATATCCTCTACAGTTGTGACATTTCGGTCTTTGTCAAAATCCTTCAGCCAATCGGAAAATCGCGGAACATCCACTCCGCCCATCATAAACCGCAAACTAACGGGCTGATTTTCATTTTTTTCTTCTAAAAATTCGCAATTGCAAAGTTTTCCAAATTCACAATTTCCTGTTGCGTCTATGTAGTACTTCGCGTCGATACATTCCGATAATGTATCGTTACTTATTTGTAACTTGTCGTTATATACAGATAATATTTCTTTGGAAATCTTTATAGACTTAATCTCTCTTCCCTCAATGCAAACGTCCTGTATGTGGGTGTCAAAAAACACTTCCACAGAGGCTTTTGACATAAGATTATCCAAAGCTATTTTTGTCAACTCAGGATTGAACCAGCCTTGATTATCAAGATAAGTTGCCTGTCCGCCGATGGCGCTCAATTCCGCCACAAGAGCCTCGTAAAATTCAGTATTAATTTGATGTTCGCCGCATTTCATAGCCGGAACAACAAGGGCAGACGTTATTGTGCCGCCAAGGTGAATTCCTTTTTCTATCAAAAGAACTCTGAGCCCTGCCATTCCCGCAGTGTAAGCCAGAGCACATCCGGCAGTGCCGCCGCCAATTACCATCAAATCATATTTTTTCATATTTTAATTATACTGGGCTGAAGTATAGGTGGCAAAAATTTAAACAATTTTAAAATTTAAACGGGTAATCTTTCGGAATTTTCCAACCATTATCCTGAATTAAAGCCGTACAATAAACTTTGTATGGAGAAGTCTCATTGCAGCCATATTCCGAGTTGTTTATAAGCTCATCACGCGTCAGATTGTTACATACCCTTTCCTTGCTTCCGTCTTCATTAGTTATCGTTTTGCAAATTAAAGCTCTGTATGGCTCTATACCTTTTCCAATGTGTAATACGCTGGAGTCTCGATTTAAAGCCGGTCTAAATGAGAAAGCAAAAAATTTCTTACCGCAATCAGGTCTGTGTGCTACGCCGTCCTCGCTAACTTTCATAAACTTATCTTTATCAAAATCTTTTGCATAGGGGTAAAAATAAATATCATAACAATCTTTGATGACCATTACACTGCCGTCTTCAAAGTATGAGACAGTATTGCTGCCGCCGGCATTGATAAAATGTTCAACATGAGTAGTATTTAAAAAGTTTTTGAGATAAATATCATACCATTGCTCGTAATTCGTTGCCCCACCAATACAAAACGGCCAATACTCTTTTGGTCCATTCTTTACTTCGGATAGTTGAATTGCCTGATTTGAGGCAGAATAAAACTTTTTTAACCTGTTTTCAACAACGTGCTGTCTGTATTTACCCATAAGATTCGGAATTGTAAGAGCCGCAACTATCCCGATAATTCCAAGCGTAATAAGAACTTCTGCCAGAGTAAAGGCGGACGATTTATTTTTAAAACAAATAAAGTCGCTAAAGGAATTTTTTAATAAGATATTTTTTTTCATACATCCTCCAAATCTTAAGTAATGTTAATAGATTATTGATAATAGAAACTAAAAATTGATTAATGATTCTATAATACTAATCTAGATTCAAAAAATTGTCAATATACTCAATAATTAGTAAGATTTAACAAGGAGAGAACATGACAGCAAGGGAATTTGTAAAAATCTTACTGGCTAAAGAGTGCATGACGCTTAAAGAATTGGCGAGAATTGCAACAGAAAACAGCGACAAAAAGTACACGCTTGACGGTTTGTCGCACAAAATGCGTCTTGGAACTCTTCGTTTTGAGGATGCGGAATTTTTTGCAAAACTTCTCGGATATGAAATAGTGATAAAAAAAATTGATGAAAATTTGCTATAATATATCGGCGTGATATATGGCGATAATGTATTGTTGGATAATTTTCATCCTTGCGCAAAAAATATTGTTAATTTCCTGAAATTTTGCCTTTGTAATCCTTTATAAAGCGTGAACTTGAAATTTTATCGCTATTTTTGACTTCATTTTCACGCGCAGCGATTATCGCCTCATTAAGGCTGTTTAAATTTTCGTCACGATAAAATATACCCGCTTTGGAATTAATCAGCCCTAAATCGTATTCTGAGAGCTCATGTTTTATGAGGCTTTTATTTTTTACGGCAATTGTGCCCGTAAATTTATTCAAATCATCGTTATAAATTTTTCCGACAAAAAATCCCGCATGAATCATTGCATTTCTGATAGCGGCTGAGGAGGAATAAGTTAAAATAAGTCCGTTGTCATCAAGATGATTAAAAAGCAGTATAAAAAATTCCAAAGACCAGAGCGCAGGACATTTAGCCGGTGTAAATGCGTCTAAAAATATATAATTATATGTTTCACTGTCTTCTGAAAGAGATTTTCTCGCATCACCTATTTTGGGTTCAAAATCAAAATCCGGCATTTTAAAGCTGTTGAGATGCGTTTTATAACTTATTGATATATGGTTATAATATATATTATGTAAGAAGCTTAATAGACCCTTTAAAGGGTTATATTTACACCCCTGATTCTGTAAAAACTCAAAATAGCGTCTTAAATCGTGGGCAAAAAACGGCCTGTATTTTTTCGATTTCAAAATATTGATAATTTCCTGATTTTTAAGAATTTCAGGCATTTTTTCAATTAATTTATTCAAAATTATCAAATTTACTTCATTTTTTAATTTATATTTTTGCTCAAAATTGCCGCTTAAAAGTTTGTTGATTTTTTCGTAGTGAAAATTTAGTTTGTTATGCTTTTTATCGGCTGAATTTCCTTGTTTGAAAAATGGAGAAAGGAATAATAAATTTTCATCAATATCTAAAGCTTTAATAAAAATTTTTATTTTTTCAGGTTTGCATGCAGATTTTTCGCCGAAAACTTTATTTGAATGTATCGCGACGCTATTTAATATATCTTTTTCTGAGGTTACATTATCAAAATCTTTCTTGTAATACTCTTTTGTATTATCAGAACCTATCGTACCGATACTCTTTGTCTTGTGAATATTATTTGAATCTCTCGTAGAGGTACTTTTTTGTTCTAAAATATTATTTGTATGTATCGACTCGTTATACAAATTCTCATGCAAATTGTTTTTTTGGAAATTTATTTTTAAGATATTTTTTTCAATTAAAAAATTTAAAAAACTTTTTGAGTTATAACCGATTCCGTAACAAATATCGAGAACTTTTATTTCATTGTGAGTTTCAAAATAATTTTCTAACTCTGCCGGAATAATAAATTTTTCGTATGCTTCTGACAGCGCGCCATAGGTCGAATGATAGATATCATCAGCTTGCGGGCTAAAAAGTCCGACTGAGCCGTCATTGGTGAAATATGGGTATAATTCGTACATTTAAGCATTATAGCGCTATTTTGGGTTTATGTTCAAATTCGTTAAAAAACTCAATATTTACAGGGGTAAATTGTCCAAAATTTGTCTTTGTGATAAGATGTTTCAGTAGATTTAAGAATTTTTCACCTGTAAAAAGTAAAGAAAAAGAGGAAATAATGAAAGTAAGCGTTAAAGTGCCCGCTACAACAGCGAATTTAGGCCCCGGATTTGATTGCATGGGGATGGCACTTCCAATATATAATACAGTTACCATTGAAGAAACCGTTTTGCCCGGAACCGGCATTGAAATTAACGTTATCGCCGATGATACAACAGCAGACGAGTTTTCGTTAGAACATATCCCGATGGATGAAAACAGTATTATATATAAAGCCGTTGAACTTTTGTACAATTCAATCGGACAGACGCCAAGTGAATTAAAAATCACTATTCACACGCAAATTCCGGTTGCACGCGGACTTGGAAGCAGTGCTTCTGTTATTGTGGGCGGGCTTATTGCGGCAAATGAACTTCTCGGACGCCCTGCAGATGAGGCGGCACTTTTGTCAATTGCGACAGAAGTCGAAGGGCATCCGGACAACGTTACCCCTGCAATTGTCGGCGGATTAGTTTTGACTTCCAGCGAAGATGACGGAAGCATTTTGTATAAAAAACTCGACTGGCCGCAAGAGTGGAATTTGACACTTTGTGTTCCGGAATACGAACTTGCAACTGATATTTCGCGCTCTGTTCTGCCTAAAGAAGTTCCGATGCAGGATGCGGTATTCAATGCCAAAAGACTCGGAATGTTCGTGCATGCGATTCATACAAAAGATTCCCAATTAATGAAACTTGCGCTCAAAGACAGACTTCACCAGCCTTACAGAATGAAATTGGTTCCTGGCTTGGAAAAGATAATCGAAAACCTTAAGCATGAAGAAAACGTTCTCGGCTGCGTTCTAAGCGGCGCAGGCCCCTCCATTCTTATCATAAGCGAAAAGAACAATCTTGACAAAATCCGCTCAATCGTGCGCGACACCTGGGCTGATTTGAATGTTAAAGCTGATATTTATACACTTCCTGTAGAAAATAACGGTGCCGAGATTATCAGCCTTGATTAATTTGCGGCGGTAATGTTTTTTGAGAAAAACTCGTAAATACTTGTATTGTTCAGAAAATACAAGGTGATTTTATGTGGGTAAGAGTATCAAATAAATGTATCGGATGCGGCGCCTGTTCAACAATCAGCCCGGAAGTTTTCGAAATCTATAAAAATTCGGCGATTCCGGATTTGAGCCGTGTGTGCGGGAATGAAGAAAGCTGTATAGATGCGGCAATCAACTGTCCTGTGGGCGCCATCAGTATTGATTATTAATTCTGAAAGGTTTAAAGAGAATCATTCGCGAAATCTATGATAAAATAGATTCTTTCTATGATAGTGCCAAATCCGGCAAATTTCTGATTATTTGGGCTAAAAATTCGGACGACACGCCACTTTAGCCTAAAATAAACTCTAAAACAAATTAAAAGAGCCCTTTGCTAATGCAAGGGGCTCTTGGTTTAATATTACTGGCCGGTGTATTCCGGTACAAAGTCTTTCTGGCTTGCCTGTTCCATTTTCTTGGCGGCTTCTTCCTGACCTTCTATCAGTCTCAGTCTGGATTCTATATTCGCCTTTCGTACCGCAAGTTCTTCTTCCATATCCTTGAGCGGCTGCAACTGTGCTTCTTTTATCATATCAAACTGGTTATCCCACATAGCCTTAGATTGAGAGTATTCCATCTGCATTTGAGATTGTGCGTATTGATATCTTTGCATAGCTTCCATACGGCTTGGATCTTGCTGCCCGCTAAAAATACTGCCATCCGGACTAAATATATTATACTGCTGTCCAAGCTGTGACATAGCACCCTGGAATTGGTACTGTAATGCAGAATTTGTGTTGCGGTGCTGCATTGCAATGTTTCGTTCCATCATCTGGCTCTGCTTTTGCACCCTCTGCATTTTAGACATGATAGAGGTCAACTCATTCTGGAGTTGAAGCCGCATTCTGGCAGATGAAGTTTTAAGATATGCGCCGGTTAAGAAACCCATTTTAAACCTCTATTTCTTTTAGTCCTCGTTATATATATAAAGTATACTCTTTGTCATTAATTGCTTTTTTAATAATTTTTCACTTAACATTACTTTACAAAGTTTGTAACATTTGCGCGATTGAAAAAAAATAATTTTGCTGTTACAATGGCGAGGTGCAAAATTTAAGAAAGGGATATTATGTTATCAAGATTTTTTTCTGTTAAAAATATTGCGTTTTTAACAGGTGTAATAGTCCTATTATTTATTATTCCCAAAATAGTCGGCATTGTACTTTTGTTCTTTGCGGCTTACGTAATTGCGTGCGCTATGGACCCATTCGTCGACAAGCTTCAGGTGAAACTTAAAGATAACCGAACTTTAGCATCAATTATCGTGGTATTTGGCGGAATCCTTTCTATATTTGCACTTTTTGCACCGATTATTGTTATTGCTTATAAGGAAATAAAAACCTTTATAAAAGTTTTTCCGGACAAAATCATGGATGCGGCGCATTACCTTACGGCCGTCAAGATTTACGGACATAACATCGCCGAATACGTTAACCTTAATTCAATAATGGACACCAATCCGGATTTTGCACAAAATATTTTCAGCCAATCATGGAATATAACAATCGGAATTTTCCAATTCCTTGTATTAAGCGTTGCGATAGGAATGATTATATTTTATCTTCTTGTTGACAAAACTTATTTTAAAGGTAAATTTCTTCAGCTTTTTCCGGCAAATCTGAAAGAGCGCGCAGGTTTTATCCTTTCATCAATCAGCAGTAAGGTCGGCGGATATGTCCGTGCGCAGGTACTTTCGATGGGCGCAATCGGAATTATGGAAATGATTGTGTTGATGATTCTCGGAGTGGAATATCCTCTGCTTTTGGGCTTGATTACGGGTATTCTTGATATTGTACCTGTTTTGGGGCCGACAATCGCACTTGTGGTAATTTTGCTTGTGGCATATCCCGTGGGAATTGTGAAATTTGTACTTATTCTGATAACATTTTTGCTTGTCCAGCAGGCTTCAAACCTTCTTGTTAGACCGCTTGTGTTCGGCAAATTCATGGAACTTCATCCGCTTACAATATTTCTTGCATTGTTTATTGCAGAACAATTTTTAGGGTTCTGGGGCGTAATCCTTTCACCTGCGATTGCGGCAACCGTCTGCGTTTTGATTGATGAACTCTATATCAAGCCGATTAATGAGAAAAATGAGATTGCAAATGCAGAAAACAACACCTAATTCAGATATATATTTATACGAAAGAAAACTTTCAAAATGCGCGGATTTCACAATGTGGATGGCATTTCCGGGCGTAACTTCTTTTGCGCTGTCGTCTCTCGGGTATTTGTGGATGCTTAAGACAATTGATGAACTCGCGGATGTCAATATTGAAATGCTTTGTGCGGATACTAAAACCACAAAATTCAGAAAAGAACATATTGATTTAATCGGATTTTCTTTCACTTTTGATATGGATTTTCTGACAATATTTGCAATGCTTGAGCGGTTTTCAATTCCTTTAAAATCAAAAGACAGGGATGAAACGGTTCCGCTGATTTTTGCTGGAGGCCCTGTTGTGAGCGCAAATCCTGCGCCATATAAGGACTTTTTTGATTTTATTATCATAGGAGACGGCGAAGATTCAAATTTAGAAGTTGTCAATCTATGCAAAGCCAATAAAGGCAAGCCGAAATCCGAAATTTTGAAACTCCTTTCAGAGCTTGAAGGCGTGTATGTTCCAAGCCTTAACAACAAACCCGTTAACAAAATCACAAAACGCCTCTCAGAATGCGTTTACACACCCATTATAAGCGAAAATGCATTTTTCAAAAATACATTTATCGCTGAAATGTCGCGCGGATGCGCAAATCGCTGCGGATTTTGCCTTGCCTCATACATGAATCTGCCTCTCAGATGCGTTCCTTATGATGATATTATTTCAGCAATTGAATTGGGGCTTGAGCACACAAATAAAATCGCACTCTTAGGCGCCCAGATTAGCGCTCATCCAAAGTTCAGTGAGGTTTTTGAATATATAGATGAAAAAATCAAAACAGGCCGTAAAATCGAAATGAGCGTCTCTTCCCTGAGGGTTGATGCCATACGTCCGGAAATCGTCAAAACCCTCACTTCAGCCGGTCAAAAAAATGTAACGCTCGCAATTGAAGCCGGAAGCGAGCGCTTGCGAAAAGTTATTAACAAAAATCTCACAGAAGAACAGATTTTTAACGCAGTAAAAATCGCTGTTGAAAACGGATTAAAAGGGCTTAAATTCTACGGAATGCTCGGTCTTCCGACAGAAACAAGAGAAGATATTGATGCATTAATCAGCCTTGCAGAAAGAATAAAAAAGATTTATAAAGGGTTTGATATAACTTTTGGTTTTTCAAGTTTTGTACCAAAACCCAACACACCATTTCAGTGGCTCGGGCGTGAAGAGACAAAATCTTTGGAGAAAAAAGCGGAATATTTGAAAAAAGAAATGCACAAGATAGGAGTCAGCGTCAGCGTTTCAAGCATAAAATGGGATTACTGGCAGGCTGTTCTTTCGCGAGGTGATGAAACTTTTGGGGATTTTCTGATTGAAGTTTACAAATCCGGCGGAAAACTCGGCGATTTCAAGAAAGCCGCGACAAAATATAATATCAACGCGGATTATTATGCGCTTGAAAATTACGCCTATGACAAGGATTTGCCATGGGATTTCATTAATGTAAAACCCGGAAAAGAATTTCTTCAATCAGAATGCAAGCGGCTTATTGAAGGCTAAACAGGCGTGTAATCCGAATAAATAAGACTTTTCCAGCTTTCAAAGTAGCTAATTTGAGTTGCGCTTCCTGTTTTAATATAGATTTTCGGAAGCGAGGCTGCCGGAATGTTCAGGGCATCGCAAATCGCAGCTTTAATTACATCCGGATGGGTTACAATTATTATACGGTTTGAAATATTTTTGTTGACAATATTATCAATAGAGGCGCTTACGCGCTTAATGAAATCGTTTAAGGATTCCGCGTCTTCCGGTGTGCAGATTTCGGGATTGTTTATAAGAGCATTAAAAGCATTCGGAAATCTGTGTTCAATCTGTTCAAGGCTCCAGCCGCTGAATGCGCCGCACTTTCTTGCATCCAAATCTTCAATAATTTCGTATTTCTTTTTGTAAAGTTTTGCGATAATTTGCGCGCTCTGAACAGTTCTTGTCGCGGCAGATGTGTAAATTTTATCGTTTCTTATGCCGCGCAGACGCAAAAATTCCGTAATCTTTTCGATTTCCTCAATACCCGCATCAGTCAGCGGCGGATAGTTATTTTTGTCGGAAAATCTTCCTTCTTCCGTGTAAATCGTTGCGCCATGGCTTATAAAAGTTATTTTGCATTTTCTGCTGAAATACATAATTTGACCTCTTCAATCTTTTTTTATTATAACATATATTATTTTGTTTTTGTAGTATTATGTAGAAATAAGGAGAAAATTATGAGAGGAAAAGCTTTTAAATTCGGTGATAACATTTCGACAGACCACATTGCGCCCGGAAGACTCTTTCATTTGCGCTCAAATCTGCCGGAATTCGCAAAACATGTTCTTGAAGATGCGGATGAAACTTTTGCAAGCCGCATGAAAAAAGGTGATTTTGTTGTTGCGGGAAATAATTTCGGACTCGGCTCTTCAAGAGAACATGCTCCGCAAATTATTAAAATAGCTGGAGTTGGTGCTGTTATAGCCAAATCTTTTGCAAGAATTTTCTACAGAAACGCCATTAATATCGGACTTCTGGCAATCGAATGCGACACTGACGCAATTGATGCGGGTGATGAACTTGATGTTGATATTGAAAAAGGTATTATAACAAATCTCACAAACGGCGCTGTTATTCAAATCGAGCCGATTCCGCCGGTTATGGTACGAATGCTCAATGACGGCGGGCTTGTTGAACATATCAAAAAGCATGGCGAATTTAAACTTACTGATTAATTTGCGAAATTTTACAAAAAACAAAACCTCTGTAGATTCACAATGCAGAGGTTTTGTTTTTAATAAATAATTCCGGAAATTACCAATTTTTGTAATCTTTTAAGGCTTTTTTAGCTGCCGCAAGGTCGCGTTTGTCAATAACAACATATTCTTTCGTGTTGTTATTGATGATGCAGAAGGTTTTTGAGCATTCTTTGTAAAAGTCTTTAACAGCTTCAATACGGGCTTTGCGCTCAGCCATTTTTTCAATATCTTTTTTAGAATCGTTTTCGCCGGGCGTGTAGTTCATTACCTTGTTATAACGCGTAAAACGCTTGTCATAAATAGCGGCACCTTTATCCGTAACGTAATAATTTTTGTACCGGCCGTCAATAAGAACTTTTTTCAGGTAATTGTCAATTCCTTTATGAAAATCCTCGCTGTCTGCCGCCTGACTTGATGCCGGTTTATACTGATAAAATACGGTCTTTTTATTCGGATTTATAAAAAGATAGTAGTAAAAATCGTTTTCTTCCGCACCTTTAAGCACATCTGCAGGAATCGGTTTTGGCAGAAAATCAGGTTTGTATTCAGAAATATTAAAATCTCCGGGTGTAACCTTTGTTATCGCGACATTTGACGGTAAATCTTTTTTTGTAACATAGTCGCTTTTCATAAAAAATATTGCGTAAATCAAAAATACGCTTAATGCCGCAATTATTCCCAAATAAATTTTATATTTCATATCCGTCTCCTGATTACAAATTTAATTATAACTTATTATAAGAAATTTTTCAATAAATTAACCAAAATTCACTCCTCACTTGACATTCAAATCTTTTTGAAGTTATATAGAAATGTACCTTAGCCGAAATTTTCGTGCTGGAAAAGACCGCAAAGGTGCAAAAGTGTCTAAAACCGGCACTTTAAGGCAAAAATAGGACGTAGGGTTCTGCAAAAAACAAATTTATAATGAAAACTCGAAAAATTTAAAATTTTGCAAATCGGCAGTCCCGTCATACCGGAATGCGTAAGGGTTTCAGGATATGATTTTGCCATGTATGTTAAAAAGCAAAAGGAGAAACAAATGCCTACAATTAACCAGCTTGTACGTTCTGAACGTAAAAAGCTTATCGACAAAACAAAATCTCCTGCGTTGATGAATTGTCCTCAAAGACGCGGAGTATGCACAAGGGTTTACACAACAACCCCTAAAAAACCGAACTCAGCTTTGAGAAAAGTTGCAAGGGTACGTTTAACAAACGGATTTGAAGTTACTTCATATATTCCGGGTATCGGCCACAACCTTCAGGAACACAGTGTTGTTCTAATCAGAGGCGGCAGAGTAAAAGACCTTCCGGGTGTTCGTTATCACATTGTCAGAGGTACATTAGATACAGCCGGTGTTGCAAACCGTGCACAAAGCAGATCTAAATATGGTGCCAAGAAAAATGCTAAAGGAGGGAAGAAGTAATGTCAAGACGTTCTAAACCAGCAAAACGCATTCCGTTAGCAGATCCGGTATATAACAGCGTTGATATTTCAAAATTTATTAACAGAATTATGAGACGCGGCAAAAAGTCATTAGCAGAAAAAATCTTCTACATGACTCTTGAAAGAATCAAAGAAAGAACAAATGCCGATCCGATGGAAACATTCCAGAAGGCAATGACAAATGCAACTCCATTATTGGAAGTAAAAGCAAGACGTATCGGCGGTTCAACTTATCAGGTTCCGATTGAAGTTAAAGCTGACAGAGGATTTGCACTTGCATCATCATGGCTTATTGAAGCTGCTAAAAAACGCGGCGGAAAATCATTCATCGACAAATTGACAAACGAGTTGATGGATGCGGCAAACGGCGCAGGCGCAGCTTGCAAAAAGCGTGAAGATACTCACAAAATGGCTGAAGCTAACAAAGCTTTTGCTCACTACAGATACTAATATTTGTAAAATAACAAAAATCCCGTCTTATCTAAGGCGGGATTTTTGTATTAATCAGAGTTTTTTCCGGTAATTATTTCGATATCTTTTTGAGGAGTGCTTGTTGGCAAAATCCGGTACAAATTTTTCAGCGTACTCAAGATATTAGGGTTCACAACATAAGGCGGGCACTGAGCCAGAAAGATGTGTTTCGCGCTCATATTGCTGAGATTTATAATATTTGAAATTGAGTTCGCGTCACATTTTGTAAAGAAAAGCGAGACTTTATCAGAACTTATCGGGATTTGAATGAATATTTCTTTCAAAATATTGTAAGCTTCGGGAAGATTATTCACAAGATTTATATACAACTCGTTTTCGGTATTGAAATGGTACGAAAACGTTATGACAAAAGACTTTTGCGGCATGAGTTTATAAAGCTTTTTAAAATATTCTTCCTGCGCATCAGATTTATCAGAAAGCCCGATTATGAATAAATGTTCAATATCTCCGCTTTTAAGCCTGTCACAGATTTTTGTAAGATTATTAATTGTCTCTTCTCTGTCATATCCGACTTCAACAGCTTCAACCTCACGGCCGTGCGAAAAGCCTTTTGCCTCCATTGCGGCCTCAAAAAGCGGCGAATAATCCTCATCTGTTATATGAATTACACCTTTAGGCGAAATGTCTTCCGCCGAGAAAAGCTTTCCGCGGTAAAGATATTCCATGTTCGGATAGGTGTTTTTGGTCAAAAGAATTGCACCCGGAAAAGTTGCAAAATCAAGGACACAATTCCCAAAACATGAGCCGTAATGTCCTTTCAAGTGCGGAAATTCCTCCATTGCACTGAATGCATGACCAATCAGCAAATCAGCATGCGTGTAAATATCTATATCAAGGTCCTTTGATTTTTTCAAAACATCATAGAGATTTTGAAGATTTGTTCCTGAGACAAGAATTGCTTTACCCGGAGTTGTGGATTGAGAAACAAGTTTTCTTTTCAAATCGCCAAAATGCTCTTTTTGAGAGGCTTCAAGCATATCAATAAGACTTATGTCAATCAGCGCAAGTTTGTCAATTTTGTCCTTGATTTTTTCAGCCGAGGTGTGAAGATAATTCAGCATATTAAGCCCTTTTAAAATTTCTTTATATGCTTCATCGTCAAATTTATTAAATTCTTTTAATCTGATGAGATTTGTACAGATGCTTTTTATCACCATGATTAAAATTTCATAGAGATTTTTTTGCTGGAGCGAAATTTTCTTGTATCTGGCAAGAAAAGCTTTTTCGCCGGATTGAATTATGTCTGTGAGAGTCATTTTCGGATTTAATTTGAGAGTAAGCTTCAAATCCTCACATTTTAGATTGTTTTCGGTACAAAAATTCAGATACTCTTTTCTTGCATAAAGCATTTTAGAGTAAATTTTACTCACAATTTCAAGCGTCTGGTCATTTGTGTATTCTTTTGCGGCAATGAGCGCCAGAACACCTTCCACAACGGTGTCTTTATTCTCAAAATATGACGCATTAATCTCTTCAAGTTTGAGTTCGTAAAACGCAATCTGGCGGAGAAAAATAAGTATAACTTCCTGCAATGCGCGGATTTCGGGAGATGTTGAACACGACCCTCTTGCCACGCACTCGTTGTAATCATTGCCTGCTGCGCGATATCTGTTAAAAAACATAATTCACCTACATTTTATTTTTCAAATATTCTATAATCTCGTCTGATTCATAAAGCTTTACATCATTGTCGTTGTCAATTAAAAAAGGCACCTGCGACTTTCCGCCAAGTTCCTGCAAAGCTTCGTAATGTTCAGGCTGTGTGACATCAAGCTTGTTGAATTCAATATTGTTTTCTTTCATAAATTCCATTACTTTTTTGCAGTAAGGACAGGTTTCCAAAACATATAAATCTAACATTATTCCTCCTTTTATAATCAATATTAATTATAAAACTTTAACCGATTATTCTATTGCCCCGAAGTGTATCTGTTTGCATATATATAATTTTGTTATAAAATTTAAGTTATGAATAAGAAGAACATACTGGTAGTTTTCGGAACCCGCCCCGAAGTTATAAAATTGGCGCCGGTTATTTTAGAGTTGAAAAAACACAGCGATAAATACAATTGTATTGTCTGCAACACCGAACAGCAAAAAGAACTTTCCAATCAAACACTTGCCTATTTCGGACTCAAGGCTGATATAAATTTGGACTGTATGAGACCAAATCAGTCGTTATTGGAAGTTCAGACAAGAATTCTAAGCGGTTTAAATCAGGTTTTTAAAGAAAACAAAATTGATTCGGTTATTGTTCAAGGCGATACGATGACGGTTTTGTGCGGCGCACTGGCAGGATTTTATAATAAAATTCCGGTTTTTCATGTGGAAGCCGGCCTTCGCTCTTACGATATTTATGAACCTTTTCCGGAAGAAGTTATGCGCCAGATGACATCGCGCGTGGCTGAATTAAATTTCTGTCCGACCGAAAAAAACAGGCAGGCTCTGTTGACGGAAAATATTAAGGATGAAAAGATTCATGTTGTAGGAAATACGGTTATTGATGCGCTTTTCTGCTTGTCTGAAGAGACTTTGCAAAATGCACGATTATTCTTCTCTTCAAACGGGATAGAAATTGATGACAAACTGGTTTTAATCACAGCGCACAGGCGCGAAAACCATGGCGAACGAATTGACAGGATTATAAGCGCAATCGAATATTTGGCAGAGAAATTCACTGACCATACCTTTGTAATCCCGGTGCACCCGAACCCGAATGTAAAAGACAAAATCCACATGCGCCTTGGGCATTTGGCAAATATCAAACTTTTGGCGCCGCTGGATTACCCGAACCTTGTATTTTTAATGAAGAATGCAAAACTCATTTTGACAGATTCGGGCGGAATTCAGGAAGAGGCTCCATCGTTTGGCTGTCCGACGCTTGTCATGCGATATGAAACTGAGCGGCAGGAAGGTATTGAGGCAGGAGTTTCTGTGCTTGTCGGCGCGGATTATGACAAAATAGTTTCTCAAAGTGAAGCTGTGCTTTCAAAAACCCGCGAACAAACGCGCCTAAAAGCTACAAACCCTTATGGCGACGGAACTTCCGCTAAACAAATTGAGGAAATTATTGATAAATATTTTTGTGATTAAGCCTCAGCGCAGCGTATTCTAGGCGTATAATTCTCCCCAAACGCTTCGTTTTAAATACGCAGGCATATCAATCAAGCCTGACGAAAAGTCTAATTTAGCCCATCAAATTTTGAAATAAAAAGAAAACCCTTATCTGATGATAAGGGTTTAAAATTAGGGATTTAATAGGTTTGGTTTACTTTTTCGAGTTAAGATTGATAAAAGGAATTGAATTGCCCATCATATATTCCGGCAATTTGCCATCCCATTTTTGAACAGCTTCATATTCAACAAGCGCTTTATTCTGAGTCAAAGCATTTGCTCTGATGGACATTGATTTGGCTTCAGCTTCGGCTGAAATGAGTTTCTGCTTAGCTTCTTCCTGAATCTGTACGGTTTTATTTTTAGCCTTCAGCGCTTCCTGTTCTGCCGTAACCTTGCTTTCAATTGCGCGTTCAAATACATCTGAATAATTGATTGAAGTCATCTGGAATCCTGTAACATCAATGTATTTTGGCGCAAGCTGCTTTACAAGTTTGTCATAGATTTCTTTTGTTGCGGTTTCTCTGTTTGCAACAAGATCCTGCGCATTCCATTTTCCGATAACGTCTTTTATCGTACCTTCAAGAACCGGCATTACGATTTTATCAACATAATCCAGACCGACTTCACGATACATAGTATGCGCATTAGCCGGCTGAAGATTGTAGTTTACAACGTATGAAATCCGCGCCTGCTGAATATCTTTTGTGTAAACTTCCGTGTTCATATTGCGTTTTTGTGTTTTTACATCCATGTTTTTAATTTTTGAAATAAACGGAGTCACAAAATGTACGCCTTCCGTGTAACTTTGCGGAGAAACTTTGCCTAATGTAACTTTTACACCGCGCTCACCTACACCCACTATCGCTATAGGGTTGAAAATTAATAAAAATATCACAACCAACAGGCATATCACCAAAGGTATTGCAAGTTTTTCTCTTGCTGAGCCTGTTTTTTCTCCTCTTCCAGCCATTTTCACCTCTTTTTCTTTTATACAAGTCCGATTATGGACATTACTACATAAATTATCACAATCAAAAGGATTAATATCCCGAATCCGCTTAAAATCTGCTTACCGTATTTTTCGTACAAGTTTACGTTACAGATGAATCCAACAATTGTAATCACAAGATTTACGATTACTACTATTGAAATTAACAGCAGTAAAACTCTTATTGCCATCTTTTACCTCTTCTCTTCTATTTTAAAGCCATGTTTTGCAATGACCGGATTGTTCCGGCGCGCTTTGCATTAACAGCCATGCTTTTTTCTCTCATGTGCTGTCTTATTTTGTAATCAATTTTGGCAGATGTCAGAATATCTGATTTCATTTCTTTGTACATTCTGATTTCGCGCTCGGTCAAATCATTGCGCAATGTAATTTTTTCATCTTTTTCAACTGATTTTCTGAAACTTCCCGCCATTATAACAGCAAGTAAAAATATCGCACCAATCCAGCCGATTTGTTTTTGCGACAAACCATCCCCCACTACAACCGGAGCTGATGCCGGAGTTTCAAAAATTACATCCGCTTTTTCAACCCCTTCTGCCTGAATGTAGATTTTAACTTCGTTGTTGCCAATATTTTCAACTACCATGTTATTGACGTTTTTTGTATTTATATATTTTGTATCAAGGTTTATTGAAGTCGAAATGTTTTTCAAATCCAAAAGCAATGCTCCATCCGGCTGCACAACTTTTTTAACCTGTGAAACCTTATCCGCTCGCAAAATAACATTGTATCCGGATGGGGTTCCTTCAAGTATGACAGAGCTCAAACTGTTGTCTGATGCGTATGCTGCTGTTGTTAACATCATTAGAGTGAGTATTAAATTAATAAGTATTTTTTTCATATTTCCTCGATATTTCCCCAATCTGTTTTCACATTTTAAGATTACAACTTTCTCTATCAACTAACATCAACCACTAGAGCGGCTTTTATCAATCAACAGGTCTATATTTCAACAGGTTTAATTATTAAGAAATATTACAAAAATAAAAGCATGCTGAAATTCAGAAAAAAGATTTTTTTTTATATAAGTACCACGAGGCTAAAAGGAGTATAAAATGACAAATAACATTTTTGCACGCACTTCACAAAGACACACTTCAACTTCTTCAATAAAAGGCAAAAAAGGCGGAACTGCCGAAACTGCAGGGTCACTGGCCAGCAAATCCGAAAAAAGTTATTTAGCAATGAATTCATACGACACAATTCAAATCAACAGCCCGTATTCATTAAATATTGATTTTACAAATTACGCAAATTATAATGACGGCACAATGGCAAATTCAGGTTTCTTAGGCGGATTTGCAAACGCTGTCGCAATAATCGGAACTGACTGCTCCGGATTTGGCGGCGGTTTTGCCGGCGCATCCTGCGCATCTTCCGGCTCATGCGGCGGCGGCTTTACCTCATTTGTATAAGAGAAAAGGTTTTTAAAGATAAGAAAATAAAGAAAAATAATTTAAGACGACGATTTCAAGTCGTCTTTTTTATTGTATTCTAACGGAATGGATAAAAAATATTACGTGTATATTTTAGAAACTGAAGACAACAAATTATACTGCGGCTACACGGATGATGTGGAAAAGCGCTTCCAATCACACATCAACGGAACAGGCGCAAAATATACGCGTGCCCATAAGCCTGTAAAAATAGTCTTCAAACAGGAATTTGAGACAAAATCCGATGCAATGAAGGAAGAATACCGGATTAAACACCTTTCGCGCTCAGAAAAATTAAAGCTTTTAAATTTGTAACAAATTTGTAACAAAACCCCTGAAAAATTAAATATTATTGAATTCCATGCCGACATAACAAACAGTTACAAGAAAAGGGAAAACTGTCATGGGAATGTCAGCATCACAAGCAAGACTTTTATACATCACAACACAACTGAATCACCTGTCATTGAAAGGCCAGAGCGTTTCTGATGCCAAAATCAGATTGACAATGGACACAGACGAAATTCAGGAAAAATACACACGTGCACTGAATAACAGCAGTTTGTATGTAAATAATAATATTTTTGCAGCGACAGGTTCAACCACAAACAGAGAGACAATCAGCCTCGAAGCGCTTGCTGCACAGGATTTGCTTGTTTATAACGGTTCAACTGTTCTCGGATATAAATATGAAGAAGTTGAAACAGGAAGAACAAAAAAAGTTTTAAAAGGATATGAAGACGACTTAACAAAACCGATTTACGGTACAAAAACCGAAACAGAAACATTCAGAAGCCCTTCAGCCTCAGCAGACAAATTGAGAAACGAAGATTTGAATGCAATGAACGGTATTGTAGATCGTATTAAAACAGATTACGCTGAATACGGAATTTCTGATGAAGATATCAGAACAGTATCATATACAACCCAAATCGGCGGCGAAGAAAAAACAGTAAACGCAATCGCAATCAGTTCTCAAGATGCATTAGTTGCTGTTTTGAACAATATGTTCATCAACTCTGAAGCAAGAAAAGAAAACTATGTTCTTGATTTCCCGGAAGGCACAGTAATTGATTTCAGCCAGATTAACCCCACAAACGACTGGCCGGGAATTGCACAGTTCCAGGGGCTGTTCGACGGAAACGGCGTAACTTTCTCAAATATTGGCGGAACTCAAGGTTTGTTTGCTGATTTGTACGGAACTGTTAAAAGCGTAAATATCGACGGCGCAAATATTTCAGCAAATACAGATATCGTCGGCGGCCTTGCAGGATATCTTGCAGATGCCGGCTCAATTGAAAACTGTAATGTTTCAAATGTAAATATAACATGCGGCCTTCAAGGCGGAGTTGATTATCCGGAAGGATATTCGCCTGAAAGAGCCGGTATCGGCGGTTTGGTCGGCTTGAGCAACGGTGATATCAGAAATTCATCAGCACAAGGTACAATCAACGTTCCGAATGCAGATGCAAGCTTTGGTTACATCGGCGGCTTCATCGGCGCAAACATCAACCCGCAAAAAGGCGAGTCATTAATCGAAAACTGCTATTCTGATGTTAATATCGTACTTTCAGGAAACAGTGATTATTCAAACTCAATTAACGGATTTATCGGCGACGATTCATTTGAAGCAATTATTAAAAACTGCACATCACTAGGTTCAATCACAACAGCAAACGGAAACCCCATCAACGGTTCAGACCTTGCAAACTGGGGACCTGTTTTGGAATCCGACGTTGAAAACCTGATTGCACTTGATACAAGAAACAATAACAACGTACTTTATTTTGGCAATACAACTTCACCAAACTGGGGCGCAGGTTCACAAAATATTCCGGACAATCTCGGCGGAAACTGGCTTAAGCCCGGTGATGAAGGTTACGAAGAACAAGCGCAGGCAACCGCTCAAGGCAATAACCTTCCTGTGTTGAATCTCAAAAAACTTCAGGAAGATGCGCTTGCAAAAGAAGCCACAAAAGAAATCGAAGATCCGGATAACATTATCGGATACGAACCGGGAGAACCGATTTATGAAGAAGTACCTATAAAAGAACTTCAACTGGTTAAAGACCCTGATTATGCAGGACTTTCATCAGCAGAACTTGAAAAAGGATTGCGCGAAGGAATTTTCACACTTGTGCAAAAAGCCCGGGAAAATTCAAACCAGAAAGTCACAATCAACGGCACCGATTATGAACTTGTAAGCTGGCAAACCTGCACAGATATCGTAGATAAGCAGGATGAAGCTAAATTAGCACTTGCCGAAGCCGAATACGAAAAAGGCATGGCAGAAATTCAGGCAAAAGACAAACAATACGAAATCGACCAGAAAAAAATCGACACTGAATACAAAGCACTTCAAGCAGAAGAAGAAAGCATTAAAACAATCCTCTCTAAAAACGTAGAAAGATCATTCAAAACATTCGGTTAACGAAAGGCTAGCATGACATCAATAAACAATTCACAACTGAATACAAACGTATATGTAATTGATGAACTTCTTAAAAAAGAACAAGAAAAAGAAGTAGAGTCTCTAAATGATGTTATTTCCTCAAACAGCAGAGGAACAGCACTTCCTTTTCCGAATTTGACATCAAGATTCGGCGGCAAAGCATATCTTCCGACTCTTGTAATGACAGGTGTTGAAAATGTTAATGAAATTGAAACAGAAATTGAAAAAGCAGCTTCAGAAGAAGAGCAAATCAATACAATTCTGAAAGCAAATACCCTTTCCAGCACTTTTGATTTGGCAGAAAAAAGTCTTTTCTCAACATGCACCCAATCCGGCAAAACTATAGATTTCACAGCCTACACAGGTTCAGATAAAAATATCAACAGAAAAACTGACACCACAGCCCTTTTCAAATGCTTCACACCTGATACGAGCACAGGTAACACTGATGTTCAGAAAAAAGTTTTTGAAAGCGCCGTAACTACAATGGTTGACTGGCTTGACAACTACATTAACAATTACGAAACAATTGTTGCAAGTTCTCAAGGCCGCATGGATGCCAAATTATCTTTTCTTTTGAGAATCAGAAAAGCAATCGAAAATTGTGACTTCCCGGTAGGTTTTGCACCTCAAAGCGGAAGCGCTATGGGAAGCTACAACTGGTCATTCTACATTGATGAATTTTTGAACCCGGAACAGGAAGCATTCACCAACAGAGGTGCTGAACACGATTTAGACCCGAAAATGCTTTTAAGAACAGACATGTTCGCCCAGGAAAGAAAATACAAAACCGAAGCCGAAGCAATCGCGGCTATCGACAACGCAATTGCGACAAACAATTTCGATTTTGGCGTTGAAGACTTGATTTTTTCAAACGAACAGGCATATTATCAGTTCAAAGGCGTTCAGCTTGCCACAGTTTTAATCCATGAATTTGTTCACTCTACTCACATCAGCAACGAAGCAGTTACTTACTTTACATGCGAATTAATGGAACGCGATTTTTACAACGAATCAGTTTACACAAATTTCAGCAGCGAATTGCTCGAAAAAGCAAAACAGCTTGCGCTTGGCGGCGTTGAACTTAATCTTGCAAATGTAAAATATTCTGAAATGACAACACCTGTTGACACAGGAGATGGCGTAATTGCCGCAGCATTCGGTCATTCGCTTGCAAATATTGACGAAATAGCACAGCACGGGCATGAAATGAACATGGATGCCGAAGATGTTGATTTGGGCTATACAAAATATCAGGAATATTTGGCCGGAAATACGTCCGAATCCTGCAAAAAAGAACTTTTGAATTTCGTTTACAATGCATAATCTGTAAACATCCATAAACTGCTGCGCGAAATATTAAGCCAAAACTTTAAGCAATCAAGAAAAACTACTGTTCAGTGCCGGATATTTCCTGCTTTAACTTTTCTTTTTCAAGCCTTTTCTGCTCTTTTGATTCAGCGCGCGCCTTTGCTTTTGTCTCTTGCTCTGCGCGTTTTTGATGTGCCTGTTCTACAAGAGTGTCCGCCTTTTCAACAGATTCGTTAAAAGTCGTTGAACCCTCAACTTTGTTGCGGATTTTGTAATCCTGCATTAATTCCTTGTGCTCTTTATCAATTTCCTTGACTTTTGATTTGTATTCGTCTTTTAGTTCTTTTAATTCTGATTTTTCTTTTTCTTTAGCGGCTTTTGCATCAAGCTTGTCTTCATATTTTGCCTGTTTTTCTTCAATTTTAAGTATCTGCGGCGGAACCAGTCCTGATTGAACCATTTTTAAGCCATTCATACTAACCTGAACCATTTTTGGAGAAAGAGACAGAAGTTTAACTCGCTCGCCTTTGATATCAACACTCCAATTTCCCAAAAACACAGGCGCACCGCCGGTATAAGCATAACCCGACACAACAACTCTGTCCGGCTCATTAACGTCAAACCCCAGAGGATAAATATCCCAGCGCTTGTCATTCAAATTAACATTTTTATATTCCTGCCAGTAATATGAAATCGCATCTCTGACTTCGCTCAATTTGTAAGAAGTTTCTGAATTAAAATCGTACACAATCGCGTTTGTCTGCCAGATTCCGTCACGATTTCCGCCGACTTTTTCTTTTACCAGAAGCTTTTTACCGTCTGTTGAAAAATCCACAGGTGTCAAAGTTCTAAACGCACCGTAATTGTCAATTGATTTTTCTGTAGAAAGAATCGGATTCGGGTCGCGGTGCATAACATTGGCTTTTTTGATTTTTGCAAGCGCGTTTCCATGCGGCTCAAGCGGAATTACAAACAAATCACATGCAACCGTGTTTCCGCGCGGGTAATAATAGATTGCCGGATAAACCAGAATACTGTAATCCGGTGAAACTATCCCCTGTGCATTTTGCTGGCGTGTTTTTTTGAAGTTTCTGTTGAAAGAGATTTCAGGACTTCCCGGAGGATTGTTGTATCTGACAATTTCATAGTCAGGTTCCGGGATATATTTCATATCAGCGGCTTTTTCAGGTTTGGGAATCGGAATATCCGCCTGCATTTTATCTTTTGGCGCAGATAGCATTTCGTATTCTTCGACCGTCATATAACCGGTGGGGTGTCTGTCATGTTTTTTGCGTCCGTACTCTTCTTTTGCATCTTCTTTTTGAATTTTATATAGATAATCAGCCTCTTTTTCCGTTAAATTTTTGGAAAAAGCGGGGGATGAAAAATTCATATCAACAAAACCTAATGCGGGCATTAAAAATGCACTCAACGTAATTATTGAGACAATCCCGCATCTTTCAAGCATTTAGACTAAACCCTCTTTCATCGCAAGCGAAATGGCTTTTGAGCGTGATGTAACGTAAAGTTTTTGCAAGATACTATGGACATGAGTTTTTGTGGTCGAAATCGTCACAACAAGTTTTTCTGCAATCTGCGGATTTGAAAGCCCGTCAACAATCAAAGCCAGAACTTCCATTTCGCGCTCAGTCAGGCCATAGAGGTTTTTGCCGAGTTTATAGTTAATTTCGCCCGTTCTTTGCGCGGGAGCAGCATTGCGGCGAACATTTGTCAAAACAACTTTTGCAATTGCAGGGTCAAGCCATCCGGCCCCTTCGCTAACTGCCAAAACTGCCGAAATCGTTTGTTCTGAAGTTGCGCCTTTTGTAATATACCCGTCAGCTCCTGCCTGGAAGGAATCGAAAATATCATCTTCGTCCTCGCGGGATGTGTACATCAAAACTTTAATCCGGGGATTTGCGGATTTGATTTTTTTAGTCGCCTCAATGCCGTCAATGGTCGGAAGTCCAATATCCATGATGACAACATCCGGCTCAAGCGCAAGCGCCTTATCAACGCCTTCCTGACCGTCTGCTGACATATCCGTGATTTGAATATTTGAATTTTGCCCGAGAATCACGGACAAACCCATTCTTGCCATATCGTGATCTTCAACTATCAAAACCCTAACCATTTGCAACCTGTCTTTCTTCATCTTCTTTTAGGACATTTGTCAGAAGGAAAGTGAATTCACTGCCTTTATTCAACTTGCTTTCAACCCAGATTTTGCCGCCATGGGCTTCTATTATCTGGCGTGAAAGATATAAACCAAGCCCTGTGCCGGTTGAACGTTTGCGGCTTGTGCCTTGAGAAAATCTCATAAACAAATGCGGAATATCAGCCTGCGGAATTCCGTTTCCGTTATCTTCCACAGAAAATATCAAATCGCCTGACTGGGCTTTTAGGATAACTTTTATACAGCCGTCTTTGTTTGTGTAATTGACCGCATTTCCGCAAAGGTTAGTGATTACGCGCTTCAATTCACCTTTATCTGCGTAAACTTCCAGCTTGTCATCAAAATCGCAAACAAGTTCAAGATTGATATTTTTCTTTTCCGCAAGCGGCAAAAGTTCTTCAATACACTGTTCGACAAGGATTTTCGGGGAGAAAACGGTTTTGCACAATTCAAGCTTTCCGCTGTCAAAACGGTAAACTTCCAATAATGCATTAACAAGCCCAAGCAAATCCTCATTGCTTTGAAGCATTGTGGATAAAAGCACTTTCTGCTTCTCTTCGAGAGTGCCTAAAGAGCCGTCAAGGAAGAATTTCAGCGTTTGTATTGCAGCAAGAAGCGGTGTTCTCAAATCATGAGTCAATGTCGCAATAAAATCATCTCTAAGGCGTTCTGTTTCTTTTTGAGCGCTTACATTTCTGATAACGCCGACGTATTTTTCGGGCTTTGAATCTTCATCATTATTTATTGCAGCAAAATTGATTTCTACAGGCGTATGTGTACCGCTTAGAGAATTCAAAACCGTACAGTCTTTTAAAAGCACTTCCGAATTGTCATAATCAAGGCCGAAAAGTCCGCTTCCGTCAATGGAATCATCCGTTTTACAGCCTTTGACAATTTTATCAAAAGACTGATTTAAAAGAGAAGTTTCTGTTAAGCCGGTCAGATTTTCGCATGCAGGATTTATCTGCTCAATTTTGCCGTCATTGTTGAGAATAATTATTCCGTCAGCGCAGTGGCTGATTATGCCGGAGAGTTTCTGGTTTGCCTGAGAAAGGTCATGGGTGCGTTCTGTTACAAGCCTTTCCAAATCAGTTGAATAGATTTCAAGCTGTTTTTTAGCCTCTTCCAATTCCTTAATTTTCCGGCGCAAATCGCTTAATAGGTGACTTCTTTCAATACCGTTTCTGATATTCATCATCAAATCGTCATTATCCCATGGCTTTTCAATATATTTGTAAAGCCCGATTTCATTTATGGCTTTGATTGCATTTTCTTTGTCAGCATAGCCGGTTAAAAGAATCATGCTGGTTTCGGGATACATTTTTTTTGCTTCGCGCAAAAATTCAAGCCCGTTCATATCGGGCATCAAAAAATCCGAGATTATCAAATCCGGCGCGTCATTTTTCATATATTCAAGAGCCTCGAGAGGCGAATTAAAGTATGCACCGCCTTTTATACCTTCAACTGCGAAAAGTGTTTTGAAAGCCGAGGTAACAATTTTTTCATCATCAACTACAATAATTTTACCGTTTATCATAATACTAATATAATAAAGTATTTTTTTCAGATGTACAAATTGGTTACAAATTCGCAATATTAGGCCTTAAAAAAAGCCGGAAGAAAACTCGTCCGGCTTTTTAAATCATTTATGCAGTATATGAATGAGGTTTGTAAGTTCTCTGCTGGAGTTCTTTGTCGAGATGATAAAGCGCGGCTTTTTCATCCCCGAACATTTTGAGTTTTTTGATTACATCATCGACGTTTGCTTCTTCTTCAACCTGTTCTGAGATGTACCAGTTGATGAAGTGTCTTGTCGCTAAGTCGCAATCTTCTTCCGACATATTTGCGACGCAATTTATGCTTTCTGTGACGTATCTTTCATGGTCAAATATTTTTTCAAATATTTCCATTAGATTTCCGAATTGAGCATCGGGCGTGTCTATTTGTTTGAGGTTCACCTCGCCCTGGCGTTCAATTATATAATCAAACAGAATCATCCCATGATCGACTTCTTCTCTTGCCTGAACGCGTGTCCAGTTTGAAAACCCTTTAAGACCAAGTTCATCAAAATGCGCAGAAATAGCAAGATATAAATAAGCGGAATAAAATTCTTTGTTAATTTGCTCATTAAGAATGTTTTGAATTTTTTCACTAATCACTTTCGCCCTCCCATAGTCCGTGCAGGTTGCAGAATTCGTAAGCAAGAGTTTTGCCGATTTTGTTTTCCAAAATCATTTTTGCTTCCTGTCCGGGGTGTAAATATTGTAAGTGTACACAGTTTTTATCTTCGGAAATTGTTTCAATAAACATGATATAATGGTCATCGTTCATCGGATGCAGAACGGTTCCAACCTGAACTATATCTTTGCCTTCTTCATTTTTAACAAAAACCGGGATATGTTTTTCGTTAAGCATTTCTTCCCTGTTATTTCCGTCAATGCGCTGCATCGGCTGTCCGCAGCACACAAGTTCGCCTTCACCCGGAAGAATTACCTGAACAAGATTGCCGCAGATTTCGCATCTGTAAAGCTGAAGTCTTTCAGTCATTTGAAATCTCCTTTCTATAACGAAAATATACGGTTAACATGAAATCTTCACATTGCACAGGCGGGGAGTATTTGCAAAAGCAGATTTAAGTAAAAATTTGCCGAAAGGAAATTTTATGATATAATAAATTTAAGCCGTGCTCCACGGGGAATTGCAATCCCTCGACCGGAAGTCAACGCCGGGTGCAGAGCCTGTTGTGAGGGTTTGGAGGGCAGGGTAAAAGTGAATATTTTTGTTGAGGCTTATGGCTAGGGCGGCGTAAAACTCCGAACCGTGTCAGGATGGAAACATAGCAGCACTAAGGTTACTTTTGCGGGTGTCTTGATTATAAGATGAGAAAATATTTTCTGATACTTTTGTCAGCCAAATTCGATAGACAGTGGCGCGGCTTTTTATTTTTTTAATTAAAATACTCAATAATTGTTATGTTAATGCAAGCTATTTCAATTCTCTGTCAATAATATAGCGCGGCCGGCCTTTGACTTCTCTGTAAATCTGCCCGACATATTCCCCTATCATTCCAAGGCAGAATAATTGTAAGCCGCTGAAAAAACAACTCAGAATTAATGATGTCATCCAGTCATGCTGAGCCTGATTGTAAAAAACTTTATTGATTATAGCAATCAAGCCCACAACAAAACTTACAAACGTCATAAAAAATCCGATAACCGATACAAGCCGCAAAGGCACGATGCTGTAAGAAGTTATACCATTCAAGGCAAGCGTTGTCAGGCTCATGAAATTAAATTTTGATTTTCCTGCCATGCGCGGTTTTACATCAAAATTCACATACGCAGTCTTAAAGCCGACATCATTGAAAAACCCTCTCAAAAATAATGCCCGTTCATTAAACTGCGCCATAACATCGAGCGCATGACTGCTTACAAGACGGTAATCAGAATGATTTACAGGAATGTTTGCACCTAAAAGATTCATTGTCTTGTAAAACATCAAAGCGGTTATGCGTTTGAAGAAAGAATCCGTTTTTCGGTTATTTCGAATACCTGAGACAACATCAAACCCTTGCATATATTTATCAACGAATTTTTCTATAGCCCACTCATCCTGCTGCAAGTCTGCATCAATTGAAACAACACAGTCACATCCGATTTTTTTAACAGCCTCAAGACCTGCAATAATAGCCTTCTGGTTGCCGAAATTCTTGACAAATCTCTGGCCTTTTACGAGTCTGTTTTTCGAATGCAAGTCTTCAATTATGTCCCATGTTCTGTCCTTTGAGCCGTCGTCAATAAAATATATATAGCTGTCGCGCTTTATTTTGTTATGCTTAACTAAATGCTCTAAGACTTGTAAAAGCCTGGTTGCTGTAGACATTATACATAACTCTTCGTTGTAGCATGGAACGATAATTGCAAGTCGCGGGATATTCATAAACTCTCTTCCTTAATTTCCTTTTTTATAATATAATACTTTTACAATAAGCGCAAGGGTATTAAAATGGCTGAAAAAAAGTTCATACTAAATGCAGACGACTTCGGGATGACAAATGATTTCAACCGTGCTGTTTTGTATGCTTACAGCCACGGATTTTTAAAGAGCGCAAGCTTATGCGCAAACGGTTCCGCCTTTGAAAACGCCGTTAACGAAGTCCTTCCGGAATGCCCTGACCTTGGTGTCGGAGTGCATTTGAATATCATTGAAGGAAAATCCCTTACAAATTGCCATCTTCTAACCAATGACAAAAAAGAATTCAACAACGGATATCTTTCATTAATTCTGAAATCGCGCAACAAAGATTTCAGAATTCAGGTTGAAAAAGAATTCCGCGCGCAGATTGAAAAGGTTATGAAGTATGCAAAACCTGACCATCTGGATTCTCATGTGCACACCCATGCGATACCTGAAATATTCAAAATCACAGTAAGATTGGCAAAAGAATACGGAATTCCCTTTGTCAGAACCCAGCATGAAGTTTTCTATAATGTTCCGGAATTTTCAAGACACTGCAATTTCAAGTATCCGGTAAATATTTTGAAAATTCTTCTTCTGAACTATTTCACACACCAAAACAAAAAAACTCTTAAAAACACCGGAATCCGAACGAACTATTATCTTCTCGGAGTCGGATACACCGGTTTGATGGACAGCAAGACAATAGAATGCGGGCTTGAGGCATTGCCTGATGAAAGTTGTATCGCCGAAGCTCTGATTCATCCGTGCAAATACTCTTCTGACAAAAAAGACCAGCACATGAAAGAATTTCTTATTACGCAAGACAGAGAACTGGAAAACTTTATTTACGGATTAGGGTTCGAAATCACAAATTACAAGCGGATTTAGATGAAACAAGCTTTAAAAATTATCTATTTATTCATATTTTTTATTATTTTCTGCCTGTACGAAACTTTTCAAAATTCAGGCACAAGAGTTATTGAAATAATAACCCCGTCAAAAATTGTTGTGGACTTAAACAACAACGGAATAAAAGACGACGGTGAAACGATTTGTATACCCGATATCAAAGTCTTCACGGCAAACCTTCAGGCCAATCAAAATGAGCTTGCAAAATCACTCAATATTTCACAAACGGACGCCATAAATGCAGGATATTTAAGTGACGAATTTGCAAAAGAGACTTTGCTCGGTCAAAAAGTTACGGTTGAATTCACTGAAAACGCCAAGCCTGAATGCAAATTTGCAAATATTAAAATTGACGAGAAAAATTATTCTGAACTTCTTTTAAATTCGGGCTTAGGCATAATCGATAACAAACCCGCGAATCCGGAACTCTTCAAACAAAAAATCAAAGAAGCACAATCCCTGAATCTTGTTATTTTAAACAGAAAAAGCCGTAAATTCCACAAACTCGACTGCAAATTCGGACTTAATTCCGCGGATTATGTAATTATTCCGATGAAAGACGCCGAGAATATGTATGAAAGGTGCAAATATTGTCTTGTTCGCCCTGTTCAGCAGGAAAAGTTCAAAGCAAAAGTCGAAGAAACTCTTGACAAAAGTACATATCCGGAAGTTTTCATCCATCAGAACATCAAATTTATTGTATCGGATTACACAAACCACCTTGTGCCGGACAGCAAATGCGCCCACTATTTTTGCAAAGAAGTCGTCAATCTGATTAACACAACAAATTCAACGCTTGATATGGCAATTTACGACTGGAACAACATCCCTGAAGTTATTGCGGCAATTAACAAAGCCAAAAGCCGCGGCGTTGAAATCCGCGTAATCTATGACAAGCGCACCGGCGACAACTTCTACCCGGAAACCGATGAATTTGTCAGCACGATAGAAAATACTCGCTCAGACGAAATCGAAGGCAGCAAAAATTTAACATCAATGCTTATGCACAACAAATTTATAATCTCAGATAACAAACGCTTGCTGACAGGTTCGATGAACTTTTCACGAACAGGCTTGTCCGGATTCAACGCAAACAGCATTATACTGATTAATTCAGAACCAATCGCCCAATATTATACTCAGGAATTCAACCAGATGTTCAGCGGCAAATTCCATACCCTAAAAGAAAAACACAACGCCTCTAATGTTTTCAAAAGCGGAGATTCCACAATAAAAGTGTATTTTTCACCTCAGGACAAAACCGCCAAAAATGCACTTGTGCCGTTAATAGAAAATGCACAAAAATATATTTATCTTCCTGTTTTTGTAATCACTCACAAAGATATGACCGAAGCTTTAATAAAAGCGAAAAACCGCGGAGTTGATGTAAAAATAATTCTGGACGCAACTGCAACCCGCACAAATCATTCAACACATACAGTAATCAGAAGCGCCGGAATCCCTTTAAAAACAGAAAACTACGCAGGCAAAATTCACAACAAATCAATGATTATTGATGACAAATATGTTGTAACGGGTTCAATGAATTTTTCAAACAGCGGTGAGAACAGAAACGACGAAAACTGCATGATAATCGAAAACACCGATCTTGCAAAATTTTACAGAGGCTGGTTTGAATTTATCTGGAAGAAAATCCCCGATAAATTTCTGAAATACAGCGCCCGCCCCGAAAGCCGCGAATCAATCGGTTCATGTTATGACGGAGTTGACAACGATTACGACGGCAAAATCGATTTTAATGACGAAGGCTGCAGACGCTAAAGCCTTGGAAAATCGATAGTTTTATCTTTAATATTTGCTTTTTGCGCAGCCCTGACCGCTTTTTCCTCAGGTTGGCCTTTAAAAAGTTCTAACAAATCTGCGAAAGGTTTTCTTTGAAAAAACTTTAAAGCATCAGGATTGCCGCCAAAATCTTCCGGAAGATTAAACTTTGTTGAACCAAGTTTCTCAACACCGTTAATATTAATATCCTGAGCGTATATATACTCAATTGGCTTTTTTCTTCGGGTATAAAGAGTTTGAAAAACTGCGCTGTCACCATTTAGTGCATGATAATCGTCAGTTTTTGCATTTTGAACCCTGATTCTTAATTTATTAATATCAAAATTCTTTGTCGGAACTCTTAAAACAACAGCCTCGCGATTTTTACCAATCAAGGCAGATGCAAGGTTTATTTTACCGCCTTCTTCTTTGAAATCAAAAAATGTACTTGTCCAACGCTTTAAGAAATTCTTCAAATCAAATAAAAATACGCCATTAAGTTCACTAATACACAGTCCGTCATCCGTGGTTAAGATTTTACCACTTTTCAACATTGACTCGTAATTCTTTTCTGTCGTCACATGATATAAATATCGCGGAATATTCGGTTTGCCAGTCTTTGCAATTCTTCCGGAATTTTGCACAACAGACTTTCCCAACTTTAATAGAGCATTAATTGTCATAAAATTCCCCTGTTATTATAATAAAAACAAAACAGCAGGAATTATTGCCTAATAATTCGGAATAATTTTTGCTTCAACCTCTTTTTGCGCATTAACACTGTTGTTCAGACTTCTTGCAAGTTCTGCGGCAGTGTTTGCCGTGTGAAATTTTCCGCCGGTCACAAGTGATGTGCACTCCAATTGCGCCAAATCATCCTCTTCAGTCACATTAAACGCAATAACATCTATCACAACATCTTTTCTGACCTTCACAAGTTCCATAACCCATTTACACGGACTTTCATCACAATTTTCTCCGCCGTCAGTCAAAAGAATAATATGTTTTTTGCCGGGAAACCCGATAAAGTCATTCTTGACAGCTTCCTTTAAAGAATATGTAATCGGCGTCATTCCTCTGGGTTTTGGGCCTGAAAGCGCACCTGCAATAGCGGCTGAATTCATCGGAGCCGGCGCAACAAGCAAAGTAGACGCCCGACATGCATCAATCGGAGTAAATCCCATTTTATGCCCGTAAACACGAAGTCCCACCGAAATATTTTTGTTGATTTTCGGAAGAATTTCGCGCATCGTATCAAGCATTAAATCAACCTTTCGCCTGCCGTCAAGCGATTCTGACATGCTGTTTGAAAAATCAAGTATAAAAAGCATCCTCTCTCCTCCCTGCTGTCGCATTTGATAGTTTTCAGGTCTGTAAACTCCGTATTGCGATGCAAAAGCAGGAAGTGCAAACATTATTAATGCTAAGAGTGTTATGATTTTCATAAAATTAATATATAAAAAATTTTGGAATTTTATATTACTCACCCCGCTTATTTATGGTATAATTTCACCTGTAAAAAGGGATATGAAATATGAATAGTCACGAAATTATTAAAAAAGCTGAAAAAGATTTAAGAGAACAATTTGAAATTATTGAAGATATAAGGGATTTAAACCAGAAAAAAGTTTTGGAAGCGTTTATTGAAAACAAAGTCGCTCCCGAACATTTCTACACAGTTTCAGGCTACGGCCACGACGATTTGGGCAGAGAAGTTCTGGATAAAGTTTTTGCAGATGTTTTTAAGGCTGAAAAAGCACTTGTCAGAGTACACTTTGCATCAGGCACACATACTCTTGCCTGCTGTCTTTTTGGCTGCCTTCGCCCGGGAAATAAATTAATCTCCGTTGCAGGCGCTCCGTATGATACAATGCAGGAAGTTATCGGAACCGCAGGCGATGACGAGACAAAAGAAGATTCTTTAATCGCCCATGGCGTTTTGTATGATGAAATTCCGCTTCTAAACGGCACAGACATCAACTTTGACGCTCTTGAAAAGAAAATAGATAAAACAGTCACAATGGTTCTGATTCAGCGCTCAAAAGGCTATTCAACACGCAAATCTCTTTCAATTGACACAATCGAAAAAATCTGCAAAACAGTTAAATCAAAAAATCCTGACTGTATTTGCTTTGTAGACAACTGCTACGGAGAATTCGTGGATTCAAAAGAACCATTAGAAGTCGGCGCCGATTTGATTGCAGGCTCTTTAATAAAAAACCCCGGCGGCGGCATTGTTGAAGCCGGCGGCTACATTGCAGGTAAAGCAAAATGGGTTGAAAAATCCGCAAACCGTCTAACGGCTCCCGGAATCGGCTCTGAGGGCGGTGCGATGTTTAATCAGCACAGACTTATGTTTCAAGGGCTTTTCATGGCGCCATCCGTTGTGTGCGATGCAGTGAAAGGCGCAGTTTTAGCGGCCAAAATCTTTGATGAAATCGGCTACGATTCTTCTCCGAAATACAACGAAAAACGCACTGACATAATCCAGAATATAACATTTAGCGCGCCGGAGCCTCTGGAAGAATTCTGCCGCACAATCCAATCGCTTTCGCCGGTAAACGGATATGTAACACCGATTCCTGAATACATTCCTGGCTATGAAGATCAGGTAATTATGGCAGGCGGAACATTCATCGAAGGCTCCACAATAGAACTTTCGGCAGACGGACCTATGAGAGCGCCTTATGTTGCCTACATGCAGGGCGGATTGAACTATTCTCACGTAAAAATTGCTCTGGAAAAATTCCTCGACAAAGTTACAAAATAATTGAGATAACATCGCCTTCTCTTCAAAAATTTCGAAACCTCAAATTTTGTTTTCAAAAACATAATTGTTAAGTTTCGTAAACCTCAAATAGCACCTTATGACTAATTCTTAAGGATTACTCACTGAAATCAACAGGGGAATAATTGACAGAACGATTTTTGTGGTAAACTGTTATGGTACCCCACAGAAAGTGGTATTAGACAAAGTACATAGTATTAAGAAGAGGAAAGGTGAAGATATGTCATTACCAAACGTAGCATATTTTTCAATGGAAATCGCAATGGATCAGTCTTTGAAGACTTATTCAGGCGGTTTGGGATTTTTAGCAGGTTCACATATGTTATCTGCAGGTTATTTGCAAATGCCTATGGTCGGTGTAACTATGTTATGGTCTTACGGTTATTATGATCAAAGAATTGCGCATGATGGTCAGGTTGAAGTTGCCTACATCAGAAAATATTATGACTTCCTTAAAGATCCTAATGTTTCTACTGAAGTAGAAATCTTCGGGGAAAAAGTTAAAGTAAAAGCGTTGTTGGTTGAACCCGAATTGTTCGGAACCTGCCCTGTATACCTTTTGACAACTGATATTGAAGGCAACAGCGAATGGGCTAAGAGCATTTCTCACAAGCTTTATGACGGAAACGAAAAAATCAGAATCGCTCAGGAAACAGTTCTTGGTGTTGCCGGCGTAAGAATCCTTCAGGCTGTAGGATACAACTTTGATGTTATCCACATGAACGAAGGTCACGCACTTCCGGCAGCTTTCGAATTGTTAAGACAGTACAACGGCAACCTCGAAGAAGTTAAAAAGAAAACAGTCTTCACAACACACACACCTGTTGCTGCAGGTAATGAAGTTCACTGGGTTGACACTCTTCTTGAAGGCGGGTTCTTCGCAGGTGCATCAAGAGAAACAGCAGTTCAATTGGGCGGCGAAAACTTCTCTTTAACCGTTGCAGCTTTAAGAATGTCAAGACTTGCCAACGCAGTTTCTCAATTGCACGGTCTTGTATCTAATAAAATGTGGGAATGGGTTGACGGCAGATGCCCGATTAGAGCTATCACTAATGCTGTAAACCTTCACTACTGGCAGGATGATAGAATCAAAAACGTACAAACAGCTTATGATTTGCTTTCTGTAAAAAGAGAAATGAAAGCTGAACTGTTTGAGTATGTTGCAAACGTAGCCGGCAAAAGATTCAACCCTGATGTTTTGACAATCACATGGGCAAGAAGATTTGCAGACTACAAACGTGCATGGCTTATCCTTATGGATAAAGACAGAATCAACAAATTGTTAGACGAAAACAAAATCCAAATCATTTTCGCAGGAAAATTCCATCCGGATGATGTTATGGGTAAAGAAATGTTTAACAAATTGTTAAACCGTTCTCATTCACTCAAAAACGTTGTTGTATTACCGGGTTACGAACTTGAACTTTCAGGAATGCTGAAACGCGGTTCTGACATTTGGTTGAACACTCCGTTAAGACCGTTTGAAGCATCAGGAACTTCCGGCATGTCAGCTAACATGAACGGCGCATTGCACCTGTCAATTTATGACGGCTGGACAGTAGAAGGTACATTCAACGGAATCAACGGCTACACAGTTGAATATCCGGGACTTGACGATGATATGCCTTGGGAAGAACGCCACTGGAAAGATCATGAATCTGTAATGGATACTCTTGAAAACAAAATCATTCCGACATATTACGAAAACAAACAGGAATGGGCACGTTTGATGAGACAGGCAATCAGAACTTCAGAAGCTTATTTCAACTCTGACAGAATGGTTGTTGAATACTACAACAGATTGTACAAACCCATTGCACACAATGATTCAACATCAGGCGGTGAGAAAAAAGAAATGAATATTTCAGAAACTCCGACATTCGATGCCTGGACCTTCTCAAATATTAAGTAGTTTCTAAATAAAACTCCAAAACGACCGGTTTATTTAAGCCGGTCGCTTTTTATTATTTCAAATTTCGTTAAGGAGCCTCAGCCCCCCTCCCCGAAACGGTCCTCTCACCTCTCACCTCTCACTTTTCACTCCTAACCTCTCCTCACCACCTCTCCCCCTCCAAATGTAACGAAACTTTACGAACCAAGTCGAAATTTGCCGAAATAATTAAAGTTTTTCACAACTTGTGCCGTAATACATGACAAGGAAATAATTCGAAAGGAAATTCGTCATGGGTATGGCTGCTTCGCAAGCTCGTTTCTTGGGGCTTACGGCTAGAAAAACTAATACCG
>CATLFB010000004.1 GCA_949927415.1 uncultured Candidatus Melainabacteria bacterium
GATAAGACTTTAGAGTTAAGATTGAAGCAGCTGGATACGGAGCAGAAGGCTATTCAGACGGAGATGGACGCGGTTGAAAAGGTTATTCAGAAAAATACCGAATCTACTTTTAAAACTTTTGGGTAACGGATTTTCGGTAGGGTGAAAGGAGCGATTAGCGACTGTAACCTGTCACATCCAAAGCACCGTAGTGAGCGGCAAAATTCCGTGAGGAATTTGAAGTGAACGCTAGGTGCGGGAGGGCCGAATAATCCAAAAGATGGATTTTGCGTAGAGTGGAGTGAAGCCGAAGCGCGAATAGCGCAAAGGCGGAGCGTAACTCGAAGAAGCGCGGAGCAAAATGAGCGGAAGTTTTGCGAAAGCAAAATGAAGCGAATGACTACGGAGCGTGAAGCAATGATCCGGTGCTACGCACGTAGAGACTTTGGAACTTGATTAGGTGAAGGACGCTTTTGAATGAATCAGGCACGGATGTGCGGGATTAGAACGGGGGCGCTTGGAAAGGGCGACGTCTTGGACCGAACAATCGGGGATTGCAACGGTGAAATTACGCACGTAGACGTATTGGAACCGGATTAGGTGAAGGGCGCTTTTAGAAGGTTTAGACATGGAATTACTGAATTAAGACAAAACCGCTGGAAGGACAACGTTTTGTGACTATTCCTACAAAATCCGACGGAAATCGTCGCATCCCCTCTCCTGGTAGAGGAGAGGGTGGAATTTCAACTTGAGCACGCCTTTGCAGTGCGAAAGTTTGAAATTCGGGTGAGGTAATGCGCAAGGAGGGGATTTGGGATAAGATTAAAAAGTCCGTGAGAAGATGCGGGCGTAAAGAGAATTTGCGGCAGGGAAAATTTGATGCCGCGGAGAACGAATTACCCATAAAAATCCAAAATCAGGGAAATGACACGGGTTTCCGGAGTAATAAACTTCAGAATTAGTCAATCATATTTTATGTAAAACAAACAAAAGCGCCGACAATATAAAAATGGCGCTTTTTGTTGTAATAATAACAGATTCAAATACTTTATTCCGCAAGAATAGACAGGTTCATTATCTCTATATCATCGTAATCCGTATATGCAGTCTGCATAAGATTTTTTCCGGTTTTTATCGTAATTTCGTTTTTTTGATTTGCCTTAATTAAGTTGTTCGGAATTCTTATCCTTTGCCCGTCGCCATTAAGATGAATTTCCGCGATTTTATTACCGTTGAAAAACACTTCCGGCGGGCTGGAAAAAGAATTCCGAACTTTATTCTGCCCCATGGCGCGCGCCATTGCAGTATCAATGCCGATTATGGAACCTATCACAAGATAATTATTTTTATTCAGGGTTGTTGCGGCCATTGTAAATGTTTTTGAATAAAAGGGGCCGAGTGCAGAGACGCGGAATTCTCCTGAGTTTGCGGAATTTCTTGAATAGTTATTGTCGCCCAAATGCATCATCTGAGTTTCTAAATGGATATCATCAGCGTTGCTTTTCTGGATTCCGACAATAATCGGGGCGGATGCTGATTTTTCATCAATTGTAAGAGAAAACGGACGATAACCCTCTTTCTCTACTGACATGACAGTCTTATCTTTCACTGCCGCACCAAGCTGAAATGTGCCGTTTTCGTCGGTATAGGTTTTGTATTGCAGAAGCGGAAGGGTGACTTTAGCATTTGAAACAGGCTTGTTTGTGGCGTTGTCGACAACCCTGTTGCCATCAACAGCGCCAACCGTTGAAACTCCGCCTTCTACCGTTGTTGCATGGACCATATTTCCAAATAATATCAGAAAAAATGTCGTAATCAGAACAAACTTTTGCATATTACCTCAACTTTTTTGATTTACTGAAATATTTTACGGATGACAATGAAAAATTTAACCGCACAGTAAGGTAATTTTAAGGCTATAGCTGAAATTTACATAAAAACAAAGAATTTTAAAAAAAAGTATTTGAAATTTTAAAATGTTTCTGTTATGATGAATTTGCATGACAGCTTAATACAAATGCCGATGTGATGAAATTGGTAGACGTGCCAGACTCAAAATCTGGTGTGGTTCACCCCACGTGCCGGTTCGACTCCGGCCATCGGCATTTTTTAATGTTAAAAAAAACTTTTCCTTCGGAGTCGAACCGACTGGTTCTTACCTCTCAAAAACGATACTTAGCACAAGGCAGACAGGTTCACTACCCTCACACAGTTCGGGTGTTCACTTTGTCAATCGTTTTTTCGGCAGAGTGGCCATCGGCATTTTTTAATGCTTAAAAGTTTTTCAATTCATATGGCAGATTACACCCACAAAACAGCTTGACTGTTTGATTTTAATAAATATAATAAGGCTGTTACCCTGAAACTGGCTATTTAATTATATTACACGGGCTGAAACGAAGGTTTCTCAGCCGGTTTTATTTATGAGGAAGTATAAAATATGCAAGTCACTTTTAACGGAAAAATCACATCTCAATATCATCAATCTCCACGCCCGCGCGCTGTAAACAGAACCAAAAATGCACTTACTACTACCGCCGCCTGGTTTGCTTTCGGAGTCGGATTGGATTATGCGGGAAGAAAGTGCACAGTATTCAAATCTCCTGTAAAAAATTCTTTTTTTATTAATACCCTCATTGCTATGGGCGCAGGATTATGTACATACTTTTCAAACAAGAAAGCTTAACAAACATTTTAAATTAAGCTTAATATACTAGCAAAAAATATTTTTAGGAATTTTATAATAATATGCGAATTACATTTACCGGAATTAAACATGCTTTAGGAATAACACTTGCGGCAGGAACGCTGGCCGTTACGGTGCCGTCTGCACATGCTAAAACAAATAGCAGCACAGAAACTTTGAAAAAAGATACGCTGGAACTTTCTCTGAAAATTCCGCCCTCAGGAACAACATCCGATACCGTTTTGTTTGGCGCGCCAAGCCCTGAGGTTGAAGTTTGCGGAGAAAAAAAGAATGCCGCAATAGTTGTCGATTTATCGAAAAACGTTCTTTACAAGTACAATGAACAGGGTGATGCTGAATGTGCATATCTTGTTGCAAGCGGGAAGAAATCAACTCCGACAGATACCGGTTTAAGGGTTGTAACTCATGTTGAGACTTTCCCATACAAAACGGCACCCGCCTCGACTAAAAGACGAAGACAACCATGGAATTACGGACCAAGGATTATTATTCTTGAAAAGCTAGATTCTAAAACCGGCGCAAGAGACAAGACAGGTGAATTTATTCATGGAAACAACAACCCGAAAAGCCTTGGCAAATATGCGTCTTTGGGATGTATAAGGATGGACAACGAAGTTATTAAACAACTTGCAAAACAGGTTCATGCAGGCGATTTGGTTTTAATTAAGAAGTAGCGCAAAAGACGTGCAAAAATTTTTATAAACAAAAACAGGCGCCTGAAATATTTCAGGCGCCTGCGCTTAAACTGTTAAATTGTAATATTTTGTTTATTTTTCAAGTTCGGCCATTTCTTCAGCATTTGGCATTCTGTGGTTTTTGTTGAAGAAATCTGCGACTTTCTTGGCTGTATCATAACTTGAATACGTGTACTCGGAGCCGTCACAGCTGAGTGTAACTTTACCGGCTTTGACTTCAACTCTGGCGTATTTACCCCAGCCGGCAGCTGTTGCAGGCTCGTCACCGTTATTTTCGATTGAATCTCGGCTGACACCAGGCTGGTATTTATATGTTTTATCGCCGATTTGAATATGGTCTCTAAGGCCTAATTCTTTTATCCAGAAGTTTTGACGTCTTTGTGACTGGCTGATGCCGTGCCACTCTTTGACAATACCAATGGCGGCATAAAGGTCATCCTTGTCTGTGATACCGTATTTCTTACGAATAATATCGCCGAGGTTTTTAGTACCAACCTTGAATTTTTCTACAGGTTCATCACTGTGGCTTATGTCACTTGCAGTTGCTGTGCAAACGTCTTCATCATCATCGTCATCATCCGCAACAATATCTGAATTTGGCGGTACTGTAACATCATCCTCGTTATCGTCGTCATCACCTGCTACCGGAGGCGTGATGTGAGTAAGATTGCGGCCTTCGACGTTCTTTTCAGCTTCAAGACCTCTTAAAATACCGTATTTGCTGTCATTATCGTCATAAGTGTTGTTCCAGTTGTTTAGACCGTAGTTTACCATACCGAAGATTGCTGTAGGAACACCGGCTTTAGCTATGTTGCCGACGTCAATTTTGTTCTTGGCTGTAACTTTTTCATCAACTTTCTTTTCGTCATTATATTCAACTTCGCCTTCAACAAGAATGTCATCTTCTATGTTTACAGGACCTTCCAGAGTTACATCGGCTTTCCAATGTACAACACCGTTTACGTCTCTTTCATAGTGATATGGAATTTTACCTTGACCGGTTACGATTTCATCTACATGGACAGTTCCACTTCCGCTGTATTCGTATGGAAGGCTGTAATCATGTGAGTAATCAACTGTTACATTATGTGGTGTTGTCATTTCACTTTGCAAAATTCCGTTGTTGTAAACTTGTGAAGTATTATAAACGGTCGCATTCTGAGAACCCGTGAATGTACCATCCAAAACTCCGCTGCCACTATATGTATATCCATGATCACCTTGGTAACGAAGACTTACATCGCCCTCGGCAATTCCATCACCTGAAATATGCTGTGAATATGCCTGATCACCTTCAGCCTGTCCGCTCAGAGATACATTGTGTTGTTTTGAATAGTGGACGGTTTTAGAGTAAGCTACAGAGCCTGTGAACTTAATCAAATCAGTAAATCTTCCGTTTGCAATCTTTGTTGTACTGTAGAATTCGGCAAGAGCAGTCATGCCGGCACCGGCAACGAAGCCTTTAACACCTGCAAGACCCAAACCGCCCCAGCGTTTTCCAACTGATTGATCGCCTTCAATATCAAGACCGGCACCTTCATAGAGTTGTTTTGCAAAACCTCTTTGTCTAAGGTTTATCTGATCAAGGTTGGCAACTTCAACTTCGTCGATAAGGTCTTTTCTGTCTGCAAGCTGTACATAGAAATCGGCTTTATGTTCTGAATCTTTTTTATATTCATTATCAAGCCTATTTGTGTTTGCCATTCCGACCATGTAGTCTTTGTACATATCACTTGAGAAATGATAACCTTCTCCGTTGAATGTATAATCTACAGACTCACCGGGTTGAGCGGGTTTGCCGAATTTGTCACCGTTGAGTTCGATAAATTCACGGGCTTCTTTTTCGTTTTTGCCTGAGAACGGGAATGTATGGTTTTTGCCGTCTTTTTTGTTAATACCTTTCTTATCATCATTATTCCAATGAACAACAGTGTTTTCTACCCTGTTTTGCGTTACCATTTTGTCAACATGGGCTTCTGCCATTGCTCTGGCCATTTCATCAATATTTATATCTGCTAAATTGTCTTTTGATTTGCCGGCGGCTTTGTCTAATTCTTTCAAACGTTTTTCGTTTAATTTAGCAATCTCGTTCTGAACATCTGCACCAAACATGTTGTCATAAGATTCGTTGAATTCTTTCAGCTTATCCATACGATCCTGAACCAGCATATCAGCTATAGCTTTCTTATCAGGGTCAAGTGATGCGTCAAGATCTGCTTTAGATTTTTTCTCTAATTCCGCAAATTCTTTTTTGATTTGCTCTGCTTTATTATCGTCACCTTCCATGATGGCCTGATGAAGTTCGCCTTGCAATCTTTCTTTTGCAGTCTTGAAATTAGCACGAACCTGTGCAGATTGAGGAGTTTCAGCTTCCGCCATCAATCTTGTAATTTCATTTTGTCTTTTTATATCTTCTTGTGTGAATTCACGTTTTTTAGCACGCATTTCAGCAGTTTCGGCTTTTGCTTTTACATTGGAAATTTTCTCGTCATATTCAGCGTTAACTTTGTTCATTTTGCTGAAGATTTCGTTGTCAACAATATCACGCGCAATCATTTTCAATCTGTCCGGGCCGACTTTGAAACTCATCATAGCTTCAAGTTCGGCAAGTTCTCGGATTTGCGCTTCTGTCATCTGCTCGCCGTTTCCAATGACAGGGTTTTTGTGTAAGTTTTTTGTATAAGTATTGTTATACTGTTTTGCGGCAGTTTGCCTGTTAATATATTGGCCCTGATCATTTTTGGCATTATAAAATTCAATGTTAGCCTTGATTCTTGCTTCTAGAAGATCAGTTTCATCTTTTGTGGCATGGCCTTCTGCAAAATATTTCGTATTAATCAATAAAGGATTTGATTGTTGAAGCTTTTGCAAATTCTGAGCCTGCTGCATGATTTTCGTATGACGATTTAGTCTTATATAATCATTAACAAGCTCATCCTGATTGGCCTGATATCTGGCTTTGAAATAGTCTTTCCAGCCATCAACAGTTGCTTCTCTGACAGTCTTGTCAGCCGCAACATCTGCCGGCGAAACTTTTGGTTTCAATGCCTCAAGTTCATTCTGCGTTTCTACCGAGGTTCCTTTTCTTTCTGTTGTTTTCGGCGCAGTGCCGCACAATGACGCAATAATCTGCTGCATTGTCATGTGTTTTTGTAACTCTTTTACCTGCTCTGTTTTGTTACTAAGAAATGATTTTACTTTGTCAGGTACAGCATTCCATTGGTCTGTCGTAAGTCCGTACGATTGATAATTAAAATCAGCACACATAATTGTCCTTTCTGCTCCTTTTACAATTTGCAAAAGCGCATTTTTATACTTCTCTTTATCTTTATAAAGTTTTTATTCGGCTCAAAATTGCATAAAATTTAATGCAATTTTATATATTTTTTATTTTTTCTTGATATTACTGGCTTTCAGGCATAAAATTCGTTTTTACAAAACTTAATATTTATATTTTTTGAATGATTTCTTATATATAAGGGTATATTAATATATATATACATGCCCGAAATTTTAAATGTCATGTATAATTTGAAAGTTGAATGTAACAATTTGTAAATAATTAGCCAAAAACACTCAATTTTTCTCTACATCTTTCCGTTTATATATACATATAGACAAATACGAGTGTTAATGTGCTATAAAATACAGATAAGAGGTTGCGTATGAGAAAATTACAAGCCAACAAAAAAAGATTGATTCCTCTAATACTTTGTTCAGTATTAGTGTTGCAGCAATCTTTGACAAGCCAGGCGCTTGCCGGAAATGTTACCGATATAAACGGAAATCAGATTCCGATACATCCGGGAACCGGCGCTTATGAATTAAGACCTGAAGCGATTAATAAAAATGCTCAAATCGGATTCAGACAATTCAAAAATTTAAACCTTAATGAAGGTGAAGTTATGAACTTCATATTCCAGGCTCTTCAGCAGGATGTAGTAAACGGAGTTCAACAGCACAAATTTTACGATGTAAATACTTTTGTAAACTTTGTACAAACCCAAGGTAATATTAAAGGTATCGTAAACGCAATACAGGGCGGTGTCGGCGGAAGCTTAAAAACTGACGGCAATCTGGTATTTATATCACCGGAAGGCATGGTTGTAGGTGCAAGCGGCGTGTTAAACGTTGGCTCTTTGCAAGTTTTCACCCCCTCTGTCACGGAATTTGACAGAATGAGAAGCGGACTTCCTACAAATCCGACAACCGCTAATTTTTCAGACGGTTCAAGACATGCGCTCGCGCAGGATGTTACAAACACTTACAATTCTGCAGATCCCGCACTTAGAACCGGAAGCGGCGCTATTCAAATTGACGGTAAAATTTATGCCAGAAACGACATTGAACTTTCCGGCGGAAAAGTCGGCGTCGGCAACAGCGGACTTGTAATCGCAGGTTTGGGCAACAATACAGAAGTATTAAAAAGCGATACGATTTTCGATTCACTTGTTAATGCTGACAACCTGAACCCGGGTAACGGATTTGCAAGTTCAAACGGAAAAATCGTTATTACATCAAACGTTGGTACAACAGTTGAAAATGGCGGAGCTATTAAAAATTACAGTATCAGCGACACTCATACAAGTACAAGAATTACTAATACTGGAAATGAAGGTATAAATATTGCCGGTGAAGTTTCAAACCCTGCCGGAGAACTTAAAATCGCAAACTACGACGGCGGCTTGAACGTTACAGAAACAGGCGTTGTAAAATCTAACGGCAAATTGACAGATTTTTATAACGAAGGCAGCGGCGGAATGAACATTCAGGGCAAAGTTACCCATCATAACACAACAGGAACTGTTCAATTCACCAACAAAGATTCAAATATGGTAATCGGCCATCAGGATACTGATTTCAACATAACCTCAGACGCTGATGTTAATATTGATGTCACAAACGGTAATGTATACAACTATGGAGTTGCGAATACACTTATCAAAACAACAGATGCGGCTGATTTGAATATCAATGTTCAAAACGGTTCAATCGGTAAAAACATCGGCCCATGCGACGGCGGAATTTGTACCGGTGTAGGCCCCGGCGAACGCGATTTAACGCTTTCCGTAAACACTGAAATTGACGGCGATATCACGGCATACAGCAAAGGCACCGGCGCTTTGATTAATATGGCAAGTTTGGATAAGGATATGCACGTAAACCAAATCCATTCAGACGGCCGCGTAATTCTTCTTGCTGATGACAAGAGAAACAAAGGTGCAACAGCCTATGATATTATGAATACAGCAGATGACAACAGCGCTGTTCCAAACCTTAAAGGTAAAGGTATTTCAGCAATTGCAAGCGGAAACATCGGAAAGACAAAAAATGATAAAATCACATTCATTCAAACTGATGCAACCGTAGACATTGCAAACGAACATGACGATGCCAACGGTCCGCATGATTTGTACGATACCCCGAGAGTTACGGCTGACAGCGGCGTTGAATTCCTTGCAATCAAAGACGTTAATATCAAAGGCTTGGACAACGAAGACGGAACGAAAAATGACACTTCAGTATGTACTATAGCTTCAAGAACAGGTACAGTTAACGCTGAATTTTCCGGAAACACATATATCAGAGACATTACAGCCCAGAACGAAGTAAATGTTGTAACACGCGGCACAGAAATGTATATCGAAAACCTTGGCGGCGCACCTTCAAGATACGCAGAAACAGGTGATTACTACGGCGGCTACGACGGAATTGTACCGGAAAAAGCTAACATAAAAGTTCTTGATTTGGGAACTGTAGATAACCCGAATTTGACACCAAACTCAACACTTGTTATCAAAAACGGAACAGTAAACGGACAAGGTTCAACAAGCCATCCGGACTTGGATCAGGATATAACAGTCACAGCAGATAATGCTTATGTTGGCGGCTACTACTTCAATATGGGCAAACACAGAATGCCGGGCTTGTCATCAGTTACAAAAGATGACCGCACAAACCCGATTGTGAATGCAAATCCTGATACTGACAAACCTGCATCAATCAGAGGCAAAGCAGTAAGACCGGACGATGTAACAGAAATCGGAGAAGACCCGATAGAACGTGAATATTATTACGGAAAAGACCCTGCAAACCCGGATGATCCGAGCGGCAGCGGCCAGAAAGACGATCCGACATTTGATCCTGATAAAGAACCGGCAGATGACTTAGTTGTTCCGGAACCTGATCCGGGTCCCGGCCCTGGCGACGATGATGACGATGACGACGATGACGACGATGACGGCCCAACTCCGCCGAAGCCAGGCGATGATGACGACGATGATGACGGCCCGATAGTTCCCGGACCGGAACCTCAGCCGACGCCAAATGATAAAGACATCACCAAAGAAACATGGAAAAAAGAATACAACGACTATATTTCAGTTATCGACAAACGTCAATATATAAGATTTGACATTCGAAACAACCAGAACCCTGTTGTATTTGAATCAACACCGGAAGTTGACGGCATACTGAACATTTCCAGAGGCGGTGTTCAATTAGCCCACAACAATTCACTAAAAGTCGGAGATGTTGTTCCGGTACACGTCAAATACGGAGATGTTGAAATCGACGCAAACGTAAAAATCGTTACAGCATCAGACATTCAGGCCGGAGGCGAATTCGTGGATTTGGATCTGGCAACAGCTAACAAGTTATTATACTTAAGTTTGTTGAAAGATGGAAGCGGCCGCGGGGATGAAGAAAACTTCGCGAACACAAACTACATCCGAAACGAAAACCTTTCGACAACCGGAGTTGACGACTAGGATATAAAAAAAAAAGAGACTGAAAGAAATCAGTCTCTTTTTTTATAGTTGAACAGAAAAATTTTTGTGTTATATTAAATATGTTGAAAATTTTATAAAATTCGTTATGCTGAAGTGGTAGGAACACCTCTCTGCAGAAGGGAAGAAAAAGATTAAGTATCTTTTTTGACAGTTCCGTCGATGAATGTGTTAGCGAAGCGGCACACTTCCACCACAACGATAATGAAGGGTACAGTTAAAATTTAATATTGATAGTTATGCCGAAGTGGTGGAATGGTAGACACGTACGTTTCAGGTGCGTATGGAGAAATCTGTGCGGGTTCAAGTCCCGCCTTCGGCATTTTTTATTTTTTAACGATTCCCGTCCGGACTTTTCACCCGACGTTTCCGCGCTGTAAGCGCTTCAACTGCGGCTTAGCCGTAAGGCATAATCAGCTGTAGTTGTTCGGATTCCACATCCTCACAAACAGCTGAGCAAAGTCCCGCCTTCGGCATTTTTTCATTTTTTAACGATTCCCGTCCGGACTTTTCACCCGGCGTTTCCGCGCGGTACGCGCTTCAACTGCGGCTCAGCCTAAGGCATAATCAGCTGTAGGTGTTCGGATTCCACATCCACATAAACGGCTGCCTTTCAGCATAAAACCATTCTGAGCTACATTACTGAAAATTAATAAGTTTTCTTAAATTCTCAACCATATTTTTTGCTGTTTGAAGACGCTCTTCTATTGCACCGACGGCAAGCACGTTCACATCATGCTCAAAATTATCCGGTAATTTTTTGCAATTCTTCAACGCGAACTCCACTAACCGCTTTTCTCCGGGATGAAGAACCCGATTCAACGCAAAGATTACATCAAAATAACTTGCCAGAAATGCGGCTGTGCGATGGTTTATACTGACATAATCCTTGCGCGCAACAGCAGATGTTATCTGGTCAAAATATGAAAACATGACATCTTTCAGATAAAAAAAGTTCTTTGTTATGATGTTTTGCGCAAGTTTTTCCGGATAAACCGTTTTTGTAAGGTCTTGAATTTCTTTAAATTTGCCGCTCCTGTCAAAAAGAATTTCAGACCTGTTCACATTGTCAACAAAACATGTCGTATAACCCATTGAAGCATTGCCAATCTCCCAAACCCAATCTATATTTGCTCTGATAGAGTCTAAACGCCGGTACATTATATCAATAGGCTTTCCGCTCTCTTTTAAACAATAAGCATCGCCGCACTCAAAATAATGATTGTCAATTTCCGGATTGTTGGAATATTTCATGGCAATTTCACGGCGGCTCTGTATATCAGGCTCAGTTGTACAATATATATAGATATCAAAATCAGACAAATTATCTGAACTTTTTGCAGAAGAAGAGCCGCCAAGAACAATTGCCTCAACTTCCGGCAATTGTTTGTAATCTTCAACCATTTGCATTAAAATTTCCTGATTGTTCATTTATTAATCCCTTTAAAACTTATTTCATTAATTATAAATAAAAATATTCACTTGACAATAATATTACAACTTTACTGACATGGTTGTTTAAGAAATTCAAATAAGTTTTTTCTGAGCCCAATTAGTTGTCATGAAAAAGTGAAAACTTGCAGATTTTTAGTTACTTAATTCTTTTCAGCGAAGACAAGAAATTGAAATGTTCGACATCACCATCAACTTTTGTAAGGAAAATCTGGCAGTCTTTTTCATCCGCATCTATTTCCGGAAGCTGTGAAAGTTCTGCTGCATAATAATTGCTGTCGCTGCGTCCGCTCAATTGAACACGGTTTGCAAGGCTATTCAGCGAAATATTACGCAAAGCGCCTGAAAAACCTTTATTCTTGTTGCTCATTTTTGTATAAATTCTAAGAGTTGCATCGCTGTTTTCGAGGTTGTAGCGTCCGGCAACAAGCGCACTCAATTGAGGGGCTGATGATTTAATTTTCATACGCTCAACAACGTTGTCTTTCAGGTAGAGTTCGCCGGAGATTGTATCGAATTTGCCTTCCGGAACGTTAACCATATCCATAAATGTTGATGGGCTAATCATTGCAAGCGGGTTCCTGAAAAGTGCCGCGAATTTCAAAACATATTCCACAAGCCCGATTTTTTGGATTGTTCCGTCTTTTACGAGAAATTTTATTGAACCGTTTAGTTTCAGACTGTCATCGGTATTGAGTTCGATAAGTCCGCTGGCTTTTCCGGAGATTTCACGCGGAAGTGCAAGCAGTGACGTTGCCATTACGTCGCTGTCAACTTCTTTTATGCCAAGTCTCAATGAATAGAGGTGCTTTTTCAAATCCAGATTAATTTTTGCAGAGGAAATTCCGTCTGCAATATCAAATCTGTTTGATTCGACTTTCAAAAGTCCGTCTTTATCAAGTGTAAGATTTGCAAGCATGTTTGCGAAATTAATTTCTTTATAAGAGCCTTTCACAACATTCAGAATGCATTCTTTGATAATCAGCATTCCGGGATTGAACGCCATAACATCACTGTCATCATCGTCATCCATATCTTTTACAGAATTGAAAGCGTCTTTGTTTACTTCAGCATTCGCATACTGGCGGTTGATGGAATCCATGATTTTTTCGATATTCAGTTCATCAATTTTTAAGTTAATACTATTCACAACAACCGGCAGTTTCAATTCATTCAGCAGTTTTCCGCTAACATCATAAGCAGTTCGGCGATAGCGGCCGTTTGAAGACATTATAATTTCGTCATTTGTAGTTTTCAGGCTGGCGTGCTTAATAGATAAGCGCTGAGCCGGAATGCGGATATTTTCCAGTTCCATATTGCCTTGAATTTTCGGAACAGAACCGGTATTTATATAATGAAGATTTCCGGCAATTGTACCTTTTCTAAACATTTTTTGCTGTACGAAAATATTCAAAAATTCGCTCGGCAAAGGTTTTGGGATATCAAAACCGATGTCTTTTATTATACCCGCCATCGTGACGTTGCCGTTGATTGTCAAAATAGGTTTGACATTTGAGCCTTTTTCAATTGATTCAGCGATATAATAATTTATGGTTTCGATATTTATGTTATCGCCTTTGAAGTGCATAACAGCTTTGGCCGCACGGTCGTAACCCGTCGGAGTTAATGACATCCCGTCAATCAGGATATCATCGCCTTTGGCAAGCTTAAACAATACTGTCAAATCCATTTTATCGCCAAGCATGTCAAAAATTATTCTTGCGCCGCCTTTGCCAAGCACGGAAAACGGATAGCCGACAATTTTTGAAAGATGATTATGCGCAAATTCATTTGTCATAACAGTATCTGTTGTAATTGTTGTCTGAGCGGTTTTAAAATAATCCAGAATTCCGCCGTAAAGTTTGAGTTTGTTGTTTTGATTTTTGCCGTAATACCCTGTCACATCGCGAAGAAGAATGTCTTTGTTGTTGATATCTGCAACACCGCCGTTCAAATGCAGCGGGAGATTGCTCAAGGGAACTAGCACGCATGAAAAATTGTTCAGGGTAATTTTTCCGTCGATTTTGTTGTTATCAAGTACGAGTTTTGAATTAAAACTTCCTTTAATATTTTCAACACCTTCAAGAAGCGCACTGCCGTTATTTATGACAAGGTTGGATTCTACAATCGCAATTATATCCTGTATGTTGAAGTTGTTCGACACCGCTTCAAGATGATATTTCTTTTTGTCGGCTTTTGCGTTAACCGTAATTTTGGAGCGGTTTATGTAGAAAGAAAAATTGTCAACATTAATCGCATGATTTTCTATAAAAATACGGTCATGGTCAGCTGCGGCAATTGAAATTTTCTTGTTATTTTTTTCGAATTCTGTCAGGAACTTAAAGTGGATATAATTCTTCAAATCCTGATTATTAATTTCAAAATCCGCACCGCGAAGACGGATGAATGTATCATCAGCCTTGTATGTTACAAGAAGCTTTTTCACAAACATTTTAGCGTCGAACAAATCAAAATCCCAGTCGGATTCTTTTTCCTGCTCTGCTTTTTTATCCGGAGGCGCAAGTGTCAAAAGCTTTTCAACATCTGCAAAAATATAATCAGCGCCAAGTTGGTTTACAACAATATGCTTTTTGAAAATTTCATCAAAGGAAAGAAGAATCCCGAAATTTTCCAGATTCAACATTTCAGCGTTGTCTTTTGAAAGCGAAATTTTTGCGACTTTGAAACCGATAACGGGCTTCATGGAAGTTTCAAGATAAGGATTTTCAACAACCAAATCAAGTCCGGTTTGTTTTTTAAGAGTTTTCGCAATAAAATTTGAAGTTTTCGGGTTTGCAACGACAGAAGGCAGCACCTTCAAATACAGCAGAAACGGGGTTCCTGCAGCTGCAATAATCGCTGCAGTTACCAATCCAGCAAAAACTATTTTTCCTTTTTTCCCAACTTTGTTCATCATCATCCAACAGAATTATAGCATAAAATAATTTTATGCTAATATGTGGATATGAAAAAGTTTTTATTTTTATTGCTTATAGGTTTATTAATCCAGACATCAGCAGTGGCCGTGACTGACGAAATTCCGGCAGGGCGCACGATGTCAGATGTTTCTGTTTTCAGCGAGAAAAATAAGTTCGGGCTGAAAGATTTGGACGGAAACATTATTGTTGATGCGGATTATCAAAAAATCATCAGACTTGATGATACATCATGGATTATACAGAAGAAAAACCGTTTCGGGATAATGGACTGCGACGGGAACTATTTAATTAAGCCGAAATTTCGTCATGCGGAAAGGATTCTCGGCAAATTCGCAAAACTCGGAAATGATAATGATTACGGGATTTACAACGCACGCGGAGAAGTTGTCGTTGAGCCTGTTTACAGCAAAATTGACCTGCTTTTTGGCGGAATGTTTCTGACATACAAAAATTATTATTACGGAGTTGTGGATTTTGAAGGGAAAACTCTTCTTGAAAACAGGTTTGATGATATTTACATGCCGCAGTCAAATATTATGCGGATAGAATATAACGGCCAGTGGTATGAGATTGAACAGGTGACGGCTGAAACCCTCACGCTTCCTTCGGATATGAAAAATATCAAAGAAAACGAAAACTTTAAAATAACAGAGCTTATCACAAATCCGCTTCCGGCAACGGGATATTCTGTTGTGACAGTGACAGATTATTTTATAAAAATTTTCTCATCAATTTCGCCTGCGTATGAACAGACAATTGATGAATTAATGCTTTCGCAGGGCGCGGACACTGTTTCTATTTTGACAAAGGCAACCTGGATTCCGAAATTCCCCGTAACTTATATTAGAAAATACTACACAAATATAAGAACGCCGAACAACGGGCCCCTTTCAGATGTCAAAAAGAAACTCAAAAATGAAATGCTATAAACAATAAAAAAAAGGCGCTGATATCACAGGCGCCTTTTTAATTCTTAAAATATCCGGTAAAATTTTAATCCAAACCGCGATTATTTTTCACAGGATTTATGATTTTTCATCATCATACCATTTTACGTCTTTTGTAATAAACATTGCCGCCGCAACTGCCGCAAACAATCCGAAACTTCCGATAATAAGTGAAAAATCCTGCAATTGCAAAAGAGTATACAAAAATGTGTATAAAACTATCAGAATTCCGGCAATAATACCCGAATAAGTTCCGCTGCAATTTTTAATCAAAACATAACGCGTATAAAGATAAATTAGCGAAATCGTCATCAGAGCCGCAACAAAATACGCCGCGAAAAACGAAGTAAATTCGGAAATCGCAACCAGCAAAAGATAGAATATCAAAAGCGAGCCGCCAATCATCAAATATTGCAGAGGGTGAATTTTTTCCTCATTTTTTGAAGTAATTTCAAAAAGAAAATACGCCAGAAACGTCAGTGACAAGAACAAAAATGCATATTTCAATGCTCTTGTTGCCATTTTATAATTATCCACAGGCAAAAGAAGCGAAACTCCAAGCTTCAAATTCGATGTGGTTGCAAGTTTCGGCACTGACCATTCAGCGTTAAAGCCATCTGCATCAACTTTTCTGAATGACGGGAGAAAATCACCTGTAAAACTCGGATTGGCCCAGTTTCCGGAAATCTTCACTTTATTAAACTGTCCGCGCGGTATTACGTAAATATCATTCATCCCGCGAACTTTGTATTTTATCTCAAAAGGAATTTCAGAAGCCGAAGTTGTCAGCGTTTTTGTAATAGATTTTTCATACGATTTTACAAATGGCTGATTCAGAATCCTAAATTCCGGAAGTTCAGTCAAACCCTTCACATCGGTCACGTCAAAAGACAGTGCAACCAGCGCATTGTTCAGTTCTGTATCTCTTGTGAAAGCCCCTTTCAAATCAACATCTGCTGTATAAACCGGAACTTTAAAAATGCCCTTTTTTCTGACCTCCGGGTTGACTTCAATTTCTACAATGTAGTCTTTTAACATGAAATTTTTATTAGTTTTGCCTAATTTCACGCTCATCAAAGGCATGCCGATAATTTGTGAACCCGCCCAGGATTGGCTGATTGAACTTTCGGCTTCTTTTTTATAACTTATGCGGTCATTAACAATTCCGAACAAAAAGATTATCGGAATCAAAAGCGCCATCAAGGTTCCGAGAATTACCCAGAATTTGTTTAGTTTATTTTTCATTCTTAACTCCTCAAAAATTATACACATTTAATAATATCTCCAAAATTACTTTTGTCAAACTTTGCGAAATTTTGCATAATAGAAATCTTTAATTTTTTATGCTATCATAGATAAAAATCGGAGATGTGAGTATATGAAAAAGTTTTTGTTATTAATGTTATGTGTATTATCATTTGCAGGAGCCGCATTTGCTTATGAATGCGAAGTCAGCGTTTTAAATTCCATAAACGACAAACAAATTATTGACTACAACCCAAAAACAAAAACATGGTCGCGCAATCTCGGATTACAAGATTACGTTTTCACAAAGACAATAACAGTCGGAACCGGAAGTTTTACTGAATTCACATATAACGGCAAAACTTACGACACAAATACGACTTACGAATTTCTATCAGATGGAAGGCTTTACGGATACAACGCACATCAGCTTAAATTCTTTGAATTGGGATTTGACGGTTCCGGCATTACCGGAAGAGAATTAACAAAAGAAGAAGTGCAGAACTTTTTTCCGGATGCGAAAATTATTATGGTTTCGGAATTTAAAGACAACGAAATCGAAGTTGATTTGCCAATTTTCCACAAAAAAGCGTTCATGATTTTGAACGATACAGACAGAGATTTTTACAAATACCAATTTGAATATTACAAAAGAAGAAGCCTTTTCAATAATATTTTTGAAGTCAATTTTCCGCGCATACTGATTTATTCACACTTCAAAAGCCGCGATGAGTTGTTTCCGATTTTGAGAATAAAAGTAAAACCCCTTTTCCATTTTGATGCGGAATACGGGCCTGATAATCAGTTAAGATTCTAATCGGGCAGATACAAAAGTTAAAGCAATTCGGATTTAATTATATTTGCAGCGTCAGCAATAAATTCTTCACATGGTCTTGATGCGTAATATTCGTCAGTGCGCATAGACGGAATCGGTGAATCCGGCCCTTCTTCAAGATTCAAAAGTTCGCGGCAGATGATTGTTTTGTGTTTCTTTTTGAATTCTTCCGCCAAATCCTGAATAAGCTTGTAGTGCTTTGCTTTAGCCTCATCATCGTTGTTTGATGTATAACCATGCTTCAAGCCTGCAATCATAAACATAGCACTTACCGCTCCGCAAACCTCGCGCAGTCTTCCCATACCGCCGCCAAAGGATGAAGACAGTTTTAATGCGGTTTCAAAATCCATTCCCAAATCTTCACAAAACGTACAGAATGTTGACTGCGCGCAGTTGTAGCCTGAACGGAATAATTCTCTTGCTCTTGTTTCGTAATTTTTCATATATTTATGATATAACAAAAATAAAAAGAGCTCTGAAAGAGCTCGTTGGAATTAAGAATAGCTGGAAGTATGAAAAAGATTTAATTATATTAAACAGGGTTCAAAGTTATAAAACAATTAGCCACATGATTAGTATTTTTAAAAAACGGATAAATTTTTGTAACTTCTTTACCAAATAAAGAAATTGGATTATAATCAACTTATGGAAAGAAATTTGGTAAAAATTCAGAACCTTTCTGTAGACACCTTCACACTTGATGAAGCACTTGAGCATGCCAAAAAAGGTCAGGTTGTCACGCTGAATCCCGAAATGATTATGCATTCGGGCAAAAACCCTGATTTTGCGAAAATAATTAACAACGCTGAACTTGTAATCGCAGATGGCATAGGTGTTCAAATCGGGTTAAAAATTCTGGGGTTTGACGTTCGAAGAATCGCAGGTATAGAATTTGCGAGAAAAATTCTGGAGAATTCACCCGCTAAAAGAGTTGCCCTGATTGGTGCAAAACCTGAGGTTATCGAAAAAACAGCGCAGAATTTAAAAGCAGAAATTCCTGAAATAAATATTGTTTATTATCATGACGGATATTTCAAGAATGATGATGAAATTTTAGAAAATTTACAAAAACACTCGCCCGAAATTGTACTGACCGCGCTTGGTTCTCCAAGGCAGGAAGAATTTAATTATAAAGCAAAACAGCTTATGCCGGAAACACTTTTCATCGGAGTCGGCGGAAGTTTTGACGTTTGGGCGGGAGTTGTTGAAAGAGCGCCGGAGATTTATCAGAAACTTTGTCTTGAATGGCTTTACAGAACGGTAAAGGAGCCGAAAAGATTCAAGCGAATTTTCCCGACCTTGCCGCTTTTTGTATTAAAAGTTTTGAAAGAGAGAATAACAGGAGTATAACATGCTTGAAAAAAACGAAGTTGAAAAAATCAAACAACTCTGCAAAGAAAACAGACAAAACATTATCCGGATGGTTCACAATGCGCAATCCGGCCATATCGGAGGATCGTTATCTTCTGTTGAAATTTTGACGGTACTTTTTCACAAATGCATGAAAAAAGCTCCGCAATGGCACAGGGATTCTGACTTTGAGAAACGCGACCGATTTGTGTTGTCAAAAGGTCATGTATCGCCGGCTTATTATTCTGTACTTTCGCAGATTGGATATTTTGATAAAGAAGAACTTCTTAGTTTCAGAAAATTCGGAAGCCGTCTTCAGGGTCACCCGATGCCGGTATGCCCCGGAGTTGAAGCGGCTACGGGTTCTCTCGGGCAGGGGCTTTCGCTTTCATGCGGAATTGCGCTTGCGCTTAAATTAGACAAAAATCCGGCTCATGTTTTTGTGCTTCTGGGGGATGGTGAACTTCAAGAAGGCAGCGTCTGGGAAGGGTTTATGAACGCTTCACATCACAAGCTTGACAATTTGATTGCAATAATTGACAGAAACAGACTGCAAATTGACGGCTGCACAGAAAATATCAAGTCATTAGATGCGCTTGATGAGAAGATAAAAGCGTTCAACTGGGATGTAATTGAAGTTGACGGTCATAATATCAATGCGATTTATGACGCAATTGAAAAAGCAAAGAAAAACACACGCCCGACGGCAATAATCGCAAATACCGTGAAAGGAAAGGGCGTAAGCTTTATGGAAAACAATGCAGGCTGGCACGGCAAAGCGACAAATCAGGAAGAATTTGAAAAAGCAATGAAAGAACTTGCATAAAAAAGTTCCGGCAGTTGGCATTGTAAATAAAAAAGGAATTTCATGATTTACGACAGAATTGAAAATATTGATTTATACAATTTGGATAGCGCGGCTGTAGAATTTATCAAAAACTTAACGCCTGATATTGAGTGCAAAAAGCATATAATAAATGACAAAATTTACGCGAATGTTGAAGAATACACAACAAAAGAGAGCGGATTTTTTGAGGCGCACAGGAATTATCTTGATATACAAATACTTTTGAGCGGGGAAGAAAACATAGAATACACGCCGCTTGAGGGTTTGGAAGTTAAAGATGAATACGACAGCGCAAGAGACATTGCATTCTATTTTGACGGCGAAAATCATGTTACTCCGCTTAAGCTTTCGAAAAACATTTTCACGGTGCTTTATCCGACAGATGCGCACAAGCCTCAATTGATTTTTAAATCACGCCAAAAGGTTAAAAAAGTCGTTGTAAAAATCAAAATCAATTAACCTTAACCAAACAATTACGGAGCTTCATAGAGCAACAGAATACCTATAATTATCTGAGGTGTAAAAGCCAAAATAAATTGCTGTAAAAAATTCCGTTCAAAATTAAGAACTCATGTTTTTCTGTTTAAAGTTTTTAATCTGAACATTGGTCAGATGTTCCAGACCCGGCTCTACATATTTTTTCATGATAATTTTTTCAACAAAAAGGTCTATCGGCTTAATCAAAAGCCCGAGCATGACAAATCCGCCGATTGTTTTCTTCATTTTTGTTTTAAAAATATCAGCCATTTCAACCTTGTGCAAAATATCTTTTATCGCCAAATCTTTTGCATTTGCCTTGAATTCGGAATCCTTCAGATATTTTGCTTTTAAATCTTTGAACTCTTTGAATAATTTTTCTGTTAATTTAGCCGGCTTTTTGTTCTCATCGTTTAGAAGCGCGGCTCTGATTTCAAACAAATCATCAATCTTCTTGTTTGTATATTGATGAATCAGCGCACGCCTTCCGGCTCCTTCTTTGCCCATTTCTTCGGGGTGTCTGCCGCCAAAAACAAGGTCAAAGAATTTTTTCACAAAATTTGTGTTTTGATGGTGACGAGTTGTCTGGTCAATGTAGTTATCCAGAGAAACTTTAAATTCTTCTTTAAATTTATCTATTTTTCCGTCGTATTTTGCAAGCTTTCTGCGAGACATGAATTCAGACAGGAATTTTGTTGATTCTTCCTGAGTCTGAAGCGATAGTTTTGTATCTGATTGGCGTGCAAGGACTGAGGCTGTTTTTTGCCCTGTATGAACCGCAACTATCGGGAACACAACGCTTGCCAGTGCCTGAAAAATCGCCTGTTCAAAACCTCTTTTTGCATTCGGATCGTATGTTTCTTTATTATTTCTGTATTTGTCATAAATATCCGCGCCAAAATACATCATTGCCGGATACCACAAAATTGTACCCATTTTTGGTGCGATATCCATTACTGCCGCGCCTATGTCATTTGTGAAGGCAAGTCCGCGTATCGGCCACTTCATCAAAGGGTCATTATAGGGATTTTTCTTTTTTCCGGATTTCTCAAACGATGTATCCTGAGACTTATTTGAAACGGAATCGAGAGCCGTAAAGTTTTGCACAGCACTATTTGAGGTAAATTTCGGGGTTAAAGTAATCAATTATTTGGTTCTCCTGCAAATACTATAAACGATAACTAATTATAATCCATGCTTCCACACAAATTTATTATAATATAAATCCCGAAAATAAAATAATTTGCGCTATTTTTGGTAAATATTTATTAAGATTTTTTATTTTCATATCCTGCTAAAGTTTTATTAATTTTAGTAACTTTTTATCTGAAGTTGTTATTTCAAAAGACTTTTTTATGTACAATTCTTATATGAAAATTCTTAATTTAATAACCCCGATTAATTTTTTGCAAAAGAATCAAAGAGATGTTTTGCGCTACAAATACCTGAATCCGGATAAAACAGTTCAGGCGGTTTTGACTGTTGACAAAAAGACTCACGAATTTATCAGCTATGACACTTTTACAAAAGAAAACCCCTATATTGAGCCAAAAACATCACTTGACCCCAAAATCGCTAAATCTCAGAAAAAACATCACCAGCCGGGTGATGTATTCACCACTAAATATCTCAAGAAAGATAAAAAAACTGTCGATATGGAAGTTAAATACCGTTGGATTAACGATAATGACTTTGAAGTCGTTGAAGTCATTCACCACGATTAATTTCGGACAATACAAATTGTTAATGCTATGAGCAAAATTTTTTAATGCATAAAAATAAGCATTATGCACCTTCGCTTACATGCTCTAATGCCATTTCAAGTATTACTTTTACATGGTTATCGTTCAAAGCATAGTAGACATTTTTACCTTTTTTATTTGCCCTTACAAGCTTTGCGATCCTCAAAACTTTTAACTGATGCGATACAGCTGACTTTGTCATATTCAAAAGCACAGCAAGGTCGCCGACACACATTTCACTCTCATCCAATGCCCACAACAATTGTATCCTTGTGCCGTCACCCATCACTTTGAAAAAATCCGACAGCTCATACAATAAATTCATATCAGGCATATTTGGCCTGACTTTTTCAACGATATCTGTATTAATCGCCTCGCAATCAGAATGCTTGTTTTCCATAATTTGCTTCATCTCCTTATATTATCATACCACAGATGAATAGTTGTTCAACTAATGTAAAGATTATTTGCAAAATCGAGTTTGCACAATTGACAATTGAATAGTTGTTCAATTATAATACTATATAGAAATACTTATACTCAAGGAGGAATTATGTGCGAACATTGCCATAGTCACGAACACGGAAAAACACATACAGAAAAGGAAAGGCTATCAATTATCCCCCGAATAATAGCGGCAATAATTATTCTCATTTTAGCTGTTATTACAGATTCAAACAGTTTAGTTAAATTTATGCTGTTTTTAAGTGCATATTTAATTGCAGGTTCAGATGTATTATTAAAGGCAATCAAAAACATTTTCAAAGGAAAAGTTTTTGACGAAAACTTTCTGATGGGAATCGCAACTCTCGGAGCCTTTGCTATAAAAGAGTTTCCGGAAGCTGTGACGGTTATGGTTTTGTATCAGCTTGGAGAATATTTACAGGACAAGGCAGTTGAAAAAACAAGAGATTCAATTATAGAACTTATGGATATCAGGGCGGATTATGCAAACATAGAAGAAAACGGACAGTTAATCAGAAAAGCGCCAGAGGATATTAACATTAATGATGTAATTACCGTCATAACAGGTGAAAAGATTCCTCTTGACGGTATTGTAATCGAAGGAGAGGCTTTAGTTGACACCTCTGCATTAACAGGCGAATCAATTCCGCGGACGTTGAAAACAGGAGATAGCGCAATCAGCGGTTTTATAAATAAAAACGGCGTTATAAAAATCAGAGTAACAAAGAAATTTACAGACTCAACTGTTTCAAAAATCCTTGAACTTGTTGAAAACCAAACAGGGCGAAAAGCAAAGAGTGAAAAGTTTATAACAAAATTTGCCCGTTATTACACACCGGTCGTTGTACTTGGAGCGGTTTTACTTGCTGTTATACCGCCATTATTTACAGGCGGCGGATTTAGCATTTGGTTTGAAAGGGGATTAACATTTCTGGTTATTTCCTGTCCTTGCGCTCTTGTTATTTCAATACCCATGGGATTCTTTGCAGGGATTGGCGCGGCTTCAAAATGCGGAATATTAATCAAAGGAAGCAGTTATTTAGAGGCTCTTTCACATATTGGAACGATAGTTTTTGACAAAACCGGAACCTTAACTAAAGGGGTATTCAAAGTAACAAAGAGTGAACCTGGCAATGGGGTTACAAAAGAAGAATTGCTTTTAAAAGCGGCAATGGCTGAAAAATATTCAAATCATCCGATTGCACAGTCATTAAAAGAGGCTTGTGATGAGATTGTTGAGGTGAAAGCTGACGAGATATCAGAACTTGCAGGATTAGGGGTAAAAGCACGTATTAACGGGGAAATTATACTTGCCGGCAGCAAAGGGCTTATGGAAAAATACGGAGTTCAAGTAAACAGCCCTGAAACAGTCAACGGAACAATTGTTTATGTTGCGCAAGAGCAAAAATATTTGGGTTATATAGTTATTTCAGATGAAATAAAAGAGGACAGTGCATTTGCAATTAGCGAGATAAAAAAAGAGGTTAACGATATTGTTATGCTAAGCGGAGACACAAAAGAATCTGCTGAATTTACGGCAAAAGAACTAGGAATAGAAAAAGTTTTTGCAGGTCTTCTGCCACAAGACAAGGTTTTTAAACTTGAAGAACTTTGTGAAGAAAAATCAGGCGGCAAAAGCATTGTTTTTGTAGGCGACGGGATAAATGATGCGCCGGTTTTAACCCGTGCAGATATTGGAATTGCAATGGGTGCGCTTGGCTCTGACAGTGCAATTGAGGCGGCCGATGCGGTGATTTTGGATGACAAAATTTCTAAGATTCCGATGGGTATAAAGATTGCAAAAAAGACAATGTTAATAGTAAAAGAAAATATTGTTTTAGCGATTGGGATAAAGGTTGTATTTTTAATATTAGGAGCAATGGGTATTATGACAATGTGGGGCGCAGTATTTGCAGATACCGGAGTGACGTTGCTTGCGGTCCTGAATTCACTTCGGGCTCTAAGGGCGAGCGAATAAATAGAGATAAAAAAAACAGGATTAAGTTCCTGTTTTTTCTTTAAAATATATTTTTTTAAGGGTGAAGTATACAACTGTTATGAATCGGGAAAGTTGCAAGAAAACTTGAATAACGTTATTAATAATAACGGTTTTTACCGCAAGGACAACAAGATTTACCATTCTTTTTCAATTCTCTCATGTGTTCTAATGTTTTGAGTTGTTTATCTGTTAAAGATTTTTCAAACTTTTCATTGTATTTAACTTTGATATTTGCAGATTTTTCTTTTAATTTAGAATTTTCTTCTTTAAGTTTAGAAATTTTTTCGGACTTTTGTTCGTCAGACAAGTCAGACGCTTTAATTTCCTTTATTTGCTTGTAATTCTCACGAATTTTATTGTTAACGGGTTTTAATTCTTTTTGCTGCTTTTCTCTATTTGCATCAAAAAATTTAACCTGTTCTTTAGTAAGTCCTAAATGTTCTACAAAATGTTTTTTACAAGAGCAACGCTTAACTGTAGTTTGTTGCTTATTTGCAGGTTGAATATCGTAATATTGAAGTTCATCAGCTAATGAAATATTTACAGTACCAAACATAATTATCAAAACCAGACCGCAAGAAAACAAAAACTTTTTCATATAAATTCTCATTTTTAGCTAAGAATTTCATAAATAGAATTGCATGTAAATAATCTGCTATATCACCGGCAATAAGATTAACAAAATTCATTTACGAAAAGTAATTTTTATGATACTATTCTTGTTATAAAGTATGATAAAATTGATAATTTTGTAGTATTTTAGGATTTAAAATATTGCATGAATTACAAAAAACATCAGGTAGTTGGAATGAATAAGAAGAAGTTTGCTGTTAGTTTATTGTTGTCTGCAATTGTTTTAGGCACTACCTCAATGCCGTCTTATGCCGGTATCGGAACAGCGGTGGCAGAACATATTATAAAACATTTTATAAAAGATGCAGGGTTGAATGTATTAGACGGAATTGCTAACGCAGGGCTTATAGAACTGGAGCCTTATGAAGGTGTTTATACAAATGTAATAATGAATGATAGAGATTTTAAATTGCAGGACAGTTCTCTTCTTATTTTTCCCATAATGGATGTTACAAACACATCTTATGGCGTAGTAACTGCAGCAAGAGATTATTTTGAGATACTGGGCAGAGCAACAGTTATTAATTATTCAAATTTAAAAGTTAACCCCAATAGTACGCAAGATATTCACCTAAAAAAAAGATGACATGCAAAGTCAACTCGTTTACGATGGTATGAATGCCGGCTTTATCAATTTTGGAGAGATTGATTTAAGCGGCGGATGGGTAGAAGTAATCGGGTATGGCAAAGACCCGAGTTTATCCAAAACTACAAACGGAAGATTTGACCTCAATGATTTATCAACACTTACTTATGAAAATTTATCTAAAATCTTGGAAGAAAATGTTGACAGACCTAATGAGCCTCATTATATTGCATATTTTATAAATTCAAATTATGTTGAAGCGGGTGCCGTATCTCCAAACCCTATTAAAGGTGTAATTAATGATGGTGTTAATATGCACAACGGCAGTATCTTTATGAATGTATTTGATGCTGATGTTGATAGAGATGATTACTGCCCTTATGTTAATTTTATTCAATCAGGCGGACCGGGAGATGTTATCTATAACTCGGGCTATATAGCTAATGTCCATTTGGTTCAGGTTGACTCTATTTTAATAAACGATAGAAGCCATATCACGGATGCAATGGGAAACGAATTGCCTGAAAACAAACAAGTTGGAGGGCATATATTATCGCTTCAGACAAATTGGTCAACTATAGTATTAAACAATGAAGGAGCTTTAATTGATATTTATGGGCCTATTCTGGATGGTCTTTTTTATCAGCCTCTTGTTTATAACAAAGGTACCATGAATTATATCGAACAAAACTATGGCATAATTGACGGGCTTAATATCGGAAAAATTGATTTTAAAACTAATAACACCGCAGGTATTAGCGCAAAAACCGAAGGTAAAAACAGTGGAATTATAAAAAACATTATATTAAATATCGGCAATAACTTAACTTTCCACAATTACAAGACATTTAAAAATGACGATAAACAATCTTCAATAAATGTCGCTTCTAGTTCAAAATTCTATAACGAAGAAGGTGCAACTGTATCAAATTATGAAATAAATAATGACTATGGGCTAGTATACAATTTTGGCACAATAGACAAAAATTCAACTATAAACAATTCATACACTTTTTATAACGGAACAGAAGATAATAAAATCGGTTCAATAATAGATTCCGTAATTAACAACGACGAGGGCAGTTTTTATAACTATGGAACAATTGAAGGCGCAACAACTATAAATAATGATGAAAATTTTTATAATTATGGAACAATAGATGTTGATAAAGTAAATACATCGCGCCCTTCCACCTGGCAGTCTTTTAAAAACTACGGGACTTTAAAAGCAAATGAATTAAACAATGAGTCATATGATGATAATGACTTTGAGAAATACAAGTTTGAGTGGAAAGGCAAATCGGAATGCTACCGTATAGCGGGAAAACGTTCAACAGGTACGCTAAGACCTGAAGATATTGAGGCTATGTGTGAACTTGTGCCAGCAAAAATCGTATCTTCAGAACAAGCTTTCAAAGATGATACCGCACTTTCAAACGCTCATTATATCTTGAAAGATAAAGGTATTGAAATGAAATTATTATAAGGAGTGCCGGGTGAAGTTAAAGTTTAAAAATCAAGAATTTCAAACAGAAGCAGTCAATGCCGTAGCAGATTTATTCACAGGTCAGGAAAAGTCAAATATGACTTTTTCGATTGACGATAACGGCGGTCAAATAAAATTATTGCAGAATGATTTCGGTTTTGGCAACAAACTTGAAATAAATAACGATACTTTGCTTGCAAATATGCACTCAATTCAAAGACGTAATAAACTTCCGCTATCTCGAGATTATGACAGCCGCCAGTTTTCTATTGAAATGGAAACCGGAACTGGTAAAACGTACGTTTACACAAAAACAATTCTTGAACTAAACCAACGCTACGGCTTTTCAAAATTTATTATAGTTGTGCCATCTGTTGCAATCAGAGAGGGTGTTTTCAAATCTTTACAGGTAACAGAAGAACATTTTAAAAACCTATACGATGGAATTCCATACAGATATTTTATTTATAACTCATCAAAACTTTCAGATGTCCGCCGATTTGCAACATCAAGCAATATTGAAATAATGATTATAAATATTGATGCGTTCAAAAAAGCTGAAAATATCATCAATCAGGAACAGGACAAACTCAACGGCGAAACCGCTATGAGATACATTCAGGATACAAATCCGGTTGGAGTTTTGCAGCTTAGTGCTTTGATGGATTTGACTTACGAGGAAAAAGTCGAAATTGAACACCAGATGGATGAAGCCTCTGCCTTTGATGTCTATGAGGCACTTGTAGCAAATGACGTCATAGATGAGAGAGGAGTTTTAAGAGTTGAGAGTGAAATTGATAACTTTGAGCTGCCTAAAATCGAAGAGCCGCTTAAACAAGAAATTAAAAAAATTCTTAAACAGCAAGAACCTGTAACTTTTGAAAAACTCAAAGATGTTAAATGTGTTGAAACCCGTATCGAAGAAAAAACTTTCTCTCATGAACAAGCTTCTGAGATTATGGAAGAACTCAAAGAAATGAAAGTAATCTCAAAAGAAGGTAAAATAAAAGACACAATGAAAGCACAGCTTAAAGCCGGTAAACTTGATTTAAGTGAACGTTACACAAAAGCCGCACAACGTGCAATTATGCAGGCATTAGAAAAAGCCGACAACCGCCCTGTTATTCGTGATGCCAATAAAGAAGTTACTGTAAGACTTAAAAAACAGGCAATTTTATCCCCCGAATTTAAAGAATTGTGGGATAAAATTAAACAAAAAACTACATACAGAGTAAATATTGACACTGACACTCTGATAAAGAACTGTGTAAAAGAATTACGTGAAATGCCGCCGATTCCAAAGGCTAAACTATTAACTTCAACTGCTGAAATTGAAATTGAAAATGCAGGAGTTTACTCAACAGAAAAGCACACGCAAACTACAGATTTAGAAAATACTTATAGTTATGTGCCAGATATTTTGCGTTTGATAGCTTCTGAAACTTTATTAAAGCATTCAACTATTATTCAGATTTTAAAACAAAGCGGGCGTGAACAGGATTTTATGAATAACCCGCAGTTATTCTATGAAAAAGCACTAGAAATTATTTTGAGAAATCGTCACAGCTTGGCGATTGACGGGATAAAATATATTAAACTTGCAGGTGAAGAATATTATGTTCAGGAAATTTTTGACAGCGAAGAACTTCTTGCAAATCTTGACCGAAATGCTGTTCAGGTTGAACATAGTGTTTACGATTACCTGATTTATGACAGTGGTGTTGAAAGCCGATTTGCAAAATCTCTTGATGAAGATCCGGATGTGAAAATGTTTTTCAAAATTCCGCCAAGATTTAAAATCGAAACTCCAATAGGGAGTTATAATCCTGATTGGGCTGTGTTCTTAGAAAAAGATGGGGAACAAAAACTTTATTTTGTACTTGAAACAAAAGGAACAACAAGCCTGTTTGATTTAAGAAACTCAGAAAAATTAAAAATACATTGTGGTAAGCAACATTTTGCAGCTTTAGAAGATGGAATTGAATTTTCAGAAGAACCAGTAAAAGACTGGAAAGAGTTTAAAGTTAATATTTAAACACCATTTACGAACGTGAACTTTTGTAAATAATTGGACATTATTTTTAATAATAATGGCAAATTTATTCTTTATGAGGTTTAATCTAAAAAAGAGGAAATTATGAAGATTAATCCAGTATATTACCAAGCATACAATTATAGTGTAACACAAAATCAACAACAAAAGTTAAATAATCTTAATTCTAATTATGCATATAAATATATTCAAAAGGATGCCTTTATGTTTACTGGTTCAGCTAATATGTGGGACAAGGTTAAAGACATAGGTAAAAAGGCTGTAGACCAAACAAAAAAATCATTTTCTGATTTTTCCTCTCTTTTTCAAAATAAAAATATAGAACTCTCCCGAGAGGAATAAACATTTATTAATAGTTATTTCAAGAAAGAGGCAGAAATTAAAGCTGAATATGCAAAAAAATAGCAGCGGTAAAAGATGGTTTTTGGGATCAATGGACAAATGGCTCTGAAAAAGAACGAGAAAAGTTACGTAAAGAAAAAAAGCAAGCATTAAAAGTTGCATATGCATATCAAGATTTATTTGAACAGAGAGAACAGGAAGCAATTGATAACAAAAAGAAATTTGCGGAACTTGCAAAACAACTAAATATGAGTAAAGAAATTTTGGCGGCATTTGAAAGTTCTCAATTATCAAGCCAGCGAAGACTTGACATTATTAATAGAAGGAAAGAACTCTTAGATAAAAAGGGATTTAGCCAAATTGCCGGTTATATCGATGAGAGAAATAAGCTTCAAGAAAATTTCCTTGATTTAATTGATGATGAAAAAGCAGGAAAATATTTAACGCAATCAATTCCAAATGCAATATTGTTTTATGGACCTACCGGTTGCGGTAAAACAACTTTTGTAAAGGCTCTTGCAGAAGAAGCCGATTGTAAATTCATAACTATTCAGTGTAGAGGTTCACAAAAAGAAAAAGAACAACAACTTCATAATACTCTTATGGGATATACTGATACTGATGATTTTGATGAAGAAATTGATGTCCCTGGATTGCTTGATAAAGCACAAAAGAACTTTTTAAAAACACGTAAAAGAACCATTATCCTGATTGATGAATTTGATAGATTTTTTGGAAAAGATGTTACAAATAAGTTTATAAGAGAAATGAAAGGGATTTTAGAAAGTTGTTCTGAGGATAACCATGTAACATTTTTCCTTACAACAAATAAACCGCAAAAAATTCCTTATGAATTAAGAAATTCACATAGAATTGAACCCTCTTACCCTCTTGATCCCCCAAATAAAACTAATACTGTTGCAGTAATTGAACATTATCTTCAAGGGTGCGATACACAGGATTTGGATTACAATACTATTTTGAATGAATTATTCAAATACGTACCTGATGAGATTTACAGTAATACACATTTAAAGGCGATTTGTGAACTTGCAGCAGATGTTGTAAAACCTGATGACAGCCCGCTAACAACAGATATGTTCCTTCAAGCTATAGAACAATATAACAATTCAAATACTGACCATAATCTTTTAAGAATAACAAAAGAATATCTAAAACAGTATGAAAACGATAAAGCAAATTTATAAAGGAATTTTATTATGAAAACTTCTGGAATTACAACTTTTAACAGCAATATAGATGTAGATGTAACAAGAAACAAAAAAAGAAAAATATTAGAGTCTACAGCAATCTTAGCAGGCTCAACTGCGTTTATTCCTGCAAGTTTTTTAATTGCTGACAATTTTAGCAATAATAAAAAGAGTTATCTAAAATCAGTTAAAAATGAAAAAGATATATTTACGAAAACGGTTCAAAAAAATACTGATGTTGGTGTGGGGCTATTAAAAAAAATTGGAAAACCCATAGATGACACTGTAATAAAAGCCATTAGAGATCAAGTTGAAATAACAGAAAAATCTAAATTAGAAGAAAAATTAGCTCTTTTAAATAAACTTCGTAAATCACATGTTAATAAAGGTTTAACAATTTCTGCAGGAGTAGGATTAAGTCTTGGTGCTGCTATTCTTGGAATAAAAAATGTTTATGAAAAACAAAAAAAGCAATCAGTGGAAGTAAATTCAACTACTCAAACTTATAATAATAAAATAACATCAAATAATAGTCTGTCATTTGGAAATACAAAAAAACAAATTTCTTTTACCGGAATTATTGATAAAATTGCGAATGAATTAACTCCTCAACAATTAAAAAATTGGCAAGATTACGTAAATGGAGTATTCCCAACCTTAGAGGAAACTAAATGGGCACGTAAAATTGCCGACTTTAGATTAAAAGATTGGCCTAAAGGTATTATAAATTCTTATATTGCCAAATATCTTAAGCCTTCCACTGATAGAGAATATCACACATATTTACTGAAACAAGATTTATAGTATAATCAAGCTATCATGAATGACAAATATAATGAACAAAAAACAAATAATAGACAACTAGTTGATATTATTATGAATGACTGTCTTAATAATAGTTTTGGAACTGAAGATATATATACAGATATTAAATATAAAAATAAAAAAAAGAATATTGATTATAAGAATTTAAAAGAATTATATATAGTTTATGAAGTTATAGATTGCGATCCGGTAATAATTAAATGTCCTGTTGAGCAATCAACATTACGATCAGTAACAATAAATGTAAAAAATAGATATAAAGACTATTCTACAATAACAGAAAGTGGCCGCTGCGCTTATATTATAGAAAACTTTTATAGAAGAATTACTATAAAAAAAGAGGATTTAAATACCAATTTCGGTTATAAAGCTTCTACATCATATTCTGGAGCGTTAGCATATTTATTGCTTACTTATAAAGAACAGATTTTATTAAAATTGAGAGAGGCTAACAATATTGAATTATATGAAAGATATGTAATCGCTTCATCAATAGATTTAGTTTATGGTTTAGAATATATTGCCAAGTATTTAAAAATGGATTATTTATTTAAATTAGAGGACGATACAATAATACCATTCAACGTAGATAATATATTACATTTTAGTAAAGCTTCAGAAAAATTTTCTGATTAAAACGTCAAAACACCTAATCCGACGTTTGCATTGCTTTCGTATCAATTAAAAGAATATTTTCCTCAAAAATTGATGAAAAATTTTCCGACCTTAAAAAAATTTACCGACCTTTTTTGAAAACGGACTTGCCCAAAAAAATCAATCTGTCTGTTAAAAATCAAACTAGGTGTAATACACCGCTATTATTGGGTTTTAATGGTAAAATCAAACTGTCTATTTTTTCCAAAAAAAGTCCGTTTTCGTCCAGTTTGATTTTTCGCAAATCACAAAACTTCCGACGACTAAAATCTAGTAAAATCAAGGGTTTACGCCTTAAAAATCAAACTGTCTGTTATAATCAAACTGGACGTTTAAATACAGCCTCAGCTCGCTCCCGCTGAACCCTAAAATAGTATTAAAACCATCCATCACAAAATTAAAGTCCGCCAACCACAAGGGTCGTCGGACTTTAATTCGGAGTAATAGGGATTTGAACCCTAGATGCAGGTTAGACCCACATAACACCTTAGCAGGGTGCCGCCTTCAGCCACTCGGCCATTACTCCATTTGTATTTTATTTTCATTTCTCATGAAAACTATTATCTCTTACTAAAGTCTGTTTTAACTTTATATCTTCATGCGATATTTTTATATTATCACAAATATTTTTTTTCGTAAATATTTTATTTTAATTTTTGCCTAAATATGAAAATTTTATAGATTTAAAGTCTGACGTCTTAGATTAAATTATTATCGCAAGAGCTTTTCAATTCCCTTATGTGTAAAGCCTTCAATGCCAATTTCTGATTTTTTACAACATTTGAATCATTATAACGGAGATTAAACATGGATAACGTATCTCCAAGCTTTTTCATTAAACTTGACCAGGTTTTATAAAACGGTTTGTTATTTGAGACTATTTCTCCGGATTTATTGTCTATTACAAACTATATTTTCCCTAATTTTATATTGATTGTTTAACCATTTGATCTTCTGAGCGTGAAGCTTTTATAAAAAGTCGGTCATCGATTAACTCGGCTTTATCTTTTATGTTTAAACCGATCAAAAAGTTGGAACGAAATGTGAATTCTGTTGCTTCATATTTTGCCTCGGAATTCATTTTTGTGAGAATCGACTTTAAATAGTCGTGCATTTGAGGAGTCAGAACCCTTTTACGTCCTTCAAAACCTCTGTTGTACGGCTGAATTGTTAAATCCATTTTACACTCCTTATTTTATTTAATAATATCATAAACATTTACAGTACAAATTCTACACCTTTATCAGTATTGACCGATTGGCGTTATTAGTCTAAAATTTTGGTAATAAGATTTAAGAAAGGCTTTAATAAATGATTGAAATGAAAGTTATGGGCATTGCCCTAGATACGCGCACAGGCTCGCCAATTGTGGTTTTGCATGACAAAGAAAACAGAAAAGCTCTTCCTATTTGGATAGGTTCAGCCGAAGCCAGTGCGATTATCAGAAAAATAGAAAACCTTACGGTTTCAAGACCGATGACACATGATTTAGTGGTTAACCTTATTGAAAAAACAGGTTATAAACTTGAAAAAATAGAAATCAATGACGTTGAAAAAGAAACTTATTATGCAACACTTTTCTTGCGAGACAGTGACGGCAACATAAAAGAGCTGGACAGCCGCCCATCAGACGCGATTGCAGTTGCTATCAGAGTTGATGCGCCAATTTTTGTGACTGCAAACGTTATTTCAAACGGTTCTGTTTCAACTGACAGCGCAAAAGATGAAGCTGAGGCTCAGGAATTTAAAAAATTCGTACAAAGCCTTAAACCATCTGACTTTGAAAAATTAATGAAAGACAACGACCATCACGAAAGCGATCAGTAATTGACTTTTGTCATACAAAAATTATGAAAGCCCGATTAAACAGTCGGGCTTTTTTTATTTTTCTCTTAAAGCTCTGTTTTGCTCCATAAGTTCTTTTATTCTGGCAAATGATTCCGGAAAATATTTGGCTATTACGTATGCTGATTTACAATCTCCGATATTCAGTAAACTGTAACTTTCTGCGAAAAATTCGTTTAAGCTTGTAAGTGCGTATTTACTGTTGGAATTCACATTCGGAGGATTTTTTTTGTAATTTTCATACTCTTTTGCAAAGGTCTCTTTTAAAGTTTCATCGCCAATGGAAACCGGATGAATTGTGCCTTGAGATTCAAGAAGTTCATTCACTGTGCGCGGTTTATCTACACCTATCGTCGCAAAAGGATCTTCGAGATATTTTTTTATTGCTTTTACAGCATTCTCTTTGTCGTCTATATCATCACACATATGCCCGCATTCATGCGCAAGGAGTTTAACTGCACGCTCGCCGATTGTTGAATTCGGATCCAGTTGAATCTGTCCGCGCCTGTAGAATCCGTTTGTGCCGCTGTCATCCGCAGCAACCTGATCATTTAATTTTAATGAAGTTCCGGTTTTTGCAATATCATACAAAACTGATGCGCTGACTTTACTGAATGTATTTTTGACATAATTGGGCGGAAAGCCAGAGACATCAAGCGACAATTCTTCGCCGTTGTTTTTGGATATGTAAAGCTTGCCGCCGTTTATTTTCACATTATAATTGTCGTTGTTGATTTTTTCCAGAGAATGAATTTTCGCTATGTTGAATTCGTTGAATTTTTGGAAGCAAATCAGCTATTTGAGATTTGTACGGGTCAAAATTCCTGATTTCTTTAAACTGTTCATAGCCTTTTTTGTAATTTTCAAGTATTGCGGTTTTTCTGTCCTGTCCGACACCGCCAACAGAGCCATGCGGCTGCAATTTCGAAAGCAGATTGGTAATTCCGGCCTTTAAATTTGCATCTTCAACTTTTTCGCCTGCATCAAAAACGTCAAGAACAAGTTCATGACCTGTTGTTTGTTTGTATTTATCCGCAAGCGCATAGATATCATTCCCGCCGGCTAAAATGTCTGCATCTCCCAGAATTTCGCCTGCTGTTGAAAAATCGCCTTCCAGCGCAAGCCCCATAAACGCATCCTCAAATGACATTTTTGTTACTTGTTTTTGACCGTTTATCATCTTTTCGCTGATAACTTCGTTGTCGCGAACAGTGAGCGATGATATAAAATTACCGTCTTTATCGTAAACTTCGGATTTGTAAGTTGAATCGAATTCGCGTGCCTGATTATTGAACATTTTGTATTTAAAATTTCCATCTTTGTCGTATTCAACTTCGAAATCCTCGTTTGCATGAATGCCTTTTGATACTAAATATTTGTATCTTTCAAAGGCGTCGCCTTTAAGTTCCGGAGTTTCTTTGCCTGTTTCGTTTTTGATTTTAGGAACCAGTTTAAGCTTTCCATCCTCTACTTTCAGGTCAAAATCTTCTCCAAAGCGTGCTCCGCCATCAAGCATTGATTTCAAAGCTTCAACGGTTGAAGAGTCAACGGAGGTCTTTTTAGGAATATGAGTTAAGAAAACTTTATCATTTTTTACAAATCCACGCGGGCTATCTTCCGGCAGATTATTATTAATTATATCTATTCCGGAAAGCTGATTGTTTTCATCATACTTGAATGAAACCCGCGTTGAATCCGGTTGTTCAGCGTTAAAAATAATATCTTCCAGCTGCATGTTTTTCCATTCAGGATCATCTTCAGAATTTATATGCGACTGTCTGACGGCAACTCCGTCTTTTATGTGGGTTTTGTAACTTTTATCTTCCGGATTTTTGCCATATTCAAAGTGGGTTTCTTCGCCTGTTTCATGATTTATATATGAAGAGGAAGTTTCACCATTTTCATCGAATCTGCGGACTTCTTCGCAGTCTTCATAACCGATTACTCCGGCATTTTTTTCACGACGCTCCAGAAGTTTTCCACTCATATCGCGAATCTCGGTAAAATCATCGACTGTCCGCTCAAGATATTTCCGTCCGTTTTTTTTCAACGACTTTAAACTCTTCTGCAAACCCCGGACCTCCTAATTTGTCAATTAATTCTTTTGACATGCCGGTTTTTTGAACTGTCTCTTCGATTCTTTCAGCTTCAGCCTTATCGCCTTCGGCTGCAATAAATCCGAGGAATTTTTTAAAATCTTCCAATTCAACATCATCGCCAAAATACTTCTGTGCATGATCAAAATACTGCTGAAGTTCTCATTCTGAGACATTTTTATCATGGCTGTTGTCCAAAGAGGCATATTCGTCATTGAAACTAAATCCCATCATCTCAGACAGGTCAAAACCGCTTAACACACCTGTTTGACCCAACCCTTCATACTTTGCGGCGAATTTTTCATCTAAAGCGTCTACTTTGTCAAAAATTGTCAAAATTTTTTCTAAGCGGGGATCGTTAGAAAAGCGCGCTTTCACCTGCTCGCGCGTTAGTTTGGCAGAACTGATATTACTAATATCAATACCGTTATTGTCCATTTTCTTAACCTTTCAGTAATTAATACTAAAAAGCTTAACGGCATTTTTGACAAAAAATTTAGTAAAACTTTAAAGAATTACGAATTGTTACAAAAATCTTGTAGCTTGAAATTTCATCATTCTTTTATTTTTTATTAATTTGAGAGAGAAAAAGCTTATGAACATAGACAAAATTCAACCAAATTACATTTTTAAAGTTGACCCTGTCAATTTTTTTGAGACGCGAAAGCAGGAGCCTGCAAAAAACAACATTTTCTCAAGCGGGCTTTTTACCGCGCAAACGAACGGTGATTTTAATCTTACTCACCCTAAAGTTGCCGGAAGTGAGACGAGTGCAAAAAAACTTGACCTGTTAGCTTAATATTTCTTCATAAATGACGAAAATTTGACAATTTTCCCTTAGAAAATGTTTTAATATAAATATAAGGGAAATATTGAGGTACTTTCATGGGTCTTTATGTAAATAACAATCCGACACTTGCACCAATCGGCGCTGTTGCAGGTCAAAATGAAAACAACACAACACCTGCGGTTATTACAAACCAAATCCGCGTTGACAGGCTTAAAGCGGCCCAGCCTCAATTCAGAGGAACAACGCCTGCCGGAAACGATTTTAAAAATCTTTTCGGTAATTTGAAAGTTGACCTTACTTGCCCCAGAACGAAGAGTGAATTTTCCAGAGAACAGCTTTGCGGCGCTCATGTTCGTGCAGAAAACATTGATTTTTTGGCATAACATAAATTGCGGGCCGAAAATACGTCTCAGAGGTAAGGTTTGAGCATGTCTTAACTTACAGCAAAAAGAAATTGTTCTTTGTATTTGTGCTGTAGACTAATTTTTGCGCATTAAATTGCGGGCGGTATGAAGAGACGGTTTTGTCGTTTTTCTTGTTAAAAGCGTACAGCCCGACGATTTTGTCATCATTTTTAAACAAACTTTTCAAAAATTCCATACTTACCACATCCTTATTTTTTGTTGTATAATTTGTTTAAGGATTACGTGAAAAAAGTCAAGGAGGTAATTATGGCTCAAAAAATCAGTAAAGAAATGAACATTATGGAAATCGTACAGACTTGTCCGGAAAGCATTGCAATTTTTCAGAAATACGGCTTAGGCTGCATCGGATGCGCTGCGGCTCACTTTGAAAACCTTGAAGCAGGCGCAAAAGTTCATGGTTTTGACCCCGATGAAATGGTTGCTGAAATTAACGCTCTTATTGAAGAATAGTTTTTTTGGACCAATTTGCAAATCGCTTTATAACAAAACAAAAAACTCTCCTCTATCGGGAGAGTTTTTTATAAGATTAAAACTCCTCAAAATCAGATTCGAGGAGTTCTTTTAGTGTGTATCATAATATTATAGAAGTATTATTTTTTCATAAAGCCGGCCATTGAAAGATTGTCGGTTTTAAAACGTGTCAAATCAGATTGAGTTTTGACATCTTTCTCTGCGGCATTTGTTTTTTCGGAATTTTGAGCCTGAGCAAGCGCAAAATCTTTGTCTGTTCTGCGTTTTGTCATTCTTTCACAGACATTTGTAAGCCAGATGATTAAGCCCGGAACAAGCAGTAATGTTGAGATGAAGCCAAATGTACTGTTGTATGTTTTTGCATGTTTCAACAAGCCGTTGTTTGCATCGAAGAGTTTGTAGAATTTAGTAATCATATCGCCATTTTCTGCATTTGCACTTCTCAAAGCCTGTTTTATGTCATCGACAGTTGCATCTGCAAATGATTTGCCGGCGTATTTAGTAACAATTTCATCAACTGCAGCTTTAATCTTTTTGTCATGAGCAAATGCTTTTTTAACATTTCCGCCGCTGTTTTCGATGAATTCAACAAATCCGTTTACGCCGTCTTTATATTTTTCAATAGCAGTGTATTTTGAATCCAATTGTTTGCTCGAAAGCACCGTATGGCGTGTATCTGACGGATTCAAATAGTCGATGGCTTTCTGGAAAACATTTCTGCCTTCCATATCTTTTCTGTTCAAGGCAAGGCCTGTAAGTTTCGTAAATCCATCCGAGAATAGTCTTGCAAGCGCTTTTGCACCGAACAGCAACGCTGTAAATGCAGTAAAGTCACGAACTACAACTTCGCCGTATTCATACTTGTCAGAAGCATGCAAAAGCCTTGGAGGAATACAGAAGCCATACAACAAGAATGGCATTGCTTTTCCTGAAATTACGGGCCCGTTAAGTTCAAACATATCAGAAACTGATTTTGCATTCTTTCCGTTAAATACTTTTTCTCCCGTAGATTGAAGGAATGATGCCATACCTGTAAACGGCACGTCTTTTACGTTTGCATCTTTCCTGGCGTCAGTTTTTCCTGCAGCTTTATCTTGAGTTTTCTCAACGGCTTTTTCTTCCGGAGCATTGGCAGCTTTAGCGGCTGCTGTGCCTTTTAATGCCGGATTTTGACCGTTTGTGCCTAAATTGTATAATTTCGGAATCTGGGTGTAGAATGCCGCAACAGCCGCAAAAATACCAAGGTTTGTCAAAACTCTTGAACCCATTCTGCGTTTTGTGAAGTTTTTAACGATTTCTTCAACATTTTCTGCTGTCATGTTGTCTTTTAGGGCTTTTCTGGTATTTTTTACCGCATCGCCAAAATAATCGCTCATTGCGTTTGCAAATTCACCGATTGCGCCCCCGTTAACTTTGCCTTCAGATGTCGTGAATTTTACGGCTAATTCATCAACAGCTCCGCCAATACGGCTCTTTCGAAGTTCCATATAAGCATCTTCAACTGTTCCGATTTCTGCAATCTTTGCCGCGCGTTCTTTTTTCTTTAAAGTTTTGTCAGCTTTTACGGCTTCAATCTTTATTTGTCTTGAGGCAAAATCATCAGCAATTTTATTAATTTCAGCTTCTGTCATTTTTTCAGAAGCAGGAAGTGCATCGTTGATACTTCTTTTAATTACATCTGTAAAACCTTCTTTATAAAATGCTGATTTTACAGAATTTATACCGTCTTCTTTGCCGGCTTTTATTTGGTCAAAATTAGTTTTTGCAAATTCTGTAAAAGGTTTTTGCAAACCGTCGAGATAGTTCAGTTTAACATTATTTCCGCGTCCGAAGTGCTTATTTATAACACCGAGCATTCCAAGCGGAATAAGAAATGCACTCGGGCCGGTTATCATTTCGCGAAGAAATTCTTTGCGCGCATTCGCCCAGTTATATTCACGAACCTGTTTTCCGTTCTCATCTAATACCGGATTTCCGTTCTCATCAGTCTTTTTGCTTCCGCGCAATAACCCTTTGCTTACACGCGGCGTAATAAATCCAAGACCGTCCTGAATAATAAACGAAACAGCATAACCGCCTTTATCTATAAAATCCATTGTGCCCACAATAGGATTCACGGCACCTTTGAATGCTACCTGATTCTGTTTTGTATTATTTGCAACACGATTGTTTTTTCTGTCCGGTAATGAATTTAATCTCTGAATTGACATGTCCCTGCTTTATTTTCTACTGAATACTACACACATACTATTTAAAAAACTTTTAATAAACATTTATTGCCCTTTTCGTCACAATTGTATAAAAAAGTTAACATAGAAAAGTTTTTGACGTAAATGTAATTTTAAAAGATTAAGTGTAATTATTATACTTAATCCGGCGGAATTTTTCAAGCAATTTACTACAATTATAACAATTTTATTCACATTTCTTTACAAATCCGGCACAATTAAAACCGGCATAAAGATTCAAAACATTTGACAGCGCGCTCTTTTCGGGTTATCATACAGCCATGGAAGCAACAGTTATCGGTGCCGGATTAGCCGGCTCAGAAGCAGCTTTGCAGCTGGCAAAAAGAGGAATAAAAGTTAACTTATACGAAATGCGCCCTAAAAAAACTACAGGTGCGCATGTAAGCGAAAACTGCGCGGAATTTGTATGTTCGAACAGTTTAGGCTCATTTGATATTACAAACGCAAGCGGGCTTTTGAAAAAAGAGATGGAACTTTTAGGGGGCGAATTAATTAAAATTGCTTATGAGTGCAGGGTTCCGGCAGGAAATGCGTTAGCGATTGACCGCGAAGGTTTTTCACAAAAAGTTACTCAAAAAATAGAAGAAAACCCGAACATCACACTCATTCGTGAAGAAATTTCAGAAATTCCAAACTCCCCGGCGATAATGGCATCAGGACCTTTGACGAGTTCTGAGCTTGCTAAAAATATCAAAAATTTCACAAAAAGTGAACATTTATACTTTTTTGACGCAATTGCGCCTATTGTTGAGGCTGAAAGCATAAATTTTGACATTGCGTTCTGGCAAAACCGTTATAACAAGGGGGATGCGGAATACATCAACTGTCCGATGAACAAAGAGCAGTATGAAAAATTTTATAAGATATTAACAAACGCGCCGCGGATTGAGTTAAAAGAGTTTGAAAAAAATGCGAAGTTTTTTGAAAGTTGTCTTCCTGTCGAAGTTTTGGCTTCACGCGGAGTTGACACTTTGCGCTTCGGGCCGATGAAACCAATCGGGCTGGTTGATCCGAGAACCAATGAAGAAAACTATGCTGTTGTACAGCTGCGTCAGGACAATTCGGCAAAAACGCTTTTTAACCTTGTCGGATTTCAAACCAATTTAAAATGGGGCAGCCAGAAGGAACTGATTCATTCAATTCCCGGGCTTGAAGAGGCGTCTATTGTAAGATACGGGGTGATGCACCGAAACACGTTTATTAATTCGCCAAAAGTTTTAAACCCGACAATGCAAACGCGCGAAAGAAATGATTTATTCTTTGCCGGCCAGCTTACAGGTACGGAAGGTTATACAGAATCAATTGCCTCAGGCCTTCTGGCAGGCATAAATATGGCGCGCTATCTGATGGGCGAAGAACTTTTAGAACTTCCGACAACAACAATGCTCGGCGCTTTAACTCATTATATAACTGACTCTGCGCATGAAAAATTTCAGCCGATAAATTCAAACTGGGGAATAGTTGATTCTATTGAGTTGCCGAAAAAAGAGCGCAAAAACAAAAAATTAAAAGCCGAACTTCTTTCAAACCGGTCACTTGAAGCTATTTCAACTTTTTGCTCATAACTTCAATAAAATACTCAATTGAGCGGTCATAAGTTTTTTCAGCATCTGAAGGGAAAAAACATCCGGGGATTTGGCCCTTTTCGCGGTGATGAGATACGCAAAGGCAGCAGATTCCGCGGTTTGAACAGCCTGCCGTGCAAGTACAGCCCTTCAGATTTTCAGATTTCCTGCATTCCATATTAATAACTCCTTATTAAACGGTTTTATCAAGATTGTTTTGTACTGATTTATCAGACTTTTTCTCAAGCCCCAAAATACGAAGAGCCGGATGGATAAACGCATGCGACACTTGCGGTGCAAACACGGCAAGCCCGAATACCGAACCTATAATATTTCCGAGTTCAATAGCCCCTTTCAAAACCGGAAATTTATTCGGTCCGCCGTTTCCATCCGGCTTTTGAAGTTCTGTGAGCATAGACGCGTCGTATTCATCTTTTACAAGCTGTCTTCTGACATTTCCGGTCTCGTCAACAACAGATGTGCCTTTGATTTCTTTTCCAAGCGTTTGAATTCTGTTTGTGTGAGTCGTATCGCAAAGCTTCAAATAATGATTGTACTGCTTGAGAGATGAAAAATTACCAATATCAGTTTTTTCAAAAGTTTTTTGCGCAAGCTTAAATGCACCATGCTTAAACACAGGAACAACCAGCGCCGCATAAACTAACAAACATGTTGCCTGATATAAAAACTCTTTTGCCGCCGCATATCGTTTTGTATCCTCGCTGATTTCGTTATCAATCAGGATAAATCCCGGACGGCCTATAGCTTTCAGGGTTGTTTCAAGCATTACCTGCGAATTTGTATTTGAGGTAATGTTGCTCAGCGAATTTCCCGTTAAGATTTTTCCGACACCATTTATCATACGCCGCCTACTTTCATGCCGAATTCAGGCCTGCTTGAAAATGTTTGAAGATTTGGACGCTTGACATCTGTTGATGCGACAACTGCACTGCGCGCCGGAATTTCAATATGTTCTGAGGCGGATGTTACATCAAGTTTTTTGATTTTCTTTTTCTCAGGGACTCCGTCATGGTAAAAAGTTCCCATAATAGGTTTAATAACAGCAGAACACAATCCGGGAATAACAAACAGAGCCGCCGTACAAACGCCTAAAAACATCGCATTTTTAGCACCTTTTTTCTGAAGGTCTTTTGGAAGATGTTTTTGCGCGGCCTTTGCAGACAATTCACCCAGAGCCCAATATACAGGTATTGCGATAAGTTCGGTCAGGCCTTCGCGAATAGCCGTGTATTTTTTCGTCTTGGGGTCTTCTTTTTTGTCCATCATCGTGAATGACGGACGGCAGATTCCTTTCACCGCCGCTATTGCCATCACAACATAGGTCGGTTTGTTGTTCTCTCCAAGATTTTTACATATATTTTTTAATTTTGTTGTTATATCTGCTTTCATGTTTCCGTCGGTTTTTAAAACCCGTGAAAAAAATTTTTTGCCACCAAAAAGAATTTTATTACAAATATTAATATTTGCAACCGTTTAGGTAAAAAATGAACTTTTGGAATTTTAATTCGTTATAATGGTATAGAGGTTACAAAAATGAAAGACAAATGCAAAAAATACGAAACTTTATTCACATTTGCAGATGAAGAAACTTTAAATGAGCATCTTGCAATTTGCGAAGACTGCCGGGAAGAGCAGGCAAAAATGGACAGGGTTTCGGAATTAATCAGCGAAGTAAAGCCTTTTTACAAGAAGAAAAAGTCAGCCTTCAATCATTTGAAAGTTGCATGCATACTTTTCGCACTTGTTATAGGCGGCGCTTCAATAGGTGTAGTAGGGAAAAATCAGGATTTAACGGATTACATACGCTACGGCGAGACGCTCAGCGCGGAAGACTTGGGATTTCCTGTTGATTCCTACGGTTTTTTACTGGTGGAATAATGAATCTTAACGAAATAATCAAAAACAACAAGCACAATGTTAAAAATATCATAAAACTAATCACCAGAGAGGAAGTAAACGAAGATTTAGAACAGGAAGTTTACATAAAAGTCTGGAAAAATGCCGAAAAGTACAAAGAACAAGGCTCTTTTTCAGGCTGGATAAAAACTATTGCAAAAAATGTTTCAAAGGATTACCTGAAATCTTCCTACAGAAAAAAACAGGACCTTACAACAAGTGATGACAACGTGCTGATGCTGGTGAAGGACAACAAATCAACTCCGGAGAAAAAGCTTCTTCAAACAGAACGGCAAAAACAAATAACAAAAGCAATTGAAGAATTAAAACCAAAGTTCAAAGATGTAATATTACTTTGCGAAATAGAAGGCTTGAGTTACGAAGAGTGTTCAATAAAACTCAAATGCCCTTTAGGAACAGTCAAATCAAGACTTTATAACGCGAAAAAAGAATTATCGGAAAAGTTAGAGAATTTAATGTAAAGAAAGGACAAAAAATGATTAGAAAAAGTTTAATTTTAGCGGCCCTGTTCGCATTCACACTCACTGGCGTAAACGCTGCCGAAACAACAGCAGCACCTCAATCAAAAGCGCCTGCACCGTCTCAAACTCTTCTGCCGGAAAGACCTGAGCCGAAAGGCCCGCACTTTGATGGTCAAAGACCGCCTTGTCCGAAAGCAAGAGCTGAATTTGAAAAAAGACTTAAATTAACAGAAGAACAAAAAGAACTCGCATTACAAAGCCGCATGAAAGGCTTTGAAGAGATGAAGCCTATAATGGAAAAAATGCGTGCATTAAAAATGGAAAAAGAAGCTGTGCTTCGCTCACGCATAGCAGTTCAGATGCAGCAGGAAAAAATCGCCGAAATCGATGCCAAAATAAAAGACTTAAGAAAACAAGCGCATGAACTGAGACTTAAAAACATGAAAGAGTTTGAAGCAATTCTCACCGACAAACAGAAAAAAGAATTCAAAAAAATGAAGGAAGAAGGCAGAAAAAACTTTGAGAAAGCAAAGAACACATGCAGAAAAGCCTGCAAATGCACTTGCCCGATGAATCCGCCAAGACCGGAAGTAAAATAATTTCAAAAATTTGCAAAAAAGAACCCTCCAACAAAGAGGGTTCTTTTTTTGCAATAAGAACTAAAAAGCAGAATTCGTTATGCTTTTTAGCCGGTTACGTCCACGTTGGGGGAAAATTACAACTCCGAAACCTCAGAAATTTCCGGAATTTCTTTAGCCACGGCGCCGCCAAGTTTTTCAATTTTTTCGATTTGAGAAATTATATTACCGTTTCCCTGCAATTTTTTAAGCGACGAATTCAAAGTTTCACGAATTTTCAACAACTCCGAAAGCAGTGCCGCAAACTTGTCGTGAACATTCGCACAAAGCCTTGCCATTTCAAGAACGTTTTTGTTTTGCTTATCAATTTTATAAAACGCATTAATAATCTTCAAAGCCGCAAGAAGCGTCGAGGGAGACACCGGCATAACCTTATTTTTCCACGCAAAATCCCAAAGCGCGCAATCATCGCAAAACATCATTGAATAACAGCCCTCAATCGGAATAAACATCAATACATAATCAGGAGAGGTTTCCTCTTTTGAATAATCACGTTTTGCAAGCCCCGTAATATGCGCCTTCGCAGAATCAACAAACTGTTTTAGATGAATATTTTTCTCATCCTCATTATCGGCATTAACATAACCGTACCATGAGGCAAAAGAGGTTTTGCTGTCTATAAAAACGCACCTTCCTTCAGGCAGGTAAACCGTCGCATCCGGGCGGCCTTCTGATGAACTTTTTTGGATAGAAAATTCTTCACCCTCTCGGAGCCCTGAAGATTCAAGCACTCTTTCCAGAACAATCTCGCCCCAGCGTCCGGAGGTTTTGTTGTCGGATTTCATTACATTTATTAACTTTGATGTATCTTGCGAAATCCTCCCGCCGGCTTCTATAAAACTTTTGATATTCAAGTCAAATCGAGTAAAATTTTCGCTTTCGATTTTGAAATTTTCGTTTGAACGCTTTTCAAAATCCTCGATTTTTTCCTTAAAACGCTTGAAAAATTCGTCCAGATTGCTCCTGTTTTGTTCGCTCAAATTCACAGAACTCTCCTGAACAACCTTGTTTGCCGTATTTTCAAACGAAAGCCTCATCTGCTCCAACATAGAATCCGTAAACTTTCGCTCATTTCGACGGCTGAAATATTGCGGAACATAAACTGCAATTCCGCCGATTATAAACCCTGATATAAATAATATAATTTCCACTAAAAATTCTCCCTTTTATTGATGAAATTATACCACAATCAGATTACACCAAAAAGATTACATAAAAATTACACCCTAAAAAAATCAACCATGCCGCAAAGCATGATGTAGACATGGATTGAGGCTTTTTATCAATCCAAAGATGTAGGACATTTTCTCCTACTTTTTAAAGCCCAATATCAATCAGGGCATGGATGAACAGAGCCGGCTAAAAGTTGTAGTATGAATAGTGTAGAGAAAAGCAATAAATAATTTATAAAGGGGAAAGATGATGAGAGAGTTCAAAAGAAAATCAAGAATTTTGTTAGTTGACGATAACGCGGAGCACTTAAGAGGCGTAAAGGAGCTTATCAACCTTGAAACCAGCTATGATGTTATAGGCACAACAACAAGCGCAAATATCGCAATCAACTTAATCAAGAAATATCATCCCGACATCGTCCTTATGGATATAAATATGCCTGAAAAAGACGGTTTGCAGGCAATTCAGGAAATCGAAAGAGTTGAACTTGATACAAAAGTGATTGCTCTTAGCGGATATGACGATTCAGATTTAATCTTTAGAGCAATGAAACTCGGCGCAAAAGGCTATGTATTAAAAACAATGACATCAGCACAATTAATCTACGCGATTGACGAAGTTGCTGCAGGAAAAGTTTATTTGCCGTCAGCACTCTCTTCAAGATTTTTCGAATACTTCCAGCGCTCATTCAAAAACGAAGCCGCTGCACCTCAGGAAGAAAATCTTCTCACCTACCTCACTTCCCGCGAAGAAGAAGTTCTCGACCTTCTCACACAGGGCAATAACTACAAGGGTATTGCGGCAAAATTATTTATTTCGGAAACTACTGTTAAGACTCACGTAAACAACATTTTCCAAAAACTCCAGGTCAACGACAGAACTCAAGCTGTTTTATATGCTTTGAACAACGGATTTGCAAACAGAAGACGCCATGTAAAAGCAGCAGTGTAAAAGACTGTATACAATTTTGAAAGGTCTGGCTTGAATTCAGGTCAGGCCTTTTTTGAAGGGACTAAGGGTTAAGTGAAAGGTGAGAGGTGAAAAGACCGTATCGGGAGTTGATATTCGAAAAATATTCTGATTTTGAATAATAAATAATACAAATTCACCGGATTTCACCAATTACAATCTACGTAAACGACTTTTCACCACTCACTTTTCACCTCCCTCCCCCCAACCCACCAGCCAAGCCTCAAAGGATTCCACATGCACACACAAAACGATATTCTAAAAAGCCAGGCCAGATGCATTTCGCACGAAATTCGCAACCAGATTTCAATATGCGATGTTTATTGCGAAATAATCCGCAAACACCTTGAAAAAAACAATGTCTCAATCCCATCAGTAGACAACGCGCTTAACTGCATCCAAAAATCAGCAAAAATGGTTAACAACTCACTTCTGGATTTAAAAAGCCTGAGCAATTACGAATATAAAACCGTTGATTTAAACAATCTGATTTTGCAGGGAATTGAACTTTCAAAAGTTTACGTTCATGAAAAAGAAATCGAAATCCTCTTTAACTCTTCCCAAAACTGCCTGATTTCAGTTGATGAAAACAAATTCCTTGCCTGCATAATAAATTTAATAAAAAACGCAATCGAAGCAATAGAAGAAAAAGGCCTAATCAAAATCGAAAACGGATTGTTTAAAAATTTTGCCTCGATAAAAATTTCAAATACCGGAGAAAAAATTCCCGAAGAACTTGCAAAAAACATTTTTGAAGAAGGCTTGACCACCAAAAGTTACGGAAGCGGCCTCGGGCTTTTCATCTGCAAAAACAACCTGAAATCTATGAATGCGGATTTGAACCTGATAAAATCAACAGAAAAATCTACAGAATTCGAAATCACTATTCCTATTAAAAATTCTTAATAAAATTTTGCCCGCAATAACAAATATAAGTTATTTCTGTTTTTTATATTAATAAGGGAAAATTTTAAGGAAAAATAATGGGATTTTTCAGTTCACTATCAGAAGTTGCAAAAAACAGAAACAATTTCAGCACCTGGGAAGCAAACCAGCGGGATGACGAAGCCCGCCGCAAAGAGTTATACAACCGCAGAAAATACACAGCAGAAGAACTCGAAAGCGCAAAACAGCTTGGCGAAAGAATAGTCGATGTTGTTGATATTATGGATAACCACTCGGAAAACGTCGCCGAAAACGTAGAAACCGCAGTCGAACCGGTTGTCGGCCTTGCGCCTTTGATTCCGACAATTCCCGCGGCACTTTTTTACATAAAAAAGATTGTGAATCCCGGAGAAAAGAAATTAAGTGAACTGCGCCGCAAACACCTTTATGAAAACGAAAATGCCATAAATTTAGCACGTGAAATTACAGATGATATTCACAAAACGCGCCCGAACAAACGAGGTTTTGATGCATATAATTTCACATCAAAACGCAGCATAGATAAAATTAAAAACTCAGAACTCAAATCACGCGCAATGGAAATCCATAAAGCGTACATGAAGGAAGCAAAACCGCACTTAAGAAAGATAAAAGGCGGAATTTTCGGCGTAATCGGGATAAGCATTGCATCATTTATTGCCGCAAATATTTATGCCGCAAAACTTCAGGTTGACAGTTCAAAAATTGCACGCTATCAGGCGCGTCAGCTTCTTGAGGACGAACGGGCCTTCGTAAACTTTACGCCCGAACAAATTGCCGCTGCGAAAAAATATATCGAAGAACACCCCGAACTAAAAAAAGAAAAGAAAAAAGATAAACTCAAAAGCGGTATGCTCTCAAGTATCATCAATGTTCTAAAAGACCGGAAAGCATACTTGCAGGCAAGAAAAAACGACACTGACGAATCCAAAAAAGTTTCAAGAACGCTCACCAGAGACGAACTTGTCCGCGCGAAAAAAGATCAGGAAGTTATCCAGCGCTCAGTTCGCATAATCAACAACGAAGCCGAAAAATATTCCGAAAACATGGAAGTTGCAGCAGGCATAATTCTTGGTTCAACTCCGATTGTAGGCGGCGCAATGGGCTGGCTTGCCGGACTTTTGATGAACAAAACCGGACTCACTGACAAAATAGTTTCTAATATTGTAAAAAAAGAAGGCAGCGAAAGCGCCATAGAAGCCTATAAAAGATTCAAAGAAATCAAACCCGGAGATCCCGGATATTCCACACGCTGGGGGAAATTTACGCAAAAACTCCTGGATGAAGTTCCGGATGCAAAAGCCGCAGATGCATTATCCGCATCGGCTAAAAAAGCGCCAAAGCATAACTATTTCAGCTACATCAAGAAACTTTTTGCCGCAGGAATGTCGCACAAATGGTCAAACACAAAAATTATCGGACTTATCGGTGCAATCATATCAAGTATTCCGGCGTCATTAATAGCCCTGAAACTTCAAAAATCGTCAGCCCGCGCCGGCCGCTACACCGCAAAGCGCGAACTTGAAAAAGATCCGCGAAACTTTATCGGCTACACCGAAGAAGACTACAATGAAGTTAAAGATGTCAACGGCAAAAAACAAACCTTCGGCCAAAAAGTCAAAGAATACGCACTATTTATACCAACTGTAATAAAACAGTACTACGCTTATGACAAATATAAACGCACGGAATTCAAAGAACATCAGCTTTTAATGGATGAACTTAAAAAAGCGGATGTAAGCGCTGAACAGCTGCGTGATGCCAAAAACCTCCAGCGCAAACTCTTCAACACCTTCGAAAAAGTCGACGACAACTCTCAGACTTATTCAGAATCAATGGAAGCCGCAATAGAAATACTTCAGCCCTTTGCGCTCAGCACAGGCGTTCTTGTAATGCTTTCACCGCTGATTTATACAGGAATTCAGGCAGGCAGAGGAAAAATAAGCGCCGCAACACTGCTCAAAAAAATCACAGACAAACTCAGCAAAGCAAGTAATTTCTTGAAAAGCAAAACCTTCAAAAAATATCTTGATGATGTTGCAAAGAAAATTCCTCATAAAGTCGGAAACGTTGAACTTCAAAACAAACCCATTGCATCTATGCTTGCAAATATCGACTTCAAAAACGACACAATCGGCGAAGTCGGCACAAAAATTATCAAAAATATTCAGGCAAGTTCGGGTAATTTCCGCTCAATGAGCAATTTTGAACAAATAAAACTTATTGAAAGCATAGAAAATTCGATTAAAAACACCAAAGCCGTCTTTGATATAGAAAATCCTTCAATCAACGCATCAATTGACAGCACTCTCAATCTTTTGAAATGCCTGAAAGGAATAGCTTTTGATAAGCAGGTTCGCGCAAATATGCTTGACATTTTTATTAAAAACACTGAGGCAATCCGCACAATGCCCGAACGCGATTTCAAATTCGCAATGATGAAATATGCAGACATTATCTGCGAATCTATCGGGGAGGATAAAATCAGAAGATTTGCGCAAAATCTTCCGCAATTTGCAGAAGATTTCCCCGAAACCGCAGATTTCATAAACAAATTCGTCAAACGCCACGGCGAAAATATGACTATGTTTGACCTCAAAGCGTTCAAAAAAGCGTTTGTCGACATTATTGACAAAAAAGACTATGCCGATATTTCAGGACAAATCGACAAATTCTTCTCTCAGAACTTTTCTAAAGAAGCTTTCCCGTACAAATTAACCGACATCCCGACAGCAATAGACAAAATGGTTGAATATGCAAACCAATCAATGAAACGAAATCCGCACTTTGACGCCTCCCGCGCGCTTGAAGGCAAAATCACGACAGAGACAGGCGAATCTGCTCTTAAAGGCACAATATCAAAATTTTCAAATCCGATAGAATATTTGAAATCTTTTGAAACAAAAGTAAAAACAATGTCTGATGACGAATTTTACAAAATGGTCGACCGCATAGGTATATCAATCATGGACAAGAAAACAATGCTTGAAATTCTCCCGAAACTTGAAAAAATCCTTAATAACATCCCGAAAGACGAACTAAAAACAATCGGCAAAACGCTTTTTGAAGAATTCCAAAAACATCCTGACGAATTTATAAAAGCGCTCAAATCCGGCAATTTAGCAACCGTATTTTTAACAGACTCACTGATAAAAACTGCAGCCGCCGCCGGCATAAGCTGGGCCGCTCTAAACATAGCGCTTATCTGGATTATCCAGACATGGCTTGCCGACATTCAACTGAAAGCCGGACGTTTAGGGGTTATGAAGGCCATCGAATCACTTGAAGATCCGGCATATTACGCAGATATTGAACCGGACGCGCCAAAAGATTCCACCCAGAATCAATCCGCAAATCCCACACCGGCAAACACCTTAGCGCAATCAAATACAGCAGACACAGCCCTTCAAACAGGAAGCCTTTTGAAAAAATTTCAGAAATAAAGTCATTTCCTGAGCCGGCGTGCTTCCCCTAAAATTTAAACAATATCTTTGAAAATTAAAACATCCGACGTTGTATTTTCAAGAACGCGCTTGCTGACCGAACCGAGCAAAAAGTCCTGCATTTTAGTTTTGCCCTTGCTTCCGAGAACAATCAGGTCAATTTGTCTCGATTTTGCAAAGTCAATAATTTTCTGCGCAGGATTTCCGGAAAGTATAATCGCATCGAGCGGCTCGTAACCTTTTGTTTTAAATCTTTCACGAAGTTCATTCAAAGTACTGTAAGAATACTTTTCCTGCTGTTCTTCAATCGCCAGAATCCAGTTAGAATCGAGGGTTCCGTCCAGAAACAGTGTGTCTGGCGTTTCGTTAACCGTGCACAAATAAATTTCTTTGCCGTCAAGATTTAGATTTTCAAGCGCCTTTGTAACGGCAATATTTGCGCTCTCGGTTCCGTCAGTCGCAAACAATACCCGCATTTTGCCGTTTTCCTCTTTTGAAATATATGTTGAAATATTTTCATTATAAGCAATTTCTCTTGAAACAGAACCAAGCCATTTTTGAATGCCCTTTTTGCCGTGAGAGCCCATTAGAATTATGTCATAATGCTCTTTTTGCGCCTGTTCGATAATACATTCTATCGCACTTCCGCAGTGTTTGATTTTTTCTCCGAAAAGCAATTCATACTTTTCAACCTCGCGCTTCGCGTAATCAAGAATATTATCAGCAATATTTGCACAGCTTATTGAAAATCCTTCTGATTCAATCACCGCATCATCCGGCAAAAAACTCCAGTCGATTACGCAAATAGTGTCAACAAGCGTATTTTCAGGCGCCCATTTTGAAAAATTGTGCAGTGCATTAAAACTTATCTTTGAACCGTCCGTGCAAAATAGTACTTTCATAATTTTCTCCTTATTTTTTTATTTATCCTTAATATAAATTATGTTAAGGAAAATTAAATTATCTGGTATTCTATATTTTTTTCTGTTATTATGTTAACAGTTAAGAATTATTCTCAGGATGAAGTTGTATTGCCATGCCAGCAGAACAAAAGGTTAACCTAAGGGATTACAAAAATTTAATCGAAACTATTGCAAAGGTTGAGTATCAAAAATTTTCGGTATCACATTTAATTGACTTACCGGAATTAATAAATATTGGCAACCACACACTTTATCTGCTTTTCAAAAACAATTCACCTGAATCATACAACAATACCTACCTTTCCACTGCGATAAAATGGGCAATCAGAAACGAAGTAAGACGCCGCTACAAGTGGTACTCACTCAAAAACCGCAAACAGCAAATGCTTGAGGCTGAAGAAGAGCAGGAAGTTCGTGTAGAAGTTTACAAAACAATCCTCTCGATTGACGAAATGCAGGATGCGGAAGTTCCGACCCAAATCAAGGCTGAGGAAAAAACTCCCGAAGAATCAGTAGAATTTTCAGAATTAAAAGCGCAAATTTTGGAAGCAATGACACGTCTTCCGAAACGCGAAAGAGAATTAATTGAATACAAGTTCTTTAAAGAGAAAAAACTCCGCGAAATCTCTGAAGAATTCAACATTTCACAATCAAGAATATCAAGAATTATTCAATCCGGACTGGATAAAATAAAAAAAGACTTAAAAAAACAGGGGATAATTTAAAATAAATGAAAACAATTTTCGAAAAAAGCTGTAATATAAACGGTATTACGCTTACAGATGAGGTTTTGGACGCAGACTTTATTGACGAAAAATTCAAACGGCAGGGAGATATCGGTCTTCCGCTTTTGAGCGAATTAGAGGTTTTGCGCCACTACAAAGAACTTTCTGACAAAAACTTCTGTATTGAAAAGGGTTTTTATCCGCTCGGCTCCTGCACAATGAAATATAACCCAAAAGTTAATGAAGTTCTGGCATCTTTAGACGGATTTGCAAATCTTCATCCGTCGCAATCAGACAAAGATTGTCAGGGCGCGCTTGAATTGATGTACAAACTTCAAAACGCCTTAAAAAAAGTCACCGGAATGGATGCAATTACGCTCCAGCCGGCTGCCGGCGCTCATGGTGAATTGTGCGGAATGATGGTTATCAAAAAACATTTTGAAACAAAAGGCGAAAAGAGAACAAAAGTAATTGTGCCGGATTCAGCCCATGGCACCAACCCTGCAAGCGCGGCTCTTTGCGGATTTGAAATTATTTCAGTCAAATCAAACGCAAAAGGTCAGGTTGACGTTGAGGATTTGAAAAGCATTTTGACGCCTGACGTTGCGGCAATAATGATGACAAACCCGAATACGCTCGGACTTTTTGAAGAAAATGTGCTTGAGATATCAGAGTTGATGCATAAAAACGGTTCGCTTTTGTATTATGACGGAGCGAATTTCAACGCAATTATGGGTCACACGAACCCGAAACTTATGGGATTTGATGTAGTGCATTTGAATCTTCACAAAACATTCGCCACCCCCCATGGCGGCGGCGGCCCGGGAGCGGGTCCGGTCGGAGTTGTTGAAGAATTAAAAGAATTTTTGCCGGTGCCTGTAATTGATTTTGACGGCAATAAATATTACAGAAAATACGATTTAAAACATTCTATCGGAAAAGTTCGTGATTTTTGCGGAAGTTTCGGAGTTTTAGTAAGGGCTTACGCTTATATTTTAATGATGGGCGAAAACCTCAAAGAAGCAAGCGAAAACGCAGTTTTGAACGCAAATTATCTGAAAGAAAAGCTGAAAAAATATTATCATCTTCCATATAATGTTCAATGCATGCATGAATTTGTGCTTTCGGGAGAAGATTTGAAACATAAAACCGGCGTTTCCACTCTAAACATTGCAAAGGCGCTTATGGATGAAAATACGCATCCGCCAACGGTTTACTTCCCGCTGATAGTCCATGAAGCAATGATGATTGAACCAACCGAGAGCGAAACTAAAGAGCGGCTGGATGAATTTGTTGATACTATGATTAAAATATACAACGAGGCAAATACAAACCCTGAAAATGTAACTTCGGCACCGCACACAACACCCGTAAAACGTGTTGATGAAACCCTTGCGGCACGCCATCCGGATTTGAATTTTAAAGAATAGCAAAATCAAAAAAAAGCCGGCGTCATTCCCGGCAAAAATGTTTACACCCACGAATGACCAAACTGAAAGGCAAATAAATTGACAGATAATAAGAAAAAAATAAAAGTATCATTTCCTCACATGGGAACCATATCAATAGCCTGGGCGGCTGCGCTCAGAAAAGTCGGCGTAGAACCTTACATTCCGCCATATACCAGCAAAAGAACGCTTTCACTGGGCACAAAGCATTCGCCAGAAGCGATTTGCCTGCCGTATAAACTTATTATGGGAAACTTCATAGAAGCAATTGAAGGCGGAACAGATTACGTTGCAATGATTACATCTCCGGGCTGCTGCCGCCTTGGTGAGTACGGCAAATGCATTAACGAAGCACTGGTTGATTTAGGCTACAATGCAAAGTATATTGAATTAACGCTTTATGACGGAATTCAGGGGCTTTACAACTTCCTGAAAGAAGTCAGCGGCAAAAACGACCCTGTGCTTTTTATGAGAGCTATTGTACTTGCCATTAGAAAAGTTTTCCTGCTGGATGATTTGGAAACAAAATTATCCTATTTAAGAGCGCGCGAAATAACTTTTGGAGATGCTGAAAAACATTTTCTTAAAGCATTAAAAATCGTAGATGAAGCAATGAATACGCGCCAGCTTAATCAGGCAAAAAAACTCGCGTTTGCCGAAATGGACAAAGTTCAATACGACAAAAACCGCGAAGTTTTGCATGTTGATATTACAGGTGAAATTTATCTTGTATGCGACAAATTCTCTAATCAGGATATCGTAAAAGAGCTTGGCAAAATGGGCGTTCAGACAAGAAAAAGCCTTACTGTCAGCAGCTTTTTGAAAGACGCAATTATCCCGAAAATATTCAGAAAAGGCGAAACCCACCTCCAGCGCGCAAACAGACTTGCAAAGCCTTATCTAATGCGTGATATCGGCGGCGATGCGCTGGAATGCGTGTCAGACGTAGCCTATGCAAACGAGCGCGGAATCGACGGGATTATTCACATAAGCCCGTTTACCTGCATGCCGGAAATCATGTCACAAAATATTTTCCCTGCAATGAGAGAAAACTGTGATATTCCGATTTTGCCTCTGATTATGGACGAACAAACAGGAAAAGCCGGATATCTGACACGTCTTGAAGCTTTTGTTGATTTGATGAGAAGACGCAAAAGACGCCGCGCTATGGAAAATTCAAAATCAAATACCGAAGAAAAACAGGAAGAAAATATTAAGTAAACAGTCGGTTACTAATTTTTAATATAAGAGGTTAATATAATATATATGTTTAAACTTTTTAAAGAGGCATTCAAAACCGCAAACGACAGTATTATTCTGGCATTTCCGCTTGTACTTTTCATGTGGCTGCTGTCGTTTTACTTCGCATTTTCGAATACTGTGGTGAATGTAGCGGCTGAAATGATTCTGGCGTTTGTAACTGTTTTATTTATGACAGGCGCATTTTTGTCCGGCTGGTTCTATATGGTAAAACAGGCGGTAGAGGTTGCGGGACAGGTATTTGTGCTGGATGAAGACCGCGCAAAAGCTACGATGAATCTTTATAAAGTAATCCCTTACGGAATCGGAAAATATTTTCTGTCATTTATTGCAATGATGCTGATTTTCCTGATAATTGTATCACTTGCCGGAACCGGAGTTTACGCAGTCGGAGTTAAAACAATCGGAAGCGTCTTTACACCGGAACAAATCACGGGCGCGCTTTCTTCAACGCAGGATATGAAGGCGTTTATAGATTCACTGACAGTTGACCAGCTTATCAAACTTAACCTGTGGAACGCCCTAATAATGGGGACAACAACACTTCTTTCATTTGCATTTATGCTATGGATTCCGGAGATTGTCTATTGCACGGCAAACCCGCTTATGGCACTATTTAAAGCAATAAAAAAAGTTTTTACGGGATTCAAAAAATCCGTTGTGCTTTTCATCTACTTATCTGTTTTGAACCTTATAATGTCATTTTTAAGCACATTTGCCGTACAACATGCACTGCTTTATTTATTTATAATGGTTTTGTATTTTTATTTTGTAATCTATGTTGTGGTACTTGTTTTCAGCTATTACAAACATGAATATTGCGGAGCAGAAGCAAATAATGACTCAAAAGCCTAAAGTTTTCGCAGTTGTCGGCCCGACAGCGTCAGGAAAAACATCTTTTGCAATAGAACTTGCAGAAAAAATCAACGGAGAAATTGTATCCGCGGATTCCCGTTTGGTTTATAAGGGTTTTGACATAGGTGCGGCAAAACCGACTTTAGAAGAGCGCAAAGGAATTCCGCATCACATGATAGATATTGTTGAGCCGGAATTTGATTATTCAGCGGGGCTTTACGCAGAACAGGCGGAAGAAAAAATCTTCGAAATAATTTCGCGCGGAAAAACTCCGGTTGTTGCAGGCGGAACCGGGCTTTACTTCAGACTTTTGCTGGAGAATTATGATGTTCCGAAAGTCGAACCGGATTATGAACTTAGAGAAAAGTTAGCAGAATATTCTTACGAAGAACTTCGCGCAATGCTTGAAAAAAAAGACCCGTCAAGAGCCGCTGAAATCGAAATTAACGACAAAAAGAAAATTATCCGCGCTCTTGAATTGGCCGAACATCTGGAAAAACCTTTAAGCGAATACAAAAAAGATTTGAAATTTGATGTCGAGTGGCTCGGTATGAACTTCCCGCGCGAAGAACTTTATGAAAGGATTAACAAACGAGTCGATATAATGGTCAAAGAGGGGCTTATAGAGGAGTGTGAACATCTGCTCAAAAAACACGGACGAATAAAGAATTTGACCTGCACAATCGGATATCAGGAAATGATTGCTTATTTAGACAATCAGACAAGTCTTGAAGAGGCAAAAGAAAAACTTAAACAAAACACACGCAACTACGCCAAGCGACAGTTGACGTGGTTTAGAAAAAATCCGCTTATAAAATGGAATTGTGAGCCTTTGCGGCTGAAAAAATAATCCTTGTCAAATGCGATTTTATGGTAAAATTATCCTGTTAACAAATCAGTAACTATCAAAGTGTTTTTAAGAGGGATAATTATGAATAAAAAATTTTTAAAAGCAGCGGCAATTTCAGCCGCCGGAATCGCAGGAGGGCTTTATGCACTCTTTTTAATCGCACCGTTTTTTGTGAACGGAATTTTGAATTCGCACAGCGCAGATATAAAAAAAATGCTTGAAGAATCAAGCGGCGGCTATAAAATAGAACTTTCTGATATGAAAGTCGTAACAACACCAAAACTTACTGCCGGCCTGAAACTCGGCTCTGCAAAAATCAGTCTTCCAAACGAACATGAATTACTTTCTGCTGACAATTTTGAGATTAAAATGTCACTTCTGCCAATTCTTGCGCGCAGAATCGAAATCGACAAGGTTGCTCTGGAAAATGCCAAATTGACACTTGAAGTGCTGAACAACGGACGATTCATGATAGAAGATTACATCCCCGAAGCCGCGCCAAAAGAAGGTGATACAACACAGGCAGCAGGACTTCCCTTAGGCTTGAAACTTTCAAATCATCTGCCTGATATTTATCTCAAAAACTATGATATCGCATTCATAGATACTGTTAAAGGCAAAAAATACATTCTCGACGGCGACAAATTCAACATCACAGATTTTATTCTCAACAAAAAAATCAAACTTAATGCAAACGGAGAAATCGTGCTTGATGGCGAAAAACATTTTGCCTATGATGTCAAAGTCAAAAATCACATTATGCCGGATTTGGATTTGAATGAACTTGTATTTCCGGATGAGCCGGCAGATTCGGCCGCAGAAAGTGTTGAAGTTCAGCCAAAATGCGGCGTTAAAGATTCAGCTTTGCCTTTTAATGTAATAAGCATTTTTGAGGCAATCCATAAAAACCGGTTAGGCGCAAATCTGAATGCAGACATCAAAACATCCGGAACGCTTGAGGATATAAATTATGACGGGAAATTTACGCTTGACGGAATGACAGTTGCAGTTGACGGCCAAAAACTCCCTGAAAGTTCTTTGAATATGGAATTTAAAGGAAACAAGACAAAACTTGTTTCGACTTTTTACACCTCAAATTCAAAAGATGAAAGCACCTCTATCATCGGCGACATCAAAACAGGCAAAAATCCGCAATATAACCTGCATTTTCTCTCAAATGCCGGAATCAACAACATCATAAATATTGTTGACAGCCTTGCAAAATCGTTTGGCATAAACGACCTTGACACGCTTAGCGGCACCGGAAACCTCGATGCGAATTTCTCAATAACCGGAAATACAAAAAAAGTTAACTCCTCCGGATATTTAAAAATTCCCTCAGCCACTGTAAAATATACGCTTTACAATATTTTGATTGATAAAATTAACGCTGATGTCAACCTTGACAACAACAATGTTGATATCAAAAATATTTCATTCAGCATCCTTAACCAACCTTTGAATATAACCGGCAAAATCACATCTGATGCAACGGCTGATGTGCATTTGAAAGCCGACAAACTCCCTCTGAAAGGACTTGTTGCGGCCGCCGGTCAGATGGCACTGTTAAAGGAAAACAATTTCAATTCCGGAACACTTTCTATGGATGCAACCCTGAAAGGAAAACTTTCAAACCCGACGCCGGCTCTGAACTTATCAATCGATAATGTAAATATCAAAAACATTCCCACAAACACAACCCTGACCCTTGCAAACAGCAAGGTTGACGTGCAAACCGACGGCAAAACCTTTAACGGAATAATTAATGCCGCAAATGCAAACATTATAAATCCGATGGCCAAAATAAAAGCGCCTGCCGCAAAAATTACAATCGGCGAAAAGGACATAAAAATTGACAACACATACATTCTTCTCGACAATTCCAGAATAGATATTTCAGGCAGCATCACAGACTACGCCGGCAAAAATCTTGCAATGGATATCACGGCAAACGGGAATCTACTCGCAAATGATTTGAAAAATATGGTGCCAAAAGAGTTTCAAACATTTGTCGGCGGCGCAAAAGGAAGCCTTCCGCTCTCTGTCAAAATCACAGGCAACGACAAAGCCCAAAATATTGATTTTACACTTACCTCAAACCCTGAAAACTACTTCTCAATCCTTGACCTCGACCTTTTGAGAGGAAAACCGGTCACAATCAAAAGCAGTATGAAACTTGCAAACGATACGCTGAAATTTTCCGATTCCGGAATTTATACAGGAAGCACGGCCGTCGCAGCTCTTGATGGTCAGGTGAGCAGTCTTTCAAAATCCCAAAAACTTTCGCTGAACCTCTCTGTTCCTGCGCTTGTTTCAATGCCTGTTCCGGGTTTTGGAAAAAATTCACTTGTATCAGCCAAAGGTAATATCTCAATCGGCGGCACGGCTCTCAATCCGACGCTGAAAGGGGCAGTTAGTGTTCCTGAGATTAAAATTCCCGATATGAAAGTTTCACTAAGCGATTTAGCCGTCAATTTGAACGGAGCTCTTGCACAGGGCAAAGGAACATTAAAAAACCTGACTTCCGGCGGAATTGCGGCAGAAAACCTCGCGTCAGATTTCACATTCAACCCGAAAACAAATGTGTTTTATCTGAAAAACATTACAGGCACAGCGTTTTCAGGAAAAATCGGCGGGAATGTATCATATAACGTTATGAACGGCAAAATCGGCGTTGACCTGACAGGAAGCGGTCTTAATGCAGTTCGTGCAATCGAAGGTGCTGCCGGAATTAAAAATGCGCTCACCGGAACGCTCGATTTTACGGCAAACGTGACAACAGCAGGCGCAACTGATATTGAAATGATTAAAAATTTGAAAGGCAAAATGTCCTTTGGGATAAACGACGGTGCATTCGGCAGCATCGGGCGAATTGAAAGTATGTTATCGGCAAACAACGTTATGGCAAACTTTATTATGAAATCAGCGGTTGCGGCGCTTTCGACCATTCCGGTTATCAAAGACAGCGCAAATTTCAAATATATTAAAGGAAACATGACCTTTAACAACGGCTGGGCAGATATATCTTCAATCAAGACAAGCGGCCCTTCAATGGCTTACTTTATAAGCGGGAAATACAATATTTTGAACGGTTCGGCAAATCTTGTCATTCTTGGACGACTCGGAAGCGATGTCGTTGCGGTTCTGGGGCCTGTCGGAGAGCTTTCTGTCAACAAACTCACCTCATACATTCCGAAATTCGGAGCCGCAACAGCCTCAATTATAAACACAATGACAACAAATCCCAATGGGGAAAGAACATCTGAAATTCCGGCGCTTTCAGGCGGAAACACTGTTTATAAAGATTTCAAAGTCAACTTCAACGGAGGTGTTGAAAGCGCCAGTTCTGTTAAATCTTTCAAATGGCTTTCCAATCCTGATATGTCTGAAATCGAGACAAAAAGCCTCAAAGAACAGCTTCAGACCAGCCGCGACACAATCAAAACCGATGTCGAAAAAAGAATTGAGGCGGCAAAAAATCTGAAAGAGCAGTCAACCGAGGATTTCAAAAATCAGGTTCAAAACGTGAAAGACAGCGTTGACGAGATTAAGAATTTGTTTAAGTTTTAAACAATTGGTGGGTAGTAAGAGGTGAAAAGTGAAAGGTGAGAAGACCGTATCGGAAAAGTAAATTTTCAACAACAGTGTTTTATAAATAATAATTATTTAACTTAAATTTTTATATTTTACTAATATTTATTTCCGTAACCGACTTCTCACCTTTCACTTTTCACCTCTTACTCCCTCTCCCACCTACAAAATACATGCAAGCACCATCAGCAAAATTGTCCCGATTTGTACTGCAGTTGTGACATTTTGCGAAAACTTGTTGCTGTCATAGCGGCTTGCGGATTTTGAGGCCTTGTAGGCGCTTGAAATCCTGTTAAGACGGGTTTCGTTGTCATCGTTTGCAAAATTTGTACCGAACATTGCGCCTTCAAGCCGTGAGAGGCGGTTTTCAGTCGAATCGTTTTTGTAAGTTTGTTTTAAGATATTCTTCTCGACTGTTGCAAGATTATATTGTTTCGCAGGAGCCGGAGCGGGAGCGTTGTAACGGTTGTTGTCAAAAGAATCCGCCATAGCCTGCTGTCTTTTATTAAATGCATCATAATTAAACATATCAGTCTGCTGATACTGGTTTAGGTGGTAGTCTGCACCAAGCGGCGGCACATAATCATCGTAAAACTCGTTTGAAGATTGGGCAATTTGATTGTCCATCAGGGATTGCGGCTTAATCTCCGCTTTCAGACGATCGGTTCTTGTTGAAAGGTCGTCGTTATATTCTTTGCCGAAAGTTTTCATCTCCAATTTAGAAAGACGTTTTTTGATATCTTCGCCATGGAAATTTTTGTTGAAAACCATTTGTTCGAGTTCATCCACAGCCGGATAATTTATGTTTGAAGCTGCGACCGGTTCCCTTTCCGCGTAACTGTCCTGAGGGTCAGCAAAGGTATCTTCTACGGGTTCTATTTCCTGACCGATTAAATCTGCGGACATATCTTTTTTGAGGCGTGCAACACGCTCCGTCGCTGATTTTGTGGAAACTGTTCCGTAGACGGAATTTTCAAGACGGTCAAGGCGTGAGTTTTCATTTTCGCCGCTGTAGGTGAAGCCGTAGAGGGAATTTTCCAATTTCTCGATTGTTGATGTGTTAGGCCCTGCTAGTGCAGGAAGTCCGAATACTGATAAAATGCTTAGTGTTATAATTAGTTTTTTCATATTACAACTCCTTAATGACAGGATAAGGTTCGATATGCCGAAAAACTATTCAACGGAATTGTAATTTTGATTAAGCGTTAAATTCTTATAAAATCCTAATCAAAAAGTAGTATGAAAATAAAATCATACTACTTTCGATTTATTATGAGGTCTAACAGATTTTAGTAATTAGTATTAGGTTTTAATTCAACAACTTTGTCTTTTGATTTATTTGCAATTCTCACAGCTTCGAAAAAATCATCATAGTGCACCGGAACCTTAAAAACTTTTCCATTGCTGATAACGCATGTGTGTGAAGGAATGAAACGATATTTAGGGTCTTCAAACGTAATTTCATCAGAATTAAATGTTATAGTTCCCATTCTATCAGTTTCCGAATCTTTGCAGACGGTTTTGATTAACCCTTTAAATGAAGGCCCTATTGAATTAATTTGCATGATATTCCTTTCCGTTTTAAATAAAAATTTTCCTTCACTTTAAAATACGTGAAGGAAATTTTTTGCGAATTTTGATACTTATTTACAAATCTTAACCGCGAAGGCGTTTAAGGTTTGCAAGTTCATCCTGATAGGGTGAAAGTGCCGTAATTTTATTAATAATTCCCGGCATAACTTCAAGAACTCTGTCGATTTCGCTTTCTGTAGTGTATCTTGAAAGCGAGAAACGAATGCTTCCATGGATTGCGGTAAACGGAACATTCATCGCTCTTAAAACATGGCTTGGCTCTAAAGAACCCGACGTGCAGGCGCTTCCGGAACTTGCGCAGATTCCCAAATCGCTCATGTGAAGAAGAATCAACTCGCCCTCAATATATTCAAATCCTATGTTTGTCGTATTTGGAACGCGGTTTGAAATTCCGGCGTTCACTCTTGCGTTATATATATTTTTCAGAATTCCGCTCTCTAATTTATCGCGCAAACGTTTTACCACTGTAGCTTCTGCGCGCAAGCCGTCAATAGCAAGTTCTGCGGCTTTTGCAAGTCCTGCGATATAGGGAACGTTTTCAGTTCCGGCGCGCTTGCCTCTTTCCTGATGTCCGCCGATGATTAATGGCGTAATCAGAGTTTTTGAATTCACATAAAGCGCTCCGATTCCTTTTGGCGCATGGAATTTGTGTCCGGAAATTCCGAGCAAATCAATTCCTGCCGCCTGAACATCAATCGGGATTTTGCCCGCAACCTGAACCGCGTCAACAAAGAATTTTGTTTCTTTGTTTTTTGATTTTATGATTTCAGAAATCTTTTCTATCGGGAAAATCACGCCTGTTTCGTTGTTCGCATACATAATTGAAACAAGCGCGGTATCGTAATTTATTGCCTGCTCAAGTTGTGCCAAATCAAGTTCGCCGTTAGCGTTTACGCCGATATAATCAACTTTATAACCTTCTTTTTCCAGAGTTTGATAAAGATTCAAAACACAAGGGTGTTCAACTTTTGTTGTTATAATGTGGCGTTTGTTTTTGTTCATGTTCAAAACGCCGCGGATTGCCATATTCGCGCTTTCAGAACCGCAGGAAGTGAAAATGATTTCCTTTTCATTTGCCGCATTTACAAAGTCCTTTAAAACCCCGCGAGCTTCGCGCACCGCATGGTTTGAGCGTTTTGCAAATTCATAAACGCTTGATGGATTTGCATACTCTTCCTTGAAATAAGGCATCATCGAATCCAAAACTTCAGCTGCGACTTTTGTTGTCGCGTTGTTATCCAAATATATTAAATTACTCATTATGCCACCTCGATTACTACAATTGCGGAATCAACGGTTTCGCGAAGAGTGCTTTCGACAAAAGCCTTCAAGGTAAGGTGCGAATTCTTGCAGCCTGAACATTTTCCGCGCAATTTCACAAGAACTTTATTGTCCTGAATGTCGACTAAAGTGATATCTCCGCCGTCTTTTCGAAGTTCCGGCGAAATCTGTGTTTCTATAATATTGTTGATTTTCAAAATCCTTTGTGCAGGTGAAAGCTGTGGTTTTTCAGCCTCTTCTTTTTTGTAATAGGTTTCAATGATATCTTTAATCAGGCCTTTGCATTTGCCGCAGGCGCCGCCGGCTTTTGTGTAATTGGTGATTTCTTCAACGGTTTTCAGCCCGTTAACCTTGATTGCATCCCAAATCTGGTTTTCTGTTACTCCAAAACATGTGCAGACGATTTTTTCCTTCGGTTTTTCTTCGCGCAAATCATCCAAATCTGTCATATCATCAAAATTATGGAGTGCATCTTCAAGCGCTTCATAACCCATTACAGAGCAGTGCATCTTCTCCGGCGGCAAGCCTCCAAGCTGGTCTGCGATATCTTTATTGGTAATTTTTTTGACTTCTTCAACGCTTTTTCCGATAATCATTTCGGTCAAAATGCTTGAACTGGCAACGGCCGAACCGCAGCCAAAAGTTTGGAATTTTGCATCTGTTACAATGCCGTTTTGTATTTTTAAATATATTTTCAAAGAATCACCGCAAGCTAAAGAGCCGGCTTCGCCGATTGCATCTGCGTTATCTATTTTGCCGACATTTCGCGGATTGCGGTAGTGATCCATTACTTTTTCAGAATAATCCCACATATTTTTATCCTTATATTATCTGTTACTTAATTACATTTTAACCCAAAAAAACATATCGTCCGCGATATTAATATAAACTTAATTATTCAACAAAGAGCGTTTGCCCTTCAAGCTTTACGCACGACCCCACGCGGGCGGTTGTTTTATCCGGATTATGTGTAAATCTAAACCCTGAAACTGCAGGAATGTCAAGTTCTGATTGAATTTCTTCAAACAAAATTTTCAGCCACTCTTCATTATCAACGCCGGAAAATTCGCCAAAACAAACTGCCTGAACATTTTTTCTGAATTTTTCGATATTCATTAACTGCCTGAACATTTTATCAATTTTGTAAACCGGCTCACCCACATCTTCCGCAAAAAACACAAACGGCTTATCCGGCACAAAATCAAGCCCGCAAAGAGAAACGACCGTCGAAAGATTTCCGCCCCAGAGAATTCCTTCACCCGCGCCGGGCTTTATAATCTCATTGCCGGAAATTTCATAACTTTTGCCGCTTAAAGCTTTGAAAAACTCTTTTGTCGTGAATTCCGATTGGGAAACTTTTCCAAAATCACTCATCACCATAGGCCCTGAATACGAAATAAGCCCCGCGCGCTTGTAAAACATCAGATTTAATGCTGTGACATCAGAAAATCCGCAAAAAATCTTCGGATTTTTTCTCACAACAGAATAATTCAACTTCTCAACGAGCCTTATTGCGCCATATCCACCGCGAAGGCAAAGAATTGCATTTATGTCCGGATTTTTAAAAAACTCATGGATGTTTTTCAGACGAATATCATCGCACCCTGCAAGATATCTGTCTTTTGCATAAATATCATCGCTCAGGAAAACCTTAAAACCTTCCGACTCAAAAAACTTCACAGCCCGCTTGACAAAAACACAATCATCTTTATCAACAGGGCCGCTTGGTGCGATAATTCCGATTACATCGCCGGATTTGAGGCCGGCAGGTTTAATAATGTTCATAATTTGTCCTATTTGAGTGCTCTTCTGCTATAATATTATCATGAACGAAAAATATATACCTTTATACAGAAAATACCGTCCGCAAAAACTGGAAGAAGTTGTAGGACAAGAACATATTAAACAGGCGCTTTCAAACGCCATTGCAATGGATAAGATTTCTCATGCCTATCTATTTACAGGCCCGAGAGGGACAGGTAAGACTTCAACCGCAAGAATTTTTGCCAAATCTTTAAACTGCGTAAACGGCCCGACCGTAAGCCCTTGCGGTGAATGCGAAAACTGCCGAGACATTACAAATTCCGTTCCGATGGATGTTATCGAAATAGACGCCGCCAGCAACAGAAAAGTCGAAGATGCGCAAAATATTTTAGAAAAAGTTATGTATGCGCCGGTGAACAGCCGTTTCAAGATTTATATCATAGACGAAGTTCACATGCTCTCAACCACAGCATTCAACGCACTGTTGAAGACTCTTGAAGAGCCGCCGAAAAACGTTATTTTCATACTTGCAACAACAGAAGTTCACAAGGTTCTCGATACCATCAAAAGCCGCTGCCAGCGCTTTGATTTCAGAAGAATCACAACTTCAGACATCGTAAAACACCTGAGATTCATCTCTGACAGCGAAAAAATAAATATCACAGACGATGCGCTTGCAACAATTGCCAAAAATTCGGCCGGCGGAATGCGCGACAGTATCGCACTTCTCGACCAGTTGAGCGTTTTAGGGACTCAGAATGCGATTACAACCGATGATATTAATTCGCTTCTTGGTCGAATTTCGTTTGATGTTTTGCGCGATTTGAATTCGAATATTTTATCGTCAAATCATGCAGGCGCCGTCGAAACTCTGGAAAAAATCTACAATTCCGGAAACGAGCCTGTACAAATTTTGCAAAACCTGCTTGATTATTTCAAAAACCTTCTTATTGTAAAAAATTGCAAACCCGAAATTGCGATTGAACTTACGCAGTTGAATGATTTGCAATTAAAGGATTTAGCGTCACAGGCAAAAGAGATTGAAACTCATCAGATTATTTCGTTGAGCGACAAGTGTGCAAATTACATAAAAGAATTAAAATCAACAAACAATCCGCATTTATGGCTTGAAATTGCGATAATTGACCTTGCAAATCTTGCAGAAAACACCAAACTTGAAGAATTGCAGGCTAGATTGAGCGCAGTTGAAGGCGGCGGGCATTATACACCAACATCTGATGCGCCGTCAGGCCATGCAGTGCCGAAAATAGTTCAGCAAAAAGCTGCACCGCAGCCAGCACCGCAACCCGTTCAAGCGCCTGTCAAGCCGCAAACACCTTCGCAAGCGGCTCCAACCGTAAAAGAGCCGGTTCAAAGCCCCACGCCGCCTTCACAGCCGGCGCCAAGTGAAACTCCGGAACAAAGCCGGGTTCAGGCAGATGATTTTGCGCCGATGCCAAAGGCAAAATCGGCGGACGGAAATGATTTGATGGGTTTGTGGGCAAGTTTGCTTGCTAATATTCAAAAGCCGCCGGTTCATGCGCTATTGAAACAGTGGGCGCGTCCTGTAAAAATTACGCCTGAAGAAGTTGTCATTACTGTTAAAAATGAGATTTATCTTAACCAGTTTGTGTCAGGCAGCAAGCGCGACACTTTGCAAAAGGCAGTCGATACGCTGTTTTCTGCAAGCGGCGTGGTGATAAATGTGAGACTTCCGCTGCCTGAAGATGAAGCGATTATACAAAAGGCGGCCGCTGAAAAAAAGTCTGATGCGGCACCGGTAAAACCATCTCCGGAGCCGATATCAACACAACAGCCAAAAGAGGAAACGCCATCTTTAAAAGAGGTTGAAGAAGATATTGAAGCCGCAGAAAATTCCGACACGGGTGAAGAAACTGCCACAGAATTAAATTCCGCAAAATCAAAACGATTTGAGGATATGCATTCTGATACCGTGAATATGGTTATGGATTTATTTGACGGCAAAGTCATTGAATAATCAGCCTATTGATATTATTGCATAATTCTTACAGTCGTATCACAGGCACTTATCAGGCAGAAACCGGATAATAAGTCAACAAAATATCTGGCGAAAAAGTTTGGATTTCACAGAATTTGAAGTTCAAACTTTCATTTATTTCGGTAATATTTTTTCCGGCAAATGCGGATTTTGAACTGTTATCGCAGGTAATTTTCGGCGCAATAAAATGGTAAATTTTATCCGCAAACGGAAGAAACGAACCGTTTAAAATCCCGCCTGATTCGACAAGAATACTGTAAATTTTTAGTTCAAAAAGTTTTTTTAATATAAATTCAATATCAAGTTTGTCATTTTTTAAAGGCGTATAAATCAGCCCGATGTGCTCATCTGCGGCGCGCGCAATTGTTTCCGACGCATTTTTTTGGTTGTGGAAAACGTAAATATTACCGGATTTGTAGATTTCTGAATTTTCAAAATCGGTTTTGAGTTCTCTATCCAGAATTATTTTTGTTTTGTGCCGCATTGTCGGATTGTCCGCAATTACAGTTGAAGAACTTGTCAAAATCGCATCATAGTGGGCGCGTATGTGTTTAACCTCTTCGCGTGCGGCGCTTGAAGTTATCCACTTTGAGTGGCCTGAACTTGTGGCGATTTTGCCATCAAGTGTTGTTGCAGTTTTGAGAGCAACGAAGGTTCTTTTTTCTTTAATATTTGTCATAAAAACTTCATTAAGCCTTCGCGCCTCATCCGCAAGAACGCCTGTCACAACCTCAATTCCTGCGGCTTTTAGTTTTGCAATCCCGTTTCCTGCAACAAGCGGATTTACATCCTCAATTGCAATGACAACTTTTTTTATGCCGTATTCGATTATCAAATCAGCGCAGGGAGGAGTTTTGCCAAAATGCGAACAGGGTTCAAGATTGACGATTAAAGTTCCGCCCTCAGTATCTTTTGGCGAAACTTTTAAAAGCGCATCGCGCTCAGCATGATTTTCACCATATTTTGCATGAAAGCCTGTTGAGATAATTTCTCCGTTCCTGTTCAACACAACACATCCCACAAGCGGATTTGGAGAAGTTTTTCCTTCTGCCAGCCTTGCGAGTTCAAAACATTTTTGCATATATATTTCATATTGTTTCATAATTGAATTTTAGCAAAAAATCTGGTATAAATAAACAGTTAAAAGATAAGGAGGAAAAATGGATATCAGATATTTAGGACACAGCGCATTTCAGTTTAAGGTTGGTGAAAGAAGCATTCTAATTGACCCGCTTGTAAACAGAAATGACAAATATAACTGGCATGAAGAAAACATCACGGATATTTTCGTAACCCATGGTCATGCTGATCATATCGGCGACAGCGTTGAAATTGCAAAAGAAAAAGGTTCTACGGTTTCTGCGGTTGTAGAGCTTGCAAAATATTTTTCTAATCAGGGAATCACGACAAACAGCGTTAATTTCGGAAGCTGGCTGAATTATCCTTGGGGAAGAGCGGTTTTTGTTCCGGCTTTCCATTCAAACTCACTTCCTGACGGAAGTTTTGCCGGAAGCGCAGCGGGCGTCATCTTTGATATTGAAGGCGTTAGAATTTACCATGCCGGAGATACAGCATTAACAGGCGAGATGAAAACAATCAGAGAACTTTACCATCCGACAATTGCCCTTCTTCCGATTGGCGGACATTACACGATGGATGTGGTTCATGCATCAGTTGCGGCGGATTGGCTTGGCGTAAAAACAGTTATTCCGATGCATTACAACACTTTCCCCGAAATCAAGGCTGATTTGGAAGCATTCATGAAATTAGTCAATATGAACAACACAAACTGCATGATTCTGAATCCTGAAGAAATACAAAAATAACAATTCAAAACACAAAACTCCGTCTGAAAAATTATTCCGGCGGAGTTTTATTAACCCAAACATTATCACAACGATTAATTGAACATTTTTTTTAACGTGATATTCTGATTTCAGAAACGAGGCATTATGGATATTTTATTTTTAATTGACAGAATCGAGTTGAAATATTTTGAATTCAACAATCTGGTAACAAATTTCTGGCTCATAAGAGAGCTGATGAGAGAAGGCAGCAACGTTTTCATTACAACAATCGACAAACTCGGAATTTCGGGCGGAAAAGCTTTTGCGCACTGTTATCCGGTCTTTGAAAAACTCGGAAACATCTTATACGAACGCACCGAAACCAAACGAAACATTGAAGAATTCAGACTTTGCATGCTCAGAAACGACCCGCCGGTTGATTTGGATTACATAAACGCAACCTACATTTTTGATTTTGTCGACAGAAGCAAAACAATTGTTATGAATGAACCGCGTGCTGTTCGAGATTTCAATGAAAAACTCCATGCAATGCTTTTCCCTGACTTAATGCCGGAGCACATGGTAACATCTTCAAAATCCGACATTATGGAATTTTTGAATAATCATGAAGAAATCGTTTTGAAACCGTTGAACAGATGTTTTGGCGCCGGCGTTATGACGCTCAAAAAAGGCGACAAAAATACCGCTGTAATCATAAATTCAATGACAAACAACGGCTCAACCCTTGTTATGGTGCAGAAATATATTGAAAAAGCCCGATTCGGCGACAAACGCGTACTATTTTTAGGCGATGAAGTTCTTCCATATTGCGTTCAAAAACTTCCGTCAAACGACGATTTCAAATTCAACGACCACTGCGACAGCAATATTATAAAAGCGGTTCTGACAGATTCCGAAAAAGAAAAGTTCACACCCGTAGCCCAAAAACTCAACTCAATGGGAATTTCAATGGCCGGACTTGACGTTATTGATGAAAAAATTATCGAAATTAACGTCACAAGCCCCTGCTACTTCATCAAAGAAATAAACGCTCATTTCGGAATAGAACTTGAAAAACAGGTGACAAATTTCATCCTCTCACGCGCTAAAAGTGAAGTTCTTATCTCCGGGCTTTCATAACTCCGCCGATATCAACAATTTTCACAATCGCACGCCCCTTTTCATCAGTTCCGATAATTGCGTTATCTTTATGCAAATCACCATGATACAAACCGACTTTTTCCAATTCCGATTGCAAATACCCGATTATCAAATCACCTTTCGGATACGGCTCAAATCTGAATTGGCGATTGGTTTTGCCTGGTCTTATACCGCGCGAAATTAATTCTGTTATCTCAATTCCGGTTTGCTTAAAAAAATCTTTTGCAAAATCCTGCAATGTTTCATAACTCTTTTTAAAATGAACTATAGGACTGCTGAATTTCGGCGGGGATTCGTATTCCGTTGCCATAAAACCACCCTTCATATCGCCCCAGTAAACTTTTGATATGTATCTGCAGTTTAATTCATTTAAGTTAAGCCCATGTGCAGTTTCTGCATATTTGCCGTTAAAGTTTGCCTCAATCAACTCAGGATTCAGTTTTTTGAAAATCTTTATAAAAAGCTTTTCCAAAGAAGGATTCTTGCCCCTTTCGACAAGCACATACCCTCTGTCGATATAGCTTCCCTGAACTTTTCTGCGTTTGAAATAAATCGAATTTCCATCATCCAAAACTCCAAAATGCCTCAAAGCTTTTGTTAAATATTCAGAAGACTCTTTAATTCGTTTGTTTTCCAAATCCGCACGATGTTTTGAATATTCCTTGCTTTTCAAAGGTGCGTTGTATGGTTTCAAATGCTTGACAGCCGCGCGAAAAGCCTGAAGAACTCCGCGAACATTATCATCACAACAATTTTCGCTTTTTGCTTTTATTTTCCCAAGCCAGTTTTTCGGAAGGCTTCCCGCAATTCCGTCCGACATCACATCCTTTTCAAAAACATCCGCAATTTCCTTTTGCGTCGCAACAAAAGTCTTTCGAAAAACATCCCCCGCACCCGTAAAACTAACATTCTTAATAAAACAAGGAACAGATTGTTTTTTCAAATCTGTTCCAAAAGATTGTTTCATTGTTAGATTTATATTCCCAAGATTTTTCACAATGAATTAAAATTACCTGCAAAATATTTTTTGCTACTTATAAAGTGTATTTTTTACAATTTTTAACAAAAGTATTTTGCCTGCCTATTTCACCCGCGAAAAAACTTCAACATCAACATCATCAAACGTATTTGTATTGAAATACGCGCATGAGGCCACCATTGCGGCATTATCAGTGCAATACTTCATTGGAGGCGCAAAAACTTTAAAGCCATCGTTTTCAAAATCAAAAATCTTTTTGCGGATTTCTGAATTCGCAGCCACACCGCCCGCAATTACAACCTGATTATATCCGCGCTCAACCAGAGCTTTTTTCAGCTTTTTGGCTAAAGTATTTGAAACCCTTTCCTGAAAACTTGCGCAAACATCATTTACGGTATTTTCAGAAAGTTCGGTTTCGCCTTCCGGTAATGCCGACTTCAAATCTTTTACAAGCCTCAAAACTGCCGTTTTCAAGCCGCTGAAACTGAAATTATACCCGTCAACCTTGCCTTCCGGAAGCTGATAAGCCTTTTTGTTTCCAACTTGCGCTAATTTATCCAGCCGCGGTCCGCCCGGATACGGCAGCCCGATTAACCTTGCAACTTTGTCATAAGCTTCTCCAACCGCATCATCAATGGTTTCGCCGAGAATTGTCTGTTTTGAATATGATTCAACATCAATAATCTGTGTGTGTCCGCCGCTTACCAGAAGAGCCATAAACGGAGGTTTCAAATCAGTATCAATATAATTTCCGCAAAGGTGCGCATTCAAGTGATTGACGCCGATAAAAGGTTTGTCATAAACAAGCGCGAGCGTTTTTGCGGCGTTCAAACCGACAAGAAGACACCCGACAAGCCCCGGGCCGACGGTTCCGGCAAATGCGGTAATATCTTTCGGCTCAATTCCGGCAGTCTCTTTTGCCTGACGGAAAGCCTCTTCAATTACGACGTTAATGCTTTCAAGATGTTCGCGCGCTGCGATTTCAGGAATCACTCCGCCATATTGCGCATGTGTTTTAATTTGAGACGCCACAACGTTTGCAATAACTTCTCTGCCGTTTTTTACAATTGCGCAAGCCGTCTCGTCACAGCTTGATTCAATTGCCATAATATAATTGTCATAGGCGCTTTCAGGGCCGATTTCAACTTGTTTGTGAGAAAATAGTGTATTTTTTAAGTTTTTCATAGTATGATTATAGTACAAACAGATAAATATGAAAGGAATATTGTGAAAAGTGCGAAGTGAAAGGTGAAAAGTCCATATCAGTAAAAACTTTCAACTTTTTGTAAAAATATTGTCAAAAACATATATTAACAAATTCATAGAAAAATTTAACCTGTAACGGACTGTTCACCTTTCACTTCGCACTTTTCACCCAAACAAAAATGCAATTTTTAGACAAAACCAAAATCAGAATATTATCAGGCCGCGGCGGCAACGGAATGGTTGCATGGCGGCGCGAAAAGTACGTTGACAAAGGCGGCCCCGCAGGCGGCGACGGCGGCAAAGGCGGAGATATTTATCTTGTTGCCGATGAAAATATGTCAACTTTGATGGATTTCAAATACAAATCAGTTTTCAAGGCAGAAAACGGCGAAAACGGCGGTATCAAAAACTGCCACGGGCACTGGGCAAAAGATTTGTACATAAAAGTTCCTGTAGGAACCGTTGTAATTGATGCAAAATCCGGAAGCGTAATTGCGGATTTGACAGAACATGAACAGCAAGTTCTTGCGGCAAAAGGCGGACGCGGCGGACGCGGCAATGCAAGATTTGCGACAGCACAAAAACGTGCCCCGCAGTTTTGCGAACCCGGAGAGCCCGGAATTGAAAGAGAATTGATTCTTGAGTTGAAACTTATTGCCGATGTAGGACTTTTGGGAATGCCAAATGCAGGCAAATCAACTTTAATCAGCCGCATAAGCTCTGCGAAACCGAAAATTGCAGATTATCCGTTCACAACGCTTGTCCCGAATTTGGGAGTTGTAAAAGGGCTGAATGGAGACGGCTATGTTGTTGCGGATATTCCGGGGCTGATTGAGGGCGCATCTGACGGCGTTGGGCTCGGACATGACTTTTTAAGACATGTTGAAAGATGCAGATTCCTTGTTCACCTTGTGGATTTAACGGAGGAAAACCCGTTCGACAACTACAAAATTATTAACAACGAACTTGAAAAACATTCAGGACGTTTGGCGTCATTATATCAAATTATTGCGCTTAACAAAATCGACGCGGTTGAGGACGAAAAGAAAAAAGAAATGCTTGAACTTTTCAAGACCGAATCTGATGATGTATTTATGATTTCAGCGGTTACGGGAGAAGGAATTCCCGAACTTACGGCATTTATGTCTGAAATGGTTGAAAAAATCGAAAAACCTGTATCGGATATTGTGGTCGAAGAGGATTTGGGCGCGTACAACAATGATGACAGCGAATTTGAGATTACAAAAGCTTCAAAAGACACATTTGTGATTACCGGCGGAAAAATCGGGCGTCTTGCGAAAGTTACGGATGAGCGCAACACCGAACAGGTAATCCGGTTCCAGAATATACTGACCGGAATGGGCGTTTTCGACAGACTCAAAGCAATGGGCGTAAAAGATGGCGACACAATACTTGTCGGACATTTGGAATTTGCATATTACGCTGATGAATTTTACGGTTAAAGAGGACTTTAGCAGGATAAATCAAGATTTTGCGACTCTTAACGGGAGACGCAAAATTTTTTTGAGCAAAAAATCTTTTGCCAAACCAGTTTTTTAAAATTTTTATCAAGTAAAGCAGAGCCGAAAAAATTCCGGCTGCAAGCTTTGTACTAAAAAATTAGCCATTCGGCTAATTGCCTAACTCAAAACGGCATGATAAAATTTTATTTTAAATAGCGGAAAGATAAAATAGCTATGACACAACTGGAAAACATCCGCGAATCGGAGAAAAAAGTTTTGCAGCTTTTTGTGCAAAACTTCACAATTGCAGAGATTGCACAAACGCTTAAATTAAGCACACATACAGTAAAATCGCACCTTTCAAGGCTCGAGCGTTTGGGAGCATTGAAAAAAGAAGGAAATTATCAGCATAATACTGACATCATAAGCTTGTTTGAAAATCTCAACAAAATCGGAATTGCAAAGCTTGATGAATATACGCAAAATACCGTTGTCTGAATCAGACAAGACCTTCTTTTAAAGCTTTTACGGCAGCTTGCGTGCGGTCATCAACAACAAGCTTTTGAATAATATTGCAAACATGCGCTTTTGCCGTATGTTCGCTTATGGTCAATTCCTGCGCAATTTCATTGTTTGATTTTCCGTCAACAACAAGTTTCAGAACCTCGTATTCGCGCTGAGTGAGATTTGCATGCTGTTCTTTGAACATGGCTCTTGACATCTGTCTTGGCGGAACAACTCCGCAATTCTTCTCACGCAAAATCGGAACCGCCTGCGGGTCCAACCACATTGCGCCATCTTTCACCGTTTTTATAATCATTTTCAAAATTTCGGTATTAATATCTTTCATCACATACGCACAAGCCCCGGCATGCAGAGCATCTATAACTTCGTTTTCCGAAAGATGTGATGTCAAAATTATAACTTTTGCTTTCGCATCAGCCTCAAGTATTTTTTTCACAGCCTCGATTCCGCTCATATCAGGAAGCCCGATATCCATCAAAGTTATATCAGGATGAATTGTTTTGTATTTTTCGATAGCTTCTTTTCCGCTCTGAGCCTCTGCAATTATTTCAAGTTCCGGGTGCTCCTCAAACAGGGATTTCAAGCCGACCCGCATAAGTTTCTGGTCTTCTGTCAGGAGAATTCTAATTGTTGAATTTATCATTTTTCCTCCAATTCTGATGATATGTCTTCGCATTTTTATTTAAAAGTGTTTGTTTGTCCTTTAAATCAGCCGCGGAGGAATTTCGGGTGTTTATATTATCGAGAGTTGCTTTTTAACTAAAATCTGACTTCACATAAAGCTTTAAATATGAATTCTTAATAAAAAATTTATTTTGTATGGTAGAAAAAAAAATTCCTTTAAGTTAAAATATTGTGGATAGCAAAAGGGATATAAAATAATGAAATACTCCAAATATTCGGTAATCATAATCGGAAGCGGCATTGCAGGCTTATACGCGGCATTAAAAATCGAACAGCAGACTAACCTTGCAGACGGAATTCTTCTTGTCACAAAATCACAACCCGGCGAAAGCAATTCCAGATACGCTCAGGGCGGAATGGTCGGCGTAATGAAAGAAAACGCATCAGATTCCACAGCCTCTCACATTAGCGATACAATAAAAGCAGGCGCAGGTTTGAGCGAACTTTCCACCGTAAAATTTATCTCTGAAAACTCAGACAAAGTTGTAAAAGATTTGCTGAATTTCGGAGTAGAATTTGACAGAGATGAAAACAACAACTTGACTTTCACTCTTGAAGCCGCCCACAGCGTAAGACGCGTTCTCCACTCCGGGGGAGATGCAACCGGCAGAATGATTGAAGAAGCGCTTTGCAAAAAGGTTCTATCAAATCCCAACATCGACATTTACGACCAAACAGTTGCTGTCGAACTTCTTGTCGATGAAACAAACGAATGCAAAGGAGTGATTGTATTTAACAATTTAACAGGAGAATACGAAGTTATATATTCTTCAGCAGTAATCCTTGCAACCGGCGGAATCGGCCAGCTTTACAAATACACAACAAACCCGATCGGCGCAACAGGCGACGGTATGGCGCTTGCTTTTAATGCGGGGGCTGTCATGCAGGATATGGAATTTGTTCAGTTCCACCCGACGGCACTTGCAATCGACGGGGATGAAAACAGGTTTTTGATATCAGAAGCAGTCAGAGGCGAAGGTGCAAAACTCGTGGATTCTAAGGGAATTGAATTCATGCATAAATATCACGAAAAACTTGAACTTGCGCCGCGCGACATCGTGACGCGTGCAAATTTCAGCGAAATGATTAAAAACAATGCCGATAATGTTTTTCTAAATGCAACTTGCATTGACAAAGCCAAACTTCTAAAAAGATTTCCGACGATTTCGAAAAAATGCGCCGAACACAATATAGATATTTCAAAAGACCTGATTCCTGTAGCGCCTGCCGCACACTACATGATGGGAGGCGTCAAAACAAATATCGAAGGAGAAACCTCAATCATAGGACTTTATGCAATCGGAGAAGTATCTTCAACCGGACTCCACGGCGGAAACCGACTTGCAAGCAATTCTTTGCTTGAATGTGTTGTTTGTGCATACCATAGCGCAAATTATCTCAAAACAATTGAACTTCATACCCCGAAACAAATTAGCGGAACAATTAAAGAAATTATAGAAAAATATTCCGACGAAATCTATCTTGAAGAAATTGATGTAAGCGCAATGCGCAAAGAATTACAAAATATAATGTGGGAAGGCGCCGGAATCTTCAGAAGCGACGAAACTCTGAAAAATGCGCTTGAAAAAGTTGAAAATTTAAAACTTAACTTCCACAGAACAGACAAATGCCTATCAAAAGAAGAATACGAATTCAAAAATATGCTAACCGTAGCGGAAATGGTTATCATATCAGCACTTAAACGAAAAGAATCACGCGGCGCACATTTCCGCACAGACTTTTTGCAAACAAACGAAGTTGGGATTCACAGTTTACTCACAAAATCTTCTTTGCAGGATTCAAAAAAAAATCTGAATGAAACAACTTCCTCAATAATATTTCGCCCCGAAACAGAACACGGATGCACAGCAGGAAAACAAGTTTGAACAACAATAATTTATGAAGGAGACAGAGAATTGCTAAACAAATTTATAATGGAAGAACATGTAAAAAATGCATTAATTGAAGACATCGGCTACGGCGACATTACAACCGAAAACCTCGCAGAAGAAACAGACAGGCTCGAAGGATTTTTAAACACCAGAAGCGACGGCGTTCTTTGCGGCGTTGAAGTTTTCAAAACCGTTTATAAAATGCTTTCAGAAGATATCAAAATCGAATTTCACTTCAAAGAGGGTGATGCAATCAAAAAAGGCGACCGCCTTGCAACGCTTTCAGGCCCAGCAAAAGAATTGCTTATGGGAGAAAGACTTTCACTGAACTACATTCAGCGCATGAGCGGAATCGCAACCGAAACCCGCAAATATCAGGATGCAATCGGCGAATATCACGCAAAAATCGTTGACACAAGAAAAACAACGCCGAATTTCAGAATGTTTGAAAAGCATGCTGTGAAAACCGGCGGCGGCGCACTTCACAGATTTAATCTTTCAGACTGCGCAATGATAAAAGACAACCACATCCGCCTTGCAGGCTCCATCACAAATGCGGTCGAAAAATTGCGAAAAAATCTCTCGCATGCGCACAAAATCGAAGTTGAATGCGATACCCTCGAACAGGTTGCAGAAGCAATTAAAACCAAAGCAGATATTATTATGCTTGATAACATGACACTTGAGGAAATGTCTATGGCAGTAAAAATGATAAATGGAGACGCGATTGTTGAAGCCAGCGGCAATGTAAATCTTTCAACAGTCAGGGAAATTGCCTCAACCGGAGTTGATATAATATCCTCAAGCGCAATCGTTGCAAAGGCTCAGACTCTGGATATAGCTTTAGATATGTAGAATATATAAAGTGTATTCTAAACACCAAATGTTAAGCGTGTAAATTCCCTGTAATTTGCACGCTTATTATTTTCCAAGCATTTTTAAATAAAAAATCAGAAAGAATTGTAAACTTTTTTAAAATTTAGGGCAAAAAAAAATTTCCTTTGATTTAAAATAAATGTACAGACTTTAGTAAACAAAATTTGGTGGAACATGAAAATTAATTTACTCAACTACAATACCCCTTATTTATCGGGTAAAACGGAGGTCAACAAAGACCCGCAGGCTTTCAAGGAGCGATATGGAGCGGGCGTGTGTGACAAGAAAAACAATACCAGAGGATATAATGTGAATTTTAGCGGCAATCCGGCGCAGAAAGCGAGTGAGGTTGCCGCTAAATCTTTGGGCGACAAAATCCTCTCAAGCAAAACATTCGGAAACATTCTCGAATATGCAGAAGGTCATCCGGTTTCCTGCAACGCCCTGTTTTCTCTTGTAATCGCAGGTATGCTGAGACCCGCAACAATCCTTTCACTTCCGGGCAAAGGCGAAGAGGACAAAAAGAAAAAACTTGATGCCGCAGCTCATGCCGTTGCCTCAGGCGCAATCGGATTTTTGTTCGCAACAATAATTATGAGCCCGTTTGATTCGGCAATGAAAAAGTTGAAGAACAATCCTGCAAAATTCCTCGGCAAAAAAGCAGAAGAATACCTTGGAAATTTAAAAGAAAAAGGACTTACCAAAACCAAGAAATTCAGAAACGTAGAAAAATTAATAAAAATGGGTCCGGATATTTTAATCGGTATTCCGCGTTCAATCATTACAATCGCTTTAATTCCGCCGATTTTGAAATATGTATTCGGAATTAATCCAAAGAAAAAAGAGCAAAAAGCAGAGGCTGATGTAAAAACTCAACAGCCCCAAACACCAAACAACAACCAATATACAAATGTTTCATTAAACAACCCGGCATTCAACGCCGTTAAAGGAGGTGACAGAAATGCAGCTTAGTATTAATACACAAAGACCGTACGCCGCAAATTACAGTGCACCTCAACAAAACAAACTTCAGTGTTGCAAGCCGAAACCGCAATCTTTCACCGGAAGCAAAGAAGAAATAATCTCATCAATGGCATCAAAATCAAAATTCTTTGAACCTGTTGAAAAAGCATGGGATACCATGACCGACTGGATTGCTAAAAACATTATCGGCAAAGCAATGAATTCAGATATCGTTGCAAAATTTGCAAATAAAACAGAAAACAGCAAATATATTACAAACCACATCATAACAGCAGGTGCCGCAGTCGGAACCGGTATGTACATGTACAAAACAATGAACCTTCCTGACGATAAAATGGATAAGGACAGAAAGAAAGTTTTGACACTGAACCATGCCCTGACATTTGCGATTTCAACTGCAGGTTCTTACCTTGCTGACGGTATGCTGTTCGGCAAATGGCGCAAGGTTACAAACAAATACGCAGAACTATATACAAAAGACAAAGATTTGCTCTCAAAAATCGACAAAATCAACAAAGGTTTGAAAGCCGAAGGCAAAAATACAATTGATTTGATTGATTATGCAAACGATTACCTGAAAGACAAAAAACTTGTAAACCGCCTGAAAGGTATGGATATCGCAAAAACATTCCTGATTTGTACAATGATTTACAGATACATTGTACCGGTAGCAGTAACACCGCTTGCAAACAAACTTGGCGACAAATTCCTCGCAAGCAAAAAAGAACAGGACAAAAAACTGCAAAACGCGGCATAATCTAAACGATTTACAGAAAAACTCACAGCAAAATAAAGGCTGTGAGTTTTTTATTATATTAGCCAGATGACTAATATGTTTTTTTGTATGCTTGTGATAAATTAAAAAGATTAAGAATAGTTTCATGAAATAAAAAATGCGGTAAAAATAAAAAATGATTAAAATCGAAAAAATATATGGAAGAATCACGGTTAAGATTTTTGGGGCAAAATTATCATTCTTACTTCCTGCCCGCAAAAAAAACAAATACATAAGCCTAGGCTACAACTGTTTTGTACGCACAATCCTTACGCGATACGGCATAAAACCCAGAAGAAAACAAGGCGAATTGAGCTGCCCGTTTGATTTGCTTCTGGTGTCTCCATCTACCATAGCATCACTTTTAGAAAATAAATTTGAAGGCATAACCTCAAGCCTGAGACATGATGAAGAAAATGACTATTGGTTCAATGACGACATAAACGCAGCATTTTTCCATGACCATGGAATGAGTGCCGAACAAATACAAGCACGCTACAGAAAACGCGCCGAAAACTTTATAAATATCTCAAACAAACCCGAAGAATTGAAATATATAATCGTATGCAAAAAAAACGAATGCAAAGTTTCTGATTTAAACAGGATTTACGAAAGCCTCAAAAGCTACAGACAGGACAAACCCTTCAAATTTATAGTTTCAGCATTTTACTATGACACCGAAAAAGATTGCGATATTCAATCCGGACTTAACCCAAATATAATATACAATCAGTACAAAACCGAAATTCCTTTGCATGACTTTTTCATGATATGGTTTTCGGAAAAACGTTTCGGCGACAAAAAATGGATACAAAATTTGTACAAAAATTTTATACATGACATAGTTGAAGCGTAGATTGTTAAAAAATAAGAATAACTTGAAAAAAAAACGTATTTGTTGTATTTTTCTGTCATAGAACAGCGGGTAAAAACAGGGAGTTTAATATGGCGGAAGAGAACAATTTAAACTTAGAAACACTCGCCCAAAAGTATAATTTATTTGACACTTCAGACCCTGATGCTTTAATGTCCCGCATATCAGAACTGGACAATGATTATTGCAGTGATGAACTGATAAAAATTTACAATTATTTGCTAATCAAACTTCAGCAGCCCGAGATTCTCATGCAAATAATAAGGCTTGCTGACAGATTCAGAAACCACTCGACACTTTCAATTCTTGTGGATATTCTGCTTTTAAAAAATACCGAAAACCTTGCTGCCACAGAAAAAGAAAAATACATCAATCTCCGTGTAATGTGCGCCAAGGCAATCGCAAACTACCGGGACACATCAGCGGTCACTCCATTGCTGTACTGCCTGAATAACAAAGAAGAAAATTACAAAGTCCGCTTTGCCTGTGCTGATGCGCTTGGCAAAATCGGCGACAAATACGCTGTCGCACCACTGATTGATGTTGTAAGAGACGAAGAAGAAAAATCGGTTTACCTTAGAGAATCCGCCGTTTCGGCTCTCGGAATGCTCGGCGATATGCGCGCGGTAGACCCTTTAGTCAGTATTTTAGAAACAAAACAGGGAATTATAGATAAGTTCACATTCCTCAAAGAACGCGTGATAGAAGCACTTGGCAAACTCCGCCTTAGTGACAACGAACGCGTATTTAACGCACTAAAACGAACTCTTCTTGACGAATCCCCGCAAATAAGAATTAATGCAATCGAAGCGATTATGGAAAGTGACCATCCCGAAAGCTTTGAAACAATAAAAGAATGCCTTCTTGACGATGACGATGAAGTCAAAAGAAACGCTCTTGTTGCCCTCTACAATCTTCACGGCCGCGCAATCCTCGATGAAGTAATCCGAGAACCATTATACAGCGATATTTTGAAAGTTGAAGCCGTCTCCATGATTGATGAATACGAAACCGACGAAGATGAAGAATTCGCAAGGAAATTCAGAGAGGAACTCGATGATTAAATCAATAATTTTAATGTCCGGCGGACTTGATTCAGCCGTCAGCCTCGGCTTATGCAGAAAATCCCACAACGTTAAACTTGCGCTGACTTTCGATTACGGACAAAAAGCCGCACAAACAGAAATTGATGCGTCAAAAAAACTTTGCGAATTCTATAACGTAACCCACAAAGTTATAAAACTGGATTTTCTAAAAGAAATCACACACACATCTCTTGTTGCAGATATTGAGGTTCCCGAAGGCGAAGGACTAAAAGACGAAAAAGAAAGCGCAAAAAATGTTTGGGTGCCAAACAGAAACGGACTGTTTTTAAATATTGCCGCAAGCTTTGCCGACAGCGAAGATTACGACTACATAATTATTGGCGCAAACAAAGAAGAAGCCCACACCTTCCCCGACAACACAAAAGAATTTATCGACAGGGTTAATGCAGAATTTGAATACTCAACCCGCAAACACCCGAAAGTCCTTGCACCCTTGATAAATTGCACCAAAAATGGTATAGTAAAACAAGCAATAGAAACCACCGTCCCCCTTGAATACATAAGGAGCTGTTACAAAGGCGGAGAAAAACATTGCGGAACGTGTGAATCATGTACACGCCTAAAAAATGCTTTGTTGTATAATAATGATACACACTACCTGAAAAAACTATTCGAATAATCAGAGAAAAATTATGCAATATATTCTATCAGACAAAGAAATTAAATACGAAGGATACCAACTTTCTCCTCACTGGATTTATAAAAATTTTAAAATTATGGGAGATTCAATCGTCGGCTTTTGCGGCGAATGCGATGTAAAACTAACCGAAATGGTCGATATTGAAGACGTTATCAATGACGAACCCATTTACAGCAAAAATATGCTGAGTTTTATCACAGAGCAATTCAACGTAAATCTGGTTGAAGGCGTTTTCAGGCAAAGACTTCTAATCTGCACTATAAAAGAAGCCTTAGAACGCCGCGGAATAAAAGTTGTAAGAAGCGGCGACGATTTGTTTGTGGATGAAAAAAAACTAACAGTTTCAATCGCAACAAAATCCCTCACGTCAATTCTAATTCATACCGGAATCAACATTAATTCAGAAGGCGCGCCCGTGAAAGCCTGCGGCCTGCAAAACGATTTAGGCCTGAATGATATAGAAGATTTTGCCATAGAAATTATGAAAAACTATTCAGAAGAAATAAATGATATAGTGCTTGCAAGCACAAAAGTAAGAGGAGTGTAACAATGGACGAACAGCCAAAGCAGATTGTGAATCCCGAACACATAAGTTATCGCGAATATAAAAAAAGATTAACTAAAAATCCGCACCAGAATTTGATACTTTTTGTTTCAGCGTTTTTCATACTTTTGCTGGCATTTTTGGGTCTTGCAAAAATAATGTCGCCCGATGTTGATATCGCAATCGGAGATGAGCCGGAAGTTACTTATGAACAGGAAGGAATGAGCCGCGCAAATATCGACGACAGATTAAAACGGCTTCAAGACGAAGATAACGGTATCGCAAATAAAGACGGCCAGACTTTTTCACCTGAACTAGACGAAAAAGTCGTAATTCCGGATAAAAAAGAAACACCTGAACCCCTAAAAGTTCAGGAAGATGAACCGATTGTGCTGGAACATACCAAACCCCAGTCACAAACTTCGGCAAAACCGAACGAAACAGCACATCAAACTTCACCTCAGCCCAACAAAGCAGAAGACGTCAAACCAAACGACATTCGCCAGCCAAATGCAGCGCCGGTTCCAATGGCAGCCGCAAAAACTTACAAAGTTTATGTCGGAAGCTACGCCTCCGCCGCTCAAGCTGAAGTTGCAAAAAGCATAATTTCAGAATCAAATGTCGGCGTCAACGCCTTTGTCAAAAACGTTAACGGAAGCTACACACTTCAGGCCGGCTCGTTCTCGTCTTCCGATAAGGCAAACACTGTCGCAAATGATTTGCTGAAAAACAATTTTCCGGCCCGCGTCGTTGCCGAATAAATGTGTAAAACCGGTATTTTTGTGCTAAAATTTCTTTGGAAACAAAACAAAATACAGTTCCGGCTGAAAAAATAATTAAAATAAAAAGTCGATATATAAGGAGAAATCATGGAAAGTTTAAGAGATAAGTATGAAGTTGTAATTGGGCTGGAAGTCCACGCTCAGTTGAAGACAAAATCCAAAATATTTGCACCCGACGGCACTGAATTCGGCAAAGACCCGAATTCTCAGACAAGCCCGATTACCCTTGGAATGCCGGGCGTGCTTCCTGTTTTGAACAAAGAAGTCGTAAATATGGGGATTTTGACAGGGCTTGCTCTTAACTGCGAAATTCCTGAACGCTGCAAATTCGACAGAAAACAATACTTCTATCCGGATTTGCCGAAAGGCTACCAGATTTCACAATATGATGAACCGATTTGCTTAAACGGACATATCGACATCAAGGGCAAAAGAATCGGAATTACGCGTGCGCACTTGGAAGAAGATGCCGGAAAACTTGTCCATGCAGGATCATCAGGCGGCATTGCAGGTTCAAATTATTCGCTGGTTGATTTGAACCGCGCAGGAACACCGCTTCTTGAAATCGTCTCAGAACCTGATATGAGAAGTTCTGATGAGGCTAGAATGTATATGGAAGAACTTCGCAACATCGTCCGCTACATCGGCGTTTGCGACGGCAACCTTGAAGAAGGGTCAATGAGATGCGATGCGAACATTTCAATCATGCCCAAAGGCTCAAAAGTTTTCGGAACTCGCGCAGAAATCAAAAACGTAAACAGTTTTTCAGCCCTCCAGCGCGCAATTGAATTTGAAATCGACAGACAAATCGAAATCGTTGAAGAAGGCGGCGAGGTTGTTCAGGAAACAAGATTGTGGGATGACAATTCCCGCGAAACAAAATCAATGCGCGGCAAGGAAGACGCTCATGATTACAGATATTTCCCTGAACCGGATTTGATGCCGTTACAGATTTCGCGCGAATGGGTTCAGGAAATCAAAGACAAAATGCCGGAACTTCCGGAAGCCAAACGTCAAAGATACATGAGCCTTGGCCTTAGCGAATACGACGCTTTCGTAATCGTTGAACAGATGGGACTGGCATTGTTCTTTGATGAAGTTCTTAAGCTTGGCGCAACCCCGAAAATCGCGGTTAACTTCATTATGGGCGAAATTGCTGCGTATTTGAAAGAAGACCACATTGAAATAACAGATACAAAACTTACGCCTGAAAATTTGGCAGAACTTATCGCACTGATTGAAAAGAACACAATTTCAAACAACATCGGCAAACAAATCATTATTGATATGATGAAAACCGGCGAAAAGGCATCAAAAATCGTTGAAAGCCGCGGTTTGAGCCAGATTTCAGACGAAGGCGCCATCAAAGAAATTTGTCAAAAGGTTGTAGATTTAAACCCTGATCAGGTTGAAAAATACAGAGCCGGAAAAGTTCAGCTGCTCGGCTTCTTTGTCGGTCAGGTAATGAAAGAAACAAAAGGCCGCGCAAATCCGAAAGCCGTTAATGACTTGATGAAAGAAATTCTTGGCTAAATAATTTTCAAACACGGAGATTTTGCAAATTGATCCTAGCGGAGAAAAAACCGCTGTAAGAGATTGCAAATGGCAAAACCGGAGATTTGGAAGAGCCGTCAGAATTTCCGACAACAGCTCACAGAATACACAAAAGGAAACTATGATTTTTAACGAAGAAAAAAAATCGAGTATGGAAGAAGAAATTTTCGAGCAGGCGCAAGTCCTCGAAAATCTTCTTTCTATGCATATTCAAGGCGGTGAAATTCTTTTCGAAGTTCCGTCTGATATAAAAAAAATTGTTCTTGTTGCAAGCGGTTCATCATACCATTGCGCAAGATTTGCGGCGGATTTGTTCGGAAATATTGCGAACATAGAGGCGCGCGCAATTTATTCAAGCGAATTTCTCTTAAAATCTGTAGTTCCGCATGAAGATGATATTCTGTATGTTTTCATAACCCAATCCGGCGAAACCTCAGACACCAATAAGGCTCTAAACATTGCAAAAGAATACGGAATGCGTTCCTTATGCATCACGAATAAAAAGGATTCGACAATCTGGCAGGCGTCGGATTACAAAATAGACTGCTGTGCCGGCGAAGAAAAAAGCATTGCGGCAACAAAATCGCTAACAACACAAATGCTTTGCTGTGCGCTTCTTGTCTTAAAATATGCCCAAATTCGGGGAATTGATGTTGCGCATTATCTTGAGGAGTTAAAAACTTTACCGGGTTTGGTCAGCGAAACTTTCAAGCTTCAAAACGAGATTAAAGAAATTGCAAAACCGCTTTCAGAATTCAAAAATCTGGTAGTGACGGCTGACGGAATTTCGTATGCAATAGCAAAAGAGGCTTCATTAAAAATAAAAGAAACTTCTTATATAAACGTGTATTCAAGCATTCTTGGCGAATTTATGCATGGACATGTTGCAGTTTTGAACAACAAAATTGCGCAAATTCACATAAGCGTAGACGATTTAAGCTACACGGCAATCAAAAACCTGAACAAAATTCAGGAAGATTACAACCCGCAGCTTTGCATTATCGGGAATTCTAATTCGCAAGTAAAAGCTGATTATAATCTGAACATCAACTGCGAAAGCGATATCGTAAAATCATTCTGTCTCATTGTGATTGTTCAGATTCTGGCACTTGAAATTGCAAAGAGGCTAAAACGCAATGTCGACAAGCCTCATGGTCTGAATAAAGTCGTCAAATAATCACAAACAAACCGGCAATTTCCAAAAGATTATCAGTATAAAGTTTATGCTGACGTTTAGCAGGCGATGGACAAAAATGTTGCAAATATCTAAAAAACAACCGGACAAACAAAGTTATCCGGTTGCTTTAAATATTTTATAAAAATTTTCTTAAAATTGATTCAAAAATCTTTCGTCATTGTTGAAGAAAAGTCTTATATCATCTACCGCATATTTAAGCATAGCAAGCCTTTCAATACCCATGCCGAATGCAAAACCCGAATAAACATCCGGATCAATTCCAACGCCTCTTAAGACATTTGGATCAACCATTCCGCTTCCAAGGATTTCTAACCAGCCGGTGCCTGAACATATGCGGCAGCCTTTTCCTTCGCACATAATGCACTGAACATCAACTTCCGCAGATGGTTCTGTAAAAGGGAAGAAGCTGTTTCTGAAACGTGTCGGACGGCTTGCGCCAAAATATATTCTGATAAATTCGTTCAAAACGCCTTTCAAATCGCCGAAAGTTATGTCTTTATCAACATAAAGGCCTTCGATTTGGTGGAAAAAGTTATTTTTACGGGCATTTACGCTTTCGTTTCTGTAAACCCTGCCCGGTGCAATAATTCTTATTGGCGGGTTTTTGCCTTCCATCGCGTGAATCTGCGCGCCTGAAGTCTGGCTTCTGAGAATCACGTTCGAAGCATTTTCAACATAGAAAGTATCCTGCATATCGCGTGCCGGGTGGTCTTTCGGGACATTTAGCGCGTCGAAGTTGTAGTATTCGGTTTCAACTTCCGGAGACTGGCTGTTGGAGACAACGGAAAAACCAAGGCTTTGGAAGATTGAAACGATTTCGTTTGTTGTTGTTGTAAGAGGATGGGATTTTCCGAGGCGTTCAAATTTTCCGGGAAGTGTGATGTCGATTTTTTCCTTCAAAAGTTTTGCGTCAAGTTCTTTTTTATAAAACTCATCATGTTTTGCTTTGATTGAAGTTTCGAGTTTTTGTGTAATTTGGTTTGCAAGTGAGCCGACAATTCTTTTGTCTTCATCTGACAAATTTTTAAGATTTTTTTTGATTTCGTTGAATTCTCCTTTGCGGCTCAAATATTTTGCTCTTACTTCATCCAAATCAGTTATGGATGCTGATTTTTCGATATCAGCCGCTGCATTTGCATATATTTTTTCCAGTTGTTCTTTCATTTTTTAATCCTCTCTGACGATTTCTAACAAATTTTATAAATCTTTGTCCGTCACTGCGCTTTTGACTTATTTTACCAGTTTCTGACTCATCGCCTCAAACGCTTGTTCCCGTATATTATATAATCTCATTATGTTTTTTCTCATAACCGATTGTTGTCATTTCGTTGTGACCCGGAAAAACTTGCGTGTCGTCAGGAAGTTTGTACAAAACATTTTTTACACTGTTTTCAAGTTTTTCATAACTTCCGCCAGGCAAATCCGTTCTTCCCACATAATGCTTGAACAATGTGTCTCCACTAAACAATTTTCCGTCTACATAATAACTCAAACCGCCTTCTGTATGACCCGGAGTTTCCAGAACTTTTATCGGGAAATTCCCGATTGCCAACTCTGAATTTCCATCAATAAATTCATCATAAACAGGATTTTTATCAACAAAAATTCCAAACGTATTCAAAATCGTTTTTGTCATCGAAATCTGGTCTTTGTCTTTCTCATTAATTAAAACTTTTGCCCCGAGTTCTTCTTTCATGCTGTTTACGCCCATCACATGGTCGAAATGCCCATGGGTAAGCAAAATGTATTTAACATTCAGTCCTAATTCTTTGACATCGTCAAGAATCTGCTGAACTCTTTCAGAGCAATCAATCAGAACGGCTTCTTTCGAAATTTCGTCTGCTAAAAGATAATTATTGGCTTCAATCGGGCCTGCGATATATTGTTTTAAAATCATTAGTTTCTTACAACCTCAAATATTTTTTTGCAAGTTGCAAACACGTTTTCCGCCGAATCAATAGAGAGCATATTCGGCCCGTCACACAATGCTTTGTCGGGATTTGGATGAATTTCAAAGAAAAGAGCATCCGCACCGGCTGCCATGGCTGATTTTGCCAGCACAGGAACAAATCTTCGATCTCCCCCTGAGGATGTACCGTTTGCCCCGGGAAGCTGCACACTGTGGGTCGCATCAAACACAACAGGATACCCGAAACTTTTCATAATAGGAACCGCTCTGAAATCCACAACCAGATTGTTATATCCGAATGTAAATCCGCGGTCTGTCAGAAGAATGTTTTCATTTCCGGATTCTTCAACTTTTTTTATCAAACTTCCCATCTGTTCAGGCGCGAGAAACTGGCCTTTTTTAATGTTTACGATTTTGCCTGTTTTAGCGGCCGCCACAAGCAAATCAGTCTGTCTGCACAAAAATGCCGGAATTTGTATTATATCAGCGACTTCAGCCGCAATTTCCGCTTGCTCCGGAATGTGAATATCAGTTACAATCGGAAGGTTATACTTCGATTTAATGTTCGAAAGCATTTCCAAACCTTTATCAATCCCAGGGCCTCTGTATGAATTTATAGAAGAGCGGTTTGCTTTATCAAATGAGGATTTGAAGATAAAATTTATACCGAGTTTTTCAGTAATTTCTTTTAAGGCCGAAGCTGTTTCGTCAAGAATATCCATGCTTTCAGCCGCGCAAGGGCCTGCAAGAATTGTCAGTTTTTTTGCGCCGATTTCAAAATTTTTAAGTTTAATTATTTTTTCCATACGAAAATTATACAATAAAAAAAGGGCAAAATACAAGCCGCATAAAAGATTGTTATTTCGAAAGAGTTGTGATAAACTAAAGCGCAGAGGAGAGATTATGGAACAAAAAATTACGAAACTCAAAAATAATACAAACTTTTTTTATAAAAAGAATTCAGACACACCGCGCTCAGCGTTTTGCATGAATTTTTTGATGTGCGAACCCGAAGCCGCACCGGGCATTAACGCCCTTATGGCAAGACTTCTTTTTCAGGGCACAAAAACAAAAACAGCAGAACAAATTGCGGAAGAATTTGATTCATACGGGATTGATTTTTCGGTTGAAATGCGCTCTGATTATTTAAGATTTCGTTTCGTGTGCTTGAATGAAGATTTTGAAAAAGCAATTGAACTTGTTTCGGATTTGGTCAAAAATTCCACATTTGAAGATTTCGACAAAGAACGCGCAAAACTTGAAGGCGAAATTGTCGCTGACCTTGATGCCGCAAGAGCAAAAGCGGCTGATAATTATGCCAAAAACATTTATGAGGGGCATTTTTACGGATTTTCAAACACAAAAGTTCTGGAAAACCTCCCAAATATCACAAAAGAAATGGTTATCGCAGCTTTCGAAAATCTTTTAAACAACGGACAAAAAGTCGTAACTTTTGTCGGCGACATTGAATTTAATAAAGTTGAAGAACTTATTGATGAAAATTTCGGAAATCTTCCATCTATTGCCGGCGCCGGATTTGATATGCCGGTAATACCTTTAACAGAAAATAAGGAAGTTGAAATTATCAAACCGGATGCAAATCAGGCGCATATTATTAAAGGCTGGCTTGTGGATTCTTTTGATAGTGAAGATTATCCGGCGTTGATTTTGCTGAACATAATTTTAGGCGCAAGCGGACTTTCTTCAAGACTGTTTCTGGAACTTCGCGACAAAAAAGGGCTTGCTTATGTTGTCAGAAGCACTTATGAAACAATGAGATTCGGCGCAGGTTTTTCAATCTACATTGCAACGGAGCCAAAAAATATTGAAGTCTCTCTTGCCGGATTCAATGAAGAAATTGAAAAGATTAAAACAATTCCGGTTGGCGAAGAAGAACTCGAAAATGCAAAGAACAATCTATTTGGCAAATGGGCGTTTTCATTTGAAACGAATGCGCAGCAGGCTTGTTCTTACGCGCACTACGGAGTTCTCGGGCTTGGATTTGATTTTAATGAAAAGGTCAGACAACGCGTAAAACAGGTTACTTCAGAACAATTGAAGGCTTGCGCTAACAAATATTTTAATGACAAATTCGTTATATCTGTTTTGAAACCTTAAAACATTTTCAACTCAAATTAAAATACGCCGTCGTTCAGTTAAAAATTTGAACGGCGGCGTTATTCAAAATTCCGCAGAAGTATTGCAATGTCAGGGAATAGTATAAGTTACAATTCTGCCTGATAATATTTTCGGTACCATTTTTAAGGCTTGTCAAGTGAAAATTCCCTGCATTATACTGCTTATATTTTGTTTGAATCTTCCGCTGAAGGCATTATGTCAGGAAGATGTAAAAACGATTTTTGTAAGCGCTGCTGTTAACAACAAAGCAATAGATGTTAAAAGGCGGCTGGAAGAACTTTTGCCGCAAAATACCGCTGTAATTTACACAATTGTTCCGCGAGGATTGATTGTGAGCATTCGGGAAGACACTTTTTTCAGAGGCGAAAGCATTCACATAAACCGATTGGGAGTTAATGTTCTAAACGGAATTGCACAAACACTCAGAGAAATCGACAACAACTGCACAATAGAAAGCCACACAGAAGGCCATAACAAAAAAGACGGAGATTTTCATACCAATTGGGAAATTTCCATGGCGCGCGCAAACAGCATTACTGATTATTTAATTTATTGCGGCAACATTCCGCCTGCGAGAGTTTTTCCTCTAGGGCTCGGGGATTTTATGCCGTTTAAAGATAATGTTTCGGCTGAAAGCGCAGGTTTTGACAAAAGAATTGATTTCGTAATTTTTGATTACGAATACGAAAGATAAGATTTCCGATGAATTTCCGGCAAAAATCCGCGAAATAAAAAACAAAAAATCCGTTTCAAAAAACCGCAAAAAACTTTTATGCGATAATGCTCTGGCGCATTCTGGAAGAGCGGTCTTCGTTAAGTATGTTTTTGAGTTTCATAATCGACTGTGCATGAAGCTGGCAAACTCGGGATTCTGACATGTTTAAAGTTTTGCCGATTTCTTTTAAAGTCATGTTCTCCTGATAGTAAAGAACCATTATCACACGTTCGCGTTCCGGAAGCCTTCTAAGCGCTTTTTCCAACTGCTGTTTTACGTTCTTTTCTTCCATCTGCTCCTGCGGATTAAGCTTATTCGTATCCTGTATGGTGTCAATAATTTCCATACTGTCATCGCTCGAGCCTTTTTTGTCATAAATGGACGTCATTGTCGTATCTTCAGCAAGCAGTTGATTAACTTTTTCCGCATCCATTTCAAGAACATTCGCGACTTCCGTTGTGGTCGGCATACGGCCAAGTTCCTGCTTTAACTGTTCTTGAACCTGTTTTATATCTTTGATTTTTTTGCGCACGCTTCTTGGCAAAAAATCCTGCGCCCGGATTCTGTCAATAATCGCGCCGCGGATTCTGATAAGTGCGTAAGTTTCAAAGCGGGTATTCTTTTGCGGAGAATATCTTTCAATCGCGTTAATAAGCCCTTCAACGCCGTATCCTGCTATGTCTTCAATCGAAATTCCCGCAGGCAATGTAACCTTAACCCTTCCCGCTACATAGCGGATTAAGTAAATGTATTGGACTATCAAAGCATCTCTGACACTTTTTTGGGTTTTATCCTTGAAATATTCCTCCCACAGTGCTGTCAGTTCCTCTTCCGAAAGTCTTTTTATGCTGTTGTAAGATGTGAAATCAAAACTTTGATCCATTAATCCGCCTGAATGTTAAAATTTATTACATTATTATTCTATACAATCCGCAAAATACTACATCATTTAAAAGGTTGAAAAATTATTCTTGAAATGATATCCAAAATATCTACCGGCCATAAAAGCTTTTTCATATAAGGGTTCTGAGTAAAAATCAAAATTAAAACTTCCCTTATTTTCGAATTTATGCTATAATTTGGAAACCTAATGGAAAAATCTCTTTATGAATAATTGTAAATATTTGTAAAGGAGCAGTATTAAACATGGCAAATAAAATTATTCAGAAATTTTATATAATTTAAAGTAGTGTGTATTAATAAGGAAGGACACAAATATGGTAGATGCAGTAAACAATAACAACAATCGTAACGCGGTTTACACGGCAGCAGGCGCAGGTGTTGGTTTGGCCGCAGGTGCAGGATATGGCGCATGGTTATCAAAACCGTTATTAAAAGGCGATGCACCGTCTGATGCTTTTGTTAAAAGATATTATGACAATGATGCAAAAGATACAATTGCAAAAGCAGGCGAAGATGCTAAAAAAACTTTAACAGAATCACCGACATACAAAGCTGCAGGCGATGATGTTACAAAATTGACAGACATCATCAAAGGCAATGCTGAAAAATACGGATTGAAAGCAGAAGTTGATGCTGACGGAAAAGTCACAAAAGAATTAGATAAAGTTATTGAAGAATTCGTTGGAAAAGATGCAAAAGCTGATGAATTGAAGGCAAAAATGGAAAAAACTTTTGCTGAAGTAGCAGAAGAAAATGCAACAAAAGGTTTCAAAGACAGCAAAAAATTGTCAGCATTAGCAAAAGAAGCTGAAGCATTAGCTGCAGATGCAAATGCAGAAACAGTGAAATCATTTGTTACAAAACATGCTGAAGTTTTGGGCGCAGAAGCAGACAAAATTGATGATTTTGTAAACGGAAAAACTGTCGACCAGATTAAAGAACTTGCAAAAACAGCATCAAAACCGTTAACAGAAAAAGCTGATGAATTAAAAGGATTCATCAAAGACGGCAAAATCAATCTTGAAGGCGCAACTGAGGCCGTTAAAAAAGCCGCTAAAGATACAAAACTCTGGGCTGGCGCAAAATGGGCAGCAGGCGTAGGTGCCGCACTCGGTATCGCATCATACATCGGCGCTAAGATGACCGAAGGCAAAGAAGAAGCATAGACCATATTAATATATAAACAAAAATCCTGATTCAAAAGAATCAGGATTTTTATTGTCATAAAATTTTCAAAAACTAAGATTTAAAACATACTCGATTCGTCAAAACACAAAGCATTGCGAGATTAATCTTTTTTGGCTGCTTCTTCAACTTCGTTCGGTTCAGCAGCCTTGCGGATGATATCAAGCTTTGTAATCCTTGCGCCGTCAACTTCTTTCACAATAAACGTCAAATCTTCAAAAGTTACTGTATCATTGACTTCTGCAATTCTGCCAAGAAGCTTCACAACAAGCCCTGCGATAGTATCAATGTCCTCATCGTCAATTTTATCTTCTTTTATTGAGAAGAATTCAGCCAATTCGTCAAGTCTCACCATTCCGTTTGCAACAAAATGATTTGGTTCAACTTCAACAATGTCGCAGATTTCTTCTTCCTCGTCGAATTCATCCTGCACTTCGCCGAAGATTTCTTCAAGAACATCTTCCAGTGTAATAAGTCCTGATGTTCCGCCGAATTCGTCAATAACGATTGCCATCTGGCTTTTGCGTTTTTTAAATTCCAGAACAAGATTGTCCATAGTAATAGTTTCAGGGACAAGGAGGATTTCTCTTTCAAGAGTTTTCAAAGGACAAACTTCATCCTTAACAGAAAGCGAGAACAAATCCTTAACATGCACTAAACCTGTGATATGGTCAATATCTTCGTCATAAACAGGATATCTTGTATACTGGCTTTCCGCCGCAAGCCTGTTCAATTCTTCAATACTCATATCGTTTGGAATACAAACCATATCAGTTCGCGGAATCATAACCTGTTTGGCCGTAAGGTCAGAAAACTTGAAAACATTATGCAGAATATCTTTCTCGGTTTCGTTGAGCACGCCGCCGTTGTAGCTTGCATCAACCAGCATATCAAGCTCTTCTGTCGAATGCACCAGAGATGCCTTATGTTTATGCGGTACATGGAAAAGGTTCAAAATAGAATTCCCAAACCCGTTCAGCATCCAGATAAACGGAGTAAACAGGAATGATAAAATCTGCATCGGTCTTGCAATAACAAGAGAAGTTTGTTCCGGATATTCAAGCGCAATTGACTTTGGAATAAGTTCGCCTATTACAACATGCATAAATGTCATCAGCGCAAACGCGATTGACACAGAAACAGTATGCGTTGCAATGTTCTGGCTGATTCCCGGCAAAAACACGAATATCGGTTCAATAATTCTTGCAAGAGTAGCTTCACCCACCCAGCCTAAGCCAAGGCTGGAGATTGTAACACCAAGCTGTACTGCCGCGATAAATTTGTCCAAATCTTTTATTGCTTCAAGTGCGATTTTTGCATTAAAATTGCCCTCGTTAACAAGCTGTTCAATACGGGTTTTTCGCACCTTCACCATAGCGAATTCCGATGCCACAAAAAAACCGTTTGAAAACAGTAAAAATGCTATTACAAACAAGTTAAATATTATATTGCCGGACTCTTCCATTATGTTAATTTTACCTCGATATCTCTAATAAGTTTAATTATATAATATTATACAAAAAATGCAAGACGCTACTTAACATTCACAGATTTCAGCTCTGTGTAAATCATGGGAGAAAATCCCGGAGTTGTAACAATGTCTATAACTTTGTAGTAATTCGGCGGAATCAGAAGCGACGGGGTTGAAATGTGATAAATGCCGTCTTTCATTTGCTCGCCGTTGATATGGTAATGGCCGGAAACAATTGCGATTACATTGTTGTGTTTTTCAAGGATTTCAAAATACTTTTCCGGCTGGTAAACTCTGTGGGATTTTCTTTCCTTAGGCTCCACAATCGGATAGTGCTGGAGAATAATAACCGGAGTTTTTTTATTCTTCGAAAGCTGTTTATCTAGCCATTCTAAAGTGCTTTCTTTGTAATATCCGACCGATCCCGGAATAACTTCCTTTGCGCCGTCAAGCACTATAAACACAAACCCTTGTTTTTTAATCACATAATTAGGGCTTGATGGTCTGTAGAAAAAATGATTGTCTTTAACGGTTTCAATATAGTTAATCTTAGACATTCCGCCGTTTTTATAGACATCATGGTCGCCAAATACAAGATAATACGGGGCTTTTAATTTATTTGCAGTGCGGACAAAACTGATTAAATCTTCTTCTCTGGGTCTGTTGATATTATCGCCCGTAAAGACAACAAAAGATACGCCTTTTAATTTGTTTACCTGCTTAACGGTTTCTTTTAAAACATCCTGAGAATACTCGTTATTCACAGCATAGTGGCTATCTGCAATTTGCACAAACTTAATATCTGCACCAAAAGCCTCATTTGCACCAAAAGTTATTACCATAACCGCCAATAAATTTATCAAAAATCTTTTCATTTAAGAAAACTACTCCTCTATTGTTTTATAACCGAATTATATCATAAATAATTTTGATATGATAATATGATAAATAAATGAGAGGACAAAATGAGATTAGACAAATTTTTAAAAGTTTCAAGATTAATCAAACGACGCACAGTGGCCAATGAAGTTTCGGATATGGGCAGGGTTCTGGTGAACGATTCGCCGGCAAAGCCTTCAAAACAACTTAAAGAAAATGATGTTATAAAAATCGAATACGCCAATCGCACAGTCTGCGTTAAGGTTGTGAGGATTCCGCTGAACAACGTAAGCATTCAGGAAGCCCCGACATTATACGAAGTTATAGAATAAGAAAAAATTTCCGTATTGATAACACCATGCACCTTGACTTTGACTTTAAAAACCTTAAATAAAAAACAAATATATCATACAAAAGTATGATAACAACATGTGTAATTCAGGTTATAGTAAGTATGCCGCATTATTGGAATAATGCGCAAAGTCAGATTAGTGAGGTATTGTAAAAACCGGTATGGGGTTAAACTTAAACAACATCGACCAGCGCCCGTATGTCGTAAAAGACAACAGAACTCCCGTCAGAAAAAAACAGGACGAGGATGCGAAGAACCCTGCGCTTGAAGCCAAGCAGGAAGAGCGCGCTGCAAATCAATCCAAAAGCCGCGGTTTGCAATACACAGAACAAAAAACCCCTGTCAGCAATTACTACCCGAATATAAACCCCGAAACACGCACGCAAGCGCAATACAACCAATATACAACAACTGCATCAGGCGCGGCTCCTTCTTACACCAGAACCGCAACAGAAGCACCAGCTTCCGGCGCGCGCTCAGCGAGCATAAATATTGCGCAAATTCTTAAAGATTTTAAAAACACTGCAGTTGCCATCGGCACCCCGGCGGATTTGAGCAGCGAAATAAACAACAGAATAAGCCTTATTCAAGCCGAAGTTTCAAAAGAAAACCCTGACACCGGACTTGTAAAATCAGATTTGATGAATGCATCAAGAAGGCTTGACCGATATATCTCACAGACCCTCAACAAAGATTCAAAAGTTGTTGAAAACTGGGTGAGCGCACTATTCTTGCAGGACATTGATTTCAGCTACAACGAAAACAATATCAACCCGCAATTTCTGGTAAAATTTCCGGAAGGTTCAACCGAACAGCCGAAGAAAGCAGAAGCGCCCCAAACAATAAGCGAAACAGAAGTCACAAGCGGAGTTGAAAAAGCTGAGCAAGAAGATGCTGCACCGACAAAAGTTTTCATCCCGCAGGACAAGGAATTAAAATCTTTATTTTTGCAATCAAAAAGACTTGCTTACGCAAACGAGCCGCAAAAGGCTATTTTGAACTTTCAAAAAGCGCTCAAACGCGCGCAGGAAGTCGGCGACAGAGAAACCGGCGCAAAGATTTATTTTGAAGTCGGAAAAATCTACGACGAGCATGATTATTACGCTCAGGCGCTCAAAAGTTACAACAAATCTTTAGAGCAAACAACCGACAACAATGTCAGAACAAAAGCGCATTATTCAATGGCGCAGATTTACGATGACGTAAATCAGATTAAACCCGCGCTTGATCACTATTACAGTTCGGCAGCTTACGGCGGAGAGTCTGAAAACCTTGCGGCGCAGTCAACTTCGCTTACAAAAATGGGAAACATCTACACTGATATGTATGAACAGGATGCGCTGGATTATTTGACTGTAGCTGACGTGCTGGCGGCAGAGACTGACAATGCGAAAGTTAAGGGTTATGTTTCCTCAAGTCTTGCAAAGGCTTACGACAAATTCGGCGAGCCGCAGGAAGCATTAAAATCATATTCAAAAGCGGTTAAACATTATTCAGACGCGAATTCACCGCTAAAAGCCGCTCAAAGCTACATGGACGCCGCTGAAATCATGATTGATTACGGCTGCAACAACAAGGCGCGCGGACTTCTGCAAAAAGCCCGCAACAGCGCGCTTCAGGCATCAGACACTCAATTAATCGGTCAAATAGAGCAAAAACTTTCGGAACTTGCGGCCTAAATTCCGCCCAATATAGACTTACACAAAAAAGGATACTTAAAAAAGTATCCTTTTTAAGTATTCATTTTTAGAGGTTTTAAACCCTATTTTTTAACGTCGTCTTTAATAATTATGAGGTTGTTTGCGATTTTCATAGCGCATGTCGGCAAAACAACATGATTAAGCCCGTCTGCAATACTGATAATGCTTTTTGCTTTCAAAGTCACATCTTCGCCTTTGTACTGGAATGTGTAATCGGTGTCTCTGTCTGAACGAATAGTTATTTTGTCCATAATTTCTCCCTCATAATCGGTTAACAATTCTGTATTATACTACAATTTTGAAAATAAATCAAGCGCCGTTATTCTAAACCCTTGTCCTGCTTAATTCCCAGAGGATTGAAGAAAACTCCTTCTTCCATAACCTCCTCATACAAATCTTCGTCCTTTTTAAAACCTTCCATTGTATACGGGTACAAATCTATGCAAACATCAAGTTCCGTCTCAATTTTGCCGATAATCGGCCAAATCAGTTCGCGCTTTGACTTGTCTTCCGTGTCAAATATCGCAACAAGTTCGATATCTTCATCCGCATGGTCTTTGCCGTCAAGGTATTCGCCAAAAAGATACAACCCTTTAAAATCCTCAAATTTCTTCCTGAAAGAATTCGAAAGGATTTTAATCACTTCATTAAGTTTTTCAGACATTTTTATATTCACTCCTGAGTTGAACCCTGTCAAGACGCTTTTGCTGTGCGGTTGACAGATTTTTTACAGAAACCGTATTGGTATTAATTTCATCTTCGCCCAAAATAAATGCGTATTTTGCAACCTTTGAAGCCTTTTCCAATTGTTTTGTGAACTTCTTATTCTGCAAATCAAATTCAACATTTAATCCGGCATTCCTGAGTTCTTCCGCTAACTTGAAAGCATCCGCCGCGGAATTTGAGACAATAAACCCGTCAAGTTTTTCAGGCTCGACCTTTTCAATCAAAGAAATCAAACGCTCCATACCCATTGCCCAGCCGACAGCCGGAGTATCTTCTCCGCCAAGGTTTCGAACAAGGCTGTCGTAACGTCCGCCGCCGCAGACAGCATTTTGAGAACCCAGATTGTTAGATTTGATTTCAAAAACCGTGCGGTTGTAATAGTCCAAACCTCTTACAAGAAGTTTGTTCTCAACATATTTGACGCCCAGAGTATCAAGGTATGTTTTCAATTTTGAATAATGTTCAGCGCACTCTTCGCAAATAAAGTCCGACTGAATAACTGCCTTGATTTCGGGCTTTTCAAAAATTTCTTTGCAACTCTCGACTTTGCAGTCTAAAAGTCTCAAAGGATTTTTTTCATAACGATTTTGGCAGTCTTCACAAAGATTTTCAAATTCAGGTTTCAAAACCTCTTTAATTTTGGTTTTGTATTCATCCCTGCATTTCGGGCATCCTAAAGAATTTATTTCAACTTCCAAATCGTTTAAACCAAGTGATTTCAGATAATTTACGGCAAGCAAAATCGCCTCAGCATCAGCCGACGGCTCTTTAACGCCAAACATTTCTACACCCACCTGATGAAATTGGCGCTGGCGGCCTGCCTGCGGACGCTCGTAGCGGAACATCGGGCCTTTGTACCACAATTTTACCGGAGCTGAAAGCCTAGACATACCGTTTTCAATATACGAACGCACAACTCCTGCGGTATTTTCCGGTCTAAGTGTCAGCGAGCGTTCACTTTTTTCGAATGTATACATTTCTTTGTTCACAATATCGGTTGTATCGCCGACTCCGCGCGCAAAAAGTTCGGTAACTTCAAAAATCGGGGTTCTGATTTCTTTGTAACCGTATTTTGTAAAAATCTCAAGCGCGTTTTTTTCCAGCAAATGCCACATCGGCGCGTCTTGCGGAAGTATATCTTTTGTCCCTTTTACTACATTTATAATCTTTGCCATAAGATGATTATATTTTGAGCATATAAATTTGTCAACAAATGCGGCGGCGCTTGATTTTTGAACCGATTTATTAACTTTTGTAAACATTTTTGCGATATAAAGCAATTATGATGGAATAATATACTTTATATATGTATAAGAGATATAGAGTTTCTGAACCTAAGGAGATTTACCATGTCTGAATTGAGGATAGATGGCGACTATAAAGTAAATAAAGGATACGAAGATTACTCTTCTCAATCCGTAAAAGGCCGCGACGACGAATTCAAAAAGAAAATGAATTCAATACATGTGGCAAACAGTATTGCGTATATGCCGCCGGGCGGAATCGGCGGTTTGCTGAACGGAAGCTCCGGCACGCAAAACACAAACACTGCAAGTTACACATAAGGTTTAATTTTGCAGAAAAATTTTCTTATGCTAAAATAGTTCTCAAAGCGAGGACTATTTTATGCTGTTAACGGCAGATATCGGAAATACGAGTATTACACTGGGTTTGTTTGAGGATGATGCATTGGTTGAAGAATTCAGACTTGCATCGGACAAGGATTTGCCCCTGGAAGAGTATGAAGTGCTTTTGAAGTCGTTATTTAAGGATTTCAAAATTGACGGATGCATTATATCGTCAGTTGTAGAAGAGTTGAATGAAAAATTTAAAACGGCAGTCAAAAACGTTTTCAAATTTGAGCCGTTATTTTTAAGCGTTGACATTAATACAGGAATCAAGATTGCCCTGCAGAACCCGCGCGAAGCCGGCGCTGACAGGATTGCGAACGCGGCAGGCGCTTATGTTTTGTATGAAAAGCCTGTAATTGTTATTGATTTTGGAACTGCGACGTCATTTGACATTGTGAACAAAGAGGGCGAATTTATCGGAGGCGTTATCGCGCCGGGCCTTAATTTACAATTAAAAACGCTGAACAAATTCACCTCGAAATTACCGCGGATTGATGCGGCGATATCTAAACGGGCGATTGGAGACAACACGGTTGATGCGATTTTATCGGGTGTAATCAGGGGGTCTGCAAGCATGATAGACGGGCTTGTGGAGCAGTGCGAAAAAGAACTTGGCGGGCGTGCGGTTCTTGTTGCAACCGGCGGATATTCAAGTTTGATAGCAGAATACATGAAGCGTCCGTTTGATTACATAAATCCGACTCTGACGCTTGAGGGCTTGAGATATCTTTACCGTTTAAACAGCCTGCCTGCAGAGGTTTAATTAAACATTACCACCAATCTTTATATTTTAAGTTGAATTTGAATTTATTTGCAGCGATAAGTTTTTGGGCTTTTTCATCAATAAATTGGCTGAGGGCTTTAAGAATTTCATCATCGTAACCCGCGGCAGCAAATTTGTTACGCAGCTTATTCAGGTTAGCTAAAGAATCGCCATCGTATTGGATTCTTTTAATTGTATTACTACTGCGCATATCACTGATTGGAAAACTTGCCTGACCAGAAGGGTGGTTTGTGAAGGCATATCCTCTGTTAAAAATTTCATACATTTCGCCTTTATAGCCGACGATTTCCGGACATTTTGAATCCAGATGAAAAATATTGATTTTCGCATCAGGATTAGATTTTTTCAAAACATGAAACATCGCACCCAGAGTCAACTCGTGACGGTCATGCCAGTATCCGTCGCCAGGGACAAGCGAGGCTGAGGTATAACCTTCTTTCATAAAAATCTTTATCAAATCTTTGAAATCTTCTTCAGGCGTATTGTAGTAGGCATGATACAAAAAATGGGTGTTTTTATCCTTGTTAAAAAGATACATAACTGAGCAATCAAAAACACATGATGTCGAAAGCGGCCTGTCAGCTTTTGATTTCAGAAAACATCCGGCCCAACCGCCTATGTTGGTTGAGAACCCTGACTTGCAAATTTTATCATAATCTTCATCCATAACGGCATCAGCAAAATCAACCAAGGGTTTTGAGCCGTCGCATACGGTTCCGAATTGTCCGGGTCTTACATTTTTAATTCTACTGAGACAATCTGAAGGAGAATGAACTCTGACAAACAAATCTTTTAACGCTTTTGGCTTGAAACTTATGCCAAAACTCGGAGTTGACAGAGTGGCAGTGGCAAGAGATTTGCTCGTGTTTATCTGATAAATTTTATAATTGGGGTAATCTTGAATTCTCATTATGAGATATAAAAACCAAACAAAAAATTTTTTGCGGCTAAATATTATATGTAAACTGCAAAAAATTTCCCATCAAATTTTCGTTCCAAACCTGAACATCAGAAGGCACAGAAAGAACTACCGGTGCAAAATTCCAAATATATTTGATATTTGCTTTAATAAGAAAATCCGCTGTGCTTTGCGCAAATTCCTTTGGAACAGTCAAAATCGCAATATCGACGCCGGATTTTTTGCATAAATTCGGAAGCTTTTCTATATCAAGAATAAGTTTGCTGTTAACACTTTGACCGATTTTTTTGCTGTCATTGTCAAAAAGCGCAATAATATTCAATCCATAGTTTGTAAAATTGTCGTATTTTGCAAGCGCCATGCCAAGATTTCCGGCACCGATAATAAAAGCATTTTTTGTTTTGGCAAAGCCAAGAGTTTTTTCAATTGCTTTTTTCATTTCTTTTACAATGTAGCCGGAGCGGCTTTTGCCGGAAGTGTTCAGGACACTGATGTCTTTGCGCACCTGTGAATCGTCGATATTCAACAAACTTGCAATCTGGTTGCTTGCTATAAATTCAATATTATTCTTTATGTAATCATCCAGAATGCAATGGTAGAGCGTGAGGCGCCCTATTACTTTTTCCGAAATTTTCTTTTCCATAATTTATATTATACACGCTGAATATTTTCTGAGGCAAAATCAAAAAAAATTACAATAGGATGTTTCTTCATTATTTCGGATACCGGCACCAAAATTAGAAGTGCAGGTTGACAATAATACAAATAAAAAGAGCGAAAATTATCCGCTCATTTTGATTTGTATATGATATTATTGATAGCTAATGATGCTCACGTTTGTATATGAAAGAGCGCAGTTGTGGCAGCAACTGCACCAAAATATTAACGGTTGCACTTCTGCCAAAGCAAATTGCTTTCGGGGTTGATGTATAACGTTGAAATTAAAGCACAAAACTATGTATATAATATATATACCCCAGATATAGTTCTTTTTAACTATATGTTAAGAAAAATTAATTCTTAAGAATTAATTTTCGAAGTGCAAACAGTTAAACAAGCGTAGTAACGGCTTATTCAAAAAATTTAATTAAGTTCGCGGTTTTCTTCCTGCTTAAGAAATTCGCACATATTTTCAAGTTTGTTATCTTCCATTGCGTCGATAAGTTCTTGAATATCTTTAATCTTATTCAGCGCAAAACTCGTTTCCGCAATCAAAACGCAATCATTGCATAGCCTGTAATTTCCGTACTGAATAGAGCCTGCAAGGCATTTATACTGGCCGCAGCAGTCGCAGTCAAAAAACTCGTTTTCGATATCAGGATTTTCTTCTATATCATCAAGCCGCATTTGTTCGGCGACTTGCTGCATTTCTTCGATTATTTTTTTGTTGTCCGGCATTTGTGGATCCTTTCTTTTGTGGGTGAATGTTGGGGGGGGGGAGTGAAAGGTGAAACGTGAGAAGTGAAAAGGCCTTTACCGTAAATTAATCTTGAATAAATTGCAAAGATATTATTTTAAATTAAACGGATACTGAAATCCTCTGTAAATAGTTAATCTAACGATACGGACTTTTTACCTTTCACCTTTCACGTCTCACTATTCAATCGCCGCAGCCATTTCCTTGACCGCCGCACCAAGGCCTGTGAATACGGCGCGGGAAATTATCGAATGTCCGATATTCAATTCCACAAGCCCCGGGATTTCATGCATTCTGTGAACATTTTCATAATTTAATCCATGGCCCGCATTCACCTTTAGACCAAGACGTTGGGCTAATTCAGCGGCACGTTTAAGATTTTGAAACTCCTGTTCTTCTTTCTCGGTCCCAAAAGTTTCAGAATAAGTTCCGGTGTGCATTTCTATATATTGCGCGCCGGTTTTGGCTGATGCTTTAACCTGCTCTTCTGCCGGATCAATAAAAAGGCTCACGATAATTCCAGCATCCAAAAGCGGCTTGATAAATTCAGTAACCTTAGATAATTGCCCCGCAACATCAAGCCCGCCTTCGGTTGTGACTTCCTGACGCTTTTCAGGCACAAGACAGATTGAATGAGGCTTGATTTCAAGCGCAATCTTTTGGATATCTTCAGCCATTGCCATTTCAAGATTCATGCGAGTTTTGAGGGTTTTTATAAGCGTATAAATATCCGCATCTTTTATATGTCTTCTATCTTCTCTCAAGTGTGTTGTAATTGAAGTTGCGCCGTTTTCTTCAGAAATCCTTGCCGCATCAACGACTGAAGGTTCAACTCCGCCTCTTGCATTTCTAAGTGTTGCAACATGGTCTATATTTACGCCTAAAAGCATTTTTACCTCTTTTCTTTTTGTAACTTCTGCCCCCTTCAAAAAGGAAGCACCCGCGCAAGCGGTTAAATTTATTTCTTCAATTTTAGTTTATTTATTTTCAACAATGCCGTGTATGAGGGCAAAATTGTGATTTTATCGTCCGGCGAATCAGTTTCGGAAACAATTTGAATCGCTTTTTCTATCGAAGGTTCAACGATAATTTTGTCTTGCGGAATTCCGGCATACTTTAGCCTTACCGCCATATCACCAGCTCTGATTCCGGATGTCACAACAAGCCTGTTTGCACCCCGCAGCTGCTCGAAATCAGCGTCCCAAAGCCACGAAACATCACGTCCGTCAGCGTAATCATCGTTTATCGCAATTAGAATATTTGAATTCAAATCAACAGTTTTCAAAACCTCGCTTGCGCCCGTCGGATTTTTGATAAGTTGAATCAATGTTTCATGCCCGTTTATTAAACGCTTTTCCGTGCGGCCAAAAATTGATTTAAACCCATCAAGAGCCTTTTGGATTTCACACTTATTAAGCCCCAATTCAAAAGCCAGAGCAATCGCCGCCAGCGCATTATATGCATTGTAAAGCCCGACAAGATTAACTCTGAATTCATAATCAATGTCATCATGCTTGACTGTAATTTTTGAAAAATCGTTGTAAATAACAGCACGCGCCGCATAATCGCAAATCTGGCGTCTGTAGCCGCATTTCGGGCAATAATAATGTCCTTGTTGGGCAAAAAATCTCTTAGAATACTGCAACGGCTCACCGCAAGGACAATTAAAGATTTCAGCAGGCGCGTTCGATGAATTTTCAAAATCGCAATCATATTGAACATCTTCAAAACCGTAATAAACCGCATATTTTGTTCTGTCAAACGTTGCAACAAGCGGGTCATCCGCATTCAAGACAAGTTTCAGGTCAGGATTTTTGTCAATTGCGTTTTTGATAAACCCTGCAGTTGTAGCAAGTTCGCCGTATCGGTCAAGCTGGTCGCGGAAAAGGTTTGTCACAACAAGATAGTCTGAGGGCATATAATCATAAAGCTTTGTCAAATATGCCTCGTCGGATTCGATAACTGAGTAATCGAAACGCTTGAACGGTCCAAGATTGAGTGCAAAAACATTAGCCACACCCGTCAGCATATTGGCACCTTTTAGGTTGTGGATAACTTTTTGGTGCGAAGTTTCTAAAATATACGAAATAAGGCCTGAAGTTGTTGTTTTGCCGTTGGTTCCGGTGACTGTAATGCTTTTTTCTTTAATATAAGCCCTGCAATGCGACAGAAATTGCGGATAAAATTTCAAAACAGCCATCCCTGCAAATGAAGTTCCGCCGGATTTTGTGAAAACTTTTATGCCAAAATATGCCGCTCTTGCAAGTAATAATGATGAATAGAATTTTAATTTTCCAAGCATAAATAGTCCTTTAGGCGTATTTCCAATCTCTCTTAAATACTTTATAATTCAAATATAATACAAAAGAAGAAATATTTAAAATGTTTTTATTTATTGCAACAATTTTTATAGCAGAATTAATAATTGCCTTAACACTCATAGCATACATAGTTAAAGCAGATAGAGCCGTCAAGTCTCTGCACAAAGAGGCGGTTGCCTTGAAGCCGCAGATAAAAGCAGGACTTCTGGGCATCAGAGAGGGCGTTCACATCGTAAAAGAGAAACAAAGCTGGCTGTTTGAAGTTATACGCAAAAAGCGCAATCAATATGTAATAAGTGCAATAAAAACAGTTCTTGTATATCTTTTGCTGATAATAATTAAGGGCAGATGCAAAAAAGCTGCGGCGATTTGCCAGGCGCTATTAGTCGCAAAAGATGTCTGGGACAGCCTTTCAGCCTAAAAAGCTTGTAAATTTTCAAAATAATGTTATAATAATTATATACAAATGAAAGAAGAGGTTATTATGTCAAAAAACAAATCCTTTATGTTTGGAATGGGTCTTCTGGCAGGCGTTGTCGGCGGTATTGTTGCCGGCGTATTATTTGCGCCAAAGTCAGGTGAAGAATCCAGACGCGAACTTAAAGAAGCAGCCTGCGAATTGTACGAAAAACATTCTCCGGCTATAAACGAAGCTAAAAGACAGGCAATGGAAAATGTCGATTTAATGAAATATAAGTTAGAAAGACAATTCAGAAAATTTAACAATATGGTAAAATCAAAGAAACTTCTTAAAGCCAAAGAACTTGAAGAAGGTTCATCTGAATTTGACTATTAGAGAGAGAAATGCTCTTATTTAGAGCGAGAGACTAACTTATAAGGATAAAAAAAAAATGGATTTTTCACAAATTGCATTAAACCAGGGTTTAACATTTCTTGCATGGGTTACGGGAATCGTAATCCTTGTTGTCGGCGGATTTTTAATAAAACTGCTGATTGATTTGTCAGCCCTTTCAAAAAACTTAAACGAGACATCAATTTTGATTAACACTGAATTAAAGCCTACATTACAGGAGATTAACGAAACATTACATGCGGTGAATGCGCTTGTAAAAAGTACAGACAAGAATGTGGACAGCTTTAAAAGTGCGGTTGAAAAGACTTTCGGAAAAACAAAACTGATTTCCGAATCTATTGTCGGAGGAATCGTAAAAGGTTTCGTTACCGTAATGGGTCTGTTTACACGGAAGTAAAAAATAGTAGTTTGCGGTAATTATTTTGCCGCTTGAGACTGTTAGAATTAAGGCAGATATTACGTTAACGGGGTTTTGCGTTTCTGTACTTTAAGGAAAGTAATACACCGAATTATAAAAGTAAAGGAGTTATTTTATGTCAGCAACAAAATTTTTAGCAGGATTTTTGGTAGGCGGCGCATTGGGCGCTGTTGCAGGGATTTTACTTGCACCTAAATCAGGCGAAGAAACCAGACAATTAATTGCAGATACATCAAAAGACGTTTTGCGCAGAGCAGACGAAACTGTTAAAGAAATCCAATCAAAAGCAGACGATGTTGTTTCTGATATGCAGAAAAAAGGCGACGAAATCAGAGACAGACTGCAAAATCTTATCAACCAGCAAAAAACTGCTGCGGCTGAAGAATAAGAATCTTTTTAACAATAAAATCCGGCTGAAATCGAAATTCAGCCGGATTTTTGTTGGGAATATTTAGTTATTTCGAATTTCTTTTCAAAGCTTCTTCTAAAGATTTTTCAAGCACCTGAATTTTTGATTCCAAAACCTTTATTTTAGCACTGCTCTCGTCATTTGAGACGGAAGTTTTTTCAAGCCGTCTTTCATAAGCCTTCACTGCAGTATTTTTTTTATCGAGAAATTGGAGCATAAAAATAACTGCCGCAGCAAATCCGAAAATGAACGATACAAGAAGAATCACACCGCCCGAACAGTGAATTCCGGCAGATACAAAATCAAACTGCATGGAATTCGCCCGGTTAACCCACGCGGCATAACCTAAAACGCCAATCATAATCAGTGTTGTAAAATTCAAGAAGAAGGATTTCATTTTTTATTCTCCAAATATTTAAGTACCTTTGAAATTTTCTCATCAGGCCCGATTTCTAATTCTATAATATCACCGCAAAACGGTTTTGCAAACTTCAAATAATACGACTGCAAAACCTGTTCATCAGTCTTAACCTTAGCCATTCCGGCTCCGTACAAAGTATCGTTTAAAACCGGATATCCCTTATGGCTCAAATGCACGCGGATTTGGTGAGTTCGGCCGGTCACAAGGGTTATATCCAATAACGAGGCTTCTTTAAACCTTTCCAAAACCTTCACCCTTGTCACACTTTCCTTTCCGCCCTCAACAACTGCCATCTTGTGAGGCTGGCTCGGGTGCCGGCCGATTGGAAGATTTATAATCTCTTCATCATTTGGATAAACACCTTTTACAATCGTGCGGTATTTTTTTGTCAAATCGTGGTTTCTGATTAAACCGGCAAGATATTCATGCGCCTTGTTGTTTTTTGCAATCATCAAAAGTCCGGATGTATTTTTATCAAGCCGGTGCACGATTCCTCGCCTGAATTCGCCGTTTATATCCGAAAGATTTTCTTTCATACGGTAAAGCAGGGCATTTACAAGGGTTCCGGACTTTTCGCTTGCCGTTGGGTGCGTCAACATTCCGGAGGGCTTGTTTATGACAGCCATATTCTCATCTTCGTAAACAATTTCGAGATCAATTTCCTCAGGCTCAATTTTTAAAGACTCAACTTCCGGAATCAAAAATTCAATCTCATCGCCATCTTTTAAAACATAGGAAGGCTTTTTGATTTCACGGTTAACCCTTGCCCCGCCGGATTTTATCGCACTCTGAATTTTTGCGCGCGACAAATCATTCGTGACAGATACCAAAAAACTGTCAAGTCTTGTATTTTCATCGTTTTCATCTGCAAGAAATTTCATATTTATCACTTCTGAACTTTTTCGAAAAAGTCCGCTACTTTGTTTTTTTGATTAAAATAAGTATAATCAGCGCGATTACGCCTATGGTAATAAATATATCAGAAATATTAAAAACAGGGAAGTTGAATGCTTTAATCTCAAAAAAATCTCTCACATATCCCAACACTATCCGCTCATGAAGATTTCCCGCAATCCCCGCGCACAAAAGCGATATAAAAAATATGCTCTTAAATGAAATAGATTTCAAATGCCTGATTACATACCCGAACAAAAGAGTAATCGCAACAACTGAAAGGATTATGAGAACTTCTCTGGAATTTTGCAGAATGCTGAATGCTGCACCGAAATTTTTAACATAAGTAAGCGCAAAAACACTCGTCGAAATCTTCAAACCAGCGCCAATCTGCCTTACAAGCTGTGCGGAAAAATACAAATCCACCCACAGAAAAAATATAAAGCAAACAATTAAATATATCGAACTACTTAGTTTTTTGTGCATTTTCATCCTCTTCAGTTATGAATTTATTTTCAGGCACAACATTGACCCTTGTCATCAAAAACGCAATGCCAGAAACATACACCTGGGCCCTTGTTTCATCATAAGGCTCGGCTTTTGCAATCCCGATTGAGGCGGTTGCATATTCGTTAATATTATTCGCATTGGCTCTGAAAACACGCTCCAATTCATTCTCGCCAATCAGCGTTCTGAAAGCCTCATCCGGCTTTTCCAGCGGATGAATAACCAATTGCTTGTCAATTGAAGCAATAGCGCTTTCATTTTCACCCAAATCAAGCGAAAGTGATGCGGTATATTCTTCTCCGGAATTCACAACCCTCGGAGCCGTCAAATCCATCTTGATAAATCTGGCATCCCCGTATTTCAGCTGGGATTTTTCGCTCAAAACCTGTTCTGATACAATCTTCCACTTGTCTCCAAATTTCTTCAGATAATAAATACTGTTGGCATAAGAACGCAATTCACCATAAGCTTCGATAGTTTCAGACTTTTCATGCGCAATTGAAAATGACGTTTCAAATGTCTGAACAGTTGCATAATCTCCGTCAATCTGCACATCGCGGATAATTGTGTCATATTTGATTTCCGGATAAGTTTTCCAGGTATCTTCAATCAGTTTAAAATAAAGTTTTTTGTTGAATCCGTCGTTGTTGAAAAAATTGTCAGCATAAATTTCCGATAATTTTTTAAGATTGTGCGAATTTGTGTAATCATCCTGTTTCACAAAAACTTTTTTAATTTCATCCTGCGAATTTTTCAAATCCCTGCTCTGGGAAATTTTGGCCTTGTAAGTTCCGACAAAACCCGCATGAGCCGGCTCTGCCTGAACATTTGCAAACGCTAAAATTGATATTAAAGTTAAAATAATTCTCTTCTTCATAATTCACAATTATAATATAAATTTTTTATAAATGTAATAGTACAAATAAATTATTTAACTTAACCTTAATCAAAAATCTGCAGCGCACACAAAGCATTCAAAAGAGTCAGCGGGATTTGCGAATATTTTTTTTTCATGCTAATCTTTTTGGTGAATGAGAGTTAGGGAGAAAAAGATGAAAGAATCATATTATCCGCAGGAAATCGAAAAAAAATGGCAGAAAGTTTGGGAAGATAACAAAGCTTTCAAAACTTACGACGATACAGACAAGCCGAAATACTTTGCATTGTCAATGTTTCCGTACCCATCCGGAAAACTTCACATGGGACATGTCAGAAACTACACAATTACTGACGTAATCGCACGTTACAAAAAAATGAACGGATTTAATGTTCTTCATCCGATTGGCTGGGACAGTTTCGGACTTCCGGCTGAAAACGCCGCAATGCAGCATGGCGCAAACCCCGAAAACTGGACTGATGAAAACATCGCTTATATGACAAAACAGCTTAAAATGCTTGGGCTTTCATACGATTGGGACAGAGAAGTCACCACCTGCAAACCCGATTATTACAAATGGACGCAGTGGCTTTTCCTGCAACTCTACAAAAAAGGCCTTGCATATAAAAAAGAAGCGGCCGTAAACTGGTGCGACAAATGCGCCACCGTTCTTGCGAATGAACAGGTAATTGACGGCAAATGCTGGAGATGCGACAGCGTTGTTGAGAAAAAATACCTTTCACAGTGGTTTTTGAAAATTACCGATTATGCGGAGGTTCTTCTTGAAGATTTGGACAAACTTCCGGGCTGGGGCGACAATGTAAAAATAATGCAGGCAAACTGGATTGGAAAATCTCAAGGCGCTTTGTTGAAATTCAAAGTTAAAGAAATTCCGGGAATGGAAGTTCCTGTCTACACAACCCGTCCTGACACTGTTTACGGCATCACATACTTAGTTGTTGCGCCGGAATACAAAGATATCGAAAAACTTACAACACCTGAAAACAAAGCAGCTGTTGAAGAATACCGTGCAAACGCCCGCAAAATGACAGAAATCGAAAGATTATCAACCGACCGCGTAAAAACAGGCGTTCCGCTCGGCACTCACTGCATAAACCCGTTTAACGGCGAAGAATTCCCGCTCTGGACGGCAGATTACGCGCTTGTCGAGTACGGAACAGGGGCTGTAATGGCTGTTCCGACACATGACACCCGTGACTTTGATTTTGCGAAAAAATATAATCTTCCGAAAAAAGTTGTTATTGAAAATCCGGAAACTCCTTCAGATTGCAAAGATGAAGCATACACAGAACCCGGCGTTATGGTAAATTCAGGCGAATTCAACGGAATGAGCAATGAAGATGCGAAAAAAGCAATTACCCAAAAAGCAGTTGATGAAGGTTTTGGCGAATTCAAAACCCAATACCGCCTTCGCGACTGGCTTGTTTCAAGACAGAGATACTGGGGCGCTCCGATTCCGGTTGTTTATTGCGAAAAATGCGGAATCCAGCCTGTTCCGGAAGAACAATTACCGGTACTTTTGCCAAAAGACGTTGATTTTACAGTAACCGGAAAATCTCCGATAACAACGTCAAAAACATTTGTCAACACAACCTGCCCTTGCTGCGGCGGGCCGGCCAAACGCGAAACAGATACAATGGATACATTTGTCTGCTCAAGCTGGTATTATTTGAGATATTCGGATGCGAAAAACGCAAACGCGCCGTTTGACAAAAAACTTGTTAACAAATGGCTTCCGGTAGATCAGTATGTTGGCGGAATCGAGCATGCAATTCTTCACCTTTTGTATTCAAGATTTTTCACAAAAGCGCTGAGAGATTTGGGCTTGTTGGATTTTGACGAACCTTTCAAAAACCTTCTGACACAAGGAATGGTGCTGAAAGACGGCTCAAAAATGTCCAAATCAAAGGGCAACACGGTCGATCCTGACGAAATCTTTGAAAACTACGGAGCGGATACAGCAAGGTTGTTTATCCTTTCAGATTCACCGCCGGCAAGGGATTTTGACTGGTCAGATGCCGGTGTTGAAGGCTGCTACAAGTTCCTGAACAGAGTTTGGAGACTAATTTCGTCAAATGCGAAAAATATCACAATGGATTACAAACTTGAATTTCCACTGCGTAAAGATAACGACGATTTAGTGAGAAATGTCCATATCGCAATCAAAGGAATTTCAAACGACATTTCAAACGATTTCCAATTCAATACGGTTATTTCAAAATACCGCGAACTGGTAAACGCAATCTACGATTGGCAGGGCAAGAAAGGCGAATTGGACAATGAAGACAAACAGGTCGTAAGCTTTGCAATTCTGTCTTTGATTAAATTGATTTCACCTGTTGCTGTTCACCTCTCTGAAGAAGCCTGGTCGGAACTTGGCGGCAAAACTTCAATTCATGATGAAGAATGGCCAAAATGGGATGAAAACCTTGCAAAAGCAAGTTCTATTACGCTTATTGTTCAGGTTAACGGCAAACTCAGAGACAAAATCGAGGCTGATGAGACTTTGAGCGATGATGAATTAAAAGCATTGGCGCTTGAAAGTTCAAAAGTCAAAGAATTTACTGACGGAAAAACCATTGTCAAAACAATTGTTGTTCCGAAAAAACTTGTTAATATCGTTGTAAAATAACCGGATAAATTCATATTAATAAAAAGGCGGAAAATCTAACTTTCCGCCTTTTTATATTAAAAATCTAAAATAAGATTATCGAATCTTAAAGTTTTCTAAAAACATTACAGAGCCCTGAGTCAGCATTGCCGGAATCGGGGTATTATTTTTAATAGCCTCGTCAATAAGCCTGTTTTCTTCCTTGGATGTCGTTGAAAACCCGAGTTTTCTATAGAACTTGTGAGGTGCCTTGCCCGGGTTTTCAGCATTGTATGCAACAAGATGAATTCTGCCGTTACACTCGTTTCTGAAGCTTAATTTTTGCGCAAATTTAATAAGTTCTGTGCCGATTCCTTTACACCTTGCAAAAGGCGCAACTTCCAACAGCCTTATATACAAAGATTTGTAAAGCAATGAGTTGTTACCTGAACCGGCGCCGTAAAAATCAAACGCCGAAGCTTTCATAATACCCAGCATCTTACCTGATTGAACCGAAAACATCCGGTAAGTATCTTTTCCTGCTTTATATATCAAATGGTCGGGGATTTTTTGAGGTTTTAGAGGTGCCACTAGCATATTTATTAAAATTCCTTTTGCAATACAAAAACTTGTGAATATTTTTATTTGCGCCGCTAAATATAATTTTACAAAAGGTTAAAATTCGCGCACGCAAAATATTTATGTAATATAATTATAGAAGTAAAGATAGTTTGACAGAATAGGGATAGAGCTTTGAACAAGAAATATCATTTTATAGCAATAGGCGGAATCGGAATGAGCGGGCTTGCAAAATACTTGCTTGAAAACGGCTGTGAAGTTTCAGGTTCCGACATCAAGGATAGCAAATACGTTGACAAATTAAGAAAATTAGGCGCAAATGTTTTCATCGGTCACAAAGAAGAAAATCTTCCGGAAGATTGCGTTGTTGTTGCAAGTACCGCAATCAAAGAAGACAACCCCGAATTGAAAAAAGCAAAACGCCTCGGGCTTCCAATCTATCACCGCTCGGATTTGCTTGCTGAAATCTCAAAACAAGACAAATTTTTCATTGGTTATTCCGGAACCCACGGCAAAACAACAACAAGCGGTCTTGCCTCATACGTTCTGGATTTGGCAGGGTACAAGCCTTCATTTGTTGTCGGCGGAATCATCCCGGAACTTGGCGTAAACTCTCAATCAACTAAAGAAAAATATTTTGTCGCAGAACTCGACGAAAGCGACGGCACAATCGTCAAATATGCTCCGAATATCTGCGTAATCAACAACCTTGAACCTGACCATCTTGATTTTTACAAGGATGGAATGAAATCTCTGCTTGAAACATTTGAAAAATTCATTTCAAACATAAAAGAAGAGTCGATCGTTCTAATCAACAACGATTGCGAAGTTTTAAAACAGCTTCATGCGCATAAAGTTATGACTTTCGGCCTCAATGAAGCGGATTACACAGCGAAAAACATCGTCTTTAATCAGGATTGCACAACTTTTGACATCTATTTTAAAGGCACAATTTTAACCTCGCTTTCAATAATCCTCAAAGGCCGCCACAACGTTTATAATGCGCTGTCAGTTGTTGCCAGCCTTCATCAGGCAGGAATCGACATTGCGCAAGTAAAAAAACATTTCGCGACTTTTTCCGGAATGGGAAGACGCTTCCAAAAAGTCGGAGAATTCGACGGAATCACGATTTATGACGATTACGCACACCATCCGACAGAAATCAAGGCAACTTTATCATGTGCCGAAAGCTTCAAAAACAAACGCGTAATCGCAGTTTTCCAGCCGCACAGATATTCAAGGCTAAAAAACCTCTGGGATGACTTTTTGAATTCATTCGAAGGAGTGGACAAAGTCATCGTAACCGATGTTTACGCCGCCTCCGAAGACCCGATTGAAGGCGTCAGCGGCCAGGCGTTTGCCAAAGAATTGTCCGAAAAAATTCCGACTCCCTGCGTTCATATCAGCGGAGATATGAAAAACGTCGCAAAAGAACTTTTCCCGACCCTTGAAAACGGAGATGTCGTAATCGGGCTTGGCGCAGGAACAATCACGGCTCTTGGAAAAGAACTTATGGCATTGAACGAGGGGCTTGTTAATGCTGCAAAGTGAAGAAAATTTTGACATCAAAAATTTGACGTCCTTCAAAATCGGCGGGACAATTGCAAGAATGTATTTTCCCGAATCAATAGAAGAATTCGAAGAAATCATAAAGGCCGAGCCAAATGCCTTTGTTGCGGGGAATTTTTCAAATATTCTTGTATCTTCAGACGGCGTCGAAAGTGCTGTTATTTGCACGAAAAAATTGGACAAAATAAGCGTTGAAGGCACAACCCTCAGGGCAGGCGCCGGCGTTCGCGGAACGAAGTTATCGAAAATTGCGGCAGAACAGGGTTTGAGCGGACTTGAATTTATGATAGCATTTCCCGGCTCTGTCGGCGGCGAGGTGTTTATGAATGCCGGAGCGCACGGACAAACGGTTTCTGACACCTTCAAATCCGCTAAAATATATTGCCCCGAAAAAGGACTTCTGACTTTCTCAAAATCAGATATGGAATTCGCCTACAGAACCTCAATCTGCCAGGAAAGCAATTATACGGTTCTTGAAGCTGAATTCCTGCTTAATAAATCCGAACAGGAAAAAATTCAGCAAAGAATGGATGAAAATCTGGCTTTCAGAAAAGACAAACAGCCGTCTTTGACACTACCAAACTGCGGCAGCATTTTTAAGAATCCCGATGGTGATTCGGCAGGCCGATTGCTGGATGCGACAGGTGTTAAAGGGAAAATTTCGGGAGGAGTGAAGGTTTGGGAAAATCACGCAAATTTCATCGTAAACCATAATGCCGGCTCATCGCTTGATGTCTTGCGGCTTATGGCAGAAATGTACGATAATGTAAAAAAAGAGTTTAATATAGAATTGATGCCGGAGATAAGATATCTCGGCGGGAAAAACAAAGAAGAGGTTGAAATATGCAAAAAGTTAAAAATGATATAACGGCAAAAGTGAAAAAAGATTCAAAAATCGCCGTGCTTTGCGGCGGAATGTCTTCTGAAAAAGAAGTTTCCATGCGCTCCGGCAAAGGCTGCTTTGATGCGCTCAAAAGATTGGGGTATGAAAATGCTGAACTCGTTGTTGTCGACAAAGATATTGCTCTGAAACTTAAAGCAGGTCATTTTGATTACGCATTCAACGCGCTCCATGGCAAATACGGCGAAGATGGCTGCATCCAGGGAATATTGGAAATTCTACAAATCCCATACACCGGATGCGGCGTTATGTCGAGTTCTTTGTGCATGAACAAAGAATTCACAAAAAGAATTCTTTCAACAAACCCTGATATCATAATGGCAAAATCAGCTTTTGTGAGAAAAGGCGACGATTTGTTTGCAAAAACAAAGGATTTGACTTATCCGCTTTTTGTAAAACCTGTTTGCGAAGGCTCAAGCTTCGGAATGACAAAGGTTGATAGAGTGGAAGATCTTAAGGCGGCTTACGAAACCGCACTGAAATACAACAATGATGTCTTGATAGAAGAATTCATCGACGGATTTTTCGTAACAGTCGGGGTTTTAGAAGATTCTGACGCCAACGGAGCACGAAATTTCGCAACAGAAATTCTCGAAATCCGACCCAAAACAGAATGGTATGATTTTGAGGCAAAATATACAAGCGGAATGTCAGAATTTATTTGTCCTGCGAATTTGTCTGATGATGTTACCCAAAATGTTAAGGACATCGCGGTTAAGGCTTTTGAAACAGCAGGCTGCCGAGGCGTTTCAAGAATTGATTTTATGATGAAAGATGATGTTCCGTATCTTCTTGAAATCAACACAAGCCCTGGAATGACTGCAACAAGCGACCTTCCGGCGCAGGCAAAAGCGATGAACATATCTTATGATGAATTGGTTCAGATTATTTTAAACAGTGCAGATACAAACAAATAAAAATGCGGGAATTGATGGACGAAAAACACTTTGAGACAAAAGAACAGGCAATAGATGACGGCAAACGCATTGCAAAAAAGATGCAGAGGAGCCGCCAGATACGAAAAGGCAGAAGAAGAAAAAATGCCGCACGAACTTTTTTGTGCCTTTTGATGAACATTCTTTTAATTCTTGCGCTTGTTTACTTGACCCGCATTCCGCAGTGGTATATTGACAAAAGCGCATTCTTGACATCAAACAGCGGCACTTTGGAAATTTTAAACAACAACATTGTGTCAACAAAAAAAATTCTTGCGGCACTCAAAACCGAAGAAGTTCCCGAAGTTCCGATTTATATGGCAAAAACCGACAAACTTAAGGCAAAACTTATGCAGTTTCCGCCGGTAGAAGAAGTTTACATCAGACGCTATGCGTTTCCGGCGCGTTTGCAGATTATTTTAAGAGAAAGCGAGCCTTATATAACGATTTCGCCGGATGCAAAAGTACAGCCGATTGCATTTTTTACACGAACAGGCAAGCTTATCGGGCGCGAATATCTTCCGCTGAAACCGGAATTCAAAACGCTTCTTGTCCTCTCTTACGGAAACAAGGGCGATGATTACACAAAGTGGGATTTGAAAAAGCTTCAAAAACTTGAAAAAATCGCAAAATATATCGAAGTGTATTCAAATGAACAGGTTGAATACATTGACCTGCGCAATCCTGACGATGCGTTTGTGAAAATCAAATCGGTTAACATCAGACTTGGCAGGATTGATGAACATGTGGGAGACAGAATTGAGAGAATCCCTTCAATTTTACCTAAAGTCCGCCTTATGGACACAAAAATAGAATATCTGGATTTACGCTGGCAGGATCCCGTTTTAAAACTTGATAAGTAGGAGAAATATAATGAAAATAGCAGTTGCGCAAATAAAATTAAAAACCGGTGATTTTAAATTCAATTACGAAAACATAATGAAATATGCACAAAAATCTGATGCGGATTTGACTATATTTCCGCGTGCTGATTTAGAATCGCTCGGCGGAAAAGACCTGATTTACGATGAGGATTGCGTTCAAAAAGAAGTCGAAATGTATGAAACAATTGCCGCTAATTCAGATGGCAAAACTCTTCTAATCGGCGACATTTTGATAAAAGACGGAGAGGCTGAAGAAGTTGAATTCTTTGAATTTGCGAATAAAAAAGTTTATGTTTCAGACAGCTTTGTTCAAGATGTAGACTGCGACATTTACATACTTTCGCACAACAAATACTTCGCAATGAACGTTTATGAAGAATTTGTAGAAAGTATTGACACAAAAACTGATTTTATTTTCGTGAATTCAATCGGAATGGCAGACGAAAATATTTTTGCCGGCGCAAGTTTTGCGAAAAATTGCAAGAATGAACCGGTTTTGCAAATGTCTGTCTGCGAAGAAAATCTTGCAGACGTTGATTTTGAAACTGCGGTAGATTTTGCGCCGGAAATTATGGAAGAGGCCGTATTTAAGGTAACAACATTTGCATTAAGGGAATATTGCGAAAACACAGGCTTTAAAAAAGTAATCCTCGGTCTTTCAGGCGGAATTGACAGCGCATTGACAGCGGCCTTAGCCGTTGAGGCTTTGGGAAGAGAAAATGTTTTCGGTGTTCTTATGCCAAGCATGTTTTCGTCTGAAGGCAGCGTGAACGATTCTTTAAAACTTGCGCAAAACCTTGGTATCAAGACCGCAAAACACACAATAACCCCACTTTTTGACAATTTTATGGAAAAAGTTGCACATGAAAGACTTCATGATTTGGCGGAAGAAAACCTGCAAGCAAGGCTTCGCGGACTTATTCTGATGTTTTTCTCAAACCGCGACAATTACCTTCTGCTTTCAACCGGCAACAAATCAGAAGCTGCTATGGGCTACGGAACGCTTTACGGAGATTTGGCGGGCGGATACAACCTTATTTGCGATTTGACCAAAACAAATGTTTATAAACTCTCAAATTACATAAACAGAAACGGTGAAATCATTCCGCAGGAAATTATAGAAAAAGCCCCCTCCGCAGAACTCAGGCCAAACCAGAAAGATCAGGACAGCCTGCCAGAATACGCGGTTCTTGACGATATTATCGAAATGTATGTTGAAAAACTTTGTCCAAAAGAAGAAATTTATGCAAAATATGACAAACAGCTTGTTGATGAAACTGTCCGAAAAATTTACCGCGCTCAATTCAAACGCAAACAATGCTGTCTTGGCGTAAGATTAACCGAACGCTCATTTTTAAACGGTGCGTCGTATCCGATTGTACAAAAATGCTTCTAGGTAAAAATGCAATTTTGAAAATGTTTTAAGCTAATGTTTTTAAAGTATTTACTTTTTTTGAAAAAAGTATTAAACTGTTTTACATGGAATTGACAGTATTAGTAGACAACAACACACAAAAAGATTATGATTTGCTTGGAGAATTCGGGCTTTCGATATTGATTGAAGATGAATATCGCAAAATACTTTTTGACTGCGGTTACAGCAATGTTTTTATAAAAAATGCGTATCATATGAATATAGATTTGGCCGATGTAACCGACATCGTGCTTTCGCACAGCCACAACGACCATACGGGCGGCTTTCTATGGTTGCAAAACCTTTATAAAAAACTTCTTAAAGTCGGATTCGTAATCAATAACAAAAGAGTTGTTGCGCATCCTTATATATTTAAACCGCACCTGGATGAAAATTTCGCAAACATCGGATTTCCGGGCGATGAAAATTCCATAAGCGACTTTTTTGAACTAACCTATACAAAAGAGCCTTTCAAAATTACGGAAAACCTGATTTATCTGGGCGAATTCCCGGCTTCAGACAGCAGTGAAGACCCTGATGAATCGGCATTGGTTTATACATCTAAAAAAGGCTTGATAATAATTTCAGGCTGTGCCCATGCGGGCTTGGCGAATATTGTCGAGTATGCCAAAAAAGTTACGAACCAGAGCAAAATTTATGCGATAATCGGCGGCGTGCACCTGCTTCAAAAATCCGACACGGATATTAAAAAACTCGGGATTTACCTCCAGAGACAGGGCGTTCAGATGATTTACCCCTGCCACTGCTGCGATTTGAGAGCGAAAATTATCCTGTCAAAATATTTGACTGTAAAAGAAGCTTATTCAGGTTTTAAGTTGTCGGTGTAGATTTATTTTGGAAGATTTTTAAAATAATCTTTATCCGTAAGCGCGTTATATGTACATCCTGCTCCGTTACGATTGTAGGTTGATGTTTTTGAACAATATTCGTTCGTCTTGCCGTAATATGGCGTGTTCGGTGCACCCATCGGAAGCAGGACGCCTTTATCATTTATCTGAAACATGAACAAATCCTGCCCTAACCTATTTGGATTCTTGTTGTAACCGTTAACATCCACAGATATATACAAAGCCGTAGTATAATTTTCAAGCAAAACCAGACTTCCATCATTAAGTACAAATTGGCCGTCGTCAAACAGGCTGATATATATATCACTTTTTCCGTTATAAGTTTTGTATTTTCTTACCTTGGCTGCATCTCCTAAAAAACCTCCTCCTTGTGTGTTTGGAATGCAGGCGCTGTTTCTGTCTTTATTTCCAAATCCGCAGTCTTCAATTACTTGAAGATATTTCATTAAAAGCGGTTTTAATTCATGCATTCCAAGTTCTCCCGCTTTAATTCGTTCTCCGCTCTGAGCCTGATACATATCTAAAGCCTGTCCAATCACAGAATAACTGCGTTTTAATCCGGCTTCAAGCTACTTGTTTCTGCTGTTATTTATAACGGCAGGTAAAGTCATAGCGGCAACTATTCCGATTACGCCTAATGTAATCAAAACTTCAGCCAGAGTAAATGCTAACTTCGAATTAATAAAAATATTTTTCATAAAAACCTCCGGATTTATTATACCCGAATTACGTACTAACAGTACGTATATTTAACAAAAATTACGTATAGACTGTACGTATGAACAATGATTTCTATCAAAAATTAGGCAGGAATATCAAGGCACGCCGCAAAGAACTCGGACTTACCCAGCAGCAGCTTGCCGATAAAATGGATATTTCTCTAAATTTTATGGGGAAAATAGAAGTCGCGTTTTCAAAACCCTCGCTTGATACGTTGATTGAATTTGCCAAAAATCTTGATACAACAGTAAGCGATTTGACGCGTTTTGATAACGAAAATTAACAATCGCTTGCATTCAGTCATTTTCTGTAATAGAATAAATTCAGCCGAAAGTTTCACGGCTTTGGTATGCCTGAAACTAATTCGTTAATACTTAACCAAAAAAAGGAGAAGAAAATGCCAAAAATGAAAACACACAGATCTGCTGCTAAACGCTACAAAGTTACAGCAACAGGCAAAATCACCAGAAGAAAAGCAGGTATAGGCCACTTGCTCCAACACAAATCTGCTTCCAGAAAACGCAGACTTTTCTCGGTAGAACAGATTTCAGATGCACAGGTAAAATTGGTATCTCATGAGTTACCATACAAGAAGTATTCAAGATAGGAGCAAACAATGAGAGTAAAACGTGGTAATGTTAGTCGCAAAAGACATAAGAAAATATTAAAACTTGCTAAAGGCTTTATCGGAGCAAGAAGCAGAATTTTTAAAGTAGCAAACATCGCTGTTATGAAAGCTTTGAAATACGCTTACAGAGACAGACGCACTACAAAACGCAATATGCGTCGTTTGTGGATTGTAAGAATCAACGCAGCTGTTAGAGACCGCGGTATGAGCTATTCAAGATTCGTAAACGCTTGCAAAAAAGCAAACATTATTGTTAACAGAAAAATGCTTGCTGATATGGCAGTTAAAGACCCTGAAGCTTTTCAGGTAGTTTTCGAAGCTGCTCAGGCTGCAAAATAAGTTTCATAAAGTCGAATTCTTTAACAAACCCGCCTTAATTTAGGGCGGGTTTTGTGATTGCGGAATAAGAAATTTTTTCATTATAAAACTGCCGTTTTGAAAATTTTTCAACGTCAAATGCTGAGTAATAGCGCTGGCTTGTATTCTGCAATAAAATGGTGTGCCGGATTTTCTTGCCGCTAATTCAGAATACAACCATAGGCTGGATTCTTTCGCCTTTCAGGCTCAGAATGACTAATAAAAAATACTGCATTTTAAGAGTTTTTTCTTTACAGAACGGCTTTTTTATCAAGTTTGAGATAATCAATCAGGCTCAAAACCGAAATAAACTGCTGGCAAAGTGTTGCGAATTGCTTTGTATCAGTAACCGGCTTTCTCAAACTTCCGAGCGAAAACAGGTCTTTCGATGTCTTCATTGCAATATAAAGTTTTTCTTCTTTAAATGCGCATCTGATAGATTTGCATTTGAATGCCATTTTAATATTCGTAAGTTTTTCCATTAATGTCGGAGTCAAAATGTAGCGCGCCTCAACTTCATCGTCCGTGAAAACATCGTATTTTTTCTCGAAATTCACATCTTCCAACTCCGTATGACGCAAACCGGGCAGGGGAGATTTGTGCATCAACTTATCTTCCATCAAAAGCGTATGCCCTTTAAAATTTTTATTCATATCAAGCTTTATACATAATCCTTTAAAAACAGTTGTTCTGTTTTTTCCGGAACCCCGCTCGTATTCAGCTTCAACAATATCAATTGAAACATCTTTGTATGTCCCTAAAAAGACATCGTCAGGGTCAAAACCCGTAAAACTCGGAAATAAACCAACATCCACAAAACGCTGAGCCGCGATTTGGGAATAGCTTGAAGTCCAGCTAAAATTTCCAAAACATGAACAGACAGTGTCCATGATTCTATTTTTAATTTTGGATTCGAAATTTTTCTTGAACAGATAATACATCCCAAACCCAAAACCAATAAGATATACCCCGGGATCGGCAGAGTGTTTTCCATCAATTTTGAATTTAATCATCAGGTAAAAATAACCTATTCCAAGAAGAATCAGCAGAACGCTCCAAAAAATTGCCCAAAACAAACTTGATTTTCTTTCACTCTCCATTCCTGAAATAGCAGGCACTAAAACCTTATGATATTTTTCGTAAAAATTCATTTTAAAAGTATTCAAATCGTTTATTTCAGACATATATTCTCAAGCCTTTACTCTGATTTAATAATAGTCATACAGCAGAATCGGCGTAACATCTGTTTAATGTATCTTTGTTACAAAAAGTTACAATTGAATCAACAAAAGCAATTTGGACGAACAAAAATACTTTATATATACACAGGGTTAAAATTTGGAGTAATACTATGATGAAAAAAGGGGAACAAGTAACCGGAAGCTTGGCATGTCTGAATCTTGGCGACTGCTCATTGTGCGAATTTCCGGTAGAAATTCAAGAAACAATTCAAGAACAAAAAACACACAAACAAAGTACAATCAAAAAATTATTAAACAAAGTCAGCGAAATACTTGTAGCTTAAGAGTTGCTTAAAAGCTGAAAAAACGCGAACGGAGAACAATTATGCCGTCATTATCAGATGATTTTCAAATGCCAATAATGTATCAGGATTTGCGCAATCCTTCCATGGGAATGATGCCGCAATTCGGGATGTACACAAATCTTCTGGGCGGAGTTAGAATGCAATCAGACTTAGCGCAGGATAAATTTGTTCTTCAAAACAGAAAAAAGAAAGACTTTAATGCATTGAAAGCCGCAGGACTTGTCATAATCGGGCTTGCGACAGGACTTGCACTCAGAAATAAAGGTGTTTTCAAATGGGTTTCCAACAATTGGGGCAAAGCCACAACATGGGTTAAGAAAACATGGAGCGGCTTCACTTCTAAATTCAAAAAGAAACCGGCAGCACCGTCTGCGGCTGCGCCAACTACGGCAGCTGCACCCGCTCCGGCTCCTTCAGGCGCGGCGCCAACAGCCGGAACTCCTTAAGCATAAAGGGTTATTTAGCATAGTCTGAAAAATCCCTAAAAGCATTATAAAAAATTTATACGCAACCCGAAAGAAAATGCGGAGATTAAATCTCCGCATTTTTGTGTTATTATAATCTAAACCGCACAGTACATTATAAAGGGGGTTAATATGGCAAAAGATTGCAGTTTTGACGTAGTATCGGAATTTGACAAACAGGAACTTGTGAATGCGATTGATCAGGTTCAGCGCGAGATTTCTTCAAGATTTGATTTAAAAGACTCGAATTCTGAAGTTAAACTTGAGGCAGACAAATCCATCACGATTACAACAAACGATGAGATGAAGTTGAGAAACATTTATGACATTTTGCAGTCAAAACTTGTAAAAAGAAACTTAAGCATCAGAATTCTTGACCCGCAAGGCATTGAAAACGCACTTGGCGGAAACGTAAGACAGGTTTACAACTTGAAAAAAGGTTTGACACAGGAGTTGGCGAAAAAGATTTCTGCTGACATAAAGGATATGAAGAAAAAAGTTCAAGCCTCGATTCAGGGTGATTCCGTAAGGGTTTCAGGCAAAGACAAGGATGATTTGCAGGAAGTTATTAAAATGCTTCGCGGAAACGAAGAAAAATACGATTATCCGCTGCAGTTCACGAATTACAGATAAATTTTAAAGTACAAACAGTTCTTTAAAGATACCAAAAAGACGCGCCCATTATTCAATTGCGACGCGTCTTTTGGTATATAAATAAAATGATTACGGAGTCGGAAGATTCTTCCAGTAAGGCCGGCCTTCATCGCCCGGATAAGCATCCATCAGAGCAAATCTTGAACATGCTGAACCGTTATCGCTTATACTGCCGCCAAAATATTCTGAATTACACATTCCTCCGCCGCTGCTATCTCCTGCAAGCGTACAACATCCCGCAGAATCAGAACCATTGCCGGAAAATTTTGAATTTATACTCGAGGGCAAAAGTTGATTATTTTTTGCAATCTGAAAATAAAACACATCATATCCGAATTTATTCGGACCTTTTAACCCGTTCGTATCAATAACAAAATCCAGTCCATTAGCCCACCAGCAGCCGCTTGAAAATACTATCATCCCATTTTTCCCGACAAACGCGCCATTGTTATGTGAATCCGGATTAAATCTCTTTTTGCCATTGGTTGAAGTATAAAAATATTCCTGCTTATAACCTAAAGTTTGCAAATTTATTGTATCTTTTTCATGCACTGCTGAGGTTTGAAACTGCCTAGAAAAATCTCTTATAAAACTGTAATCTTTGTCCCTGTTTGAATTAACTTCAGAGTTTGAATTCTTTGCACAATAAGTCTGCCACAATTCAGGATCGTCCTGCCCCATCATCAAAACTGCCTGATAGGCAAGCGAATATGCTTGTTTAAATTTTGCCTGATGTTCCTTATTTCTGGCGTTGTTGATGACAGTAGGAAGCGTCATGGCCGCAACAATTCCTATTATGCCAAGTGTTATCAAAACTTCCGCCAATGTAAAGGCTCTCAAAGCGGGATTGTTAAACTTTTTCGAACACACAACAACTTCCGCTAACGTATCTGTTGTGCGGCAAGCATTAATATTTAAATCTGCAGATTCATCAGTTTTTGCTAATACAAAATTGTTTAAAAAGCCTTTAAGGAGCTGGTTAGCGGACGCCCCCCCCCCCCGAAAATTCAGTCATAGTCTTAATTCTAGCCATTCGAACTCCTTAAATTAATTTGATTGTATACATGAAAATTATAAATGATTTTTTGAAAAATTGCAAGATTCTGAATTACAAAAACGACTTCAAAAATCTTACAAAATAAAACTCACACAGAAAATTAATGAATTTCTGTAATTTTATTTTTATCATCAACCATAACCACAGTTGGTTTATGTTTTTCGATTTCATCAGGTGTCAAGCTTGCATAAGATACAATGATAACTTTATCACCAGGCTGAACCTTGCGCGCTGCAGCGCCATTCAGGCAGATGCATCCTGAATTTGCCTGACCTTTTATAACGTAAGTTTGAAATCTTTCGCCGTTATTGACGTCTAAAATATCAACTTTTTGCCATTCTCTTATATTTGCGGCTTTCATCAAAGCTTCATCTATCGTAATCGAGCCGACATAATTCAAATTTGCGTCTGTCACTGTGGCTCTGTGTATTTTTGAAAATAAAAATTCCTGTAACATTTTCTAATCCTCTTTTCACATTTTAAGACAAACATATTGAAAAGAAAAGCCGAATTTTGTATTTGTAAAGCTCTTGACTGTAAAAAGGCAAAATTGCCTTCGCAAAGAAATACAACCCATATTTGGGTTGCATTCTTCTGTTTATTTAATGTGCCTAATTTATATTCTGCTTATAAACTTTGTTTGTATATTTTTCGATTTCGGGTGTGTCAACTTCAAAAACATGGATTCTTGATGCGCCCAAATCAATTCTCAGTTCTCCGTCTGCCGCCTGCAAAATACTTTCTTTGCCGTATGATGGCAGGATGTTATTGATATCCTGATTTGCTTTCAATGTCGGAACTTTTACAACAGCCGCAACCTCGCGGTCAATGTTTTTGTTCGCCACAACGACAATTGTTTTGCCATGGTAATGTCTTGCAAATGCAATTATCTGATCATTTGTGTCGCCAAGTTTTTCCAACTCAATAAACGAGCCTTTAGTAAAGACATCTTTATATTTTTCTCTTGCCTCAAAAGCTTTTGTCATAAATTTGCCGATTTCGGGATTTTTTCCGCCCGGGCGTCTTGAAAGGTTAAAGATATCGAGTTTGCCAAAGTGCGCCGTCATCTCATGCGTATCTGTCTGTGTTTGCGGGTTATACTTATCTCTATATGGATAATCGTAATAATCACCGCTCTGGAAACCGTCGACAATATAAGGATTTAACATTGGTAATGTTATTTGCAAACCGGATGTCAAATTGCAGTAATCACTTCCGCCATGGAACATCGGAGAAATGTCATCATGGGTTGCAAATGAGCCGATTAAAGATTTACCTTTATCAAGTCTGTATGACATATCAAGATTATCTTTTACGTAATCAATAAATGTCGAGGCTTTCGGCCATTCATGAAAGATATGATACTGACCGTAAATCATATCAAAGCCGGCTCTTAGCGCATCTTCCGGTCTATCGAACGGCATATTTGCCTGAGGAGAAGCATCTTCATACGTATAAGTTTCCGCAAGCCATGCAAACTGCGGGTCGCGCATTCTTGAATACGGGATGATAATATCCCAGAATTCAACGGGTTTTGCACGCGAAACATCCGCTCTGATACCGTCAATTCCGGCGTCAATGCACATATCAACATATTCTTTATGAAGTTCAAGAAGTTTCGGATTTAAAGTTCTTTTGCCCTCATCCTCCCATGGCTGAAACATTCTGATATCATTCCAACCTTGAGGGGTTTTCGCAAGCCCGTCGCGCTCTTTCGCCATCAATTCGGGACGCGCCAAAAACATATCATACGATGCACAGCTTGGCATATCAAGCATTACCCTGATTCCTCTTTCATGGCATGCGTCAACAAAAGCTTTCAACTGCTCCTTATCTGATCTCGGGTCGTTCGGCTCAACAATCATCGGGTCAATTTTCAGCATATCCAAAGGCGCGTACAAAGAACCCGCGGTGCCCATTGCCTTCATTTTTCCCGGCGGATGAATCGGAAGTATGTGAAGTGTATTAAAACCTTCCGCTTTTACTTCATCAAGTCTTTCGATTGCATTCAAAAGTGTTCCATGCTTTTCGTTTCCGTCGATATATTCATTTCCGTTTGTGTCTTTTGCGTTGAATGTTCTTGGAATTATTGCAAGAATTTTTGCTTCGTTGTTGTTGAACAAATCTCTCAAATTATTATGATAATTTACAGGTGCGGCTTTTTCAACTTTTTCAACAGCCGGAGCGTTAATCATCGCAAGATTATCCAGATAAGCAGAAATCAAGCCTGATGAAGATTTTGAAGACTCAATCTGAACAGGTGAAACCGGAGACGATACGGTTTTTTGTTCCGGACGGATTGTATTAAATTTTTGCGCTAAAAGATTCGTTGTATTAAGCATTTCTTTGTCCTTTTTGAGTTTCACTTATTGAAGCCGGCGGTTTCATCTTTCCAAACATAAACTGCGACAACACTGTCACTGCAAGAAGAGCGGCGCCCGCAGGTGCAAAAATCCGCATCCATTTTCTTGTATTGTGAACTTGTTTTCCGTAATTTGAAACAACTTCATCCATAGCGGCACCCACAATATTAAACATTTCCTTATCGGTTGTGGATAAGGCTTCTACTGCCGTTTTAATATTTTTGCCTTCCAGATATTCGTATGTGCCGAGTTTTCTGTACATTTGGTTTCTGGATTCCATAAATTCGTTCAACAGAGATGTATTATTTCCGAAAGCTTTTTCTGTGTCAGGCGAAATTGCATCTGCGCAAGCCAAATCCATAACGCCTCTGAAGATTTGTCTGTCATAAGTCAGATTGACTTTTCCTTCTTCAACAGTTTTGTCGAAATATTTGTAGATTGTTTTTCCGTTTTGAAGCGCGATTTCACTCATATCATCCATATTCGGATGCGGGTTTCTGAGCGCAAAGAATTTTGTCAGATAATCCGCAGTATGAGCCTTTAAGCCTGTCATTTTGGCTAATTCCACGACCTGTTCTTTTAATTCGCGCGGGAGCTGTGAAATTGATCGCAGATGTGCCATATCCCCGACAGCTACGCGTCTGTATGTATCAAGAGTATTAAGCATACGGAAGAATGCGCTTTTTACTCCGATTAATCTTTCTCTTGCCATTGTTTTATACAAGTTCTTCAACGAGCCTTTTTCGCCGCGAATCGGGTTTCTGATATTATTTCTCGGACCGATAAAGTGGTCGAAAATCAATTCCATATCACCGATTTGGTTATCAGGAAGCTTTTTAATCTCGATTTCAAAAGATGAAAGCATTTTATCAAGCTGTTTTTCTAATTTTGTCATTTCCTGAGGATTGCTGAACAGACCGTCATCAATGTCGGTTTTCTTAACAAGGTTGTCAAGTTCTCCAATTTTTGAGATTAAATCCGTTGTAATTTTTGTATATGCGGTTTTGTCAGCCGCCGCATTATTCAGACTTGTATGCAGAAGATCTGCTGTCAAAAGTCTGTCGCCGCGTGTTTCTGAAAGCTGTTTTGGCGAAATATTCAAAGTTTTCACAAACGAAGTGACCGTGCCGTTCCAGAAATCAGCAAGCGTGGTTTCTGCGGCCTGACCGACTTTGTGCAGGATATAAGTGTCCAGTGCATTAATTTCAGCTTTAAGTTTGTTCATGGCATTTGTTACGACACGAACTTTAGTCTGATTTTGAGTGTCTAAAAGCGCGTAACGTTCTTGTGTCAAACCTTTATATATCGGATTCCCTTTTTCCGGTAAGGTCAATATGTTGATTATTTTCTTTTGAACTGCTTTAGTTATCGGATTTTCCGGATTTTGAGAATTGTACTCAAGCATTGCCTTACGAATATCTTTCGTGAACATCTGGTATGTTTTTTCTACTTTTACAGGCGTAAGTTCATTTCCGAAAACGCCTTTTTCAAAATCAAAATATTTTCTGAGATTTTGCGCATCCGGAATCAGAGCATCAACAATTTTTGTATCAATTCCTTTTGCAAGGAAGACTTTTTTCGTATCCGCAGATATTGCATTCAGGGCATTGTCGTTGACAATTGTTGAATCCGCGCCAAGCAAAGACTTCAAGTCACGATTCATAAACTTTCTTGTTATCGGGTCAAATCCCTTTGTCATTGCCTGCGATAACTCTTCTATCAACTCATCCGTAAGCGGTTTGTTTTGATTTATTGAGATTATATTTTCTACAGTTTTTTGGATTTCGTTGTCCTTGAATGCTTTTTGAGAATCGGACAATTTATTCAAAATATTGTCGTTGTTGTTGTTTCTGAGTGTTGAAAGCGGTTTTGCGAGCGGCTTTTCAAGCTGGTTGCAGATTAAAGCACTCATAATCGGAGTTGCAAAGCCGGCTGTTAACATCCAGAGGGTATTATTTTGGGTTGCGATTTTCTTCATTTTTTCCTGAATGAATTCGCGGCGGTTCGGGATGTCTTTCGGAACGCCCATTCTGTTCCCGATTTTGTTTATTTCATCATCTGAATACAAATCCCATGGAAGGAATTGCGCATCCTGATAGAACGGTTTTTTGCGGCCGAAACTGTCTTCATACTGCTGTTGGACATTGAATCCGTGAATTAATCTGGCAGGAATCTGGATAGCGATTTTCGGCCAGAGTGCCATTGATGCAAAGAATGAGCCAAGGCCCACAAATTCCATTGTTTTGGTCAGCGGAGTTTGTCTTTTTGTCATCAAAAATCCTGCGATACCAAGCCCGCCGAGTTTCATGCCTAAATCGTTCAGTTTTCCAAGCTGGTGGTCGTTTGCCTCACCGTTTACACTGCCTTTTAAGGCCTTGATATCGTAAGCAAAACTTTTTGCCATATTTACTGGCGTATATAAAATATTATCTTTAACAAGCCTTCCCTGACCTTCCAGAGGTCTTATAAAAGCTTTATTTGCAAGTTCATGATGAATATCAAAATCCGGAGCCTCTTTTTTAGGTTTAGAAGTATGCGTATTTTGTGTATGTACGAAGTTTTGGATTAGATTTGTCTTCATTTTAGTTCACCACGTACTTTCTTTCTTTCTCAATGATATCCGCGCTATCCAGTTTAGACGGCTTTTGAGAACTTGACATTACATTCAACACTCCAAGGGCAGATGCCGCCAGGGATGTGAATATCATAGCTTTTCCGGTATATTTTCCAACTTTTGAACCGTCGCCGAAATACAACGAACTCAAGCTTCTCTCAAAGCATTTTCCGAAAGTAGACAATGATTCTTTGAACTCTTTTCCCTTCCAGAACTTGAGAGTTGCAACATTAAAATACTCTTCCCATGGTTTTTGGAAGGCAAGCGCAACGCCCGTTGCGGCCCAGAGATATGAAGATATATTTTGTGCAAGTTTAGATTTTACAACGATTTCTTTGATCCGCGGTTTTGCTTCCTGGTCGGAATCCTTCAGATTTGAACCCAGTCCGAGTTTTTTGCAAACCTTGTCATAGTATGCATTACGCGGTTTCCCGCTGCCGGATTGCATATAAAGCAAATCCCAGCGCGGGAATTCGACACTTTCAAATACTTTGTGATATTCAATGCTCGTAATATCCGTGTCGTAAATATCATCAGGTAGTTCATAGTTAACTTTTGCGTATGGAACTTCTGTATCAACGCCGGTCAATAGTTTGATTGGTGTTGTAATCAGAGGTTTTGACATGCTTTTAGCAAGTCCGTAGAACAAAACACCCAAAGCCATGTGTTTGCCGATTGGGCCGGCTTTTTGTTTTGAGAAGGCGTCAAAATGTTTGTTTGCAGAGTTAAATACCGCCATCAAAACGCCGCTTCCGATTAAATACGGAACCTGCCCCATTGTGAGAAATTCATAAAAGTTTGCGTTGCGGTTGCCGCTCAAGCCTTTTGCAGGATAAAGCGTGATGGCATTTGTAAATTTGTCCATGCCAATGCGAAAACGTGTTGAAAAATTATTCGGTAATAATGTGTCATGATTATACTTTTTTTCGTTTTCCGCGGGCTGTTCCGCAGAAAAAACAGGACTATGATTTAGATTGCTTCTTACCGGTAAAATCATTATTACTCCAAAATCTGATGATGGTATATTAATATTCCTGAAAGAAATATTTTGTTAGTTTTATTTACAGAGTTTACATTTTTTTACAAAAATTTATCCGTAAAATTTAAAGAAAACGAACGCGCCGGCGCCTGCAATAATGCAGTACCACCCAAAGATTGCAAGCGAGAATTTTGAGATAAATTTCATAAAATATTTTATGCACAAATACCCGACAACTCCTGATACTATTGTACCTGCAATTATTGCTGTCCAATTATAGGTTAAGGCTTCATGGATATCGATTTTCACAAGCGGATAAACCATGGACGCTCCGAGAATAATCGGAATGCTCAGCAGAAAAGAAAACCTTGCTGCAGTTACTCTATCCAAACCGAAAAACAGACCCGTTGCAATTGTCCAGCCGGAGCGGGAAAAGCCCGGCAGGGCGGCTAAACCTTGCGCAAGCCCCATTAAAATTGATGTTTTCAAATCAACATTTTCTTTTTTTGCCTTGAAATTTTTTGACATGTATTCGCTTGCCAGAAGAACAAAACCTGTCACAAAAAGAAGGATTCCGACAAGTGATGGTGAATAAACAAGTTTTTCAGCGATTTCTTTTATCGGAAGCGCCAGAAGCACAGTAACAACCGTGCCGGCCGCAATAAAAAGTCCGAGTTTGGCATTTTTATCTGACCACTCTTTGGTTTTGAGGGCATGCCAGAGGGCTTTCAGGATTTCTGCGATATCTTTTCTGAAAAATATTAATACGGCAACTAAAGTTCCAAGGTGAACCATTATATCAAAGAAGACTTCTTCATTTGATTGCTGAACGATTTCAATGCCTTTGAAAACCTTATAGAAATTAGATGTAAATACAAGGTGTGCCGAACTTGATATCGGAAGAAATTCGCTCAAACCTTGCACTATCCCCATTAAAATTGCCTGTATTAAATTCATTTAATTACAACTCCTCTTCATAATAACTTGCGCATGATGTTTGGGTTTCCCAAACTGAAACCTTGCTCAACTGCACAACACGTTCTTTCAATTTTGAATATATAAATGCCGCAATCATTTCAGAAGACGGGCTTTCATTTTTGAAATCCGGAAGTTCGTTGATATCTTTATGGTCGAGCAAATCAAGAACAGCATTTAACTCACGTTTCAAGACTTTGTAATCAATAAGGATGTTGCTTTTGTCGAGAGTTTCGCCTTTGACAAAAACTTCAACCATCCAGTTGTGTCCATGCTGGTTTTCGCACTCGCCGTCATAGTTTAGAAGATGGTGCGCCGCTGAAAAAAATGCCTGTGTTTTTATTTCGTACATATTATCTCCTCTCCGCATTGCGGTTTTTCATTAAAATTTTAGACCTGTCAAAGCTTCAGCTCACAAAATCCGAAGTTACTTCAAATTTCTTACAATCAATTCACAAAACTCTCTGACTGCACCGCGGCCGCCGTTTTTTGAAGAGATGAAGTTTGCGATTTTTTTAACTTCATCCACAGCATCCTCAGGACACCCCGAAAGTCCGGCTTTTTCCAAAATACATACATCCGGCAGGTCATCGCCCATATATGCAACATTTTCCATTGTAAGATTGTATTTTTTGAGAATTTCATTCAAAGTTTCGAGTTTATTTTTTGAACCCTGATGAATTTCTTTAAACTTCAAATTTTCCGCCCTGTGCTGAACAGTTCCGTTGTTTCGTGCAGTAATAATCGCCGTGATAATTCCTGCATTATTAAGCATTGTAATTCCCTGACCGTCTTTTGCGTTGAAAGTTTTGTATTCTACGCCGTTTTCATCATAAGTAATGCTTCCGTCAGTCATTACGCCGTCAACATCAAATGCGCAAAGTTTAATTTTTGACGCTCTCAATTCCAAATCATTCATCTTATTAAGCAACTCCGGCTTTCAACAGGTCATGAATATGAACAACCCCGACCGGACGGTTATTTTCATCAACGACAGCCAACGCCGTGATAGAATATTTTTCCATCAAGTTCAGTGCACTTGCACCGTAAGAATCCGGTGAAATTCTTTTCGGATTTTGCGTCATAACATCTTTTATCAAAATATTTGAAGTATCGGAATGTTTTAACAATGTTCTTCTGATATCGCCGTCAGTAAGAACACCTGCCAGAACGTCATTTTCATCAAGAATCATTGCCATGCCGAGTTTGTATTCAGTGATAAGTTCGATTACATCGGTAAACTTGTCGTTTTCATGCGCAATCGGCAATTTTTCTCTTTCTGATAGCATCAAGTCTGAAACTTTGTATAAGAAACCTTTTCCAAGCGCTCCTGACGGGTGGAAGACAAGGAAATCTTCTTCGGAAAAACCGCGTTTTTCAAGAAGGCAGACAGCCAGAGCATCGCCCATCGCAAGGGTTGCGGTTGTACTTGCAGTCGGCGCTTTGTTAAGCGGGCAGGCTTCTCTTTCAACAGAAATATCAAGAGTCACATCGCTTGCATGAGAAAGCGTTGAATTCATTTTGCCGGTCATGCCAATCATTGTGACGCCGAAACGTTTGATTAGAGGCAAAAGATTCAAAAGTTCCTGAGTTTCGCCGCTGTTTGAAATCGCGATAATCACGTCATTTCTTGTAATAATTCCTGAATCGCCATGGGTGCTTTCTGCCGGATGAAGAAAGTATGCAGGCGTTCCGGTTGAAGACAGCGTTGCTGCGATTTTGCGTCCGATAAGACCGGATTTTCCCATGCCGGTCACGATTACGCGGCCCTTGCAGTTGTAAAGGAATTCGACAGCTTTATCAAACTCTTCTCCGATAGAATCTTTCAATCTTAAAATAGAATTTGCTTCTATTGTCAAAACTTCTTTTGCCAAATCATTTATATTTCTTGTTTTTGTCATTGTAATACCCATACACACCTTCCTAACTAATTTTAATTCAAGTATACAATAAAATCATACAAAAGTACTAAAATCAAACAAAATGTTAAAATATTTTCACTTTTTGCCGTCAGAGAAACTATGAGAAATCAAGATGCAAAAAACTTAATCCATCCGGCAGCCGAAAATCCTATTCAAGCGGCAAAAGAGATTGAAAAGGTTTTAAAAAAATCCGCAATTGAAAAAACTGAACTGGATTTGACTGGAATGAATATCCTTGATGCTGTTAAGGTTCTTGTATTGACTTCTTCATATTTGTACAAAAAATCCCCGGAAGAAAAACTGAAATTCAGGTTTGTTTCGCCTGACATAAAAAATATTCTCTCAGGTTTTTCTCTGAATAATTTAGAAATGGTTTAAATCTTAAATCCGCGCCTCTTATAATGTATTTATTAATTGTATAAACTTTGCATTAGGATATGTTTGTTGTAGGATATTTGTGTATATTAATATTCAATGGAGGTATTAAATGGAATTCTTACACAGTATCGTGCAGGCGCATAATGTTGCGATTTCTGCCGGTATTTTGCTTGTTGCTTATGTGTTTATTGCACTGGAAAAAATTCCGAAAGTTACAATTGCACTTTTAGGCGCGGCTATTACAATTATGCTAGGGCTTGTAAGCCAGACTAAGGCTTTAGACGGCGGACTTGACCCTCATTATTTTATCAATTTCGTTGACTTCAACGTAATTTTCCTTCTAGTTTCGATGATGATTATCGTAAGCATCGCAACAAGAAGCGGTATGTTCAACTGGGTTGCCAACGAACTTCTCAAACTCACGAAAGGAAGACCTGTCGGAATTCTTTTTGCACTGGGTCTGTTCACGGCAATCGCATCAGCATTTTTGGATAACGTTACAACAGTTATACTGATTATGCCGGTAACTTTCTTTATCGCAAAAAAATTGGACATAAACCCGATTCCGTTCCTTTTGACGGAAATCTTCGCATCAAACATCGGCGGCACCGCAACACTCATCGGAGATCCTCCGAACATTATTATCGGAAGTGCTGCAGGATTGTCATTTATGGATTTCGTTATTGAATTGACTCCGATTATCACAGTGATTCTGGCAGTTGTTTTGTGTGTGTTGTTCCTGTTCTTCAAAAAAGACCTTCACACAACACCTGAAAAAATGGCTGCTGTTGCAAATCTTGACAACTCAAAAACAATTACAGACTTTCCATTGATGATTAGAAGCGCGATTGTTCTCGGGCTTGTAATACTCGGATTTGTACTGCATGATGTCACTCACATTGAAACTTGCGTAACAGCAATGCTTGGCGCGAGCTTTTTGCTTCTGTTTGAAAAGCCGAAAGATATTCTTTGCGATGTTGAATGGAACACTATTTTCTTCTTTATCGGCCTGTTTATCATTATTGGCGGCGTTGAAGCATCAGGCGGTATTGCATTGATGGCAAAATGGATTCTAAATGTCACAGACGGCTCTCAAAACGCGGCGGCTATGCTGATTTTGTGGGCTTCAGGATTTATTTCGGGAATTATCGACAATATTCCATATACTGCGACTATGACACCAATGCTTTTGGAAATCAGAAATGTTATGGGGGCTGATTACACACTTCCTTTGTGGTGGTGCTTGTCACTCGGTGCTTGCCTTGGAGGAAACATGACTATCATTGGTGCTGCCGCTAACGTTATCGTATCTGAAACTTCGGCTCATCATGGACACCCGATTCAGTTTATGAGATTTTTGAAATACGGTGTTTTCATCATGATTATTTCACTGGCATTAAGCTCTGTTTATATCTGGTTCAGATTTTTACACTAATTGACATAGATATAAGACGGATGTCCGAAAAGTTCCCGCAGGGTATTATCTCAGAAGAGATAACACAAGCGGGGACTTTTTTATGAAGAAAATAATATTTTTTGATGCGGCAGATTACGAAATTGATTATTTGAAAAATGCTTGCGAAGGACATTTTGATTATGAATTTGTTTCAGATACGCTGAATGATTTGTTTAGTCCGTCTGAATCAGAAAAACAGGCTGAAATAATTTCCTGCTTTACAACATCAAGAATTTCAAGAGAATTAATCGAAAAATTTCCGAATCTGAAACTGATTGCGCTTCGCTCAGTGGGTTTCAATCATATAGATATTGAATACTGCAAAGAACGCGGGATTTACGTTGAAAACACCCCGAATTACGGGAATATGACGGTTGCGGAATTCGCATTTGCACTTCTGTTAAATGTAACCAGAAAAATCACGCCGGCATATAATGATTTAAAAAATTCCATAATTGACACAGACCACACAATAGGTATTGAACTTTTCTCAAAAACCATCGGGATTGTAGGTTTGGGCGCAATCGGGACTGAAATGGCAAGGCTTTCTCATGGATTCGGGTTGAATATTCTCGGGCTTGATTTGCGTGAAAAAGATGAACTGAAAGAAAAATACAATGTTCAGTATGTTGATTTTGAAACGCTTTTGAGAAATTCCGATTTTATATCGCTTCACACACCGCTTACAAAAGACAATTATCACATGTTTAATAATGCGGCTTTTGAGAAAATGAAAAACTGCGCGGTTCTGATAAATACAGCCCGCGGAGAATTAATCGACACTCAGGCGCTTTATAATGCGCTCACAGAGAAAAAAATCTCGGGCGCGGGGCTTGATGTTCTGGAAAGCGAAGAAACTTTGACAAATCCGGACTATCTGGTTGATATCGGAAGAATGAACGTGCAATCTTTACAAAAAACAATTTTGAACAACAGTCTTATGAAACTCGAAAACGTAATTGTGACACCCCATATTGCGTATGATTCAAAAGAGGCGATTGAAAGGATTCTTTCAACTACCATCAGCAATATCCTTGCCTTTAATAACGGGCAGATTCAAAACAATGTATACTAATGTAAAATTTATTAAAGTTTTGAGATTCCTATGCCGTAATCGGGTATAGGAAGGATAGGTATGTCTGAGAAAAATAAAAAGAACACAATTTTAGATTACGATATAAATTATCTAAATGCCCCGTTTTATCTGGTTAAGTTCAGTGTGGAAATTCAATCAGGCAAAGCAACGGCAATGACTTATTTGTGTATTTCTCTGATTTATTCAATGTACGGATTGAATAAAGAATCCTGTTTTTATGCCCTCAAATCCATCAGACTGGACAGAAAAAACGCTTACGCATGGTATGCAGCAGGCTCGAGGCGGCGTGAGTTAGGGATGGCTTTTTCCAAATGCAAGAAATATTTTCTTAAAAGTTTAGAACTTAACGGTGAAAAACCTTATATCCCTCTTTACGAATTAGTCGTCTGCGAGGCAAACGAAGCAAATTATCCGGAACGCGCTAAGTATGAAAAAATGTTTTTGGAGATTGACTCAAAAGATTCGGGATATTTTTTGAGACGCGCATACATAAATGATGCCCAGGGACGCATAAAAGAAGCGTTCAAAGATTTTTTCCGCGCCGTGCGTCAAAGAATATTTAACCACAATGAAACAGACCCCGGCGTCGACAGCTTTTTTCCGGCATTTTGCACTTTTGTTTATTCCGGAATCACAAAAATAATGAATCCCGGTGTTGCAGAAGCTTATGAAGCCAACTTTCTTCTTAACTTAGGCCATGAAAGAGAAGGGATTGATTTGATGTTTGAGGCTGTCAGGAAAACTAAAAAACAGTCCGAAAAAGAAACCTGCTACAAAAATCTTCTTGACTTTTTCTACGACAGGGAAGAATACAAAAAATGTATTGATGTTGCAAACAGGATTCTAATAAGAGAAAAATTTGTGGAAGCTTATGGTTATAAAGCTTTTTCATACCGTGAACTCGGCGAATTTGAAAAAGCAAGAGAAGCACTTCACTTAGCGCGCAAATACGGTTCTGAAGAGGAACTTGAAAACAGCAGCTATTATAACAGTCTTGCGCTTACATACTTTTGCGAAGGAGATTACGGCAAGGCTATCAACTGGCTTAACAAACAGATTATAACAGAGCCTTCGGCGCACCCGTTTTTGTACAAAGGATTTTGTCTTGAAGAACTCGATGAACTAGATGGAGCCATAAAGGCTTACAACAAAGCAAATGAATACCAGCCGGACGATTTGGCCTACTACAGGGTTGCGAATTTGTATTACATAAAAAGCGACTTTGAAAATGCGCTCAAATCCATTAACCAGAGTTTGATGCTGAAAAAGGATTCATACAACTACAGCCTCAAAGGCGACATCCTGACTGCTATGAAGAGGATAAAAGAAGCGCGTATGTGCTACAAGATTGCAGAAGGTCTGGAATAAAAAACTCAAACGGCCGTGGAATTTGAATTTCACGGCCGTATATATTTTATTCGCAAGGTTTCTTACAATTTACGGGTTTTATCGTGCGTCCGAAGAGAAGTCTTAATCCACCGAAATTTTGCGACATTGTATTTTTGACGCCGGTTGTGATAACTTCAATATTTTTGGCAATTTTATCAGCATTTGTTATTGAGGTAGTAATTTGAGGGACCTGCCTGTTTACGCCGCCTGTTATAGCGTCGATATTTTTCGTAATCCCTTCAAGATTTCTTGTTGTGATAACAACGCTTGATGATGACTGATTGAAGTTTGTAAAGGTGCTTTTCAATTCTTGTTCATTTATGGAATTGTTCAGTTTGAAGGCAAAAATCTTCAAGGCATCAGACATTTGCGCAAGGTTGCCTGTCATAATCTTTATTGACGGACGGTTTTCGTTAACCGTATCCTGCAGAATTTCCATAAATACAGTCAAGGCATCGCTTGTGGTTTTCAAACTTTCAAGAAGGCTGTTCACATTATTTGTGATAACATCAAGTTCGCCGGTGATTGCTTTGCTTGAAAAATAATTCTCAATATCAATCGTTGCAAAACCGTTTATTCTGTCTCCGCTGCGAAGGCTTATTTCAGATGGTTCATCCGGATACAGAAGATTAATGAAGTCGATTTCACGTCTTTCGCGTTTTTCGCGGGTCAGAAGAGCCGTTGTGTTTGAAGGAAGCGTCAGATGCGCCGGATAAAGCACGATTGTCACAAGCGTTGATTTGAAATCTTTGCTCGGAGTAATTTTTTCAACTTTACCGATTCTATAACCTTTATAATAGACCGGAATTTTGTTTCTGACAGGCCTTGCCTCGTTGAATTCAACTGTTAGATAAGTGTATGCTTTCAAACGATAGAAGCATAGCAATGTGCTCATCAGGATAAAAATAACAAGCGCGATTCTGGATGTTGTTTTTGATATTGGTGATGTAAAAAATTCTTTCATACCAATAATGTTATTATTTTAATCAAAATAATAAATTAGACAGGCGGAGAGGCAGGGCGGGTATTTTTGCGGCAGAGGTTGTAGAGTGAAAAGTGAAAGGTGAGTGGTGAAAGGTCGTTTACGGTAAATTATACATCTTTTAATCCAACGATTTTAAATGTTTAATAACATGTATCGAAAAATTTGTTGAAACCCAATCCCGGAAACGGTCTTCTCACCTTTCACATCTCACCAAAGCCCCCTTATTCAACCATATTCGCAAGCTTGTAAAGATAATCGTCCTTCGTGCTTGAGTGAAATCCTGCCGGAATGAAATTTTCTTTGTATTTTTCAATAGCATACCGGTCAGTCATGCCTGAAATATAGTCGGTTACTATTCTTTCGATTCTTTTTTCATCGCACACATTTTTAAGCTTTTCGCAATAGAAATAAAAAAGTTCTTTTATAACATTTCTGGCTTTTTCTTCCTCAAGCTTTGCCGGAGAATCCATGTAAACATTATCAAACATCCATTTTCTGAGTTCCGTTGTATATCCCCATGCCTCATCGCTCATCGCAACCGAGTTTTTGCCTGCGGAATTGTTAATAATTTCGGTTATCATTTTATTCAGCCTGCGGCTCTGGTTTGAAGAAAAATAGTTAATGCATTCTTTTGGCAAATCGCTTTCCGTGATTATTCCGGCACGTATGGAATCTTCGATATCATGATTTATGTACGCGATTTTATCTGCAAGCTGCACAATCTGGCCTTCCGGAGTTTTCGGCTCAAAACCCCAGGTATGTGTGAGAATACCGTCAATAGTTTCAGTTGAAAGGTTCAATTTTTCAAGAATTTCTACAACCCTCACGCTTTGGATATTGTGATGAAAACCGCCATTTACAAGCTCGTTCAAAACCCCTTCACCGCAATGCCCGAATGGAGTATGGCCCAAATCATGCCCGAGCGCAATGGCTTCTGTCAAATCTTCATTAAAACTCAAAGCGCGCGCAATTGTCCTTGCAATCTGCGAAACCTCTAACGTGTGCGTCAAACGGGTTCTGAAATGGTCGTCAAAAGGTGAGAGAAACACCTGGGTCTTATGCTTCAAGCGTCGGAATGCTTTTGAGTGGATTATTCGGTCGCGGTCGCGCTGAAAACACGTTCTTAGAGGGCATTCTTCCTCTTGAATTTTTCGACCCTTTGATTCAATGCTTTTTGTTGCATATTCGTTTAAAAATTGATATTCACGTTGTTCTAAAACTTCTCTTATGCTGTTTTTTTCGGTTAATGTCATAGATTTTCTCTAAAATTGTTACGTTGCGAATGCATTATAACAGAAAAAAACGCCCCGATGCTACTGCGTTTGGATTAAATCTTTATGATTTTTCATTTTTGGAAAAGTGTTCTTTCCTGTAATTGTCAAGCATTGCGCCGGCCTTACTTATTGCTAAACCGGAAATCGCACCATATAACATTGATCGGCCGCCGGACACCAGACTGGCTGAAAAATACAAAGAAGTTGCAATTGCACCGATTGCCGGAATTCCGGCTCTTAGAAGCACTGATTTTTGCTGGTCTTTGTTTTCGGATTTTGAAAGCCCGATACCGACTGCACCGATTGCGGCCAGAATTGACAAAATATCTGTCGGCGCAGAACCAAGTTTCAGGTCTCGATTCATGTCAAAGAAGTTGTCTGTTTCTTTTGTGATTGCCCTGTCAATATGTTTGACGGTTTTATTCACGTGAGTTTTAAGCTTTTGATAGTCTTCACGCGGAAGAATCTTTTTGTAAATCGTCAAAATTTCCTGCAGGGCGCCTTTTCCGTTTTCGCCCATAAATTTATTTATGCCGCTTATGTTTGATACAAGCTGGTTTACGGTTTCCGGATTGTAGCCGTATGTTCGTCTGTTGTCTTTGATACTCTGGGAGAGTTTATTCAAAAGCGAATTTATTTCATCGTTGAGTTTAATCCTGCTTTCGGCTTCTTTCGGGCCTGAAAGTTTTTTCCAGTTTTCAAGTTTGAGGCGCAAATCTTTGATGAGATTTCTGGAATTTGTGTCCTTTGACTTGATAAAAGATGTGATATGGCGGATTACGTCAATGGAACTGTTGTAGATATCGTCGATGTCGCGGGTTATTTGAAAGCGCGATTGCATTGTATCATTTATCAGGCGCAATTTTTTACCTGCAAGCATTTCTTCTGCAATGAAAGTTTCGTAGAGTCGTTTTTTGGTAAGATTGTTCAAATTCCCGACAGTTGCATCCCAAACATCATCCGAAAGATTTTTAACATCATCTTTCATAATCTTGAAACGCGCATCACGCGCACGCTGCCCGCAATTTGAGTTCCATGTGCGCCGGATTTGGGTTTTGTAATTTTCAACTTCATTAAGCCACTGTTCAACGGTTTTTCCCTCAATTAAGCCTTCTTTGTTTTTTACCGAGGAAAGAATTTTTTCATCAAAATCTTCAAAGGTCTGGAAAAGCCCGTTCAATTTTGTTTTGGCGTTTGTATAGGATTTATTGACGGTTCTGCGTCCGATAGATTCATAAATTCCGGTAATTTTTGAGTGAATTTTTCTTGTCACTTTTGTTTTTGACATTAATTTTTCAAAGGAGATGTCTTTTATGGAGACAAAATTGTTAATACTTTTGGCTTTTTCAAGAAAAGACGTCAATTTATTTAGGGTAAATGTATAAAATTCTTCAAATTTCCCGACTTTGCCGCTCTGGCGCTGTTTGTAGAGTTTATTTTCAAGTTTTTCAGTCCATTTTTCAATTGTTTTGTAGGCGTTTTTAGGAAGTCCTCTCATCAAAAACAAAATTGCGGCACCGGCGCCGAGCGCTGAAAAGGCAATTGTTTTACCGAGGCTTTTTGTTTCTTTTTCCTGTGTTTTTTTTGATTCAAAGCTGTCCGGTTTTGGGATGGAATTTGGCGCGGCAAAAGAGGTTTGCGGCTTTAGGGAAAAGTCGGCAAACGGATTTTTTTTACTATTAATTTGGACGCTGTTTACTTCTGCCATAATACATCTACCTGTTTTAATAAACGTTATTTTAGCAGAATTATTGCGCGCGGCGCGTGAAAAGATTAATTTACATTAACATTTGTTAAAAATTTTCCGATTTCTTTTGCGGCCTCGTCTGATGAAATTTTATCCGAGAGAAGATTTTTCACATGTGAAAGCTGTTCTATATAATTTTTGCGGTAAGATTCGTCATAGAGAATTTTTTCGATTTCGTAAGTAATATTTTCGACTGAAACTTTTCCCTGAATGATTTCGGGTACGATAATTTTACCTGCGATAATATTCGGGAGCGAAACCATTTTTATACATCTGACAATCAAATATACAAAATAGAAAAACCATGGGCCGCGGTATGCAATAATCATCGGGGTTTGATAAATTGCAGCTTCCAGAGCAACAGTGCCTGAGGCCAGAATCAAAGCATCCGAAATACTCAAAAGTGCCTGATTGTCGCCTTTTATAACTTTAAAATCCGTATTTTTTAAATATTTGTCGAAAACTTTATCTGTAAGATTTGGCGCATGAGAAATTACAAACTGCACATCGGGATGAAGTTTTTGGAGATTTTTTGCGGTTTTTACAAAAATTTTCATCAACTGCGCAAGTTCAAACTTTCTGGAGCCGGGGAAAATTGCGACAAGTTTTTTTGATTTATCAAGCCCGTATTTGTTGAAAAATTCATCGCGGCAAGCTTTTTCAGGAAGCTGCGACACAAGCGGATGGCCGCAATAGTGCGTTTTTATGCCATATTCTTCATACATAGTTTTTTCAAAGGGGAATATGCACAAAACTTCGTCAATATTTTTTTTGATTGTATGAATTCGCCATTTTCGGCTTGCCCAGACCTGAGGCGGGATGTAATAGAGGGTTTTTATGCCGGCCCGTTTCAAAAACTTTGCAACTGTAAGGTTGAATGCGCCGTAATCTGTCAAAAGAACCGCATCCGGTTTGAATTCTTTAGTAAGATAATCGACGATTTTTTTGCCGAGTATAAAATGGTTGAAAACGATTGCGGGCGAGAGTCCGACAGCGCTCATTTTTTTGTGGTCGGAGAACAGTTTGACACCGGCACCTTTCAGGTTTTCGCCGCCGACGCCTTCTATTATGATATCCGGATTCAATTCAAAAAGTCTTTTTGCAACTTTTGATGCATGGATATCGCCTGAATGTTCGCCTGTTATAATAAAAACTTTTTTCATGAATTCACTGCCATCAACACGATATTGTTTTCGTCCGCGAATTTTATTACTTCTTCCTGATTTACGATAATTGTTTCATCGGCTTCAACGGCAAGAAGTGCGGCTTTGTATTTTTTCATTGTTTTCAGAGTTCTTAAACCAACTGCCGGAATGTCGAAACGTTTATCCTGTTTTGGTTTTGCGACCTTCACAACAACCGCGTCTTTTTTGGCTAATTTTGAACCGCGTTTAATGCACATATCAGTGCCTTCGATGGCTTCAACAGCCATTGCCATTTTGTCTTTGATGACAACGGATTGGCCGACATCTATTTTGCCCATTTCTTTTGCAAGCCAGAAGCCGTAGTTTACATCCTGCAATTGTTCTTCTGTGGGTTTGTTTTTGCCCAGCACTCCTGCCGGAATCATGAGATTTTTGATAAAAATTGTCTGGTCAAGAACTGTGATTCCGAGTTTTTCAAACTCTCTGACAATCAAAAGCATGACTTCATCGTCGTTGAGTCTTTTTATACTTTTAAGTATTTCAATAGCACGAGCATCAAATTTATGCAGCTGCAAAAGCACGCGTTTGTGGACTTTTCCTAAGAAAGTTGCCTGTTTGATTTCTTCTGTTCTTAAAATATTTTCGATTTTGTTTATTTCGCCCGGGTGGCATTCGTAAACTTTTGAACAATATTTTTTCAATTTTGCTCTGTTATCTTTTGCAAGCGAAATACAAACGACTTCAAATCCGTTTTCTTTGGCATATTGCGCCATTTTGACCGGCAGAATTCCGTCGCCTGCGATTAATCCCTGTTTATTTTCCAACATTAAAGACATGTTTTAAATTCCTCTTTCACTGCTATTTTATCACAATTATTTTTTTAATGAATTTATTTCATCAACTTCTTTTTGACTCAGAAACTTTGGCCCGCCAAGAAGGCTGCTTTGAAGGATTACCTGCGCATAGCTTTCCGCGAGTTCAAGATTCAAATAAGCTTCTTTTGCAGTTTTTCCGGCAGAAATCATCCCATGGTTTGCCATCAAAATAACATTGTAGTCTTTAAAATATTTTGCGGTTTTCTCAACCAAATCCTGGGAGCCTGGAAGTCCGTATTCAGCAAGCGGAATTTCGCCGAAGTAAAAAATGTTCTCAGGCATAACAGGCTCATCCAAAGCTTTTGCACAGGCTGCAAACGTACTGAGATAGGGCGAATGCATGTGAAGAATAAAATTCACATCCGAACGCATTTTGTAATAGGTAGCATGAAGCATTTTTTCACTTGACGGTTTTTTAGCGCCTTCAACTAAATTCCCTTCAAAATCCATCAGGACAAGTTCATCTTCTTCCAGATAAGCATTAGCTGAGCCTGAAGTTGTGATGAGGATTTTGTCGCCGAAACGTGCTGACATATTGCCGGAAACTCCGGGCGTCATGTTTTTTGCGCCTGCGAGTTTTCCGTATTTTATAAGTTCTTGTTTAAGTTCTGCCAGTTCCATAATTATATTTGTTCTCTGCTTGGATCTTCCATGTTTATAACCTGCGCATAGGTGCGTTTTACGGGTTTTGCATTGGCTCTTTCTTCCGGGAATATCACCGGTTTTACGTATTTTTTCGTATCTCGTCCGAATTTTTCGGGATGTACGATTTCCATTTTGTCATATTCGACAGAAGAGCCTTTTGTATCAAGCGCCATTGCGATTGAAAAATATGTCTGCTGTCTTATGAAGTCATACCCGAAGTTTAGTTTAAAATCATCCGGTCCGAGTGCGAAGATAAACGCATTTTCCTGAAATTGCTTGCCGTTTGGAGCGTCTCCGGAAAGGTTTATTGAAGTTGCATAAGCTACAGTGAGGTATTTATTCAGACGAATTGCTTCTCTTAAGAACACGTTTGATTTACCGTATCTGAAAGTATCAAAACGCGGCAGAGGAGTTCTGTCATCATAAGCGGTTTGGAAATATCCTATATCCTGCATCCAGTATTTATATTGTGAATGCACGACAGGCCCGATTCTTCCGACAAACTGCGTATCGCCGGTTCCGTAAAGAGCGGCGCTTCCCTGCATTGCAATACCTGCGTCAAGGTGAAGTCTTTTTTCTTTGTTGTGGTATGAGTACAAGGATTGGTTGATACTTGCCATGTATTTGAAACGGGTTGTACCCATTTCAGGAGATTTCAGCCGTTTTTCGTCATGTCTGTTAACATCAGAATCGTGCATATAGCCGGCGCTCACTCTGTGCTGGAATGTCAGAGGCATATTTTTGCCTAGAAAATCAGGTATTCTTTTGCCGTCCATATAGATAACTTCGGCCAAATATTTTGCCATGCGCTGGCCCATCCACCAGTCGTTCATGTAAGAATTGACGCCGTATTGGAAAAGGACTTTGTCATCAAGTTTTTGCTTACCGCGCATTACGAAGATATTTTCCGCGCTTCCGTAAATCATATCAGTACGGTTTGTTGCACTTGTGTAGCGCATTGCGCCCCCAAAGCCCCAGCCGTCTTTATAATTGATTATCGGCATTAATTTTACGGTTGAGCCGAACGGGGCATCAAAAACAAAGCCGGGTCCTGCGAACATTCCGATTCTTGAACGGGTTCCGAATTCGGGGATATTAGTTTCCACATAGTTGTGATTTTTGTCCGTGTGGACGCTGAATCTTTTAAAGTGGTGGAATTTTGAATCTCCAAACTGGATATCGCCGTCTTTTACGGTAATTACGTCATGCTCATCTTTTGCATCGACTTTAATGTGTTTTGCAATAATTTTTACTTTTGTATTGCCTGAAAGTTCATCCAGATGCGATTGCGCTGCATCAGGGATTACCATCTGGTCAATTCTTGCCTTCAGATACATTGTCACAAGTCTCAGAACATAATGGTCTTCCGATGCAAGTTTACCTTTTTCAAGAACAACAAGATCATCTGAGGCAGTGGCTTTGTCTGCGTATATTGTGATATTCGGCTGTTTTGATTTAAGATTTTTTATGAAGGCATTTTCTTCATTCAGATTGATTTGAAGGTAATCGCCGTACATGGTCTGGCCGTCGCGGGTAACTTCGACATTATCAAAGGCTTTTATAACGTTTGTGATTGAGTTATATGTTATCCTGTCGCCCACAATCGTTACATTTTGCGGGGGGAATGAAAGTGACGGGCGGCCGAGTGCTTCTATTTCGCCGGTTTCGTCAAGATAATTTACAACTTCACAATCAAGAACAGCGTCTTTTTCAGCTTCAACCTGTCTGACTCCGCCCTCGATTTTCACGGAATCGTTTTCGGATTCCGGATTTTCAGTATTAGAAATATCTTTTTCAGAATCTTTTTTTTCTAAATCATCAGAGCTTTCAGCATCTTGTGAATCATTTTTTTTGCGAATCAGGTTAAAGTTTTTCTTTTCTTTTTTATCTTTGCCGTTTGTGATATCGATAAAGGTTTGAAGATTTTCTTTTTGCAAATCTTCAAGAGTTGTGTCCTCATCTTCGGCCATAAGTTTTTTCAATTCTTCAGCTTCTTGTTTTTTCAACTCGAGCATTTCTTCATGGGCTTTTATCTTGAAGTGATTATTGATTCTTATGCGGATTTGCTTTAGTAAAGGCATGCCTGACAATTCTTTTTGATCAGGGTCATAAATTTCAGTCGGGGTAATGACTTCACGCGTAGTTATAGGGGTTTCGTAGAAAAACTGCTGAATATCTTCCAATTCCTGCTGTTCTTTTGTTCTTTCAATTGAAGGATGCTGATACATATCCGTGAATGAATATGCGGCATTTGGCAGCATTAGAGATATTAAAGTTATGATGACTAATTTTTTCAAGATTAATTCCTTTATTAAATAAACTGAAGCGGATTGTTTGGTTTTCCGTTAATTCTCACTTCGAAATGGCAGTGAGGGCCTGTTGAATAGCCTGTTGTACCCTCAAGTCCTATAACCTGCCCTTTTGTCACAACCTGACCGTTGCCGACTTTAATTGTCGACATGTGCGCGTAAAGCGTCGTGGTCGGCCTTCCGTTAACAATACCATGGTCAATAATAACAACTTTTCCATAGCCGCCGTACCAGCCGGAATAGATTACTTTTCCGCCGTTTGAGGCACGTATGCTTCCGCCGTTAGGCCCGCCGATATCAATACCGGAGTGAAAAGTTTTGCTGTTAAATATCGGATGAGTTCTCCAACCGAAGGGGGATGTTATCCGTCCCGCAATAGGCTTAATAAAGCCTGCGGATGAAACCTTTACGGTTGAATTGTTATAGCCTTTGCTAATCATTTTTTGAAGACTTTCGGACTGTCTTTCAAGCTCGCGTTCAGCCTTTTGATAATAGGCTTTGTCGTTTTTTAGCTTGTTAATCATACTCTGGTTTTGAGCAATAGCCTGCTTGATGTTTTTTTGCTGTGAATTAATATTATCAATAGTTGAGGCTAACGCAAGCTTTTGCGACTCAACGTCTTTTTTCATTTTGGCAAGCTTTTGTGATTTTTCCTTCAACTCAACCATTTTTTTATAATCGCGTTGGATAATTATTCGCTCAAAATACACGACATCCAAAAGCGCGTTAACATCTTTTGCAGAAAGTATAAGTTCAAACATGCCGAGCCGCTGATTTTTAAACACCTGACGGATTCGGTTTTTCAACTGAACGTCAGTATTGTTGAAATCGGTCTGAGCTTTTGAAAGTTCGATTTCCATACTGTTCAACTTACTCTGGAGAGTATTGTAGCGCGCGCGGGAAGCTTCAAGATTCGAGTGCGTATCTTCAAGCCTGCGCTGGTTTTTGTAGAGTTTATTTTTCTCAAGCCCTTCAAGAACCTGAATTCTTTTAATTTTTTCTCTGGTCTGCTTTTTTTTCTGATCAATTGATGTTGCACATGCCGCATCGGGTGTCAATGTAACCATACATATCAACACCGTCAGCATTGTTATAACCAAATTTTTCACAATTTTATTTAAATTCATTTAGTTCCCTATTTGAATAACAGAGGCAGCATCATCAAACCTACAGTCCAAGCAATAAAAGTTACGGCAATAATACCGATGATTAATTTCTGGTGTTTTCTGAAAAATTCCATCTTCTTCCCCTAAGTTTACTATTCATATTGTACTATAAGAAAATATTTTGTGCAATTATGTTAAATTTAATTTGCAAAAAATCCCGTTATCATTTAATATTAACTTATATGGAAAAGAATTTTATAAACAATACGGCGGATAAGAAAACTTTTTTGAACTCAACAGTGAATGGAATCAATCCGATTCTTGCGGAAAACAACCTTGAAAAATTCTCACAGATGTCGAAATTTTTCAATTCGGAAAACTTCATGCTTCTGGTGAACGGTTTTTTAGGAACAGGAAAATCTGCGCTCGTTGATTATTTTCTGAACTTTTTAAACACTGACGTTATTGTTTTGAAATACAACTGTTATGAGACAACTGTTTTGGATGATATGCTTTTGTCGTTTTTTGAAAAGTTCAAAGAACTGACGGCTGAAAACATTATCTCAGAACCTAAAATGCGTTCTGAGAATTTCATACAAAAGATTAATTCTTATTTTGCATCAATTACGACGCCGTTTGTGATTGTTATTGATTCTTTTGAGGAAGTATTAAAAGCGAACAAGGCTGAAATTCTCGAATTTTTGAAACACCTTTCACAATCCGGAAGGGTTAAAGTTGTGCTTGTGTCGAGAAAATTTGACTCTGAAGACTTTGAAAACAATTTCAGTTATGAAAAAATCACCATTAGCGCGCTCGAGAAACATCTTTTTGAAAAATATTTAAAATCTTCCGGGATAAAGCTTATCGGGCCTGTTTCGGACGAACTTTACAAACACACGCGCGGCTACTTTTTTTACATGGCGCTTGCGGTTAAAATTATACAGATTCGGGGTTTGAGCCTTTATGAATTTCTTGACGGATTTGGAAAAAGTTTTCTTTCGTTCAACGATTTTTTACTCAGAGAAGCGCTTTCTTTGATTGATCCGGTGAGCGGACATCTTTTCAGGCTTTTGACAGTTATCAGGCATCCGTTGAATATAAATCTTTTAAAAACGCTCAATCTTTATGATGAATTCAAAATCAAAGTTTTTATTGAAACAATGATACTTTCAAAAGACGGGAATATGATTTATCTGAAAGATTACTACAAAAACATTGCGGACAATTCTATTCCTGACAATGTTGCGGTGAAACTTCACAGAAGCTGCGTTGAACTTTACAACACCCAGCTTCCCTTAAAACCGATGGAAAGGGATTTATTAATTTCGCGCGCTACAATGCGTTCTGAAATTGAATATCACAGCATCTTCCTGCCCAAAAAGCCCATTGCAAAACCGAAACTTTTATTGGAAGAAACAAACAAAAACGAACCGGTTGTGCAGGAAGAAATTCCCGAACAAAAAGATATCAAAAGCATCAGATTTATTTTTGAGAGCGAAGAAGAAGAAACGTCCATTATGAACAGTATAGCAGATTCAATAAACGAATTTATAACGTTCACCGACGAACAGATAAAAGAAATCGAAAAAGAAAACAATATGTCAATCATAGAACTCGTGAACCGCGCGCGTTTAGAAGAAAACGATTTCAATTTTAAAAGAGTTGTAATGATTTACCAGCGTTGTTTGATGATGAAAAACGACAATGATTTTCAAACACTTCTTCCGGTAATCAATTTCAAACTTGCGCTCGCGTATTCAAAGCTTTCGGATTGGTTTAATGCATTGAAATATTTTGAGGAATCGGCAAAAATATATTCATCAGCGGGCGACATAATAAAATTTGCCAATACGCAGTTTGAGATAGCAAACATTTATTATTTAATGTTCAAACGCGACAAGGCAAAAGAGGTTTTAGAAGAAATCACCGCTTTAAAAAATCTTTCGGCTGAAATTTATATTAAAGCATACATACTTCTTGCGGATTTGGCAGATGATAATGCAGACAAGGCTTATGAATATTTGAAATCAGCGCTTGAACAATCTGAAAATCTTGAAGATGAAAAACTTCTTGCCGAACTTTATTACAAATTGGCAATCGCAAGCGACGAAATCGGAGAAACAAAGCAGGCAGTTCTTTTATACAAAAGCTGTATTGAAATAGACAAGTCAAAAAATCCGTTTATTTCAAGCGCATATTCAAACCTTGCGGCGATTTACGAAGAGGCAGATGCAAAGCCTTCCGCAATCCGCTTTTACGAACTCAGCCTTGCAATTGATACCGAAAACAAAAACCTCAACGGAATTTACTTATCTTCAATGAAGCTTGCCTCGCTCAACAAGAAAACGAATCAAACGGCAGCATTGGAATTTTACACCCGAGCGTATGACACGGCCTGCAAACTCAATGAAACTTTTTACAAAGTTTCATCAACAATGGCGCTCGGAGATTTTTATGTGTATTCCAACAAGCCGCAAAAGGCTTATGAAAAATACTTACAGGCAAAAACACTTGCCGAAGGTAATTTAGGCGAAAAAAACATGAAAAAAATCGAACGACGCATAAACGATTTGCAAATACAGCTTGACAATGCTACTCTGGAAGACATCAAGGACGGAAACTCAGGTGCAGATAATTAAAGACGAATTCAAAGATTACATAAAAGCCTTTTTGGAAGAAAATTCAAAACTCAATTTAATCTCAAAAAACGACGAAAAATATTTATGGGAAAAACACATCTTCGACAGCCTTGCAATAACAAAGGTTTTTGAAGAATACGGCATTCCCAAAACGCTTTTGGATATCGGGACAGGCGGCGGATTTCCATCAGTTCCGATAGCAGTCAGGTATCCTGAGATTGAAGTTTTCGCACTCGACAGCATACGAAAAAAAATTAATGCAATCGAAAATCTGAAAATTGCGCTTAATCTAAACAATCTACACACACTTTGCGAGCGTGCGGAAAATTTATCACAAAAATTTGATACAATAACCTCACGCGCAGTGGCGCCCCTGAAAGTTATTTCCGGCTATGCCGCGCCCCTGCTCAACAATAACGGCTATTTTATCGCTTACAAATCCAGAAAAGCTGATGAAGAAATTCAAGAAGCTAAAACAGCCCTAAAAACCGGCAAACTCGAGATTATAGACATAATAAAATACGAACTGCCGCTTGAAGAAGTTCATGAAAGAAATTTGATAGTCCTAAAGAAAAATTAGCAAAAAGATAAATTTACAAGGTTTTACCAAAAATATGATTAAACTCAACCCCTTTAATATACTTAGAAAACCCCAAAAACTCGCCTCAGAAAGCTCAAACGCTCCGGAATATCTATCCGCGCCGATTTTTCGCACGCAGAGTAACCTAAAACTATTAAACCCGCTTCCGGTCAAACTAAAAACCGACACGGCAACAGTTCAAGTCGGAAATGCAATGGATTCTTACAGCCAATTCGCAACCTATGTTAACAAGAAAAAATATACAGAGATGGGCCGTCACACTTTCGATATTGAAAACAATATTTTAGACGGAATAGAAATGGACACATGGGACAAGTTTCAAGGAAACGGCATCGGAGAAATTATGCGTCTCGTATCGGTTATTGAAACTGCTGAAAATAATTTGAAAGGCATTAGCGCAATTTCTTTATCTCGCGCAGTTCCGTTTCATTTTAAATACTTTTTCCGTCCGGATTTTTCAAACTCCATAAATTCTGCCGCAATAAGTCAACAAGGGAATATCGAAAAAATTCTGACCCAAATTGCAAACAACGAACATTCTGAATCCTGCACAAAAGAAAAGGCACAAATTCTGCATAAATTTATGCAGAATTCCGGATTAAATCCGGAATTTGTCCAAAAATTTGACGAATTCCTCACCGGCTATATAAAAGAAAACCTGCACCGCTGGGATAAAACAGGTTTCTTTCCCGAAAACAAACTTACGGTTCCTATGTCATTAAAATCAGAAACCATCCGACAAAACGCCGGATTCTTCAACGAACTTTTCAAAAAACACGGTATTGATTATACCATTTAGGCCCAACTTTTTTAATATTTTGCGAATCTCAGAAAAATTCACAAGAAATTTGCAAATTTTTAAACACCCTGGTGTTTAAAAATTCCCCATCAGCAAAATAAAACATCCAACGAACCTCGTGAAGCTCCTACAAACACCTCCCCCAGCGGCCTCATCAAATTCTGCACTTCACAACCTAATCCCTCCAAAAGCGCCCACAACTAATCTCTACCCAATATATTGCAGTGCCTGAGGCACCTCACTGTATTAAAACTTTTATACGCTTCTTATTTCACTCGTTTAAGCCGTGAGGCCATTTTCTACGGTTTTAGAACTCTTAATGAGTTCTAAAATCCTTGAAAAGAAGGCAAAAAAAACCACTCATTACTGAGTGGGTCGTTTTCTGCATCCTAATGGTCTCTTTTAGTGTTTATTATTTAGGAGTTTATATGTTTTTGGGGTTAATGAATCTATTTATATTTAGTGTTTCGACTACACTTAAATCTTATGTCTTTATTATTGCACTGAATAAATTAAATGTCAACTACAAGGTTTAATCTTTTTTGAGCAATTTCCGAAAATGCGCATATAGTGTAGAATTTACACTTTACAAAACTTAACATTATGTTATTTTTTTATTTTATTTGGGCATGTGAGAAAGATTTATGTAAACAAATGTAAACCAAATTAATTAAAATTAAGCAATTTTTGATAAAGTATATACTTTATATATACAAGAGTATAAAATCTATAGAGAGCTTTAAAAATTGTGCAGAAAGCTTTAATTTCGGGCATAATATATTTAAGCACTCAAAGAGAGGTCGAGCATGACGAGCGGTTACAACAACGGCAGTATTGCCCCTATAAACAGAATAAATCTTGGTGCGGATGCTCAGGTTGATTTGCAGAGAGCCGGCAACAACACGAATTATTACGACACGTCGAAAATCGCCGGCGCAAGCGAAACTGTTCGATATGAACAGAATTACGACCCCGGAAGTTTCGGGTTCTTATCCAAGACAAGCCCTTTTGCAACCGGCCTCAACCCGTTTCAAAACAATTTCTCAGAGCAAATACTTGCCTACAAGGACGACGGAACAATCCTCACCGGAAGGACAATCGGAATCGGATAAAACATAAATTTTCAGCCCGCTTAGAAACGAATAAGCGGGCTTTGTAATTTTTTGTAAACATTATATTAAAAAATAGCCTTCCAAAGGCAGAATTTTTATTGTAGAGTGTAGATAAGGGTATTAATGAATAATGCAGACTAATGATTAATTATGATAGGAGACATATTTGTATGAGGATTAGCGGAGTTAGGGGAATAGCGTTTGAGGGTGCGATAATTGATTCGCACATGCACTTAGGACTTTGGGGCAAGAACGGGAATTCGAATGAGTTTATAAATTTTGACAGCAAATTTGTTGACGCATTTGTGAAATCTCCGCTTGAGGTTACAGTTCAGGGCGCAAAACAGGAAGATTCGGTTGAAAAAGTTATTTTATCGAATCTGGACTGCTTTGTGAAAAACGGACTTAAAGACGAAATTACGGGCAACAAGGAAATGCTTGCGGCATGCGAAAAGAATCCGAAATTTTTCGCACTTGCGGCATGCCAGCCTTCAAAAACAGGCGGAAATGCAGTGAACATCAACAAACTTTTGCAGGAAAATCCGGATAAATTCATCGGGTTAAAATTTCATCCGCGAACATTTAATCTTGCGGCCGACAATGACGCCTACAAATCCTACATGAAGATTGCTGAGCGCCACAAACTTCCATGCGTATTTCACTCTGATGTAAAGATTGATGATGCCGGAAACCTTGTTGATGAAATTTCATCTCCAAAAGCCATCTACAAAATGGCTCGAAAATTTCCCGAAGTTCCGGTTGTAATGGCGCACATGGGAGCGGGGGATGCCAAATCCCACCAGCATGCAATTGATATTCTTCTGGAATCTGTCAAAAACAACGATGCAAAACTTTATGTTGATTTATCATGGGTAAATTGGGGCAAAGACGGGCTTAGCAGCGGCGAAAAACCAAGTGTGGTTAAACTTATACAAGAACTTCAAAAACACAATGCCACAGAAAGAATTCTATTTGGGACGGATGCACCGCTCGGGTGTTTTGGCGAGGATTTGAAGGGCGGGCTGAGCGCAAAACAGGCGTATGAAAAAGCTGTCGGGGATTTGAAAACCGTTATCAAAGAAAACTTCAAAGAAAATGCTGATGAATTGATTAACAAAATTTTCTACAAAAATGCAGACAGTCTTTTCTTCAAGAAAGAATGGGCAACACCAAAAGAACACATTATAAAAAGCACGCCGATGCTGAAGATTGCCGCAGGTGTAGGGGCCGTACTGGCGGCGCTTGCTGGAGTAAGTTATCTTACGGAAAAATTGATTCCTGAAAAAGATCCGCGTTTTGACAAGTAAAATCCGTCATCCGATTGGATTTGAATTTCAATCCGGATAAAATCTACTAACAACAAAAATCCCGCCTGAATAAGACGGGATTTTTTAAAAATATTCAAGACTGCAATGTCAAATTACACGCCAACTTTAGATTTTGACTTTTTGATGCAGTCGATTAAAGTTTTTGCAACAGTCTCTTGTTCTTCTTTTGTAAGTTCCGGGAACATCGGAAGAGATACAACTAATTCAGTATCTTTTTCAGTATGCGGAAGTGAGCCTTTGCCAACTCCAAGATATTCATGAACTTTTTGAAGATGCAAAGGCACCGGATAATAAAGCATTGCACCGATTCCGTTTTCCTGAAGCATTTTGTGAACTTCGTCGCGGTTCGGAATCTTAACAGTGTACTGGTGGTAAACACAATAAGTGTCATCAAGTTCTTTCGGAGTCTGAATATCAGCACAATCTGCAAACAATTTGTTGTAATAGTAAGCATGTTCGCGTCTTTGTTCATTCCATTTTTTGATGTGCGGAAGTTTTACTCTCAAAATTGCGGCCTGAACTTCGTCCAAACGGCTGTTAACACCGATTTCGTCATGGTAGTAACGAATAGCACCGCCATGGTTTCTGAGTGCAATAACTCTGTTTTTCAAAGTTTCATCATTTGTCATGATTAAGCCGCCATCGCCCATACCGCCTAAGTTTTTAGTCGGATAGAAGCTTAAGCATCCGAAATCGCCGAATGTTCCGACCATTTTGCCTTTATAAAGCGCACCGACAGCCTGACAGCAGTCTTCAATTACATGTAAGTTGTGGCGTTTTGCAACATCCATAATCACATCCATATCGCAAGGCTGACCGTAAAGGTGAACCGGTATAATGGCTTTTGTTTTTGGCGTAATTGCAGCTTCTATTTTAGATGCGTCAATGTTGAATGTATCAGGGTCAATATCGACAAATACAGGTTTTGCTCCAACAATTCCGATAGCTTCGGTTGTTGCAACGAATGTAAATGCAACAGTAATAACTTCATCCCCCGCTCCGATATTCAATGCACGCAAAGCAAGGTGAAGTGCGTCTGTTCCGGAGTTCAATCCGACAGTATATTTACATCCGTAAAAATCTGCCATTTCCTGTTCAAAAGCTTTTGAGTTCGGCCCGAGAATGTAAGAGCCTGAACGTAAAACTTCACAAACAGCTTTTTCAACTTCCGCGCCAATAGTCGCGTACTGACGTTTTGAATCTAAAATAGGTATCATGCTAATCTCCTTCTTAATCTACCCTTAATTAGATTTTACCACAAGTTAAAGATGTCTTTATATAAACTTAATAAGCATTTTGTCGGTCTAAAAGGATTTCCGGCTGACTTTCAGACAAAAGCGCATGAAAAACCGGTTGCAAACAAGACAAAATTTTGTTATAATTAAATAAGGATAACGAAAGGAGCCAACATGTCCAAAACCATTATCATTACTGAATCCCGGCAGGTGGGGGGGGGGCTTAAACAGCGCTCCTGAGACCTTTTCGAACGGAAATTTTGTTTTACGCAAACTCTTTATTCACCCGAAATTCAATCCACACGCAAAAAAACAACCAAAGCTTGCGTTTACTCTTGCTGAAGTTTTAATTACCCTCGGCATAATCGGAATTGTCGCCGCAATGACTTTGCCTGCACTGATTCAAAAACAACAGAAAAAAGAGATAACTGTCTCTTTAGAAAAAATGTATTCAACTTTAATGCAAGCCGCAAACACTTATCAGGCGCAAAACGGCATATACATAAATGATTTTGATACATCACTTTCCGCGCAGGAGTTTATGGAACAATACTTTAATCCGTTTTTAAAAATTTCATCAGTTTGCAAAAATAATAAAGAATGCTGGAATGGCGGACGCACTCCCAAAACACTAGACGGAGTCCAGACAATTAATATTTCTTACGGAGTGACATTAGCTGACGGTAAGATTTTGGGGGCAAACAAACATGCCGGCGGCATTGTATTTTTCTTTGATGTCGACGGATTTCGTGGATTTAACCGCTCAGGGCACGATATTTTTAATTTTTATTTGATAAATTCTTCCACATTAGGTCAACATGCAGGTTGTGAATCAACTATGAAAAATCTAAAATCCGGAATATATCCCGGAAGTTATAGTGCCTGTTATCTTCCGCATACAAGTTCTTCAAGAGAAGAACTGCTTGGAACAACTGTTCACCGTGCCTGCAATAAAAATGCACCGAGTATTTCCGGCTTTAACGGGGATGCCTGTGCGGCAGTGATAATGCAGGACGGCTGGGAAATGAAGAAGGATTACCCCTGGTAAACTTTAATTGTAAATTCTGATTTTCAGACAAAAAACTATGTTATGGGCTTAAATATGTATTTGAATACAAAAGTGCAGTTATTTCCGCTGCTAAATCCAAATATCTATTCAGTCAAAAGTTTATATATTTTATAAACAAGCCCAACATTGAAATCGTCCTTCATAAATTCTGTAATCTCATCGCGCATATCTTGTGCGGATTTGTGATTGCCGAAATCAAACAAATCTCTTATTTCAACATTTAAAACTTCAGCGAGCTTTTCAAGAGTCGCGGCCGTTACAAAATTTTCGCCGCGCTCTATTTTTCCCATATTTGTTATAGCTATCCCGACTTTTTCCGCAAGTTCTTCCTGCGAAAGCTTGTTTTTCTGCCTGAATGCTTTTACACGTTTTCCGAATTGAATCTTCAAATTAGTCATTTTAGTATTTTAAACGTAACCGCAATTTAATTAAATAATCTTAAAAGTATTTTTAAAGCTTGACATATTATCTTTAACATGTTATTTTATATTTTAAAGATTGGATAATCAAAGAAAATCCGACGTTTAAGATTATTCAGTCCGAGTACAAAATTAGGAATAAAAGGAGAAAAGTTATGACAAAAGTAGAAGTTACTTCAATTAGTGAAAATGCAGTAAGACAAATGGCTGAATACGAAGAGAAAATTTTTGCAGAACAGCAGTCAGCGGCTGACAATGCAGCCGGCGCTGATGCTCAAAACTAGTATTACTTTTCGCTGATAAGCTATGGCCCGGCCGGAAACTTCGGCCGGGTTTTTGATTTTAATTTTGATTAGGCGGTGTTATATGGAAATTTACGGAATAAAACGGGAATTTAACAAAGAAATCTTAACAATATTCAATAAAGAAATCATTCTTTGCAGAAATCTGGACAAAAAATACGAAAATTTGACAAAAGAAGACATAAAACGCGGAATTGAATGGCAATATTTCAGGAAAACCGGCCGAATTTTAAATTTAAAATCGCCAAAACTTTTCACTGAAAAAATCCAGTGGCTGAAACTTTATGACTGCACGCCCATAAAAACAAGGCTTTGCGACAAACTAGAAGTGCGCGAATGGATTGAAGAAAGAATCGGAAGCGAATATTTAAAAAAGATTTACGGGATTTATGATACTTTTGAAGAAATTGATTTTTCGAATCTTCCTGAAGAATACGTCATTAAAACAAACCATGGCTGCAACATGCAGCTTCTGGTAATTGAGGGAGGCAAAGTGGACTACGTTCGTGACAGAGAACGATTTACCCGCCATCTGAATATAAATTATGCATACAAAAGCAAATACGAACTTCAATACAAGGATATAAAACCGCGTCTTTTTATTGAAGAATATATCAAAAACACGAATGAAATTTTCGAATATTTATTCTTTTGTTTCAACGGCGAGCCGCGCTATGTACTTTTTGCATCCAACAAAAGAACACCTGACATAAAATGCACAATGTTCGACATAAATTGGAATAATTGTCATTTTAATTATGGCGGAAGGCTCCACAAAGAAAGCATTCCAAAACCCGAAAACTTTGAAAAAATGTGCGGGATTGCAAGAATTTTGTCAAAAGATTTCAAATTTGTGCGCGTAGATTTGCACAATGTGAACGGCAAAATTTACTTTGGCGAAATGACATTCACCCCAGCAAGCGGATATATGAAATTCAATCCGCCTGAATATAACAGGGTTTTAGGCGATATGCTTATTCTTTAATTAGATTTTCATTTATCGGTAAGTGAAAAATCTTTCGGCAATTCGTTTTCGACAAGTTTTAGAAGTTCTGAAACGCGCATGTTGAGCGCTTCACTAATTGTCCAGATTGATATTAATTTAGGCTCATTAATCCCGTTTTCCAGCCGTGAAAGCAGAGACTTTTGAATATCATATTCATCAGCAAGCACCCTTAGTGATTTATTTTGTTTTTCGCGTTCCTGCTTTATGATTTTCGCAAGTGTTTGGAATATTATTTTAGATTTCTTAGTATTTGCATGTTGCATATATAGAATTTTAATGATAAAATGCTTAACAGATTTCTATATATAGAACCAAAGAAAGGAGCCTAACATGAATCCACTCTCAAAATATAGCGGAAAAACCGCATTTACTATGGCAGAAGTTTTAATCACACTTGGAATTATCGGGATTGTAGCCGCGATGACACTGCCGGCGCTTATAAACAGCTATAACAACAAAGTTACGGAAACACGCCTCAAAAAGTTTTATTCAGTTTTCAATCAGGCAATTTTGCGTTCAATTGAGGCAAACGGACCGTACGAGGGTTGGGAATACTGGGTTGATGAAGTTGATGAAGACGGAAATCCGCTGCCAAACCAACCGAAAATCAGAAATGCGTTTGAAAGATATCTTCGCCCTTATATGAATGTTGTTCAAGTAACAGAAGACACCTGCCGCTCACAAGTTTCAGACGGGGGCAAATGTATTTATTATTACCTTGCAGACGGAAGTGTTTTTACATTTTCCGAACACATAAACCGCACAGTCTGGTATTATCCGAAAGGAAACTGGGAAACATGCGAAAAGTCCGGTCAAAAACTTGGAGGAAGGTGCTGTTTTGCATTTACATTTCAACCGTTATCATCAAACACTTCCGCCTGGAAATACCATATTAATAAAGGACTGGAACCTTTCTTATATGAATGGGACGGCAAAGAAGAAACATTACTGAATCATCCTATATACGAATGTGCAAACAAAGGAACCTATTGTACCGCAATGATACAGCTAAACGGCTGGCGTGTTCCGAAAAATTACCCGAAAAAAATTAAATACTAGCACTTTGTTTCTTGCAAACGGCTGATATAATCGCGCACATAGTCCAGAACACAAACTGAATCTGCGGTCTGAAAAATACCGTATCCACAAGCCCGTGAACCATAACTGCCGAAACCGAAATCACAGCCGCAGAAAGGAAAATCACGGTTTTGACATCAGTGGATTTAAGAATTATTTTAACGCCTTTTACAAGCATTGTGACTGCAAAGCCAAGAAATGCAATCAGTGCGAAAATTCCGCTTTCGACAGCGATTTCAAGAAAAATATTGTAAGCCGAAAGCGCGTCAAACCCTGTTCGCATATAAAGTCCGTAGATTTCTCTGAAATTCTTGTTGCCGACACCGATCCCGATTGGCCAGTTTTCCTTAAACATATTAAAAGATGATTGATAAACATTGAATCTGAAAGAATTTGAAGAATCCTGACGCATTGCAAAAATCGAAAGCACTCGCGCCCTTAATGATGCCGAAAGCAGAATTGCAGACGTAATAAGAGCCGTGCAAGCGCCGACAATTGCGATGTAAATAGCCTTGTAATTCTGCCAGAGAAATTTTGCCGAGACAAGAAAAGTTCCGCCCAAAATCACCATCATTCCGATATATGAGCCGCGGCAGCCGGTCAAAAACAACGCCGCAGTCGAGATTAAGGATAAAATTAGCGCAACGATTCCGGAGTTATATTTTTTATCTGTTAAAAATGCCGCCGCGCAAGCATACAACGCCGGAATTCCGGCAACAAAATATCCTCCGAGAAGATTCGGATTCAAAGGTTTCAAAGTTCCGTAAACACGCGTCATAACCTGTTCCGGATTGAGTTTTGACACATCCTGCCAGGTAGAAATTTCTTCAACATGCGAAAAATTCTGTAAAATACCGACAATTCCCTCAAAGCTTACACAAAGTCCTATTGTCAAAAGCATAGGGAAAATTTTATCCGTATTTTTCTTCAAAAAATGCGCACAAGAAAGATAAAAACCCATATAAGTTACGGTTTTCAAAAATCCCTTAAGGCTCAGAGCAAAAAGGCTTGAGCCTGCAAGGCTTATTATAACAATCATAAAATATGCGAGCAGCCAAATTTCGAATTTCTCAGACTTCAACTCTTCGCCCTTAACTAAGAAAAGTTTGACAATCGTCAAACCCGTTGTCAAAAGCGCGATTAATCCGATATAATCCGATTTCATCACGGTTGATGCCGCAAACACAGCAAGCATTGACGCATAAATAAGTTTGTCAATATTTTGCAATATCAGGCTGTTGTTATAGATAAATTGTGTGTGATTTTGCGTAAAATTAAATAATTTATTGAACATTTTCCACTGCACTTAATTGCTGGTCTTTAGCTACTTCTTCCGCACCGTTAATCAGTTTTATATTTGAAACTGTTCCGTTAAGTCTGTAATCAGAGCCTTCCAAAGTTATCGGCAAACCAATCTTGATTTTGTTTCCGCCGACAACAGCGCCGTCTTTTGTAATTTTTGCAGTATCTGTAAGGGTTACAACCGCATCATAAACATTTGGCTGTGCCACATCTTCAACAACAATTACGGTTTTTGTATTTTTTGTGTTCAAAACCGGAAGAACGATTTTGCGTCTGTCAATTTTTACATCAGTAATTTTAAGGTCTGAATACGGAACGTTTCTTATGCTGATAAATGTTGTATCATCTGCTTTCAGTGGCATTTCACTGCCGGTAAATGTTATTCCGCGCATTACAACGTCAAACGAAATCTGTGAAACCGCGTCAATACTTTTGTTTGCAGTTCTTCTCATACCTTTGTATGTGCAAAATCCGACAATTAAAGCCAGAATTACGCCGGTAATAATAATATAGTCAACGATTCGAAGCTTTTTAAACAGATTTAACAAATTTTCCATAATTTTCTCCTATAAAATATTTTCAACCGCGCAAAGCAGTTCGCTGATGGTTGTTGTTGCGCAGCCGAATTGTTTTACAACAAGACTTGCCGCGATGTTACCGATTAAGGCCGCATAAACGCTGTCGGCGCCCGCCGCAAGCGCAAGCGTGTAAACCGCAGTCACCGTATCTCCGGCACCTGTGACATCAAAAACTTCGGATTTATTGAATACCGGAATTTTAGTGTACTTTTTGTTCGGTTCTGTCACAAACATTCCGTCCGCACCGCAGGTTATGAGGATTGATTTGGCCTTTGTTTCGCGCAAAAGTTTGTCGCCGGCTTTTTTCAAATCTTCATCATTATTTATGAAAAATCCGACGGCTTTTTGTGTATCCGGATGATTCGGCGTCATTGATGTTATGTTTTTATAAGTTTCAAGATTTTTCTGCGCGTCTACAACAACGATTTTTTTGTGTTTGTTCGCGATTTCGATTGTTTTTTCAATAACTTTTTTGGTAAGAGTTCCGATGTGATAATCCGATAGAATCACCGCATCAACCTCAGGAATCGCTTTTTTCAGGTTTTCAATAACAAGATTTTCTGTTTCTTTAGAAAGAGGTTCTTTGGTCTGACGGTCAATTCTCACAATCTGCTGTGTGATTGAGGTTGAGATACTGCCGGAAATTCTGGTTTTTGTGGTTGTTTTGCGCGCGGCGTCTTTGACAACGTAATCCGCATTAACTTTTGCCGCCTTGAAAGTTTCAAAAAGCTGTCCTGACTGGTAATCATCTCCGCAAACTCCGACAACTTTGATTTTGCCGTTATTAAGAGTTGCAACGTTGTGTGCCGCGTTTGATGCCGCACCGAGAATAAGTTTCGTTCTCGTGTGCTGTAGAATCAGAACCGGCGCTTCTCTTGAAATTCGTTCAGTGTCGCCGTAAATCATTTCATCAATAGCCAAATCCCCGACAACAAGGATTTTCGGCTCATTCAATCTTTTAATATAAGATATTAATTTCTTTTTATCAAAATCCATAACAATTCTCTTCAAAAATTTTTCTTCCATTTTAGCACAAACAAAATCTTGCGCAAAAACACATCAAATCCTAGCCGTGACGCGGGGATGGCTGAGTTAAAAGTTTTGCCAGGTCTTCTGCCCCGTCAAATCCTCTTGCTCTGACAATTTCTGCGGATAATTCCCTGTCGTAATCCAGCATTCTGTGTTCTACACTAAATCCGCCGTTATTAATATCTACAATCGCATAACAAGCCTTCAAATCTTCAGTCATCGGGCGTCCGACACTCCCGACGTTAATTACAGTCTGTTTTGTACCCGTTTGATATCCTGCCGGCTGATGTGTGTGGCCGCATAATATTAAATCAGCATCCACGCCTGCAATAATTTCCTCAATTTCAGAAAGCGGACGCCCGGGAAGTATATCTTCATTATTCCTGCGCGGAGAGCCATGCACAAGAAGGATTTTGACTCCTTCAACGGTCAATTCTTTTTGCGGAGGAAGCATGCGTAAAAAATCTTTTTTATCATCTTCAATCAGTACAATATCATCCGCAAGCGCTTTTGCCATAAGCGGAAATTTCTCGCTGATTTCTCTGAACAATTCCGGCCCGAAATCGCAGATTAATTTATCAGTGTTTCCCTGAATAACTATCCATTCCTTTTGCTCTTTTATAAAATCAATAACCGCACGCGGCTGCGGACCTGCCATTGCAATATCACCGAGGCAGAATATTTTATCGCATTTTTGCTGTTTAATATCTTCCAAAACAGTTTCCAGTGCCGTAAAATTCCCGTGAATATCAGAAATAACCGCTATTTTCATAAAAATTAATCCTCTCTTTTATATTTATGCTACCATGAAAATATGATTAAAAGACGAATTTCAAAACAAATATCAATCGGCAACATAAAAATCGGCGGCAATGCGCCAATCAGCGTTCAATCAATGTGCAACACCGACACATGTGACATTAAGGCGACCATAAGGCAGTTAAACGAATTTGCGGAAAAAGGCTGTGAAATCGCACGTCTTGCGGTTTTAAACAAGGATGCGGCCGCCGCGATAAAAGAAATCGTGAAGAAATCACCGCTTCCGCTTGTGGCTGATATTCATTTTGATTACAAACTTGCGATTGAGTGCCTGAATAACGGTATTCATGCGCTTCGACTTAACCCCGGAAATATCGGGAAACGCGAAAATGTAGAAAAAGTCGTCAAACTTGCGAAAATTAACCAAACTCCAATCCGAATCGGCGTCAACGCAGGTTCTTTAGAAAAAGAACTTTTGGAAACGGATATGCCTTTATCAGAAAAAATGGTTTTGAGCGCAATGAAACATATTCAGATTCTGGAAGATTTGGATTTTGATTTGATAAAAGTTTCTTTAAAATCGTCGGATGTAATGACGACAATCGAGGCATACCGCGCGATTGCAGAAAAAATTCCGTATGCACTTCATCTTGGAGTGACAGAAGCCGGAACAATGCGTCAGGGCTTGATTAAATCATCAATCGGGCTTGGAACTCTGTTAGCAGAGGGAATCGGTGACACAATCAGGGTTTCTTTGACCGAAAATCCGGTTGAAGAAGTAAGTGCCGGTTTTGATATTTTAAAAGCTTTGGGTTTAAGAGAAAACGGAGTGAATTTCGTATCATGCCCGACATGCGGGCGGACGCGGATAGATTTGATATCTCTTGCAAAGCAGGTTGAAGAAAGATTTAAAGATATAAAAGCACCGATTACAATTGCGACAATGGGCTGTGTTGTAAACGGACCGGGTGAGGCAAGGCATGCTGATTTCGGAATTGCGGGAGGTATCGGAGAAGGATTAATCTTCAAAAAAGGCGAGATTATTGCAAAAGTTCCGGAAGCAGAACTTCTTAATAAGTTGGAAGAAATTATAAGAAAATCATACAAATAATCCATTCTTTTTTTGTGTTAAGAAATTATAATACTATTGTCATTATCTTAAAATGTATTATAATCGTAGATATACAGAGGTGGACTTATGAAAACAAAACTTTTTTTATTGATTCTTGGAATTGCGGCAATGACAGTTCTTCCGGCGAGTGCCGAGCTTACTGTTGAAGACATTACTTCGCGTGAATACGTTATGAATCACGGAAACTCTTCAACTACAGCAGATTTGATAGAACTGCAGAAAGCATCCGTTAACGGCGACAAGGCTGATTTGCCGATTTACCACAAATACGACAACAAGCCGCTTGTTTACAGATGGGTAAACAGATTCTTTGAATACCTTGACCCTGCACAAGACAAGGGCATTTTCTTAAGAGAAGATACCAAATTTTCACCAAGCGTGGATGATTTATAGGAAGTATTTAACAGCCCTTCCTCTGGTTATCGTGCTATTATTATCTGAATATCCGCCATCATCTGCGATTGAGGGCGGATATTCAGGGTATGGAAATAATCCGGTATATTACACCTTAAACGCAGAGGTTATCCGAAAAGAAGCAGACGATTTTTTTGTTAAAGCCTATGACAGCGAATCACGGGAAGATAAAGCAAAGTTCTACCGAATTGCGATGAACAAATATTACGTGTTATCGCAGATTTATCCTGGTGATTATTACGCATTTGTTCAGATGGCAAGAATTAATGATGAGAGGGATGAAGACACATTTGCCAGAAAAAACTTTTTTCTGGCGTTTAACCTTGACAAATACAATCCTTATATAAATTTTTACCTTGCTGAATACCATATAAAAAGACAAATGTATCACAGGGCTTTAAAATATTATTTGACCGCGTATAATAACGGATATAAAGACAATTACGTGACCAATTTAAAATTGGCATGGCTTTATGAAAAACTCGGGGATTTAAAAAAGTCAAAAGAATTCTACGAAAAATCATATAAACTAAATCCAGACGCAGCAGAATTAAGGGATAAAATTCACTCGCTAAGGTCATTGAATTATGACAAAACGGAGTATTATCATTCTATCAGGGAGTAAGGTGATGACATTAAAAAATATAATAACATGTTTTATAGCGCTAATTCTAACGGCAGCACCGGTTTTGGCATCAGAAAATTTTGCAAATGATTTGGACAACCTTCCGCCCGTAATAGATAACATGTATGATTATCCGTATTATAAAGAGTTCAAAGCCAAAAAGGGCGAAATAATTTTTAATGAATCCTCCAAACGCGTAAATTCAATCAACCCGACGGCATATTCAAACAGAGCAGGCGGATATCTTCCGGGCGCAAGAGGCGCAAATCAGCTTGTAATCTACACATACGGATTTGCCCCGAGAACCGGCACAAACGAATTCGGCGCGGAAGCGATTGTTGACGGGAATGTTGTCAGTGAATTAAGCGGTGCGGATTCATTTATTCCGCAAAACGGACTTGTAATAAGCGGGCATGGAACCGCAAAAACATGGATTATGCAAAATATAAAAGTCGGCACAAAGATTTATCTTGAACCGAACAGCAATATTCTTCATATCTACACAACATCAGACAGCTATCTTTTTGAAGCCGAAAAGAAAATAGACGAAGCCAAAGCAATGCTGGATTACTACAAAGCCAGAAATGCAAACTACGATTTTAAGGTTCCGAATTATTATATAAAAGAAGCCATGGATTACCTGAAAAAGGCCGAGCGCGACACTGAAAATATACGCAGATATTCTCATCTTGCAATAGAATCGGCAAATGCGGCTTTAAAAAGCGTTGTGCCTTATAAAAACACCGAATTCAAAGGAGTCTGGGTGCGCCCTGTTGAAACAAACGAAGAGGCAATTGAAGCTTCAGTAAAACGCATAAAATCAGCCGGAATTGACAATGTTTTTATTGAAACATATTTCCATGGCAGAACGATTTTTCCGAGCAAAACCATGGCAAATTACGGATTCATCAAGCAATATGAAAAATTTGAAGGAATTGACCCCTTAAAATTGTGGATTAAACATGCACACAAAAACAATATAAAAGTTCATGTTTGGTTTGAGACATTTTATGTCGGAATTCAGCGCCCTGAAACGAATTCAGGAAACATTCTTGCCGTAAAACCGGAATGGGCAAACAAAACTAAAAAAAATTACGCGATAAATGCTCCGACACCTTCGATATCAGAACACAACGGATTTTTCATCGACCCTGCAAATCCCGAGGTTCAGGAATTCCTTCTTGCGCTTCTGACAGAAATCGCAGACAACTATAAAATTGACGGCATAAACCTTGACTATATAAGATATCCGAACGCAGTTTCCACAAGCGATGCAAACGCATGGGGCTACACAGAATATGCCAGAAACGATTTCAAAAACATTTACGGCAAAGACCCGCTTGAAATTACGGTAAGCGATTCGTTGTGGATGAAATGGTGCGAATTCAGACGTGAAAAAGTTTCAAATTTTGTCGCAAAAGCGGGCGCGCTCGGACGCGAAAAAAATATTTATGTAACTTCCGTTATTTTTCCGGACAGGTTATCAGCGCTTACAACAAAACAGCAGGACTGGAAAACCTGGAGCACAAGAGGTTATATCGACGGTTTCACACCTTTATTTTTAACCAGCAATGCAAAAACATTAAACGCGCTTGTCACAAATGTTATAAATGCAAAATCAGCTAACACGGATTTGTTTGCCGGACTTTTCGTAACATTTATGGGCGGAAGCGAAGAGGATTTGATAAGAGAAATCCATGAGACACGCAAAATGGATGTAAAAGGAGTTATATTATTTGATTTTGCGCATCTTGATAACAGATATGTTAATGCGCTTTCATCAAGAGTTTTCAGCGAAAAGGGTGCTGCAATCGTTAAAGGCGGGAAGCCTTCCGATTCTAATTCCGTAACCCTGAAACGCATAGAAGGTTCAAAGACGCAAACTAAAAAAACTCAAACAAAACCGGAAAAGAAAAAACTTTTCGGCAAGAAAAAACAAAAAAATAAATAATAATTTGGATTAGGGAATGATTAGAGATTATGTCAATTCGGCATTAAGCAGAAAAAACATCATAATGTTTATAACATCAGCGGCATTCATAACAGGAATTGCCGCTTACTTTAATCATTGTGAAATAATCGCGGGTGCTGTTGTAACTCTTTTATGCTCGATTTTCGTACTCAAAAACAAGGTTTCGTATAAATTTGTTCTTATATGGATTTTCATATTTTATCTCGGATTTTTTAACGCGGATTTAAGAATAAAAAATTCCGACGAATTATCAAAAATCGCGCCGCTTAACGGAGTAATCACCGGCCGCATATCATCAATTCCAAACAGCAATACACCGGACAAAACAAAGTTTTTCATGGATGTCGAAAGCATTGACGGAAAAACAATAAATGCAAAAACTTTCGTCAGCATTCAGGATTCAAAAGGCGATTTTTCGATGTTCAATGTCGGAAACACTTATAAAATTAACGGCAAACTCAGGCTTCCCTTCAAAGCCGGCAACCCGTCACAATTTGATTACGGAAAATATTTGAGAAATTTCAACACCTTCACCCTTGTTTACGCAGACAGGACGGATTGTGAACTTTTAGAATCGGAACTTCCAGCAAAATGGAAATTCATGCAGAGCCTCAACAACACCAGAAACAGGATTATAAAAGTTCATTCTAAATATTTAAAGAGCCCGAATCTTGAAATACTCGGCGGAATTGTTTTCGGAGATGATGCGGTGTCACCTCCGGATTATATAAAAACAAGCTTTATAAATTCCGGACTTTTGCATATTCTGGCTGCGTCAGGAATGAATGTGGCATTTATTTTCGGATTCTGGTTTTATATACTCTCACTTCTAAAAATTCCCTACAAGCCGCGTGTCATAAGCGGAATGGGAGTAATTATTCTCTATACGCTTATGACAGGGCTCGGCCCGTCTGTCATTCGCGCAGCGTTGATGCTTTTGTTTGTTCTTGCCGGAAAACTTATTGACAGAGATTCTCACAGCGTCTCGCTGTTGTCTTTTGTCGCGTTTTTGATGCTTTTGTACAACCCTGCATTTTTGAACGATGTCGGATTTCAGCTTTCGTTTCTCGTAACCTTCGGCATCATCTGCACGGCAAATATCCTGATTGAAAAATTCAAAGGCAGCAAAATTCGCGAATTTATAGCAGGCTCGCTTCTGATTCCGGTTGTCGCCCAAATCTGGGTAATCCCGTTGCAAATGTTCTATTTTAATACAATCAGCACATATTCATTCTTTGCAAACGTTTCAATTATGCCGTTTTTGTCCGTGATAAGTTTTGGAGGATTTGTCTCTTCCGTGCTTTCTGTAATCCAACCGATTGCTGATTTTGTGTGCAAAATCTTCGACTTTGTTTTGAATTTTATGCTCACAATTCTTGTTTGGATATCGGCCTTCTTTTCATCGCTCCCGCACTCTTTAATCGAAACATTTCACCCATCGGTTTTTCAGGTGTTTTTGTATTATTTAATAATTCTTTTGGCAACCCTTATGATAAAAGAAGGATTCACAAAACGCCACCTCACAGCCCTTGCCGTAATGACTCTTATACTCGTTCTCACGTCCTTTCAGCCCAATAACGGCAAACTTGAAATAATAACTTTTGATGTCGGAAACGCAGATTCGTTTTTGATTAAAACTCCAAAACAAAAATACATCCTCATTGACACAGCAAAATCCGGCTACAAAGGCGGCAAATCACAGGCCGAACTCATCATTAGAAAATATCTTAAAGACAGAGGATTTAAAAACCTTGAATTTTTAATAATCACGCACTTTGACATCGACCATGCCGGAGGCGCCTCTGATTTAATCGACAAAATGAAAATCAAAAATGTTTACGTGAATTCACTAGACGACACCTCGCAAACAGCATCAAAAATCTACAAATCAGCAAAAGAGAAAAACACTCCGCTTGCAATCGCGCCCGATAACGGAATCATTTACGAAGAACCTGATTTAACTATAAAAACCTTCCTCAAGCAATATGAAAATGACAACGAAAGTTCAGTTATGGCAATTTTAAGCTACAAAGATTTTGATATGCTTTTCACAGGTGATGCCGGAATAGAAGCGTTCAATAGAATTCAGGACAAACTGCCGCAAAATGTCGAAGTTCTCAAAGTCGGACATCACGGAGCCGCTAACGTTGTTGATGAAAATTATATCAAAAGGCTTTCTACAGAAGTTTCCATAATTTCAACAGGTCTGAACAACTACGGGCACCCGAATAAAGCCACGCTTGATATCTTAAGAAACACAGAAACTTACAGAACCGACAGAAACAATTCAATAAAAATCTCCTCTGACGGGACAGAATATCGAATTTACACTTTCAACACCACATCCAAAAAGTTCGAATTCGTAACCTCAAAACAAGCCCGCTAAAACACAGATGCCCTATTGATTTATTTTGTTTATATGCTAAACTTCTAAAGTATTGTGAGGTGGTATTTATATGATGAAACCCGGGTCTGCAAAAGACAGAATTATTTTGGCTCTTGACGTCGATACGCTTGAAGAAGTACGCGAACTTGTTTTGGAATTGAAAGATTATGTCGGTTATTTTAAAATCGGGCTTCCGCTGATTATCAACTGCGGCTTTGAAGCTGTCAGGTTAATCGAGGAACTCGGGGCAAAATGCTATTATGACGGCAAGTTTCATGACATACCAAACACCGTTCAAAAGGCTTGTATAAACCTTGTTAAAAACAATATCCATGTATTTAACATCCACATTCAAGGCGGCTCAAAAATGGTTACATCAGCCGTCAAAGCAGTAAACGCCGCATCTAAAAGACTTGAAAAAGAACCGCCCGTGATGCTTGGTGTAACCCTTCTTTCAAGCTTTGGCCAGCGAACTTTAACAGAAGAACTCTGCGTCACAAAAAATATTGAAGACTATGTTCTTGAACTTGCAAAAATGGCACAAGAATCCGGCCTCGACGGCGTTGTTGCAAGCGCTGATGAAGCCAAAAGAATCCGCGAACAAATCGGTGATGATTTTATCGTAGTCTGCCCCGCAACGCGCCCAACATGGGCAGGAGTTGATGATCAGGTGAGAGTTGACACGCCGAGAAAAGCAATCCTTTCAGGCGTTGATTTCCTCGTAATCGGCCGCCCGATTACAAAAGCCGATGACAGAATTTCTGCAGTGAAACTTATAATTGACGAAATCGAAACCGCACTTTCAGAGCGCGAAACTTTGGTATAAGCAAAATAATTTTATAAAATCTCAAAAACAAAATGTTTACTCTAAAAAAGCGTAAACATTTTGTTTTTATTAACCAAAACTTTTATTTGCAGTAAAATAAAGTCAACAGACAAAAAGGCAGGAGGAATATATGAAAAGCGACAATATCAAATCCGGGATCGCAAGAACACCGCACCGCGGGCTTTTGATGGCGACAGGCGTAAGCAGAAAAAATATGAAAGCACCTTTTATCGGAATCGCAAGTTCATTTTCTGACCTTGTTCCGGGACACATCGGAATGCGTGATTTGGAAAGACAAATCGAGAAGGGAATCCATTCAGCAGGCGGTCAATCTTTTATTTTCGGAGTTCCGGCAATCTGCGACGGGATTGCAATGGGGCACAGCGGAATGCGCTATTCGCTTCCTTCAAGGGATTTGATTGCGGATTGCGTCGAAAGTGTCGCAGCAGCCCATCAGCTTGACGGTATTGTCCTGCTTTCAAACTGCGACAAAATCACACCCGGTATGATTATCGGAGCGCTAAGGCTTAATATTCCGTCAATCATTGTGACAGCAGGCCCGATGCTCGACGGGGAATGCCGGAATCACCACAAATTAACAATGGTCACAGGCTCATTTGAGGCTGTCGGAAAATTCAGAAACGGTGAAATCTCAGAAGAAGAACTTCTCGCAATGGAAGAAGAATCCTGCCCGTCAGCCGGCGCATGTCAGGGAATGTATACGGCAAACACAATGGCTTGTTTGACAGAAGTTTTAGGAATGTCGCTTCCGTATTGTTCATCAACTTCTGCGGTTTCATCGCGCAAGCGCAGAATCGCATTTGAAAGCGGAATGCAGATTGTGGATTTAGTGAAAAATGATACAAAACCGTCTGACATTATCACAAAAGATTCTCTAACAAATGCAATCACCGCCTCGCTAGCGCTCGGCGGCTCCACAAACACCTTCCTTCACCTTCTTGCAATCGCGAATGCCGCAAATCTTGATATAACAATAGACGATTTCGACAAACTTAGCCGAAAAGTTCACCAGATAGTCAAGATAAATCCCTCATCAACGCTTACTATGACAGATTTTCATAACGCAGGCGGAATTCCCGCGGTTCTAAAATCACTCAAAGTATCATCAGAAGATTTTAAAACAGACTCAAATCACGCACTTTTACAAAACTGTAAAACGGTCTCAGGCCTGACGATTTCAGAAATCGCGCAAAACGCATACATAGAGACCGCTACAATCCCGCTTTATGAGAATTCAACCTACACAGAAGCCGGATTGGGCGTACTTTACGGCAACCTTGCACCGGACGGATGCGTCATAAAAATTTCAGGCGTTGCACCCGAATGCTATGAATTTGAAGGCCGTGCGGTGACCTTCGACAGCGAAGAAGCCGCAATGGAAGCGCTTGAAAACGACAAAATCAAAGCCGGAGAGGTGCTTGTAATCCGCTACGAAGGCCCCGCCGGCGGCCCAGGGATGCGAGAAATGCTTGCGCCGACATCTCTTCTTGTCGGAAAAGGTTTGGGCAAATCCTGCGCATTGATTACAGACGGAAGATTCTCCGGCGCAACACGCGGAATTTGTGTTGGGCACATTTGTCCGGAAGCCGCAAAAGGCGGCATAATCGCGCTTGTAGAGGACGGAGATTTGATAAAAATCAACATTCCGGAAAGAAAAATCGAACTTCTCGTCGATAACACGGTTTTGGAAGAACGAAAAAAAGCCTTAAAACCATTTGAGCCAAAAGTAAAATCCGGATATTTGTACAAATATTCAAAAAATGTTCAGGACGCAAGCCACGGGGCAATCGTGTAAAACGCGGACGGATAAACTTTTAGTTTCATTAAATGTTTTTATGGGCGCCGCGCTAGAAGCGCGGCGCCCTCCTTTTTTTATCACCGGTTCACGCCGGCCAAAAACTCGCAAACCTTGCCTTTATCCGAAAAATCATTTAATATAAGACTGTGGAAAACTTTAATCTGAATCATTTGATAGCAAAATTCACCTACAAAGTGACACCAAACCAAACCGGCGGCGCAAAGCCGCAGAGTTCGCCTGCGCAAAATTTTACACCCGCCGCTTCAAGCCAACCCCAATACACGCCGCCAGCCGGCACTTCAAGCCCTCAAATGGGCGCGCTTGGCGGAGTTGACCGCTCTGTTTATATCAAAGATTTGATGAAACTTCCCAAAAACATGAATGAATTAATGTTCATGCTTCAAAAAAATCTTAATCAAATGCAATTTAACCGGATGTTTGACGCGCAGCTTGCGGCAAACAAAAACCTTCTATCACAAACCCAAGCCCAAATCCTCGCACAGCTTCAAGGCCTCTCAACAGACGCCGCGATTATGATGAAGAATCAACTGAATTCACAGCTTGCGGCATCTTTAAAAGACCTTCAAATCTCAAACGCCCAAATGATATCAATCGCTGATATTGCCTCCCTGATACAGACAAACGGGAAAGATGCCGTGACAAAACTTATTCTTGCAATGGCAAACGCCTCAAAACAAGGCGTAAATGACTTAAGCCAGCTTAAAGAAACTGCGAAACTGATTAACGCAAGCATTGCTCTTGCGTCAACCGAAAACCCTTCTCAAACGCTTAAAACACTTATGCTTTTATATCTTCCCTGGCTTCCTCTGCAGGAAGGCACAGGATTTGACCTTGAAATTGAAACAACAGAAGGCGGCAGTACAGAAGATTCGGTTCTTATAATTACAATCACAACAATAAATTACGGCGAAATCACTGCAACGCTCATTCTCGAAACCCAAAACTCCGTTCATACAAATATTCAATGCATTGAAACGTTCCCGAAAGATGAACTTCTTCTGCGCCTGCAAAACGAACAAAAACACTATTCAATGGAATCCGTAATTTCATTTGAGACAAAAAAATCACCTGCAAACCATCAACCCCCGGAAAATCAAAACGCAAAAATCAATATGTCTCACACAAATGAAATCAGTCCTTATCTACTTTTGGCGGCACACTCTTTAATCCGTAACACAATAGAACTGGACAGAGATTTTGCCGGATAACCCCTTCATATTCTATAATCAAAATAATACTAGTCAATTGACTAATATCATTTTGATTACACTTTAAAAAGAAAAAATTAAGTTTTCCAAACGTCCTGAAATAAGGAAAAGGCGCTTCACTTGAAGCGCCTATATATTGAGCAAAAAGTTTGATTTAACTTTTAGTTTTTACCAATTTCGAAATAAATATCTTTGTATTTGACATTTGAATCGAAACCGGCAGTTGATGAATATGTTGTTGAATCGCATAATGTACCCAGAGGCTGTGTATAGTAGCTTGAAGAAGTAGAAGCTCTTCCATATATTGTACGATTTAGGCAGTTGCCAGAAGATAACGGACCATTGGTAACTGACAATGTGTAAGTCCAACATACCATCAAGCCACCATCTGCGTTATCTGCAGGCGGGTTGCCATATTTTTTCTGACATTCAGAACCCCATTTCTCTACCTTTTCGGTATAAGTTGGTTTGGATTCCTGTCCTTCACATACAGTCTTAAGATTTACTGTAGCGCTGCCGCCGGAACTTATCGTTACCTTCATTGGGCTTATTGAATCCCCGCTTATTGAAGCTATCCAGTTCTTGCTGCCTTTTTCTTTTACATACCATGTGCCGCTCGTACCTACGGAATACGTGCCAGCCTGTACTTCACAGCTCTTTGAGCCTGTTGCGCCTTCACCAAATGAGCATACCTGACTGTCAGCTCCGCCGCCAGTACCGTATGGGCTCAACTGTACATTTCCCTTAAATCCGTCACAACCGGTACCTGTCCAATTCAAATTCACTTTGGATTTAGCGGCAGAACCTGAACAGGTGAAGTTCAAATCTACAGCGTATGAACTGCCGGTATCACGTACAGTGCCGCTAACCTGGGCATTTGGGCACTGCCCTTGGCCGCCAGCACTTGGATAGTATATGATATGACTTACATCTGCTTTTACGATGCTGCCGTCTTTTGCGCCTGAATTGTCGTATATCTTGGTAAATTCTACTGCGTTTTTATTACTAAAAGTGCCGGACTCAAGAGATTTGCCATCAAGGAAAAATTCCCATTCGCCATCCCAGCCGGCCCAAGTATTGCCAGGGCCTCCATGAAGATATACATATAATGGCTTACTTACACTGCAACCATCCGGAGTTGTCGCCAGGCCTCCGCTTTCGTTTATTGTACCGCAGATTTGACCTTTGTTCGGGCGGATTGCACTCACTTTGCAGGCCGTCAGCTGCTGGTAACAGGTGCCTGCCTGACCTCGAAGAAATGCACCCTTCTGCGTGAATGACGTTTTTCCTGCATCTATCCCTGCTGTTGCATAGAACGTTTCGGTTGTTCCATTATTCAGGTTTTTGAAATCACAGGCAAACTCAAATTCCACATACTCTGATATGGACTGGTTTAGGTACACATCTGGCCATATTGTAACTGCATTTGAAGCAGTTGGTGATTTATCTATGCTTGCGGATGTATAGTTTGTGGCGTTTACACATGTTTCGCCCGAATTCACGTCATAGTCGATTACTACGTTCTGGTCTTCGCAAACTTTATCTACATTGACGCTGGATACGGTTTTTCCGTTTATTTTTATACTTTTTACGCTTGCATTATATACGCTTGGAGTGTTTATTGATAACTTAAATGGGGAGCCGCCTTTTACCGTTCCGGTTCCGTCTCTATTCAAGTTCGGGATTCCCATGCCCCACCACGGGCCACCTGCCAACAAGCTTTGACCATAGGTGCGGATTACGCCAGGGACAGTGTCGGATATGTCTTTCTGGCAATTTGAACTTGAGCACGTTTCAGTCACCTTTATATTAAATGTTTGGCTTGATGAACAGCCGCAATCGGCGCCGACGCACTTTAACCATACCGTTACCTGAGTCGAGCCATCTTTTACTACTTCAAAACTCTCTGGTTCATAACTTACGCTGAATTCCTTCAACCCGGTCTGGACGCCACTGTGT
>CATLFB010000005.1 GCA_949927415.1 uncultured Candidatus Melainabacteria bacterium
AGAAGCCCCCCCCCCCCTGGCTCAAAGTATTGATTTTACTGGATTGTGGCATTTTTAAATCTCCTTTTATTTTTCATGCTCCGATTTTATTATAAATTATTTTGCAAGTTTATGCAAGATAAGAATTCCTATACAAAAAATTTTTCAAAACCTCATATCCGTATTCTGTCAAAATCGCCTCGGGATGATATTGCACACCGAAAATCGGCAATTTTTTATGCTGAATCCCCATTATTATTCCATCAACTGTTTTTGCACTCACCTCAAGCGTCTCAGGCAAAGTTTCAGCATCAACAATCAGCGAATGATACCGCGTTGCATTGAAGTTCTCTGAGATTCCCTCAAAAATCCCCTTGCCGTTGTGAATAATTTCAGAAACCTTTCCATGTGTAGGATTTTTGTCTTTAATTATTTTCGCGCCGAAAAATTGCGCAATGCACTGGTGCCCCAAACATATTCCAAGTATTTTTTTTGATTTGTGAAATCTCTCAAGCGCTGGCATGCAAACCCCTGCCGTGTCAGGGTTTCCCGCGCCGGGTGAAAGAATCAGATGCGAAAAATTTTCACTTGAAATCTCATCAATTTCCATTTCGTCATTCTGTATAACCTCAACTTCCGCCCCTATTTCTTTCAAATACTGCACAATGTTGTAGGTAAAAGAATCGTAGTTGTCTATCATCAAAACTTTTGTCAAAATTCCACCTCCACGCAGCCGCGAACAGAGTTGACGCAGAAGATTTTGTCCGCATTTTCTAAATCATTTTTGTATAAAATTTTTGTGAAGATATTTTCCATTGAATTCAAATAAATTCCATCCAATCTGCCGCTCGAAACCGGCGGGGTGAAAAGTTTTCCGCCCTTTTGAATTATGATATTACTTCTTGCGCCTTCTGTAATTTCGCCTTTTTCGTTAAAGAAAATTACATCAAAAACTTCGCCTTTTCTGATTTTTTCATAAGCCCCTTCAAACCATGGCTTGAAATCTGTTTTGTGATACAGAAAAATGTTTCGGCTTTGGACAGGTAAGTCTGAAAAAATTATTTTGTTTGTTAAATTCGGTTTTAACTCACGAAATTCGTGTTCAAAATTCCCGTCTTTTGAATATAAAATCCGCAAAATTCCATCGTTTAATCTTTCAAATTCAAAATTTTCCGCCCGCTTTTCCGACAATTTTTCCGGACTTTCGGAAGAATTTTTTTCGCATCTGAAATCAGTTTTTGAGGGAGCCGGAAATCCGAAAAACTCTGCGGATTTTGAAAGCCTTTCAAAATGTTCTTTTTCAAACAAAATTTTACCGTTTTCAACGCGCATTGTCTCAACAAGTTTGAAATCGGGCAGTAAAAATTTTGATTTTGTCAAAACTTCATCCCACTCTTCTGTTGTTGTGCTGTCCCAGACAATGGCGCCGCCTGCGCGGTATTTGTAAGTCGTTTTTTCGCAAGTTTCTCTTTGCAGAATCCTTATCGGAACGCTGAAGATGCATTTTTCAGGTGACAAAAATCCGATTGCGCCGCAGTAAATATTTCGGTTTCCCTTTTCGATTTCGTCGATAATTTTCATTGTGCTGACCTTTGGCGCGCCGGTGATTGAGCCGCAGGGAAAGATGCTTTTGAAAATGTCGTACAAACTAACTTCTTCGCGAATTTCAGCTGTGATTTTTGATGTCATTTGATGAAGCGTGGAATGCGTTTCGATTTCAAAAAGTTTTTCGACCTTCACGCTGCCGGTTTTTGCAATTCTGCCCAAATCATTGCGAAGAAGATCCACAATCATGACATTTTCCGCTCTGTTTTTGACATCGTTTTTTAGAAATTCAATATTTTTCAAATCTTCTTCATTCGTTCTGCCGCGCCTGATTGTGCCTTTCATCGGGCGGGTCGTGATTTTACTTTTTTCAAGTTCAAAAAACAATTCCGGCGAAAAAGAAAGAATCGTGTCGAATTCGTTCTCAAAAAATGCGTTGTAAGGCGTTGGTTGTTTTTGCAGAAGATATTCAAAAAGTTTCAGCGAATCTCCTTCGTATTCCACGTCAAAATCCAGTGTGTAATTGACTTCGTAGGTGTTTCCGTTTGCGATGGCCTGTTTGATTTTTTCAATTGCTTTTGCGTAATTTTCAAAATCAATTGTCGGAATCGGATTTAGCCGGATTTTTTCGGGCAAAGTCTTTGTGTCAGGCAGAAATTCTTCAAAATTTTCATAAACCTCAAAATACAAAAGCGGTTTGGCAAAAGAAAAATTTCCATCCTCAAAAACATGCCTCATCTCGTATCTGCAGTAGCCTGTGAGAAAATATTTTTCTTTAAGCTTTTCGATTTTTTCGAACGCTTTTTGAACATCGAGGCTGTTAAATGCCGTGATGATTTCTATTGGATTTTTGAAAATTTTGTTTCCGTAAACCGTCATAAATAAAGTATAATCAAAAATTTGGAATCGGGTTAGTATTTTAAAGAAAAATATGATATAATTTTCTTCAAACAAGGAATGGCGAAAGGATTTTTATGAAACAATCTGTTTTGATAACTTTATCGGTTTTGGTGCTGTTGATAATTTTGTATTCAGCGGTTAAAAGACCGTTTGCACAGGCGGCTGAGACAAAAAACAGTCTCGACAATTCGATTAACCTTGCAATGACATATATTTCAAACAGCACGCTAGAAAACGGCAGATTTGTTTATAATTCAAATGTTAATCCTGAAATTTTGTACAGCAATGAAAAGTACAACGCACTGAGACATGCAGGAACTTTATATTCTATGTATCTCTGCGAAAGGGTTTTGAAAAACGACTCACTTCGCGAAAAAAGATATCTTGCTTCAAAATATTTTGTCGAAAATTACATAAAACAAATCGGACCTGATATTTATGCGGTTGTTTCAAAGCCGGAGGAAGAAAATCTGGAGTTTCCGCAGGCCAAAACCGGCGGAACGGGTTTAGCGCTAATCGGGCTTTCTAACCTTTATCCGGAGGGCAAAGTTGATTTGAAAATTCTTCGCGGACTCGGAAATTTTGCGCTTTACATGCAAAAGGCGGACGGAAGTTTTTATTCGAAATACAATCTTCCGCAGGCCCAAAAAGATGAAAAATTCGTCTCGCTTTATTATCCGGGAGAAGTCGCATACGGACTTTTGTTCCTTTATGAAGTCGACAAACAGGAAAAGTGGCTTGAATCTTCTAAAAAAGCACTTTTGTATCTTGCAAATTCGCGCAAAAACAAAGGGTTGAATGTTCCGTACGATCATTGGGCAATGCTTGCGGCCAAAAAACTTTTTGAAACTCCGGATAACGGCTTGAGCGCGGTTGAAAAAATTCTTTTGCAGCGTCATTGCGAACAGATGGCAAAATCAATTTTGGATACGCAAATTGTGGATGCGGGAAACACTTATCGCGGCGGATTTGTTGACAATCTCAGGCTTTGCAGTATCGGAACAATTATGGAAGGTTTAGTTGCAATTTATTATTGCATTGAGGATGAAAAATTAAAGGAAAAAGTTCTGAATGCACTGGCGCTCGGCACGGATTTTCTTAGCCGCTATCAGGTAAAAGTTGGCGCCAGAAGGGGCGGTTTGCCGATGAATGCTTACTGGACGCTTTCAAATGCGGATGAAAAATCAAAGGTTATCAGAATTGATAATGTTCAGCATGTTTTATCGGCGTGGATTACGTATAAACAAATTTTCATGACTCAGAATTAAATCCGGCGCGGCTGTTCACAAATTTTGCACTTCAATAAAATTGCCTGTGCGCTTAATTACAAAAAAAGTTGTTCATGTTAAACTTGTTTTGTAATCAGCCGGAAAATTTTTGCGGCAAGTAAAATAAAAATAAAAGAGGTAATAATATGAAAGTTGCATTGTTAAATCACGGATGTGCGAAAAACCTTGTGGATTCAGAGTTGATGCTCGGGCTTCTGGCAGAAAAGGGGCATGAAATTACGCTTGATGAAAACGATGCACAAATTGTTATTGTGAACACCTGTTCTTTTATTCATGATGCGGAAAAAGAATCGGTTCAATCAATTCTTCAGATGGTGAATGAGGGCAAAAAAGTTATTGTGACGGGATGTCTTCCGCAAAAGCATAAGGCGGAACTCAAAAAAGCAATTCCTGAAATCTGTGCAATGATAGGTACTTCAGACATCAGCGAAATCGTCGGGATTATTGACAAAATCGCGGGCGAAAAAACGGATGAATATATCGAAAAAATTTCAGAAAAACCTGAATATATTTACCCTGAAGAAATCGAGCGCCAGCAGATTACAATGGGCGCAAGTTCTTATATAAAGATTGCCGACGGGTGTAATTATCACTGCGGCTACTGCATAATTCCGCAGCTTCGCGGGGCATATCACTCAAGAACCATCGAAAACATTGTTGAAGAAGCCAAAAAGCTTGTCAAAAAAGGCGTCACCGAAATTGATTTAATTGCGCAGGATACAACAAGCTACGGCATTGATATTTACGGCAAAACCTCTCTGGCAAGACTTCTTGAAGAATTGAACAAAATCGAGGGACTATCCTGGATTCGTATTATGTACGCTTATCCTTCGCAGTTGAACGATGAATTAATTAATGCGATTGCAAAACTTGATAAGGTTGTAAAATATATTGATTTGCCGCTTCAGCATTCGGATGCGCAGATTTTGGAGGCAATGAGAAGGCCTGTTTTTGATTATGAAGTTTTGATAAACAAGCTTCGCGATAAAATTCCGAATGTTGCAATAAGAACTGCCTTTATTGTCGGATATCCGGGCGAAACCGACGAGCAGTTTGAAGACCTTTATCATTTTGTTGAAAAAATGCGCTTTGACAGAATGGGAGTTTTTGAATATTCGCGCGAAAAAAATACGGTTTCTTATGATATGTTAAATCAGGTTCCGAAAAAAGTTAAGCATGAACGTTACAAAAAACTTATGGCGCTCCAGCAAAAGATTTCTTTAGAAAACAATCAGGCAAAAGTCGGAAAAGAAATTCCCTGTATTGTTGAAGGTTTCACGGACGACGGCGTTGTGATAATGCGTTCATACGCTGATGCGCCGGAAATCGACGGGCTTGTTTACGCCGCAAGTGACCGTCCTGTTGTGCCGGGGGATGTTGAACAGGTCAAAATCGAGCGTGCCGATGAGTACGATTTGTTCGGAAAAATCGTTTAAGCGGCGTTGACTTGCGCAAATTGTAAAATTTAAGTATAATATTTATATAAAATTTTAAAGGAGGCTAAAGTATGACTATTATTGGAATTAACGGGGGGGGGGGCACCCGCAAATAAGCCTTCCTGAAAGCTTTTTGGCTGCATTTGATTCTGCAAAATCCGTTGAGCCGGCAGATGTTTCAAGATGCAAATTTCGTACCGCTTTTACTTTAGCAGAAGTTCTGATTACTCTTGGCATAATCTGAATTGTTGCGGCTATGACTTTGCCGTCTGTAATTGGAAATTACAGGAAAAAAATTACTGTTTCTCGTCTTCAGGAGGCATATTCGTTGCTTTCACAAGCTGTTTTGATGTCGATAAAAGATAATGAAGCTATTGAATATTGGGATTTTACAATTTCCGGTGAAGAATTCCTTCAAAGATATATAAAACCCTACATGCAAGATATTGTAAATATTGACGGAGACGGCAAGGAAGGGTCTTTGAATTCGGACTCAAAAACCATGGCTCTTGCAAACGGTCAGACAATTTATGGAACTATCTACAAAAATTCGCTGGTTTTGCCATATTTTAATATAATCGTTGATATAAACGGGAATAAAAAACCAAATTTGATGGGAGTTGACAGGTTTTCATTTTATATATTTTCGAAGAAAGCTATTTTGTCGAATACCGGATTAGGCGATTGTGCCCAAAATATTCCGCGCGGAGGATTATATCCTGACGGATACGGTTACAGCAGGGAAAGACTTTTGAATGACGGCTGGCGCGGGTGCAACAATGATAAAAACGCACTTGCGCCGGATGGCGGAAGGCGTACAAGCCAGTTTGGCGCCTTTTGTACCGCCCTGATTATGATGGATGGCTGGAAAATAAGCGACGATTATAAATGGTAATTTAATTTCAAGTACCGGCTTTCAGGCATGCAAAATGTCATAAGAGCAAATCCGATTTTTTGAGCCTATACAAAAATTATTTGTGCTTATAAATCTGTTTTGCTCTTATGACGATATCTTTATACATCGGTTTTAAAAGTTTTACTGTATCGTTGCAATCTTTTGCGATTTTTGCACACCAGCATGTGCAGCCGTAAGATATTAGCATATTTGGAAGCATGTGAGACATTGCATTGTCGACTCCGATTTTGAGATTTATTGCAGAAGCAACCGCTGCCATGTTTCTCACAATTTTCACATGTTTATACGTCCTTGTTACCATATATTTTGAAGTATCTAAATTTGTTATTTTCATAATGTTTATATAAAATCCGAACAAAAAAAAATTTGCTATTCTATAAATAATTTTAACGTATTTTATTAATATTTTAATCTCTGGCGCAAACTGAAATTTTATAGTATTATAATTTCAAGTTTTAGTTTGGATGGAATTTGCGTATGAAGTTTGCGGAAGATAAAGCGGTTGATAAAGAACAGTTAAATGCAATATTTAAAGATATTATAAAGTATTCGCCATCGAAACTTTGCGGCATGCTCGGAAATGCCCTGATTGTTCCGGTTTATACGCACTTGCTTCTCCCTGAACAATACGGGCTGTATTCGCTTTCTATCGCGTTTCTGTCGTTTTTGTGCATAATTTTTTCCGACTGGGTAGGGCTTTCAGGCCTCAGGTTTTTCCGCTCATTCCAGCTCGCGGATGAACTGCCGAAATACCTTTCAATGCTTGTTTCTATCCTGACTTTTAATATTTTTGCAATGTTTATCGTGGCTTTTTTGTTCAGGCACAATTTCTACGACTTTTTCCATATCCAGCCAAAATATTTCTTCTGTATTTTGATTCTGATAATTCCTGTTGCCATAAGAGCGCTGTTATTCCAGCTTTTGAGGGCGCAGTTGAAGTCGGTTGCATTTACGTTTTCGACCATTCTGAACCAGATTTTGACAATGGGTTTGTCGGTTTTGATTATAAAATGTTTTAACCTCGGCGCACTCTCGCTTCTTCTCGGTATGGGAATTTCTATCACTCTTACAGATATTTTGCTGATTTTCCAGAGCGGTATTTTGAAATATTTCAGAAAACCAAATCTGAACTTAAATGTCCTAATCCCGATGTTCAAGTACGGAATCCCGATTGCCGCAACATCTCTGAGCGCTTGGGTTATCAACCAGAGCAACAAATTTATTATGAACAGCATAAGCGGATTTAAAGAAGTCGGACTTGTCGGAGTTGCATACGGGCTTACGCTGCCGCTTCTTATGACGATTTTTTCTATAATTACGGTTGCGGCGGTGCCCAGAATATTTAACATGTTTGAAGAAAAAAATGATGTGCGCCCGATTATTACAAGATTCACGGGCTATTTCCTCGTTGTTTCTATCCCGATGATTACGGTCGTGTCAATTTATGCGCCGCAATTTGTCGACATGCTCGCAAATACAAAATTCCATGAAGCTTACAGGCTTATCCCCTACTTCGCGTTCGGATGTTTCTTCATGGCGCTTTCTGATTACACAACGCTTCAATATCACCTTGCAAACAAAACCTATATTGATTTTATACTCAAACTGATTTCAGGCGTTGTAGGAATTGCTGCAAATATTATACTTATTCCTAAAATGGGGCTTGAAGGCGCAGGTATCGCAACTTTGAGCGCAAATTTTGTTTACTTCTTCTTGAGCCTGATTATCAGAATTCCGAACCTTGAACTTTACTGTCCTGCAAGAACTATTTTGCGAATGGTTTTAACATTTATTCCTTTCGGGCTTTTGTATTACGCTTTCCGGCAAACGACAGCAATTCCGGCTCTGGTCCAAATGCTGGCGCTTCTTGCCGTATTCTACGGCGTTTACTGGGGAGTTAGCAAAACTATTCTTAAGCGGCCTGTTGTATAAAATTCCTTAATAAAAATTTACAAATCAGCAATAAAAATTTTTCACAGATGTTTAAATATCTAAGGAATATTTTGGCATGACTTTGCCAAAACTCTGTAATATATGGTAACAATGATAGAAAAATAAAAATCAGCTTGTTAATATATAACAGTAAGATTAGGAAAAAGATAAAAATTTTCATATAAAAATTAGGGAAAAATTGAAAGGAATCAGACATGACTCAGAAAAATGTTAGAAATATGAAACTTGCAGTTTCAGCGCTAACCTTGTGTCTTGTTGCCCAGCAGTCACTGACATCACAAGCCTCAGCCGGCATGATTACCGGAATTGCTCCGGAAATCGTTAACGGCAATAAAGTTTATAACATTCCGGCATCAGTCGCAAACGGCGATATCGGATTCAGATTGTACAGCAATTTCAAACTTAATCCGAACGAAATTGCCAACCTGATATTCATGGCAGAATCAAACGGAAAAGATATCTCAAAATTTGTCAACCTTGTAGATAACACAATTGACATTCAGGGGCTTGTAAACGCGGTCGGACGAGACGGCCGATTTAACAACGGAAACGTTATGTTTGTTTCGCCGAAAGGCATGGTTGTCGGAGCATCGGGCGTTTTGAACGTCGGTTCGCTTACAATTTTAACTCCTGACCAGAATAAATACGACAGATTCAAAACAGATTACGATATCAGAGGCGATTTGTCGGATTTATACTCTGAAGGCACCGGAACAGTCACAATTGACGGTAAAGTTATTGCGCGTAACGCTGTCGACATCAGAGCGGCTAACGTGAATATTAATAACACAATTATGTCCGGCGTTAGAAACAGCGATGTTTTTGATAAAGCAAGTCAGGCTGAAAACTTATTCAACAGCCTTGTAAATACAGACAACCTCAAAGCCGGCAACAGCTTTGCAAATGACAACGGAAGCATCAAAATTACTTCATACTCCGGCGACGGCGGTGTGACAATCGCGCAAGGCTCGACTCTAAAAAACTTCGGCGCAGGAAATATTGAAGTCTTAAGTAAGGGCTCAAAAGGCATAATTGCAGACGGAGATATTAAAAACCCGAACGGAAATACTCTTCTGACAACAACAGCCGGCACAATTAACGTTAACGGTAACGTAATTAACCAGAACGGAAATATAACTGCTGACAGTGCAAATGGTATTATCGTAGCGCAAGCCGGCAAAATTCAAAACACAACTGGAAATACGTCGCTTTTAAACACAGGCACAACCGGAATTGAGGTTAAGGGCGAAGTTACAAACAACGACGGCGATTTGCTTTTTGATAACAGCGCGACCGGCGGAATCAATATTGACGGCAGAGTAAACAGTGTCGGCAATGCTGATATCATAAACAAAAACGGCAATTTAAACATTAATAACGGAGCACGTGTCAATCACAAATCCACAGCCGGAAATCATTTGAATATAACAAATTCCGGCAATAAACTCTACATTGACGGCGAAGTTTATTCTGAAAACGGCAATGTAAATATTAATAACACAGGTGATGGCGGGCTTCATGTTGATAAAAATGCAATAATTACAAGCGCAGTTGTCGGCAACCCGCACCCGACGCTTGAAATCAACAATCCTGCATTGAATATCTCAAACAACAGTGCCGCATCCTTAGATATTGACGGAACCCTTACTGCTGACGGAAGTTATTACCAAATTAAGAATTCCGGCGCAGGTGCTTTGAATATTAACGAAGGCGCAAATGTTAACGGATATATTTCAAAAGAATCTTATATAATCAACGACGGCGACGGCGGATTGAATATTGCAGGAAATGTTTACACAAATAACGGCTCAAATTCTACAAAAGTTCTTGATGCCGGTTTAACAATCGAAAACAACAACGCTCAATCCGGTATTGTTCTTGCGCCGACAGGCAATATTAATTCAGAAAATTCCAACCACACATCTATTTCAAACAGCGGCGAAAAAGGAATTGTTATTCAGGGAAAAATCAACCAGAATATTAACAATTTTGCGAAACCCTCAAGAGAAACTCTTAAAATCTCAAATACCGGCAAAGACGGTATCCTAATCGCTTCAAACGGAAGAGTTAACAACACTTCCGCCACAAAAATTACCAACACGGGCGAAAACGGAATCAACGTAAAAGGTTTGATTAAGACAAACGGCTTGAATGTTGAAAACTCAAATTCAAATGTCGTAATCGGCGATTCTACAGAAAACGATTATTATATCACATCTTCAGGTGATGTGAATATTAACGTTGATAACGGAAATATTTACAACTACGGTGTTGTAAAAACCTTAATCAAAACAACTAATGGCGCTAACTTAACTATGAACGTAAAAGAAGGCGCTATCGGCAAAAACGTCGGAACTTGTCTGAACGGAATGTGCACCGGAATCGGCGGCGCTGATGCGAGAGATTTGACAAAATCAGTTAACGTCGAAGTTGACGGTTTGATTTCTGCATACAGCACAGGCGACGGTATATTCGAAAATTCAGGCAATAAATCTCTTATTAATATCGCAAGCCTTAATCATGATATGAATATTAACGAGATTTCCGCCGACGGCCGCGTAATCCTTCTTGCAGATGACAAAGATAACAAGGGTGCAAATCCTTACAACATCCTGAACAAAGCCGTTGATTCCAACAAACCGAACATAAAAGGCCAGAGCATTTCCGTAATCGCAAGCGGCAGCATTGGTGAAAAAGACAACAAAGTTACATTTATCCAAACAGAAAGCGAGTTTGATGATAAAGTTTTGGACAGTGCAGACTTTTCTTACACAAAACCGAAAAATTCAGGCGGTGTTGATATGCTTGCAATCAAGGACATCAACGTAAAAGGACTTGATAACGAAGACGGAAGCAAAAATGATACGCATGTTTGCGCAATGATTTCGCGCGAAGGAAGTATTGACGCTGAATTCTCAGGCGACACTTATATCGGCCAAATTACCGCAGAAAACAGAATCGATATCGTTAACCGCGGCAAAAATATCTATATCGAAAACCTTGGCAGCGCTCCTTCATATTATCCGGAACCGGGCGACTACTATGGAAATAAAGATAATATAACTCCTGACAGAGTGACAGTAACAGCCCTTGATTTGGGCACAAGCTGGCCTGACAATCCGGCAGATTCTACCGTAATTATTAAAAACGGTCAAATCGCAGGAGACGGCAAAGGCAGACCAAGTAAAGATCAGGATTTGACAATTACCGCAGACAACGCTTACGTTGGCGGATATTATTTCAATATGGGTAAAGACAGAATGCCCGGACATTCAACAGTTACACCGGACAATCGCACAAACCCGATTACAAATCCTGACAGTGAAACAACTCCTTCAATCAGGGCAGAAGCCGTAAGACCATACGATGTAACAGATATCGGTCAGGATGCGGATGATCGTAACTACTATTACGGCTCGGATGAAGGCGAAGACAACCCGAACGGAACCGGAAGCGATCAGGGTGATGACCCGAATTACGACGGAAAAGACAACCCGTCAAAAGATGATCCGGACGGCCCGAAAGATGATGATAACCTTGTAATTCCTCCGGCACCCGGTGATGATGACGACGACGATGACGGTCCGAATCCTCCGCAACCTGGCGACGACGATGATGACGATGACGACGGTCCAAATCCTCCGCAACCCGGCGACGATGATGATGACGACGACGACGACGATGGTCCGAATCCTCCGCAACCCGGCGACGATGATGATGACGACGACGACGACGATGGTCCGAATCCTCCGCAACCCGGTGACGATGATGATGACGACGATGACGGTCCGAATCCTCCGCAGCCCGGTGACGATGATGATGATGACGATGACGGTCCGAATCCTCCGCAGCCCGGTGACGATGATGATGATGACGACGATGGTCCGAACCCTCCGCAACCCGGTGATGACGATGATGACGACGACGATGGTCCGAATCCTCCGCAACCCGGTGACGATGATGACGACGATGATGGTCCGAATCCTCCGCAACCCGGCGACGACGATGATGACAACAATGGTGGTAATCTGAACCCGTCAAATAAAGTTGATGAAGACGCGGCCAAGCTTACATGGAAAAAAGAATACAATGACTATATGTCTGTTATTGACAAGCGTCAGTATATGAGATTTAACATCAACAATGCGGGTGTTCCGGTTGCTTTTGAAGGAACTGATAAAATATCTTCACTTGTTGATATCTCAAGAGGCGGTATTGCAGTCAGACATAACAGCAGTCTAAAAGTCGGCGATGTAATTCCTGTCCATATCTCATACGGTGATATTGATATTAATACTAACGTAAAAGTAGTAATGGCAACTGACAACCGCGCAGGGGCAGAGTTTGTTGACCTTGACACAGCAACGGCCAACAGAATACTTTATCTCAACCTGCTTCTTGAAGAACGCCAGATGCTTACTTTAAGCGGACAAGATAATCAAATATAAGTGGTGCTACGCACGTAGACACACTGTGTCTGTCATACCGAAGTCGCTTTTGACAGAATTAGGCGCTGGACGTTCAGAATTAGGACAAAGGCGCTTGGAGCAGTCAACGTCTTCTGACGATTCCAACAAAATCCGACAAAAATCGTCGCAACCCCTCTCCTGGTAAAGGAGAGGGCGGAATTTCAACTCGAGCCCGCCTAAAGCGGCGCGAAAGTTAGAAATTCGGGTGAGGTGCTACGCACGTAGATACACTGGAACTGTCATACCGAAGTCGCTTTTGCAAGAATTAGGCCGTTGGACCTTCAGGATTAAAACTAAGCCGCTTGGAACGGGCAACGTCTTCTGACGGTTAATGTGAAATTGTGACGGTTTTATTACGCATGTAGATGGATTTTCTGTAGAGTGGAGCGAAGCCGACACGCGGATAGCGCAGAGGATGAGCGAAACTCGTCACATCCAAAGCTCCGCAGTGAGCGCGAGTCGGCAGAGGGTGAAAAGCGTTGCGGGGAGCAATGCTTTGGAATCCGTTTAGCGCCGACGAGTAAGATAGCAGCAAAATTGCGAGAGCGATTTGGGCGAACGCAAGATGCGGCGTAGCCTAAGTGCTACGCACGTAGAAACATTGGGTCTGAATTAGATGAAGGGCGCTTTAAAAGAATTAGGCGCTGGACCTTCAGGATTAGAACAAAGGCGCTGGGATTGGTCTACGTTTTGTAATGTTTGGGCTTTCCTCTAAATTATGCGTACATTCTTGAAAATGCGCCCTGACGTGCAGCCATTCTTGCATTCATTTTGTTAAGATAAGCCAGTGATGATGCTGAAACCGGAGCGTAAGGCGTTACGCTTTGTCCGCGGCCTCTTCCCTGTGCTGCTGTTCCGCCGCCTAATGCGCCCATTTTAGCAGCCATTGTGTCGCCGGCTGTTTGTAATGATTGGCCTGCTTTCATCATGTTATCAAATGTAAATAAATTTGCCATGCTTTCTTTTTCAACTTCTTTTGCGGCTTCCTGAACAATAGTTGTTGCGTTTGCACCAACTCTGATTGTGCCGTTTTTAATGCCTTTCTTGATTGCATCTTTGCTCATTGTGGCTGTAACATCTGTTGCTGTGCTAACTGCAGTTTCTGCGCCTGCAACTGCTGCGCCTTTAACTGTTGTTGATGTCACGCCGTCTGTTACAACAGAGTTTGCGCCATCTTTGAATGATGCTCTGATTGCGTCTGCTGATTGGCCTTGAAGATTTTGCATTGCGCCTTCTCTTGCAAGTTTAGTTGCTTGCTTTTTGGTTAAATTGCCAAGTTCTTCGTCGCTCATATTCTTAACAGCTTCTCTTGCAGCTACATTTGCGCCAAGTTTTTGGGTTGCTTCTGTTGCCTTGTCGCTGATTTGCTGGAATGTTGCGCCAAGTTCTTTTGTGCCTTTAACTGCCGTTGCTCCTGACATAATTGCAGAACCTGCGCTTGTTAAGGCTCCGGCTAAATTGCCTTGAGCTGCATAGCAGGCTGTTTTTGTTACTCCTGCGGCAGCTTGACCGTATTGACCTGCGATTTCTGCTACGGTGCCGACTTTTTGCATTACTGTGCCGGCTGCGATTAGTGCCGCACCTGCTCCAAAACACCAGCTTGTTGCCTGTCCAAGTGCGATTAAGCCCATACCGGTGTATTTTAATGCCATACCGCCCTGTGCTACAAGTGTGCTTATTTGTTCAACCTTGTTTGCAACATCAAGAATTTTTTCTGATGCACTCTGGTTCGCTTCAAGACTTTTTTGTGTTGTCTGAACGTTTGCCATGTACTTGATGCTTACTTTGTGCATGGTCTTAATTTGTTTGTTGGTGCTTGTTTGAAGTTTGCCGATTCTTGCGCCGGTTGTTGTCATTGATGAGGTTTTGCCGGCTATCTGGCTTTGAAGTTCAGCGATTCTTTGAGAATTCGGGTCGTTTTGTGCCGCTTGATCGTATTCTTCAGTGCCTGCAAGTGAAAGTGAAAATGCACTGTTTACGCCAACACCTGTGTTGTCGCCGGCGGTTAGGCTTTGAAGTTCTGCTTGAAGTGCATTAACTTCTTCCTGGTCACGATTCATTGTTTCGGTTAATGCGGTAAGTTCTGCCTGATTTTGCTGAATCTGTTTTGTTGCGGCTTTGTTTTGTTTTTCTAAAGTCTTTTGCTGTTTTACAAGTGCTTTCTGGTCTTTCTGCGCGTCTTGTGAATATTTGTTTGCAGTTTGGGTGTTTTTTTCAGTAGTTTTTGTTTGTGCTTCAACATTAGCCTGCTGTTTTTTCATATCAGCAGCCATTTGTCTTCCTTGTGATGCGCTGATGTTTTTAGCGTTTTCTTTTGCCTGCGCCATTTTGTCATCAGTGCCGTTTGCAGATACGGGTGCGCCCGCAGAAGATGCATTGCTTGTGGAAGTTCCGTTTGCAATGTTATTCAGGTTTTGTTGAGAAGCGTTTTGCGAAAGCTGGTTTTTCTTCTTAACAAGTTCTTCTTTTTTGCCATTCAAAATATGTCTTAACAACGGGTTTTGTTCGCTGTATGTTTCGATATCCTGAAGCGCTCTTTCGCATTCGGATTTTGTTCTGATGTTGTTAACGTCAAGAGATTTAAGATCTTTAACGCTTTTGGGTTCTTCTTTTGTTTCGGGTTTCGGAGCATTGTAAATAGAGCCTTCTGCAGTCATCCAGGCAGGCTTTTGGGTCGCAGAAGTATTTACGCCTTTTTTTGCTAAGGCTAACTTCGCGATTTCGGCTCTTGATAGGTTTGTAATGCCGTTTGTGCCCATTTGTTTACAGCTCTCCTTTTTAGCTCTCTTAAATATATAAAAAATATATAAAACCCTTGATTTCAGCATGTTTGGGATTTGTTACATTTGTTAATATTGGGGCGAGGAGGGGGGAGGTATAAGTGAAAGGTGAAAGGTGAAAAGACCGTATCAGAAAATTAAATTTTGACAATATTTTTTTAATACATGTTATAAGAAACTAAAATCGCCGGATTTTACAGATTCTTATCCGCCGTAATGCTCTTTTCACCTCTTACTCCTCACCTTTCACTTAAAAAACACCCGAAATTTGCCATAAAAACATGTTTCTGCTAGAATTAATCCGTAATAAATTTTGATGAGGGAGAAATCTTATGAAATTAATGGAAGGCAAAAAAGGTGTTATTTTTGGAGTTTCCAACACACACGGAATTGCGTACGCAATCGCAAAACAATTGCATGAAGCAGGTGCTGATATAGCATTCACATACGCAGGCGAAGCTATGGAAAAACGTGTAAGACCGCTTGCGGAAGAAATGGGCGCAAAAATCATTATGAATTGTGACGTTACAAAAGAAGATGAAGTTGCGGCAGTATTTAATGAAATCGAAAAAGTTTACGGCAAAATCGACTTTGTGGTTCATGCTGTAGCATTTGCGGCAAAAGAAGATTTGCAAGGCCGCTTCATCGACACATCACGCGCAGGCTGGGATTTGGCATTGGGCGTAAGCGCATATTCTTTAATCTCACTTTGCAAACACGCTGAACCGATTATGAACGAAGGCGGCTCAATTTTCGCTCTCACATACCTTGGCTCAGAATACGTTGTTGCAAATTACAACGTAATGGGTGTTGCAAAAGCAGCATTAGAATCTTCAATGAGATACTTGGCCGCAGACCTTGGCAAAAAAGGCGTCAGAGTCAACTGCATCTCTGCAGGTGCTGTTAAAACTCTTGCTGCAAAAGGTATTTCAGGATTCGACAAAATGCTTAAAGCCGCAGTTGCAAAAGCACCTCTCGGCCGCAATGTTTCTCTGGAAGATGTTGGTAAAGCAGGCTTGTATCTGGCATCAGACCTTTCAACAGGCACAACCGGCCAGATTTTGTACGTAGATTGCGGATGCCATGCAGTTTACGCATCTTTAGAAGAAATGGAAATCATCGCAAATTCAATTCCGAAAGCGTAGATTTTAAATGCATAAATAAAACCGCTCTTTTTAGGGCGGTTTTTTATTTGAGATTTTCATGAAAAAATATTCTTTTTGTGATATTTTGTAATTATGAGACATTTAAATAAGAAGGATTAAAAATGACAGATACTGCAATAAAAATCGAAGATTTACCAACAGTTTATGACCCGAAATCAACTGAGGAAAATATTTACAAATTCTGGGAAGAAGGCGAATTTTTCAAGGCAGACGCCAAAAGCCAAAAGCCGCCGTATTCAATCGTAATCCCGCCGCCAAACGTTACAGGCGTACTTCACATGGGCCATGCTCTCGATGAAACTTTGCAGGATATTCTTGTGCGTTATCACAGAATGGCAGGGTTCGAAACCCTCTGGGTGCCCGGAACCGACCATGCAGGTCTTGCAACTCAAAACGTTGTTGAAAAACAGCTTGCAAAAGAAGGCTTGAGCCGCTACGATTTGGGCCGTGAAAAATTCCTCGAAAAAACATGGGAATGGACAAACAAACACAAAGGCGCAATCCTCGATCAGTGCAAACGTCTGGGCGCATCTTTCGACCGCTCAAGAGAAAGATTTACTTTTGATGAAGGCTGTTCCGATGCGGTTAAAGAAGTTTTCGTAAGACTTTACGAGAAAGGCTTGATTTACAAAGGCAAATACATCGTAAACTGGTGCCCTCGCTGCAACAGCGCGATTTCTGACGTTGAAACCGAATACGAAACAGAACAGGGTCACATGTGGGAGATTTCTTACCCGCTGAAAGGCGAATCCGGCGCGATTATCGTTGCAACAACACGTCCTGAAACAATTTTCGGAGACGTTGCAATCGCTGTTCACCCGTCTGATCATAAATATTCAGAACTTATCGGAAAAACAGTTGTAATCCCGCTTTCAGGCCGCGAAATCCCGATTATTGCAGATGAATACGTTGACAAATCTTTCGGAACGGGTGCAGTTAAAATTACACCGGCTCATGACCCGAATGACTACGAAGTCGGCCGGCGCCACAATTTGAAACCTATCTGGGTTATCAACGAAGACGGTTCGATGAAGGCATGCGGAGAAGTTCCGCAGGAACTTCACGGGCTTGACCGCTATGCGGCGCGCGAAAAAATTATTGGCATGCTTTCTTATAACAACTTCTTGTTAAGAACGCGCGAACATGAGCACAATGTTGGCAAATGCCAGCGCTGCGGCACAACAATTGAACCGATGCTTTCAGAACAATGGTTTGTAAAAATGGAGCCGCTTGCAAAAGAAGCCATTGCCGCTGTAAAAGACGGCAGAATAAAATTTGTTCCTGATAGATGGGAAAAGAATTACCTTGGCTGGATGGAAAATATCCGCGACTGGTGTATCTCGCGCCAAATCTGGTGGGGACACCAAATTCCGGCATATTACCACAAAACAACCGGCGAAATGGTTGTTGCTAAAGAAAATCCGGATCCCACAAATTATGTACAGGATTCAGACTGCCTTGATACGTGGTTTTCATCAGGTTTGTGGCCGTTCTCAACCATGGGCTGGCCAAATACCGATTCGGAAGACTTTAAAAAATTCTATCCGACAACAACTCTGGTCACAGGTTTTGATATCATTTTCTTCTGGGTTGCCAGAATGATTACCATGGGCATGGAATTCACCGGCAAAGCGCCTTTCTCTACAGTTTACATCCACGGGCTTATCAGGGATGAAAAAGGCCAGAAAATGTCAAAATCTAAAGGCAACACGATTGATCCGGTCAAAATTATCGACAAATACGGCTGTGACGCCTTGAGATTCACAATGACATCTCTTTGCACTTACGGCGGTCAGGATATCAAAATGAGCGAAGAACGCTTTGAATACGGCAGAAACTTTGCAAACAAAATCTGGAATGCGTCTAGATTCGTTCTGATGAACCTTTCAGGCGTAGACAATAAAGAAATTGATTTTTCAAATCTTACTATCGCCGATAAATGGATTCTTGATAAATTGAACAAAACCGCAAAAGAAGTTAACGAAAATATTAAAGATTTCAGAATCGGCGAAGTTGCGCATATATTGTACGATTTCTTCTGGAATTCTTACTGCGACTGGTATGTGGAAATTGCGAAAATTCAATTGTTGGATGCAAGTGAGCAGAGGGCGCAAGGCGACGCGAAGGCGGCGGCTGGAGACCCGTTTAGTGCGAACGCGCAAAGCAGCGCCAGACGAACTAATACACAGCGCGTATTGAGATACGTTCTTGATATGTCTTTGAGAATGCTTCACCCGATAATGCCGCATATCACAGAACGTGTTTGGCAGTTGATTCCGTTTGACAGAAGCGCATCCGGCATGCCAAAAGCAATCATTGTTTCTGATTTCCCGCAATTCACCGACAAATTGGACTTCCCTAAAGAAGCCAAAGAAATGGAACTTGTTTTTGAAACAATCACGTCTTTGAGAAACCTTCGTCAGGGATTTAACATTTCAATGTCAGTGAAATTCGATATCGAAATCCATGCAGACAAAGATGAAGAGCCGATTTTCAAGGCAATCGAACCATACATCAAACGTCTTGCGCGTGTTGAAAACATCAGTTACGCATCAGAAAACGCAACCGTTCCGGAAAAATCCGCAACCGCTGTTGTTTGGGCGTCAAAAATTATCGTTCCTCTCGAAAATCTGATTGATTTTAAAGAAGAAATCGCGCGCCAGCAAAAGAAATTAGATAAACTTACCGCTGAAAAGAAATCTATGGAAGGCCGCATTAACAATCCGAAGTTTGTTGCAAACGCCCCTCAAGATTTGATTCAGCAGACAAAAGACAGAATAGAAGAGATTACCCTTCAGGAGAATACAATAACAGAACTGATTAATTCACTCAAAAACTAAATACATACCCGAAAATTTAATAACTAAAATTTTGTCAATTCGACCTATTTTTAATTTTTGTTAAAGAATATTAAAAAAGATTTACAAATTGACAAAATTTTGTTACAATAAATTTCGTTAATAGTTAGTGTCGAAGACAATGGAGTAAAGATGGCATCAGGTGAATTAGATTTTGAAGAATTACTAAAGCAATATGACTATAAATTCCAAAAAGGGGATTTAGTAAAAGGCTTGGTATGCGGCTATGACGGACAGGGCGTAATGGTAGATATAGGGGCAAAAACAATTGCTGTGGTGCCGACTCGCGAAGCCGTTGACAAAGACGAAAAAGTTGAAACAAAACTTGAAAAAGGCAAGGAATACGAATTCCTTATTATCAGAGAAGAAGATGAAGACGGAAAATTTCTTCTTTCCCGCAAAAAAGTTGATTTTGCATACGCATGGAAAGAACTTGAAAAAGCAAAAGCGGCCGATGAGACAATCCTCGGAACAATCGCAGGAATCGTTAAAGGCGGCGTTCTGGTTGAGATTTCGGGCGTTAGAGGTTTCGTTCCTTCTTCGCAATTGAGAAGCAAAGAAACTGACCTTGAAGTAGGTTCTAAATTGGAATTGAAGATTTTGACGCTGGACGCTCAGCAAAACAACTTCATTCTTTCCAATAAAAAAGTTTACGAAGACAGCGCTGTTGAAGCACGCAAAAACGTGTTCTCACAGATTGAAGCCGGCCAAATCGTTAAGGGTGATGTTGTCAGAATTACAGATTTCGGCGCATTTGTTGACCTTGGCGGAATCGATGGCTTGCTGCCGCTTTCACAGCTTTCATGGAGATGGATTGACCATCCGACAGACATCCTCAAAGTCGGCGACAAAATTGATGTGGAAGTCATTGCGGTTGACCATGAAAAACAACGTGTTTCTTTGAGTTTGAAAAACCTCGAGCCGGATCCGTGGCTTGAAGCTGAAAAACAGATTAAAGAAGGCGACAAAGTTGAAGGCACAATCACAAGAATCAAGCATTTCGGCGCGTTTGTGGAAGTTTTCCCGGGCGTGGAAGCGTTATTGCCGCACAACGAAGTTGTTGAACTTCAAAACCGTAAAGAATGCATTCTTGCCTGCGGCGACAAAATCGAAACTTATATTCTTAAATTCAATCCTGCGGACAAGCGTATTGCCTTGACTGTCAGCGAACCGAACGGCGAAGAATAAAATATTTCTTAAATCCAACAACAACAAATTGCCGGCGTTCAAGCGCCGGTTTTTTGTTGAAAAAATGAGCCTGAGTTTAATCTTGAGCGATTATGAAGTTTTGTAAATGATATTATGTTGGTAAGATTTTTTTAATGTAAACAAGTTTTTTGAGTGGTTATAATAAGGTTCTAAGCCGGTAAATTAAAAAACAAAAATTTTGAAAGAATCTATCCGGATAATATGTGATTGTTTCCCTCAAATATATGAAATTCTGTCTTTTGTCTCCTCCAAATAGCGGATTTCTGCCGATTTTAGGTGTATATTCTCAAGGATATCCCGTATAATTATTTTAGATTATATTGACTTTTCTGAAAATATAATTATAAACCGCAATAAAGCAAGGCAGCAAAATCTTTTTACATAAGAAGGAGAGAACTTTATGGGCATGGCAGCATCACAGGCAAGATACTTAGGCTTGACCGCAAGAAAAACAAACGTTGAATACGAAGGACAACAGATTAACCAGGCTCGTACAGCATTGGCAAATCAGAGCGCAAATACTTTTAATGATTTGCTTGCGCTTGAAGTTCCTGTGGCTCCGAGTACTCAGGATTATACAACGACGCAGTATTCATATCAGGACGGAACTGTTTCTGAAACAATTTCGAATATGGAGCCGCTCGCAAATGACCCTGACGGCTACAACTACCTTGTAACCCATTACCACTATGCTGATATCTACACCGGAATCGAAAATGTTAAACGTAACCCGCAAGTGTACGTCAGCGACAGAATTGAAACAGAAGAAGTTGCCAAAAACAAAGTTCAAACAACAACCGACCCTGTGACAGGCGAAGTTACATATACTGTTAACAATCAGGAATGCTCGGCTTATGACGAGACAGATGAGGCGCAAAAAGCGGCTTATGATGAACTTATCAACAGCTATGACGCTTTGAAAACCGCAGATCCTGCATCAGTCCTTACTTATACTGATTCAAGCGGAAGAATTCACTTCATGCTTCAGGATGAAGTCGAAGCCGTTTCAAAAGGCACTGCAGACGCCTCAGACTACTATCTGAAAAGTTCAAAACCCACCCGCGATGTTGTTCCGGCAAACCCGATTGCAAAAACCACAGACCCTGCAACCGGTGAATCATCATACACCGTAAACGGATTTACCTGTCAGAAATATGACGAAAACAACGCCGCAATAAAAGCCGCTTATGACAAAGCAGTTGCGGAAAATCCGGCGCTTGGAAAAATTGATACAAATGATCTGTATACATATATCGACAGCAACAATACAGTTCATTTTATCTCCCAACAAAGTATTGAAGACGTTACAACAGGTGCGGCTGCGGCTGTGAATTACAACGTAACATCAAACGTTCCGGTTTCAATCGGAAACATTGATATCACAGTTTACAATCCGACAGACAAAGAGCAGCTTGCCGCCTATGAACAGATTCTTAAAGACTGGCCAAATTCAACATTCTCAGCATCAGACGGCCCGATTTACACATGGATAAGCAACGGTCAAAGATACTTTGCCTGCCATGAAGATTTGATGGCCTCATGGGAAAGCGCGCCAAATCCTGAACTTCCGACAGAAAACCAGAACAGTTTGAAATATTATGCGGCGCAGGATGTTTCAACAAAAATCGAAGTCACAGAACGCGCACTTGTCGATTTGAACAACGAAGGACGTGCCGAAACAATCAGATACGAAGATTCATCGGTCGTCAGAGCGCTGAATTCAGAAACAGTTACTGATGAAGCGGCATACAATGACGCGATGAACCAGTACAATTACGCTCAAACTGTTTATGAAAAGAAAATTCAGGATATCAACGCTAAAACAAAGAAAATTCAGGAACAGGACAGAACCCTTGAATTGCGCCTGAAACAGCTTGATACAGAACAAGAAGCACTTCAAACCGAAATGGAAGCGGTTAAGAAAGTAATTGACAAAAATATTGAATCAACATTCAAAACATTTGAATAAATTTTTCTCCTTATCAGGAAAAGAGATTCTATGCGCACTAAGATTTGGCGCGAAAACAAAAAGAGGTTAAAATGGCTTACAAAAACGACAGTTATCTGGTAATAGCAAACAAATTCGGCTCAGCGAGCGGAGATGCAAAAGCGATGTTGTTCGAAACTTATGACAAACTTCGCGACCTTACAGTATCCGGAAGCGGCTCAGGCACAGGCTTTGAAATGACCGGAAGCTTTTTGTACAGAATGGCAAGCCTTTTAGCGCCATCCTCTTACGCGACAGTATTCGGGGCATCAGAGTCTATGAATATCCCCGGAACCTCTTACGCCTCACAGCTTACAGGTCGTTCTGCGTATGGTATAGATTCGCTTTATAATTACTCGGGATTTCCGGGCGGCGGCGCGGCTCCTATTGGTTGGGGGCTTGACGGGTTTGCAACGGGCGGCGCCTCTTCAATTCTTTCCGGATGGGGAACCGATGCGGGCGTTGCAACAGGATACGCATCCGGTGTCGGCGGAATTGCTGACGTTGCAAGTGCAGCGGCTTACGGCGTTGGTGCGGCAAACGGATTTGGCATGCTCGGAAGAAACATTGTTCTTCCTGTTGCAGGTATGATTTCCGGATGGGGCGGCATAATGCAGGCTGCGGCACCTTACTTGGGTGAATACGGTCTTCCTGCACTTGTTATGGGCAACTTGATGCAGGGTACGACTTCTGCTGCTCTTGCGGCTTATCAAAATGTCACAGGAAATATTACAGCAAACGCTGATACAATTCTTTCCAACAAAGTCCGAAACATCGAAACTGTATGCAAAATGCTTGATACTCAGGGAGATGTTGTGAAGAAAATGCTTAAAGAATCAATTGACGGCGATTCTAAAGCTATTCAGAACCTCTAGTTTTGGCTTTGGCGGCATAATGTGCTTTTGTGAAAATAAAATGCAAACAATCAGGCATTGTTGTTGGGCCGGAACCTTTACTTTATCTGGCTGAATGGTTTTTCAGGACAAAAATTTTTAGGTGCCTGAGTTAATTTATGTGCCATAATTAAAAATTCCCTCAAAAGAAAGAATACATTCAAAGGTATAAGAAATTCATTAAACCGCAATGTTTTTAATTGTAAAAAGACGCGTAAAATCCTTTTATCCGGCACAAACTAATTAGTTATAAGAGAATGCTCGTCCGATATTTTGGTTTAATCTTGAACGGCAGGATTCAAGTTCGGTTGATACCATTTGCAGTCTTGCCTGATATTGAATCATTTGCTGCTCTAATTTTTGCTCTAAAACTTTCAGCTTTGCCTGCCGCTGGTTAAGCTGTTTAACAACCGGAGAATCCGGTGAATAATCGGTGCCGACCTGCATCAAATCGCTTGCAGATTGGGAAAGCCCCATTCTGGCCTGTGTCACAAGCTGAATTTTGTATTCCAAATCCAGTTTGAGATTGTTCAGGTACTGCATTCTTATTGAATCTGTAATGACACCCATTTTTCCATTCCTTATCTGGTTTCGTTAAGATTGTTTCCCTTTAAAAATGTATGTTGATTGTTTTCCGCAATCAATTGTTCCATCTTTCTGAACTGGTGCATATGATAATTCAATCTGTACTGTGCCATTTTCCGCTTTTTGTTCATTGTAAGAAAGTCGCGAAGGCCGTCCATGAATGAATCCGCAAATGCTTTTAAGGGATTCTTTCTTATGAGGAAATTTTTTGAATATATTGCAAAATCCAAAAATCGCTTTATATTCATCTCTAAAGTATCACGAAGCATATAGTTCCTTTACACTTTAGACCTACAACTATATAAAAACATTTGAAACCTAAGAATTGACATGGTTTTCAGGATTTCTTAACATGTCTTAATGTTGTAAGCCGTTGAGGGTCATTACAAATTACTTATCGGCAAAGGGAAGTGAAAACTTTAGAAATATTTAAGAAAGTTTACATTTTTGAAGTGAATGTTGAAGAACTTATTTAATTCACTAATTCGGGTTGATTTTTGTGATATTAAAGGTAAAATATTTTTGTAAGAATTGAGTACTTGAACGCAATATAAGAAAGAAGGGTGTTTAGAGTGAAACTTTTCACAAAGGAGAAAGCAGGAAGCAGAAGGATTATCAAAATCTGCGGATTGAAATTTGAATACAACAGGGCGCAAAAATATGATTACAAGCCGGTAACTGAAAGCGGATTAACTGATAACCCAAGAGAAAAAAAGCTGATTATTTCGCTAACCTCATTTCCTGACAGAATCCCGACACTTCATATTTGTCTGGCGTCAATTATGCAGCAAACTCTAAAACCGGACTTGATTCTTCTGTGGCTTGCAAGAGAACAATTCCCGAACGGCGAGGCGGATTTGCCGGAAGAGATTTTGAAACTGAAAAATTTCGGACTCACGATTCGGTGGTGCCATAACATACGTTCTTACAAAAAACTTATTCCAGCCTTGCGTGAATTTCCTGAAGATATAATTGTAACTTGCGACGACGATATATTTTACCACAGAGAATGGCTTGAAAGGCTTTACAAATCATATCTGGAAAACCCCGGTTTTGTACACTGCCACAGGGCAAACAAATTAAAAATCAAAGACAATAAATTTAAGTTTAAATACGAAAAAAATTACAATCATCCTTCATACGCGCACAAACTAACCGGAGGCGGAGGAGTGCTTTACCCGCCGCATGCGCTGTATAAAGATATAACTGATGAGAAATTATTCATGGAGTTAGCGCCGACAAATGATGACGTGTGGTTCTGGATTATGTCAGTGCTGAACGACACGCGAACAATAGTTGTCAAAAACAGTATTAAGCGTCCGATTATTATTGAAGAAACCTTCAGCGGGCCATGTTTGTGCGAAATAAACAACCATGGCGAAAAACTGCATGACATCCAGCTTGAAAATGTTTTAAAATACTATGAAGGTGTTCGCGAAAAAATTCTTGCGGATATGAAATAACCTGACTCATATCCTGAATATTAGTTTTGAAAAACAATAACGACTTACATTTGCCTTCTAAAAGCGCAGATTTCTGATTCCTGTCACAACCATTGCAATGTTGAACTTGTCGGCTGTCGCGATGACTTCTTTGTCGCGAATTGAGCCGCCGGGCTGGATTATCAAAGAAATTCTTCCCTGGGCCGCCGCATTTATGCATTCACCTGTCACAATGGCCTCGTCTGTTGCAAGAACCGCGTCTTTTGAGTTTTCGCATGCAATATCAAGCGCGTTTTCAATTGCTGTGACATTATTTGTGTGTCCTTGCGAAATCGCTGTTGTTTTAAAATCTTTTGCAATTACAACCGCATTTGTCCGCGCAAATTTTGCAACTTTCCAAGCAAAAATTGCGTCCTCAAGCTGTTCTGCTGTCGGTTTTGTTTTTGTCACAACTTTGAACAAATCTTTGTCGAGTTCGCTTTTGTTGGAATCCTGAACAAGGGTTCCAAAAGGCGTCACGGTAATTTCTTCTGTAATAAGCTTTTTAAAATCTTTGAGTTCGGTGAAAATTCTGACGATTTTTAAATCAGAATGTTCGATCAAATGTTTAAGCGCGTCATCTTCATAATATGGTGCAACAACGACTTTCACGGACATTGAAGCAAGCTGTTTTGCAACTTCAAAATCCACGGATTTAGAAAATGCAATCGTTCCGCTGAAAGTTGCAAAAGGGTCGCAGTCAAAAGCTTTTGTATAAGCGTCAAAAAGATTTCTGCCAAGCGCAACGCCGCATGGAAGATTGTGTTTTACAATTGCCGCTGCGTTTACATCGTAAAATTCGCTTATGACGTTCACTGCCGTGTTGATGTTCAAAATATCGTTGTAGGAAAGTTCTTTTTCATTCAAAACTTTATAATCCGCCATACATTCTGACTTGTAAAAAGCCGCGCGCTGATGCGGATTTGAACCGTATTTAAGTTCTGAAAGTTTTGTCAGATTAAGCATTTTTCGCTCGTCTTCGCCCGAGTAAACCCCGATTTTTTCAGAAATCGCACCGTCGTAATCTGAAAGGTAGCGGAAAGCTTTTAAAGCAAGCTTTTGCCTGTCATATTCACTGACGTTAATTGTGTTGTAAAAATCAGATTTGTCAGTTACGACGATTGTATCTTCAAAAACTTTTGCCGCCGCGCGAAGGATTGAAAAATCCAAAATATTTATTGAGTTAACAAAAGCCTTAATATCGTCGGTTTTTTCGGCAATATCCTGAACGGGGCGAAAGTTTATAATAATCATGTCGAAATTTTTGCGGATAAAGTCTTCCAAGTATGTTCTTGCATAAAACCCGTCTGCAATACCGAGTTCTGAAATATCGACAACATCCAAACCGTTTTTTCTTAAGAATTCAAGCGTATTTCCGCCCGAAACAATCTCATAGTCGAATTTTTCTTTCAAAACATTCACATAATCGACAATGCCGGTATTGTCATAAACGCTTACATAAACTTTTTTCACCATATTACCTCTCAAATTTAAATATAATATATCATATTACAACCCCTCTTGCAACTTCTGATTTACAAAATCCCGGTGCGTGCGTTTTTTGTAACTATTTTTATATATTGAACGCGTAAATTCCTTGAAATAAAATTGTGTCTTATGTATAATCGTGATAGCTTAGACAAGAAAGTTAGAGGAATAAAATGGTGAATAACAGAATGACAGATGGCGTAGGTAAAAAAATAGTTGACGCATTAAAAAAACAAACTGATGTTGAAATTGTTCAGCCTCAAGCGCAGGCTCAGGAACCTGAAAAAACAGAAGAACCGATTTTGTTAAATGAAACAATGCCCGCATTTGAATTTATTCAAGAGCCGGCTCAAACACCTTCATACGCAAACGAAACGGCAAAACAATCCTATACCATGAATTTCAGCTCTGTTAATGAGCATCAGCCGCAGTCGCATACTCCGGCTCATGAATCATTTGTAAATGAATTCGATGATTTTGAATTGCCTGCAAATGTTGAAGTTTTGAGACAGTTGATTACAAAACTTCCGTCAAATGTTTCAAAACAAACCGGCGCACAGATTATCAAACAAACAATGGAAGCGCTCGGAATTTCAATGAAGGGCGTTTTGCAGGAAGCTCAGGCAGTGCAGGAAAACCTTAATTCGTCAGCACGCGAATGCCAGAGCAATATAGCAGAATACAGACGCCAGATAAACATCCTTGAAGGACAAACCCAAAAACTTCAGCGTCAATACGCTTTGCTTAATGACATAATAAGCCTTTTCATTCAGGCAGGAAACTAGCATTGATTTAATATAAAATTTCAAAAATGGCGGAGCGGTTTACAACTCCGCCATTTTCGAAAATAAATTTTTGTGCATTATTTAATATCATATTTAATTTTAATTCATTTAACAAAAAAAACGGCGGTTTCCCACCGTATTATCGTTTCCGATAAATAATAATTTGTTTGTATAATAATAAAAGTTTTTAAAATCAGCTATGAAATTTTTTATTATATTGCTTTATAACGGAAAAGTTTTAAAAACTTTTATCTGATATTTTAATTATAGGACATAGAAAGTCTTATTTCAAGTATCAGTTTTCTAAATTGCGACCAACAACGCCCTTAATTACATCCCAAAGTGCGGTTAATATTACCTAAGGAAGGTATTTGTTATGTTTAGAAATCTTAAAGAAGGTTTTGGCGCGCGCCTGAAAGAAGTGAGAAAATCCAAAGGTTATACTCAGGAAAAACTTGCTGAAAAGCTTGAGATTACCCCGCGTCAATTAACAAGAATTGAAACAGGTATTAATTTTCCTTCAGTCGAAACTCTTGAACGTCTCAGCTTGTATTTGGAAATAGACCTTTCAAGTCTTTTTGATTTCTCATGGGATAATGAATATTCCGTACTTTCTACCGGCACTGATGACAGAGCGGTTTTTGAGGTTTGCGTCAAAGACGAAGTTGTAAATCTGCCTCCGCATCTGAAAGATGAAAAGACTAATCCGCAGTACGATATCAACGAACTTATTAATATACAAAATTCTGATGAGAGCATGATTAAGTCGGCAAGAAATATTAAAAAATCTTTCACAATTGTTTACAAAGATGAAGACGGTGATTTGTCGCATATAAAAACTTATCATCCTGACGGCAAAATAGACATAATAATGTCAGAAGAAAAAGTTGAAATCGAAAAGTATTATAAGAAACTTTGCGAAGATTTAAGAGATTTTCGCGAAGATGTAAACAAAATGAAATTTGTGCGCCTTGCCATGGAAGCTGTTAAAGACAAAGAAAAACTTGAAGAATTGAAAGTTCTGATTAAAGGCATTGAAATCGTTCTCGGGAATTAATCTATAAATCTCAAAAATTCACAGGAATTTTTTGCAAGAAATTATATTTTATACTACTATTATTTCAAGATAAATTATAAATAGAAACGGAAGTAAAAAATGAAATCTTGGAATGAATATTTTTTGGATCTGGCAAAAACCTGCGCAAGCCGTTCAAACTGTCTTCGCGCACAAGTTGGTGCCGTAATTGTCGGTGAAGACAAAAAGATAAAAGCAACCGGTTACAACGGAACCCCCTCTAAGGTAGAATCCTGCTACGAGCGCGGCGAATGTTATCGCATAAAAAACAATATCCCATCCGGTACGCGTTATGAAACCTGCCGTTCAATCCATGCAGAGCAAAACGCGATTATTCAAGCCGGACAGGACCGTTGCAAAGGCGCCACAATGTATATTTGGGGCCATGATTTCATCTGTATTCTCTGCAAACGATTTATTGTGCAGGCCGGCATAAAAGACGTTTATTTGAAGAAAAACGAAGAGTCTCCGATAAATTACGTTACTGTCGAAGATATTCGAAAAGAACTCGAAGAAGCCAGATAGCGCATTTTTTTTAAGCATGCAGTGCGGCAAAATTTTTAAATAAAAATTTACAAAACATGATTTTTTGTTTTGCCTTTGCTATGCTAATAGAACACGTGAAAAAATGAGGGATATTATGAAAAAACCAAACATCGCAATCCTCGGCGCAACAGGCGTCGTAGGCAGAGAAATTACAAAAATAGTTGATGAATTAAAAATTCCGTTTAATGAAATAAAATTTTTATCAAGCGCAAAAAGCGCAGGCTCTGAAATAGAATTTCAAGGCAAAAAATACATCGTTGAAGAAGCAAAACCCGAAAGTTTCGACGGCGTAAATATAGTTCTTGCATCAGCAGGCGGTGCGACTTCACAAAAATTTGCGCCCGAAATCGTAAAACGCGGCGGCGTTTTAATCGATAATTCAAGCGCTTTCAGAATGGACAAAGATGTTCCGCTCGTTATTGCTTACGTAAACGACGAAGATTTGAGAAACCACAAAGGGATTATCGCAAACCCCAACTGCTCAACTTCTCAATTGATGCTTGTTCTGAAACCTCTTCATGAAAAAGCAAAAATCAAAAGACTGATTGTCTCAACTTATCAGGCAGTTTCCGGCGCCGGACTTGCCGCAATTAACGAACTTACAGCAGATACAAAAGCAAATCTTGAAGGCGTCGATTTCGAAAACAAATGCTTTAAAAAACCTATTTCATTCAACGTAATTCCGCAAATCGATGTGTTCTGCGAAAACGGTTACACAAAAGAAGAAATGAAAGTTGCAAACGAAACTAAAAAAATTCTTCATCTCCCCGAAGATTTGCCGATTTCCTGCACCGCAGCCCGCGTTCCGGTCTACAACGGACACTCGGAAGCTGTTGATATTGAATTCGAAAATGAAATTACACCGGATGAAGTCCGCGAAATTTTGTCGAATACTTTTGGCGTAAAAGTTATCGACAACCCTGACAATTTCGAATATCCGACAACGCGCGACGCCTCCGGCGTTGACCCTGTTTTTGCCGGCCGTATCAGAAAAAATCTTGCTTTTGAAAACGGAATTTCTCTCTGGTGTGTTGCTGACAACTTGAGAATAGGTGCTGCTCTGAACACAGTCAGAATATGTCAGAAAGTAATAGAAATGGAGCTTTTCTAAAACTATGAAAGTAAATATACATTCCCCCGAAAATATAACAGTACAAAAAATTTCAAATCTTGTTAAAAATTGTAAACAAAAAAAGACTGCAAATGTCGGCGAGAGCGGGCTTCCTGTTGAGATGCCTCTTGATTCGTATAAAGATAAAAGAGCGGCCGCTATGCTTAATGACTCGTTCAATTACAACAGGGCGAAAGATGCTGTAACTATAATGTCAGGCAAATTTTTGAAAAAATAACAGATAGAAAATTTTTATAATCTTTTTAATACAGACCCTAAGGAGAAATAATGGAAAACCAGACAAAAATTAACGAAACGGAAGAAAAAACACAAAAACTAAAAGAAGAACAAAAATTCAACTATCCCCGCTCAACAGTAGAGATGCTTGAACAGACTCTTCAGATTGCGTAATTGTGTGAATTTAATTTAGAAAGATAAAAAGGCCGTCTTTAAGCGGCTTTTTTATTACTTTTTGTTAAAAAATGGCTGAATTCTGCTTTGTTTCTGCTAAAATAGTTGAATAAGGAGTAATATGGGACAAGTTTTAAGAAGAGAAAAGGTTGCTGAATTTGTTTCAAACCTTCATAAAAGCGGAAAAACAATCGTATGTACCAACGGCTGCTTTGATATTCTTCATGTGGGCCATGTCAGGTATCTTGAGAAGACAAAATCTTTTGCAGACTATTTGATGGTTCTTCTGAATTCGGATAAGTCAGTCCGTTCGATAAAAGGCGAAGGGCGTCCCGTGAATTGTGAAGATGACAGGGCGGAAATTTTATGCGCATTAAAATGCGTAGATTTTGTCGTGTTATTTGACGAGGATAGCCCGCGAAATCTTTTGGACGAAATCAAACCCGATGTTTATACCAAAGGTGCGGATTACACAATGGAAACCCTGCCTGAAGCAGATATTATGCGCAAAAACGGCACAAAAGTTGAATTTATCGAATTCGTGCAAGGCAAATCAACGACGGGTATCTTGAACAAGGTGAAAAGTGAAAAGTGAAAAGACCGTTGCGTTCGCTTCGCTCAAATAAAGGATATTAAATGAACCATCAGGATTTAGATGTATGGAAAAGGTCAATTGATATAGTTACGGCAGTATATAAACTTACTGAAAATTTCCCGGAAAGTGAAAAATTTGGGTTGACCGGTCAAATCAGAAGATGCGCTGTTTCGATACCATCTAACATAGCAGAAGGATGTGCACGTTTTTCAGATAAAGAAACTATTCAATTCATAAGTATTGCCGTCGGCTCTGTTGCAGAACTGCAAACGCAACTGATTATATCAGAAAATTTGCAATATTTAGATGAATCGAATAAAATAATTAATGAACTTGAAATAATCAAAAAAATGTTAATCAAGTTATCAAAGTATTTGAAAAGTAAAGAGAACTAACTCTGTAAAGGGCTTTTCACCTCTCACTTTTCACCTCTAACAAAAACAATTAAAGGAGAAAATAAAATGCCACAATTCACACTCGAAGAAATCACACATATCACAGGCGGTATGTTGACAAAAGTTCAGGATGTAAAAATTTCGCAAATCGCACCTCCGCTTTTGGCAGATGAAAACACTCTTGCGCTTGCACTCGGCGAAGAAGAAATCGCAAACCTTGCAAAGTCCCGTGCAAAAGCAGCTCTTGTACCTTTGGGCGTCCAAATCGACGGGTTCACAACAATCGAAGTTGAGCGTCCTCGTCTTGCGATGATGAAACTTTTGAACATGTTCTATGTTGCACCAACCGTGAACGACGGAGTCCACCCGACTGCAGTTGTTGACAAAACCGCAAAACTTGGCCAAAACGTTCAAATCGGCCCGAATGTTGTAATTTCTCATGATGCAGAAATCGGCGACAATACAAAAATCCTTGCAAATTCATACATCGGCGGCGGTGCAAAAATCGGTAAAAACTGCTTCTTCCACGCCGGCGTAAACGTAGGCGACAGAGTTCAGGTCGGAAACGACGTAATCCTTCACCATGGGGTTTCTCTCGGCGCTGACGGATTCAGCTTTGTAACAGAAAATCCCGACAACATCGAACAGGCAAGAAAAGACGGCGAAATCAAAGAAAGCAATTCAAAACACGTAATCTTTAAAATCCCTTCAATCGGCGCAGTTGTTATCGGAAACAATGTTGAAATCGGTGCAAACACGGCAATTGACCGCGGCACAATTGAAAATACAACAATCGGCGACAACACTAAAATCGACGACCTTGTAATGATTGGCCACAACTGCAAAATCGGACAGGGCTGTCTTATCGTATCTCAAGTCGGAATCGCCGGAAGCTGCGTCATCGGCGACCGTGTTGTAATCGCAGGTCAGGCAGGTTTGGCAGACCATATCGAAATCGGTTCAGACACAATTATCACGGCAAAAGCAGGCGTTACAAAATCATTCCCTGAAAAATCAATCGTTGTGGGAATTCCTGCTATGCCAAGAAAAGATTTCATCAAACAACTCAAAACAATGAAAGATGCACAGGAAATCTTTGCAAAATTCAGAAAATATGAGCCGCTTTTGAAAGAATTTGAAGAGAATTTGGAAAAATAGTTGGTAAATGTGAAAAGTGAGATGTGAAAGGTGAAAAGACCGTATCGGGAATTGATTTTCACTAAAAATTTTCTTTTTTGTTATAAAAAACTAAAACTGTCGGATTTCACAAATAATAAACTCCCCGTAACCGACCACTCACTACTCACTTTTCACCTCTCACACCAATACAACGAGGAACCATGACCACAATAAAAAACGAAACCCAAATAACAGGCAACGGCTTAATGAAAAATAAGCCCTGTACAGTAAAATTTTTCCCGTCAAAAACAGGAAAGATCAGATACTTCATAAACGGCGCTGAACCCTTTGAAGGAACAGTTGAAAATGTTTTATCGACAGACCATTGTGTCGTTCTTGGACAAGGCAAGGCAAAAGCAATGCTGACAGAACATTTAACAGCCGCGCTTGCGTTCTGCGGAATCGACAGCATCGATATCTGCATGGATGAGATGGAAGTTCCGGCGCTCGACGGGAGTTCAAAAAAATGGGTCGAACTTTTTCAAAAAGCCGGAGTTGAAAAACATCTTTTTGAAAAGAAAAAATACTACACAGTCACAGAACCGGTGTATTATTTGAACGGCAAAACAAGCCTTGTAGTCCTTCCTGCACCGGAACTTTACATATCTTATGCCGTAAATTATGACCACCCGGATTTGACAAAGAAATGGGCGGTTTATAACCCCAAAAATCAGGATGAAATTATTGAAGCCAGAACTTTCGGGTTCTACAAGGATTTGAAAAAATTCCAGATGCTGGGCTTTGCTCAGGGCGTCACAATTGAAAACACACTTGGCCTTCAAGATTCAGGCTACACAACTGAATTGCGCAGCGAAAACGAGCCAATCAAACACAAAATCCTTGACTTAATTGGTGATTTATATCTGACAGGCGTAAATCCGTTGAATCTAAAATGCCAGATTCTGGTAAAAGAAGCAGGCCATGCGGTTCATGTGAAAGCCGCCAAGATGCTGAAAGAAAAACTGGTAGAATGCAAATAAACGCAATGTTATTCTGATGGCGAAAGCCCGAAAGAATCCGGCCAATAGAAAGATAAAAAATGAAGCGGATAGTTTATATACTATTCAACAAACGCAACTTTCAAAAATCAGGCTCAGAATGACTAAAATATTTTAACAAGTAAGGAGACAAATATGACAGAAGAAACAAAACAAGAAGTATTATCATTTGACACAATGCAGATTATGGAAATGATACCTCACAGATATCCTTTCCTTCTCGTAGACAGAATCACGGAATGCGTTCCGGGCAAATACGCAAAAGGCTACAAAAACATGACAATGAATGAACAGTTTTTCCAGGGCCACTTCCCTAACAATCCGATTATGCCGGGCGTATTGCAGCTTGAAGCAATGGCTCAATGTTCAGCACCTGTTTTGATGACAATGCCTGAATTTGCCGGAAAATTGACTTTGTACGCCGGAGTTGACGGTGTAAGATTCAAAAATATTGTAAGACCGGGCGACAAATTCGAAATGGAAATCGAACTTCAAAAAGTAAAAGGCCCAATCTGCAAAGCACATGGCATCGGTAAAGTTGACGGAAAAGTCTGCGTAGAAGCCGATATGACTTTTGCATTAAAATAATAGACATTTCAACTAAATATGAGTATAATAAAAAGTATGAGAAAAATATTTCCCATACTTTTTAATATGCTAAAAAACGGAATAAACGGCACAAAACCCTGTGCAGACAAAGACGTCATTGAAAATTGTCTTCTTCTTTCCATGCTCTATATTGCAAGAAACACCAAACCAAACGGCCGATTCGTCTACAGAAACAGTGCAAATCCCGAAAAAAAATATTCCGATAAATACTATAGTTCCCTGCGCCATGCAGGAACTCTTTACGCAATGTATTCATGCGAAAAATTTCTCAACAATACCGCAATCCAAAATAAGAGATATATTGCCTCTGAATATTTCCTGAATAACTACGTCAAAAGAATCAGTGACGATATGTATGGCGTTGTCTCAAAACCATTCGAAGAAGCACCGGTCCTTCTTGCAACTTCAGGCGGCACAGGGCTCGGGCTTATTGCTCTTTCTAACCTTCTTCCCAAAAATAAAGTGAGACTTTCAACGCTTAAAAAAATGGGAAATTTCCTGATTTTCATGCAGGATTCAAACGGCGATTTCTGGCCGAGTTATGAGTTCGGCACAAAACAAAAATCCCAGCTTCATTCCGCCCGCTATTATCCCGGCGAAGCCTGTCTGGGGCTTTTGTATTTGTACGAAAACGACAAAGACGAAAATTGGCTTGAAACTGCAAAAAAGGGTTTGCTCAGACTTGCAGAAATCGGCTCGCATAAATCTTTTGACGATATGAAATTCGACCATTGGGGAATTCTCGCAATCCAAAAACTTCTCTCATTGCCTGATACTGGCCTCACCACAGCCCAGAAAAATTATCTTTCTGTTTATGTGGAGAAAAATGCGAATTTCGCCATGGAAAAACAAAATATGAATACTCAAACCGCGGATTACGGGTCATTTTCTCTTTCTAAAAGCCTCTGCGGCTGTGCAACAATTCTCGAAGGGCTTGTAGCGGCTTACGATTGCGTCTATTCAAACGTCGTAAAAACAAGATTGCTTTATTCAATAAAAGCCGGCGTTGAATTCCTTGCAGAATATCAGGTGAAATCCGGAAATTTTGAAGGCGGAATCCCCGCAAACTACAAATGGGATGCCGTTGAAGCGCAAAATTCCGACAAGGAAATCCGCATTGATAATGTTCAACATGCACTCTCCGCGTGGGTTACGTATAAAAATTTGTTAAGCCGTTTGTAAATTTTTAGCAAAAATTTTTTTGCCGGATTTTTATATATCCGGCAAGGAGAAATTATGCAAGTAAATAACATTACCCCTTTAAATAAAAGATATATTTATAATGCGCAAACCCGTACCAATATTGTGCCTTCTGCAACAATTCCGTCAATTCCGTCAAATTCAAAAGTTGCTAAAGCGCCGCTTACACAGGATTATCTGACTTTCACGGGCGGCTACAGTCTAAAACTTGATGAAACAATCAGACATTTGGATAAACTCGCCGAAACAACCCCCAATGTCTACCCGAAAAATATCCGCGAATGGGCAAGCCTGATTCTTGACGCCGGAAACAAAGCGAACGAAACCCTGATTAATATTCACAAAAAATATTACGAAAATTTGAAAAAATGCTCTTCGCTTGCTGAAGCAAAAGATAAATTTAAAGAATTTTCAGAAGTTCTCTCTGATAAGGGAGTTTCATTCAGCAAAGATTCGTTTGGGCAGCAGTAAAAGCCGGCGAATTGGAATGCTTTGACCCGAATGAAGACTTATCTCTGCAAATATTGAAACTTTACTACGGCGACGGATTTTCGCTGAATGATTTGAAAAATTATACAGGCGGCAAAGATATTTACTACACAATGCAAAAAATTGAATATTCCGCGCCAAAACCGGACTTACGGATATGTTTTGAAATTGTCCGATCCTGAATATAACGAGCGCCTCACTGCGGAAATGACTTACAAACGCAGACTCGCGCTTGACAAAAAAGCGCAGGCGCAGGGTGAACCTGTTCACATCCCGCGCGGTCCTCTATCTGCTGAACATCGGGAGCATATTTCAGAAGGCTTGAAAAAATCTTTCCGCGAAAATCCGACGCGAATTTTCGAAATGTCCGAGCGCATGAAAGAATTCTACCGCCAAAATCCCGAAAAATCAGAAGAACTGTCGCGCGTTATGAAAAGAGCATGGAGCGTTTTTGGCGCTGACAGAATCAAAGCCGCTTTAAGCAAATTCATGAAAGGCAAAGGTTTCAAATCATTTGACCCTGAAGCAAATCCCGTTAACGTTCCGCATGAACAATCGCGTGCGATGAGGCAGTTCTGGAATGCAAATGAATGGGCGCGCAAAGCTTTTTCAAAAAACATGGAATTTGCATGGAAAAAAATTAAACAGGAAAACGAAACATTTTTCACAATGCGCACAGCTCCGAGCCAGCTTGCGAGATTTCTTGAAGAAAAAGCCGGACTGTCAAAAGGTACAATCACTCTGGATACGGTTTTCAATCCATACACCGGCAAGAGTTCTTTTGATGAATTCAGTCAGAAAATTGCCATACAATATGGCAATGTCGAAGGGTTGAACGATGTTCTTGCAGATACTTATCAGATGTCAGTTTTGAAAATAATCGGAGAACTTAAAGACATGAATTTGAAGAAAATGCCCAAAAAGTATCAACAGTTCTTTGATTATGCAAGGTACACGGCTCAGAAGAATTTGCCGAAAAACAAAAATCAAGCATACAAAATTCAGACAACAGATGAAGCAAGAATGGATTTTGTTGCTTTGGCCTCTTATGCTGCTGAAAGCCGTATTCCTGAACTTGTAAATATGGTTAACAACGCAATTGATAACTGTTTTGAAATGGCCTGCCTTTTCCACAATGGTTTCATATTAAAATAATATAAAAATATTGTCTGAAACCCTCTTTTGTAATATAATTAAACAATCAAAATGAAAAAGATTGTAAAACGGGAGTGCGCTTGAGCAAACGACTGTCTAAAGCATAAAAATGATATTAATATTTATAGAGAGGGTAAAAAAATGATAGACAAAACCGCAATCATCCATCCGACAGCAAAAATTGCAGATGATGCAATAATCGGGCCATACGTAGTAATAGGCGAAAACGTTACAATCGGACATCGCACAAGAGTAATCTCAAACGCACACATAGAATTCGCAGAAATCGGCGACGACTGTACAATTTCACCGTTTGCAACAATCGGGTCTGAGCCTCAGGATTTAGGATACAAAGGCGAAGCAACAAAAGTTGTCATTGGTGACGGCACAATTATCAAAGAAAACGTAACTGTTCACAGAGGTGCGGCTTGCGGTGATTTTACGACAAGAATCGGTAAAAAATGTCTTTTGATGGTAGGCTCTCACGTTGCTCACAACTGCGTTTTGGATGATCAGGTAATCCTTGCAAACTTAGTTACTTTAGGCGGACATGTTCATGTAGGATTCGGCGCATTTGTCGGCGGTATGAGCGTATTCCACCAGAATATCAGAATTGGCGATATGGCAATTATCAGCGGATTTTCAGCATCGCGTCAGGATATTCTGCCCTATTCAAAAGGGGAAGGAAGACCGCCAGTTCCGCGTGGCTTGAATGTTATTGCAATGAAACGCCGCGGAGTTTCGCAAGAAATCAGAACTGCTACTAACGAAGCGTTCAAACTTCTTATCTCTGAAGACTTGAACACAACTCAGGCAATCGAAAAAATTAAAGCGGAAATCCCGATGAACGAATACATCGAAAAAATGATTGAATTTATCCAATCGTCTAAACGGGGAGTGCTTTTAAAAACTCACAAAAGCGGGCATGAATCGTTAGAAGGTTAGTGCGCGCAACGCGGGCGCGTTGCGGGTGAAAAGTGATAAAGTGAGATGTGAGTGGTGAAAAGTGAAAGGTCGGATACGGGGGATTTATTTATTGTAAAAATCCGACGGTTTTAATTTTTTATAACATTAACAGAAAAATTTTGTTGAAATTAATTATCTGTTACGGTCTTTTCACCTTTCACTAAGTTCTTTTCACTCTCCAACCGACTTCTCACCCAATCCCCCCATCGAAAAAACAAAGGAGAACCTATGCAAAAAACAATCTGGGACAAATATGCCGAAGTTTTGGCTGATTATTCTGTCAATGTTCAAAAAGGCGATTTGGTACAAATTCGTGCAACAAGTATTTATGCAAAAGATTTGGTGAAAGCCATATACAAACGCGTTATCGAAAAAGGCGGGCATGCGATTTTGCGCACCTCGTTTGAAGATTTTTCCGATATTTTTATCAAATATGCAACAGATGAACAACTTGACTACATTGACCCGATTGTAAAATTGGAATATGAAACGGTTGATAAATTCATCTCAATCGGCGCGCCGATGAATACAAAAAACATGGCGCGTGCAGATTTGTCGAAACTTTCGCGCCGCTCAAAAGCAGCGCAAGGGTTGTCAAAAACTCTTATGGAGCGTTCTGCAAAAGGAGAAGCCTCATGGGTTGTTGCTGATGTTCCGACCCATGCTCTGGCGCAGGAAGCAAAAATGTCGTTTGATGAATATTCCGAATTCCTTTTCAAATCCTGTTATCTCGATTTGGATGACCCTGTTGCAAAACTAAGAGAACTCGACGAAAAACAAACACATTGGGCAAATTATTTGAACGGCGTGAAAAAACTTCACATTGTCGGTGAAAAAACAGATATAACTTTCGGCGTAGAGGGAAGAAAATGGATTAGTTGTTCCGGTTTGAACAATTATCCGGACGGCGAAGTTTTCACATCCCCCATTGAAGATGACATTAACGGCGAAATCTATTTTGATTTCCCGCAAAATTACCGCGGAAACTCTGCAACCGGCGTTCATCTGTGGATTGAAAACGGCAAAATCGTGAACTTTGACGCCGAAACCGGCCGGGATTATTTGGAAGCCATGTTCAATATGGATGATGGCTCAAAAGGAATCGGTGAAATCGCAATCGGCACAAATGATGAGATTCAGGAAGTTACGGGAAATATTCTTTTTGATGAAAAAATCGGCGGTTCAATTCACATGGCTGTCGGGGCGTCTTATCCTGAAACCGGCGGCAAAAATGTTTCCGGACTTCATTGGGACATGATTAAGAATATGAAATCTCCGGAGAGCAAAATTTTTGCAGATGATGTTTTAATCTACGAAAACGGAAGATTCATAATATAAGTATCAGTATTTTCGGGCAGTTTTTGGCGGCTTATTATCCGTAAAATCTGCCCTATAATATACCGAATCAAGAGTTTTACCACGCGTAATCTTTTGGAAACTTCCAGTTGTTAAGCTGGAGAATTTTTGTGCAATATAAAGGATTTTCCCCGGCACAACCACGCTCTGAAGTGTTAAGAGTTTCATTTTTCCCATCCCAGCCAAAAGTATACGGTTCTACTGTTATTTTTCGATTCAACGTGTTATGAATTACAACCCCATCGTCAGTCATGCCGTCAATCTTATTAAACTGAAACCAGAACTCATTTCGTGGTCCTCTTTCATAGCGTCCGTTTACATAATATGTAAAATCTCCTCCGTTGATATCGTATTTGAAAGCAACCATGCCGCCTGATGTCAAATAAAAACAAACAGCATTGCTATTATTATTTGGTTTACATTTATCAAAGCGATTAATTTTAATATGTTTTAGAAAATATCTTTGCAAAAATTCAAGGTTTTCTTCGTATGTTAAATCTTTCGGCTCTCCCATCCAGTTTTCAACATCTCCGTGTTCAACAATCGCTAATTGAAGAGCATTATTAATAGTATTATAAAACTTATGCACCTTTGCGGCCGTGGCCTCTTTTTGCGCATTTCCGATGACGGAGGGCAGTGTCATTGCGGCGACGATTCCGATGATTCCGAGTGTGATTAGAACCTCAGCAAGCGTAAAGGCTTTGTGTGGTGTAAAGCCGTAAATGTTTCCGCAATCACAACCTGAATCGCGAAGCTTATTTCTCCCGTTACGCTCAAAAAATTCATGCAGAAATCTAATTTTTTTTAAAAAATAATCAAGGCCCAATTTTGCCCAAAGTTCTAAAAGAGAGTGTTTATAGCCCCCCCCCCCCCTGGCTGTAAGGTAGTCATAGTCTGCATTGTAGCGATTCCTCCAAAATTTCATAATTCTTTTTACATTTAAAATTATACCGTAGTTTTGAAAATTTTTCAACGCAAAAACAGAAATTTCATTCGCTATTGCACAATGTAATTTCTTTGACGCAAAAGAAAAAATCCGGCTTAATTTTTGCCGGACTTTTTTATTTTTCTAATAAACACTAAACCAGACCTAAAACTTTTTTGTACCAGGAAAATGTTTCCAATTCGATTCCGTTGAATGTAGTTTTCAGGCACTGATTTTTCAGATAGCTTTCAAATTCATCGTTGAATTTTGATTTGACCTTTGCGGTCTTCATATTGATTTTTTCCGCAGTTTCCATGTGATGCTTCTCCTATGTTACGATACCCCTAAATATTGTATTATTATAACTTATATAAATAAACTTTACTACACTCTTAAGAATTACTTCTTGAAGAATTAATCAGCCGCCGGAATAATATATTAATATAATTCCTTTAAAAATTTTCATGGTAAAATCAACTCATGATTTTAATTGGCGAAAATATCCATGTAATTTCAAAAAAAGTGCGCGCGGCACTTGAAATGCATGATGAAATCTACATAAAAAATCTTCTGGATTTGCAGAAAAAAATGGACTATGCTGATTTGAATGTCGGCCCTGCGCGCGGGAGTCTGGCGTCCATTTTTTCATGGCTTTGTCCTTTTGTTGAAGAAAATTCTAACCTGAAAATTTCACTTGATACCACAAATTTTGATGAGATGAGACAGGCGTTTTCTTCAATCAAAAATACTGAAAATATTTTTCTCAACAGCACCTCAAACGACTTGCCAAAACTTGATTTAGTTTGTGATTTGGCGCTTGAATATAACTCTAATATTGTTGCACTTACAATGTCAAAAGAGACAGGAATCCCCAAAACTTCTGACGGGCGTTTAGAAATTGCGTTTGAAATGTGGGAAAAATTTTTGGAAAAGGGAATTCCATCAGACAGAATTTATTTTGACCCGTTGGTTCTTCCATTGAACGTTGAGCAATTTCAAGGGCTTGAGGCGCTTAATACCATAAAAATGATTAAAGAAAGTTTTGACCCGCCCGTAAAGACAATAATCGGCCTGTCAAATATTTCAAACGGTGCGCCGCAGGAACTACGGCCTTTGATAAACAGAGTGTTTGCGGTGCTTGCCTTTGGCGCCGGACTTGATGCTGTTATTATGGATGCGGCAGATGAGGAGCTTTACAGAATTTTCAAAATGCTTGACGCTCAAAAACCTGAAAAAGCGGTCGATAATTTGTATTTGAATCTTGCAAAAATGTTTGAAAATTTTGGCGATTTAGAAAAAATCGACTTCGACAAAAGTGATGAAGAACAGTTGAAAATAATTAAAACATGCGAGATAATTTTAGGAAAGAAAATTTATTCAAACAGCTTTACACAAGTCTGATATTTATGCTAATATGTTGCTGTAAAGGTGATTGAAAATTCAAACTTGCAAAGATAAGGTTTAAGGTTATTCAAGATTAGGAGCGGGACAATTAAAAAGCAGTTATTAACAATTTCAGCGATTTTGGCACTTGGCCTGACAGCACTGCCGGCACATTCTTATATGCCGCCCGAGGCAAATATTCTCTATCAGCAGGCTTGCACGCTTGAATATCAGCATAATTATAAAGAAGCAGTTGAAAAAGTTCTTGAGGCAATCAAAATAGCCGGCGAAGACGCTCTTTTGTATACCAAACTTGCAGGACTTTATTCAGACACAGACCAGTATGACAAAGCGCTTGATGCTTACAATGTTGTGGTGAAACTCCGTCCGGATGATGCTTTTGTTTATATTAGCATCGGAAATATTTACGAAACTCAGGCAAAATATATTCAGGCGTTAGAGGCTTACGAACAGGCTCTGAAAATTTTCCCGCAATACAAATACAACTACCTGAATATCGCAAACGTTCAATACCAGATGAATGATTTTGCCGGAGCCATCGAAAACTACAAAAAATTTCTTGAAACCTATTCAAATCACAAAGAAGCCCGCGAAAGCCTTGCAAATGCCTATCTTGCTTCAAACAACCCGAAACTCGCCGTTGAAGAGTACTCAAGACTTTATGCAGCGGACAATACAAATTTCAAAGACTATTCAAACTACGGACTTGCGCTTTTCCAGACAGAAGATTACGCGCGCGCTGCGGAATTTTTGGAAAAAGCAATCGAAAAAGACCCGGATAGTCTTTCTTCTCACATAAGCCTTGCGCTTTCATATCAGGAATTGGAAAAAAATGAACTTGCGCTTGGCCAGTACGAAATAGTTTTCAAACAGTCTCCGAATTTGCACTCAATCAGGTTTGATTATGCAAATCTTCTTGCAGATATGGGCAGAAACAGTGAAGCTGCCGCGCAGTATAAAATTTACTCAACAAACTTTCCAAACGATGCAAGAGCCTACAAAAATCTCGGGCTTGTTTATAAGCGCATGAACGATTTGGAAAACACAATCTTGAATTACGAAAAGGCGCTTTCGCTTGACAGTAAAGATATCAACATAAAAAAAGAACTCGCAAATTGTTATCACATGAAAAAAGATTACATTGCGGCTCTGAAATATTATGATGAAATTCTTCAAAGTACACCAAACGATTACGACATAAAAGTTAACAAGGCAATCGCTTTGCATGCACTGGAAAAATACGAGGATGCAATTGCACTTTACCGCGAAATACTTTCGCAAAAAGACAACACGATTATTGCAAGCAATTTGACAGATGCGCTTGTTTCTCAAGGGCAAATCGATTTGGCGGCAAAAAATTACACAAAAGCGTCAGATGAATTTGAACAGGCAATTTCGCGCGGCTCAAAAGACGGGTTTGCATATTTCGGACTTGCTAAATGCTACCGCGTGAGCGGCGCAAACGACAAGGCTGCTGAATTTTACGAAAAAGCAATTGCGCTCTTTCCGAATGAGACAGCGTTCAGCAATGAATACGCTGAATTTATCGCAGAAACCAACGCGCTTGCGCCTGTAACTCCGGCGCCTGTTGTTGAAACTCCGGATGGCAAACTCCCTTCAATCAGCCTTGAAAATGATGATGAAAATATCGTAAATGTTTCAAGCGTCAGCAAAAGTCAGGACTTGATTAAGCTGGGAGATGAAAATTATAAAAAAGACGATTATGATGCGTCTTTGAAAAATTACAAAGCCGCCCTGAAAATCAATCCGAGCGATGAAGTGACGCTTCTCAAAATCGGCAATATCTACAAACTGAAAAATGATAACGACAAAGCACTTGATTTCTATAAAAAATCTATTTTCGTGAACCCCGACTATACAGACGGCTGGTTTAATCTCGGACTTGTTTATGCAAACGAGAACAATATCGCAAAAAGCAAAGAATGTTTTGAAAAAGTTATAACAATTGACCCTGAATACGCATATTCATATTACGCTCTGGCGATTGCGTATGAAAGCGATGACAACAAAGCTGATGCCGTGAAAAATTATCAGTTGTTTTTGAAATACAACAAGGACGCCAACATGGTTAAGGTTGTAGAAGACAGGATTAACAGTCTGCAGTAATGAAAAAGTTTTTAACTATAGCTTTTATTTTTTCGATAATGCTTTTCACATCGGCCTGCGAGGCTGACAAACCTGGAATCCTTTTCAACAAATACCCGATTACAAAAGACACCGTGATGGGTTACGGAAACCTTTTCAAACCAAATACGCGGATTTATTACCTTGTGCTTTTGCCTGAAAAAATCCATTCGCGATATATTTTTCTGCAGATAATCAAAAAAGACAACAGCGAAGGCCGTCTTGGTTACAAAATGTATTACGGAAAAACCGTCCGACTGAAAGATGAACAGGTTTATTATTACGATGATTATATTGTGATAAGCGAGCCGGGCGCGTATGTCATGCAGATTTATTCAAAAGACAGGCCGCAAAAGGTTTTGACCTCAGCCCAGTTTTTTGTTGGTGAATAAGGTTAAACCATTTCCCCTTTTTTGTTATAACTTTTTTTATAATCATTAAAACTTGGCAAATGTAACAAAAAGTAAAGATGGGTTTTAAATTGTCTCAAACCCTGTCATAATCTGCGGTATGGTATGGTGTGGTGCCCTATTGTCAATATTTTTCTGCAAATTCCGTTAATACAAATATAAGCAATGTGTGCTTTTTTACACCTTTGATAAATATTGGTATGTGAGTGACGTTCATGATTCTGCAGGAAACCAAACGAGAGTAATTTATCGTAACCCTGACGGTAGTGTTCTGGATTAAACAACAAACAATGAATACTACGCTAAAATATCAAGACACAGCGGACTTAATGCCCGCTGTGTCTGTGTTTTATTATTTGCTTATTTGTTTACGTCTTAAGCGTTATTCTTCCTGCCCGCCGTCAAGCAATTTTGTCTGCTCTGCAGAAACATCACATGAGGATTTCGGAGCATCTCCTGAAAGCGCTGTCTCATCCTCATCCGGATTCAGAATTTTGTTCACTGAAACAACAGTATCGTTTTCAGTCAGGTTCTGCGCTCTGACACCTGTTGCCGGTCTTCCCTGACAGCTGATTGAGCCGGCATTAATTCTTGTGACAACTCCGTTTGCTGTCACCATCATAATGTCGTCGGATTCTTTCACAATTGTCAGCGCAACAAGTCTTGAAGCGGGTGATTTGAATTTAGTCGCAATCAAGCCTAAGCCGCCTCTGTTTTGGCTTCTGAATTCAGAAAGTTTTGTACGTTTTCCAAATCCGTCTGATGTCACAACAAGCAAATCAGCGTCGTAGTTTCTCGGAACAATGTCGCAGCCGACAATTGTGTCGCCTGTTCTAAGTTTCATTGAAGTTACCCCGCGGGCGCTTCTGCCAAGCGGACGTAAGTCTTCAATCGGGAATCTTATTGCCATACCGCAGGAAGTTCCGATGATAATTTCGTCTTTTGCAGTCGCAAGTTTAACCCAGCACAAGCTGTCGCCTTCATCAAGTCCGATTGCAATGATTCCGTTGCGGCGGATGTTCGAGAAATTGTCGAGTTCAATACGTTTGATGTAGCCTTTTCTTGTCAGCATAATCAAATTCAAATCATGTGAGAAACTGCTTACAGGTACAACTGCCGTAATTGTTTCGTCCTGTGATATCGGAAGAACGTTCACTATCGGCAAGCCTTTTGCCTGTCTGCCGCCTTCAGGGAAGTCGTAAACGTTCAGGCTGTAAACCGTTCCTTTTGATGAGAAGAACAGAACTTTGTCATGCATCATTGCGGTGAAGAAGTGCTGGATATCATCGTCTTCTTTTGTTTTAATTCCTGATTTGCCGCGTGTTGCACGGTTCTGGCGCTCAAATGTGTCGAGAGAAATTCTCTTCAAATAGCCCTGATGTGTAATAAACACAGCCATCGGAGTGTTTGGCGTTAAATCTTCGATTGTCACTTCGCCTTGTTCCGGTAGAATTTGGGTTTTTCTGTCATCGCCGTATTTTTCTTTGTCTTCAAGAAGTTCTGTTTTGATGATGTCAAGAATTTTCTGGCGGCTTGCAAGAATTTCTTCGTATTCAGCGATTTTCTTCAACAATTCGTCGTATTCAGCTTTAACTTTATCCTGTTCCAATCCTGTCAATCGGCGCAATTGCATTTCCAAAATTGCGTTTGACTGGTCAACGTCAAGCCCGAAACGGCTCATCAAACCGTTTCTTGCATCATCTGTTGTTTTTGAACTCTTGATAAGTTCGATTACTTCATCAATCGAGCCTAATGCAATAATCAAACCTGCCAAAATATGCGCTCTGACTTTTGCTTTTTTGAGGAAGAAAATTGTTCTGCGGGTAACGATTTCAACCCTGTGTTCTACGAATTCGTCCAAAACCTGTTTCAAATTCAACAATCTCGGCTGTTTGCCGCATAACGCAAGCATATTCACGCCGAAAGTAGTTGCAAGCTGTGTATATTTAAACAAATTGTTTTTAACAACATCGGGTTTCGCATCGCGTTTAAGTTCAATAACGATTCTCATACCTTCGCGGTCGGATTCGTCGCGGATGTCTGAGATGCCTGTAATTCTCTGTTCTTTAACAAGGTCTGCAATTTTTTCAATAAGCATTGACTTGTTAACCTGATACGGAATTTCTGTAACAACAATTGCGGTACGAGCTTGTCTGCCGCCGCCGCCTGCGATTTCTTCAATCGTTGCAACTGCGGACATTTTTATTGAGCCGCGGCCTGTTTCGTAAGCCTGTTTAATATCGCTCAATCCGATAATAGTTGCGGCAGTCGGGAAGTCAGGCCCTTTGATGTGTTCCATAAGTTCTGCAATTGTGATATCCGGGTTGTTTATAAGCGCGATTGTTCCGTCAACGATTTCGCAAACGTTATGAGGCGGAACGTTTGTCGCCATACCGACCGCAATACCTGAAACGCCGTTCAATAATAGCATCGGAAGTCTTACCGGAAGAACGGAAGGTTCTTGCAGGGAGCCGTCAAAGTTCGGTTCAAATTCAACGGTTTCGCAGTCAATATCAGCAAGCATTGACTGTGTAATCTTGTGCATACGCGCTTCTGTATACCTCATTGCCGCCGCACCGTCGCCATCGACTGAGCCGAAGTTTCCATGGCCGTCAACTGTCAAATATCTTGTTGAAAAGTCTTGAGCCATACGTACCAGAGCTTCATAAACGGCGCTGTCGCCATGCGGGTGGTATTTACCGAGAACTTCACCAACAATACGCGCGCATTTCTTAAACGGTTTGTCCGGAGTCATTCCGAGTTCGTTCATCGCGTATAAAATTCTTCTGTGAACAGGTTTTAAACCGTCGCGAACATCAGGCAGTGCACGTCCTACAATTACACTCATCGCATAATCAATATATGAACGCTTCATCTCTTCTCTAATATTAACCGGTACGATTTTGCCGTCTGCAAACATGTTTTGCTGGTTACTCATTCTTTTCTCTCCCATGATAAGTCTTATGTATAACAAGATTCTAGCACAATATTGGCCAGTTGGCTAATAGTTTATTTAAAACTTTACAAAGGGTTAAGCCTGCGTTATTTTATTTTGAAAATTTTCAGCGCTGCAAACCTGATTATTGCGGCCGCAACAGCACCTGAGGCAAAATAAATTCCGAGGATAGCAAGGGCTTCTGAGGGGTTATTTCGATAAGATTGCATAATTTCGAAAATCATATAGCCGGAAACAAAAGCGTACCCTGTGATTAAAATCCATTCTGCCGAAATCAGAAATTTATTGTTAAATCTTGAAGGCGGCAATTGTTTTTTGAAGATTAAATCAAGCGCCAGAAGAACACCCCCGCACATTCCGGACGCCGGCAGAATGAGAAGTTCCATCGGAAGTAAAACGCCGTAAGCCCAAATTTCGCTCTTGGAAAATATTTCCAGAAATGAAAGAAGCGCCACGGATGCTGTGAAAATTCCGGCTAAAAGAGCGTATCTATAAGTTATCGTATTTCTGAACATAAAAACATCTCCCTGACCCGTTCAAATACTATCACAAACATTGAAAGCACTGCGGCTCCTGCCGGAATCAAAACAAGCGCTGTGCCGAAAAGTCCGATTATGATTTTAAGTGAGAACTCCAACATTGAAAACTCCTTTTTTATTTAAAGATATCAAGATTTAAAGTAAATTAGCCCAATTTTATACCAAATTCCAGTATAAACAAATAAATCATATACAACGTCTGTAATATGTATAAACCGGCAAATAAAATTTCTGTAATTAATCGTGGTTTTCCGATAGGTGATGCCGGTGTGAAATCTTTGCGTTTGCAAAAATCCCGTATTGCAATAATCAGCCAAACTATTGTCAGCAACGCAGAAATCATCATATAAGGTATAAGAATCATTAACGGCAAAAGTCCGTAATTAGAAGGGATTATTCCGGTTCCGCATAACGCTGATAGGAGTAAAATGACAAGTGCTGTCAGCACTCCAAAGCCTCCCATTATGACGGCAAATTTCCATGATGATGTGTTTCTGATTTTGTTAAACATATAACTCCTTTTTGTTTAGTTTTGTCTAAATTCTGCCCTCGCTTTTGGTCGGAAGCTTGCGGGCAAAATTCCCGTAAGCTGCGGCTTTTTGAACGTATGCCTTCTGGATTTTACGCTCCGGGGCTTTGTCTTTACCTGTTTTTTCGCTCTAGCGGCGTCCAAAAACTTATATAATTAGTTTACCATTCAACTATTAACTATTCAAGTATTATGATGAAAACTTTTACATTATTTAATATTAGTTAACCAGTCAACTAAAACACTTTCCACGTAATCTGCGTCCACCGCCGCTATTTTAGACATAATCGATTTGTTGGTTTTTAAATATTTCGGCCAGATTTTATCAAGAATCTTTGAGCCGGAATCCGTTATTCTGATTAACTTCACGCGCCTGTCGTCTTTTTTTGTGCTGCGCGTAATCAGGCCGTCTTTTTCAAGTTTGTCAAGAAGTTTTGTAATGTTTGAGGCTGTGACAAGAAGTCTTTTGCTGATTTCATTCTGCTGAATTCCGTCATATCCTCCGATGTGTTTGATAATCATTAAGATGTTGAATTTAGAAATATTCAAGCCGTGAGAAGAGAGAACTTCGTCAAGTTTTGAATTGATTTTTCCCCACAAAAGTCCGATTGTGTGGATTAATTTTGTGTTTTTGTCTTGCCCATCAAAATAAATTTCAAGATTTTTTTCCATAATTTAAACTCCTTGAAATTATTTTAGCACTAAACTATTGAATGTTCAAGTATTATGAAGATTCTTGATGAAAAGCCGGATTTTGGCAAAGATTTAGCACAAAAATTTTTGAGTATTATTCAGGAAGAAAAATGAGGCCGCTCCACCTGAGCGCATGGCGATGCGCATTTTTCTTCGCGCCTTTTGCCATTTTATATTTTTTTGCTTTTATCAATAAAAATTTTAATATAAAAAATTATTGAATACGGCTGATAAAATATTTTTTTACATGTTATAATCAGCCTATGGATAGAAAAGAATTTGTAAACGCAAAACGTATTGTTGTTAAATTAGGAACAAATATTTTAAGAAATGACGAGGGCTATGTATCTTTGCCGCGAGTATTTTCGTTCATCGAAGATATGGCCTCACTTGTCAAATCCGGAAAAGAAGTTATCGTAATAACTTCCGGCGCGGTTGGTTTGGGCCGCAAAAGACTCGGGCTGGAAGGTACAACCGGCACAGCTCTTAAACAGGCATGCGCGGCAATCGGGCAGGGCAAACTGATGTCGATTTATGAAAGCGGATTTGATACCTACGGACTTGTCGCAGCCCAAATCCTTCTGACTGAAGATGATTTTGCGATTCGTACACGTTATTTGAGTCTTAGAACAACTTTAAATAAACTTCTTGAACTCGGCGCAATCCCTGTAATCAATCAGAACGACACTGTTTCAAATATTGAAGTTGACCCCAGATATGAACACATGCAGGTTTGTTTCTCGGATAATGACAAACTCTCTGCGCTTGTGGCAAGTGAACTTGATGCTGATTTGCTTTTGATTTTGTCTGATGTAAACGGACTTTATGACAAAAACCCGAAAGACAATCCTGATGCAAAAATAATTCCTGTAGTAGAAGAAGTAACAGATGAGGTTATGGCGCTTGGAACTGACGCATCAGAAGGAGGCCGCGGCGGCATGAGAACAAAACTTACGGCCGCAAGACAGGTTACGCGCTTTGGCGGAAAAGTTCTAATCGCAAACGGCAAAATCCCTTATATTATCAGCAAAATCTTTGCCGGCGAAGATTTTGGAACAATGTTTCTGCCAAAAAATGAAGGCCTCTCTGACAAAAAACGCTGGATTGGATACGCCACAAATATTATCGGAAAAATCAAGGTTAACCATGGCGCCAAAAAAGCCCTTGTCGAAAAAGAAAAAAGCCTTCTTCCAATCGGCGTCATTGACGTAATCCATGATTTCAACAAGGGTGATGTTATCTCAATTGTAGATGAAGACGACAATGAATTTGCGCGCGGGATCGTAAACTACGATTCTGCGGCCTGCCGCAAGGTGATTGGAAGCCATTCTGATAACATAATTAAAATTCTTGGCTTTAAAAATTACGACGCGATAATCACGCGCGACAATATCACGATTTTGTAAGGAGTTCTTATGGATTTTATTCAAATTGCAAAACAGGCAAAAGAAGCGTCGCTATTGACTGCCGCATTGCCGGAAAATATTAAAAATACAGCCTTAAATGCTATGGCTGATGCGATTGAGAAGGCCAAAGCAGAAATTTTTGCCGCTAATAAAAAAGACTTGGAGGCTGCAGCGCCGCTTGTAGAATCCGGCGAACTTTCAAAATCCACTTTTAACCGCCTTAAACTCGACGATAACAAAATGCACGATATGATTGCCGGAATTCGCGATATCGTAAAACTTCCGGATCCTGTTAATAAAAAACTTCTGGTCAGAGAACTTGACGAAAATTTGACGCTTTATAAAGTTTCCTGCCCGATTGGTGTTTTGGGAATAATTTTTGAGGCGCGGCCTGATGTGATTTCGCAGATTTCTTCGCTTGCAATAAAATCTTCCAACGCGGTTATTTTAAAAGGCGGAAAAGAAACAACAAACACAAACCGCGAGATTTTGCGCATAATAAATTCTGCGCTTGAAAGTGTGGAAGGGTTCCCGAAAAACGTTGTCCAACAGGTGTTTACGCGAGATGATGTTGCGGAAATGCTCAAATGCGACGGGTATATAAATTTAATAATCCCGCGCGGCGGAAACAGTTTGGTGAAATTTATAAAAGAAAATACAAAAATTCCGGTTCTCGGGCATGCTGACGGGATTTGCCACATTTTTGTCGACAAATCAGCGGACTTGATTACTGCACAAAAAATTATAATTGATGCAAAAACTCAATATCCAAGCGCTTGCAACAGTGTTGAAACGCTTTTGATACACGAAAGTTTTCCGTATCATGATGAACTTCTTGCGGCTCTGCAATTGGAAGAAATCAAATTAATTGACAATCCTGAAAGCTGGGCGCATGAGTACGGTGACAAAATTCTTGCCTTCAAAACGGTTGCGGATGTGGAAGAAGCGATTGAACATATAAACAAATACGGTTCAGGCCACACGGATTGCATAGTGACAACAGATGTTGAATGCGCGGAAAATTTTATGAATAAAGTGGATTCGGCGGGAGTTTATTTTAACGTGTCTACAAGATTTGCGGACGGATTCCGTTATGGTTTCGGGGCGGAAGTCGGAATTTCGACTAACAAAACCCATGCGAGGGGTCCTGTCGGGCTTGAAGGGCTTACGATTTACAAATACAAGCTTATCGGAGAAGGCCAGATTGTTGCGGATTACGCAGAAGGCCGAAAACAGTTCCATCACAAGGTGCTACGCACGTAGACGTATTGGAACTGAATTAGGTGAAGGGCACTTTTGAAAGAATTAGACGAGGATGTACAGAATTAGGACGTTTGCGCTTGGAACGATTAATGTTTTTTGACAATGTAAGTCGAATACAACGACAATAGTCACACTCACCACCGTTGCGTCTTGGGTTGATACCGGCCTTAACGCAGTACGCAATCAATGTTAGCGAAAGAACAACAAAACAGGCATTGTCTGAGTGGCACATTGGGTGAAGAAAGTGGCAATTTGCTAAAATTTGAACGAGTTTGCCTGTTCATCTTGAGCGTTACAATTGATTAGCGTATGAAGTATTGGCCGGCGGTTTGTGTCACTTTGCCGCCAAAGTGACCGTTGTCCGCGCAGGACCCGTCGGAGACAAAATAATAAAAAATAATTGAATTAATTTGAATATCAAACATGAAAAATAGGATAGATTGCTTGCCATTAACTAACATAGCCTATTCCAGCGGTTCGGTCTTAATCCTGAACTTCCCTGCCTAATTCTTTCAAAAGCGCCCTTCATATAATTCAGACCCAATACAGTGGATTATTCGGCCATCCTACTTTTTGCACTCGCTTCAAATCGCTCCCGCAATTTTGCCGCTCACTGTGTTGCTTCGGATGTGACTAGTTTCAGTCCTCACGCCTCTTTCACGTATGCGAACATCCATCTGGATTATTTGCCCCACGCTCCGCAGTCATTCGCTTCATTTTGCTCACGCAAAACTAGCGCTCATTATGCTCCGCGTTACTTCGAGTTCATTCGCTTACGCTACTCCACTCTACTCTACGCAAAATCCACCTACGTACGTAGTACCTCACCCGAATTTCTAACTTTCGCTCCGCAAAACGCGTGCTCAAGTTGAAATTCTACCCTCTCCTCTACCAGGAGAGGGGATGCGAAGAGTGTCGTCGGAGTTTGGGGGTGTCGTCAGAAGACGTCGCCCTTGCTTAGCGCCTTCGTCCTAATCCTGCACTTCAGCCTAATTCTTTCACAAGCGGCTCCGTTATGACAGTTCCGATGTCTCTACGTGCGTAGCACCGTAGCACAATCCAAACTTTACATTATTTAACTTATTTACTTCTTAAAATATTGTTGTATTATCATATATGTAGCAGTAGATTTTTAAATAAGTATACTTTCTTTTCGGAGGAAAAGTGACAGAAAAATTTTTCATAAAGGGCGGTACCCCACTAAGAGGTGAAGTTACTATAGGCGGTGCAAAAAATTCCGTACTCAAACTCATGGCAGCGGCTCTGCTCGCAAAAGGCGAAACCAAAATTTATAACGTTCCTGATTTGACGGACGTTGAAATTATGCTGAACGTGATTGCACAATTAGGCGCAAAAACTTCTTACAATAAATCAGAAAAATCTCTCACAATAGATGCCTCTGATTTAACCAATATTACTGCGAAATACGAATTAGTCAGCAAAATGCGCGCCTCCTTCATCGTTCTCGGTGCACTCGTTTCCAGATGTAAAGAAGCAATTGTTGCACTTCCCGGCGGATGTGCTATCGGTGAACGCCGTGTTGATTTCCATATCAGAGGGCTGGAAGCGCTCGGTGCTAAAATCAAAATCGAAAACGGCTATGTCCATGCAAAAGCTGCCCGCTTAGCCGGTGCTGATATTTATCTGGATATCCCATCTGTCGGCGCGACAGAAAACCTAATGCTGGCAGGCGTTCTCGCAGAAGGTTCTACAAGAATCCAAAACGCCGCGCAGGAGCCTGAAATAGTTGATTTGGCAAACTTCCTTAACGCAATGGGCGCTGATGTTAACGGTGCCGGAACGTCAGAAATCGTGATTAACGGCGTAAAACAAGAAGACCTCCACCCGATTGAATACACCACAATCCCTGACAGAATCGAAGCAGGAACTTTCATGACCGCAATTATCGCAACCCGCGGGAAAGCTATCATTAAAGAAGTTTACCCTGCACATTTGACTTTCTTCACCGACAAACTTCTGAAAATGGGCGCAAATATCAAACTTATTGAGCCGAATTCACTTGAAGTCAGCTGCAAAAACAAACTTAACTCAATAAACTTTATAACCCAGCCTTATCCGGGATTCCCGACAGACTTGCAGTCAATGGCAATGACTCTTTTGACAACTGCCAATGGTGTTGGAATAATTACGGAAAGCCTTTACGAAAACCGCTTTATGCAGGTTCCGGAACTGCGTAGAATGGGTGCTGATATCCATCAGGACAGAAACCATGCGATTATTAAGGGTGTTAAAAAGCTTTCAGGCGCAACTCTTGCAGCAAGCGATTTGAGAGCTGGAGCCTCTCTTGTGGTTGCGGCGCTGATGGCCGAAGGAAATTCCGTTATCGAAAAATTACATCATATAGATAGAGGATACGAAAATTTCGAAACTAAGATAAGATTGTTAGGAGGCAAGATAGAAAGAAAAGACGATACAGCGCCTAACCTAACGGAGGATATACATAATGAGTCCTACTTATAAACGATGGTACGATCACGACCCGTTGCTCTTGGAAGTGATAGAACTTTTGAAAAATTATCAGACTGAACTTCGAGCTCAGGCAGAAATTTTCCTGGCAAAAATCGAACAGAAAGTTTCAAAAGAAACAATCGAAAAGTTTTATCAAATGGTTAAACCTGTGAATGCAAACAACCGCTGGTATGATCAGGATCCTGTAATTTCAAAAACAGTCGAAATCCTTCGTATAGTTCCTCCGGAAGCACAGAAGATTTGTGCGGAAAACTTCATAAGAACTCTTAAAGAAATGGGCATTGAATACGAAAGCCCGAATAAAGATAAATAAAAACCAAAAAACTCCTGAATTTTCGGGAGTTTTTTGGTGAAAGGTGAGTTTCAAATATTGGATAGTTTTTTGACAGTTGTGAGAATTTAAGTTTGTGGTGTGTGTATTTTTGATGTGAACGATTATTTCATTCCTTTTGCAATCGCGTCGGTGATGTCTTCTCCGCCAAAAAATACCATGCTCTTTGGAAGGACAAGATTGTAATTAAGACTTTTGGCTTTTTCAATAACGCTCGCGCGGATTTCTGAGTCAATTTTGGTCAGCTTGTCGTTGTAATCCTTGTCAAGCGCGAGTTTCTGGTCGTTAATCTGGTTTCTGTATTTTTCTTCTAAGGCTGCAATTTTGTTCGGGTCAGTTTCTTTTGCGATTTCTGCCTGCGCCTTTTGAATAGTGCTTTGCATTTCAGTGATTTTCTTTTCCTGATCGGCTTTCAGTTGTTTCACTTGTGATGAATTCTGAATGAGCCTTTGAACATCAACAACCGCAATTTTCGGTGCAGTATCGGAAATCGCAATATTGTTGATTGAATAGCCGAGCGCAAATGCCATTAAACAAATAAATAAAAAACTGATTTTTTTAGTCATGGTAAATCCTTTCTTTCTTGTTATCAAAATAGTAAATTGAAAACGCATGTTTTAAATTGCCTGATGGGGTAATCCGTGTCAAAATATTCAAAATCCGGATATAACTAAATTTTAATGCCGCTTATAGCCCTGTAAATTTTGAATAATTAATTAAGAATTCTGATTATAAAATTCAAACCCGCCTTTAAAATCCGGCGGGTTATTATTTGCAATTGTATTTTTTTCTTCATATAATTGTCATGCGAGTACATAACCCGGATTTTTGGCGGCTCTGACGGTTGAAATTTTGCCGGTGTTGTGCGGGTTCTAACCACAAAATAAATTCGCACATCGCACCTGCCAAAATCCGATAAGGAGAGAAAAATATGAAAAAATCTATTAATGATTTAGGTGATGTAAAAGGCAAACGCGCTCTTGTTAGAGTTGACGTAAACGTGCCTTTGGACGCTGACAAAAACGTTACAGACGATACAAGAATTCAGGCAATTGTTCCGACAGTTCGCGCTCTTCAGGAAAAAGGCGCAAAAGTCATTCTTATGGCTCACCTTGGAAGACCGAAAGGTGAAGCAAACCCCGAATTCACTCTTGAACCTGTTGCAAAACACATGTCAAAAGTCTTGGGTGAAGATGTTTTGTTCGTAAAATCACCGGTCGGCGAAGGCGCAGACAAAGAATTGGAAGCCCTGAAAGACGGTCAGGTTGCATTGCTTGAAAACATCCGCTACTACAAAGCTGAAGAAGCAAAAGACGATGACATGACTTTTGCAAACGAACTTGCAAAACTCGGCGATTTCTATGTAAACGACGCGTTCGGCGCTGCTCACAGAAACCACACTTCAACTGCTAAACTTGCAAAAGTTTTGAAACCGGCAGTTTCAGGCCTTTTGATGGAAAAAGAAATCAGATGCCTTTCTCAAGCTCTTGACAACCCGACAAGACCGTTCACTGCAGTTGTTGGCGGTGCCAAAGTTTCATCAAAAATCGGCGTTCTTGAAAACCTTTTAGATAAAGTTGATAACATGATTATCGGCGGCGGAATGGCTTACACATTTGTGAAAGCAAACGGCGGCAAAATCGGCAATTCAATCTGCGAAGACGACCAGCTTGAAGTTGCAAAAGCAATCGAAAAGAAAGCTGCTGAAAAAGGCGTAAAACTTGTTATGGCAACAGATGTTCTTGTTGCAGACGATTTTTCAGGAAACGGCACAAATAAATTCGTTAAAATCAACGAAATTCCTGAAGGATTTGAAGGCGTAGATGCAGGCCCTGATTCAAGAAAAGCATTTGCGGAAGTTTTGAAATCATCAAAAACAATTTTGATGAACGGTCCTGTCGGCGCATTCGAAAACCCGAAATTTGCAGAAGGTACAAAAGCAGTTTTGGAAGCAATCGTTGAAGCCACAAAAAATGGTGCAGTATCTGTAATTGGCGGCGGTGACTCAGTTTCTGCAGCTAAAAAATTCTGTAAAGCAGAAGACTTCACACACGTTTCAACAGGCGGCGGCGCATCTTTGGAATTCATTGAAGGAAAAGTTCTTCCGGGCGTTGCAGCATTGGATGACAAGTAATAAATAATTCAATATTTATACAAAAAGCGGGTTGATAAAGTCAGCCCGTTTTTTTGTTGCTTTTGCCTATTGAAGACTTTGACCCTCACCCGAATTTCAACTTGAGCCCGCGTTGAGCTGCGCGAAAGTTAGAAATTCGGGTGAGGGTTTATTATCCCAACTCCGAACAAATGTTGCAAAATGTTAAGTTCTGCCTTATAATCATGCTGTAAAAGTTTATGAAAGGAGAGTTTAATATGTTTGAAAAAGATATTAATATCAACGATATTAAGGAAATCAGAACCCGCACAACAGTTTACTTCGGCGTTGGAGCAATCAAAAAAATCAACGACATCGTGCATGTTCTCAAAACAAAAGGCATAGATAAAGTTGTCGTAATGTCCGGCCGCAACGCTTACAAAGCAACCGGTGCATGGGATTATGTCGAAAAAGCTTTGAAAGATAACGAAATCGCATACGTAAATTACGATAAGGTAACTCCAAACCCGACAACCAACCATGTCAACGAAGCCGCAAAAATCGCACGTGACTTCGGCGCCAAAGCCGTAATCGCAATCGGCGGCGGCTCCCCGACCGATGCCGGCAAATCAGTCGCAATTCTTCTTGAATACCCCGAAAAAACAGCAGAAAACATTTACGACTTTGAATTCGCACCCGAAAAAGCCGCACCTATTGTCTCAATCAACCTGACTCACGGCACGGGAACCGAAACCAACAGATTCGCGGTTGTAACCAATTTAGCCAAAAACTTCAAACCCGCAATCGCATACGACTGCATCTATCCGATGTTTGCAATAGATGATCCGCAATTGATGACAAAATTAAGCCCGAAACAAACCCGCTACGTCTCAATCGATGCGGTAAACCACGTTGTTGAAGCCGCAACTTCAACCGTCGCATCCCCATATTCAATTACGCTTGCGAAAGAAGTAATCGAACTTGTTGCAAAATATCTTCCAAAGGCTCTTGAAAATCCCGAAGATTTAGAAGCCAGATATTACCTTGCTTATGCTGCAATGATGGGCGGCGTAAGCTTCGATAACGGACTTCTCCACTACACCCATGCGCTTGAACACCCTTTGAGCGCCGTAAAACCGGAACTTTCACACGGCCTCGGCCTTGCGATCCTTCTGCCTGCCGTAATCAAAACGATTTACAAAGACAGAGCCCATGTTCTGGCTGAAATCCTTGCCCCGATTGCACCGGACTTAAAAGGTGACGCTCAGGAAGCTGAAAAAGCCGCAAAAGCTGTTCAAAACTGGCTTGCATCAGTCGGTGTCCCGGAAAAACTTGAGGATGAAGGTTTTACTGATGCCGATGTCGAAAGATTGACAGAATTAGTCTACACAACACCTTCCCTGAGCGGCCTGCTTGACATCGCACCATCCGGAAACGGTCGTGATGTGGTTGAAAAGATTTACAGAGAGTCTGTAAAGCCGCTGTAGAAAAATAAAGGGTGATATGAAAATAACCCATTGCAAATTTCTTTTGAAAATTAATAATGCGCGGACGCAAATACGTCCGCGCTTCTTTCTTTAAATAAAGTTATGTAAGATTTTTTGAAATTTGGCGTTGCCGGCTCTGGTGAGTTTAGAAAGTTTGTTTCTTTTGAAAAGCCGAAATTTTTCGCCTAACCTTCTTTTCTTGCACGCCAGAACGCCATAGCACCCATCACTGCACCAAAAACAGAGTTCATAATTAGCGAAGATTTGAGGCTCGACTTCATGCTTTTAGAAACCATTCCGACAAGCCTGTCTATTGCAAACCCGACGCCAAACCAGAGAGCGGCGCTGCTTATGCCGACAGCTGCCGGTGACATGTTTTGGGCTTTTTTAAGGAATTTATCTGCCAAAGTCTCTGTTTTTACAGGCGCTTTAGCATTTTCTTCATTCCCAAAAGCCGGAACATTACAGCGTTTGGAAAGTGTTGTGTTAAAATTCGTATTAACATTCGAAATAGGTGCTGTATTCATATTTTCTCCACACATTTGATTTGATGTATATATAAAATAAAAAAGTGAATAAAATTGCTATTTTATATTATAATCGGTTTATGAAACTTAATAAATCTGACAAAAAAGTTGAACTTCTGGCGCCCGCTAAAGATAAAGAAACCGCATTTGCGGCAATAAATTCAGGCGCGGACGCAGTTTATATAGGCGCTTCAATGTTTGGCGCGCGTCAGAACGCCTCAAATAAAATCGAAGATATAAAAGAAATCGTTGAATATGCTCACAAATTCAACGTTAGAATTCATGTAACGATGAACACAATTTTGACAGACGAAGAACTCGAAAAATCGTTGAATTTGATAAACGACCTTTACCAAATCGGTGTTGATGCAATAATCGTGCAGGATATGGGGATTTTTGACCTTGCTATCAGGCAAAAACTTCCATCCATAGAAATCCATGCAAGCACGCAGTGTGACAACAGAACGCTCGAAAAAGTTAAATTTTTTCAGCAAATGGGCGTAAAACGGGTTATTCTGGCGCGCGAACTTACGTTAAACCAAATTGAAGAAATCTGCCGTGAAGTCAGAAATTCAGACTTCAACCGTGATATGGAAATCGAAACCTTCGTCCACGGTGCACTTTGCGTTTCATACAGCGGTCAGTGCTATTTGAGCGCCTCAATCGGCGGACGCTCGGCCAACAGAGGCGAATGCGCCCAAGCCTGCCGCAAAAAGTACACGCTCATTGATGAAGACGGAAAAATTCTTGCAAAAGATAAATATCTCCTGAGTTTGAAAGACTTCAACGCCTCAGAACATCTCGAAAGACTGATAAATGCCGGCGTAAAATCCTTCAAAATAGAAGGCCGCCTGAAAGACATAAATTACGTCAAAAACGTCGTTGCATATTATCGGGCAAAAATCGACAAATTCGCTCAAAAATCTTCATCCGGCACGGTTTTTCCGGATTTTGAACCGGATGTCAGAAAAAGTTTCAACCGCGGATTCACAGACTATTTTCTGCCCTGCTCCGGCAAAAATACCGACAAACCCCGAACCGACCGAAACAAAAACATCTGCAATTTCGAAAGCCCGAAATCTCTTGGCGAAAAAATCGACAAAGTTTACAAATCCGATAATAATAGTTTTTATATCAAAAATTCCTCACTCAATCCGCAAGACGGTCTGTGCTATTTCGCTGACGGTGAATTGTTTGGCTGCCTTGTAAATAAAGTTGACGGCGAGCGTGTTTTTCCGAACAATATCGGAAAAATTAAATCCGGAACCGTGATTTACAGAAATTTTGACAGCCAATTCAACAAACTGCTGCAAAATTCAAAAATGAAACGCAAAATTTCTGTCGAATTCGTTCTTGAAAACAGAATTTTAACTGCAATTGATGAGGACGGAAATTCCGTCTCAATTGAGTTCGCGGCAGGCGAACCGGCAAAAAATCCCGATAAAATGCGTGAAACTTTCATCACACAGCTTTCAAAAACCGGCGAGTCTGATTTTCATACAGTGGGGGTGAAAATGCAGGAAGATGTTGATTTTATGCCTGTTTCGGCAATTAATGAAATCCGTCGCAATTTGCTTAGCAAACTTCTTCACAAAAGATTGCAATCTTATCAAAGACCTGTGCAAACTCCTCTAAATTACGCAAAATTCCCTCTTGAGGCATACGATTACCATGCAAATGTCTTCAACGAAACCGCAAAAAGTTTTTACAAAAATTCAGGTTGTGAAATTTGCGAATTTGCGCCTGAAAAAACTCTCAATTTCACTAATAAAGCTCTTATGTGCACCAAACATTGCCTGAAATTTGAATTCGGTTTGTGCAAATCATCTAAAAAGCTTTATCTTTTAGACGAAAAAGGCAAAAAATATACGCTTGAATTCGATTGCAAAAATTGTCAGATGATTATAAGATGATTACTACGTAATTTTTAATTAAATGTCAGTTTGATTGTTTTGTCTGAGTAATTGTTTTTTGGTATCTTGCTTGCGCAAAATGGCCGTTCACTTTTTCGGCGCTACTTCGAGTTACAGTCGCTCACGCTCACTCCACTCTACGCAAAATCGTTTTATGGATTATTCGGCCTTCCCGCACCTAGCGTTCGCTTCAAATTCCTCACGGAATTTTGCCGCTCACTACGGTGCTTTGGATGTGACGGGTTTCAGTCGCTCGCCTCGCTATTCGCGTGTCGCGCTCCTTTCACCCTACCGAAAATCCATCCTTGCAATAACGCCAATCTTGCAGTAATATATTACATGTAATTAGATTGCTGATAAACAAGAGGTAGTATGTCCAAAATTAATATAACCGTTTGTATGGGAAGTTCATGTTTCGCGCGCGGAAATGCCGCTAATCTTGAGTTTATCGAAAATTATATCATGCAAAACGGGCTGGACGCTCAAATAGATTTGGCCGGTTCTCGCTGCGACGGCAGCTGCGTTACAGGGCCGAATGTCGTTATCAACGGTACGCAATACACCGAAGTTGATGAGGATAAGTTAAAAGAAATTCTCGACAGCCTCTCTCAAGCTTAAATCCGTTGAATTCGATTAAAATTTTCTGCCTAAAGTCCAAAATCTATATGTAAATCATCCTTATTAAATCAATTCACAGGGGGTTAAAATGAATAGTAAATATCCGGTTTATACTCTCTCAAACGAGTGCCACGACTGTTACAAATGTATACGCGAATGTCCTGTCAAAGCTATCAAAATTGAAAACGGGCACGCATCAGTTATTCCCGAACGCTGTATTGCCTGCGGAAACTGCGTCAAAACCTGTCCTGCTAATGCAAAACGCGTCAGAACAGACATTGACAAGGCAAAAAACCTTATCCGCGCACAAAAAGATGTTTATGTATCGCTTGCTCCCTCATGGAGAGCGTCTTTTGAAAATTCTGCGGAAAAAATGATTGCGCTTCTGAAACAACTCGGCTTCAAAGATGTTTCTGAAACCGCCCTCGGCGCTGAAGAAGTTTCAATCAAGACCGCTCAAATGCTGAATTCTTCTGAAAAAGGACTCTTTATTTCAAGTGCATGCCCTGTAATCGTTGATTATATAAGGCTTTATATGCCGGAATTCACTAAATACATCACGCCAATCGGGTCTCCCTTAATGACGCATTCTAAAATGCTTAAAGAAACTTTTGGCGAAGATATCTCAATCGTCTTCATCGGCCCCTGTATCGGCAAGAAAAACGAAGTCGAATATTCCGGCCTGTTTGATGTTGCTTTGACGTTTGAAGAACTCAGAATGTGGTTTAATGAAGAAATCATTGACACTACAAAAGTTGCAAAAGACAGCCGCTATCATTTTGTGCCGGATTCTGCTCATGAAGGCACTTTATACCCGATTGACGGAGGAATGAACCAGACTATCAGAAAATCCGGTATTAACGACAATGTACAGCTTCTGGAAGTTTGCGGTTTGAGTTCTTTGCAAAGAGCGCTGAAAAATCTTGATGTTGAAAAACTCGACAAAACAATATTTATAGAAGCTCTTGCATGCGACGGGGGTTGTGTCGGAGGTCCGTGTATTTCATCTGAAAAAGCAGGAATCACAATGGTTTCTGACATCTTGACAAAAGAGAAAAAGCGCGACGAAATCCCAAAAGAGCCAAAAACCGTCTTTGACTACAATATTGAGCCTAAGAAAATAGTGGATTCGGAATATCCGCTTGAAGACATTCTAAAAACATTGAAAAAAATCGGCAAACACACTGTTGACGATGAATTAAACTGCGGAGGCTGCGGCTATGCGACATGTCGGGATTTGGCAAAAGCGCTTCTGGATGGAGATGCGGAAACTTCCATGTGCGTTTCTTATATGCGAAAAATTGCGATGAGAAAAGCGGCCGCAATGCTTAGATGCATGCCGTCTGCAACCGTTATGGTTGACAGTGAGATGAATATTCTTGAGGCAAATGACGCATTTATGAGAATGTTTACAGGCGACATGTACGACGTTTTTAAAGCGCGTCCGGACGGGCTTGCGGGTGCTGCAATCGAGAGAATTATCGATTTTGCGGATATTTTCAAAACAATTCTGGAATCCGGAAAAGATCTGCACAAAGAACGTTTTCCCGTAAATAACCGGCTCTATGATATAAGCGCATTTACAATAGAAGAAAACGAAATTGTCGGAGCTGTAATAACAGACGTTACGCAGGCAGAAACCAACAGGGAAAAGATTTCGCAAAAAGCTCATGAAGTAATTTCCAAAAACATCTCAATTGTTCAGGAAATCGCCTGTTTGCTTGGCGAACACATGGTTGAGACTGAAACTTTGCTGAGTTCAATAGCAGAGGACTATGAGGAAAGAGAGGACGGCAGGGATGAAACTAAATAAGCGAATACCTATAAATACGTTAAGATAATGATTAAGCTTCGCCATTAAGTTTGGCTAATAATTAACAATTTACAGGCACAGCATTTGAAATCAACTTATTTACTTATTCCCCTATTCACTTATTCACTTGAAAAAGGATAACCAATGTTTATAGATATCGACTGTAACCAAATGAAAAAATACAACCAAAACGCCTACGGGGACTATTTTGTTTCCAAAAGATACCCTGACGAGGCGCGCCTGATTGCCGTGCTTTCAGACGGTTTGGGCAGCGGAATCAAGGCAAACATTCTTTCCTGTATGACGGCAACCATGCTTTTGCAGTTTATTGAAAACGGCCAAATTCCGATTAGGAAAGCCGCCGAAATCGTCATGAACTCGCTTCCTGTCTGCAAAGTACGCCGTATTAGTTACTCAACCTTTTCAGCCATCGACTGCGATGATTACGGCAATGCCAAAATTGTTGAAGAAGGCAACCCGGAATTCTTGTGGATACGCGATAACGAGGTTATAACGCCGGAATATGAAACAATCCAGTCAAAAACCTTCAAAAACCGGCGTATGAAAGTTTATAAGCTTAAACTGAAACTTGGCGACCGCCTGATTTTTTGTTCGGATGGCGTGACACAGTCGGGCCTTGGCGGCGGCAGGCTTAAACTCGGACTTAGACGAGAAGGCTTGATTGTGCTTGTTCAGGACAAATTAAGAGAGCATCCTGATGTGTCGAGTTCAGAGTTGTCGCAATATATTGTCAATCAGGCGCGAAACATCGAAACCGACCGCAATCCCAAAGACGATATTTCCGCATGCGTCCTGTATTTCAGAGAACCGCGCGAATCGCTTGTTTTTACGGGTCCCCCGTATCATCAGCAAAAGGATGCGGAGTATGCAAAACTTTTTGACAATTTCAAAGGTAAAAAAGCAATCGCAGGCGGCACAACCGCAAACCTGATTTCCCGAGAACTTAACCGCCCGATAACAATGGATACGACAATAAGTATCGGAAAACTTCCGGCATGTTCTTACATGGACGGCGTTGACCTTGTGACAGAAGGGATTCTGACACTCACCAAAACGCTTGAATATCTGGAATCAGGCACTTCAGATATTGACAACGCGGCAGGAAAACTGGTAAAATTCTTATTAGACAGCGACTGCATAAGTTTCATGGTTGGAGCAAAACTTAATCAGGCGCACTATGATCCGGCGCTTCCGATAGAAATCGAGATTCGCAAAAATATCATAAAAAAAATGGCATGCGTGCTTCAAGAGAAGTATTTTAAAAAGGTGAATATCCAATATATGTAAGTGAAATGTGAAATGATACAAATGAAAAGACCTTATCGGTGAGCGAAACTCACGAAACAGACCTTTCACCTCTCACTTCTCACCTTTCACTTAAAAAAAAATGACTGAAAAAATTTTATAATAGTTGACGGGAATCGTCAGAGAGGATAGAAAAATATGGCAGAAAAAGTTAGTGTAAAAGTATGTTTAGGAACAACCTGTTTTGTAATGGGTTCAGCGAATTTACAGGAACTCATTGAAATGGTTCCGAAAAAATATGGCGAAAAAGTTGATGTATCAGGCGTTCCCTGCCTCGGGCTCTGCTCTATTGACTGGGAATTTTCAAAAGCACCTTATGTAAAAGTTGATGATGAAGTTATCAAAGAAGCAACTGTTGAAAAGGTTCTCAAAGCAATCGACGAAAAACTCGCAGCAAAATAAGTTTTAAAAAACCCTCACCGGTGAGTGAGGGTTTTTTATTAGTTAATCTAAAAATTCAGCGTTCTTGAAAATCGGGTCTTTGCCAATTAGTTCAGTTCTGTCTGCTTTCGCTTTATCCGTTACTGCCCAGTATATTCTGTCAAATATGCTGTTCTTGCCTCTTTCGCAGGCTGTTAATGTATCAAATTTGTCCTTTTTCGCCAATTTGTTCAAACATTCTAAGCCTGTTTCTGTAGTAATATCCTGATGTTTGAAAATATTTAGGAGTTTTACAAGCTTGTTGGTAATTTTTTCAGGAGTCATATTTAAAAGTTTGTTTTTGCCAGTTTTTGTGAGCGTACAGCTGTGTTAAACGTCTTGAAGTTTTGTTTTGGTGCTGGCATAAATGTCAATTACACCATCACTGTCATCCAAATGAAAAGTATAAGGTGTTTTTTGCGTTTTCTCTTCAAACATTTGCGCCACCTGATTCCACATGCGTTTGTTTGATTTAACATTCGACAAATCAAGTCTTGCCGTAAAATTTATGTTGTTATCGTTTGTAATCATCAGATTAACCTCCTGTGCATCAAAAGTTCAAAAATCCTGATTATTGCTCAAATGTGAAGAAAAATTTACAAACCTCTCAGTTGCGATTTTTTTGAAAAATTTCTATGTTCATGCGATAATATTGCTATCAATAAAAGAATAGTAAAGAGGTGTAAAATATGGCAATGAACATAAGCCCCCAAAGACAGACATCACACTTAAAAAGAGAAATTCTGGTAAGACTTATCAGAGCATTTTTGAGTGATAATTTTGAAGAAAAAACAAGACTAATCCCATACGATATGCGTCCGAAAGGCCATGAAGTTCCTTACAGATGCTGTATCTATAAAGAACGCGCAATTCTGCGTGACAGAACAGTTGCAGGCCTCGGCCATTCAATTGAAGAAACCGATGACAGCGAACTTCTTTCAAATCTGGCTGAAAAAGCGCTCTCGCGTAAAGAACCCGAACAGAACCCGCTGACCGTTTTGACAACCGCCTGCAAAGGATGCGTTCCGGCAAGAATCTACGTTACAGATTTATGTCAGGGATGTGTCGCAAGACCTTGCGTAAACACTTGTAAATTCGGCGCAATCAGTGTTATCAACGGCAAATCCGTAATTGACCCCGCAAAATGCAAAAACTGCGGAATGTGCGCTCAGGTCTGCCCTTATCAGGCAATCCAGAAAATCATCGTTCCTTGCGAAAATGCCTGCCCTGTGGGCGCAATTACAAAAGGCGATGACGGCTATGCGCAAATAGATTTTGAAAAATGCATTTCCTGCGGAAAATGCGTTGCGGCTTGTCCTTTCGGAGCAGTTCATGAAAAAAGCCAGATTATTGATGTTCTCAAAAGCATCAAAGACGATAAAAAACAGGTAATTGCAATGGTTGCACCCGCAATGTTCGGCCAGCTTCCATGCACTCCGGCCCAGTTGAAACAGGCGATTATGAAGCTTGGTTTTGACGATGTCTACGAAGTTGCGCAGGGCGCTGATATCACAACAAAAACTGAAGCCGCAGAATTCGTTGAAAGACTTGAAAAAGGCGAAGAATTCATGACAACATCATGCTGTGCCGGCTACAACGAACTTGTGGACAAACATATCCCGGAAATGAAACCTTTCCGCTCAGACACAAAAACTCCGATGTACTACACGGCCGAAATCGTGAAAAAAGAACATCCGGATGCAGTTACGGTATTTTTCAGCCCATGCGTTGCAAAACGCCGCGAAGCGCTTAAAAATCCGAACGTTGACTATGTTTTGAACTACGAAGAAGTCGGCGCATGGTTTATCGCACTTGGAATTCAGGTTGCAGAATGCGACGAAAGCAGTTTCAAAACGGAATCTTCTGCCGAAGCAAGAAATTATGCCGTAATCGGCGGTGTCGCAAAAGCTGTTCAGACCGTTCTTCCGGAAGAAATCCCGGCACATCCGGTGATTATCGACGGCTTGAACAAACAATCAATCAGAGATTTGAAAAAATACGCCAAAAACGGTATGTGCGAACTCGGAAACCTGATTGAAGTAATGTCCTGTCAGGGCGGCTGTCTTGGCGGAAACGCAACCGTCAACGCTTACAAACCGGCGCTCAAACAGTTGACAAATTACGTCAATTCAAGCGATTCGATTGTTAAAGAAGCGCAAAAAGTTGAAAAGTAAATTAATTTAATACAGAAATCTAAACACAAAAAGTCCTGAAGAAATTCGGGGCTTTTTGTTTGTAATATAATAAATTTATGGAAAAGAAGAGAAAAATAAGCATCATCGGTTCAACCGGTTCAATCGGCACGCAGGCTCTGGAAGTTATCGAAAAACTTCATGATAAATTTGAGATAATAGCGCTTGCGGGCGGTAATAATGTCGAACTTTTGAAAAAACAGGCTGAAAAATTCAAGCCGAAATATGTTTGCCACAATTCTGCATCTCCCTTGAACGGAGCGGACCGGGGGAAAGATATAAAAATTCTCCATGGCGCAGACGGCCTAGATGAAATCTGTTCAAACAAGGAAAACGACATAATCCTTGTCGCATGTTCAGGTAAAATCGGGCTAAAACCAACCTTAAAGGCTATTGAAAACGGAATTGATATCGCACTTGCAAACAAAGAAACGTTAGTAATGGCAGGCGATATAGTAATGAAAAAGGCGCACGAAAAAGGCGTGAATATAATTCCCGTTGACAGCGAACACTGCGCAATCCACCAGTGCATAAAAGACATTAATCAGGTCGAAAAGCTTATTATTACAGCAAGCGGCGGCCCGTTTCTTCACAAAACCATTGATGAAATGAAACAAGCAACGGTGAAAGAAGCGCTTGCGCATCCGCGTTGGAATATGGGCCGAAAGATTACCGTTGACAGCGCAACTCTGATGAACAAGGGGCTGGAAATCATTGAGGCTCACCATCTTTTTGGAATAGATTATGACGATATTGAGGTTGTTGTGCACCCGCAAAGCATTGTGCATTCTGCAATTGAGTACAAAGACGGAAGCGTTGTCGCACAAATCGGCCTTCCGAGCATGCATATTCCGATACAGTATGCGATTTCATACCCGGAAAGGTTTGAGGGGATAAAGTCAAAAAGTTTTAGTTTTGCTGATGCCGCAAGGCTTGATTTTGAAAAGCCGGATTTTGAGAAGTTTCCCTCGGTCAAACTGGCCTATCAGGCCGGCAAAACAGGCGGAACGGCCACAGTTTGCCTGAATGCAGCAAATGAAGAGGCTGTTTTTGCATTTTTGGAAGGAAAAATTAAGCTGTATCAGATTTATGAAATTACAAAGCAGATTTTTGACTCCCATGAAGTTATCCAAAATCCCACAATAGATGAGATTTTCGCGGTCGATGAGGCGGTTCGAAAACTTACAAAAGATTTGATACAGAATATGTAAGAATTTTTTGAAACTGCGTAGTTCGAGATTTTTTATAGTGTAATTTTGGTTGATTTTAAAATTTGCAGAAGTAAAAATAACTTCGCATTATATATAACAGATTTATGAGTTAAATAATTTATCTCAGCTTTCTTGCAAGCGAAAGCCCTGCAGGAAGCGTCAGAACAGTGTTTTCGTAATCAGCATGCGCACCTATCGCCTCAATAAACGGCTGCACTTTCTCCCGGTGCGACAAAACATTGTCCACTGCCAAAATTCCGCCGGCCACAAGGTGCGGATGTATAAGTTCAAAATATCGCAAAGTTTCGCTCTTGTTCGCGTCGATAAATACAAAGTCGAACTTCTCATCTTCCGGCAAATATTCCAAAATTTTGATTGCAGAACCTTCTACAGTTGTTATCACATCCAAAACCCCGCATTTTGCAAAGTTTTCGCGCGCCGGCTCGATTCTTTTGGCGTAAAATTCAACGGTTTTTAATTTTCCGCCCGTTTCTTTCAAGGCTTTCCCTATCCAGATGCCGGAATAGCCGTTTGAGGTGCCAAGTTCAAGAACGCTTTGTGATTTTGCCGTGCGTATTAAAAGGTTCAGAAATTCACCGGTGACACGCGCAACATTCCAAAATTGTTTTTGCGTTTTTTCAAGCTCTATAAGCGTTTCCTGCGTTGTTTTGTCGAAATTTTCTATCATTTGTTTATCTTCTTCACATTGTCAACCACGACGATTGAATTTATAGGGATTTCAACCGAATTTGTCTTGACGATTTTTTTCATACCCAAATCCAAAATCGTATATTTTTTTGCTTTTGTGTCAGTTACAATTGCAAGATTTGTGTCGTCGATTCTGAAAATCTTTGTTGAAAAACCGTTTGTGCCAAGTTTGATAACATCTGTAAGCTGGTCATTTTTCGTATCGATTACGCAGATTTCGTTGTTGACGGCGCCCAGAATGTACAATTTGTCATGCCATACAAGCATGTCAATCGGTTTTTCTGTAATATCTGTTTCGCCGATAAATCCGATTGTCTTATAATCTATTATCGCAAGCCGGTTTTTCGTGCGGCTTGTTATGTAAATTTTGTTGTTTGCGTATGCGATTTTGGATGTGTTCGGAAATTTGCCGATTTCACGCAAAAGATAATCGTTATCCAATTCCACAACCCAGATTTCGTTGGATTTTTTGTCCACATAGAAAAGTTTTGTACCGTCTTCGCTAAGTGTCAATTTTTCGCACATTCCGTTCAGCTTAAGCTGTTTTTTCAACGTCATTGTCTCAAGCGAAAGTACGTAAATGCTTGCGTCTTCAGGGCTTGCAATGTATGCAATTTTTGCATTCTTGTCAATAATTATTTCATCCGGCTGCGTGCTCAAATTTATTTGTTTAATGATTTGTTCGTCTGCAAGCGAAATTACATCAACTGATTTTTTGTTGTAAGACGATACAAGCAAAAATTTTCCGTCATAACCCTTCATTGAAATCGGAATATTTTCCTGCGAAAGCGCGTATTCAGGCGTCAGTTTTGAAGGGTTCACGACTTGAATATTTTTGGTGAAATTTGTTGTTGCATAAATGGTTTTGTTTTTCAAAACCGGAATCAGTGCTAGTGAATTCACTATAGAATTATTCTTCTTTACCGGTGCAATAATTTTTAATGTCGGGTCATGCAGGGTTGCAATCTGAAGGTTTCCGATTATTCCTTTGATATTATCCGGCACAAGAAGTCCGCGAGGAACAAGCATATCCTGCGGCAAAAGTCCTGATTTAATCTGATGCGGCGGGTTTTGAAGTTTTATGATACTCTTTCTCCCGTCGTTTGTTTCGATAACTTTCAGCAAAACAAAATCGTTGTTAAGTATTACAACATCCGGTTTTTGGGCTAAAGTCTTCCCGGCTGGAATTGTTTCTTTTATCGCAAGGGTTTCGGGATTAATGATGCGCGCCGGAATCACGGGAAGGTAAATTGTATTGTCAGGTAGGATGATAACCCCGTCAAAGCGGAAGTTTGTCTGCGGAAAATCTTTGCTCACCAAAGTTTGGACATCCGCCGGAAGCTGTGCTGCGTTTGCGCAGCCTGCTGCTAAAAACATTGCCAATACAATTAAAAATTTCTGCATTACCGGAAAGCTCCTTTTACCTTATTTAAAAGTGTTTCTTGCGATTTTTTGCCGCCTTTAAGTTCGTACAATTTGCGGTAAAGTTGTTTTTCTTCTTCTGTTGGCTGGGTTGGTATTACCACATTAATTATTATAACATGGTCTCCGCGCTGTGAAGGTCTTGAAATCACAGGAACCCCTGCTCCCTTGATTTTGACAGTGTTTCCGCTCTGTACGCCCGGTTGGATTTTGATTGATTTCATTCCTTCAAGCGTTTCAATTTCAACTTCGTCGCCAAGAACAGCCTGCGCCGGATTTATGTCTAGGCGTGTGTAAATATCCAGTCCGTCGCGTTTGAAATATTCTGACGCTTTTACGTGAAGCACAACATATAAATCTCCGGCTTGCCCGCCGTTTGTGCCGGCATCGCCTTCACCTGAAACACGAATTTTTGACATGTTGTCTACACCTGCCGGAATTTTGATTTCGATTTTCTTTTCTTTTTCAACTTTTCCGTAACCTTTGCAGGCTTTGCATGGTGTTCCAACTTTTTTGCCTGTACCGTGGCAATCCGGACAAACCGTGATTTGCGAAATCGCGCCAAGTGGCGTTCTTGTAACAGTTTGAACCTGTCCTGAACCGTGGCAGGTCGGGCAGGTTACGGGCTGGGTTCCTTTTTGTGCGCCTGTTCCGCCGCATTCTGTGCAAAGTTCAAGGTGGTCAAATTTGATTTCTTTTGTTGTTCCGAAAATTGCTTCTTTAAAATCTATTTCAACGTCATATCTCAAATCATCTCCGCGCTGCGGTGCATTCGGGTCAGACCCGCCGCCAAATCCAAATCCGCCAAAGCCTCCGAAAAATGAGTTAAAAATATCGTTCAAATCGCCAAAACCGCCTGCAAACGGGCCGTTTGTGTCGAATCCGGCGTTTTTCAATCCGTCTTCGCCGTAGCGATCATAAGTTGCACGTTTGTTTTCGTCCATCAAAGTTTCGTAAGCTTTTCCGAGTTCTTTGAATTTCTCTTCCGCGTCAGGTGCTTTGTTTACGTCGGGGTGCAATGTTCTCGCTTTCTTTCGGAAAGCTGATTTTATTTCATCTTTTGTCGCGTTTTGCGATACTTCCAATATATCGTAGTAATTTGCCATATCTTTTTCTGATTCCTGTTTTTGTTGGTGAAAGGTGAAAAGTGAGTTGTGAAAAGTCGGTTGCGGGTTATTAATGTTATCAAGTTTAACGATTTGGGTTTATATAACCATTATAAAAATCGGTTGTTGAAATTTGATTTCCGAAACGGTCTTTTCACCTCTCACTTTTCACTACTCTCTTAATTCTCCGCAGTTGCCACATTCACAAGTGCAGGTCTCAAAACTTTATCACCAAGCTTGTATCCCTTTTGAAGTTCTGCAATAACAGTGTTTTCCGCATGTTCTGAGGTAGGTGTCTGCATTACGGCTTCATGGAAATTAGGGTCGAATTCCTCTCCTGTTGCCTCGATTGGTTCAAGTCCGAGTTTTGTGAGAGCATCTGTTACCTGTTTGTGCACAAGTGCGAAACTTTCTTTGCATTTGTCGCAGTCTTCAACATTTTCCAACGCTTTTTCGCCGCGTTCAAAGTTGTCGAGAACCTCAATCATTTTTTTTAGAGTGCTTTCCGCGCCGTATTTCAAAAGGCTTTCGCGCTCCTGTGCCTGACGTTTGCGATAGTTGTCAAAGTCTGCCGCAAGTCTCAGGTACTGATTGTTTAATTCGTCGTATTTTTCCTGCAGTTTTGCAGTTTCATCATCTTTTTTGCAGTCTTCTTTTATTGACTCATCAGTTTCATTTTGTTGTGCTTCGTTTTGAAGTTCTTCTTCCAATTTGATGTCGTCAACTGAATTGTTTTTAAAAGGATTGTTGTGTTTGTGTGTCATTTTTTACCTCTATAATATTGTATAACTTAATTATAATTTATCAAGGTGGCGGGTCGGGTAAAATTTATTATTTTTTAATATTTTGCGCAATTTGAAATACATTTTACAAAAGTTTGTCGATTGAAGTTTTCAATGTTTTGCAGAGTTTTTCAAGATGTGAAAATTTAATTTTTTTCAAAGTTTGGTTTTTAATTTTTTCAAGAACGGCTGCGTTGATTCCGGAGATTTTTGCAAGCTGTCGGAGTGAAAGTTTGTTTTTCTCTCTAAATCCCGCACGTTTTCTGCGAGATTTTTTGCGCTTGAAATTTGGTGCATTGTAAACTCCTGTTAGATTTTGTATCAAATATGATTATAATTATCGTATTCAATACAAAATGTACACTATTAAAACTAATTTGTCAAATAAAGTATAATTTTGTAATGGACATAAGCAAAGTAGATATAAAAACACAATTAAAAATTATGCTTTCATTAAAGCAGATGACGATGGAAAAGCTTGCGAACAGGATGAGTGAGGTTACAGGCAGGCCTTATACGCGGGCAATGTTGTACGGGAAAATCAATCGCGACACAATCTCTTTTTCCGAATGCCGCTTGATTGCAGAGATTCTTGGGTATAAAATAGAATTCGTAGAAGAATAGTTTTATAAGGAAATGACATGAACACGATTACCCCGAAAGTTACTCCGTCTTTTGGCATGGCTGTAAAATTCAGCAAAAATGGCAGAAATTTTTATGAAAAAGTATTTGAACATAACCCCGCGGCAGGCGATGAATTCATCAAACGACAGGCAGGAAATCTTGCCTCACACATATACGTCAACGGCTCCGGAAATGTTTCAGTTGATATAAAATCACGCAAATACAAAATTATGGGAGATATACGACTTTTAGAAAACTCTGCAGAAGAGATTTTGCTTGTCAGAGAGGGGAATCTTTTTCGCTCTCAGGATATAAAAACTATTATTTGTCCTTCAAAAGTTCCGTTTGCCGAAAAATACGGAGAAAATGGTTATAAGCTTGCGGCGGCAGAGTGCATTGCAAATTTTGAGAATAAAGTTGGCCGCAAAAAATATGGAATAGCCGAAAAATTAATCAGTATTTTGACTAATGACTAAAACTGATTTGCCGTTGCGATTTCTGATAACTTCCGGCTCAAATTCTAAATCAAAAAGACGGGAATGAGACCCGTCTTTTTGCTCAATAAATTTGTTTTTTGCTTATGCCGCAATTGCTAAATTGATTTCGGCAAACTCCATTGGAATGTCTCGAAATTCCATAGAAATTTCCGGCAATTCGATAGAAATCTCTTCTAAATTACATCTAACTGAAAAGTCAAGCGTGATAACGTCCGTATTATCAGGTTGAATGTTCATTGTTTTGATACTTTCAAAGCATTTTTCAAGAAATTCTACAACATGTGAAACTGAAAAATTTGAAACATTAATACTCATTTTAAAGCCCTCTTTTTATTACGTCCGGTATATTAATAAAGTATTTTTGTATGGAGCGATTTCAGGAGGAGGAATTTTTGTTACATTAGTTCATAAATTCGGGCAAGGGTGATTAAAAGAAGGCCCGGTGTTATATCAGGCCGGAAAACCCGTGTTTTGTGAGATTTTTGCCAAAAATCTTTGCGGTATTTAACAATTTTACAAAAGGCTTTAAATAGCTTATTATAAAATAAAATAAGGAGAAATAAAATGACAGTATTAAAGATAGAAAGATTGCCGCACAACAGATTTTTGCCTGAATACAAGACTTCCGGAGCTGCCGGCATGGATTTGTGCGCTGCAATAGATGAGCCTGTAGTTTTGAAGCCATTGGAGCGGGCATTGATTCCTACAGGCATAAAAATTGAACTTGAACACGGGTTTGAGGCGCAAATCAGACCGCGTTCAGGGCTTTCAATCAAGCACGGGATTACGCTAATCAATTGCGTCGGAACGATTGACGAGGATTACAGGGGAGAAGTCTGCATTCCGGTTGTGAATCTTTCGAATGAAACTTATTCAATCCAGCCGGATGAAAGAGTTGCACAAATGATTATTGCACGCGTTGAGCAGGCTGAAATCAAGGTTGCTGTTGAATTAACAGAAACTGTTCGCGGTGCCGGCGGGTTCGGTTCAACCGGAAAATAAGTTCAAGTGCAACTTTTTAATGCGCTGAGTTTACGGTTTTGAGATGTTTTAAGACGCGCAGCAAAGTTTTTTTGAAAAACTTTCAACGCAGAGTTTATAATCTCAAATGCTTTTGAAATGCGCTATTTTTTCTTGCTGAAAACGGACAATTTTTTAAGATCAGACATGTCAAAATTTGTTTTAATCAGATTATCAAACAGGTTGTAGCTTTCCTGATTGTCAGTTTTGCTATTCTGATTTTTCCAGTAATCCTTGTCGAGTTGAGGATTCCCTTTGTTGTTTGAGTAATCTGAATACAAGTCTGTCATTTTTAATCCTTATCTGTTTTTGGCTGACGCCGGAATGGATGCTTTAATGGTTTAACGGCCGAAAATATTAAAACTTTACGGGTCTGATAATATAATTTTACATTTTTTAATATTTATCACTCGCGCCTGATTGTCAGAAGCATATCGTTCGGGATGAAGAAATTTTTCACCCCGTAATTCGCGTTAACAAAGCAGAATTCCAGAGTTTCGCCGTTTTCAATATCAAGAACATCAAAAGGTATTTTTAAGTCGATTACATCTTCATAAACCGCCTTGATGTCTTTTGAATTTTTCAAAACCCAGAGATTGTTCGGAATTGATTTTATTAGCCGTATAAGCTGCACTTTTTTGCTGCGAAGCGCGATTTGAAGTTCATTGTGGAACTTTTCTTTTGAAATCGGAAGGATATTTTCGGTTTTGTTGATGAGCCTTACGGGTGAAAGCGCCTGTTTTCTGTCCGCGTTTCGCGTGTATAAATATATCTGGAAAGTTTTTTCGGAAAGTTCGGGGTTTTTGTGAATGTATTCATTCACGTAAAACCTCAAATACAAATTGTCTTTGTCATATCCAAAACACACTCTGTCAAAGAATTTCGACTCACTCAAAAGCGGCCCGTCAGGAATATCAATGCATCCGGCGTTCAGCCATGAATCATCTTTTGAGTCGGCCCCCGTCATCGTGGGCGTGATTTCGCCTTTAGGGTATCGCGACGGCTTTGCAATCGCCGAAATCAGCGGAGTATCAAGATAATTCGGCGGTTCAAGCCCCAAAAATACGTAAATATTTTTCAAATGTTCTCTGAAAAGATAATCAAAAATATTGTCGCGTCCTGAATCATTCGGCTCGCCGTACCACCAGAACCAGTCGCTGCCTTCGCAGATAAAAAGTTCTTTTCTGGCGTCTTCGATATTCGGATGCAGAGGATTTGACTTTACAAATGAAGAAAAATCATCACGAACCTGTTTTAAATATGTCCAGGCTAAATTTTTCAACGGCTCATCAATCCAGAGTTTGAAGTTGCGGTTTAGCCATGAGCCGGCAAAAACTTTGTTCAACGGTTTGTGATGAGGCTCTTTTTCTAAATAATCGCTTATCAAAACGGTTTCAAGTGTATGGTCTTCTTCAATTAATTTGTATAATTTTTTCAGGAAAACGAATCCGTCCTGTGAGTAGTTTTCCCAGCAGTTTTCGCCGTCCATTGCGATTGTTATAAGATGGTTTTCATCAGGAGAAGTCAAAAGTTTTCCTTGCGCAACCTTGATTCTGTCGTACAAGTCGTTTGCCGCAAGTTCCGTATCAAGATTCGGGTACTCGAAACTTATCAGATTTGGAATAACAGCGTCGCGGAAAATCATTTTTACACCGTTTGAGTATTCATACGATTTCAAAAGGTGATAAGGGTCTTCCAAATACCCTTTGAAGTCCCTTACAAATTCAAAATCAATGCTGTTTGAAAGGATTCCCTCATCGGAAATCGTCCATTCTATGCCCAAATCCTTAAACATCTCAAGCATTTTTGAACTTACGCAATGTTCTGAAGGCCAGATTCCTTTCGGACGTTTCCCGAACAGTTCTTCAATTCTGTCCAGTGCAAATTCGGTTTGAAGTTTCGCATCAAGTCCCATTTTTAAATTAACCGGCAAATCTTCATTAAAAGATTTTTTTATTCCGTTTATATCAAGCAAAATCGGCAGAATTGGATGATAATACGGGCTTGTGGTGATTTCAATCCGGTTTTTCGAAAGAATTTTTTTATACGTCGGAATAATTTTTCTGATTACATCGCGCTGGATTTCGATGATATTTTGGCGGTCTTCAAGCGTGTAGCCTTTGCCTTTTTTGAAAAGTTTTTTCAAAAGCGGATATTTATTCTTCAAATCCGGCTCAAACCAGACAAGATTGAATAGCGCCATCAAATCGGAGTATTCCTGATCTGAAAAACTTTCAAGCGTGCACTCAGGGCTTGAAATTCTTTTCTGATAAAGTCTGTTGTATTCCTCGTATGGAAAAATCATTGTCTGATAATTCGCGTCAAAAAAGTTGTTCAGAATGAATTCTTTGTCATCATTGCTTAAATCTTCGACATTTTGCACGGTCATTCTTGAATGCAAATCATGAAGCCCTTTTTCGCCGTAATCAATAAAAGCATCAAGCAGGGCCGGAACAAAGTTGAAGTTAAGTTTAATTTTTTTGAACTTGTCAAGGAGTGCCGCGAGCGCAAAATAATCTTTGACGGCATGCAGCCTTACCCATGGCATCAAAAAATCACCTTCCGGCGAAAGCTGGTAAACAGGCTGATGCAAATGCCAGTATAAAGCTATGGATAGTTTTTTTGTTTGGCTCATCATAAGGCTTAACTCCGACTGAGATTATTATAGCGTACTTTTCGGATTAGGGCAATGGGGGGCGGGGGGAGTAGGTGAAAAGAGCATAGTGAAAGGTGAAAAGACCGTATCGGGAGTTGATTTTCAACAAAAATTTTCTTTTTTAGTTATAAAAAAACAAAACCGTTGGATTTTTACAAATAATAAATCCCCCCGTAACCGACTTCTCACTTTTCACCCCTCACCTCTCACTTATTCCCCCCTCCCTACTTGCAAAATTCTAAAAAATCTGCTACAATAATAGCAGAAAGAAGGTTAGGATTATGTTAAGTGCAGTCAGAATGTTTTCGAATAATTTTGCATCTTCTCAGCAAAAGCAGCGGCAAGATTTGATTAATGAACGTTACAGCGAAATCTATTCGCATGAACTTGCGCACCAGCGTGCAGGCGGGCATCTTGCAGGCGGAATCGTAATTGAGCGCGATGCTAACGGAATCCCTGTCGGCGGGCATGTGCCGATAAAAATGCCGGCGTTAGATAAAAATAATCCGGACAAAACCATTAAAGATGCCAACACTGTCATAAATTCTGCTATGGCGCCGTCTGATCCTTCGGCTCAGGATTACAAGGTCGCAAATCAGGCAAGAAGTATAAAATCTCAGGCTGAAAGTTTTAAAAAAGAGGACCCCGAAGTTGGCAAACGACTGAATGTGAGTGCGTAAAAAGTTTTTAAGTTAAATTAAAAGCGGGTATTAAGCCCGCTTTTAACAGGTGTTTTGAGGTCTTGACGAAATCTATTTACCGGCCTTTTTTTCAGCTTTTTTTATGGCTTCGTCTTCTTTTTTCATTGCATGCTTTTCTTTCATGTCTTCGACTTTTTCTTCAACTTTTTCTTTAACATTTTTCGCGCCCTGTTTGACGTCTTCTTTCACGTTGTGCGCTTTTTCTTTCAGGTTTTCTGCAGTATGAGCAGCTTTTTCTTTAACATTTTCAGCACCCTGTTTGATGTCTTCTTTTACATTGTGGGTTTTTTCTTTTATATTTTCGGCTGCATGGGCTGCTTTTTCTTTTAAAGTTTCATGTCCTTTATCGTTCATTTTTTCGTTTTTCATGATTTTTCTCCTGTAAATTTTCGTAATACACAATCAACAAACTGATTATATAAGATTTTTTACAGGTTTTAATTGCAGTAAAGTGTAATAGTGAGTTTTGATGCGGTAGTTCTTTGTGGTAATAATTTATTCGAGATTAACTTTTTCTATTAAAAGTTTTTCCGGCAGCATCTTATTTAATTTTTCATGTGGAATGGTTTTTTCTGCAAGTGAGGAGCGGAAAAGTTCGGATATTATTTCAGTCTGATTTTTGGCATTTATATAATAAACTGCGCGCTCTAAATCTTTTTGCATATAAGCCTTTTGCGCTTTTTCAATAATTTTGTCTATTGATTTGTCTATGTATGAACAGATATGCTTTAAGTTGATGGAATTGTTCACTGAGTTATTCGAGATTTGCATGAGTTTTCTAAAAAATATGCCAATCTGCAGTTTGTCAATTTCGGTTTCTTTTATGTCTTTTGGAAGTTTTCTTAAAAGCTCTGCATGACAGCTTTCTTCTCCGGCTCTTTCCTGAATGATTTTATTGCCTGTTTTGTCGTACTTTTGCAAATTGTGTTCATACATATTTGTGAAGTATTTCGCCTTAAGCCCCATGTATAAATCAAAAGTTTTGTTTGTCTCGTTTTTGTCCGCATAATCCAGATACGGCCCGAGTAAATCATATTCAAAAGCTTTGATGTTACTTGTTCCATATCCGGTATCAGATAAGAAATTCATTCTCGTAAAACTTTTCTGATCTCTAATTTCAGCCCCGTCCCAGACGAATTTTTCCTTTGGAAGTTTTTCTTTGAACAAAATTCCGACATCAAGAATTCCTGCATTGTCATTTGTGATATGAACGTTTTTCCCTCTCAAATCAGGGTGGAGAATGCTGATATTATCCATGCCTTTGTCAAGCCGTTCGAGAATTTCCATTAATGCTGTGAGATTCTTCTCGTTAAACTGATTTCTTTGCGGGTGCGGCCAGCTGCCCGGAACTTTTGATGAAAAAATAAAATATTCGTTTCTGAAATTTATCCCGAAAAGTCCTTTTTGCGTGTCGTGCAAATAATCCGGGTTATTATGTCTCAGGCATAAATCACGCAGCAAATCAAGGTTTTCGGTTTCAGCTTTCCAGCGTATAGCAATAGGGGCAGGGAAAGCGGTTTCTTTAAAAAACTTTAAAACATTACTGCACAAATCATACACAATGCCGCTTTTGCCTTCGCCAAGAATGGCTTTCGAGGCTCTGCCGCTGATTTCAACAATATCTTTTTCATCGGCGATTCTGTTGATTGGATAAACCGAGCCTCCTGATATTTTATAAGGCGGCCGGCAGCCTGTAAAAGTTGTGCATTGTATACGATTGACTTCCATAGATATTTTAAAACGGAAGAAATTATTTTTTGCTATCTTTTTTATTGCCGGTGTATTTTCAATAAAAAAGCCTCAAAAGAGGCTTTTTCTTAAATCTTAATAAGCAAAAATTTGCTGTCTTTTTTTGCAAGAACTTTGTGCTGGTCGTCTTTTTTAAACATTAATAAATCACCTTTTTCAACGGTGAATTTTTCCGCGTCAAAATGGATTTCGATTTCGCCTTCCAAAACATAAACTGCCGCATCACAAACAGAGGTGTGTGTGTCGATGATTTCGTCTTTTTTGATTGCGATTGCGCTTAAACAGCTGTCGCCTTTTTCCATCAAAACTTTTCTTTGAAGTTTGCCGTCTTCAAGATCAACAATATCTTTTGCTTTCAAAACATTGTAAAACATAAATTTCTCCTTATATTCTCTAATTGGGCAAGTTTTGCAGAATCTTTTTTATGAAGATTTTTTGAAATTCCTGCCGCATTACTATTAAAAAATTTTTGAACGGATTTTTCATTCTCCTGTGCGGCTAAATTATAGATTTAATGTTTTTAAGCCTGACAGGACTTCGTTTTGAAACCAATTGTTTCGATAGTTTATAATGTTGACACCACATGTATAATAATTTAAAATTTTTAGTATTATTTATTAATGTTTGTTTAAATTATATCGGAGAGAAGTATGAAAATTAATTTGACCAGAAAACAGTGGGCAGTTGTAATTCTGTTGATAATTGTCGTGCCTATTGTTTATAATAAAACATCGGGATTTATAAAAGGAATGCTGCAGCAGCAGGCAATGCGTATGCCAAAAGAAGTCGAAGTTGACAATCCCCATATTGTCGAGACGAATGTTTCCGCAGAATCAACGGGACGAGTTGAAGCGCAGTATTCGGTTGATTTGGTTGCAAGGGTTCCGGGATTTTTGCTGAAAAAATACTTCACGGAAGGCGATTTTGTCAAAAAAGGCCAGATTCTTTTCCAGATAGACCCAAGAGAATATCAGCTTGAAGTTAACAACTCTCAGGCCGCCGTAAATCAGTACAGCGCCTTGTTAACCAATGCTCAGCAGGAATTGAACAGAGCAAATGCGCTTGTCAAAGAAGATTTGATAAGCCGCTCTGATGTTGACCAGAGCCTTGCCTCAAGAAATTCCAACCGTGCACTTCTCGATGCTGCAAGACAAAAACTTGAACTTGCAAAAGTAAACTTAAGCTACACATCTGTAAAATCGCCCATCGACGGCAGAATCGGCAAAGTCAATATCACGGAAGGCAACTATGTAACACCGAGTTCAGGCGGGCTTGTGAACGTTTCGAGCGTAAATCCCGTTTATGTTTCGTTCAGCCTCAAAAGCGATGAGTTCGTAAAACTTTTAAAAGCCAGCAATCAGTTTAAAGATGTGAAAGTTGAAGTTCAGTTTGACGATGGCACATGGTATGAAAAAGCCGGTGTTGTCAACTTTGTAGACAATAAAATCGACAAAGATTCAGGTTCTGTTGCAATGAGGGCAACTTTCGACAACACAAAAATGTGGCTTGTTCCGGGCGATTATATGAAAGTCCGGCTCACGGCACCTGAAAAAGTTAAGTTTGTAACAGTTCCGCAAGCCTGCACAAAAGGCGATGCCATGAGCGGCTATTATGTCTGGGTTGTACAAGACGACAAAGCCGTCAAAAAAGAAATTAAAGTCTCTGAAGACATCAAAAACAACTGGGTTGTCGAAAGCGGCATTGATTTGCAGGACAAAGTCGTAGTGTCAGGAATTCAGAGCATCATGGCAGAAGGTCAGAAGCTTAAAATCGTCGAAAAATCACAAACCCCTGAAACTCCCGACAAAACAGCAGGTGAAAACTAATGAAAAAAACATTTGATAAAGAAAAACTTTTCTTTTTTATACAAAAACCGCGATTTGCGCTCGTAATCTCAATATGTATAGTCATTCTCGGCGTAATTTCAATGCTTGGCTTAAAGCAGGAAAGCTATCCTGACGTAACGCCTCCGCAGATAATGGTTTCTGCCAACTATCAGGGTGCAAGTGCAGAAGTTATCGAATCTTCCGTTGCAACAGTTCTTGAAAACAAACTTAACGGTGTCGAAAACTTATCCTATATGACATCAACCTCCTACGACGGAAGCTATTCTCTGACAATGTATTTCAAAGTCGGCTCTGACAAAAATATCAACCTTATGAATGTCCAAAACCGCATCCAGCAGGTTCAATCCCAACTGCCGGAAGATGTCCAGAGAACAGGCGTCACAGCAATCAGCCGCTCATCAGGTTCGGGCGCTGTAATCCTTACGCTTTATCCTGAATCCGGCGACTGGTCACAGCTTGATTTGACAAACTACGGTTCTATTTATATAAAAGATGAACTCAAACGTGTTGACGGCGTTGCAGACGTAAGCGTATACGGCGCCGGCGACTATTCAATGCGAATCTGGCTTGACCCTCAAAAAATGGCCGGCTTAAATATTTCAACAAGCGAAGTCAGATCCGCAATCACAAGCCAGAATACGCAGGTAACGGCAGGCGCTCTCGGCGCGCTTCCGTCAGATGAAAATCAGGCCCTGCAAATTACCCTCAAAACTCAGGGAAGACTGAAAGATGTAAAAGAATTCGAAAACATAATTATCCGCTCCAATATGGACGGATCAAACGTCAGAATAAAAGATGTTGCGCGCGTTGAACTCGGTGCGCAGTCTTATTCAAACCTTGGTCTTGTAAACGGAAAGCCGTCTGCGGTTATCGTAATTTCACAGCTTCCGGACGCGAACGTTATCAACCTTTCAAAAGCCGTCAAGGCAAAAGTCACAGAACTCAATTCGCGCCTCACAAACGGGCTTAAAATCTTATACGTAAAAGATGACGCCGATTATATTCAGGAATCAATGAAAGAAGTTGAATTTACAATCCTTTTGACAGGCCTAATCGTTGTAATCATTATTTTCTTATTCCTCGGAGACGGCATGGCAACACTGGTTCCATGCGCAACAATTCCTGTGTCGCTTGTCGGAACATTCTTCGCACTCAAAGCGATGGGTATGTCAATAAATCTTTTGACACTATTCGCCCTCGTCCTTGCGGTAGGTGTCGTTGTTGACGATGCTATTGTCGTAATCGAAAACGTCAACCGCCACATTGAAGAAGGCAAATCCGCAATTATGGCAACCCAAATCACAATGCAGGAAGTCGGCTCCTCACTTGTTGCGATGGCGCTTGTATTGATGGCTGTATTTGTGCCGATTGTGTTTATGGGCGGAATGACGGGCGTTATGTATAAGCAATTTGCTGTTTGTATCGCGGTTTCCATCGCGATTTCGGCAATCTGCGCGCTGTCGCTTTCTCCTGCTATGTGTTCGCATTTTCTCGGACACAAAAACGATGAGAAACAAGATTCCAAAATCCCTGCTTTTGCAATCCTTCAGCATATTATAAAACGGATTTCCAAAAGAACAGCCGGATGGGTTGAAAAGTTCAACAAAATTTTCGACAAAATCGAAGATTTCTATATGGAATTCGTCCAAAAATTCGTCTATAATAAAAAACTCGTTGCGATATTTTACGTTGCAATCGTCGGTTTGACTCTGTTTTCTTTCAGAACAATTTCAACCGGCTTTATTCCGGACGAAGATCAGGGCGTCTTGCTTGCGATGATTACTCTGCCGGATGGGGCGTCGCTTTCCAGAACGGAAGAAGTTTCAAGAAAATTTATCGACGGAATCCGCTACATTGATGGCATAAACGCTGAAAAACTAACGGTTTTCGGCGGCAATGGCGCGGTAAACTCTTCAACCGCGATTATTCTTCTTGATGAATACAGCGAAAGAAAAATGACGCCGGTCAAATGGATTAAACGCAAAATCCAGGGTAAACCAACAGATTTATCACACACCGCAATCCTGAATAAAATCAGAGCCGTTGCGGCGAATACAAAAGAAGCGTCAATTCAGGCATTTTCGCCCCCTGCAATTATGGGTATGAGCATGATGGGCGGTTTTGAATTCCAAATGCTTTCGCAGGGTGAATATACAGCGCAGGATTTGGAAGGCTGGGCGAAAAAACTTGTTGCCGCTGCAAACCAGGACCCGTCGCTTTCAAACGTTTACACAAACTTTCAGGCAAACGTTCCGCAATACATTGTAGAAATCGACTACTCAAAAGCAATGGCGCAGAATATCGACCTGCAGGAACTCTATTCAACACTTTCTTCTATGCTTGGAACTTATTACGTAAACGACTTTAACAAATACGGCCGCGTATTCAAAGTTCAAATGCAGGCTGAAAGCCGATTCCGCAACAAAGCAGGCGACCTTTCCGGAATCTATGTCAAAAACAGAAACGGTGTAATGGTTCCGATACTTTCGGTCGTAAAACTCAAACAAACCGTTGGTACAGCCTCAATTACCCGTTACAACCAGTATGAATCAGTGCAAATCCAGGGCCAACAGTCTGCCGGAAAAAGTTCGGGCGATGCGATGAATGCAATGGAAGCCGTTGCGAAAAAGACACTTCCCTCGGATATGACCTTCGACTGGTCGGGAACATCAGCCCAGGAGCGCGAAGCATCCGGCCAAACCGCGATGGTTGTCGGTATGGCGTTGATATTTGTTTATCTTTTTCTTGTCGCACTTTATGAAAGCTACACAATTCCGGTCGCGGTTCTTCTGATATCGCCGATTGCGGCGTTGGGTGCGCTGATTTTCCAAATGATGATTAACCAGTCCTTTGATATCTACTCTCAGGTCGGTATGATTACGCTAATCGGGCTTGCGGCAAAACAGTCAATTTTGATTGTTGAATTTGCAAAAGAAGAACATGAAAAACACGGGCTTTCAGTAAAAGAAGCCGCCGTGAAAGCCGCAAAACTGCGATTCAGAGCAATCATGATGACAGAACTTGCATTCATTATCGGTGTATTGCCGATGATTTTTGCAACAGGCGCCGGCGCAAATTCAAGAATTTCGGTCGGCTCAACCGTGTTTGGCGGAATGATTGCGGCCGCAACCCTCGGGGCTGTTTTGACCCCCGCCTTCTACGTAATCGTTCAGGAATTCGTTGACCTTTTCCCGAAAAAGGAAATCAGCGAAAAAGATTTGGAGATAACAGAAAAAGTATGAAAAAGATTTTAAATTTAATTTTAATATGTTCGGTTTTGTCGCTAACTTCAAGCGCGGTTTTGGCAAAAGGAACTTCTCAAAAAACAAAAAAGAATGATGAAGTTCAAATAGTTAAGCCCGACAAAACAAAGGTTAACAAAAAGCACGAAACCCGAAAGAATGCTGATAATGCCAAAACAAAAGCGAAATCTTCAAAAGAAGCCGAAGGCATGTATGAGACAAAATTCCCTGTCATAAACAGCCAGATAGAATATTCGGACATGAATGGCGAAGTGACGCTTGTCGACTGCATAAAGCTTGCAATAACGCACCATCCGGCGATTATGTCTGCAATCAGCAACGCCGAAATCTATAAATCCCGTGTCGGACAAGCTTGGTCAAATTACTTTCCCACAATCGGCGCAGGCGTGAGTTATTCCAGAAACGATATGCTCATGACAATGGGCGGCGCATACGCCAGAATGATGTCGCAAAAGTACAATATGTATTACGTTCCGACTCTTTCTGCCAATATGCTATTGTTTGACTTTGGCAAAACCAAGGCCGGCGCTGATATGGCAAAAAGGAATTTCGAAGCCTCAAGATATGATGCTGAAACCAGCATTGAAATGGTGATTTATAATGTAAAAGTCGCTTATTACAACCTTGTTTTTGCTGAAATTCAGAAAATGGTTTACGAAGATACGGTAAAAGATTTTGAACTGCAGTTGAAACAGGCAAAAGCGCAATACGACATCGGCAGAAAAGCCAAAATCGATGTCACAACCGCTGAATACAACCTCGGCAATGCAAAGGTTAATCTTATCAAGGCAAAAAACACGCTTGAACTTGCGGCAGTCCAGCTTGCAAATGCAGTCGGGATTCCGGAGTTAGAGGGAGTTGTTTTGAAAGATAAACTCAACACAAAAGCTTATGATGTGAAGTTTGCGGATTTGATTAAGACCGCCGAAGCATCTCGTCCGGCACTTTTGTCAGCCAAGAAGAAAATGGATGCGGCAGAAATGAATGTCAGAAGTGCAAAACGTGCATTTTCACCTGATTTGAGCGCATTCGGTTCATACAATTACGGCGGCCGCCAGATTGACAGCGATTACGGCTATCAATTCGGGGTGCAATTGCAGTACAATGCTTTGAACGTTATGCTTTTGAAAAAACAGGTTGATGAGGCAAATGCGACTTACAAAAAATTCGTTGCTGATTACGAACAGGAAAAGCAGAATGTGTATTTGGAGGTCAAAAGCGCTTACATAAATCTTTTGAATTCGCATGACAGTCTTGATGTTTCAAAACTTGCGCTTCAGCAGGCAAAAGAACGCCAATATCAGGCATTCAGAAGATATCAGGTCGGATTGGGCGATGCGATTGAGTTTAAGGATTCGGAAAACACTTATCTGAATGCCCAGCTGGATTACTATTCAAATCTTTTGAATTACAATATCAATGCGGCTGAACTTGAGCGTGTAATCGGTGCGCCGATTAAGGAATCAGACATAGATTTGTAAAAGTTGTCAAAATGAATATTTTTATTATCAGAATAGACGAATTTTTGAAAAATGTTGACAAAAATTCCATAACGCAAGAATTCAAATCCCAAAAGCGCTGTATTGAATACAGTCTCGGGCGCTTTTTGGTGAAGTTTGCGGCGAAAAATTTTTATGGCGTTCAAGATGTTGAAATTGTTGTAGAGAATAAGAAACCGAAGTTCAAAAATTCAGCACTTAATTTCAGCATATCGCATTCGAAAAATATTGCGGCTGTTGCGTTTGATGAATTTGATACGGGATTCGATATCGAAGAAATGAGAGATAGAAATCTTGAAAAACTTTCCAAATATTTTGACAGAAATTTCTCTGACAAAACGGATTTTTATAAATTTTGGACATCTTATGAGGCCGAATACAAAAGCAAAAAACAATGTTTAACTTCTTTCGAATTTCAAAATTACATGTGTTCGGTTTCGCATTCCGGTAGGAATCCTGATGTGAAAATTTTTGAAGTGAAGTTTTCTTCTTCAAAAATTTCACATCTGTTAGATTTGGAAAAATACGCTTATGAAGAAAATCCTGAAAACACTTTACAAATCAAAGAATTGCCGCCTCCGCATCCAATGTAATCTTGACAACTTTCAAAACGGGTTTTATACTGTATGTAATACCCCATTTACAAAAAGGATTGAGATATGAAATCAGTAAAAGAAATTTCTATAGAAACAAAAATTCTAAAACGGCTTGAAGGCACTCCAAACTGTTTAAAGTTGGTGAATTATCTTTTTGCTGATGAAGAGTTGCAGGAATTGCAGGATTATGCGAACAATGTTTCGATAAAACGTCTGGGCTTCAACGACCATGGGCCTGTTCACATGCGTCAGGTTGTCGGAAACGCAATAAAGATGCTTAATCTTTTGCAGGATGCGGGAATAAAAACTTCACTTGAGACCGAGGAAATAGGAACTTTTGAAGACAGTATGTGTGCGGTGATTCTGGCCGGCTTGATGCATGATTTGGGAATGTCAATCGGACGGCAGGGACATGAAGATATGTCAGTAATCCTTGCGCAGCCGATAATTGAGCGTGCATTGCAGTTTGTTTTCCCGGACAATCTTCACAAACGCGTCATAATAAAATCTCTTGCAACAGAAGCGATAATCGGTCATATGGCATCGAAGAAAATACATTCAATAGAAGCCGGAATTATTCTGATAGCCGACGGCTGTGATATGACAAAGGGTCGTGCGAGAATTCCGCTTGCGATGAACACGACTCCTCGTGTGGGCGATATTCACAAATATTCCGCAAACGCGATTAACAGAATCGGGATTCACCATGGAGATAGAAAGCCAATAAGAATTGATATAGAAATGAGCGCAGATGTCGGATTTTTCCAGATAGAAGAGGTTTTGCTTGCAAAAATCGAATCAAGTCCTGCCAAACAGTATGTAGAGCTTTATGCCGGCGTCGAAGGTCAGGAAAGCAAATGCTATTTGTAAGTTTTATATCTGCCGTTAAAAATTAATTGACAGTGCTGCAAAATTTGTTATAACCAATATATTGTAATAAATGTTCCTTCAGTTATTATCTGCCAACAGTATTTAGTCGACAAATCGATTAAATTAATCCAGCTGTTGAATCTTATTTTGTTAATTTTGATGCTTGTTAATTTTTGTAAACAATTTGTTGCTGTTTTTAATAATAGTAGCAAATATATTTATATTTGATTATTATATGAAAAAGGTTAAGGGGTAATGAGAATTTTATTAACGTATAAACCGATTAATAATATTAATGTGTATAAGAAAAATAAAATAAATACTCAAGATAATATTCCTCCAAGTTCTCTAAATAATGAATTTTTCTTATATCCATTATCATTTTGCGGATATTACAATTCTATTTCAAATTATAAATCTAAACCCTCTGCTATCCAAATTCCGGAATATTCTCAGTTAAATCGGGAGTCAAATATTAATTCCAATCCTGTCGATTTTGCAAAAGTAACTATATCAAAGTTATTTGAGGATGATCGAGACTATGTAAACCGGGAATATATGAATGAAGATAGATTTGATAGATTTAAAAGTTTGTCATATTTGCAAAAAAATTTAGGTTTGAATAAAGAAATAAATAATTATATATCTTCTCATAATAGTCGGAAGATATCTAAAGCATATTTAGAGTTTTTTAATGCCAACATGCAGTCTCTTGAAAATGTTGCCAGAGGTAAACAAAAATATTCTTCAGTATTTTTAAAAAAGAAAATTGGCAATGAAAACTTAGTAGATTTTTGGTTAAAAGAATTAGGACAGAATGGTATTAAAAGAAACAAGATAAAAGTATTAAATACATCTTTGCAGGACAAATATGATAGTGACGGAAATATCGATAATATAGTGATAGCTACTATAAATAAATATTTTATGACAGAAATAAATAATGATAATAATGTGTCTGGAGAAGTAAGTGATGTAGATTCCCTTTTAAAATTAAAGACGAATTTAAATAGAATAAACAATTTATCTCTTATTGAGCAGCAACATGAATTTGTAAAGTTATTAAAAGATGACAATCTTTTAAACAAAGATATTAATGGAATAAAAATAAAGGATGTTTTGCTAACTCCAATTCAAAGAAATAACAATATTTATACCAAAGATTTAAGTGATAAATTAAAATTAACCTTTTTGGAAGAAATAGCAGAGGATGAGGCTTTGCGTAAAGAGTCTATAGTTGCAGCAATAAAATTTGTGAGAAAAACGATTCTAACAGAGTTCTCAAAACAAGAAAAATTAGATAGTGCTGAAAATTTTATTCAAAGTGAAAATTTAAAAAATTTCGATGATAATTTAGTAAAAAAAATTTTTTTAGAAAACTCAAATGAAGAAGCTGAGAAGATAATCAAAAATATTAAATTATTTGAAAGAGGAGCTCAGAAAATATTTGATGACATGTTAATCTCTACCCCATTTACTTCAAGTAAAAAGAATAATATTGTAAATGAAAGTATAAATATAGTATTGACCCTGGCTAATAATAGAGTTAATTCTATTGATTCTGAAGAAGAAGCAAATAAAATATTAGATGCAGTAGATCGTCTTGCCGATTGTTTGGATTCAAATTATATAAAAGGTGCTAATGACGAGTGGAAATATATAAAAGGGTATGCATATCAAGAATGGAAAGAGAAACATCTTCCTAAAATTGTTAAATCACAACAAAAAAATTATATTGATGTTGAAAGATTTTTAAAAAGTCCGGCTGCAAATGAACTTGAGAATATAAATGTTATTAATACAATATTTAAATCAGATGTTATAACAATCGAGGAAAAAGCGTTTTTAGCGAATAAGTCTTCTGAGCCTTATTTCTATGATATGTGCAAGTTTCTCTCAGAACAGGTTCCAAATAATAAAAATAGAAAACGTATTATTGAAAATTTAATTGAGGAGGATAGAATTCAATCCTTAATTTTTGATGAATTAAAAAATATATTTATAGATGATGTTCATAATAGACTTTATAATTCAAGTATTATAAATAAAACTATTCAAAATGAAAAAATGTATGATTTATTTATAGATGAATTATTTGATATCAGTGATTTAGATAGATTTTCATCATACGAAGAGAAAATAGCGTTCTTAAGTAAATATACAACAGAAGAACTTGATATGGCAGCACAAAAGGTTAAAGAAAAATACATAACAGAAAAGTCCTTAGAAGCATATGAAACAGAATCCTCAAAATATGATTTAAGTATGCAAGCTGATAATATTATACATAAACTGGAAATATCAGTAGATGGAGAAAAATATTCGTTATTTGATGTTATAGATAAAGATTTTTCATATATTGAAAATGTATTAATTAAAAATCAAAATATTACTCAAGAAAATTTTGAAGTTGTCGCAAAACTTCTTTGTGAAAATACAAAGGAATCAAAAGAAGTATATAATATAATGAGTTTGATTCTTGATAAAATGCAGGAGGCAAATCCTGATAACTATGTTCAAATACAGCAATCAAGATCTTTTTTACAAAAACTGAAAGCCGGAATTTTTAACAAAAATAATATTGTACCCAGTGGTGTATTAGCTAATGTTTTGATAGCATCTAAAGGTGCAAGTGTAAGTGGAGAACCACATGTCATGACCGCAGGTGCAATAGTTACAGCTGTTATATATTCATGCTTAATTGCAAATAATATTATATCAGAATTTCAGAAAGGATAAATATGATACATTTAATATTGACCAAACCATATATAAAATCACAAAATTTTTTAAGAAATAATAATTATATTTAATGCGTAAATGAGGTGTTATTGATGAAAATTTTTCCAATACTTTTATCAAATCCATATAAACAATCTTTTGGGGAAAAAGATAGCAGAGCCGATTTAAAAAGGCAAGTAAAACAGATTATGCGAGAGAATTTTGCAGACATGCAGAGTTCAATAACTGAGAATGCAAGAAAACAAATTAATAATGAATTTACGGATAAATTTGAAAAAGAAATCAAAAAAAGTCAAAACCTTCCTATCCGGCAAGATACAAAACTAATTTTAAACGAATTAAAAACGGCTTATCGTAATGCAGCATTACAGTGGGATGTTGATGCTATTGACCGATATTTAAATGACAAAGGACTTCAATAAAGTGAAAATAGCATCAATTAAAAATTATAATGGAATATTTAATACTAATTTCTCTTTCAAATCCGATGAGAAGCAATCTATAAAATCAGAACAAGATATTTATATAAAAAGATTTGTTAAGGATTCCTTTGAACGCAGAAATCCAAGTATTATAAATAATGCAACTAATAATATTGTTAAAGAATTTCAGGATAAAATTATTGGTAAAATATACTCATCACCTCGATTGACAACTATAGATAAACAGGTTAAAGTCCTTGATGAAATTGCAGATGCCTATATTAGAGATTGTCAATTTGATAAAGCTACATCAATTACACTTCATACAATGAATAAACTTTATCAAGACAAATCTATAACTGACAATGAAAAAAAACAAAAAATTCTTTCTGATAATCATATATATATTTTAAAAAGATTTTTAGACACATCCCGATTGGACAATCCGTTAAGGAAGAATGTAGTTGATATGATTTGTGAAATGAACTATAAAGAGTTTTTACCAATCGCAGAAGAAATATTATCATATAAACCATTTGTTTATGAGTTAAAGAATACTGAATATACAAGACCATTAAGAAAATTCATCAATTCTTATTATAATTTGGATAATTTATCTTCATTTACGGATAAAAATGGTTATTATAAAAGAGGAATGTGTAGTGTTCTGGAAGAATGGGGGCTGCCAAGACATATAAAGTATCTAACTACTATATTAAATAGCAATTATAGTGACGACATTCCTAAAACAGATGCAATAAGAGCGATTGGAACAATTGGAGGTCCAGAGGCAGAGAATATCTTAAAACAATATGCAAGTATTAAGAGTGGAAATTATAAAGACGTAATATTAAGAAATGAAGCTATATTTTATCTGGATTCTAATGGAAAGTCTGATTCTAGTCATAAATTTTTAAGATCATTATTTCATAATTACGAAAGTATAAAGGAAGATAAACATATTACTAAAACATATTATGCACTAATGGTAGCTTTAATGAAATATAATGATCCTGATGATGTATTAATGCTTGAGAAAAATTTATATAATCCAAAACTTGATATTGTATCTAACACGATATTTGCTATTGGAAATATAAAATGTCGAAAATCTGTGGATTGTTTACTTTCATATTTAAAAACGAATCCGAAAAATAAGTACGATTTTTGGGATATAGATAATATAAATGTCCTTACTCCGCTTGCAGAAGCTTTATCAAAGCAAAAACTTACATATAGCGAGGCTTTATTTGCAAAAAATAAACTTCGAGATTTAGTCAGTCAAGATCAAAAAATATATGCTTCTGAAATTAATAAATACATTGATGCTATAGGTGAAGATAATGGTGAATTATTAACACCTAAGTATGAAACTGAATTTTGGAAACAAAGTTTTCAAAAAAAATCTATAAAAGCAGATTACTATAACGTTTTAAAACTTTTGAATAAATTTGCCTCCTATAATGATTTAGATTATTTAATAAATAATGAATTACATTATAAAGATTCATATTCTTATAGATATACTAATGAGCTTATACCTCGAACAATTGGCATGATTGGTCGAAGCCTTGATGTTGATAAGTATATTAGCAATAAAAATTTGTCTGATAATCAATTAGAAGAAATGGTATATGGTTCAAGTTATTTTATAAATTATGAACCAAGGCTTTTAAAATTAGCAAATGAACGAATTCCTATACTTGCAGCCCGCTATACTCTGTCTGATAACGCATCTGCCGCTAATTATTTTGTATTTGGAAAAGAGAATAATCCGGAATTATTTGCAAAAATATTTGTAAGAGGTAATTTAAAATGGCAATAAAAAGGAGTAAACATTATGATTAAGATTATTGGTGTAAACTTACAAAGTAAAAATGTTAACAATAATGGTGTACAAAAACCATCTAATCTATATTTTAACACTATACGACCATCATTTACAGGGAATGATTTTTTCAGAAAAGCGAATGATTATGATAAAACCCGGAAAAATAATGCGGTTGATTCAGAGACAAAATTAAATGAAACTAATATACAAAATCAAGGTTTTAAAAAGGTTGACAAATCTTCAAATGTTATAGAATCACTGCAAGTTATTGGCTTTGTGGGCGGTGCATTTGCTTTAAGTTTAGGAGTTGCAATGCTGCTCGCTGATGGCGGAGACCCGAACTACGTATTCTTGCCGGATGGAACAGCATTAATGAGTCTAAAAGATCAAAGATTGCAAACCTCAAATATTGTAGCAGATGGAGATGATGGCATCTTTAAGATGAAGAATACACCAATAAATCTTGATGCAAGAAATTATGATATATCGCAGCCGGAAAAAGGCATATATAAAAATATTGATGGAAGTGTTGATATAGATTTAATGCATAATAAATATATAGATAAAGAACATGGGATATTCGTAGATCCGGAACATAACATTTCTGCATTTATAAATAAAGATGGTAAGATGCAGAATTTAGTTATCCCGGATATTAATGATAAAGTTTCTTTTCAACAACTACCTCAAGAATCTCAAAAATGGACTGCCGGTCATATTGAATATATACCTCAAGCCATAACAAGGCATAATTTTATAGAAAAATATGGAATGAATCCTGAACAATATGCAGCTGAGCATGATGGTAAAACAGGGTATGTCAAAATCCTTCCCGATGATAATCGTACATCTTTTGAGAAATTAAAAGACTTCTTATTAAATAATAATGATGATGATAAAAATTATGATATTTTTGGACGTGAAATTATCAGATTGGAGGATAATTATGGGAATATATCTCATGTAGCTTTAGATGAAAATCTGCAGAACTTTGTTAAACAGCATGGATTTAATGAAGAAGATATTAATAAAATTTCAAATTTTGTTGATACATTACATTTAAAAGAATATTTAGTAAAATACGAACCTAATTATGCAAATCTAATTGATATTCATCCCGGGTCTATTGAAGATTTCGGTAGTTTGAATGATATACAATAGAGATGATATGACAAGAAAGAGCCATTCAAATGGCTCTTTTTATCAAAATACTCTCATGTCCTCAAAATTAGAACCTGTGCGATTATGAAATATCCTATATGTATTTATATTTCTTTATAAATTAGAATTGTTTTGCGTAACTATAGTATAATTAGACAAAAGGAGTTTATATGTCCATTGACGACGCTAAGGAAAATTTTGACAAGATTTTTAATGATAAAGAATTGTTACAAACCATAGTAACGGAATCCGATACCAGGTTGAAATTAATTGATGATATAATAGTAAAAGTTTTAGATTGGAATAAAAATCAAATTTTTACGGAAGAACATACTCAAGACGGCGGATATGTCGACTATTTGATGAAAGTAAACTCAAGAAACTGCTTTATTATTGAAGCTAAGAAAACATCAAATGAACTTTGGGATTTATGCGATAAAGCTCTTAATACATATAATATATCCGGTCCGGCACTTAAAAAAGCATTAAAAGCAATCGAACAGGCGAGAAACTATGCTATCAATAAAAGTGTTGGCAATTCTGTTGTAACAAATGGCGTTACTTGGATTGGTTTTCTAGGAGTAAGAACTGACGGAATAGAATGGCCTAATGGCAAAGCTATTGTTTTTCCTAATCTTGAGGCAATAGAAAAGAATTTTGAAAAATTTTACGAATTGTTCTCTAAAGATGGTATATTATCAGAAAATCTGAGGACTAAAATACGTGATGCAGAAGCCGGTAAAGGCGGAATTCCTCCAAAAGTGTTGAAGTTACCTTATCCTAAAAATTCAGTACTTGTGCCCAAATCGTCTTTGGCTCGAGATATAGAAAGTGTTTTTAACAAATTCTTTGACAAAATTACCGATGAAGATGATGGTGAAATGCTTGAAGAATGTTTTGTTGAATCGAAAGAAAGTAAATTTGCCGACGCTACTTTAAAATCAATTTCAGAAAATTTAATAGCTGATATTGATAAAATAGATACAAAAACAAATCAACTTTCAAAAGAAATTGAAGAGACTATTTTAACAAAACATGGCAGAACCGTATTAATTATTGGTAATAAAGGTTCAGGGAAGACGACTTATATTAAAAGATTTTTCAATATAGTTTTAGACCCTGTGCTTAAGAAAAAGTGTCTGATTTTGAATGTTGATATCGGAGTCAGTCCCGGGAAATTAAATTTTACAGAATGGATTACTCTAAGATTAATTGAACAAATACACAAGCAATTGTTTGGTAGAAATCGTGGAGAACCGACTTTTAATGATTTAAAAGGAATTTTTAATAGTGATTATCATAGATTTAAAACGGGAACTTTTCCTAATTTATATGAAATGGATAGAGAGGCTTTTGATGTAAAATTTGGTGAATTTTTGGAAAAAGAAAGAGAAAACAAGTTTGAATATCTGGTTAAACTTCTTCAAAATGCTGTATCATCCAGAGGACGTGTTCCTTGTATAATTTTTGATAATCTTGACCATCATGAAAAATCGATTCAGGATGAAGTTTTTCAATATGCTCAGGCTATACGAGATAAAGTTTTAAGTTTTACTCTTTGTCCAATAACAGATAAAACAATTTGGGTTCATTCAAAATCCGGTCCTATGCAAAGTTTTGTGACAACCGTATTATATCTTCCGTCTCCACCTACAAAAGAAATAATCCAAAGCCGGTTAAAATATATGAAAAATAAAATAAGAAAAATAGAAGCCGGAGTGAGCGGAAACCGTGAGGATAGCAAGTATTTCTTAAAATATGGTATAAAACTCAATATCAAAGAATTAAATAAATTTGTCGGTCATATTCAGGAGACATTTATAAATACTGATTTCACTGCAAAAATTATCGGTAAACTTACAAACTATTCTGTACGAAAATGCTTGGTATTGTCTCGTGCAATTATGACTTCTCCGGTTATAACACCGGATGATTTGTTTAATAGTAATTTTTCAGAAAAGTCAACAATAAGTCTTAAAAATATTGAAAAGGCAATAATCCGAGATAAATGTAATATTTTTGATCAACAAAGTAACAATTATATTTTGAACTTATTTACTTCAAATCCGGAAAATTATACTACACCGTTGTTAAAATTAAGGGTATTATCCTTTTTGAAATATAAAACTTCTCTTTTAAAACATACTTCTAATGAGGTATTTATAAGTATTGATGATATTTATAATTTTTTCTACAGTTTAGGTATAAACGAAACCTGCGTAAAACAATGTCTTCAAGAATTTTTGGAATACGGTCTTATTGGTTGTCAAGATGCCAGCGTATCTGATATTAATTATGCTGAAAAAATTTGTTTAAATCCGTGTGGAATTCAACATTTAAACCTTGCGACACATTCAAATGTTTATTTGTTTAATATGGCTCTGCGAACACCTATTTTAGAAAATGACTATTTTGATGAAATTGAACAATTGACTAATATTGATTTTTGGAAGTACCCAAAAGAAGTTATCTCAACATTTATCCGCTATTGTATTGCCGAAGATAAAAAATACATTCAACTTAATGAAAATGAAGAATACGAACATCAGCGGAAACTCAATTCTTTATTGGATAATTTTATTGTAAAAAGTTATAATTGAAAAATTTTCATACATTGAAAATGTGAATAAAATCGAATAAAAAAGACCGTGCTAGGTCTTTTTTTTTTCGACGTATTGAGTTCTTTTTAATTCTTTTAATATCAAGTGGGGAAATAGTGGGGAAATTTTATTAAGTGGATACTTTAATAATTTTTTAAGCAATAAAAAAAGTGACTAAAATCCTTGTCACTTCTAATCTTTAAAAAATACCATAGAGTTGACGAGTTCAGAACTTGGTTACTTGAAAATGTGGCATAATTATAATTACATTTTTGACCAAAATAACATTTAAAATGGTATTTTTAGCAACTCATTAATTTTTTGTTGTGTCTTGGCATCAATATTTGGTTCGTTGTTTTTTAAATGTTCAATAGAGTAGTTTAACATGTTACCAAAATTAAATAGTATATTATTGCCAATATCTGTACCAAGCCATTTACACCTAATACTATAATTTATTACAAAATCAATTTTATCGTCAACATAGACTCCATTAAGATATTTAGAAAAGCTATCTTCTAATAAAATTTTAGAACCTTGTTGATTTATATATTCAACAATAGTAAATAATAGTACATTTTTATAAAACCAACCTAAATTTTCATTATGGTATAGTTCATATCGTTTTAATGCAACTTCATTACCTACAATACATAATGAAAATAAAACAGAATATTTATTATGCTTGTGGTAACTTATTGTATCTAATTCGATTATTATTGTTTTATTTACTGCATCTGTTTTCCACTCAATACTCCAATCTGTTTCAAAATCACCATTATCTAGATAAAATTGATTTTGTGAAAATTGAGCAGCAAGAGTATCCTCTATTTGCCTAAATCCAGATGTAAAATTGTTTCTAAAATCTGCATAAAATTTATCTCTTACAAATAACGGCAATATACAATCTTCAAGTAAAACGGGAAGGATTATTGCTCTTTTTTCTTCAACTTCACGCAGTAATCCTGCAGTCATCTCCCTTTTTACCCAATCAGATTCTATAGATTGTTTTGAAAAAACCATTAATAAGTAATCCGATTCAGATAATACTTCTTGTATTTTTTGAGTAATAGAATCTCCAACTTTCAATTCCCATCTATCTAACCAAATTGGAATATTACTTTTTACTAAATTCATAGCTAATTTATCAACAAATTCTTTGTCTGAATGTGAATAACTAATGAAAACTCTCATAATAATTATCCTTTCCGTTTTGTCTTTTATCTATGCCCAAGATTTTCCAAATAACTGTTTGCCATCAATGCCTAATTTTAAAACTGCCGAATTATTAAGTAAGTTATATGTTTTTTTGCTATAAGAATTTTGTTTATCAAAAGCGATTATTACCTGCTTTCCACTTAATGAATATAATTCAACTATTTTTTCTATAGCTTCATCAGAAATCTGTTTTAAGATTAATGAATCATGTACAAGAAGTGGTAATTCGGTTAGGTTAAGAATAGCAAGGTCAAAAATTACAAGTCCTTTATATGCAATACCTGTACCAGTATCATCTGGAGTAAAAAAATTATAGTTGTCTTTTGTAAAAGAAATTATTGGTGGTTTATGCACAGTTTTATATATTTCGTTGTTATAATCTTTCATTTTATTATTGATTTCAGTTGCTATTAAAGCTAATTGTTTTTCTTTAATTTGTTTTAATTGTTCCTCTGTATCTTTTTTTGTTTTAAGTAGCGTATTCATTTTTGTATAAGAATCGTTTTCTTGTTGTAAGCGTTCTTGAGATTTTAACAATTCAGTATGCTTAGATAACACCAATTTAGAAAGATTTGGGGTCTTTGTTAATGTTTGTAGTTCTCTTTCTAGTTCATCAATAATTCTTTCATAATCAGCTAATTCATCTTGAAGATTAGCTCTTTCATCATTTAACTCTGATTTAAATATTATAGAAATTTTTTTATGAAAGTTTTCAACCTCAGCTATATGTTCAAAGTTTGCATTAGGAAAGTATACTTTTAAATTATTCAATGAATCATTTGTTATAGAAAACTTATATTCAGCATTTTCTGTTAAGGTATCATATCTAGCTTTTATCTTACCTTTTATTCGTCTTATTTTGGATAATTTATTTTTAATTTCTAAAGCTTTTTCTGAAATTGCTGAATCAAGGTCAAAAAATCCACAAGATAATTTTTCTATTTCTTTAGATATTTGCTCAATTTCTTTTAAATTTTTATTGAATGTTGATTTATTTATTTTAGCAATAAAATTTAACTTTTGAGCTTTTTTAAATGCTTTATAAGCCTCTTTTGCAGCCTTTGTTTGTTTTTCTATATTTTCTATCGGAAGATAAAAATTGAATAATTTAATTAAGGCTAAAATTGATTCCTGTGCCTTTTCAGCAGGAAAACTTTGTAAAGGATGTTTTTCACTATAATTATCTTTTCCATAAACACGTATATATCTTCCAACAGCATTTCTAAAGGTTAACTCAGGTAATTCTAATTGATAACATTCATTTAACCATCTACAATACATATCAATGTCTATTTGTTCAAGTTTTTCATATTTATCATTACATTTCCATACTGTGTTTGTATCGGTATTATGTCTACAAAACTTATATAGATTGTTATTAAATTTAAAACAAAAGAAAATATCATGAGGACCTACATTTCTAATAATGTTATCTTGTTTAGCATAAGTGTTTCCACCAAAAACAAAATCTATTATTAAGAGGAATGTAGATTTACCAATAGAATTATGAGCTTCATTAGTGCCCAAAACCACACTTAGACCTTCGTTGAATGTTACCTTTGACTGATAAAATTTTTCACAATAAATTTCAAGCAACATAATGCAACACCCCACTTTCTTCTTTAAATTGAATTACTTTTAATGCATATAAACAATCCAGAGTATCAATATATTCTTCAATATCATCAAAAGATTTTCTTGTAAGCAAATATAATGTTTTCAGTTGTATATCACCCTTTTTTATGATGCCTAATAAAAGAGGTAATTTGCTCAAAATACTTTCGTTATAAGAAATGGCTTTACTCGGTAATTTCACGAAATACCTCACAATTCTGTATAAAAAATGAAATTACAACTTCACATGCTTCCTTTGATATATCCAGAGTTTTGTTATTTACCCAATTTACCATCTGGTTGAAAATTTCTTGCTTGTTGTTATTTTCATATTCCATTTTTATAAAACATGTCTTTATTTGACCACTTAAAACATCCAAGTGAAATCCGTTCTTCCCTTCTAAATTTTTAAACAAATCTAATATATATGGGTAATATTCAGTTACATACATAGAAACTTTTGTTTTTAGGAGCTTCTCATTATTTGAAAATTTATTTTTCAAGGATACAGGATTGTAATTTAATTGAATAAAATCTTCTTCTTTTAATTTTGATATCTTATCTACAACAATAGCTATATCATCTTCTAATGCTAAGTTTAATGTTGCATTATAAGTTTCTGTACGTTTTAAAAGCTTTTCTTTTATATTTACAAGTTTTAAGTATTCATCTTTACTTGTATGATAATCTTGGGTCTTGTGGCACTTAAGACATAAGGCAATTTTATTTTCAAAAGATTCTGAGTTTTCACCCAAACGTTTCAAATTTGAAAGTGTTTTGTACTGTTCCTGAGTGGGACGATTAGGATAAATATGAGCTATTTCGTATAATGCATTGTTCTTTTTTTGCTTATTATTTCTTAGATCTTCACCACACAAAGGACATATAAAATTAACCTCTCTCAAATATAGTTGTATTTCACTTTTTGATGGGTCTTTTCGTTTTTTTATATAGTTATCATTTAACAATAGCTTTTCAAATTCTTCCTTTTTCAATAAATCTTTATTGTCCTTATATTTATTAGTAAACCTAATCCATTCTTAAAATAATTATATTATAAAAATGCTTAAACCCAATATAATGACTATTAATCGTTAATATTTTTTATCTTATTATTTTATAAAATTATTGTAGTTGACAAATTTTAAACTTTATAGATAATAGTATCTCGCCTCAAACCCTTATGGGACTTACGTTTTAAGTTGACAAAATTGAGTTTGTGTGGTAATATAAAAACATAAGCAATCCGCAAGCGGTAATCTTAAATATATTTAAAAGGTTACGTTTGCTCTATAACAAAATTCTCACCAGCCTATAGTATGGGTCTAGTTCCTATGCTTGAAGCCTTTTAAAATGGGGGTATTTTGTTATGCCCAAAATTAAAGAAAAAAAGGACAACAATGAAGCGAGTTAAAACATACAACTTCATAGAAATTACAAAGAAAGAATTTCAACAGTATCAGTCTGAGCCAATTACGGAGAAACAAGCTATTGAAATTCAGGAAAATTTATTTGGAGTTGTAGAGTTATTACTCAAATGGGATAAAGAATTAAATTTAAAGACTAAAAAATGTGCATAGCATAAGAAAGGCAAGTAATACTATGAGAACAAAATTAAAGAACATTGGCAGTGAAATACGAAAAAATACAAAGCCACTGTTGTAAGAATGGGGATTAAATTCAATAAATTTAAGAATTTTCCTGAAAGAACAATATTATTACAAAGATATTACTCAAATATTTGACGATTTTTAAATATTCAAATATATCAAGAGTTCCACACTATGTATATTAAACTCTATTAAAGAATAATATATCAATAAGAAACTCTTGTATACATTTTAAATAGAAAATAGAAGGAATACAGTAATGATAAAAACGGCAAAAGATAGTTCATTGCTTAATGAACATAATAGAATTGATGATGTTAGTTGGTTTACAAATATATCTTCATGTATTTGGTTGTCTAAAGTAACTAATATTTTAAATATTATTATTGATAATAATGATGATATTACAAGATGTACTAATATATTAAAAGAACAGGTAAAAATAATATCCTCTTATACAATAACTGATATTGAAAGTTATAGAGGTATTTATAATAATTATACCTATAATTATCTCAATGACTTTAAAGGTGCTGTAGAACAGTTTATAACTGATTGCTCAGAAAATAATATAAGTAAATACTTTAATGTCAAATATATTGGAAACAAAAGACAGAAGGTACAAAGCGGTTATAAAAATCCTAAAAATATCATAATGGATTTTGATGCCGATTACTTTGCCAAAATAACAGGAAGGATTGAAGATATTCCTTTATATTCCACCTGCTACTGCCATTACTTTATGATTGCTTTTTTACTCGATATTATAAACTCAGCAGGAATTATATTACCCCAATATAGTAAAGAGGATTCTTTTTATAAAAATTTTTTCGAGGTGTTATTTGAAAACCTTAATTCATCAGTTTTAACTGGCTTTGAAGCCTTTGCTGAATACGATTTAGACTATTCTTATTGCTGTTTATATGATGAACTAAGGAAATTAACTTCTTTATATCAAGATAAACTGGTATTCTATGCAACACCGCATAATAAAAGTTTTGAAGTAACAATAAAAGAGTATTCATTGATTACAAAAATGTTTGTTAGATATAGAGAAGCGTGGAGTGATAAAGATGTAAGTCGGATTATCCCAAACCCGTCATCAAAGAGCAGAAAGTATAAAATTAAACATCAAGACGTTATACATATAAATTCAGATAGGGAACACGATAAAGTTCAAGGAGTATTTTCAAAGCTAAGAATCACGGAAGGCTCAAATAAAAATAGTATGAGAGTATATTTAACTTTATCAGGACAAAGAATTATTAACCGTATATTTGATAGTTCTAGCGATGTTAACGATAATGTTAAAACTCATAAGATTATTGATTATATACCTAGTACAGCATATATGGTTGCTTTTATGCTGTGGGTAGTACTGAATTGTACAGTAGAAGCAAATAATAAATTTCAAGACTTTGAATATTCTTGCATACCAATATTTCAGCAATATATTGATGAATATGTTGAATTAAAAGGAAATAAACAACCTAGAAATGTGGTTGTAAATACGGCAATTTCAGTAATGCTATCTTCTAAAACAAAGGAAGAACAAGAAGAATTTATAAACAGTCATTTTACAGAAAAACAGTCACAGCAAAAAGCCTTAATTAGAGCGGGAATAAGTAGAATTAATGAACTCAAAACAGAGATACCTAGAGATACTATACCTTTTACAACGAGGTTAATTGAGGAGTTAAAACATGTCTATAACTGGTAATATCTTAATTGACAAACTCAGGATAAATATTCCTTTGTCAATATTAGATGAGGTTGGTATAAATGCTGAAATCTGTAAACAAGAGATAAGAAATACGCTTGAAGAATATTTTATTGATAAAAAGGCTTACGCCGTAGCAACAGCCTATAATTACCTAAGAATAACCCTAACTCCTACTAGGTTTAAACCTGATAACAACGGATATTATACTGATACTAATTTAGAAATGCCGTCAGAAGAATGGTTATTGAACCTTTGTCAAGAGTTAGGGTTTGATAAAAACAGAAGGATTGGTGAATCCGCTAATATTACGTGGATTCATTTAACAAAGAATATAATTACAAATAAAAAGCCGCTTGAATATATAATGTTTTTATCTGATTTCCCCTTAAAAAGAAGATTTATATCTTCTTTAATTTCATCTAATTCACAAAATACAAGCATAAGGTTATCTACACCTAAACGAACTCCAAAAAAGAAAGACATTTTAGGCGATAGAATTTTTATTTTCTATGATAAAACGCAGGAATTACTAAATAAAGCCAAAACAGGGGCAATTATATTAAAACAGCCATTAACAAATGATGAAATTGAATATTTTTCATCACATGGCGGTTATTATATTAAAGAAGGTAATTATCTCAACATCAGCGGTCTAAACCTCTTAAGATTCGAATTACAATACAGGTATAAAGATAAAATAGAACCTTTGCAAAAATTTTTAAAGCCTGATTCAAAAGCTGATAATTTAACAATAGCTACAATGCTTGATTTATTGCGGAAAAATGAGCTTTATTCAAGATTAGATAACTTTTATACAAGTGAACTACAGTCAGTAGTATTTTATGGATTGCCTGATGAACCACAAAAACAATTAACAAGTTATAAAAGGGCATTTGCTGATTTAGTTGATGAAAGTGATTTGGTAACTTTACAACTTGTATATGACTCTCTAGAGTTGGGTAAAATTTTCAAAAATAATAAGGCTGTATTGCAAAGCAGTAAGAATAATTTATATAAAGAGCTATATAGGAAATTAATCTTAAGTAACAAAAAAACGGCTAAACACTTGACAAACAGTGAAAAATAGTGAATAATATATATGTGTAACCTAGAGACCTCTTCCTACAGCTCGTCTGTTATAGAACTCTAGGTTTTAGCTTTATATAGGTCTTTTGAAATTTTATTGTAAACATCTAAAAAGTTTGAAGTATCTTTTAATATAGAAATATCCTCTTGTGGTAAATATGATAGAACTTCCATTATTTCATCATACTTATTTAAAAGAGATTTGCTTAATACAGGCTCATAATGAAAAATCCTGTTTCTGAGTTTTCTAATAGATGTCAGCTTTTTTGAGAGTATATTTATTTGCTGTGCAGAGCTTTTGCAATTTACAAAAACTCCTCTAAAACATTCTTTCTTGTGCCATATTTTGGTGCTATATCTTTTTGAACATAATCCAGTCCAAAATCCAAAATTAAGGTTTGCTATTACTTTGCCTATAGTAAAATTTTGTGGCTTACATTCCTTTAAGGTTTCATTGTAGGCTCTAATTAGTTTTGCATGCTCTTGTTCAAGTAAGATTTTCTGTTGTTTGATTTCATCCTCAAGCCATGTTTGAGAAATACACTTGCTTAATGTTGAATTAATGGCATTACGTAAGGTTACTTCAAGTATTGACAATTCTGGATATAAAGACTGTGAAATCCTGATATTATTTTTATAGCGTTCTAAAACAACTTCTATTGAGTCATCTTCACATTGAATAAATGACCTTAGTCTTTCAACACTTAAAGTGCTTGCATATTTTTTCAACTCTTTTTCATCAATAGCCATAGTTGCATTATATCATAAATAAGCGATTTTTCAGGCGTGGTTGACAAGATTTTATTCTTTCTATAGGATTGGCTTATGAAAAAAGTTTTACAAACAGCTTTAGGAATTGTGTTAGGAGTAATTTTATTAATAGTCTTACTCCCATTATTGGGATTGATAGGGAATTTGCTTTTATTTGCATTTTTGAAACTTGGTTCTTTATTTTTAGGCTAATTTATTTCTATAACTAAAATAATAAGTTACATTCTAATTTGCTACAAGACGAGAAATATGTAGCAGAAAGGAATGTAAATGAAGAAGAAAGCCGAACCAATTAAAAACAGGAGAGATATTGAGAAAATTGAACAGTATCTAAAATTACACAATAAACGAGATTATGTTATCTGGGTATTAGGCATGAATTCTGGTTTGCGGGTGTCTGATATAGTAGGGTTAAATGTTTCAGATGTTGTTGATAAAACCCATATTTCAATTATTGAAAAGAAAACAGGCAAGCCAAAAACTTTTTATATCAATGATAAGTTAAAACGAGTGCTAAAAGAATACACAAAGGGTAGAAACCTTGACGAACCTCTATTTTTAGGTAAGCAAGGGAAACGACTTGACCGCTCGCAGGTCTATAGATTTATTGTAAAAGTTTGCAAAGAACATGATATAAAAGTACACGTATCGACACATACTCTCAGACGCAGCTTTGGTTACCACCATTATCAAAAGTTTAAAGACCCGGTTGTGTTGCAAAAAATATTTAACCATTCCAGCCAAAGAATAACGCTTATGTATATCGGGGTTGAGCAAGATGAAATTGATTTAAGTTACAAGAACTTTGAATTGTAAACACTTTTTAATACTGAACTTGCCCCATCTTGAAATGCAACAGTTTGTACCATATTGATACAATTAGCCTAACAATAGCAAATATATGCTAAACAAAGGCTGTTGTCAATTTGAAAACAGCCTTTGTTTTGAGTCAAATTAGTAGTTTTATGTTTTGTTTTTGTTATCAAAACTCTTTTGGAATAACTATTTTCAGACTTTGCCCCATTCTGGTACATAATGGTGCAAAATTAGAGAAAGGAATAACTATGACAGAACAAACACCTTATGAAATTGAAGAACAAAATATTAGATTTGATGTAGTTGAATTTGCTGAAAATCCAGAGCCTAGATGTCCTTGTATCCTGCTTTTGGATTGCTCAGGGTCAATGAATGGTAAACCTATTCAAGAATTAAATAATGGTTTGCGAGCTTTTCAGCAACAGTTGAGCAGCGATGATTTAGCTTCAAAGCGAGTTGAAGTTACTGTTGTAAAATTTGATACAGATGTAGAAATTATAAACGAGTTTGAAACAGCAGAGAATTTTACACCAAAACCACTTGAAGCAAACGGTCTAACAAGTATGGGCAGAGCCATTGAAAGAGCAGTAAATCTACTTGAACAAAGAAAAGCAGTTTATAAAGCTAATGGTATTTCATATTATCGTCCATGGATATTTTTGCTGACTGACGGTGAACCTACAGACGATTATACAAATGCTATGGAAGCAGTTCATGAAGGTGAAAAAAATAAGCAATTTGCATTCTTTGCTGTAGGTATTCAAGGGGCAAATATGGATATTTTAAGACAAATTTCTGTAAGACAGCCTTTGCCGTTACAGGGCTTGAATTTTACATCATTATTTCAATGGCTGTCAAATTCCATGTCCTCTGTTTCACGTTCTTCACTGGATGCAGAAATTGCATTAGAATCACCAAGCGGATGGGCTAAGATATAATGGGCTGGAAGTATTTTTATTCATCAGTAAAAGGGACATCTCATATTGCTTCAAACACTCCTAAACAGGATAATTGTAAAATTTGTGTGTTCAAAGATTATCTTATTGCTACTGTAGCAGACGGGGCAGGGAGTGCAAAGTATTCTGATTTGTCATCAAAGTTTATTTGTAAGTTGTTTATCAGAAAAACTAAACAATGGCTTACAAACAATAATCTTGAAGATTTAACAAGAGATGTTATTGCAGAGTGGTTTACTTATTTTCAAAAAGTAATAAATAGGGCTGTAGTAATATACAAATTAGAATCTTCAAGAGAATTTGCAACAACATTATTGTTTTCAGTATTGAGTAAAAATTTTAATGTTTTTGTTCAAATTGGAGATGGTATTATTGCCATTGGCGATAAAAATGATATGGAATGTGTATTTTTACCGCAGAATGGCGAATTTATCAACACAACTCACTTTGCAACAGAAACCAGTGCCATAAATATTTTTATGTATAAAACAACATCTGAGCCCGTTAATCGTATTGCAATGCACTCTGATGGTATAGAACAAATTGCACTGGATTTTAAAGCCAAAAAACCTTTTATTCCTTTCTTTGTTCCATTTTTCTCTGCTTTAGAAAAACTGGAAGATATAGGATATTCTGAAATATTATCTAAACAGTTAGAAATATTTTTACATTCAGATAGAGTAAATAAGAAAACCGATGATGATAAAACTTTGTTTTTAGCCTCTGTAACTACAGAAAATGTGGAGTCTGATGATGAACAGTAATAATTATTTAAACAGGGCTATAAATTTGTATGAACAAAAACTTTATTCTGATGCTATTAGAGAGAGTTCTAAGGCTATAGAATTAGATTCATATAACGACGGAGCATATACCGTAAGAGGGATGTCCTATTATTCAACTGAACAAATAGAAAAGGCTGTTGAAGATTTAACAACAGCAATACAGTTAAATCCGTATAATTCTGTTGCTTATTGTTACAGGGGAATGTGTTTTTCAATATGCAAGTTTGCAGAAGCTAACTCTGTAATTGCATTTGACAAACCTTCTTCTTTCAGTTTAAAAGGGTTTAAATTGACTAATGAAGTTAACCAGAATCTCTTACAAAGTTTAGATGATGAAAATACAGCTATTCAACTTGATAATGAGAATTTACAGGCTTATTTAGCAAGAGCAGAAACTTTATTCTGGCTTGAAAATTACGAAAATTCTTTAATTGATTTAAACAAAGTCATAAAAGAGTGTCCTAATGAAGGTGTTTTTGAATTAAGGGCTGAAATTTATTATTTATTTAAAATTTACGATTGTTGTATTCAAGATATAAATGAAGTTATAAAATTAAATCCTAATAATTGTGTTGCTTTTGATGTTCGTGGTCGTGCGTATTATATGAAAAAAGAATATGACAGAGCTATTGTAGATTTAACTAAGGCTATTCAATTAAATCCGTCCAATGATATGGCATATTATTATCGTGGGTGCTGTTATTACTTTAAAGATGAAAATAATAAAGCCACAGAGGATTTTGGTAAGTGTGTGAAAAATAATCCGTATAATTACAGTGCATACGATTATAGAGCCAGAGGTTACTGGTTTATGAAAAATTTTCAGCAAGCTGTACAAGATGAAACTATGTCAATATCTTTAAACCCTAATCACGGTAATGCGTATGACTTTAGAGGACGGGCTTATTATTTTTTGAAAGATTATCAAAGTGCTGTTAATGATACAAGTAAGGCAATTAATTTAGGAATACATAATTACAGTGTATTTGATTGCAGAGGGCGGTCATATTTTTATTTAAAACAATATGATAATGCAATTAATGATTTTAAACAAGCATTACAAATTAAACCTGATAATCTTGAATTACAAGAATTTTTGAAAAAAGTTTATGCTGAAATACAATCTCAAAGGCTGGTACAATAAATGGTAAAAACTGGCAATAATACTTACACTCAAACATATACTGATGATTTAGGTAATCCCGTTGTATTAGGCAAAGAACTTGCAAGAGGCGGTGAAGGCAGAGTTTGTCTTGTTCAAGGTAATTCAAATGTTGTTGCAAAGTTGTATTTAGATAAAGCCCTTAATAAACACGATAAAGCAGGAAAAATTAAAGCAATGTGTGATTTGTATGATATGGATATTGCGAAATTTTCAGCTTTGCCACAAAGAGTTATATTTGATGCTCGCGGAAAAGTTGTTGGCTTTATAATGGAAAAAATCACAGACTTTAAAGAAATTCATAACCTTTATGGAATATCTACTAAAAGAAAATTGTTTGACTATGCTGACTGGGGTTTTATGGTACACTCAGCTAAAAACCTTGCTATTGCTGTTAATAAATTGCATAGTAAAAATATTGTAATTGGTGATATAAATCAGGGAAATATTTTAGTTAATAATCAAGCAATGATAAAACTTATTGATTGTGATTCTTATCAGGTTAAATATAATGGGAAATTTTATTTATGCGAAGTTGGAGTTCCTGAATATACTTCACCAGAACTTCAAGGACAGTCTTTTAACGGTATTCAAAGAACAAAAAATCATGATTGCTTTGGATTAGCTGTTATGATTTTTAAAATCTTGATGTTTGGCAGACATCCGTATAGCGGAGTTGGGGCTCCGCCTGAAATAGAGAATGCTATTAAGCAGGGCTGTTATTGTTATGGTAATTATTCAAAAGGTACAACACCTATTTACTCGCAATTATTTTCAGAGGTTCTCAGTGATGAGGTAAAAGAATTATTTGACCGTGCTTTTTCTAAAAATAAAAACATCATACGTCCGACAGCAGAGGAATGGATAAATACGTTAGAATGCCTTGAACAAAATTTGATACAGTGTTCAAAGAATCATAAACATTATAACAACGGGAATTCTTGTATCTGGTGTAAGTTATCAAAGTTTGGATTTAATCCTTTTAGTAATTCTACTGTTAACAATAAACCTCAAAACACACCGAATTATCAACAAACACCATACACATACAATCCGCCAAAACAGCAAAGTACCCCTAATACTAATTATAATAACTCATACCAGCCATCGCAGCCAAAACAAACTCAACCTGCAACTAATAAAATAAATCTCAAACCTGTATTTATTATCTTAGCTGTAATCTTTTTTGTAGGTATGCTGGGAGCATTCAATGATTCTAAGGATGATTCAACGTATACACAGCCAGTTACAAATCAAGAAACGAAGAACGATACTACACAAGAAAATATCTCTGAACAAAAATCCTATACTGAAGCTGAAAAGCATATAAATAGAAACGCTTATTCTGATAATGAAACAAATAAAAATAATGTAACTAATGAAAAACAAGATAACAATACTTCATCAAATAATTCAATGGATGAGTTTAACGAGATTAATAGTATACATACATCACATTATAGCAATAGTACCTCAGATTATGGGGAATTTGGTTCCTTTGTGAATGACAAAACCCCTCAAAGAACTAAAGATATTGTGAAATATGCAACAAAATCACCTACACAAAAACAAAAATACACGCCAAAAAGCAATATAGAAAAATCGCAGGAGTGGTTTTTTGAATAAGAGGACTTTATGATAAAGAAAAATTTATTATATATTCTAATAATCTTTTTATTTTCAGTAAATCAAGTTATGGCTGAAAACTGGATACCAGTTCAGGCTGATAATGGGAAAACCGCTGAATTTGATATTGATAGCTTAGTTATAACCGATAATATTGCGAGATACAGGGTAAAACAAAAAATTCTTGGAGAAGATAAAATTTTCAATATGGTAACTAATTTTAATAACAAAACAAGTGCTATATGTGATATAGAAATAATTGACTATACTGGAAAAAGAAAGTTTGAAAGTTACTCAAGTAAACTTAAATATTTACCAATAAGAAAAGGAAGTTTAAATCAAGTCTTATATCAATTTTTAATATATTTAAAAGAAAGTAATATTAATGACGTTTCGTCAAGTAGGGAATTAAAGAGATACATTAATAAATTGCAGAAGAAAATACAAGGAAGTTGGCATCCGAATAACCTATATGAATTAGGATATTTTCAACCTGATGAAAAAGCTATAGCATACGTTACATTATTTGTACACAAAAATGGCAACATTCATTACGTAAGCTATCAAAACAATACCAATACAGAGTATGATGAGTTTAACGAAAAATTAAAAGCTGAAATAAATAAGTTTTACACGAAACATAAAACATTAGAAGCACTACCTGAAAATTTTAAAGGTGAAGGAGTTGTTATTGTCGTTAAATATGAATATTTTATACAGGACAAATTACAAAAAGATTTTTCTTCTAATTGGAACAACGTTGGGATTGGGTATATTGAATGTAATAAAAAATTTTTCAGAGCTTATCCTGTCTTAAGGTTATTTATTCTGCCTTTTAAGTTTATTTATGGAATTTTGGAAGAATCTTATGAAGATGCATTTGGAAGGTAAAAAGGAATGGAATTAATATTTGGAATTCTTTTTATAGCTGTAATCATTACCTGGTGTGTTTATAACCGTAATAAAGCAGAAGAACGCAAAAAGGCAGTAGAATTACAAAATCAAAAAATTGATTTTGTTAAATCTAATAGTCAATGTTTGTATGCTATAAAAAAGCTTAATCATAACTATAATTTTAAAGAATTTGATGCCCATCCTCGTTATCGGAGAAATTGTAATAGCAAAACACAACTTGATAATTTTGACATCTACAATCATATGCTTTTAACGATTGAACATAGTCCTAATTATTTTACAGGAATAGTAAAAGCTGTTAAATATAACAGACAAAAATATTCTCAGTATGAACAACAGTTCAATTTAACTATAAATAAAATTGTAAGCGGATGTAATTATTGCAAGCTTACGGCAAATTCTATTATTGAAGCTGATGAATTTAAATCAATAGAAGAAGTCGAATGCAAAAAACTTAAAAAGGATGCTATAAGGGATTTTACCATTGAACTTATTGTATGCTACAGAAGTCCTAGAGGTAGAAATAGTTATAAGCGAACATATAAATTTAATTGTCATGATATAGAGCGTTATTTAAATGATTATAATCAGATGCAGCAAAATAAGCAATCCGCAGTTTATCAACGACAGCTTATGACACCGAAAATGAGATACAAAATTCTTAAACGAGATGGTTTTAAATGTGTAATATGCGGTAGAAGTAGAAAAGATGGGGCAAAACTCCATGTTGACCATATAAAACCAGTTTCCAAAGGTGGGAAAACAGAAGAATCAAATCTTAGAACACTTTGTGATATGTGCAACTTAGGTAAAAGCGATGCTTACGACCCTTATGGTTTAAACTAAATATAGAATAGGTTATAAACTTCTCAAAAATTCCAGTTCAGAACTAGTTATAAATCCCTTAAAATCTTCATTAGCTAAATGATATTGAAACCAATTTTGCTCGTTATCTAGTTTTGAAGCATTACAAACCATACCGTCATTTAATCTTATTGCATAGCGTAAAATATTTTCTAAATCATAAATAAAAACACTTAATCTGTTTTTCTTATAAAATCCGTTGATGTTTTTACTTGTACTATGTTTTAACTTCCTTGAATACTTTGCATAATTATTATTGTTTAATGTAATCATTTTAAACCTTCCTTGAGTCCATAAAAAGTACACTTTTTGTGGACTTATTCAGTATCCGAAAAATCAGTATCTTTTAGCGGTGATTTTTTAGAATTTTAGTACATGAAAAACACTTAACATTTTATGGACTCTGCATACTTATAAAATGTACTTCTTGCAATATCGCACATACCCATAACATCTTTAACTGTAATTAAACCTTGCGTATAAAGTTCATAACCTCTTAAAAATTCCTTTGGTATATCTGAAATCGGTCTTCCAAACTTTACTCCTCTTGATTTAGCGGATGCTATACCTTCTGCTTGACGTGTTTTAATGTTATCCCGTTCCCTCTCTGCAACATAGCCTAGCAATTTAAGCACAATATCTGTAATTAAGCGACCTGTTAAACCATTTTGATTATCTCTAGTATTGAGTATCGGCATATCTAGAACCTGAATATCCACACCTATATTTACAAGCGATTCCCATTCCTTACAGATTTGAGTGTAATTCCTGCCAAACCTGTCAATACTTTTAACAATAACAAGGTCGCCTGCCCTTAACTGTGCCTTCATAGCCTGATATTTTTCCCTGCTGACAAAGTTTTTACCTGAAGCTTTTTCAATAATAATTTCGTCAACTTTTAATCCTTGAAGCGAGTCAAGCTGTCTATTTTCGTTTTGCTCACGGCTTGAAACTCTGATATATGCAAATATTTTACTCATGTTATACCTCTTTGATAGGAAATTTTATTCTAAACTTAACTTTATTTTTGCAACATAGTGTAGGGATTGCCCCTACACTATATCGAATTTCATATAACTGGAAACCTTTAAAAGAGCTTTGTATAACTCCGCATATTTTGTTTTCAAGGTCTTTGTATCAACATTGTTTCTTGTAATTTCAGTTAGTTTAAAAGTAAATACACCTGCTTGAAGTTCAAGAACATTAGCCTTGTTCATAATGTCCTTAACTTCCGCTACTTTTTCATCTCTAAGCTCTTTTAATTCAGCTATTTTTGAGTCGATAGACTTGATAACTCTTGCATTGTCTTCAAGATTGATGTTTGTTGTAATTACTTGTGTTGCCATTTGTGACCGCCTTTCTTTTATTTACCTTACGTTATCATGATGTATCGATATTTTGTTTTTGTCAATGTTTCTTTTTAATTTACGACACAAAACTTTACGATAACGTGATATATAAATAAAATAGTGTTATACTAATAAGGTGAGGTAAATATGACAAATCCAGAAACACCAAAATACATAGCATCAGAAGAACGCAAAGAGCAAGCTAGAAGGCTTGTTAAGGACTTTTTACAAGAACAGAATACATCTGTGTATAGATTAGCTAGAATGTTGAATGAGGCTTATGGACGCTCTGCTTCTGACTCTAATTTATTAAATAAACTTGCACGCTCGTCTTTCAAAGTAACAGAGTTAATGGATATTGCAGAATTATTTGACTATGAAATAAAATTTGTTCCAAAAACCTTGATAGAGCGTCATGATGAAAATTTTAAGCAGATGTAGATAAGGAACAGACAACTTCAATGGCTATTATGAAACTTATGCACCATAATGAGCATTCTATTACATATTCTATGAATAGTTTAACGATTAATTTATCCATTTTATTAACGTTTCTCCTTTGTAACCTTTAACCCATACATACCAAGCATAAGCAATAGCACTTGAATTATACGTTTTAAAATCACCATTTTTAGCACAATTTATACGACTACTTGAGATATAAATGACTTTCGGCGGATATTGTGTAAAAAGTTTTTGGCGTTTTTGAGTTTCAAGAAATAGAACTTTAAGAAACATACAGACTTTTCTACCGTCATCAACCTTACTTAAAGCGTGTTCTATAAACTCCTGAGCGTATTTATATGGTGGATTTGTAACTATATCTCCGTTATGATAAGGTTCTGCGTTTGATAAAAAATCCTCTATGCTTCCGTAACCTCTATTTATTAAATCCGTTGCTTTTCCTAATTTTCCTGCTTCGTCAAAAACTTTTGCTAAATGTCCTTCACCACAAGCACATTCCCAGATATTATTTAATTCTGGCTCAACCTCTAATAATAAATACCCTGCAATCGGCTCGGTTGCGTAATAGTCTTCTGATTGTCGTTCATTCTTTGAATGGTTACTAGCTCCTATGTTTATAAATATACTTTCTTTCATGATTTACTCCTTCATGAAAGAATTTAGTTACAAATGACCTTAATTATAGTTTTGATGCTATAATTGCCTCATGGAACAAAGAATAAAAGCAGTTATATATGCACGTGTAAGTTCAGAAGAACAAAAGAAAGAAGGGTTCTCTATTGAAGCCCAATTGGATTTACTGCACGAATATGCAAGCAAGAATCATATTGAAGTGGTAAAAGAGTTTACAGAAGCTGAAACAGCAAAACAAACAGGCAGGCATAAATTTGCAGAGATGATAAAATTCCTTAAAAAGAGCAAGGATGTTAATGCCATTCTTGTAGAAAAAACAGACCGTTTATATAGAAATTTTAGGGATTACGTTGATGTAGATGATAGCAAGTTTGAAATTCATCTGGTAAAAGAAAATGAAATAATAACCCCTGATTCCCCTTCGCATGCAAAGTTGGTTCACGGGTTAAAGGTTTTATTGGCTAAAAACTTTATTGATAACCTTAGAGAAGAAACTCAAAAAGGACGATTAAAGAAAGCAAGTAACGGTTTATTTATAGGACAAGTACCTTATGGCTATAAAAAACTTGATAAAAATACAACTGTTATTGATGAAGAAAAAGCACCATTTGTAAGACGTGCTTTTGAATTATACGCTTCGGGGCTTTCATTAGAAAAAGTAAGATGGCAATTAAGAGATGAAGGATTTGTTTATCAGGCATCAAACAAAGTTATTTCACATGGACAATTAGGTAAACTCCTAAAAAATGTCAGCTATATTGGAGGTTTGTATTTCAGAGGCACAGTTTATTCAGGTAAACATGAGCCAATTATATCAGATGAATTATTTGAAAAAGCACAAATTTCAGCCCAAAAGGATAATAAACCTTTATATAGAGATGACCACAATTTTACTTTTGCAGGTTTAATAACTTGTGCAAAATGCGGATGTGCTATTACTGCTGAAATAAAGAAGGGTAAATATATATACTATCACTGTACTGGTGGCAAGGGTAAATGTGAACAGAAGAAAATTTACATCAATGAACTAGATTTAATGCCACAATTTGATGAAGCTGTAAAAGCCGTGAGCCTTGCACAAAGACACATTGATTACATTAAACAAGGTTTGAAAGAAAGTTTAGCAGATAAAAAAGAATTTTCCGAACAAATGCGTAGCAATCTTGAAGCAGAAGCTAAAAGAATACGGCACAGGATAGATAAAATTACTAATGAATATTATGATGATTTGATTGATGCTAAGTTTTACAATGATAAAAGACTTCAATGGAACAAAGATTTAGATGAAGTCATGATAAAACTTGAAGCTTTACACCATGCCGAACAAAAATACTATGAAGAAGGGGTTAGAATTATCGAAACGCTGAAAAACGCTTATATCTTATATAAACAACAATCCCCTATCGAACAAAGAAAATTATTAAATTACTTACTATCGAACTGCAAGTTAGAAGGCAAAAAGGTAAGCTATGACTATAACTTACCTTTCTCATATTTCGTAAATTTTGACTCTTGTCGCAAAAAATACCCTGGATGCGATTCGAACGCATGACCTACCGCTTAGAAGGCGGTTGCTCTATCCAGCTGAGCTACCAGGGCTTATTCCGTTTTTCACTTAATTCTTTCTAATGTCGCTTTTTGAATTAGTGGAGGAATTTTCCAGACTTTTGGTTCTGTGGGGTATCTGTATTCATTCCTCATTTTTTATATTAGCATAAACATTTTTCTTTGCAAGATTTCTTTTTAAGTTCTTTTAAGATATTTTTATTTACCCCCAAATCCGGCTCGCTGCAGTACTCAAAAATTCTCCAAAAATTCCGACTATTGCGCAAAACAAAAAATTAAGCTATACTCAAAATTGTTCAATAACAATAAAGATAATTTTATCTGAGTGACAATTTAAAGGAGAAAAGTATGAAAAACAAGACTATGACTGAACTTCAGGGGGGGGGGGGCACCTGCTAACCGCTCATTTTTAAGGCTTTCGGCTTTTAAAAGCTCTCAATCCGTTTTCAAATCCCAAACTGCTGAAAAGATTCCTAATCCTACACGCTTGTACCTGAAAATCTTTAACAAAACGCCGGTTTTTACAACTATTCGTAAATCCGAATTTACTACTTCCGGCCGGAAACAAAAATCCGCTTTCACTCTTGCTGAAGTGTTAATCACGCTGGGCATAATAGGAATAGTTGCCGCGATGACCTTGCCGACCGTGATTAACAACAGCCGCAACAAACAGCTTGAGGCCGGCCTCAAGCGCGCATATTCTTTAATAAGTCAGGCGCTTGACAGGTATCAGGCTGAAACAGGTGAAAGAATTACCACTGATACCGGCGCATCACAAAAAATTAAACCTCTTATAATTAAATATCTTCAAATTGCTCAAGATTGCGGCTACGGCTCCAAAGATTCAAAAGCCTGTATTCAAAATTGGGACAATGCTACAGATGAAAGACAATCTACCAAATATAAAAATTTTAACGGTAAAACAGTTATGAATGTCGCGCTTTTTGATGACGGCCAATTTGTTCTTAATGACGGAAGTCTGGTGCTTCTTGAAAATCAACTCAATAATAAAAAACTCTACATTTCCGTAGACGTTAACGGCTATAATAAAAATCCAAACAGGCTGGGAGTTGACCTTTTCATGTTCCAAATCGATGATAAAGGAAAGCTGCTTCCTATGGGGGTCAGCGGAACCGATTATTATACAGAAAACGAGGAGTACTGCTCCGTGACTTCAACCAACAATATGAACGGCGCAGGATGCTCGTATAAAGCTTTGACTGATAAAAATTATTTCAAAAATCTTCCGCGATAATATCCGTCAATAATTTTTGCGGCAATAACCTTACCTCAGGCGCAAATTCGTTATATCCGGATTTGCGCCGCTTCTTATCAAACAATTCCGCACCGAAAAAATGAATCTTCCTTTGTAAATTTATTTGTGCTAAACTTTTCCTATGGAAAAGAATAAAATTAAAATCGGATTAATCGGTCTTGGCACCGTCGGCACAGGCGTTTTTAAAACCCTGCAGCCTTATGAAAATATTGAAATCACAAAAGTCGCGGTTAAGAATATTAACAAACCGCGCAATATTGAAAATTTTGACAACTCAATTCTGACAACAGATTGCTATGAAGTCGTAAATGATCCCGAAATCGATATCGTATGCGAACTTATCGGCGGAGTGGAACCTGCTTTCAGCCTGATTAAAAAAGCAATCGAAAACGGCAAACATATTGTCACCGCAAACAAAGAACTTCTCGCAAAACATGGCGAAGAACTCTTTAACTTCGCGGAAAAACATAACAAAGTCATTCTCTACGAAGCCGCAATTGCAGGCGGAATCCCTTTGATAATGCCTATCAAAACAATTCTTGCCGGCAATAAAATCAATAAAATAGAAGCGATTTTGAACGGCACAACAAATTATATCCTGACAAAAATGGACGTTCAAGGCGCATCTTACGCTGATGTTTTGAAAGAAGCGCAAGGATTGGGCTATGCTGAAACCGACCCGACAGGGGATGTTGAGGGGTTTGATGCCGCGTACAAAATCACAACGCTTGCAACAATTGCGTTCAAAAAACGTATAAAACTTGAAAATGTTTACCGCGAAGGCATCACAAATGTCCGCGCGCAAGATATGTTGGCCGCAAACGATTTGGGCTACAAAATAAAACTTATCGCCTCAGCAAAACTTGACGAAAACGGAAACGCAGATGTTCGCGTTCACCCGATGTTGATTTCTAAAAAGTCAACTCTGGCGCACATTGATTATGTGACAAATGCGGTGTCATTAAGCGGTCATCCGGTCGGCTCAATTACCCTTTCAGGCCCCGGCGCCGGTGAATTCCCGACCGCAAGTTCAGTTATCGGTGATATTCTGGCAATCGCCGCAGAACTCGGCAAAACAGATTATCTTCTCCCGATGATGCGCTGTTGTCATGACGAAACCGCAAATTGCATTGACGTAAAAGATACGATAAACAAATATTATATTTCGATTAATGCAAAAAATAACAAAGGCGTAATCGGCAAAATCGGAACAATTTGCGCCGAAAATGACATAAGCCTTGCAAGCATTGTCCAGCGCTGTGTCTCCGAAGACAACACTGCAGACATCACGGTTATCACAGAACTTGTGCAGGAAAAGAACATGCAAAACGCGATTAAACAAATCGAACAGGACGGAAACATAGTAAACAGTCTGATTCGGGTTCAGGTTTAGTGAGTGAAGTGTGAAAGGTGAGATGTGAAAGGTCGGTTACGGGAATAGATATTTGTAAAATTTTTGTTCCGGTAAATATTATAAAAGTTTAAAAAATAGCGAAAATTAATTTCTGATAAGGACATTTCACTACTCACTTTTCACCTCTCACTTCCAAAAAAGAGAGGAAAAATATGTACTATCAAGGACTAATCAATACATTCAGAGAATATTTGCCGGTAACAGAAAGCACGCCGGTTGTAACGCTTAACGAAGGCAACACGCCTTTAATCAGGGCTGAAAATCTTGCAAAAAAAATCGGCGTTGACGCTGAAATTTATTTGAAATTCGAAGGCTGCAACCCGACCGGAAGCTTCAAAGACCGCGGCATGACAATGGCTGTCACAAAAGCAAAAGAAGCAGGATCCGGCGCCATAATCTGCGCCTCAACCGGAAATACATCCGCATCAGCCGCCGCTTACGGCGCCAAAGCGGGATTAAGAACGTTTGTTCTGATTCCCGACGGCTACATCGCGCTTGGAAAACTTTCGCAAGCCATGATGTACGGCGCAGAAATCATCGCAATTCAGGGAAATTTCGACGAAGCGCTCGAATTGGTTCGCAAAATCGCTGACGAATACCCGATTACACTCGTAAATTCCGTTAACCCCTACAGAATTGAAGGCCAGAAAACCGGCGCATTTGAGATTATAAATGCACTCGGGCAGGCTCCTGACTACCACTTCATTCCTGTCGGAAATGCCGGAAACATCACTGCTTACTGGAAAGGTTACAAAGAATGGTTTGAAGCAGGCAAGATTTCAGCACTGCCGAAAATGATGGGATTTGAAGCAGAAGGCGCTGCCGCAATCGTCAAAGGCGAAAGGATTTTGAAACCCGAAACCCTTGCAACAGCAATCCGTATCGGCAACCCTGCAAGTTGGAAGCAGGCAGAAGCGGCCCGCGATGAAAGCAAGGGCATGATTAATTTTGTGACTGATGATGAAATCGTCAAAGCATACAAACTTCTGGCATCATCCGAAGGCGTTCTTGCAGAACCCGCAAGTGCCGCATCTGTCGCAGGTTTGATAAAGGTCAAAGACCAAATCAAAGAAGGCTCGAAAATCGTCTGCATTTTGACCGGAAACGGGCTTAAAGACCCTGATAACGCGATTAAATATTCAAACGCAGATGTCAAAAAGACAAGTTCTGATATGGTTGATATTTTGAGAGCAATGAATATATAAATTTTTCAAAATTTTTGTGAAAAACTTCCGCAATTTTCGCGGAAGTTTTTTATTTTTTTCATTGACAATTTTGTTAATTTTTTAATTATTTTCAAGGTAAAAAAATGTAAAATTTTTCATTTTCTGCACAAAAAAAACAGTATTTTCGTCCGAAATTTTTAAAAGAAATTTTGATGAAAAATTTTGAAATTTTATTCCAAAAATTCTGATAAAATCACATTGCTTACAAGAATTCCGGAATTGGTCAACTTCCAGTTGCCGCTGGCGTTTTCAAGGTAGCCGAGACGTGAATATTTTTCTAAAATTTTTGAATATTTTTCATCAAAATTTATTGAAAATTTTTCATTTATTTTTTCAGAATTAATTCCCGAGGCGCGGCGGAATCCAAGAAAAATTTCTTCTTCTAATTTTTCCTGAAAACTCAAACTGTGCCGGTATGATTTTTCCAAACAATTTTCAATATATTCTTGCGAATTTTCGAAATTTGAATACCTCACGCCGTTTTCAAACCCGTGTGCCGCAGCACCAAATCCGTAATAATTTTCATTGTCCCAGTAATTTAAGTTGTGGCGCGAATGAAATCCGTGATGCGCAAAATTGCTGATTTCATAATGCTCAAAATCCGCAAGCGTCTCAATTGCTTTTAAATACATATCAGCCTGCAAATCCTCATCAGCGATATTTTTCGGCGGATTTTTGTAAAAATAACATCCCTCATCGATTTTCAAACCGTAGAGCGAGATATGCTGAATTCCAAAATTTTTAGCGCGTTTCAAATCGTTTGTGAAACTTTTCAGCGTCTGCGCCGGAAGCCCGTAAATAAAATCAAGGCTGATGTTGTCAAAACCCAAATCCTGCGCAGTTTTTACAACGAATTCTACATCTTTAACCGTATGTTTGCGCCCGATTGCTGCAAGAATTTCCGAATCAAAACTCTGACAGCCGATGCTCAAGCGGTTTATACCAAGAGATTGGATTTCAGCCAGATATTTTTTGTCAATGAATTCTGGATTCATTTCCATTGTGACTTCGGTTTCGTCTGAAAAATTCAAAAGCGAAATTATGCTCTCGATTTCTTTTGCCTGCAGGATAGATGGCGTTCCGCCGCCAAGATAAAGCGTTTTAAGGTTTTCGCCTTTGTAAAAATGCCGGATTTCTTTTTTCAGTGCCCTTAAGTAGTCCGGAATAATTTTCGGACAAGGATATGAGACAAAAGAACAGTAGAAGCATTTTTGCCGGCAGAATGGGATGTGGATGTAGGCGCTTGTTGTCATGAGGGGATTATAGCGCGGATGGGCGGGGTTGTAAAGGGCAGTTTGCGCAGAGGGATGGGGAAGTGAGATGGGGAAAAAGTGAGGGGTGAGATGTGTAAAGTGAAAGGTCGTTTACGGGGATTTATTTTTTGTGAAATCCGGCGGGGTTTGTTTATTTATAACTTTAAAAGAAAAAATTGTTGAAAATCAACTTCCCGAAACGGTCTTTTCACCTCTCACCCCTCACTTTTCACTTCTATCTTTTTCTTCTTCACTCTAAAAAATCCGCGAATATGTCAAGAAGTAATCCGAAATGACGTTCATCAGCATTGGCAGTATCCAGACCATTATTGCCGCGCCAAATACAGGTTTGAAAAGGAAACTTAATTGGAAAACGTTAACCTGCGGTGCGGTTTTTGAAATTACGCCAAGGATAATGTCCTGCCCCAAAGTTGCAAGAAGTACGGGGGACGCGATTTGCAGACCCATGTACAAAACATTCGAACTCATTTTGATAAGATAATCCAGATTTACCAATTCTTTGAGAGGCAAAGACGTCGCAAAAAGCGGAAAGATTTCAAAACTTCTCAAAAGCGCCCTGATAAGCCAGTAAACCCCGCCAATTTGCATAAAAATCAGAATTCCCAGAAGCGAAATTATTCTCGTCAAAATAGAAACCTGACTGGATGTTGTCGGGTCCAGAACCATCGCAGATGAAAGCCCCATTTGCATATTAATCATATCCGCACCTGCATCAACCGCCAGCAAAATCAACTGTGCGATGTATCCGATTATTGCCCCGACTACAAAGTTCAGCAAAATCGACAGCACAAAAGAATCCTGTGTGCCCACAAGTGTTTCCGGCCGCAAAAATGGCGTGATGATGAATGTAAAAAGCAGTGCAAGACAGATTTTTACCATTCCGGGAATTTCTTTTTTGTTAAACACCGGAGCAAGTCTGAAAAATCCCAAGATTCTTGCAAACACAAAGATTCCTGATGCGAGTGCCGTATTTATTGTCGGAAATAATTTCATTAATTCTGCGTAAATATCCATCCGAAATTATCTCCCGAGGATTGTTCTGGTTTCGTTGAAATCCGGACGCGGGTTTGGCATTCTGTTGGAATGGGAATCGCGCAGTCTTTCCTGATTGTTTATGAAAGGAATATTTCCGGGATGGCGCATTATGTAGTCAATATCGCCGATATTTTTGAACCGGTCGTTCATTTCACCCTTGAAGGGCGATGTGTATTTGTAATAGTCGCTAGAAAGCACATACTGGTCGTTTTTTGTAACTCCGTTAAATGCAAGCGCCATGCCTTCGTAAAAAAGGTTTGTGAGAAGTCTTATGAACCCGAATCCGCCAATAACAATGACAAGGAAAACCCCGAGAATTTTTGGAGCCGCGGCGATTGTCTGTTCCTGAACCTGTGTTACGGCCTGCAAAATACCGACAACAAGCCCGATTCCTGCCGCCACAAGAACGCATGGCATCGAAATCGTAAGCATTGTCACAAAGCCTTTTGATAAGTATTCTGCTAATATTTCTATCATAAATTTTCCTTTTAATCTTGTTATTTTGGGTTTAATTCTGTTTTATTTCGCGCCTGTCCCGTCAGTTGTAACTTGTGACAAGCCCCTGAACAATCAGCGCCCAGCCGTCAACAGCGATGAATATCAAAAGCTTAAACGGCAGTGAAATAATCGTCGGAGAGAGCATAAACATACCCAAAGCCAGCAAAATGTTCGCGATTACAAGGTCAAGTACGATGAACGGTACAAAGATGATGAATCCGATTTCAAAAGCTGTTTTGAGTTCGCTTATGATATATGCGGGTGCCACTTGCCAGATTGTAATCTCATCGGGTGTTTTGGGCGGTGTTTTTTGAGAAAGTTCGACAAAAAACGCCAAATCGCTTTCGCGCGTCTGTTTCATCATGAATTCTTTCAAAGGTTTTGAACCTTCATCAATGGCTTCAATGATATTCTGGTTTTTCTGGTACGGAACGCTTCCCATCTGATACATTTTGTCGAATGTCGGCCCCATTGTGAAAAACGTCAGAATCATCGAAAGTCCGATAATAACGATTGAAGGCGGCACCTGCTGGGTTCCCATCGCGGTTTTGAGCATTGAAAACACGATGACAAATCGTAAAAAACTTGTCATACAGCAGAATACAAACGGCAGTAATGAAAATACCGTCATCACGATTAGCATTTGTATTATCGGGTTTATATCTTTTATCACAGAATCCATGTTTATTCCTTTATTCTGCTTATCATGCTTTTAAGCACGTCGGCGGAATGGTTTTTCTTGTTCGAATTTATCTTGATTTGCGGCAGGTCATCTATGCCGATGAATGCCGTTTTTTCTTTGTTTGTGTGTGAGAAATCTTCTCTGTTTTGTCTTGTAGATAGCGGCTTTTGACCGTGTTGAAGATTTTGGATTTTAGAGTTGTTTTCTGCTTGTTTTCTTTGAATAATTTTTGTTTGTAATTCAGAAGGCGAGACAACTTTTTGAGCTACTGCACACCCTTGAGCCATCTGAGTTTCAAAGTTTGCCGGCTCTGTTGGCGCTTCCGGCTGAAGTTTTCCGCCCTGTAGTTTTGAGATGAGATTTGTTTTGTCGGCGTCTGATGCGATTAGGAATCTTTCGTTGCCGGCTCTTACGACATAGAGCATTTTTCTTGGTGCCAGCGAGAGCGAATCTTCAACGCCCAAAAATTCAGATTTTTTGCCCCCGAAACTTCCGGCCGCAAATTTTTTATACGCAAACAATGCAAAGCAAATCAAGCCGCACATTGCCATTGTATACACCGTAAAATTTAAAATATAACTTCCCATTACTTATCCTCGTATTGCTGCGACGCTTTGTTCAACTAAATATCTTCGTCTTCGAGTTCAAAATCGCTGTAGTCAAATTCGTCTTCTTCCTGTCCCTGTGCGGCGGCCGGCATCGGCTCATCAGGGCTTGTCGGCATCGGTTCGTCATACATTGCCTGTTCCTGTTGAGGCATGAAGTTTTGCTGCGGCTCTGCCTGCATTTCTTCAACATCGTTCTGGCCTTTTTCTACTATGTCTGAAATCTTGACGCCGTAGCGGTCGTTGATTATTACAAGTTCGCCGTGTCCGATGACTTTGTTTTCAACGCGCAGTGTAATTTTGTTGTCATAAAGCGATGCAATGTCAACCACAAGCCCGTCTTCTATCCTTTTCAGGTTGCCGAGAGTAATCTTTACGGGATCAAATTCAGCATACATGTCAACTTCTATGCTGTCCCATAAATTTGTATTTTCGTTATTTTCACTCATGTTCTCTCCTTCGTCTCCGTCGAGCGGGTGCTCAAGCCCCATGTTCGGGTTTATTTTAAAATCTTTTTCGTAATCTTTCAGTATGAATTTTAACGTATCCAGCCGGCTGTTTTCTAAAAGTATAATGTCTTCAACTTCCAGCCCCTTCATTTCTTTTACGGTGAATTTTGTTGCGCCGATTCTGATTTTTGCGCTGATTGGACACATGTAAAAGTCTGAGAATTCAAATTTGTCTTCTTTTACAACAACTTTGTTTGCCTCTAACCTGGCTGACGGAAGCGAAATGATAAATTTTCCGGCATTTCCGTCGTCGATATTTTTAACAATGAATGTCAGATGAATCATGTCAAAGTTTTTGCGTTTAATGTTCACGACAGGCTTTGGTGTAAGGAATTTCGACATAATTCTGAACATATAATCGTTAAATGCAGTGAGGATTTCGCCTTCCAAATCGGTCATTCTGTTTATGTGGAAAGAGCGGTTCGGCCGCCCGAGTGCTTTTTCAAGAAGCATTGCAACGGTTTTGTCAGAAATTCTGAAAAACATGTCATAAAGTTTGTCAATTCTGATTTTTGTGACAAAATAAGGCTCATTTGTCATCAGCATGTTGATATTTTTGCTGACTCCGATAAGTTCAAAGCGGAATCCGGGCAGGAAAAAGCCGTCACTGGATTTTTGCGCAGCGATTGGAAAAACTTTTTTAAACCAGTCATATTCTTCGTACAAATTGTCAGTGACCGGAATTTTTGTATGTTCAAGTGCCTGTAAAATATTTTCCATTAACTATGGCTATCCCTATATTGTATAATTTCCCTCAAATACAGTATAGTACTTTTTTTCACTACATTTCAACTTTGTAATGTATTTTAATGAAATTTTACCAAATGGCAACATGAAAAAACGTTTTTTCGAAAAATTATTTGCCGCTTCGTTTGGATTGAGTGCCTTTTAGTTTGTCGTTTTGAAAAACATTGTAGTCAAAATGAAATTGAACAGTTATTGAATTGTTTTTATAACTTTTCGGAAGTTCTTCAAACGGCGCCGATTGTTTAAGTGCGTCAATTGCAGCCTGATCTGTTTCTTCACTGCCGGAAGATTTTAAAATTTTGTACGATAACAATCTGCCGTCTTTAGCAATGTGGAACAAAAGCTCTACACTATTGCTGGTTGTGGATTTTGGAGGATTCCAGTTTTGCTTGATTTTGTGTTGTAAATTTTTCATGTACGGCGCAAATTCATCTTGAATGTCTTCAGAAGTTTGGCGGGTTTTACTTTGATAAATTTTTGGAAAATTCCGAAAATTTTTGTACAAAGTGTCGATATTAAATGAAATATATGCCGCAGCAGAAAGAAGAATTACGCATAAAACAATCATAATCCATTCATTAAGTCCGGATTTTTTCTCGAATGAATTTTGAACGTTGTCTTTTTGTTCGTTTTCTAATTTTTCCATAATTCTTATCCCTCAAAATTTTTCACAAAATCCGCAATATCGCATGCATCAATCGTGCCGATTACAATATCAAAACCAAGATTTGCCGCATCAATTTCCGCTTGAATTTCTTTTTGCATGTGCGCTAATAGCCCCGGAATAATTATTTTCCGATTTTTTACGCGGGACGCTAAATCGTGTTTTTTCAAAGTTTGCACAACCATTTTTGCGGTGAATTTTTCTGCCGACCATGCGGTTAAAACGCTCATCCCGTCTGCCGGTGTCACAATCAAATATGATGAACGTTTCAAACTTTCCAATTCGTTTGCGACCGCAAAAAACGTCAGGGCAAAATTCGTTGTCAAAAATATCAGCGAATTTTCATCCACCTCGTTGAATTCGTAAATTTTCGATTCGACTTTCAGCGGTTTTTGCGGGTCTGTAAAAATGTTTTCGCGCAAAGTCATCAGCGTTGCAAAAAGCGCCTCGTCAAAATCTTCAAAAATCAGCGCGTTTGCGTACTTGCAGATGTAAAAAGCGGCTTTTGCACAAATGTCATTCAAATGCGGAGTTCTCTCTTTTTCTTCACGGCACGCGGGCGCAAAGTGTACGCAAACCGGATTTGAAAAATTTTCGTCCTTTTCTTTGATGGCTTTTTCACGGATGAATTTTAAATCTTTGGCGGTTTTTGAAAATTCTTCGTCAAAAATAATTTTTATCGGAAGTTTCTCAAATTCTTCTATAGTGAGCGTGTTCGGATAAATTTTCCCGTTTGAATTTTTCAAAATTACTAAATCAACTTTTCGAGGCTTGTTCAAAATTGAAATTTCGAAATCAGACACGCGCCTGAATTTTTCTTCAAAATCCGCAGCCTCGCAATCAAGCAAAACGCATAGTGCTGTCGGGTTTAAAAAGGTTTTTTCATGTCTGAAAAGAACATTTTCTCCTCCGATTTTTGTGCCGTTTATTTCCACTGTTTTTTGAGCGGCTTTTCTGGATTTTTCAAAAATCTCTTTTAATTCTTCCGGAATTTCAGGGCAGGATTCAATAGGCACGCTGCCTTTGGCTAATTTCAGTGCAAAAGCCATGCAGGTCGGGCAGCCGCATTTTTTGCAGTTGGAATTTTCCGACTTTTTGGCGGCAGGAAGATATTTGAAAATTTGCAGTCCCGAAAGTTCCATCATTTCAGCCCTTTCATTGTTTTTAGTGTTTCGGGGTGATTAATTACAATTAAATTGGCGCCTGCGGCTCTGATTGCGCTTGCGGCCGCGGTTTCAAACATAATCGAGCGGGTTTTTAAATCCCCCCAGGCGCGCGAAAATCTGTCCGATTTTGCTTCTTTTGTTTTGAGTGCTTCTTCGCAGGCAAAAGAGATTACCGGCATTTCTAAAAATTTGTCATTTGCCCCTTCCTGCCTGATTTTTTCGATAATGCTGTAACCGTATTCAAACCCGTAGCCAAGTCCGCCGATGTCTGTGTCAATAATGATTCTCTCAAGCGGCTGACCCAAATCCGACGATAAAATATTTATCTCTTTTGCAAGATTGATGTCAATTGGCGAACGCAAAACTACAAAATGTTGGCCTTTTGTGTGCGGAATAATTTCTTTGTATGTGTTTTCGTTTGCGGATGAAATGATGCATTCGATTCCATGAGCCTCTGCACAATCCGAAAGTTCCGGCAAAAGTTTTCTGTCGATTTCATCATCCCCCGAGCCTCTGAGCATAAGGGGAAGTTCTATTTGCGGCAAAGTTTCTTCTAAAATTTCGACAGCTTTTTCGATATCTGCCGTCGATTCAATATTGAATCTCAAGCATAAAATATCAGGTTCAAGGCTTTGTGCGGCTTTGATTAGATTTGTGCGCAAGTTTTGTAAGGCGCGCGCGCCTTCCTTTATGTCCCCTTCATTTGGAACTTTTGCTCCATCTGAAACCTTGTCGGAGGCACAAAACCCTTGCATAAAAGGAAATCCGTTTTCAGGGTTGAAAATCGGAAGTTCCAATATGTATAAAGATTTTTGAGGAAACCCTTTGCGGCTTTGCGCAATAAGGGTTTCCAAATCTGAAATTCTAGCAGGATTGTCTGTCACTTCTAACTTTTTCCATCAATTCATTAAATTCTTTTTCATCAAGAGTTTCGCGCTCAAGCAAGTTTTTCGAAATATATTCCAGCATATCGCGGTTTTCATTCAAAAGATTTCTTGCGATTTCGTAGCGTTCGTCAACGATTTTCTTAACTTCCTTGTCGATTTCTGCGGCGATTTCATCAGAATAATCTCTTTTCATGCCAAAGTCGCGGCCGAGGAAAATGTTCTGTTCGTTTTTGCCGTAAGCCATATTCCCCATCTTTTCGCTCATACCATACGCTGTTACCATGTTGCGCGCCATCGCCGAAACCTTTTCCAAATCATTGCTTGCGCCGGTTGTGATTGAATCTTTTCCGTAAACGATTTCTTCTGCAACTCTGCCGCCTAAAGTCATTGTGATTGTGTCAAGAATTTGCGATTTTTTCATTGTCAAATGGTCTTTTTCCGGCAGAACCATTGTGATTCCAAGCGCCATGCCGCGCGGAATTATTGAAACTTTGTGAAGCGGGTCGCAGTTTTTGAGAAGTTTTGCAAGAAGCGCATGGCCGACTTCATGGTAGGCGGTATTTTCTTTTTCTTCGTCGGTAATCATGCGGCTTTTCTTTTCCGGCCCTGCCATAACCTTGTCAATCGCCTCTTCAAGGTTTTCCATTGTAATAAGTTTCTGGTCATGGCGTGCGGCAAGAAGTGCGGCTTCGTTCAATAAATTCTGCAAATCAGCGCCTGAAAATCCCGGGGTTCTTTTTGCAAGAGTTTTGAGTTCAACGTCTTTTTCAAGCGGTTTGTTTTTCGCATGAACCGTCAAAATCTGTTCGCGTCCCAAAATGTCGGGTTTGTTAATGACAATCTGCCTGTCAAAACGTCCCGGACGAAGAAGTGCATTGTCAAGGATGTCCGGACGGTTTGTTGCTGCGATTACAATGATGTTTGTATTTTCGTCGAACCCGTCCATCTCAACCAAAAGCTGGTTCAAAGTCTGTTCGCGTTCGTCATGTCCGCCGCCCATTCCGGCTCCGCGCTGACGGCCGACAGCGTCGATTTCGTCTATGAAAATAATACATGGCTGGTGTTTTTTAGCCTGATCAAAAAGGTCTCTGACGCGGCTTGCACCAACGCCGACAAACATTTCAACGAAGTCCGACCCGCTGATTGAGAAGAACGGAACGCCGGCTTCGCCTGCAACGGCTTTTGCCATCAATGTTTTACCGGTACCGGGGGCGCCTACCAAAAGAACACCTTTCGGTATTTTTGCGCCAAGTTTTATGTATTTGTCGCCGTTTTTTAGAAAATCGACGATTTCTTCAAGTTCTTTTTTCTCCTCGTCAATTCCGGCAACATCTTTGAATGTTGTTTTTACTTTGCTGTCAAGCATAAGTTTTGCTTTGCTTTTGCCGAATGACATGGCCTGCGAGCCGCCTGCCTGAATGCTTTTGGCTGTTACAATCAGAAGAATTATAAACAAAAGCGGGATGAACATTGAACCGATGAGCCCGAGGATTTGTGAGGATTCGCTCGGTTTTTTTACGGCGATTTCAGCATCTGACGCTTCAAGTTTTTTCATGATGTCAGGATCATAAGGCGTCAAAACTTTGTATTGTTTTGTCGGAGTTTGTTTTATGTCCAACTGCATAAAAGGATTTTGAGTAATGTTTGACTGCGGTTTTTCGGCCTTAGGCTGGTCTTTTGGAATCGCAATCAGGTAGTCATCAGCTTTTTCAATTTTGCTGAATTCATTTGCGTTCAGTTTTTCTATGAAGTTTGAATAAGAAAGTTCGGACGTCTCCGTTGCCGGCCCGCCAAGAAATACTGAGACAGTGAAAATTACTACAACTATTGCAAGTATGATGTATCCTGCAGATTGGCTTTTATTCATTAAATTCTCCCTCTAAATTTGCATACACTATTTAAGTTAAGTATATTATACATCAAAAATATATTATAGTATAGTGTTTGCGCAATTGTAAAGATAGTTTTAGCCATACGGCTATGGGAAGGCAATTTTTTGCGTGTTCATGTTTTATTATATGTACGTGTGAAAGTAATTAGTGTTTATGACAGTTAATCGTACAAGCAAATTTAATAACGATGCCTTGATATCAGCCGCCGGAACAGCGATTGTCGGCGGGGCGGGATTTGCGCTTGCGGGTTACGAATCCAAGCCGTGGCTGAAAAACGGCGTGCCGTCCGATGAATTTGTCAATAAAGTTGAGGAGAAACTTCTTTCGCATGTTGACAAGGCGCAGGCGGCTGATGTCAGACTTTATGACAAATTTATGGAAAATATCGGCAAGGCCAAATCGTATGAAGAACTTGCTGATGTAAATTTGAAATATTTCACGGAACAAAAGCTTTCGCTTGCGCAGATAAAACAAGGTATTCAAAATCAAATACTTACGATTTTAGAGAGCATGTATTCGGGTTCGTCCGGGTCCGACAGCGGTCTTGATGAAGTGCTGGATTATTATAATGCTGTTAAAAAATCTTCTAATATCGGTGAATTAAAATCCGCTCTTGTTGACAATTTAAAACAAAGCAGTGCCGGTATGGGGTTTGATTTTGTGAAGGGCAAAGTTAAGGGAATGTATGAATTTTTCGGTGTCATGAGCGGTTTGGATACACGTTTGTCCGCGCAGGAGGCAATCGGGTCTTCTTTTGACGTTTTAAGACAAAATTTCAACAAAAAGCCGGACAATGTTTCAAAAGAAATGTTTGATATTATTAAAAATACGGCAAAGCGAATGCAGTATAAAACCGCAGGACTTTGCGCTCTACTGGGCGGTGCGGCTTTCGGAACTGTTGTGTATCTTGTGAACAAGCTTTGCATGAAAAAGACAGGCAGAAAAATGCCTTCAAAAATTCAAGCCGGAGCGCAAAAAAATGTTCAGATAAAGACCAATGCTCCTGCTGAAATTAAACCTCAAAACAGCCTGCCGGAAGACGGAAATCTGCTCAGGAAAAGGCTTTCGGGCAATATGTAAATTATCGTAAATTTTGTATATATTTACTCTTGCCAAAATCTCTAATTCGGTTAAAAATACATGACGGGAAGGACAACTATGTTAGTAGGAAAAATAAATCAATCAATACGGCCAAAGCGAAAAGACAAAGCCGAGGTATCTCAAAACAGGGTGCCGATATCGAATTCTTTTCCTCCATCTTCAACATCCGATGTTTTGTCCTTAAATTCAGGTTTAAATAAGAGTCCTTTAAAATCTACTTCCAATGAGATAGCTTTTAAAGGCTCTTTTTTTAGTCTGTATAAAGAAGCCGGCAAGTATGATGTCAACGAGTTTTTGAATTATATGGAAAAGCCTCTTGACGGAATGGTGCGCAAGCTTTACAATGCAGTGCTTGATTCAAAATTGACTGACAGAGTGATTAAGGTTGACGGAAGCACATTAACGACTTCTCAAAAGACAATCCCGACGCTTGTTGCTCAGGGGGCGTCAGATCCGTTTTTGAAATTCCCGGGAGATATATTGAACGGCGCTGTTGAAATCCTCGGGAAATTCAAGCCGCTTGAAAAGTGGTCGGAAAAAACTCTTGAGCGCCCGATGTTTAAAAATATCAGACATCGCTCGAAAATTGATTATGAAGTAAACGCACTTCAAGGGCTTTTGGATTTCAGAAAAAATGCGCTTGATGATGCCCTAAAAGCTGAGGCGAAAAAACTCGGCGTTAAAGTTGACCAGCTTACAGACGTCGACAAAACTCGTGTTCAGGCAGATGTTGAAAAAAATATGGAATGGCTGATTTTCCAGCGTTCAATGAAACCTTTTGACACAAAAGTCGGCAACTACGATACAAAACATGAAAGAGCATTAAACAGACTTGTTTCAGGCCTTCCGCCTGCAATATTTCTTGCAAATGATGCGTACAACCTATCCCGAATGATGGATGATAATCCTCAAGAGGCTTCAAAAGAAAAACGCACAAGATTTAAGCAGGAAGCGTCAAGAATATTCTTAAGCGGATATTTGACTCTGATTACAATGGGCGCTCTGTCAAAACTTATCAACAATTCCAAACTCGGAATTATGGCAATGACAGGTACAACGGTTCTGTTCACGGAAATGTATTCACGTCTTCGCAACGGAAAACATATTTCAAGATTGACACCTGAAGAAGCCAGAAAAATTAACGAAAAAAATCACGCCCCGGAAGCTAATATAAAACCCGAAAACAAACCTGCATTCAAAGCAAATCCGAACGCTGACAAAACTTCAAAAGATAAAGTTCAAAAACCGCTTCTGTCGTTTGATACCGTCTTGAAAGCAAGTGCTGCAATAATTGCCGGCGGATTTGCAATAAAAGGAATCAGAAAAATTCCGCGAATTGATGCTGCGTTTGATGCGGTATTTAAACCGTTCCAAAAATGGTACAAGAATGCGACTCAAATTTCTGATTACAAAGTTTCGCAAAAAGCGATAGATGAAGTTGCGGACACTTTGATAGAGCGCGGCTACAAAACACGCGGCGAACAATATAAAGCTGTTGCAATCCGTTCTCGCGAACTTGTGGTTGAAAAAATTGTCAAAGAATTAGACAAAACTTCTGACATCAGCGTAATTGAAAAGTTCCTGAAAAATGTTTCCGCAAAAGACATTCACGCAGATACCTTGAAAGGAAATCTCAAATCCTTAGTCGGAATTCTTGACAAAAACGGTTACAAAGAACTTGCGGACAAATACAGATACAAAACAATTAGTTCTGTGAAATCCGACGATGCTTTAAAAACAGAACTTTCTAAAATTAAGCTTGAACTTAAAGCCGTCGGAGAGAATAATTCAGAATTGATAAAAACGATTTCCGAAAACAAACTTGAAAAAGCATTGATTTCTGATAAAAGTTCAGCCGGAAAAATTAAAACCGCTTTAGAAAAAGCCGGCGACAAGAGCGGAAAATTGTACAAAGATTACAAAGATGCACTTGAAGGGCTTGTCAACTTCGGTTCACGTGATAAAAAATACAAACAATTCATTGATTTCTTTATAACCCCGTTCAGATTTATGTGGGGCGTTGTGAGATTCCCGTACAAAATCGCGAACCAGTTTGTTCAGCTTTTTGCAAAGAAAGCGCCTCAATCCGCAAAATCAATGGACGCTTTGAATATGGAAGCGGTTTCGAAAAGTTTCGACAAAATTTCCGCTGAAGCTAAAAAATACAGAGACGCGCTTGCAAAAGCTCCGGACGATAATGCAAAAGGAAAAATTTACAAAAAGTTTGAAGACTTTGTAATGGACAATACCCTCAAAGCCTTTAACGTGCATTCGATGTCGAATGTTTCAAACGCGGATTTGTCAAACCTTGCCAAAACGGTTACGGCGGCAGCCACAATATGGTTCTTGATGACAGATAACTACAACATGGTTATGCTGAAATCCAACGGAAACGATGTTGAAGGCGCTGATACAAAATTCAAAGAAAGATTTGTTCAGGAAAGTTCAAGACTGTTCTACCAGACACTTTTGATTGACCTGTTCAACAAAACTTTCCAAAAACAATACCACAGCTCATTGATGGGAATGAGTTGGATTACATTGACAAACACAACAATCGGCGAATTTTTGACCAGAAAATCAGTCGGAGTTCCTGTTGGAATGCATACTCGAGATGAACTTCTGGCTCATGAAGAAAAACAAAATAATGCAACAGGCTTCAAAAAGAATTACTACCAGTTTATGAAACGTCTGACCGGAAAACGTTCAATCCAGTCATATAATGTGAAGAAAAATGCGGCTCCGGCGTCTTTTGGAACATCAGCTTCGACCGCGTCAACTTCATCCGCAGCGGTTACATCAGAAAATTCTACGGCAGCACCTAAAACCAAATCCGCAGAACTTCAAGCCACAACCCTAATGAATAGCGGCATTCAAAATAACCAGACATTTACAAAACTGATTAAAGGCTAAAAATATTTTCGATTTTTACAGAAGACTTGTTTAAAGGCATAATTCTGTAATTGAACCAGTAGAAAACGCCTGCACCGATTGCAAGTATAATCGCAATGATTATAAGAACTTTTGTGATAGCAAAAAATATCCGCAAAATCAGCGAAATCACAAGTACTACTGCAAAAATAATTAAAATAGTTGTTAAATCCATTTATCTGACCTTGTTTTCTTCACCTTTGATAAGTCTTTGTATATTTGAACGGTGCAAATAAATAATGTAAACAGCACCAACTGCGCAATAAGCGATATATGCAACCGGCGCCTTGAAAGCCCACATCAAAAACGGTGAAATCGCAAGTGCGATAATGGAACCCAGAGAAACATATTTTGATGAATAAGTTATAATGCCCCAGATTGCGGCAATGCAAAGTCCGACCATCCAGTTGAGCGCCAAAATTGTTCCGACACCTGATGCAACAGATTTTCCGCCCGTAAAATTAAGAAAAACCGACTTGCTGTGGCCGAGAATCACCGCAACCGCCGCCAGAACCGGCAAAAGTCCGATTCCGGTGAAGCTTTTTGCAAACAACGCCGCCAAAACAACAGGCAATGCGCCTTTGAATGCGTCCAGAAGAAGTGTTATGAAAAACCATTTTCTTCCCATAACTCTTTTAACGTTTGTCGCACCCGTAGAGCCTGACCCGATTGTCCTGATATCCTGTCCGGTCGCAAGTTTGACGATAATATATCCTGTCGGGATTGAACCGATTAAATATGCGCTTATAATTACTGCAGCGATTTCAATAAACTTTTCCATAAAACTTCTCCTTAGTGTTTTTATTCTATCACAAACAAATTCCGTTGCTCAAAAACCTTCCACGCTTCTTTAAAATTCCTCTAAAAGATTGATTTAAAGGCAGGTATGTGATAATATTATATTAAAAGTATATAATTTAATGAGAAGGTTATGAATAGTAAAAGATTAATAATTTTAGGTATTTTAATAGTTACAATATCAATCATCGGAAAATTGCTCTGGGGTGCAATGTCTAAGGTTAAAGTTGACGATTTCCATCCGGCGGCTGTAATTTTCCTTGTGGATTCTTCCGCGTCAAATCAGAATGCGCTTGCCAATCAGAAAAAAACTTTGAAACAAATATGCAACCTTCTTGATCCGGAAGACCAGATTAAGATTTTAAGAGTAAGCGAAGACGCTTATTTGATTTATGAAGGAACCCCGTTTAACAATTCAGGAATCACAAAAGCGCTTGATGCGTTTACAAAATATGACAGCAAAGATTACGGAACCGCATACGGCCTTGCTATGAAAAAAGGCTTCAACCATGCGCTTGCTATGCAGAAGGAAGGATATGTTCCGGGAATTGTTGTTTTCGGCGATCTTGAAAACGAAGGCGCTATTGAAAAACAAATCAACTGGGATTTGCTTCCTAAAAACGTTGAAAGTTCAAAAGAATATATGCCGGAACTTTCTATGATGTTTCTCTATGCGCACCCTGAAAAACTCGATATGGTTAAAGAAAAACTTACACCTGTTCTTGGCGAAAAGAAACTTATTGTTGCGCCTGAGCAAAATATCGACAAGGCCGTAAGACAGTTTATTCACGCGCTTGGCAGATAATTTGCTGATAAAAATAATTTACTTAATAAAAATATAAGGGGAATTTTATGACAATTGTTGTTTCATCTTCAAAACTTGAAAAAGTCTTTGATGAAAAAGACGTAATCAATATCGGTACGAATCCTAACTGCGACTTCAAACTCGATTTGGACTTTGATGTTCTTATAACATTGCAATATGACCTGAACGAAAACAAATGCGTTTTGATGAACACATTCCACAACGAACGCGTGCTTTTCAAGGGCAAGCCGATAAAAAAAGTTGAAATCGGAAACATCTGCAAAATAATGTTTGCCGGCAGTGAAGAATTTATCAATATAAAAATTCTTGAAACCGCTCCGGTCAAAAAAACAGTCACAACAATTGCCAGAGAAGATTTGACCGAAGAAGACATGAAAGCGCTATACGGAAACGACCCGAACGCTGTCACGCGCGTCAAACTTGACAAACAAAAAGCCGATATTGAGGCAATGCGGGTAGCGATTATCAAACAGGTTGCATTCCAGATTAACGATTTGAAAGCAAAAATAGCTTCAAACACCCGCACAAATATATTCCTGCATGTCGCAATGGCAATGAGTTCAATCCTTTGTTCGTTCGGACTTGCAAACTATTTGATGGGACTTTCGATAAAAGAATCTGCAAATTATCTTCACCTTCCAACCAATATCAAGGTTTGGGTAATCTGCGCGATTATTGTTTTTGCGGCGGCCGTAATGCTGAAACAGGGGCTGTATCTGTTCTTGCAGGGGGCTGAAAACAAAAATGTTTCAGGCACTGCAAAATTTGCACAAGGGTTTATCGTTGTGTTCGGCTTGATTTTCATGTTCGGTGTTTATGTTGTCAATTTGATTTATTATATGAATTTGAATGATTTTATGATGTTTGCTTTGTGCGTGTCATTGTTCTTCTCAGGCCTTTTGACTGCTCTGTCGCTTGGCTGCGGGTATTTTAAACATACGTCGGGCGAATGGGCAATGACTTTGAACAAGTACGAGTACCGTGAAGACTTTGAATCAGTTCTCAAATCTTACAGACAGTGGATTGACAGATTCGTAAACAGCTTTTCAAAAACAAAAATCCAAAATATTAAAGACAGAATTTTTAACCTGCAAATCAAATCCGGCGGAGAAATCCTTCTCGGGATAGTTACAGCGCCGTTTTTGGCTTATGGTGTTTCAAATACGCTTGCGATGTGCTTTCCGGAGGCTGCAGGATGGATAAGAATTTCCGGCTTAAGATTTTCACCTGTATTTTTGGTGCTGGCATCGGTTATGATTGTGTTTGCGTTTTTCGCATTTGTCGGCGCATTCACGGCAGCGAAAAAAATCCAGGCCTCTCAAGTAATCAAACAAGACGGATACAGCGATTACAGACAACATGGCGTTAGTATTTTCGGGCTTGAGGGAACAAGAAAATTAGACACTGAAAAATTCCGCCTGCTTTCAATCGGATGCGCAATTATCTTCATAGAATTCACGATGAACGTTTCGTATTTCGCAACAGAAATCGGCGGGGATTTGAAAGGGCTTGTGACAAGCTTTTTGGCCGCACTCGTCCCGACAGCAATTCTAATCGCAGAAACATTCATGCTATCAAATACAATGTTTGAAATCTATGCATGTGATGAGGTTATCGCAAAACTTGACAAAGACTAGAAATGAAAAATGAAGCGTTTAAAAGGATTTGTAATATTTTTCTATATCTTTTTGACAGTACTGGTGTTAATCGCGCATCCGGTAATGCATAAGCCTGTTGCGCTTGAAAATACCCGTTTCAAGATAAAAGAACAATTGATGAATCCGCAAACGCGAAGGATTTCCGACTTTGAAGTCAAACTGAAATTCTATCGTGCACATCCGGATATTGCCAAAGCTTCGGACAGCACAATTCACATAAAACCGCAGGATGATGAAAAACAACTCTGGATTGAATACGAAACCGGTGCTGAAACGCAGGATAGAACCATCAGAATGGGGCCTTCGGGTTCTTTCAAACAAAAAGATGTTGATTTGAAAATCTCCGGAAACGAAACCAAATCCAAAGATAGCGAACTTGGTTTTGAAGAGTTTGATATAAAATTTTCCGACAAAGATATTCGTATCACAGATGATTCAAAGAAAACCGATGTCGATTTGCCCACAGATATTTCCGATGAAAACGTCCGTCTTAAAGATTCTGATGAGGTCGGAAACCGCAAGTTCAAAGGTACGCGCGAAGAAATTATTGCCTGGAATGTCTGGCGAAGCGAACTCCAAAACCGTATTATGGATGAATCCGCAATCGAGGCGCCTGTCGGAACTTTGATTCTGTTTTCATTTGATGTTTCAGGAAGCGGCAAAATTTCAAATCTGCAATACACCTGCACAAACCGCAAGTTTGCTGCAGAGGCAAAAACCGATATGGTGAATATTCTAAAGCATCTGGAAGGCGACAGTATATTGGATTTCCCTACAAATACCAAGCGCTCTCATGTAAGATTCAAAGGCGGTTTCATTCTGGATTATGATACTGTTTATTCAAAACCGTCTGATTACTCGGATTATGAAAGGGTTAGATTATGAGAAATAAAAAAACTTTCCTTATAGCATCAGTTCTGGCGCTTTGCCTGGCAATGGGCGCCGCAACCGCTGTTTTAAGTTCACAAAAACCTGAAATGCATAAATCATTTATGCTCGAAATTATCAACGTGAAAATTAAGAAATAATATGTTATAATAAATACAGATGTTTAAATGTTCTGAATGTAAAAGAGTATATAACGACAGAGTTGATTATTGCGATTGCGGAAACAATATTTTTGAAGAAATTCAAGCACCCCCTGAAAATCAGCCCGCACCGGAATCTGAAAAGCCGGCATTTCCTGAACATGCCGCAAGACCTATTCTTCCGGTTAATCTGCTTTCAATAATCGTTTTTTCTGCCTGCTGTATTTTTTCTTTGTGTTTTGTCCTCTTTGCAGGCCCCAAAAACAAAATACAGGAAACTCCACCCACAACAAAACAAAAAGCAGTCGTAAGAGAAATCCCCGCTATAGATAAGATTTGGGATGATACACCTGCCTATTTTGTACAGCCAAATGCAAGCGGCGGCTGGGAATCTTATCAGGCCGGATTAATCAATTTATTGCTTTCAAAGTTTGAACTTGCAAAATTTGAAGGCGGCGGAACATGTGATGTTGAATTTGTTCTCGACAAACATGGCAATATAAAAAAGAAAAAACTCTATCAAAATTCAGCAAATAAACCCCTTCTTGCCGCCGCAAAAAAAATGATTTCTTCTGTAAGAAGCTACAACCCGCCCCCGCTTGATTATGACGGGCATACTATAACTCTGGAATTTTACGACGACAACGATACCTACAAACTTCGTGTTAAAAAATAACCTCATCATTTTGCGAGGGATTTAAAAAGCGAAGAAAAAATACTTGACAAATTGTTAGTCTTGCCTTACATTTATATTGTGAATTGATTTACTATTAATTACCGCTAAATGTAAGGGTATTATCAACTCTCCGTATTTCACGGAGATTTTTTTATTGTCAACGTTTATTAACCCTCGAATCTGTCCTCTCGTCTAATAAATTTTACATGCGTGCGCAATAAAATATTTTTATTGAATTCGCATGAATCAGGAGAGATTATGGATAATAAATTAAAAAAAATAAGCGTCTATGCGCTTTTGTTCTGCACATTTGCAGGCGCGCCCGCATTTGCGGATGAACCCGCAAGACCGGATTGCAAATGTCCGGATTACGTTTTTGAGTATCTGGGAAACGATAAATTTGAAAACTTCAACAGAAAAATGTTCAAATTCAATTCCGGTCTGAACAAATACGCAATACGGCCCGTGCATATTTTGTGGGCGTCGATTATGCCAAAATACGGAATGGACAGGATTAAAGGGGTTGCAACAAACATCGAATATCCGGCAAGACTTGTCAGCAGCCTTATCCAAAAGGATTTTGAAACCTCCAAAAACGAAACAATCAGATTTTTTACAAACACGACAATCGGCCTTGGCGGAATGTATGATCCTGCAAAACGCTTTTTGAAAATCCAGCCTTCAAACGAAAATATGGAACAGGCATTTGCCAAATGCAACGTGAAACCCGGCCCGTATCTTGTTTGCCCTGTCATTAACGGTACAAGCCCGAGAAATATCGCAGGCAAGCTGTTCGATGCCGCCTTAAACCCTTCCTGCTATATAGCAACGCCTGTTCTTGCCGCTGTCAAAGCCGGACTTCTGGTTAACCGTACTTCATATATGCAGCCTGTGATGAAAATGATTGAATCAAATTATGCAGACCCCTACGATATCACAAGAAAGCTTTACGGTGTCGAAAATTACATGAAATGCCACAACTACGACCGCAAAGAAGTTCTTGATACTGCAATTGATTTTGTTCAAAGCGATAAGAATATAGATTCTGATAATCTTCTCTATGAAATAGAACCGGAACTTGTAAAAGAGAATTCCGAGACCGAACTTGATACAAGCAAACTTGCAGATTCAGAAATTGATGAAAAAAATATTGCCGATAAAAGTGAAATCGATTCAGGAGAGCGAATTTCCGTAACCGAAATCATAAACGCCGGCAACAATGCTGATGCAGCAGTTCTAAATGCATACAATACGAAAAATTCTAAACTCATGGCCGATATGCTTCTCTTTGATTACAATCCTCAAAACCCGGTGACAGACAGCATGCGAACCGCACTTTTCGATCTTCCGGATGTGGATGAATCTATCTGGGCCGAAATATCTCTCTGGAACAGATGTTTTAGCAAACGAATCCGTACTTCAAATGTTAATCTCTATCCGGAACGTGAAAACTACAATTTCAGATATATTCTCCAAAAAGGCACAAAATCTTCTCCGCTTGCGATAATTTTTCCCTCAATCGGCGAAGGCATAATGTCAAGCCACTCTGTTTTGCTTGCCAAAATGTTTTATGATGAAGGATATTCTGTCATAATACTCGGAAGTGCTTTTCAGTGGGAGTTTGCCAGAAGTATGCCCGAAGGATACCATCCGGGAATTCCGTCGCAGGATGCTGATTATCTGAAAACTTTGACACATAAAGTTATCGCAAAACTTCAGGACAAATACAAATATGAGTTCAAAAACCGCGTTGTTTTCGGAACCTCTTTCGGCGCCTTGACAGCCCTGTTTCTTGCCGACAAAGAGTACAAAAATAATACACTCTCTATCACAAAATACATCTCGGTATGTCCGCCTGTTGAACTTGTTTATGCAATGGAACAGGTCGACAAGACAACTGCAGAGTGGGAAAAAAATCCTGATAACTTAAAAGACCGCGTCGCAATTACTGCCTCAAAAATTATTCAAATCGCGCAAATGGACGAAAAAGACCGCGCAAAAATCGAAGAATTGCCGTTTTCAGAATACGAAGCCAAACTTATTACAGGTTTTATAATGCATCAAAAGTTGTCGGATTTGGTTTACACGCTTGAAAATAAAAACATCTCTGATAAAAAAGAACTTTACCGCCAAATAAACAACATGACATATCAGGATTATGCGCAAAAATATCTCCTTAGTGCTGGCTTTGAAACAATTCAGGATTTGAGATATGTTTCAAGCCTTCATTCAATTTCTGATTATCTCAAAAACAGCGACAATTACAAAGTTTATCATTCCATAAATGACTATCTGACGACTCCCGACCAGCTTAAAAAGTTGAAAGTTTACACCGGCACAAAATCGACTTATATGGATAACGGTTCTCATCTGGGGTTCTTGTACAGGCCGGAATTTCAGAATGAATTGAAAAAAGACATTTCATTGGGTGTGAAAACCGCAAATCTTGAATAATAATTTTTGCCTGCCGGGTTTTATTTATTATCTTTTTACAATCCTAAAATGTCCGATTATTGTATACAACACCCTGAAAATGTGATTTTACAGTTGACGGATTTCGGGTTTGGATGGTATAATAAGGAAGTAAAATTAAATAAAATATTTGTGCAAATAAAATTTTTTAAAAGAGTAAGGATAAATTTGTCCTTACTCTTTTTGCGTATTTGCACGGATGTAAGTGTCAGAAAAGTCGAAAGGAGAAGAAATGAGACCACTTAATGAAAAACAAATTTACGTGAAGGCCTACCAGAAAGGCGACGGAACAAAGGTAAAAGCGCATTATCGCGGAGGCAGGGCCGGAGACGATAACCCCGATTCGATGTCAAATGAGGATGGGAAAATTATGCTGCCTGACATTCAGATTGATGAAGACGGGCAGGTAATATCTCCCAAAACGCTTGAGGGATATCTCGAAGAGAGAGAATATTTTCCTCAAGATGCATCAACAGAAGGCGAGGTTGCAGAGGGTGCAAATCGCGGCGTTGAGTCTTCCGGTGACAGTGTTTGGGGAAATATTGGCAGTGTACTTGTAAAAGGGCTTGATATAGCATCCAAAGCTGCGGCTATCGCCGAAGAGATTCGCAATTCAGGTTCTGAGGCTGCGAACATTCAAATTAAGCCTCAAATGGGAAATTTAATCGGCGAATTAAAAGAGGTTCAAAAAGCGTCAGAAGACTTGCAAGCAGAGAACCTGAAAAAGTTGTCGGGTACGAAAAACAAGGAAGAATACGCAAATTTGACTCAAACCTTTGTAAAACAAAAGGAGATGAATGCTCAGACGCGCAGTGCCTTGGCGCGTATCGAATATGCCGCAGAAAACAACGATTACGACACCGCGGCCTCCGAACTTCAGAATTATCAGAACATTCAGAACGGATATTTGCAGGGGAATGTGGTGAAGAATGATTTGTACATGTATTCAGCAGATCCGAAAGTGAAAAACGTTTCGTTTCGTCAAAAACATCCGTTACTTCACGAAATTGGTACAAAATATAATACAATCAACATTTCACGAATTCTATCAAAAAATGTTATAAAAGCTATGTATAACAAAGATGAACTTTTACGCACTGGGTTGCATGAATTACCTGCTACACAGAAAGTTGGAGTAACAGCAGGTCTTTATTATAAGAATATGGAGACTAAGATACCTGATGCTATTGCCTTATGGCAAATAGCTGCTGAAAGGTTTGAAGCTAGTGCTGAATATATTAATAAAAATGGTTTTATAGTTAATCAGGTTTCTGATTTACCTGTAGAATTACAAAATTATGTAAGGCAAAAACTTTACGGACAACTTGGAACTTATGAAGCCAGAGGACTCATGCTAAGGCCAGACAGTTCACTTTCTACAGAGTTAGCATCATGTGATTCGTTAAAACAGTTTATTAAAGAAAATTATTCAGCCTTAAGGCAGCATCAAATAGTAAACGGCAGTAAAGAGTTTGGTGACTCTAATAATTTAGCTCTTGCTTTGGGCAAGGCTGATATAATTAATGCTCATATTGATAATCAAGGTAATTTTAGAGCAATAGTTGCAGATACGTATGAATTTAATAAAGATGATCCTCGTTGGGAAGTGGAAAATGCCTATAATGTACAAGTAAATGGTTTGATAGAGAATTATTACATACTTTGTATTGTTGTAATCCCACGTGAGCAATTAATACTTTATTTGAGTAACAATAAGCGCCATTAGCATTATAATATATGATCCAAGTGCAATCCTATGAATAATTTTAAGTTGTTTATTTTCATATATTCTACCCAATGCCAAAAGAGACCCAATTCCGGCGAAGGCTCCATAAATATATATAGCAGTTAATATAATTGCTTCTATAATATACCTGTGTAAGTTAAAATATTGCATATCAGGCTCATACATAAATAATAAAATGAAAATAAATAATATAAATCCGGCTGTAAACCAAAACCAAATGGAAAAAGTAACAATAAAAAGTAAAATATAAATCCAGACTCTTTTATTCATAAAAAACACACTATCATACTGGCATTAAAAAAGAAATTATCAAAATGGTTAAAAATAAGTTATCATTAAATGCGGTAAATCATAAACCATAAAATGACAGCTCCGGCTAATATTATGGAAAATAATGAAACCTTATCGAAAGTTTTAATTGGGATGTTATTTAGCACTTTGGCGGCTGCTAAAATTCCAATAACTCCGGTTATTGCAATATATAAATATATTATTACAAGCAATGCCGCAATATGAAAGGCTCCCATATCTGCCATTATCAGTAGTAAAAATATCCCCATTATTAATCCTGCAGATATCCAAAAAAGCATGACCGGTACCGCTGCAATAATATATAAACTCATCCAAAACTTTTTCATACTTCAACACTACCACATGACCTGCAAAAAGAAAATAGACAAAATGCGAAATTTATATTAATATGTGGAAAATGTTCTTAGGAGGTTTTTTATGAATAAGAAAAAACTCGTCCAAACTTGTTTGATTTCTGATGACGCAGTTGAAACATATCCTTTTAAAGATAAAACCTATGAATCTTACGCCGTTATCAGGCATAAAAGCAACGACAAATGGTTCGCGCTTGTGTTTTATCTTGATAACAAACTTTATCTCAACTTGAAATGCAATCCTGTCGATGGCGCTGTTTTGAGAGATCTTTACCCTTTCATTACGCCGGCATGGCATATGAATAAAAAACATTGGATTAAAATCGACGTCCAACAGGCTCCAAAAGATTTGCTTGAAAATTTGATTAAAACAAGTTTTGATTTAACCGTTAAATAAATGTGTAAAATTTTTAATTAACCAAACCCTCTCTAACTGCCTGCACGGCTGCAAGAAGTCTGTCGTCAACCTCAAATTTCCTTAATATGTTACATACATGAGCCTTTACTGTATGGATGCTTATGCAAAGTCCATCCGCAATTTCAAGATTGCTTTTCCCATCCACAATGTATTGTAATACCTGAAGTTCGCGTTTTGTAAGGTTGCGATTGTTCGTTTTGATTTTTACAACGTTGTTGTTCTCAAGATTTTTCTGCTGTTTAAAATATTTTTGCGTAATGGCTGCCGCAGAAGAATCAAGCCAGCATGCTCCTTGGTGTACTGCCTTTATTGCCATTGCCAAATCTTCTATTGAAATGTCATTCATGCAGCAGGCACTTGCTCCTGCAATTAGTGAATAGATTATTTCATCTTCGCTTTTTAATGAAGATAATATAATCACTTTTGTCTCTTTTCTTCTTTCTTTGATTTTTAACAGCGTGTCAATTCCCCTGACTCCTGTAAAAACTAAATCCAAAAGAACAATATCCGGCTGAATATTGTCGATTAAATGAATAACCTCATCCCCGTTTGCGGTTTCTCCCGCAATTTCTATATCGGGACATTGTTTCAGTGCGTATTTTAAACGTATTCTTGCAACTTTTTCACTCTCAACTATAAGAACTTTTACTGCGTTGCTATCCTTTGCTTTTTTAGGCAATTCGGACCTCTCTCAATTTTTAATTTGTCCGGCTGCCCTTCCAGCTATATTCCGTTTGTGTGACTGCCATCGCAAATTAAAAATTTATTATACAAAACAAATTATTAAAGTAAAATTATGAATGCTCCTCTTTTAAAAACGTTCTATTTTACCTTATTATTAATGTAAGATTATAATAAATTAATTTTATTGTCAACTTTTTGTAAAAATTTACATATAAACATTAAAAATATGTGATTTATTGTTTGTCCGAATCATTTTTCATAATCTTGTAATAAGCGTTTTGGCTAATAGAGAGTTCTTTGCAAATCTCTTTTGGTGATTTGCCTGAATTTCTCATTTCAATTAATTGTTCCGGTGTGATTTTTGAAATTCTTAAACTGGATTTTCGCTGGGGTGTGGAAAGATTGTATTTCTCACGCAGAGCTTTGTAATTCGACGGAGTAATACTGTATTTCTCGCAAATCTGCTTTATCGTCATCCCGGAATCTATGGAACTTTGAATTTCTTCTTTAGAAATTGACGCTATTTTATCAATAGATTTTCGAAAAACTGTATCTACATGTGCATTCTTTGCTTTTGCGTGATATACGTTTACTGTAACACCAAGATCACTCGCTGTTTCGCGTGAAGTTTTTCCTAACTCCACTGCCGCCCTTAATCTGTTTTCCGGAATCACAATTTCTCTATTATGGTGCAAGTAGTCGTAATTTATACCAAATTTCTTTAGCAGCCTGTAAAACATCGCATTATTTATTTTTAAAATTTCACAGATTTCCGCTTTTGATAATTTATTATCAACAAGCTTTTGAATCATTTCCTGTGTAATGGATGCAATATGTTTTTTTGCTTTCTGGCGTTCAGTCTCAATTTCGAACTTGCCTAAAAGACGTGTGTAAGTTCTTTCCGGAATGTTAAGTTCCTTGCAGATTTCGGACACCTTTTTCCCGCTCTGAATCAATTCCTCCAGTCTTTCTTTTGTGATATTTGAGATTGTTTTCTTTGAAATCATTAAATCAGTTACAATCTTGAATCTTGAAAGCATTAAGGTATATGCGTCAAATGTTATTTTCAGGATGTCTAAAATTTCATTACAGCTTTTTCCTTCTTTTTGTAATTTTAAAATATCTTCCTTTGTAACAGATGCATTATGCGCAAGAGCTTTTTTGCGCGGTGTATGTATGTCAAATTTTCTTACTAATTTATAATAGCTGCTTTCGGCGATATTAAGCTTTTCACAGATTTGTTTAACTGAAAGTCCTTTATTTAAAACCTCCAGCATCTGTTCTTTAGTAATATCAGACATTCTGCAAAGCGGCTTGCAGCCTTGAAAAGACGGGGGGGGGGGCAAATATAATTCCTGCTTTATGGGGATTTTGTACGATATAATATTCATAAATAATTTTTTGGTTAACCTTTTATCATCCAAACACGCTTTAAGATATACTTAAAGCGTGTTTTTGACATATTATACAGAGTTTTTATTTATATATTTTTTGAACTCAGCATGTGGTCCGGTACATGGTATAATGAATTTAAGCGGAAGCGCATAGCTTCGCAAGCATTAACATAAACTCTTTGAATATCATCCAGCGGAATTTTAAAGTTTGCTTTATGGCTTATTATTTCGCCGAATCTGTTTTTGATAATTTTCAAACTTTCACCGTTGTTTTGGAATGATTCAAAAGTGTGATTGTCTCTTAGTTGACGTTTTTGATATATTGCATTTGTGTTGCCGTTAATAGTAAAAGCGTGGGTTTCAATGTGAGGAACCTTTTTTGAGCCTGAGAAATACTTTACATTTTTTAATGAATAATTTGCATACGGAGAGGCTGCCTGGAACGTTTTTTGAACTAATTGTGTTGTCATAGAAGTTTACCTTTACCTTTCTTTTTATAAATTACACACTGGCAAATTTATTAAAATAGAACGAAAAACTTTTTTGACAAAATTCCGGAGAATGTTTACATTTATTTACATATAGTGTTAAGGGGACACTAAAATACAAAGTTTAAGTTTACCGGCAAAAATTTTTTTTGAGGTTTTATAAAAAGTATAATGAGAATTTCCGAATCACATAAACCAACATTTAAAGGATTTTTTGAAGCGAGTGCAGCGCTTGAGAGCAGACCTCTGTGGAGCAGAGCGCTTGTTGCTGCCGGAAATGATGTCGGATGGATTGTTAAAGCTAACAATAAGTTCGAAAGACAAGAAAAAACCCGCCGACTAGTTACCGCTTTTTTGATATCCTTTGTCAGTCCGATTGTAACACTGCCTCTATCTAACAGAATTGCGATGAAATACGGAGTTAAATTGACTAAAAGTCTTTGGACTGACAGTCACAAAATGATACACATATCAAACAAGTATCTGCATGCCCAAAAAGATGTTACAAAAGTTGCCCAAAATTTAAAAGAGGGATTCGCCGAGCTTTCTTCAAATTACACAAACGGACCGTTGGAAAATTTGTACAGAAAGATAACAGGTAAAAGTAATAGAGGTGTAAAACTTAATTTTGATGATATTTTGTCAAAATGTGACGGTGACTATGAAAAATTAAGAAAAAAATTAGTAAATGCAAAAATAGGTGTTCTTTCTTCTGACTTAATCATAACCGGTCTGGCAATGGGCTTAATAGATTTTGTAAATAACAGCATCACCAAAAACAAAAGCGGTCAGAGCGGTTTTAGTGCTGAATTCAAAATGGCAGACAAAGACATTGTTGAAAAACGTGCAAATAACTATGATAAAACCGTAAAGAAGAGATTGGCGGCATTTTTTGGACTTACTGCTGTAATCGGATTAGGTTTACCGTTAGCTGTCCGCAAGGGATTAAATCATAACACTATGAATTTTCTTAAAAAGAAAGCCCATAAATTTGATTATAATGACGGAATCTATATGTCGCGGCTGGCAATTCTTTTAGGTGCTATGATTATAGGTCATTCCGGAACTTTAATGGCTTCAAGAAATACGACAGAATTAAAAGATAAAACGACGCGTTTTATTGCTACTGACACTATATTCTTAGGGGGAGATCTTCTATTTACCAGTATTCTTGCAAATCTTTCGGATAAAGTGCTAAAAACAAATATTACCAAGCCTGGTAAAAACGGAATTTCAAAACTAATGCCTGACTATAAATCGCTAACAGAAATAAATCAGCAAGTCAAAAAAGGAGAAATTCCGGTTAAAAATAAAATAGCGGCAACCGGAAGTTTTTGGACAAGTTTGGCGGCTGTAATGGGATTAATAGGTTGGGGCGTACCAACAGTTTGCAACAAAATGATTAAAAAAGATGTGCAAAAAGATATTTCAATAAATACTCAAACAAATCCGATTCCAAATGAGTTGCAAGTTCCTGAAGTGTTTAGTAGTTTTAAAACCCAAAAAGCTGACAGCGGAATACGTTAATGACTTGTTTTCACAAAGTAATATTGCCCCATTTTTTCATACCGGTAAAGACTGTTTTGGTCCGGTTTGATTTTTGCATAATCAAGCAGCTTCCGACCGGAAAAATTCTATAAAATCAGGGGGCTTTGGGATAATAATCAAACTGTCCGAAATAATCAAACCGGACTTAAAAATACAAAAGCCATTGAAATATCAAGGGCTTTTTAATTAAAATTTTGTAACATTCTATAAAAAATTATTTTTCAGGTGTTTTAATCTAAGTAATGAAAATATCTGCGTTAAGAAAATTAGTACAAGAATATAATCAAATCGGTTTGCCAATAGAAAAAAGAGCACAAATCAAAAAGAAACTTGGCAAAAACGATTATAACATCGTATCTAAAGAATATGATTCCTTTTTGAAATCGAATATTCTTGCAGATAAGCCTGATAGCATTATGTTAAATGACAAGGGTTTTATCTGCCAGAACGTAAGGTTGAAGCGGAATTCGCAAAATATATTTCTATTTTCTGCAATGACTAAAGAAAACATTCTTGAAATATTCTCAAGCGCCAAAACGCTTTCAAAACTACCTGTTAATAAAACGTCATGCCTTTACCAAAAGCCATGCGGAAGTGTTAATGTAATACAACTTCCAAGCGAAACAAAAAAACGTATATACCGTATTATTACAAATAAAGGCGAAGAAATGGGGGCGTTTTCTATTAACGAAGAAAACCTGATATGCGGACTTTTTCTCTCATCAAAATTTAGAAAAAAACCGGAGGCAAAAGAGGCCGCACTTGCAATAAAAAAACTCTTAGCCGATTCCGGTGCGGACAGCTACGAGTGTTGTGTTTCATCCCAAAAAGCTTTTTTGGTAAGAATGTATGAAAAATTCGGATTTGAGCCGACACACATAATTTCATTAAACCGCGGCGATGAAGACGATCGAACATTTTTTAAACTGCAACAACATAGGTGCTGGAATCTTAGTTTCCAATAGTATCTTTTTTATTTAACTGATTTTGTTACGGTTTTAACTACATCCTTTAAATTTGCATTAGCGATGCTATCACGAACCATCTGAGCACCTTTTGCGTAATTAGTTTTAGCAATGCTATCAATTCTTAAAGAATCTTGTACTTCTTTGGCTGCCTGTTCCCACTTTTTCGAATCCGTCTGTGTGGTTTTATTAAGACCCTTTTCTAATATTTCAATATATTTATTAGTATCATGTTTTTTCAAATATTCCATTGATACTTCTGAACGATTAATGTTTTCATTCTTCATTTTCGTCAAATAAAATGTACCCCCAGTAAATACACCGCCTAATATAACAGACAAAAACAATTTATTTAAATTCATTAACTTATCCTTTTTTTAATACACAATATATAGAAACCGAAAAACAAAAAAAAATTCCCCCCACTCCAACGTTGTTACAAAAATTAAAATTTAAAAAGAATAGAAAAAGAGATAATCAATCCGCCGACTTACTGTGAAATAACTATGGGTTTGATTATTTAAAACAGTGAGTTTGATTATTTCAGCAATTTAACATTTTTTGATATAAAAATCAATTTTAATTTAGAAAATTACTTTATATAAATACAGGGGAATTTAAAAGGGATAAACTATTATATGAATATTAAAATTTCACGTCAAATTATAAGTATTATTAATTCGGCTGCAAAAACATCTGTCAGACCTAAAATATCTTTTTCTAAAATAGACGCATTCGGTGTAACAAATCCATTTACCGGCTCGATAGAATTAAACGAAAAACTCGGCTGTAGCGTATTCAAGCCCTTATATTTGAAAAAATATTTAAAACATGAATTAAAACACGCTGAACAATTTCAAATAATGGCAAGATACTATGCCGGAGAAGCCGGAGATGTACAGCAAGGACTGAAAAACTTCAAAGAAATGCTTGGGGCAAAAGTACTTAAAGATTCTCGCTTCGGCTTTATAGATGAAAAATACTACACCAGAGTAATCAAAAAAGACGGCGCTATTACAAAAGAAAACCCGCTATATAAAAAAGCAGAAGAATATATCGAAGCTTTTAACCAATATCCTGATATGCAAAAAGTAATGAACAAAAGTTCAAATCAAAGCTTTTTTGAATATATTTCAAACCTTTACAAAGCCAAGAAAGCCTATAAGAACAATCCTCTGGAATTGGAAGCCGTCGCCGCATCTAAATTATAAACGCAATCACTAAGATGTTTTTCGTGTATCATGTAAAGTTTGTATTGTGCAGTAACTACTGCACCAAATTCAAAATGCTCAAATTACTCTAGGGTAAAATTACTTTGTAGAGTAAAGGAATGGTGAATTTTAAGAAAAATTTGCATTTACGCATGAGGAGAAAAAGAGTAAAGTGAGTAATTGTAAATTAACACTCGATTTGAGGATTTTAAACAGTTAATTTGAGTGTAAAAAATTAAAAAAACTTTATTTTAATAACAAAATTTTATATGTTTCGGTTTTAAATAAATATGCAAATCTATAATACAACCGCAAAAATCCAGCAAAATACACTTCTAAACCGCGGCATAATAGAAGTTGCCGGGGTAAGCATACCTCAAATAGCTATGTCAAATAATAAAGACGAAGCTATTGAACGATCTATTATGCAAGTGTTGTATTTTTCAATGTCATTTTTAACCCCGTTTATTTTATTGCCGTTGTTTAATAGAAGTGCTTTAAAATCCACCGGAATAGTAAAAAACTTCAAAAATAGCGAAAAACGAATAATGGAAGTTTCAAAAAAATACCTATCTGGTACTGCAAAAGAAATGGAAGAGGGAATAAGAAAAACCGCAGAAGAATAATCTGCAAAAGATAAAAATATTGCAGCAGATTTTCAAAATATTTTGAACCGTTATACTAATAAAGAAGAATTAAGACAAAAATTAATATCAGTCCATGAAAAAGTTTTTAGAAATGATTATTTAACCACAACCGGTATGTGGGTGCTTACTCCTTGGATTGCAACAGAAACAACAGAAAAACGTACGCATAGAAAAGGATTTTCGGCGGGATATAAACTTAAAGAAGATGATATTGACGTAGAAACATATAGAAAATCCAAAAAGAAAAAATTTGCAGCAAGCATAGCTCTTTCAATTTTGCCGGCAATAATATTCCCTAAACTTATTATGAAATCAATTAAATCAGGTCATATAAAAAAGCATGCTCAACTATTTGATTACACAAATGCAATGTTTATGTCAAAAACTATTTTTGCTATGATGTGGCTGCTAACTGATTATCCGAATAATTTAGTTCAATCAAGAGATAATAATGAAAGAAAAGACCGCGCAATAAGAATCGGTGCAATGATAGCTATGTTTTTCGGCGGTGATTTTGTAACGAATAATATTTTAGGAAAACTGAGCGATAAAATATTTAAAACAAAAGTTATGGATGGGAATTCACTAAAATCATTTAAAGATATTGAAAAATTAACCGGAAAAACTTTAAATAAATCAAAGAAAGCTGGACTTGTAATCTACTGGACTTCAATGGTGGCAAACTGTATGCTTCTTGGCTTTGGGCTCCCTGCGATATTAAACAGGATGTTGAAAAATAATATTCAAAAAGAAAATACTCTTAAACAAAAAAATTTAAACATTATTAATAATGAAAAAACACCTGAAATTTTTAAGAAATTTCTAATTAAAAATTAATAGTAAAATATTCAAATCGGACTACGGAATTTACTTGAGTTTGTAAGCAAACAGGCATTTTGATAAAAGTTTTATGAATTTTCAGACCAGTAAAAGTCCGATTTAGTCCAGTTTGATTTTTGTATAATCAAGCAACTTCCGACCGAAGAAATCCTATAAAATCAGGGGTCTTGGGGGTAATAATCAAACTGTCCGAAATAATCAAACTGGACTTAAAAATACACTCGCATTGACAAAAACACTTCCGAGCAAAACGGACTTAAAAAAAATAACTTATATCACGGATTATCATAATTAAAAAAATAATAAAAAAACCTTAGATATTCTTCTAAGGTTTTTATCTGGGGCGGAAGGATTCGAACCTCCGAATGCCTGGACCAAAACCAGGTGCCTTACCGCTTGGCGACGCCCCATTATCAGGTACGTTTATTATTTTATATGATAAATATTTGTTGTCAATATGTGAGTGCTTTTTATCTTTTTTATTGTATAATTCTCTTATAACGTAAACAATTTTAGAGGAATTAATTATGCTAACCGGAAACGAAATTCGTAAATTATACTTGGATTATTTTAAAGAAAAACACCAGCACACAGTTGTTGAAAGCTCAAGCCTTGTCCCCGACAACCCGACAGTGCTTTTGACAACTGCAGGAATGCTGCAATTTTTGCCGATTTTCTTAGGAATCGTCAAATCCCCATACAATCCGGCCCGCGCCACTTCCTGCCAGAAATGCGCCCGCGCAGGCGGTAAAGATTCCGATATCGAAAACGTAGGAAGAACTCCGCGCCACCATACATTCTTTGAGATGCTCGGCAACTTCTCTTTCGGAGACTACTACAAAAAAGAAATCATACCCTGGGCGTGGGAATTCGTAACCGAAGTCCTCAAACTCGACAAAGACCGCCTCTGGATTACGATTTTCGAAACCGATGACGAAGCTTTCGATATCTGGCGTGAAGCAGGCGTACCCGCAGAAAGAATCAAACGCAAAGGCAAAAAAGATAACTTCTGGGGCCCCCCTGGCGCTTCAGGCTCCTGCGGTCCGTGCTCTGAAATCCACTACGACCTTGGCGAACAGTACAAATGCGACGACCCGAACTGCGGAATCGACACCTGCGAATGCGACAGATGGGTTGAAATCTGGAACCTCGTGTTCACAGAACTTTATCAGGACGAAGAAGGCAACCAGTCTCCGTTAGAGAGCAAAAACGTTGATACAGGCATGGGGCTTGAACGTATTACAATGGTTTGTCAGGGCGTTGCATCAACTTTCGAAACCGATTTGCTGAAACCGATTCTCGACAAAGTCTCTGAAATGTCAGGCGTCGCTTACAAAAAATCCGACAAAACTGACGTTTCACTCCGCATAATCACAGACCATGCAAGATGCGTAACCTTCCTTATTTCAGACGGCGTAATCCCCGGAAACGAAGGCAGAAGCTATGTATTGAGAATGATTCTGCGCCGCGCTCTGCGCCATGGCAAAATCCTCGGTATGGAACTTCCATTCCTATACAAACTCGTTGACGTTGTTGTGGAAAACTACGGCGAAGCTTATCCCGACTTGATTAAAAACAAAGCCAAAATTGTCGATACAATCAAAAAAGAAGAAGAACGCTTCAATAAAACTCTTGACAGAGGCTACAAACTTCTTGACGAATTTATCTCAAACAAAAAAGATATTGACGGCGAAAGCGCTTTCAAACTTTACGATACATACGGATTCCCGCTTGAACTTACAAAAGAAATCGCGGAAGAACAAGGCCTGAAAGTAGACGAAGAAGGTTACAAATCAGCAATGCAGGAACAAAAAGAACGTGCAAAAGCCGCAACCGCAAAGATTTCAGTCACAGGCGATATGAAATATGCCAAAATCGAAGACGAAGTCGGTTCAACCGAATTTGTCGGATATTCAGAAAACGAAGCTGATGCAAAAATTCTCGCAACAGTTGAGGGCGAAGGCTATGTTGATATCGTTTTAAACAAAACACCGTTTTATGCAGAATGCGGCGGACAGGTTGGCGATAGCGGCGTTATTGAAAACGATAATATGAAAGCTGAAGTTTTGACAACATTCAAAGTTAACAGCCTCTTTGTCCACCGTTCAAAAATAATAAACGGCGAAATTACAATCGGCGAAAGCGTAAAAGCCGCAATCGACCTTCCGCGCCGTGAAGAAATACGTCTTCACCACACCTCAGCCCACCTTCTGCAAGCCGCGCTGATTAAGGTTCTGGGTGATGAAGTTCATCAGGCAGGCTCTCAGGTCGAAGAAAACAGAATGCGTTTTGATTTTTCTTTCAACCGCGCAATGACTCCGGATGAAATCTTCAAAGTCGAAGAAATCATGAACAACTGGATTGCGAAAGGCTATGACGTCAAAACCGACGTAATGGACATTGAACAGGCTAAATTGACAGGTGCCACAGCACTCTTTGGTGAAAAATACGACGATGTTGTCCGCGTTGTATCAATTACTGACGGCAAAACCTGCATATCAAAAGAGTTCTGCGCCGGAACACACGCGCGCAACATACGCGACTTGCGTCTTGTGAAAATCGTCTCAGAAGGTGCGATTTCCGCAGGAACACGCCGTATTGAACTTGTTGTATCACGTGCCGCATTTGACTTTATGAATGCAAAAGTTCGCGAAATGGACAAACTTTCTCTGATGTTTAAAGTTCACTACGACGAAACCGTTGAACGCGTGGAAAAACTTCTTGACGAAAACAAAGAACTTTCAAAGAAAATCGAAAAACTTGAAGAAGAAAATGCCAGAGCGAAATTCTCGACATTCGCTTCAAAAGCCGAAGATATTGAAGGCGGCAAACTTTTCATCTCGAAAATCGAAGATGTTTCACCGGTTGCGGCAAAAATCGGTGTTGAGTTCTTATCAAACAAACTTGGCGAAAGCGTGATTGTTCTTGCAAACAGCAAAACAGTTATTGCAAAAGTTTCAGATAGTTTTGTTAAAAAAGGCGTGAATGCCGGCAAAATCGTTGGTGAAATTGCGCGAGCAACAGGTGCAAACGGCGGCGGACGTCCGAACTTTGCACAGGGCGGCGTGAAAGACGCGTCAAAATTGGTTGAGATTCTTGAAAAAGTCGAAGCTGATTTGAAAAATACAAAAGTTGAAGCATAATTAAAATCCGGAACAAATTATATTCAGGGTTCATAAAAAAGCTAACTTCAGGCGGGAATTTATTCCCGCCTTTTATAATTTCAGAAAGGGCACGCTTAAGAGAACACGCCGTGCCTAACTGAAAACAGACTAAAAATTTTCATTTGATGCTAAAATTCACCGGATATTTTTAACTGCCCGATTAGATAATAAATTTTATTTTGGTGCGGAATATAATTTTCGTATGTTGAAAAAAATTATAATTTTGATAGTTTTGATTCTGCGCGGAGTTGTTGCGCTTGCGTATCCTTTAGAATTTGACGGATTTGTGTCTGATAATGCTCATGTTCTTTCACCCCGCGCAATTTATGAAATGAATGCACTTCTTTATGATTTGCAAAAGAAAACAGGTTCGGATTTAGCGGTTGTGACGCTAAAAACACTTAACAACCGCCCGATTGAAGAAACTGCACTGAAAATTGCGCGCGATGCAAAGCTTGGCGCAAAAGGGAAGAACAACGGCGCGCTTATACTGGTGGTGCCGCCGGAAAACAAGTCGAGAATAGAAATCGGCTACGGACTTGAGGGGATAATTAATGATGCGAAGGCCGGCAGGATTCTGGATGAATACATGATTCCGTATTTTAATAATAAGGATTATGAAAAAGGGATTCTGCTGGGTACCTACGTGCTTGCCGGAAAAATCGCTGACGGTTACGGGGTAGAATTGGAGCCGGATTACAACATGCCCTCCCAAATGCAGGATGACAGATATCTTGATTTAATGATACTTTTATTCCTTTTGTTTTTGTTATTTGGCGGACCGGGTGGATTTTTTATTTTCCCGGGAGGTTTTGGCGGATTTGGAGGCGGCAGCGGCGGAATCCGATTTGGCGGAGGCGGCGGTTTCGGCGGCGGGGGTGCTACGCGTGTACTACGTACGTAGACACATTGGGTATGTCATATAGGAGCCGCTTGTGTCTGAATTAGATGCAGAAGTACAGAATTAGGATGGGTGGTGCTTGGAGAGGTCAACGTCTTGTGACGATAACTGTACAATGCGCTTATTTGATTACGTACGTAGACACATTGGGTATGTCATATAGGAGCCGCTTGTGTCTGAATTAGATGCGAAAGTACAGAATTAGGATGGGTGGTGCTTGGAGAGGTCAACGTCTTGTGACGATAACTGTACAATGCGCTTATTTGATTACGTACGTAGACACATTGGGTATGTCATATAGGAGCCGCTTGTGTCTGAATTAGATGCGAAAGTACAGAATTAGGATGGGTGGTGCTTGGAGAGGTCAACGTCTTGTGACGATAACTGTACAATGCGCTTATTTGATTACGTACGTAGACACATTGGGTATGTCATATAGGAGCCGCTTGTGTCTGAATTAGATGCAGAAGTACAGAATTAGGATGGGTGGTGCTGGGAAAGGACAACGTCTTTTGTGACGATAGCTGTATAATGCGGCTATTTCATTACGCACGTAGAGATATTGGAACTGAATTATGTAAAACCGCTTTTGAATGAATCAGGCAAACAAGTACAAAATTAGGAAAAGCCGCTGAAAAATGCCAATGTCTTATGACGATACCCACAAAATTTGACGATTGTCGTGACATCCCCTCTCCTGGTAGAGGAGAGGGCGGAATTTCAACTTGAGCCCGCGTTTAGCGGTGCGAAAGTTAGAAATTCGGGTGAGGTACTACACGCGGTACAATATACGCAGGCATATATGAACTGAATAAGTTTGAGGTCACTGGTGACAAGAAGTGCAGGATTAATACAAGTACGCTAATAAAAGGCAGCGTTTTGTGCATATTTTTACTAAAAAGCCTCTTCCCATTTCTTGGCCAAACTCTAGCCAATATGGCAGTTTAAAATTTTACGCTCTGTTGTAAGGTAATAAAATAAAAGGAGGAAATAAAATGAGAGCAGGCGGATTTACAATTTTAGCAATTTTATTAATCGTGCTTATTGTTGCGATAAGCGCGTTTGTAGGGGTTTTCAACAGGCTCCAGACTCTTGATGAAAATATTAACAACAAATGGGCGCAGGTCGAAAACCAGCTTCAGCGCAGAAATGATTTGATTCCGAATCTTGTGGAAACAGTTAAGGGCTACGCATCTCATGAAAGCGAGGTTTTCAAAAACATCGCAGATGCACGCTCAAAGCTTTCCGGTGCAATGAGCACGGGTGATGTGAAAGGCGTTGAGGCCGGAAATGCACAGTTGACAAGCGCATTGTCAAGGCTTCTCGGGATAATTGAAAATTATCCGAATTTAAAGGCTGATAAAGCTTTTCTCTCTTTGCAGGATGAACTTGCCGGAACCGAAAACCGGATTTCTGTTGCAAGAATGGATTACAATGAAGAGGTCAAGGTTTTGAATGCGGAAATCAGAAGATTTCCGACGAATATTGTGGCAAATATTGCACATGTGCGCGGCCGCGACTATTTTGAGGCGCCGGAAGACGTCAAAGCTGTGCCGAAAGTTGATTTTCAAAAACAATAACTTTCAAAATACGCCAAATAGTTTTTTTAAAAAGGGTCAACTTTCTTTGGCCCTTTTGCGTTTTCGCGCGGTTTTAAATTTTTAACCCCTTTACTTTTCGTAAGAAAAATGACATAATATTTTTTATGATGAATCTGTCAGAGAAAAAATTTGCGGCAGGGCTTTCGATTGTTTCAAACGCGCTTATAATAGTTTTGAAATTTGCCGCCGGAATACTTTCAGGAAGCATCAGTATAATATCAGAAGCAATCCATTCGCTGAGTGACTTTCTGGCGTCTGTGCTGACTTTTTTCGCTGTTATGAAATCGTCTGAGCCGGCTGATAAAGAACATCCTTTCGGGCACGGGCGTTATGAAGATATGTCGGGGTTTTTTGAGGGCGGACTGATAATTTTTGCTGCGTTTTATATTATTTACGAGGCTGTGAAAAAACTTTATTTCGGTTATTCGCTTGAAACTGAAAGTTATCTTGGAATTGGTGTTATGGCCTTTGCGGCCGCGGCGAATTTTTTCGTAAGTAATTACCTTTTCGCTGTTGCGAAGAAAACCAATTCGATTTCGCTTTTCGCTGACGGTAAACATCTTCAGGCTGATATCACATCTTCGCTTGGTGTTCTGGCAGGTCTTGTTTTGATAAAATTCACCGGCCTGACTGTCCTTGACCCTGTGATTGCGATTGTGGTTGCGCTTTTTATTTTGAAAACCGGTTTTACTATTTCAAAAACGACTTTGAACAATCTTCTTGACGGCTCTGTGCCAGTTGAAGATTTGGAGAAAATCCAATCAATCATTGAAAAAACTCAGGGCGTTTTAGGATGCAAAAATCTCAAAGCACGAAGTGTCGGGCCTGAAAAGCAAATCGAAATAACTTTGTTTTTCGAAAAAAATATGACAATAGAATGCTGCCATAACATTTGCGATTTGGTGGAAGAGCGGATTAAAGAGGAACTCGGGCTTTGCAGCATTTCAATACATGCAGAGCCGCATTGCGAAAAATGCCTTTCAAAGACGAAATAATTTCGCGGATTTCTAATTTTGAGGCGCAAAATTTAACACGCGGCATTCCTTATACTGCGGTTTCTTCCGGCTGTAAATTGTTCATCGGATTCCAGGTGTCTTTAAGGTTGTTTTTTATGAGATTTTGATAAAAACTTTCTTTGTAATTCAAAATTTCCATTTGTTTTTGAAGTTCTTCCATCTGTTTTTGCGCTTTTATTTTTGTCGCCTGAATTATCCCGTAGCGCTCCGGAATCGTTGAATCTCCCTGAATACACAAATCAATATAGCGTTTGATTGCTTTGTTTTCGGTGCCGACAGAGCGAAGGCATTTGACAATTCGCACCCACTCAAGGTCATTGTCCGAAAACTGGCGGATGTTGTTTTCATTTCTTTTCACAAACGGGAAAAATCCGCTTTTTGCCCAGAATCTAAGCGTGTGTTCAGAAACATCCATTTTTTCAGCGGCTTCTTTTACTGTGTACATAAAAAATCCTCCTGACATTATTGTAGCATGAAAATATCGGCCTGAGAGCCGCTATCAGGTGTGCGGTGGGATATGAAATTAAATTTATTTTTTGTGTATTTAAAAGGCGCCGGACAACTATTCCCGCGCCTTCTTATTGAAATATTTTGAACAAGCTTATACCGTTGCAAGTTCAAGAGTTTTCGAAACATCTTCCAGAATCAAATCTTTTCTTAAACGATAGCGTTCATACAACTGTGCAACCGGAACTCTGTCGGGGAACTCTTTTTTGCCGCCAAAGTTCAGAACTTTCATACTTGAATTTCCGTAGAAACTTGCGATTTTTTCACCAAATCCGCCGTTCAAAATTCCGTCTTCTAAAGTAATCACCAAATCATGGTCTTTTTTGAGATTTTCAAGAAGTTCTTCATCAATTCCTGTTATGAATTTCGGGTTAATCAAAGTTGCGTCGATAGAGAGTTTTTCTTTGATTTCTTCACGAACATCTTTTGCAAGATTGAAGAAATTGCCAAGCCCTAAAATCGCGATTTTTTTGCCTTTGTGTTCTACCTTGAACTTGTTTGGAATTGAATAATCTGTTTTGTCTTCAACTCCGGTTGATTCAAGAGGAATATTCGGAACTCTGATTGCAACTGGGTGTTCTGTTTGATTGAATGAATATTCTAGCATTGCAAGATATTCTTCTTTGTTTGTCGGCGCAAGGTAAACTATGTTTGGAATATTTCCGATTAAAGGCATATCAAATGAACACAAATGAGTTGCGTCAGCGCCTGAGATTCCGCCCCAGTAAACAAGCATTGTTAAAGGCGAATTGTTCAGCGCCAAATCCTGCGACAATTGATCATAAGTTCTCTGAACAAATGAACTCATTATGTGCAAAATCGGCTTTGCTCCTGATTTTGCAAGTGCTGATGTGTATGCAACTGCATGTTCTTCCGCGATACCTACATCTGTGTATTGAGCGCCGAGTTCTTTTCTAAAGTCCGGCGTAAATCCGAATACCCCCGGAGTTCCGGCATTCACGGCGATAACTGTTTTATCTGATTTTGCATGTTTTAGAATAAAGTTTTTTGTAATGGAATTGTAATCTTCAGCAGGTGTCGCTTGTGGCTCTTCTTTTTTGTCAAGAGTTCCGGGAAGTATCCAGTGGAAAGCTTCTTTGTTCTGTTCTGCCGCTTCAAGTCCTTTTCCTTTTAGCGTGCGGATGTGAACAACGACCGGATGAGTGCTGTCTTTAACCTGTTTGAATGCTTCGATAAGCTTTTCAACATTGTTTCCTTCGGCAACGTACAAATAATCAAATCCAAGTGTTTTGAAGAAGTTGTTTTGCGCCTGCCCGTTTGTATTGCGGAGTTCATCCAAATTTTTGTAAAGTCCGCCATGGTTTTCGGCAATGGACATTTCGTTATCGTTAACAACAATTATCATATTGCTGTTTAAATCAGCCGCATTGTCCAAACCTTCCAAAGCCTCGCCACCGCTTAATGATCCGTCTCCGATAAGCGCTATCACATTACCTTTTTCGCCCTTCAAATCCCTTGCTTTTGCAACACCTGTTGCAAGGCTCACAGAAGTTGACGTATGTCCGACTTTGAAAAGGTCATGCGCGCTTTCTTCGGGTGCTGTGTAGCCTGTATATTTGAGGTATTTGGAAGAATCTGTGAAACCTTCTTTTCTGCCTGTAAGCATTTTGTGCGTGTAGCACTGGTGCGAAACATCGTAAACAATTTTGTCGACCGGAGAATTGAATACGTAATGCATTGCAATCGTTGCTTCAACTATTCCTAAATTCGGGCCTAAGTGGCCGCCGATTGTGTTTACTTTTTTGATTATAAATTCTCTCATTTCTGCGGCGAGCGCATTCATTTCGTCTAAAGAAAGCTTTTTTAAATCATCTGGGTTGTTAATTTTGTCTAAAATCATGTATTTTCTCTCCTTTTATGTTTTTATTTTACTACAATTCTATTTTACAATTTGAGAGCGGCTCTCAGTCAAGCCCCTTTTTTTTAAATTATATTAAAAATTGTATACAAAAAAAATTCCACATAGCAAAAAATAAAATTTCCAAACTTAATATGAGTGGAGAAAAATATGAACATAAATTTTACAGGAATTAAAAATATCGGCTATGATAGAATGAATACCTCATTAGAATTCTATAATCAGGACGATGAATTTGACAATGAAGATGATATGGCTGTTGCCTCCCCCCCTCAAAGTCAATCGTTAGAAGGGAATCTTCTCAACCTTCAGCTTACTGATGACTTCAAAGGAAAGCATCTTTCGGGCTTTAAAGACGCACTGAAAAAATCAGGGCTTAATTTTAACGATTACAAACATCCTATAAATAAAGATTTTTTGAATATTTATCTGACAAATGATGTTTACGAGGATGAATCGGTAAAAGAGCATGAAAATATAGTCTATGTTAATGATAAGGAAATTCCGCTTGAGGATAAAACGCTTCCGGTTTTCTCTTATATTGCGAAATTGTTGACTGAAATCACGCAGAAACCTGAAAAAGATTTTATAGTAAATCGTGATTACATGAAATCTGAAGAATTGCGTCAAGGCTTTTTGATTGGAGAAGATTTATCTGATACTGAGGATGAATATTATACTCCATATCTGGAAGATGCGCATAAGCCTTCTGCTGTCAAGCATGGCGCAAATGTAATGAAAGATATTGTTATGAAATTTATGACGGAATATTTCAGATAAACATTCAGAAAAATTTGTCCTGATTAATTAGTATTTTGTGTAATTTTATACTGATTTCGATGTGGTTTAATATTAAGTGGCAAAAAAAATTGCCTTAAAGTCAGATTACAATACAGGATAAAATTATGATAAGAAAAATTTTGAATGTTATATCGCTTGCGTTTTTAATCTCTCTTACGTGTGCTTATGCATCGAGTGCTGACGAGATAAAATTTGACAATCAGGACTTTGTCTTAATGGCAACAGCGCAGTCGTTGAATCTTCCAAACGCGATGAATGAATATTTTCCGAAAGGTGAAAATCATGAGCACTGGACAAAAATGATAGGCGTTTACCATCTTCCGGACGAAAAGGATCCGATAAAATTTGCCGAAGATATTGACAGGGACATTGAAGCGTCTGAAACTTGTGTGCTTTTGAAGTTTGTCAAGAACAAAAAAGTTGATCAGGCTGTAATAAGTTATCTTGAAAATGGGCAAGAGGAAGGCAAAAACTTTTTCACCTACAACGTATATAAATACGAGAAAAATCCTATTGGCGGAATAACGCAGTTCAAATATTCCGTAAAATATTTTTTCAAAAACAACGATGAAATCGTAAGCATCGCAAACACAGTTCGAGATGAAAACGACAAATACATGACAATGCTAATCTCCTCTCCCATCCCCCCAATCGTCGAAAAAGCACTACGCCCGGTGCTACGCACGTAGGTGGATTTTGCGTAGAGTGCAGCGAAGCCAGAGCGCGTTCAGCGCGGAGGCGAAGCGGAACTCGAAGGAGCGCCGAAAAAGTGAACGGCAATTTTGCGAAAAGCAAAATAGAGTGAACGGCTTGAAGGCGTGAAGCAATAATCCATAGTATTGGGTCTGAATTAGATGAAGGGCGCTTTTGGAAGGATTAGGCGCCGGACGTTCAGAATTAGGACAAAGGCGCTCGGAACGGGCAACGTCTCTTGACGAAACCTACAATCTCCCACGAAAATCGTCACAAAATCCCTCTCCTGGTAGAGGAGAGGGTGGAATTTCAACTTGAGCCCGCTTGTTGCGGTGCGAAAGTTAGGTGCTACGCACGTAGACATATCGGAACTGTCATACAGAAGCCGCTTTTGCAAGAATTAGGCACGGAAGTGCAGAATTAGGTCTGGAACGCTTGGAACAACCGCCGTCTTCAGGCGACATTCAAAAATCCCAATGCAACTCAACTTACGCTTGTCTCTGGAAAAATGATGCTATCTGTTTGTGCGGCAAAATCTTTGAAATCGGCCTTCCATGCGGACAGGTGTATGGCATTTTTGTTGTACGCCATCTTTTAATAATCTCTTCCATCTGCCAGGTCGAAAGCTTTTGACCCGCTTTCACCGACGCTTTACATGATGTTGTTATAAGAATTTTTTCTTCCAATCCGTCAATGTCGCCTTCGATGTTTTCCAAAATATCAGCCAAAATCTCTTTTGGATTAACTTTCGCTATCATCTGCGGAACTTTTCTGAAAATAAGTTCCGTGTCTTTCAAAAATTCTATTCCATATCCGAACCGTTCAAATTTATCAAGATTTTCTTTGATAAGTTCAGCCTCAGCACTTGATACAGTCAAAACATCAGATACAAACAAAAGCTGTGATACTACGTCTTTTTCAGCCATAAGCTTTTCGTAAATATATCGCTCCTCTGCAATGTGCTGATCGACAATTTCAAGCCCGTCTTCCTTTTCAATAAGGATATATGTGTTTTTGTACTGGCCGATTATTACATCCTGCGGCTCGGGCGCCTTTTCGGGTTCTGATATAAGAGTTTTTTGCTCGACTTCCTCTTCCCGGGAAAACGGCAGACTGCTGCTGATTTTCTCCATCATTTCATCAGAAACATACATTGCATCATCACTTTTGTCGAAATAAATTTCATCGTTTTGTGCTTGCGGAAAAGCTAAAACCCCTGCAGGGATTTGGAATGACGCGGGTTCGGAACTTTCCGGAATTTCCTCAAGCGGCTTTTCCACGTAATTCGAAAGCCCGCCTTGAATTGCCGAATAAATAAAGTTGAAAACCATATTCGTGTTTTTGTAGCGCACTTCTTTTTTTGTCGGGTGAACGTTTACATCCACATCTGCAGGCGGAATTTCAAGGTTCAAAACAACAAAAGGATATTTGCCGCTTGCGATTAAATTTTTGTATGCCTGATCAATTGATTTTTGGAATACCGGACATTTGACAGCGCGCTTGTTGATGTACATGTAATAATTCTTTTTGCTGGAGCGCGTAAAATCCGGCGTGCTGACAAAACCCGAAATCTGCATTCCCGCAATTCTGTCTGTCTTTAAAACTTCTTTTAAATTGTCCGTAACATCTCCGTTAAAGATGTCTTTAATCGTGCGTTTCAAATCTCCAAGTCCGTTTGTTTTCAAAACGGATTTCCCGTCTCTTTTGAGTTCAAACGCTACATCAGGATGCGCAAGCGCTATGGACTGGGCAAGTTCCTGAATGTATGAGAATTCTGTCGCGCCGCTTTTTAAGAATTTCAGCCTTGCCGGAAGGTTGTAAAACAAATCCCTTATGTCCATAATCGTTCCGACAGCACAGCCGGTTTCGACCTGATGAACCTCCGAGTTTTCGCATTTGACCTTTGTTCCGGTTTCAAATTCCGCCGTGCGGGTTGTACAGGTCAGTCTTGAAATAGAAATTATACTTGCAAGCGCCTCTCCGCGAAACCCAAGTGTGTGAATTCCAAACAAATCATCGTCATTTTGAATTTTGCTTGTCGCATGTTTTGTGAATGCTAAAAGGATGTCGTCAGGATGGATTCCGCAGCCGTTGTCGGCAATACGAATGTTGCGGCAGTCGTTTGTAATTTCGATGCTGATTTTTTTTGCGCCGGCGTCAACCGAGTTTTCAACAAGTTCTTTCACGACAGACGCCGGCCGCTCGATTACTTCGCCTGCCGCAATCTGGTTTATTAAATGTTTCGATAGCTGTTGAATTCTCGCCATATCAGCCTCCTATGAAATGAGAGAAAAAGAAATGTTTAACATGATCAAATTGCGTGAGTGCTACAACCACTACAATTGATACTATTAAACCTAATGTGACCTTATAAAGGTCTTTTATAATATGTTTATACATTTTTTTCGGAGATTCAAATCGCAATCTTTGATAAAGCGCGATTTCACGACCGGCCAGCAAGCCTATAAACACCCATGTCGTTGACATCGGTACATTGTTTAAATTTATAAAATAAAGCAGCAAAAATGCATAAATTATGTCGATAATAGTTGCCGAACGCGGATCCTGAACGTTTGTTTTCATTTTAACAATTTTCTGGATATCGCCTCCGCGCTGGTAGGTCAAAATTCCGAGGAAAATCGTAAAGCTTATCAGAACAAAAAGCAATACAGGAAAAGACGCTTTTCTCGGCAGATAAACGAACAGTTTTGCCGAATCCTGCACAAGCCACTGCGACCAGATGAACGCTGTTGAAAACCATTTTGCGACCATCCACCATTTGGAAATCTTTGTATCTCCCGAACGTTTTTGCGTGTAGTAAAAATATCTCTCCAGAGGGCGGCCGATTATGTTGTAAATGATTATTGCCGCAACAAAAGCGATTACATAACCCAGAACGGATTTTGTGAGCATCATCCAGATGACAGAAACATCGCTTACCGAAAACACACTCAAAACAAGAAATGTTGTTGCAACCGGAATCCCCCACCTTGTAAGAATTATGAGAATAATCGGCGGCAAAAGATATAAAAACGAAAAGTTTTCAGTAACCGGAATTCTTGTCAAAAGTCCGAATGACATATCGCCGTCGTTAACAATCCAGCCTGTGACAATTGTTATCACAAGAACAAGTACGGAAAATCCCCACAAATAGTAAAACGGTGTTTTTTTGTTGGCGCTTAAGAAGGTTCCCAAGGTTTGAATAATATCGTTTGATACGCAGGCATACATTGAAAGTAAAAATCCGGCTATCATATAAAAATTATTAAGTGTCATATAGTCTGAGAACATCTCTCCTCCATACTTTTCAGGGTTGAATATTCCTATTCAATTTCAACATACAACAAAAACAAATTCATCTAAACAATTGATTACAAATTTGAAACATTTCTATAAAATACCACTATACAATTTTGTAAGGGGAGAAAAAGACTTGAAGAGAGTGAAAACAAATACAAAGCTAAAACCTTTAAAGAAGGCGGATTTGCAGGTTGTAAACCCTGTCAAAACGACCAAATACAGTGACATTGATTTGAACAACTGGAAAAATTACGACCATGTCAAAACCGACACGCTGTGGGAATTTCCGACCCGCTTGAGAGAAGGCGGACATTCAAATGAATATCACGGAAACTACATTCCCCAAATCGCCCAGCAGCTTTACGAAAGATTTACCAAAAAAGGTGATGTTGTCCTTGATTTGTTTTTCGGCTCAGGCACATCCGGAATTGAAGCCCTCAATATGGGCCGCCGTTGCATCGGTGTAGAACTGAAAGATGAACTTGCGGAAAAAGTTTCTGAAAAATTCACTCCAAAGCAACTCGTTACTGATGTGAGAATTATCTGCGGAGATTCAGCGTCTGTCGAAGTCAGAGATAAAATTCAGGCAGGGCTTGATATCTTGGGCGAAGAAAAAGCGCAGTTTCTCGTCCTTCACCCGCCCTATGATGATATTATCAAGTTCTCCGACAAAAAAGAAGATTTATCAAATTGCGATTCAACAGATGAATTCTACGATTTGTTTGAAAAAGTTGCCCAAAACGGTTATGACAAACTTGAAAAAGGCCGCTTTGCCGCTCTGATTATCGGCGACAGCTACAAAAATTCCGAAGTTCAGCCGCTCGGTTTTGAATGCATGGCCCGAATGATGAAGCTCGGATTCCGCCTGAAAGGAATTATTGTAAAAGATATTCAGGGTAATGAACGCGCAAAAGGTAAAACCGCAAATCTCTGGCGCTATCGCGCGCTTGCCGGCGGATTTTTTATCTTTAAACATGAATATGTAATGATTTTTCAGAAAAAATAATCATAAATATTCAAATCTACATTATTTAAAGGATAAAAATTATAATAAAATGTTTTATCCTGAAAATGGAAATATCGCACAATGACAACTTCTAAAAGGTTTGATTTTTGATTAAAAAATCGGCAGGGCATGCCAAAAAGCATGCCGCAGGTCATGGTTTTTGAATATTGTTACGTAATGTAACTAATATTTAAGAAATATTAAAATGGCTGAAATCATGTCACTGTCATGGTTTCGGAGAAGTTGAAGACGGGGAGGTATTCCAAAAAACAAAATAGTTGTCCGCTATAATAGTATAGAGTACAATTAATTGTATATTAAACGGTTGTTGAATTTTAAGGATTTAATAATCGCGAATTTCTTGTAAGGGTAAGATGATTATGCAATTCACAGTAAAAGAGAATCTTTCGCGTATACAAGAAGAAATTGCACCTTATAGACCAAATATTATTGCAGTTACAAAGTATTTTGACCGTGACGCAATCGAAGCAGCTTATCAGGCGGGGCTTAGAAACTTTGGCGAATCCAGAGTGACGGAAGCCGTTTTGAAAATCTCCGGATTGCCGCAAGACGTCAAGGAAAATTCAACTTTTCACTTTATCGGCCATCTTCAATCGAACAAGGTGAAAAAGGCCGTTGAACACTTTGATGTCATCCAATCTGTAGACTCTCTGAAATTGGCATCATTGATTTCAGAGGCCTCAAAAACAATCGGCAAAGTCCAAAAAGTACTGATTCAGCTGAATATCGCAAACGAAATCCAAAAGTTCGGGTTTTCAAAAGAAGAACTTTTTGAGGTTTTTCCGGAATTGCTGAAGCTTGACGGGATTGAAATTGCGGGTTTAATGAGTATGGCGCCTCTCGGGGCTTGTGAAAATACTTTGCGTGAACTCTTTACGGATGTTGCGCTCACAAAAGCGCAGCTGGAAGAGAAATTCAACTGCAAAATGAATGAATTATCTATGGGTATGAGTCAGGATTATCAGATTGCTGCTCAATGCGGGGCAACAATGCTAAGAATCGGAAGAAAATTGTTCAGTTAAGTTAAATAAATAATAAACGGAGGAAAAGCGGTGGCGATTGTTACAGACAAAATTAAATCAGTAGTTGACTTTTTGGTAAAAGGTTTTGAACCCAGAGAAACTATTTTTGATGATATGGTAGAAGATGATATGGAATGCGGATACGAAGTACAGGATAATTTGGCTATTGATCCTGCGTATTCATACCAGCCTAAAGTTGAAAAAACTCAGGATATCAAAGTCGTCAGCCATCCAAACTTCAGAGGCTATGAAGTCAGAGTTATGGAACCCCGCTCATTTGATGACGCCGCTCAAATCGTTCAGCACTTAAAAGACAGACAAACAATCGTTCTTAATCTTCACCTTCTTGACAAAGAACAATCTCAAAGAACTATTGACTTTGTTTGCGGTGCCGCTCATGCATTGAATGGCAAACCTCAAAAAGTCGGCGATTTGGTATTCGTCTTCACTCCGAGTAACGTAACTTTGTCTGTAGACGTTAATCAGAACCAAAATAAATTTAATGACTCATTGTGGAGAGCACCTCTCCAACAATAAGGTCTGTTCGTAATTTAAAATGAGAAGAGGATAGTTATAAGACGGCGTTATGCCGTCTTTTTTTATTTTATTCGTATGCAAATTTCTTCCCGCCCCCTTGCGCTTGGCTTCAAAACGAGTTATAATAAAAATATGATACATTGGGCATAAAATAAATAAGTAACAAACTTCAGAAATAAGGTGTTTCAAACCAGTTTGTCAAATATGAAACATCCCAGTTCAACAAAAACGTATTGAGTAATAAAAAATGACAAGGAGCACGGAAGCATGAAATACAGACATAGCTTGAAATTACAGGGGGGGGGGCGCCCGCAAAACCAGCTCCTTAAAGGCTTTCAGGGTGTAATATCCCATGTAGCTGAAATATTCAAACACGAAAGCGCCCTAACGATCGGAGAATTTTTAATCTCTTTAGCGGTAATCGGTGCGTTAGCCGTAATATTGATTCCAATCTACAAAACGGCAAAACCGGATACAATAGACGCGAAACACAAAAAAGCGACGTACACCGTAGAACGAATAGTAAACGAACTATCGA
>CATLFB010000006.1 GCA_949927415.1 uncultured Candidatus Melainabacteria bacterium
TTAAAAAGAGAACTGAATTGCAAATGTGATTCAGTTCTTTTTCATATAAATCTTTATATTGATAGTTTTAATAGTGTCGCTCTAATAATTAATTTTATATTTATGCAAAAGGCTTCCGGGCAAGAGGTTTTAAGTACGATTAGGGGTGATTTATTTATTGCCTTGTGAGTCGGAAACCGTGTCAGAAAGAAACTAATCCCTCCTTAAAAAATTATATAAATAAAATACCTTATTCAGACCTCACCCCCACCCTTTATATTAACTTAGGATTGAGTGACATACTCCGGAATAAATGCATGAATCCTAATTTGGTCTTATGAACTAAATCAATATATTGAATAAATCTGCTTCAACTGCGGGAGAATGCTCTTCGATACTTATAATTTCTTGTAATTTTTTCATTGTTTCAATAACATTTTCTCTTCGGGTACGCATGGCAAGAATTCCGTTTTCCCCGCCGCGCTGCTTAAATCCTAACTGCATATATTTTGTTACCGGATTAAACGGACCATTTGTTATGGCATCCAAATCAATCATCTGGTTTTTTGTTTTGAGAAAATCTTCAAACATCATGTAAAATAAAGTTTTTCCGGCGTACGGAACTTTTTTCCCAACCTCTGAAGGCCAGGTGCATATTGTGTTAACCATGGCTTTCAAGGAGGGCTTGTGGGTATATGCCATAAGCCCGCATGGTTTGTTATTATATACTGCCATAAGCCCATTTTTGCCCTGTTCTGTGACTTGATTGGAGGCAAACTGAAAAATATATCTCCAGATGTCAAGCTTGCTTTCTTCTAAATTCGGCATTAGCGATTTTAAATCTGTTTTATTGTGCAAATGTTTGATAAAATCTTTATCAAAATTGGTTAGTTTATAGATTTCAATTGGCGTCTCAATATTTTTCAGATAATTTTTGGTTGTCGCAATGTGATATGCATTAAAATTTTGTTTTGAGTTGGTGTTTTGAATTTTCATAATATAGGAAAAACTATAAAGAAAATTTTTTGCGGATTTATAATTATTTGTAAATTTCTCTTAAAACAAAAATGTCGTTTTCGCTTGGAGTTGAAATGTTTTTCCGGTGCGGAACAAACATTATGTCGTCAATGTCAACGCCATGGCCAAGTCCGAGCGCATGTCCGAATTCATGCATTATCGCGCAATAAATACTTAAGTCAGTGGTATTTTTTCCTGAAAATTCGTTTGGAAGTCCTATCTCAACAGAAACTTTTTTAATTTCATCGTTTATTACGCTCAAATATTTGCACATTCCCTCATAAACTCTTCCGACTTTGACGCGATGTACTATAATGTCAGCTGAGAGGGCATTTGAAACCTCTTGAAAATGTATGGGTAGACCATTTTCTCTTAAATAAGAATTCCAGGATTCGGCGGCTTTTTCTATTTGAAAATGCAGGTCGTCTTTTTGAATATTAGCGCCTGCGGGAGGAGTTATGTAATAATTTACAAAAGATTTTTTCCAGCGTGCAAGCTTGCCGCGAATTTTTGAATTTTCAATATATACGTTTATATTATTCGAAATTCCCATTGCTAAATTATAGCATGCGTTTTGAAAAAAACAAGCAAAAAAAAGAGTCTGTCTAAGACTCGTTGGAATTAAGAATAGCTGGAAGTATGAAAAAGATTTATGTAATTATTTAAATAAATAAACACCTGTTTGGCAATTAGTCAGGTGGGCAATATTTTAAAAAATTTTTGACTTTTTTAATCACATTATTAAAAGAGTAGTATGATGATATTGGAGTTCTTTAGAAAAAATAAATCTTGCACGCATTCAAAAATCAGGCCTGACGAAGAATTCGCCTATTGTCCTGATTGCGGCGAACTTATTGAAAACAGATGGTTTTTGACGCGCTGCGCATGCTGCGGGGTTAAGTTGAAATCGGTTATCAGAAACGGGGAGGTTGTGCCGGAAGAACATTTTTGTCACAATTGCGGCTCAAAAGGTTTCGTGGTTGAAAAGCTTGAGAAGATAAGCTTTATCAACATTGACTATGCAGTTCTTGTCAAAACTATTGTTAATCTGTGTGTTGAAGATAAAGTTCAAAGCTGGGTTGATATAAAAAATGCAAACTACAGTCCTGATTTAATCCCGCAATTTATGTAGATTGAGCCGCAGAGTTTTCTATCCAAACATCCATTTTACGACTGCAATTGCCGCAATGATTCCGACAAAATCTGCGAGCAGCCCGACAATTAATGCATATCGAAGTTTGGAAATCCCGATTGCACCAAAGTAAACTGCAAGTACGTAAAACGTGGTTTCGCTGGAGCCTACCATAACTGCCGCAAGTTTTGTTGTGTAAGCGTCTGCGCCGGAATTGTTTGCAATATCCGAAAATACCCCCAGAGCCGCAGAGCCGGAAAGCGAGCGCACAATCATTATCGGAAGCACATCTGCGCTTACTTTAAAATGTTCCAATAAAGGAGCGCAAACCACTCCGATACTTTCGATTATCCCTGAGGCCCTGAACATCGAAATTCCGACAATAATTGCTACAAGATAAGGAATTATGTTAACCGCAACCTTAAAACCTTCTTTTGCCCCGTCTGTGAAGACTTCATACAAAGGAATTTTGCGCACCAATCCGATGGTCAGAATTAAAATAATTATTCCGGGCAATGCCCATAGAGAAATGAGGTTCATTAGTTGATGAAACATTAATTCTCACCTCCGAAATCCTCACCCGAATTTCTAACACCGGTTCCTCCTGCTGAAATTCTACCCTCTCCCATAGCTAGAGGGGATTGCTGGGGCGCCCAAAACTTTTGTAATAACTTTGACATAAATATTGCGCTTAAAAATGCAATCGTTGTAACCAGAAGCGTCGGTGCAATGATTTCTGTCGGATTTTCATAGCCGACTCCTATTAAAATCGCAATGACAGTCGCCGGCACAAGCTGAAATCCCGCGGTGTTCATCGCTAAAAACATGCACATTGCATTTGATGCTGATTTCTTGTCAATATTTTGTTTCTGAAGCTCTTCCATCGCCTTTATTCCAATTGGCGTTGCCGCATTCGTCAAGCCAAAAGCGTTTGCAGAAAAACTCATCGCAATGTCACCAATTGCAGGCGAATCCTCCGGAATTTCGTTGAAAAGTTTTTTAGTCACCGGCTTGATAATTTTTGCAATAACTCCGATAAGTCCGCTTTTCTTTGCAATTTTCATCATCCCAAGCCAAAATGCCATAATGCCTATTAGCGAAAACGCAACTTTTACGCTTAATTCCGCACCTGTTAGTATTGCATTCACAACATCCGGCAGCTTGCCGTTCGCCGCACCCGCAATAATCGAAACTACAATAAGAAAATAAAATATGTAATTCATAAGATTATTAAATCATTAAAGCATTGTCCGGTCAATTTGTAAAAGATAAAACCTCAATTTTACCAGTGTCTGTGCTCATGTCTGTGAGGCGGTGTTGAATGCTTGTGTTCATGCGGTCTGTGGAAGTTATGCACCGGCGGCGGCGCCGGTCTATAATCATGATGATGATGTCGGTGGTGGTGCGGATGAAGAGGAGGCGGATAAAATCCCGGCATCGGCAGGATTTGCCATAGATTGATAAAGCTATTCACCTCTTTTGTTTCCATATAATCCTTCATCACGGCTTTATATTCGCGGTAATTCAGAGTGTACGGGTCAGAATCATCTTCGTTATACATTTTTGATATTGCGTTGAATTTTTCCTCTGTATTTCGCATCTGAGTTGTAGTGTAGGGAGTCAGATTATTCAAATTCCAGTTGTTGCGTTCTGTGCGGAGGACTTCTTTAGCGGAGATTAAGCCGTTTTCGTTGCCGTTTGCATCAATTTCAGTGAATACTTCGCGCATGGATTTTTCACGGTCGTAGTTTCTTAAATCTCCGACTACAAAGCAATTCGGAACCGTTGTAACAGTCTGTGCCGGAACGTAATATGTATATGGATAAACCGGTGGCGGATAGAAGTATTGAGCGTCCGCTTCGTTTGCGGGTGCGGCGGCAGCAAGTGCAATTGCGGCGGCTCCTGCAGCATCGCGAAGTTTGTTCTTTGCGCTCTTTTCTCCTGCAAAATGCGGGTTTGACTGACAATTAATTGCAGAAATTCTCATAAAAATAACTCCCATATTTTGACCATAGTATATATTATGACGCTAAAGGAAAAATATGGGAGTTTATTAAAATTTTGTTACATTTGTCATAAATTATTAGTAATGCAAAGGATAATCTTTTGGAATATGCCAACCGTTGCGCTGAATTATTGCTGTACAATATACTCTGTGTGCATTTATATTGCATCCGTAATTTTTATTATCATACAAATCTTGTTCATTGCCGTTCCACCAGGCCATATATTGTTCAACACCTTTGTTTTTGTGATGATTAAAACTTGAACCTTTTGTATTTTCATTAGGCCAAAATCCAAATGCAAATATTTTCATTCCTATATTTTTTTTGTCAAAATGTTCAGGGCGGCAATTTTTTGCTTCCGGACAAAAGTAAAAATGTCCGCCGGATGTTTGCCATGTCACCTCGCCATCATCGTTTTCTGCATAATATATATCAATTCGAGCAGCGCTTCCATCAGTAAAATATACTATTTTCTCTTTTTTACTCTTTACAAAAAAATCTTCCACATTTGTATAATGAAGATGTTTTTTAAGATAAATATTCCAGAATTCATCAGTGTCTGCGATTACCCAGTCTTTTTTGTCTCCATGTTCGTTTTCCGCAAGCATGATTGCCTGATTCATTGCAGAATAAAACTTTTTGAGACGTGACTCAATAACCGTTTTGTGTCTGTGGTGAACGAGTGCCGGCAATGTCATAGCGGCAACTATGCCTATAATCCCCAATGTTATCAGAACTTCGGCAAGGGTAAAGGCGTAGCGGCTTTTCTTTTTAAAATGATTTTTTATATTAAATTGAAAAGTGTCGAAACTCTTGCTATTAGCGGATTTGACGGGGGGGGGGGCACGTAATAATACTATCTTCTCTAAGCATTCTGACCTCCAATTTCTAAATTTATTATTGACGATTTTAAAGATTTTATCAATAGAAAAATATTTTTTAGCTGTTTTAAAGCTTTATGTAATTTTGAAGTGCATAAACAAAAAAGACACCTTCAAAGTTGAAAGTGTCTTTTTGTTTTTGTATCTCTATATCGGTTTATTTTCCGCAAGAGCAGGCTACAGAGCCGCATCCGCAAGAACAGCCCAGAGCTTCTTTAGCTTCTTCCATTCTGACTTTGATACGTCCGTCTACTGCAATTCCTTCGCCTGTTGCTTCAGAAATTAATAGCGGATTGATATCTAATTCGTCGATGAATTTGAAGTCAGAAACAAGCTGTGATAATCTCAACAGAGTTTCTTTGATTTGATCCATCTGAGCCGGTTTTGTGCCGCGTGCGCCTTCCAGAAGTTTGTATGCTTTAACTGATTTAATCATTTCTTCAGCATCAACGTCTGTCAAAGGAGCGATTCTGAAGGTTACGTCTTTCATAACTTCAACGAAAACACCGCCCAAGCCGAACATCATCATCGGACCGTATTGAGGATCAGTTGCAATACCGCAAACCATTTCACGGCTGCCTTTAACCATTTCCTGAATGATTACGCCTTCCAGACCTTCAAGAAGTCCTTTTGCTTCAAGTCTTTCAAGCAAACCTTTGTATTCCTTTCTCAATTGTTCTTCTGATTTGATGTTTACAACAACACCGCCAACGTCTGTTTTGTGTGAAGTTGTTTTTGAAGTCATTTTCATAACAACCGGGTAGCCGATTGAGTTGCCGAGTTCAACAACTTCGTCTTCGTTTGTTGCAAGACCGTATTTGCAAGCGCGGATTCCGTATGCTTGAAGAACGTCGATTGATTCAAGAGTTGTAAGTTGTGCGCGGCCTTCTGCAAGTGAATTTTTGATAATGTTTTCAACTTTTGCTCTGTCAACGTCGAAGCAAGGCATTTTGCCTTCCGGTCTTTCCATCCATTTTCTCTGCTGGTTAAGTCTGTTAAAGCCGTCAGCTGCTTCTTCTGCGTACATGAAGAACGGCATATTAACGTTCAAATCAGATAAAGCTGTGAAGAATTCGCTCTTGGTCATGAATACGCCGATAACCGGTTTTTCAGGATGCTGAGCTTTGATTTCCATAACGGCTTTTGCAACATCGATGTCTTTCAAGCCAAGGAACGGCAGATAAATTACCATAATCATATCAACATTTTCATCAGCGATAACTGTTTCGAGTGTTTGTTTATAGTGTTCGATAGGTGCTGATGCAATCATGTCAATCGGGTTTTTAACAGATGCTGCAGAAGGTAAGAAGCTTCTTAATTTGTCTTTTGTAGCGTCTGTAATTTGCGCCATCTGCATGCCGTATTCGCAAACAGCATCAGTTGCCATAATGCCGGGGCCGCCTGAGTTTGTGATGATTGCTACTCTGTCGCCTTTCGGAATCGGGCAGTTTGCAAAAACTTTTGCGGTTGAAAACAGGTTTTTCAAAGAGTATTCTCTGATAACACCTGATTGCTGAAGAAGTGCATTAGCGGCTTTATCCGCACCGGCGAGTGAGCCTGTGTGAGAGGATGCAGCTGATGCGCCTGCTGCTGAACGGCCTGCTTTAAGTGCAAGAATAGGTTTCTTTTTAGAAATTCTTGATGCTAATTGTCTGAAGTTTGCAGGGTTTTGGATTGATTCCATATAAAGAAGGATTTGTTCAACGTCTTCTTCATTTTCCCAGTATTCAATAGCTGTTTCAGCGTTAACATCAGCCTGGTTGCCGATTGAGATGAACTGTGCAAAGCCAAGGTTAAGGTCTTTCAAAATGTTCAAAATACCGCCGCCCAAAGCGCCTGATTGAGAAACGAAACCGATGTTTCCGCGCTCAGGAAGAGATTCTGCGAAACATCCGTCCATACGGATATCAGGGTGAGTGTTAACGACACCCAGGCAGTTCGGACCGACACATCTCATGCCGTATTCGCGAACTTTTGCAAGCAATGCTTTTTCAGCTTCAGCGCCTTCTTTGCCTGTTTCTTTGAAGCCGGCTGTAATTATGCACAAACCTTTGATGCCTTTTGCATGGCACTGGTCGATTGTATCAAGTACGAATTTTGCGTTTACTACGATGATTGCAAGGTCAACTTCACCCGGGATTTCGCCCACTGATGTGTATGCTTGCAAACCTTCGATAATTCCGCCTTTCGGGTTTACCGGATAAATTTTTCCATTGAATTTGTATTCCTGTAATCTTTTCATGATGTCAGAACCGATTGTGTGTTCTTTTGTTGAAGCACCAACAACCGCGATTGACTTTGGTTTCATGATTTTGTCTAAATTACTGCTCATGTTCTGTCCTTTCTTTGCGCCTGCACCTTTCTGTACAGTCTTCTTATTTTAACTACATTTTTTATTTAATAAGTTGTATTTTTCTAGTCTTCATCTGTCATTATTTCAAACAATTTTTTGCCTAATTTTTTGAAAAAGTTACTGCATTTTTCTTGTAAACTTGCGGGCTTCGGAAGTTTTTCGTAATCCTCTATAACGCCCTTTGCTGCGTATTTGTAGAAATCAGCGTTTTTATTGAATGTGATTTCTGTGAAATTGTTTTTGCCTTTATAATAATCTTCGCCTTTTTGAGCAATTATGCTGATTGTATCTTTTTTATGCTTTTGTTTTATAAACAAATCGAAATTTTTATCAGCAATCAATTCTTGTAATGTTTTTAAATTTGCTCTGACGTATTTCGTCGGTACTGCACTAAGGTCATTTACTATGCAAACCCGACCCTGAAAGGTTTGTGGATTATTATTTGTTGATGATATATTTTGTACTTGCATTTTTTATCCTGTTTGTAAATTTATTTATGTAAGAGGCTTGCGCCTCCGTCTTTATTCTGTTTGCTTACTTCCTTGTGTGTGTGGCTTATTTGACAAAGCCGGTTAGTTTATCCAGCATTCTTTCAAATAAGTTGCCGGGCTTTATATACTGTTTTGTGTAATCATGAATAACCTGTTTTGCCGCTTCAATATAAAGTTCTGCCGGATTTCCGCCCTGTTCGTGGCATAAGCCGTTACGTGTTTCAGGTTATTGGCATTGTGGTCTTCAACTTTTTCTGCGCTTATTTTTATGACATTTCCGCTAAATCTGTCCTCTTGTATTATCAAATCAAAAGGTTTTTTAGAAATCATTTTTCTTAATTTCGGAAGCGCTTTATCAACATTATTTGATGTTATATGGCTGAATTCACCAAGCTTTAAGGCGTTGCCTGTAAAATTTTGTTTTGAATTTGAGATAGCTTGCATCTATTTACTCCTTTTTAGTAACCGTTTACAATCCACTCTCTCACTCTTAATTTTGCGCCAAGGTTTTGCGCAATTTCTTCGCATTTTTTTATGTCAAGATGGCGCCCTTTGTAGCCTTCGACAATGCTTGCGACAACTGATATATTTTCATCTGAACATGCTTTGATGAATTTTTTCACTTCTTCATAAGCCTCATCAAACTTTGGCTGTGAAAGTTCGTCATACTCTTCCTTTGACGCTCCGTTAAGGCTTACGGAAAATTCGTCAACAAGTCCTTTGCATTCAGGAACTACATTCTTTTTGTATACGAAATTTGCATGTCCGTTTGTGTTTACGCGAATTTTTGTCTGCGGATATTTTTCTTTTATGTATCCGGCAACCTCTTTTAATACGTCAAATTTAAGCATCGGTTCGCCATATCCGCAAAAAATAACTTCTTTGGATGGGGTTTTTGTATAAATGTTTTCGAATTGTTCGATAACATCAGCGGACGTAGAATTTTCGTCATCCAGCCACAAAGTCTGACCGACAACATCATCTTTGTCTTTTCTTAAACAAAAAATGCAATCATTCGTACAGCGATTAGTTAAGTTAATATAAATTTTTCCGTCTAAAGTGTAAACTAAAACGTTTGCCATGGCTTACCTTTCCACTAAAATTATCGCATGCTGAATATTTATTTACAAGTCATTATTCAATTAAAAGTAATCTATTTATATCAGTTTTCAACACTTTTGACAGTTCAAGAATTTTGCCTAAAGACATGTTAATTTTTCCTGTTTCGATTTTGGCTATATATGTCCAATGGATATCCATTAATTCAGCCAGCTGCTCCTGCGTTAATCCTTTTTTCATTCTGGCAAATTTAACATTCAAGCCGAATTTTTTCAACAATTCTTCTTTTGAAATATCTATATTCATATATATATATGTATAATGCTTGACAATGTAATTAAATAGCTATATGATTCTAATTATTTAGATAAATATATATAAGAGGTAAGTATGAATAAAGCGTTTACTTTGGCGGAAGTTTTAATTACTATCGGTATTATAGGTGTGGTTGCAGCATTTACTCTTCCTGCTTTGATAGGAACTCATCAGGAAAAAGCAACCGTTGCAAAACTCAAAAAAATATATTCGACAATGGCACAAGCATACTTATCTGCGTCTGAAGAGTACGGCGGATCTATCGATACATGGGATTTAGGTTCTGCTATAGGTAATTATAATCCTGATGGGAATGACAAACTTGCAAAAAGCTTTGCAAAATATCTTGACGTAAACAAGTTTTGCGGAAGTGAATTATATAATAATTGCTGGAGGGGAGTAACTTATCACTTGAGCGGAAGATATTTTGAAACTCCGAATGCTAACAGACATTCAAAAATGATTTTAAAAGACGGTACATTACTGGCCTTTTACCGTGACAATTGTGTAACTTATACTTGCGGAGGCTTTTATGTAAAATTACACAACAAAAATAATAATAATATTTTAGGCAGGGATGTTTTTTATTTCAAAATCAGAAAAGAAGGAATTCTGCCATTTACAATTCCAATTGACGGAGAATTTAGTACTTTTTGCCGCAAGGATAACTCCCGCGGCTGCGCAGGCTGGGTAATTTATAATGAAAACATGGATTACTTGCACTGTGAGGGACTCTCATGGAATGGAGCTAAAAGGTGTAAAGATTTACGCTGATTTTTTCTCATTTGAGTAATCGGCGGTTCCGGGGAATTTGTCCTGACCTGTTGTCATTTTTGTAATCCAGTATTGCATTTTCGGTATTAATGTAGACAGGAATAATGCAGATGTTGCAAAGCCCATGCCCCAGTTGAAGGTGTTTTTGAAGAAGTTTTCGCGGCATGCTTTTTTAAGAACATCACCTGTTATATCAACACCTTTTTTGGATGCTCTGTCTATAATTTTTGTTACATAATGTACGATATCTTCTTTGAGACATTCCATTTCTTTATTTGATACAAATTTGTATTTTTCGGCATAATCGCCCTGAGTTGCGACCCCGAGTACATTTTGCAAAAATTCCGGCATGTTAATTGCACCTTCTCTGAAAATATCTTTAACTTCGTTTTTCGTCAAAATCGACACGCCTTCAATTTGCGGCTGTAGTTTTGACATTTTGTCCGCAAGGTCTGAATATTTTTTGATAGATTCAGGCGAGAAGGTTTTGTGGTTGTTTAAATAATCTTTGAATGCATCAAGCGTGATAACACGGTTTTTGTCGAATTTTCGGTTAAGTTCTCTGTCAATGTAGCCGGTGTTGCTGTTGTCGCCAAGGGCATGTTTTGCAAAGTCTTTAACTGACATCCTTCCGCCGTTTTCATCTAAAACTGCCTGAAGATGGTCTGTAACCTGTTTTGCTGCAACCGGGTCTAATCTTGTTTTGCGGCCGTCTTCAATCTGGTTGAGCCATCTGTTGATGTTTGGCATATTGAACATATAGAAATATATCGACGTCAGGTCTCTAAATAAAACTTCGGTTCTTTCATGGTTGTTTCTTGAACTAATAGCGCGGCCGCCTGCAATTCCGACGTCAGTTGAGAGAAGCTGATAGGTCGGGTCGTTTTCAAATTTGTTTGCCATTGAAAGCATCGTGCTGTAATTCATTCCAAATGAAACAGAATTGTTTTCATCTGTTTTTGTAAAGTTATCCATTGAAACCGGCTTTTGGTACGGTGAAAATTGCGGTATTTTTTCTTCCTGTTTTACCTTCGGCAGATTACCGTCATTAAGATGTTTCTGGTGGTAGACGGCTGTAATGTGCTGGTTAATTTTCGGAACAACAAGCCCTACAAGCACGTTTGCCAGAAGAATACTTGAACCGACTTTCAACGTTTTGAAAATTGCTATTTGTTTTTGTGTAAGATTTTGGATGAGTTTTCCGGTTTTACCCTCAGCTTTGGCTTGTAATTTTGCCAGTTTGTCGTCATGCAGGTAGTTTTTTAAAGGCGCACGAACGCCGTCGTCGTCTGCATCAAAGTTGGCTGTCGGAAGGTTAAGAACTTTTTTGCCGATATGGTCGTTTATTTTGTTGAACATTTTGACACCGGCAAACCAGAATGCAGCGCCGACGCTTTCTTCCGTAAACCTTTCGCGAGCCTCTTCAAACCCGCCCCGTTTATAAGCCTGTACCGTACGTCCTCCGGTTACAAAGCATTCGAGCATAATTAGAGGAACAAGGCTTCTTTGGCCGATGCCGCGGACAAATCTTCTGGCATAACTGTAATCTGAAATTTTTTGAGGGGTTATTTTCATAATTTATTCCGTTCGAACAATAATTTTAATATAACTGAATATATTTTTTTGCTAACCCGGGTAATTTTTTTAATACTTTGTTACATTTTACTATATTGCTAACAAGAAAATTTTTGTTCATGTTTTTGCTACTATAAATGTGAAGGTAATTAATTATGTTGATAAATAGAATTCAAAATATAACAGAGGCTAAAAACTCTTATCTGAGTGTAAACAACCAATCGCAAGTTAACATAAACGGAGCAAAATTCTCTTTTGGCCACGGTTCAAAGCCCGCCGGCGAAAACGATGAAATTCCTTCCCAATTGAAACGTGGAGTTCTTATCTCTACAGTTGCAGCAGTCGGGCTTGCATCTGCTTTGATTGCAAAAAAACAGGGATTTTCGCTGAATCCGAAAGTTATATTTTCTCAGAATCCGAAAAACTGGGCAATATTTAAAATATTCAACAAGCATGACAAAAATGCAAAGTTAATGGAAATTGAAGAGAAAGAAATTCTTATTCTTGCCGGAGCTTCAGCGGCAGGCGGACTTGCAGGCGGCGCTGTTTTTGATGAGAAAAAACATTTTAAAGGCAAAGTCCGCGAAACCGTAAACCAACTTCTCGGAAACGTTGCGGTTCCGGTTGCCTGTGTGAGCGCTGTTGCGCATCTTTATGATAAAAATAAGGCAAAAATTTTAAGCAATGTTCCTCAAGCGCCCGGACTTGGCAAAAAGACGGCTATATTCAACAAGCTTTTAACAGCGCTTCCTTCTGCGGCAATGACAATCGCTTCACTTGGAGCGGGAATTGTCGGCGGAAATAAACTTTCAAACTTTATAAACGACAAAGTTTATCATAAAAAAGTTGAGCGAAAGATTAAAACAACAGATTTTGCGCCTCACGTAGACGATATTAGCATGGCTGTTACTCTGATGGCTGACAAATCAGCCCTTTCAACAGCGATAACAAGAACTGTTCCTGCATTTTTGTGCGTCCCGGGATATCAAATCGGAACTCACAGAGGTTAGTACCAGATACGGTGCGGGTAATCTTTTGGGACTTTCCATCCGTTTTGCTGCAATAAAAGTGTGCAATACGCTCCCCATCCTGTGCGGCAGCCGTATTGCGGATGGTTGTACAGGGCATCCATACTTATATCCCAGTCGAAAGTGTAATTATAAGGCGCAAATTCCCGTCCTCTTTTAGTTGACGTAGAATTCGGGGAATAATGAAAAGCAAATTTGCATATTCCATAACCTTTATTGTTTGCTAGTCCGTATTTCGCAATACATCTGTCCGGATTCCCGGGGAAGAATATCCAGTCTCGTCCGTTAGATGAAGCATTCATAAAAGCTCCGCCATCCTTTAAATGATATGCATACATACCGTATGAGTATTGTTTTTCTTTTATAATATGGAGATGCGGTGCAATATGACGTTTTACCCAGGCATGATTTTTTGATTTCTCTTCTTCATCCAGACCGTACAGGTCTTCAAACCACTCTTTACGGTCGCCGCTTTTAACTTCTTCCAGCATTATCGCCTGATTCATTACTGAATAAAATTTTTGCAAGCGTGCTGAAAGTTCTCTTTCTTTATGGCTTTGGATAAGTGTAGGCAAAGTCATGGCCATTACCACTCCGATAATCCCAAGGGTTATCAGAACTTCGGCTAAAGTAAAGCCATTACAGATTAAAGATTTATTATTGTTATGTTTCATATTTACCTCCTGTGATTTATAGTTATCGCATGATAAATATAAAGCATAGAAGTGGTTTTGTCAATTCTATAAAATTAAAATATGAAAGATGAAAGACTTCTGAAATTAGGGCATAAAATTCGGTTTGAGAGAATGAAGCGGAATATTTCTCAGGAGATACTGGCTGAAAAAGCAATGATGTCAAGACGCGCAATCAGTTGTATTGAATGCGGAACAACGGATGTGCATTATACGAAATTAGAACAAATTGCAGATGCTTTGGAAATTGAATTGTGCGAACTTTTAAACTTCAAGCTTTAGAAATAATGGTTTAAACAGAAGACGCTGCATTTTGTTGAAAATTTTATTTGCGGCAGTTCTTTGAATAGGGAAATTTTTTTGTTTGTGATTTTATGGACGGTTGTTGTATTAAAAAAGCGCCAGTTTCGCGGGCGCTTTTTGATGTTTTAATCTTCTTTTTCTTTCAGCACATTTGCAAAATGCTCCAGTTTATCCAAGAGCGGGCCGAATTCTTTATTAAGTTCTTCGCGTTTTTGATTAATCATGTTTTCTTTATTCGGGTCTTCTTTTGGAATTGAGTTTGCAAAACCTACAACATTCATATCAATTCTGGCTTGAACTGCAGTTTTCAAGATTTCCGGAATATTCAAGGCTGTCGGGTTGTCGCTGGATAGATTTTCATAGTATTTTTCAAGAAAGTCTGGTGCGATTCGTTCTCTCCAGTTGACTTTGTTGTTTGAGCCTCCGATGTTGTAGACGATATTGTTGTCTGTAATTCCAAGAATATCAGCAAAAGAAACCTGAATTTTGCCTTTCGTAAACAGTTCTGCAAATTTAGCATTTACAAGTGCGCGGTCTGCTTTTTCAAGTTCTTTTCCTGTTTTTTCAATCCCGTCGACTTCACCTGCAATTGCTCTGCAGAATTTAATATTTTCTTCTAACCTTTCAGGATCCTGATTTAAGTAGCCGGCCAAATACATCGCATCCCACGCAGGATTGTTTCTTCTCCAGCCGTCGTCGCCTTTTAGCATGTTCATAGCCGGAATTGAGTCATGAGAGCCTACAAGATACCAGTGGCTGTTGCCGGCAAATTCGTCTTTCGTGTATTCCAGCTGAATCAGTCGCGGAAGTTTTTCGTCGTTATAATAAATCTGTTTGAATAAACCGGGTTCACAACAAATATTTTCCCACACAGGATCGGTCTTATCGAGTCCATGTTCCTGCAATACCGGAAGTACAAGTTTTCGTAGAATTCGCGGGTAATTATAATAATCATCGAGTTTTTCGCCGTTTTCATCCCTTAAATTAGACATGAAATCGCCATGGATTTCTTCTTTAATCTGGCGTCCGTCTTCATCTTTTTTGACGGTCTTTTCTTCATATACAAACGGGTCAATAAGTCCTAAAGCATGGTCAATTCGCATGTTTTCGCAAGTCTCAAGCGCATGTTCAAGTTTTTCTTTTAGGAATTGTCCGCCGATATTGAGGTCGTCTTCGCCTATGAATAGTTTTCGCGGATCCAAAACGGGGATTTGCCAGGTTTGGTGAGGTGTCTTCGGGTCATTTTCGTATGCTCCGATTGCATACCCTTCAAGAAATGCTTCTTTGTATCTCCAAACATCCATTTTTGAACAGCCGATTAAAAAGTCAGAAAAATATTTGAATCCGATTTTGTCGCGGAACTCTTTGTTTTCCTGAATTTGTTTTGATACTAAAAATTGTTCAAACTGATACTGTTCAATCGGTTTTTTGTATTTTTTAAGAAGAGATTCATAACGCAATTCAGCATCTTCAGAACCTTCTCTTATATCTGCCATAAGATTTTGGTCTGAGACGTTTTTCCACGTTGTGAAATCTTCGCTTCTGTTTAAAGTAGCAAGGACTCGATACATCCCTTCTTCTTCTGTTTGTCTGCCTTTTTGCGCCTTGAATTCTTTAAATTCTGAATTTAGTTTTATTGCTTCGGGCTGGCCTTTTGCAAGATTTGTTTTGAAGTTTTTGTAGCTTTCAGAAAGCCCTAAATAATAGGTCATCTTAGCTTCCAGCTGGTCTGCAAATGAATAGTTTTTATCGGTCGGGATTATTGCGTCAGTAATTTTTTCGTAAGTTTCATTTGAAAGAATTTTTCCGTAAGCCGGAGTTGTTAAGGGCTTAAGGTCTATAAAAAGCTGGTTTTCGTTGAGCGCAGAGGCATTGTAGGGTGAGATTTCGTTGTCATACAAAACGCCGTTTGGCCCAAGCTGGTTGCCGGTAAAACCGTTTAATTTCAGAAATTTTATATACTCTTTTGCCCCTTCCCCGTATGGTGAACCGATAAAGCTATCGCGGCCGAGGGCCGGAAACACAGAGCCATGAGTTATCGCAATTCTTTGTTCGGAGCCTGCAACTTTAAAGCCTGCTTCCATTGTTTTTTGATACTCTGCTTCCTCGTCTTTTCTAAGCCGTCTTTCAAATGATAGTCTGTTAAGTGATATCCCGTTTTGAATTTTTGTTATTTGCATATTTTTGTAAAAGCCGTGAAGATTTTTTTTTGCCGGTTGTTAATAAAAATTTACTAAATACTTGAAATAATTTCGATGCCAAAATTGCAGCCGATTTCTTCGCGAGTTAGAACGACAATATTGTTCATGTAGTTTGAAAGCAGCGTGAAGAAAAGATGCCTCAATTCCATTGGAACCAAAATTTTGGGCTCTTCAATATCTAATTGCTCTGCTTTTTTTGTAAGTTTTTGCGCAAGTTTTTCGGCAAATTCCCCGTCAATTTTGATGATAAAATCTTCGTCTTCTTCGAAACTCGGCAAAAACGAATCCAGAGTTTTTTCAGAAATTTCGATTAAATTTATTATGCCGTCTTCGTTTGCATATTGCGCGCAAATTCTTCTGGCAAGTGCCAGACGAACTTTTTTCAACAAATCTGATTTTGCGCAGTCATCTGCAAAGTCGTTCATTTTTTCAAAAAGATAGGTGATATCTTTTATAGAAACACGTTCTCTGATAAGGCTTGTCAAAATGAATTTTAAATCAGACATCGAAATGAAATCCGGAATTAAATTTTCAACAAGAAACTCATTGCGTTTGCTCACCGCATCAATATATTTTTCTATATCATTGTAGTCAAGAAGTTCATCGACGTATTTTATTGCGCAAAATTCAAGCGCGCGTGCGATAAATTCAGCACCTGTCATGCCCTTTTCCCAAAAATCTTTTGTCTTGCTTTTTTCAATCCAAACGACTTTGCGGCCGGTAATGAAATCTGTATCGTAAATCGAATTCTTTATTTTTGTATCAAGATTGAGTTCTTCTTCAAAGTACATTGTAAAGTTTGGATAAACGCATGCTCTGAAAACATCAAGCCCGCGGATTGTGATTGAAAATTCATACGGATTTAAGTTTTCATCATCCTGAAAAACAATTTTCGGGATGATATAGCCTAATTCTTCGGTCAATTTCAGGCGGGTTTTGACGGTTTCTGCCAGAAGTGTTTCGTTTGCATCTTCCGATTCGTTTTCCACATATTCAAGCAGTTCATCGCTCAGGCGGATTGATAGTTTTTCTTCAAAAAGCTTTTCAAACATAACATCAGGCGATGTTGCTTTTGCAAGCTTGACTTTCAACTCATCAAGTTCTTTAAGATTGGCCGAAATTTTGTCGTTGAGTTTTTTTCTGCTGACAGAAGCAGGCGCTTCCTTTTCGAGTTCTTTTTTTATTTTTGTGATTTTGCTCTGCTGGTTTCGGATTTTTGCCTGAATGTCAAGGCAGTTTTCGTAAGGAGAAAGTTTCGGCGAAAGCATTTTCTCCATCTGGCTTTTAAATGTTGAAATGTTTATAACATCAGACCCTGACATGTCGTCGTCGGTTTTTGTTTCTGACATGAAAATGCAGTTGATTTTGATACCTTCATCGGATTCCATTTCGTTCATGCTGTAAAGTTCCCAGCCGTTCATCGACATTTCGTTCAAAAGGTTTTGAAGTTCCTGCATGTTGTCGCCCGAACAGGTTTTTATTACATACTGCATTTTTTTATTAAACATTTATTACTCCTGAGTTTTGTCTTGTGCAATGAGAATTCTTAACGCTTCAATTGCGGCCTTGATTGCCATGTCTGTGTCATGGATTACGGGGTTTTCAAGGTTTTGTTTTTCTCTTTCTTGATTTGCTACAGTCAAAAATACCGAACCTGCTTTTACCTGTAATGCGCTTGCCGCAATGAAAATCGCTGCCGATTCCATTTCTGAAGCCAAACAGCCAAGCCTTTTCCATGCTTCCCATTTGTTCAGCAATTCGTATCCGACAGGTGAATTGTCAGGTGAATGCTGGCCATAGAAAGAATCCTTGCACTGTACGACTCCTGCATGATATGGCTGATTCAGGTTTTTGCAAGCCTGTACAATTGCATTGGTAATTTCCAAATTGGCAACGGCCGGAAATTCTATTGGCGCGTATTCTTTTGACGTTCCTTCCATACGGATTGCGCCTGTTGCAACGACCAAATCGCCGCCTTTGACGTTCAAATCCATACCGCCGCAGGTGCCGACACGGATGAATTTTTCAGCGCCGACTTTTACCAGCTCCTCAAGCGCAATCGCAGCTGACGCTCCGCCGATTCCGGTTGAAGTCACAGAAACCTTTTCGCCGTCTAAAAAGCCGGTGTATGTTATAAATTCGCGTTTGTCTGCAATCAATTGGGCATTATCAAAATACGCGGCTATTTTTTCGCAACGCTTAGGGTCTCCCGGCAGAAGTACATATCTGCCGGCATCGCCTTCTTTTAATCCTATATGATATTGTTCGCCGTTTTGGGAATACTTCATAAAACGTGCGCTCCTGATTTAGTAGCTTCCGCTTTTTAGTTTTTGGATTACCAAATCAGTAATATCTACTCCGCCAACAAAGATTACGCGGAAATCCACGATTGCGTCAAGTTTTTGTTCGACTAAAACTTGTTTTGCCGCCGCCTGAATTTTGTTGAAAACCTGTTCTTCTTTTTGTGCTTTTAGTTTCATCAAAGCTTCCTGTTTTGAACTGAATTCTTTTGCGGTTGCATCTTCAAAATTCTGCTTTTTCAAAGGCGTATCCAAAGCTTTGTACTGTTTTTCTTTGTCAACCATGTATTGCTGGAGTTCAAGTCCTTTTGCATCGACTTCTTTGATTGCGGCCTGCGCAAAAGCAAAGTTGTCCTGAACTTTCGGATAATTAATATAACCTACGCCTGCGGCATCAGCCTGGCTGCAGAATCCGCAAATCCCCATCATAAGAGCAAATGCTGCTAAATTTTTCTTCATATTACCTCCTTAGTGTTTTCTAATACAGTAAATCGCCGACACCAAACGTGAAGTATCCGCTCTGGTTTCCGTTTGCTCCGGCATTGGTGAACGGAATACCGTAGTCGATTGAAAGCGGTCCCATTCCCGGAATGTAAAGTTTTAAACCGACACCGGCAGTGATTGCATGGAGCGGTCTGTCATAGATTGTATTTGTAACTGTCGGGTTGAATACTTTACCGGCATCAGCCCAGACTGTGAATCTGATATTGTTTAAGAAGTTAACTTTTCTTGCAAGTCTTGTGCGGTCAATAAACGGTATCGGGGTTGCAAATTCTGCTGAACCCATCATAAATGCATCGCCCGTACCGACGCCGCTCATCTTGAAGCCGCGGATTGTGTAAGGGCCGCCTAATCTGTACATCATAACTTCAGGCATATTGTCCCCGTGGATTTTTCCGCCGCCTTTGGCCGTGAATGACAATGAAGATTTTCTGCCGACCGGAATGTAATGTTTGATTGATCCGGTTAGTTTTCCATGCGTTTTGTCAAAGTCAACAAGGCCGAGTTCTTCATCAAATCTCAAGCTTGCGATGGTACCTTTTCTTGTGACTGCTCCCCCTTCACGCGTGTCGTAAATTAAAGACGGGCTTAGTGACATAAAAAAGCCGCCGTCAAGTTGTTTTGCACGTTCTGAAATCGGGATGTTGTATCTCTGATAAAGGCTTGCTATTTTGTTGAAGTCACCTTCTCTTACGTCAATATTTTCAACGCCGAGAGAGAAAGTTGAGGTTACATGTTTGTTGCGCTTCATTCTGTGAGCAACGGTCATTTCGCCGCCGTATCGTCTTTCTATTGCAAGCGGAACCTGATAGCTGCCGAAGTCTCTGAAGAACAATTTGCTCATTAAAGATGTGTCTGCGTTGAAGAAATACGGTTCAAAAAAGCTTAATTCAACCTGCATGTTCATTCTGCGCTTGATAGAAGCATCGTTAAGGATTACACCTGAGCCGACAAGCCCGTTCAATGAAACTCTCTGGTTTCTTCCGCGGAAGTTGTTGTCTGCGATTCCGACAGAGCCGAAAACCCCGGTTACGGTATCTAAACCGCCGCCGATTGAGATGTTTGCTGTTCTTTGTTCCTGAACATTGATTGTAATATCATAAGCATCAGGAATATCTTCGCATGGCGTGATTTCTCTTGTTACATCTTTGAAAGCTTGGGATGCGTATAATCTTACAATATCTTCTTTCAACACGTTTTCGTTATAAACCATTCCGGGTTCTGTGAGAACATTGCGTTCGATAACGAAATCTTTTGTTTTTTCGTTTCCGGCAATAAGGATTCTGTTAACGGTGCCTTCTTTTAAAGTTATGTTAATTGTTCCGTCCGGATCGTCCGTTACTGATTCTACGCGTGCAAGAATAAAGCCTTTAGAGGAATAGCACTGCTGAATATTTGCAATTGCTTCGTTGAGTTGGGCGATGTTTTGAGGTTTGCCCTTCATATTAATCAGGTAGGCAAGGATTTCTTCTGTAGAAACGACAGTGTTGCCTTCGATTGTGAAATCTGTAACAGGCGCATTTTCTTCCAAAATTATTTTCAGCGTAATTGTGCCGTCAGGATTGTTGACGGGGATTGCGCGCATTTTTTCGCTGAAATAGCCAAGGTTGTAGATGTTTCGCAAGTCTTCCTGAACGGTGTCGCGATCGTATATTTCGCCTTTTTTCTGTTTTATTTGGGTTAGAATAACTTCCGGTTCAACAACATTTGTCCCGTGAATTTCGATATCTTTAATGTATTTGTCGCCGCCAGTTTTTGTCCTTGAAACTGCCGGAGTTTCATTTTCTTCGGCAATGCGTTTCGTTTCAATGGCGGCAGTATCAACATTCATGCCATCAATGTTCCACAGGTCATCGGAAGCCATGCCGTTTAAAGGGTACAATGCCATCAATGCCGCTGATAGTATAATTTTTGATATTATCTTTTTTGACTTCAAGAAATCCGAATCCTCAAATCTTCACTATTCCAAAAATATTATATCATAAATTTAAAAAAGTGAAAACCATAATATTTTTCATTAAGTTTTAGTAACGTCAGGAATGTGCAAATTAATCATGTTTTTTGTAGCGTCCGCTTTTTTTGAGTGATTCTTTTGCATGTTTTATTGCGTCCATTTCGTCATAAAAAACGCGATTAATCCCGATTTGTTGAATCACTGAATGCGATTGAAGCTGGTTTAGAACCTGTTCGCTTTTTATAACGAGAAGAATTTTTATATGCTGTGATTTGAGGCGGATTATGATATCTTCGAGCGCAAAGATTGCGGAAATATCAAGTAAATCGTCAGCCTCATAATTAAGAATAAGATATTTTGTTCCTAAAACGTCATCAAACTTTGAGATAATCTGGGTTGCCGAGCCGAAGAAAAATTGGCCTGAAATATGCACAACGCGGATTTTGTGTTTGTAATCGGCTTCAAGAATTTTTTCTAATTTTCTAATATCTTTGTCATAAACTGTTTTGTGTACCAGATGAGCTTTATCTGCAACGCGTTTTGCATAAAGAAGAGCGGCAAGAGTAATTCCGGCGCCGACTGCGAATATCAGATTGTAAAAAACTGTTAGCAAAAATACAACCGCAAGAACATACAAATCATCTTTTGGTGCGAATTTAACAACTTTAAGCAATTTTACATCAATTATATCGTAGCCGATTTTGATAAGAATTCCGGCAAGAACGGCAAGCGGAATTTCTGACACAAACCATGAAAATTTAAACAATAAAATACAAAGGATTATCGGATTGATAACGGCCGCAAGTTTTGTTGAGGCGCCTGTGTTTAATGCCGCAACCGTCCGCATTGTCGCTGCCGCACCGCACAGAGAGCCTGTTGTGGAGCATATTACGTTTCCGAGGCCTTGTGAAAATAGGATTCTTTTGGCATCTGTTCTTGTTTTTGTCAAACTGTCTGCGACAAGGCCTGTCAGCATGCTTTCTGCAGACAAAACAATTGCAAGGGTTAGTGCATATGGAAGATATGTTGTCAGATTTTTTATATCAAAAGCCGGAAGGGAAAAAGTCGGGAATTCTACTGAAATTTCCGAAATCCGCGGAACTTCAAGCCCCATTTTGATTGAAATAAATGTGCAGACAACAAGAGCCAGAATTTGCGAAGGAATAAATTTGCTAAACTTTTTCGGTATTGCAAAAACAATCGCAAGCGTCAAAATTCCAAGCCACATTGCGGGCATGTTTATGTTTTGAAGATTTGCGTAAAATCCGCTCAGGCTGTCAAAAACATTTGCCATTGCGCCGTGCCCGATTAAAGGGTTCAGCTGGATTAGTATAATAATTACCCCTACGCCGTTCATAAATCCTGAAATCACAGGATACGGGACGTATTTTACGATATCTGAAAAATTTGTAACAGAAAGAATAATCTGAAAAATTGCCGCAAGCAAAATAATCATTGCCACAGCCTGCATATCATGATTAAGAGCCGCGGCAACAGATGCGACAACGATTGTCATCGGTCCTGTCGGACCTGAAATCATCGGAACTTTCGGCCCGAGAATTCCTGCCGTAAAACATAGAATAATTGCGCCCCAGATGCCGGCCGCCGCGCCGAATCCTGTTGCAACACCAAAGGCTAATGCTTGCGGCAGAGCAACAATGGCAGAATTTATTCCGCCAAAAACGTCTCCTGACAGGCTTTGCAGTCTTGATTTTGTATTCATTAAATGAAGTTTATCATAAACTTTTTACGGGTGCAAATTTGCAAGTGTGTTTTTTCTATTCTTTTACTCCGCCCTGCATAATGTCGTTTATAAAATATTTTTTCCCGACAAGGAAAACCCCGATAACAGGAATCGTACAAATTACAGAGCATGCCAAAAGTTCTCCCCACAATGTGATTTCGCGAAAACTTCCTTTGAATATTGCAAGACCAACCGGCAAAGTCCTCATGCTCTCGGAATTTGTCGAAATCAAAGGCCAGAGAAAACTGTTCCAGGTTGTTACAAACGTAAATAGTGCAAGTGTTGCAACAGTCGGCAGTGCAAGCGGCAGTGCGATTTTGAAAAACGTTTGAAAAAGATTGCATCCGTCGATTTTTGCAGATTCTTCCAAATCCTTTGGCAGGCCTAAAAAATACTGCCTCATCAAAAATATTCCGAAACCTCCGAAAAGCCCCGGCAAAATCAGTGACGAATACGTATTAATCAAATGCAATTCACGCATCAGGAAAAACAGCGGAATAATATTAACCTGCGGCGGAATCAGCATTGTGATAAGAATTGTTAAGAATAATGCGTTCTTAAATTTAAACTTGAATCTTGCAAACGCGTAACCTGCGAGTGCGGCAAAAATTACCTGTCCGAAAGTCGTAATTGATGCAACAATCAGGCTGTTAAAAAAATAGCGGCTCAAAGGTATTTCTTCAAAAACGTTTTTGTAATTTTCAAGCGTCAGATTGCTGTAGAAAATTTGTGACGTCCGGTTAAAAATAGCATTTTCGTCAGCAAAAGACATGTTAACCATCGCAAAAAACGGATAGAGCATGCTTATTGCTATCCCGATTAACATTGCATATCCTAAAAAAGTTCTGAACTTTCTCATGCAATAAATTTTATCACATAAATCCCTTTTGTTAACTGTGAGTTTTGCGGTTTTTGAAAATTCGTCTTATCCGCAATGTGAAAAATTCATCCCGCAAACTACATCGCAAAAAACAAAAACGCGAACATAAAGCAAAGAGATATAGAACTTAACACAAACCAGGTATGCATAACAGGGTGCTGATAAGCCCAGATTTGTTTGATTGTAGATGCGGCGTTTTCAATAGTCTGCATATTTTTATCTCTCCAAAAAACATATTTAACATTATCTATTTTCTACATTTATCAAAAATAATCATCACCTGATTGGTTGATTATTTTCACCCTTTAGGGTAATATCCGGTTATGGATAAAGTTGAATTGTTAATGCCTGCGGGCAATCTGGAAAAATTGGAATATGCCGTAAGATACGGCGCTGACGCGGTTTATTTGGGAGTTGTTGACTTCAGCCTTCGCGCTATGAGAAAGGGAAGTCTTATCACTCTTGAAAACCTTAAAGAAGCGGTTGATTTGGCGCACAAACTCGGTGCGAAAGCTTATGTTACACTAAATATTTTCGCGTTTAATAATGATATAAAACTTCTGGAACAGTGCGTTGACAGGTTTAAAGACGCAAATCCCGACGCGTTTATCGTGAGCGATTTCGGGATTATGAATCTTTTGAAAAAATACGCACCCGATGTTCCTATTCATGTGAGCACGCAAACAAATACACTAAACTATGAAAGCGTGAAATTCTGGCAGGACTACGGCGCAACCCGTGTAATTCTCGCGCGTGAACTTCCCATAAAAGATATTGCCGAAATCAGAGCAAAAGTGCCCGATATCGAACTCGAAAGCTTTATCCATGGTTCTCAATGCGTTTCATTTTCCGGCCGCTGCCTTTTGAGCGACTATTTTACCAAAGGTGAAAGAAAAGCCAACCATGGAAACTGTTCCCAGCCTTGCCGCTGGAGTTACAAACTCGTCGAAAGCACCCGCCCCGGAGAATATTACGAAATCAATCAGGATGAGCGCGGCTCGCATATCTTAAGCCCCAAAGACCTTTGCCTTGTCGAATATCTTTCACAAATAATCGATGCGGGTGTAAATTCTCTAAAAATCGAAGGCCGAACAAAAAGTTTATACTATGTCTCTGCTGTTGCAAAAACTTACAGAAACGCAATTGATGAAGTTTTGAAAAATCCGTCGGCCGATTTGCACAAATATTTTATCGAACTTCAAAAAGTCGGAAACCGCGGTTATACAACAGGTTTTGCGCTTGGCGACAACAACAGCGAAAGCTACAGCTATGATATTTCAAAAGGCCTTGCAGGTGCGGATTTCTTATGTGAATTCAAAGGTGCAAAAGAACTATTGAAAACTGACGAAGGAATTTTTTATCCCGTGAAAGTCAAGAATAAAATGCATATCGGTGAGGAAATCGAAATTATAACGCCGGATGAACAGTTCATAACAAAACTTTTGTCTGTAAAAGATGAGCAGGGCATAGATTTGCCGCTTGCAAATACAAACGATGATGTTTATCTGCTTTTTGATAAAGCACCGCAAGATTACAAATACGCGCTTGCACGTACAATAGGAGTGAAAAATAATGTTTCTTAAACCTGATTATAATCTGGAAAGTATTTACGATATCGACCTTGAAGATTTGAAGTCACAAGGAGTTAAAGCGTTGCTGTTTGATTTGGACAGCACAATTATGGCGTCAAAATCAGCGTCATATTTTGACGAAACCCGCCGTTGGCTTGATAATGTCAGAAAAGACTTTTTTATTGCCGTGATTTCTAATAATAACAATCCGGCTTATGAAGAAAAAGTTCGCGCCGTATCTGATTTTCCGATGCTTTTTGACGCGAAAAAGCCAAACGCGGATGCCGGCAGAGAATTTCTAAAACAGCATGGTATAAACCCCTCGGAAGCTGTTATGGTTGGCGATAGGCCTCTGACCGATGTATGGTTTGGCAAAAAACTCGGCTGCAAAACAATTCTTGTAGATTCCATTACCGCAAAAACCGAAAAGAAAGTCGTCCGGTTTGTACGCAAACTCGAAAGACTTTGTGTCAAGCATTAATCCACTTCCCGCAAGAAGAAATCCTCCATATTCAGGGTTGAATTATTATGTATAAAATGTTATAATATATAATAAACAATCTTATGAGGAATTACGTAATGCAGCATAAAGGTTTAAACAAACACCTTTGTTACGGGAGCACGGCTGAAAAAGATAAAATTTGCACATACGAAGCATTTTCATTAGCAGAAATGCTTTGTGTTCTTTTAATTATGTCTTTTATTGCAATCGGACTTCCGGCAATCCACTTTAAGAAAACAGAATTAAAAACAAAACGCAGCCTCCACGGCCGTTATGAATGCTACTACGAAGGCAACCAGCTGACGCAATATACCGTAAACGAAGACGGTGCGGCAACCGGCCCGACAGCAGTTTCGCAATGCAAATTTAAACCGCCTAAAAACGCGATATTCTTTATGGTTCATGCTGTTGGCGGCGGCGGCGGAGCGTCTTCCGGTGTAAGCGGCGGCGGAACAGCTTCCTGTACACCTAAAACAGTCGCAGAATCCTACAACAGAAACCAGGCCAATGATTTTCCGCAATGGCTAAAAGATGTTCAGGGCGCAGGGCAACTGCCGCCTCCGACAGTTGATGACAAATACAATACCGAAGTTACAGGCTGTGTGGCTGAGATTAGATACGGAAATGGCGGAAAGGCCGGTGAAACAATATCAATGTTTTTCCCACGCCTAAACAATGTTGAAATTGTAATGAATCCGGGCAGGGGCGGTGCGCTCGGCGGTGCCGGCGCGCAAACTACTGTCAAAATCGGGGATGCCGAAATGAAAGCCGCCGGCGGCTCAGGAGGCGGCTCCGGAAGTTCTACAGAAACTTTATGGTTTGATAGTACGGATTCTATCTGTAAAGTAACGGATAATGGCTCTCGTGAACCGGATGCATCTGATTTCGGAACAAATATTGAAATGGATTTTGGCACAAAAATGATTTCTAAAATGGCTTCTGCCTGTGCAGGCGGCGGCGGAGCAGGCGGGTTCAGTTCAACTAACGGAACATTGACAAAATATACCGTTAACGGAGTCGATGTAACAGCCTATGTCAAGAAAACAGCCTGTCAGGCGAAAATTGCTTGTGCAACCGGTGAAAATGATACCGGTGCGGCTCAGTCAGGCAGAAACGGAGCGGTAGTAATTTTATGGTAAATAATAAAAAACTCTCGGGATTTTCTTTGTTTGAAGCTTGCGTGACAATGCTGATTGTTGCAGTATTCGTTGCATTGTGTTCAAGCGCATTCACCAAAAGACATATAACTTATCAGGAATCAGACGGGCATGGGCGCTATGAATGTTACCGTAATGGAAGCGGAATTGTCCAGCGATATGTTGAAAATAACAGCCCGCGAAATGTTCCGGGTACAACCTGTATTTTCAGACCTCCAAGATATGCAAAATATCTTTTAATTAATGTCTCCGGCGGCGGCTCAGGCTCCGGTGCCGGTGAATTTAAAAGTATGTTTTACACATCTATTGATCAGCCTCTGACTATTTCTCCCGGAGCCGCCAGCGGAACTTCAACCGTGAAAAAAGGCTCCAAAACAGTGGCATCTGCCTCAGGCGGAGCGGGACAGCTTGTCGCTACAAGTACTGCCGCAAACAATGTTAAAAATTGTACTTTTAAATCCCGTTTGTATGACGGATGCGGAACTTCACCAAATTGTGCGCAGGCAGGTACTAATTTGTCAGTCACTTTTTGCCGTTCTAATACGGCAGGAGATTCGCAAACTCTCTCCATCCCGATTGCTGATATCAAAGCCTACAGACAGTCATATTCCGGCGCAACTCTTGAGTACGCAGATATCTCTAACTATGTAGGGCACAATATTGAACCTAAAGATGCGGTTAAATTGATTCCAAGCGGAACTTTTGATTCATACTTTACTCTTAATGTTGAGTTCCAAACCCAGCAGTCACAGCAATCACAAATGGAAAACTACCTAACTGCACTCGGTATCACAGACGGTATTGCAACAGCAAGACCCGGTGCCGTAAATCATCCCGGAGGAGTTTTGATTCTCTGGTAATATCTGATAATTTCTGAACTTTATAAACATATTAAAAATCCGGTTTTTTCATTTTTAGACCGGATTTTTTGTTGAAAGTTTTTTATAAATATTAATCGTAAATTGTAAATCGTTTTTTGCTTTGAAGTTTAATTATAGGGTTTTCTTGTTATGTGTGGTTTGTAATTAGCACTTTGAATTCAGAGGAAGCTAATTTATTCCTGTTGAGGGTTATTCGTTAATTGGGAGTTTATATTGAGTTCTTTTAGGCTTGGTAAAAAAGTATTGAAGCGCATTAAAAAAGCCCTCATTCTGAGGGCTTTTAAACAGGTTTATTTGGTTTGTTTTACCATCTGATAACAACAACCCCTGCGATACCGTCCTGTGCAACCGGAGTTGCTGACCAGTAGACGCCTTTACGGCAAGCATAGGTTTGCATATCTGCAGCATCAAGATACATGCCAAGGTTGCCTTTTACGCGTTGGCCTTCAAACCAGCGCTGCCATTCACTTGCCCAGCAGTGGTTTCTTGAACCGCCGCCATCTCCGCCTGCTCCGGAGGCCATCAGCCATCTGTCAAGTATGTTGTCATCACCGACCGGCAAGACCAGATTCATGATATTTGACTTGAAGTTTGCAATACTTGCTTCTTCACCGGGGGTGCCGTTTTTGCCGGCTAAGAAGTCTCCGCCCTGGAACCAGGTAGGAAGTTGTTCCGTCGGGGTTACAAGCCCGCCGGGTCCGCCTGCACCTCCTTGTACAAACAAAAGGTTTTGTGCAGCTTCGCCGCCTGCAGGAATAAATTGGATGGTTGTATCACCGCCGTTTTCGCCTGCATCGCCGGAACCTTCTGCACCGCCTCGACCGCCGCGGCCGGGGGTGATTAGGAAGTCGCCGTCTTTAATTGTTCGAATAAGCTTGATATTGTATCCGCCTGCTTTACCGCCTTCGCCATACTGGAGATAGTTGGTGTTCCAGGTGTATTTATAAGTGTATTTTCCGTTTTCTGTTGTTCCGCCGGCACTGCGTACAAGGCAATAGCCTACATGGTTTTCGCCGCAGGTGCCGGTTCTGGTATTGCCGGTTTGCGTGCCTTGTGCGCGTCCTGCGCCGTTAACCGGTGCGCTTTTACCTGCTGTCGGAGTTGTGCCGCCTGCAGTTAGTTTGCGTGCACCCTGTCCCTGGGTTGGTGGTTGAACGTTTACTTCGCAGTTGTCGCCGTTCAGCTCGACTCTGGCTGAACCAACTGAATCTGTGCCGTTTTCGGCATAGCAGTTGCCCAGCTGATTTTTCCATTCAGCTTCAGTGTACATTGACTGATAGCCTGCGTTAGTACAGTTTTTGTCACTGCCGCGCACGCCAGGAACAACATCTGATTTGCCGACATACTTGATACCTAAACCGGCATTAACATCGTTTGTTCGGCATTGTTTGCCGGTGCCGCCTTTACCGCCGTCTACTTTTTCAGGGTAGTAGGAGGCATATTTTGATGATGGAGAGTAGCTGACCAGACATTCTGTGCCGGATGAGTTACGTCTCGGGCAACTACAGTATGCAGAGCCGTTGCCGTATACTGTTGTGGATGTTGTATATGAACCGGTTGACCAAATTGAACCGTTATCATAGCCTCTTGGGCAGCTGTCATAGCTGGAGGTGCCATAATCGACTCTATATCCTGTGATAAGGCTTTTTACCGGGTTTTGGTTGAATCCGGGAGTTGTGTTCGGATCGTTTCCGTCTTGCGGAATTGTTGTTTGTGTAAGCTTTCCGCAGCTAGGCATTCCTGTCGGCATATTTGAACTTGGGCCGTTATTAGCTGCATCACTAAAACATCTTGCACCATACGCATTTTTATTTTCTTCTGATTCATCGTATTCGATTTTTTTGCTGTAAACTGCTGATGATGCTTTGGTAACAACTTCTGCAATAGCAGCAGAGCCACCGCCCATCGGGATAATATCTTCTCCGAAAGCATCCATTATGCCCTGCGTGTTGCAGGTTACACCAACAGGGTCATACCCTTCAAAGAATGCTCCGAATATGCCGTCGCTGACGCCTGAGAATTTACTCGGGTTTCCGTAGTTGCAAATGTTGTATGTTTTAGCTTGATCTCTAAGCACCTGACGTTCTTTTTTCTGTTCTTTTCCGTTTGCTTTAGTTTTTTCGTAAACTCTTTTAGGAGGATTTGTAGGTGTATTCAGCTGAGCATAGTCGTGGGTATATGTATCGACTGCTGAAACCTTAAGGTTTGAGTAGGTGTCACTGAAAGAACTTGTTGGTTTGCTATAGCTTTCACAAGTACCTGAACCCTGGTTTCTGCAGATGTAGGTTGACTGACAGGAGTTCCATCTTTGACAGGTTGTTGTATATTTTTGGTAACAGTATGATGATGTGGACGATTTTCTTGAGTATCCGTCAGGGCAAGGATTTCCGTAGCCAACGTAAGTTGAACGTTCTTTTTCACACGTATAGTCATCATAACCGCCGCGGCAGCAGTTATCTGATACGTTTGAATAGCTGTAAGTGTAAACTCTGTAGGTTTCAGAGCGGGTGTTGCAGGAGCATTTAACTTCCTTGTCTCCCTGATAGTGCCATCTTCTGTATTTCAAGCAAACCGGGGTGGTATCCTGCTTGATATAATAGACATCCCCGCCATCTCCTGCGTCTCCGCCAGGTTTGTTAAGCATTTTTCCGGTAGCATTAGCGTATGCCCAAATCTTGCCGCCTAATGACGACAATTCGCCTGAGCCAATACCTTTCAAATCAAGTATGCCTTGAGTAATACCAAAAGGTGACATAACTTCAGTTTTTGATTCGTAAACCTGAAGGTTTCCGCCCTGATAGCCGGAATCTCCGCCGCCTCCGCCGCCGGCAGTGGCTTGAATGTACATATAACCTGCTCTTTCGGGAGGAGTAAATCTGCATTCGGTGACATCGCGATCAAGGGTCTTTTTCGTAAGTCCTGAGCCGACGTATCTTTCTTCATGCAATGTGCCGTTTTTGTAGTAGCACATATATGCCCCGTGCATTGCTATTTTGGGGACTTTGACGTGTTTTTTAGAAATTACCGTAACACCCGACGCCAGCATCAGTGATACTATCAATAGGAGCATCATCATTTCGACAAGCGAAAACGCGCTCCAAATCCTCGTTTTGTTCATACGCTATTCACCTTTATATAATAAACTAATAAATTATATTCTATTATAACATTTTACGGAACAAAAATCAAGGGGGGGTTGGGTTATTTGGCGTAAGTTCCGGCCTGAATTTTCTTTCAATTGCAAGCCTCCGGTGATGTTGTAAATAAGAAATAGCCGAATGACTCAAAAAAAATTTTTACCCATTTTTCTATTGATTTTTAATTGGCAATAATGTTATTATTAAAAAATGAAAAACGGCAAAAAAGGAAATATCATTAATAGCCTTCCCGTAATTTTTGATGTGGAAAAAAGTCCGCTTCCTGAAAGGGTTACTCTTGTCAACAAAGGTGTCGGCGGGGAGGGGCCAGTTGTTTATATAATGGACAGAGAACTCAGGTGTGCGGATAATTTTGCGCTTATATTTGCAGCGGCAAAGGCGGCTTCAAGAAAAAGGGGTTTGAAAATTTTTCATCTTTTTCAAAATTTTGAATCTGACGAAAAGCAAAGATTTTATGAAGATGAACTTGATGTATTGCGTCTTGATATGAAAAATAACAATCTTGATTTCAGGATTGAGTATGACAAGGATGCGGCGGAGCTTGTGAAGGAAATTTCGCCTGCGTGCGTTGTTGTTGATTTTAACCCGATTCGAAACGATGACAGTTTGATGGCTTTAAAATATATGGTTTACGAAGTCGACGGGCATAACATTATTCCTGCGAAATTTATTTCGCAAAAGGCAGAATACAGCGCATATCAGTTTAGAAAACATGTTTATGATAAGATTTACGGCTATTTTACAGAGCCTGTTGAAAAGTACACATCCGGATCTGTCGGGTATTCGGTGCTGAATGATTTTTTGGAAAATAAGCTTGAGCGCTACGCTGCGGAAAAAAATAATCCTAATGTTGATGTTGTTTCAAATTTGAGTGCGTATCTTAATTTTGGTTTTTTGTCGGCGCAGAGGGTTGCGCTTGAGGTTTATAAAAGTGATGCGTCAAAAGAGAACAAGGAAGCTTTTTTGGAAGAACTTATCGTTAGGAAGGAGCTTGCTGATAATTTCTGTTTGTATAATAAGAATTACAAAGTTTTAAGGGGAGCGCCATTGTGGGGTGTTCGCACACTGCTTAAGCATAAAAATGATTTCAGACCGCTTACATATACCATTGAGGAGTTAGAAAATGCAGGGACAAAGGATATTATTTGGAATGCGGCACAAAGAGAACTCACGTCAAAAGGAAAGATTCACGGGTATTTGAGGATGTATTGGGCAAAAATGCTCCTGCATTGGACGGAAACTCCGATGGATGCAATTGCGGCCGCAATATATCTAAATGACAAATATGCCTTTGATGCGCCTTCCGCGAATGGTTATGTCGGGATTTTGTGGGCTATTGCAGGGCTTCATGACCGTCCTTTTGCGGAAGAATCCGTGTCCGGTAAAATCCGGCGGATGAGTTACAAGTCTTTGTATAAAAAATTGAAAAATGGTGAATATTTAAAACAGTCCGGGTTGTAATCAAACCGGACTGTTATTTTCTAAGTTTTATATTTTAATTTTACTTTCTGCTTTTTTCTCTTGAAACAGAACTTGATTTCAGGAATTCTTTTTCCATTGCGCCTTTGACTTTGACTCCGCCGTCGGGCTGAACAAAAATTGAGTATCTGTCGGGGGTTTTGCAGTTAGTGGCATTGTAAGCGCAGTTTGGAGCTTTATCTCCGTTTATATCAATAATAATTTCTGCGTCAGTGGCAAATGAACTGTTCGGAATGCGGTATTCGATGCTGTCATTTGTTCTGAAGCTGGGAGTTTGATTGCCGTTGCAGGTGACATCTCCGTCAATAGTGTTCATTTTCATTGCAAAAAGCTGGCAGAATTTAGTTGCGCCGGAATAAGACTTGTCGTTAAGAGTTATGGCTGTTGTATTGTCGAGGCCCTGGTATGCACTGCCGTCATCTTTTGTTGCTTCAGGATAAAGATATGCGTCATTAACAAGTTCTGTGACAACGCGTTCAACGTTGGTGTAAGCCTTTTTGAAAAGCATTTTTTGTTTGTCCGGCTGGATTTGGTTGATTGCCGGAAGAATTAATGATGCGATAATACCGACTATTGCCAGAGTTACTAGAACTTCGCCTAAAGAAAATGCTGACATTTTATTTTTCATATTTCATAATCCTCACTTGTCTTAATAATATTACTATGCCACTATTTATGAGTTTAATATCATTATAATAATTTATGAAAAGAAAAAATCATCTGTTTGATTTGTTTTTGCGGCGTAAACGACGGTGGTTTTACCTTGACGCAATGCCGGCGATGTGTTATAATTAAAAGTGTTATACTAAAGATTTGGAGCTGGATATGTTGAAGAAATTAAAGGGTATTACGATAGCTGAAATGATGATTACATTAGGAATCATCGGCATTATATCAACCTTGGCTCTTATTACAATAAAGCCTTATGATAAAACATATAAATGGTTATATGTAAGAATATTCCATACATTAGAAACAGCTGTTTACAACTCAATGATGTCCCGTGACGGCGCAGGTTTCCCATCATCCACAACAGCATTTTGCGAAATGCTTGGCGAGTATATGAACATTGATGAAAACAACTGTACAACTGCGGGCGATTTAGACATAAATGCCTCAACTTTTCCGGAAACAAATATCAAACTTGTCGCCAGTAACGGTATGAGATTGTGGATAGCCGCAAACGGCGGTGCTCCGTTTGTTCATACAAATACAACGATTGACGGCTCTCCTGCTAATATGAAGTATTATGTGGTTTTTGCTGACATAAACGGTTCAAAAGCTCCGAATAGAGCACAGTGGACTGATGAAGGAAATTTGGGTTGGAATTATAACAGCAAGCTTGTTGATATTGTTGCATTTGTCGTCACAGAGGCATCTGTTGTCATTCCTGTAGGGCCTCCGGAAATAGATACCAGATATATGCTTGCAACAGCAATTTATCCGCCGGATGATGAGACAAAACCTGAAGGAACAAGATCTATTCCTGTGTCTTATTATGAAGCCAAACATCTGGCGTTTGGAAACAGCAAATCCTTAACCGAGCCGATGTCTCTGGATTTTTACAGAGATTTTGCAACGAACAGCCCGTTTTCAATAACATATCCTGCGGCACCTTCTGTTAGCGAAGATAAAGGATGTGTGGAGGGTGCAAATGTTGTTTCTCCATGTTATGTGAAAATTGAGGATTATAACTAATCAGGTCGAAGATTTTATAAAAAGCGCGTCTTTTCTTTATTTGAAAAGGCGCTTTTTTGTTATATTTACCCGGGCGAAATTTTAGGGTATGTAATTTTATTTGTGTTAATATTGAATTAATAAAACAATCTAAAATCGGAGTTTTCTATGAACGACATTAATAACCAATCTTTTGACAATAACGAAATTTCGCAACTTTCCGGTCAGGAAAAGCGGAATCAGAACAATAAGATTTTAATCCTTTTTGTTATGGCAATCGTTTTTATTGCATGCGCGCTAGCCGCCTTTAACGCTCTGTTTTCGCAACGAACGGAGGACGCGGTTGTTGAAAGTTTAATAATAACGGCGGCTTCAAAGGTTGATGGTTATATCGCATCTGTTAATGCCAAAATTGGAGATGAAGTTAAGGCAAACCGGCTTCTTGCGGAAATTGATACTCAAAGTTTTGAGAACGTTTTGAGAATAGCAGAAAATAAGCTTTCTGATTTTAAATCAAAATTAAGTGCGCAGGAAAAACTGGTGAGCGAAAGTATATCCAATGTAAATTCAGCCATCCAAAAGCGAAAGGCTGCTGCTTCAAAGCTTTCAAATGCCGAAGCTGATTACACAAAATCTGCCCAGATGTACAAAGAAGGAATTATCTCAAAACAAGAATATGACAATGCTTTGAATGTATTAACCTCAGTTCAGGGAGAGGCAAAATTTGCAGAAGAAAATTTGAATTCTGCAAAATCCATTCTTGAAAACAACAAACAAAAACTCCAAACATTAGAAAGCGAAATAAAACTTGCGGAAGATGATATCAAACGTGCGCAAACAAACCTTTCTAACACAAAAATTTATGCGCCTGAAGAGGGCAAAGTTTCTTCAATACTTGCAAAAGAAGGTGATTATATTCTGATTTCGCAGCCGATATTAGAAATTACTCCGAAAAAAATATGGGTACTTGCAACTTTCGACGAGAAACGTTTTGCAATAAAGGTTGGCCAAAAAGCACAAATCAAAATTCCGGCTTGTAAAAATAAAACATTTAAAGGCCATGTAAAAAGTGTTCACCGCGCAACAGGTGAGTATGTAAAAGGAGTTCTTGTTAAAATTCTGGTTGATGATGACACGAGTGCAGAAAATATTGTTTCCGGAATGCAGGCAATCCCGACAGTCAAGAAATATTAATCTTTGATATTTCTACAAATTTTCGACGTCCGTAACAGGCGGATGCGGCAATCGGTTTCAAAATTGCGTGCGCTGACGATTTTTTTTATTGCAGTGATAATTCCTGATATTAATCTGTAAATTAATATTAAGCCGGATGTTATTTTTTGAAGTTATTTATATTATAATTGTAGTGAAAGCGGATAAAATAATGCAAAACCAGCTTAACATCAATAATTCCACCATAAAACCTTTTAACTCTTTCAAAAATTCCGCCAAAGTCAAAAAGGCTTATTTGAATTACCGTTGGCATAATACCGATGTAGTTGAAATTCATACAAAAATAAAAGCTTTTGCAGGCTCTCTTCTTGGCGTCGCATTAGCAACCGGATTTGTTGCGAAAAAACAGAATTTGAAACTTTCAAACCCCTTGACTCTTTTCAAAATCAAATACGGGGTGAAAGAAATGGTTTCAATCAGCGCCATTTCTATAATCGGCGGTGTCCTTGGCGGAATGATAGGCTCTGATAAGAAAAAAGAAAAAATTAATGAAGGTGTTTTTCAATTCATGAATGCCTCCGTTCCGCTTATGGTCGTTCATCCTGTCACAAAGCTTTTGGATAACTGCAAAAACGCTAAAATAAAAGAAAATAAACTCATTCGTATTGGTGCAACCTTTGCCGTACTGTTTGCCGGCATGAAAGGCGCTGCCGTGCTTTCTAATTTTATAAATGACCCGCACGACAAAGTTCCGGATAGAAAATTAACAATGAAAGATTCGCTTGCAAATATCGACGATGCCTTCGGCGCTCTTGCGGTTGCAAAAATTCCGTATGCAAATAACGTTGAAAAAGTGCTTCCGTTTATCTATACCTGGTGCGGTTACAGAGCAGGGCAAAGCAATTAAAAAGCATCCGCAGAGTTTGTTCTGCGGATGTTCAATATCTAAATATTTATTGAATGCTTTGAATTTTTAACTGCCCGTCCTCTTCTACAAACTGAACGTTTTGCCGCGGCTGTTGATTGTAAATTCTCTTCATTGCAGGCTCTGTAAGTTGAAATTCCTTATTCTTCGCATCTTTTTGCTCTTTCATGTCTTTAAAGTCGTTGTATTCCTGATAGCGGAATTTCATATCTTTAATCATTTGCATATCATGCACCTGCGTCCCGCCAACGCCCATTGACGAATTTATCATTCCTGCCGGAACTTCTCCGCCCGGAAATGCCATTGCGGAAGTTCCGATTGTTACGAAACTTAATAATATTGCGAATTGTATCTTTTTCATACTATTTCCTCTTACTTAATTCTAAACACGACATTTGCAACAGAAGTGACTTTTTTGTCTATTGTTGAAGTGTCGTTTATGCCGTAGTCTGAAACGTTTGTTGAATCAGGCGGCGTAATCTGGAATACACCCATTCTGACAGATTGGATTTTTCCTGCGCGGTTGTGAGTTGCCTTAAGCATTGCGCTGGCTCTTTGTTTTGCGTCAGTTGTTGCATCCTCCAACAGTTTAACCTTTAAATCAGACAATTGCGAATAAAAATACGAAGGCTCAAATACGTTTATATCAATTCCCTGTGAAATAAGGCTGTTGATGTCTGTTGAAACTTCTTTTATTTTATAAACATCTTTTGATGTAACAGCAATCTGTTGTGTGAGATTGTAGTATGCAATTTCATTAGTTGTTGTTCCGTTTGGCAGGTATTTGTACTGGTTGTAGCCGTTTTGGGATTTTATTTCAATGTCTTCTTTGGCAAATCCTTTGTCTTCAAGATATTTCAAAACAACAGGCATTTGTTTTTGGATTTGCGCGTATGCAAGAGCTTTGTTCGGCTGTCTTGTCATAACTTCAAACTGAAGACGGCCGCTGTCTGATTTTACAACCTCAGAGGCAGAACCTGTTACTGTAATCTGGTCGTGGGAAAACGTTCCGGATACCACTTTTGCCGCCCCGATAAGCCCTGCTGCTAAAATAATTGCAAGTGTCACAATTTGCAGCTTTTCTAATTTTTCAAACATAATTTTACTCCTTTACTTCTCTTCTGATAATTATATATAATAACAAAAATTTCAATTATCATATGATTTATATAGATTTATGAAGTTGTGGAATATTATAGCCCGAATGTGTATAATAATCTAAAACAGGAGACATTTATGAGCGATTATATAAACGAAGTTTTGGAAAATATTAAGCAAAAAAATATTCACGAACCCGAATTCCTGCAGGCTGTAAACGAAGTTTTGACAACGATTGCGCCTGTTGTGGATAAACATCCCGAATACAAAAAACTTGCAATTTTAGAAAGAATGACAGAACCCGAAAGGATAATTACTTTCCGCGTTCCCTGGGTAAACGATAACGGCGAAATTATAGTCAACCGCGGCTACAGAGTTCAATACAGCGGACTTATCGGGCCTTATAAGGGCGGCCTTCGTTTTGCCCCGAACGTAAACCTGTCAATTATGAAGTTTTTGGGGTTTGAACAGATTTTTAAAAATGCCCTGACCGGTCTTCCGATAGGCGGCGGCAAAGGCGGAAGCGACTTTGATCCGAAAGGTAAATCCGATATGGAAATTATGCGTTTTTGCCAGAGTTTCATGACAGAACTCCAAAGACATATCGGGCCGGATGTTGATGTTCCGGCAGGCGATATTGGTGTTGGCGCGCGAGAAATCGGTTATCTCTACGGACAGTACCGCCGCATAAAAGACAGATATGACGGAGGTGTTTTGACCGGCAAAGGCGTTGAATACGGGGGCTCTCTTGCCAGAACCGAAGCAACCGGCTACGGGCTTATATATTTTATGAGAGAAATGCTGAAAGCCAACGGCGGCCAGAGTTTAGAGGGTAAAAGAGTGACGATTTCAGGTTCCGGTAATGTTGCGATTTATGCCTGTCAGAAAGCGCAGGCGCTCGGCGCAAAAGTTGTTGCAATGAGCGACAGCAGCGGATGCATAGTTGATGAAAACGGCATTGATATTGAAATTATCAAGCAAATTAAAGAAGTTGACAGAAAACGCATAAAAGAATATTTGAATTACAAAACCGGTGCTGCATACGTTGAGCGTGAAGGCGAAGATTCTCCGATATGGCAAATCCCGACTGATATTGCGCTTCCATGTGCAACGCAGAATGAAATAACATTGAATTCTGCCAAAAAACTTGTTGAAAACGGTGTAATTGCGATAGGCGAAGGTGCAAATATGCCTTGCGTTATTGCTGCAACGGAATATTTCCTTGAACATGGTGTTCTTGTGGCACCGGCAAAGGCTGCAAATGCCGGCGGAGTCGCAACTTCCGCTATCGAAATGAGCCAGAATTCAATGAGATATTACCTTTCTTTTGAACAGGTTGACAATATGCTGGATGCGATTATGGTAAACATTTTCAAATCCACTCAGGAGGCTTGCGAAACCTACGCCCTTGGTAACAACTACGTAGCGGGCGCTAATATTGCGGCATTCACAAAGCTTGCAAAAGCAATGATTGCGCAGGGTGTTGTTTAGTTTTAAGACTGATTTTAAAAGCTTTTGAGAAAAATTTTCAAAAAGGTTTCGGAAAGATTTCACCGAAACCTTCTTTTTAAATCTCCCCGGCCGGCTGATTTTTCATCCCTTTAACTCCTTATAATTTTTTATTAAGGAGATATTCAAATGAAAAATTACAAAAGACTATCTGATGAAGTTTTGAGAAAAAAACTTAATGAAATTTCTTATAAAGTTACACGCCAAAATGCTACGGAAAAGCCATTCAGCAGTCCTTATAATAAAAATTTTGCAGACGGGCTTTACGTTGATATCGCAAGCGGCGAGCCGTTGTTTTTGTCTAAAGATAAATTTGATTCAGGCTGCGGCTGGCCGGCTTTTTCAAATACTGTAGATGATGAGGCTGTGCGGGAGTTTGCGGATAATAGTTTTGGAATCGAGCGGGTTGAAGTTCGAAGCAGATATGCAAATTCCCACCTTGGCCACGTGTTTGAAGACGGGCCGAAAGAATTCGGCGGGCGCAGGTTTTGCATAAACGGTGCGGCACTCAAATTCATTCCGAAAGAAAATCTTGAACGTTTGGGATATGCGGAATTTCTGAAATATTTCAAAAGTTAAAAGCCGGAATTATTCCGGCTTTTTGTCATCAAAAATCGTTTGTAAAAATTCAGTTACGAGCGCAAAAACAGCTTTTACCTGAGCCGAATCCTGAAGAGCATTTAAGAGCATAAAATCATGAATAGTTCCGCCGCTTCTGAAATTTTGTACTTTCACGCCGGCCTGTTCAAGTTTTTTTGCAAATTCTTCTCCCTCATCTCTCAAAACATCGTTTTCATCTGTAATTAAAAGCGTTGGAGGAAGATTTTCCAAGTCCTTTTCCTCCATTTTCAAAATCGAAACGAATTTATCACCTTTAAGTTTTTCCGATGAAAGATACGCATCAAAAAAGTATTCCATTGCTTTTTTGCTAAGCCAGGGACCGTTTTTAAATACATTATAAGATTTTGAATTCATAGATGTGTCGCACACAGGATAAAATAAAATTTGGCCTGAAATTTTGGGCGATTGGGCAAGTTTTGCGCGCACAAGTGCCGCGGCTGTCATATTTGCGCCTGCGCTGTCGCCTGCAACAACGATTTTATCTTTGTCTATATTGAATTCATCCGGATTATAGTAAACATATTCCATCACGCCATAGATTTCGTTTAAGGCTTTCGGGTATTTTGCCTCCGGCGAGCGGGAATAGTTTACAAAAATTACGGTAGCCTGCGCTTTTGCAGAAAGTCTTTTCATAAGCGAATCAAAGTCGTCTTTGTCGCCCATAACCCAGCCGCCGCCATGTGAATATATTATTGCGGGAAGTTTTTGACGGTTTTCTTTCGGTCGGAAAATTCTAACATCAACCTCTCCGCCTGAATCTGTTAAAATGGTTCTGTCTTCTGTGTCGGCGTCTTGGGGTTGTGAATATTTTTGCTGGATTGTGTTCAAAAATTTTCGTGCTTCTGTTGGCGTCATCTCAAAAACCGGCTTTCCGCCTTCAAGAGTCAGTTCATCCAGAAATTTTTTCACATCATCTGTAAGATTAAAGTTTTCATTCATTTTTATACCTCATATCTTTTTGTAAAAAGTTTAGCCGACGGAGGCGAAGTTTTCTAAAAATTTCTGTATAAGTTTTTGTCAGAAATTTTTAGAAAAAACTTCAAAAAGTGCCGCCGGATTAGGAAATAACTTTTTGATTTTCTATTGGATTGATATGAGATAAATCCCGCTTGTATTTAGTTTTGAAGGTTATAATTTAATCGGCATTTTTAATAGGTTTGCACGGATTTCCAACCGCGATGACGTTTTGGGGGATATCTTTTGTTACAACGCTTCCGGCGCCGATTACCGTGTTGTCGCCAATTGTGACACCCGGCATTATGCAGACATTTCCGCCAAGCCAAACGTTGTTTCCGATTGTGACCGGTTTTGCATATTCTATTCCTGCATTTCGCTCTTCCGCGTTTGTCGGATGGCAGGCTGTGTAAATTCCGCAGTTCGGGCCGATGAAAACGTTATCGCCAATTTTGACCTTTGCGCAATCTAATATTACAAGGTTGTGGTTTGCATAAAAGTTTTCGCCGACTTCGATATTGTAGCCGTAATCACAGAAAAAATTCGGTTCGATGTGCGTGTGATCTTTGCATTTTCCTAAAATCCCGCGAATGATTTTTCTGCGGGTTTCGCTGTCGCATGGCGCTAGTTGGTTATATTTTTGACATAAAGTTTTTACTTTTATTCTTTCGTAATAAAGTTCGGCATCCGCCGGATTGTAGATTTCGCCGGAAATCATTTTTTCTTTTTCACTCATAAAATTCTCCGTTTTTGAATATTATACAGGATTTTATTTTTCCGGTAATCACCTGTAAAAATAGATTGTTCGGCTATTCGTTACGTAATTTTTCGACAAAGTTTTTGAGTCTTTGAATTGCGATTTTAAGGTTTTCGATAGAATACGCATAAGAAATCCTCAAATAACCTTCGCCGCAGTCGCCAAATGCTGTGCCGGGAACAACTGCAACTTTTTCTTCTCTCAAAAATCGCGTTGCAAATTCTTCGCTTGTCATGTTGAATTCTTTTATGCTCGGGAAAACGTAGAATGCGCCATAAGGTTCAAAGCATTCGAGATTCATTTCCCTAAAGGCGTTAAGCAAAAATCTCCGTCTTTGATTGTAAGCCTGACGCATAGTTTCAACATCAGCGTCTCCATGTTTTAGAGCTTCGACTGCTGCATACTGGCTTGTTGTCGGCGCGCACATGATTGCGTACTGGTGAATTTTTGTCATCTGTTGAATAATTTCTTTAGGCCCGCAGGCATAACCTAAACGCCAGCCGGTCATTGCATAAGCTTTTGAAAATCCGTTTATCAGAATTGTACGCTCTTTCATCCCCTCAAGTTCGGTTATTGAAACGTGTTTTTCTTTATATGTAAGTGCTGCATAAATTTCATCAGACATTACAAGAATGTCTTTTTCTCTGATAATTTGGGCGATTTTTTCAAGATCCTCACGCTCCATAATAGCGCCTGTCGGGTTGTTCGGATAGGGCAGTATAAGAACTTTTGTTTTTTCTGTGATAGCATCAAGAAGTTCTTCTGGCTTGAGGCGAAAGTCGTTTTCAGCTTTTAAGTTTATTATAACCGGCTTTGCGCCTGTCAAAACAGCACATGGTTCGTAAGAAACATAAGACGGCTGCGGGATTATTACTTCATCTCCCGGGTTTATAACCGCACGAAGTCCGATGTCGATTGCTTCTGATCCGCCGACTGTGATGAGAATTTCTGAATTTGCATCGTAGGAAACATTTTGCGTACGTTTCAGATAATTTGAAATTTCTTCGCGCAAATCTTTTAATCCGGCATTTGATGTGTAAAAAGTTCTTCCGCGCTCAAGTGCGTAGATGCCTTCGTCTCTGATGTGCCAGGGCGTATCGAAGTCGGGTTCTCCAACGCCTAAGGATATTGCATCTTTCATCTCAGATACGATGTCAAAGAATTTTCTTATGCCTGATGGCTTTATTGAGGTTACTTTTTCCGAGAGAAATTTATTCATGGGGTGATAACCTCTCTTTCATCGTGATTTTTTTCGTTTAAAATTGTGCCGTGGTCTTTGTATTTTTTTAGAATAAAGTGGGTTGCGGTGCTTAGAACGCTGTCGAGGGTTGAGAGTTTGTCAGAGACAAAGCCTGCGATTTCTTTCAGGGTTTTTTCTTCTAACGTTACAAGAAGGTCATATCCGCCTGATATGAGATAAACATCACGGACTTCGGGGTAGTTGTAAATCCTTTCGGCCATTTTGTCAAAACCCTGACCGCGCTGGGGCGTCACTTTTACTTCAATTAAAGCTGTTACTTTTTCGATAGATGTTTTTTCCCAGTTGATAAGAGTGTGATAGCCGCAGATTATTCCTTCTTTTTCAAGCGCCGTAATTTCTTTTAAAACTTCTTCTTCTTTGGCGCCAAGCAGAACCGCAAGTTCTGAAAAATCAATCCGGCTGTTTTTTTCTATTATTGCCAGTAACTCTTCTCTCATAAATTTCTCCTTATATCTTTAATTCTGATTATACTTCAAATTTTAAAATAAACCAAATATTTAAAACCGGTTGAAATGATTTTTCAGGCGTTGTAATATTGAGAAATAAGAAGGTTGGATTTATGAGTGAAAAAGTTGTTTTTTTAGATTTTGACGGAGTGTTGTTTGACAGCGTGAAAGAGGCTTATCTTCTTTCAAGAAAGTCTTATTTTGATATTGATATAAAAGCGCCGATTGATACAATGCATTATTCGAAATTTCGCAAATTCAGGTATCTTATAACTCACAGCTGGCAATACTTTTATATGCTGCAGATGATTGAGAATAATATTGGGGAAAATGAGTTTGAACAAAAGTTTTATGATGTTGTAACGAAAAGTTTGCAGGCCGAAGATTTTGACAGAAATTTTGCGCTTGCAAGAGAAAATCTTTTGAAAACGGATTTTGAATACTGGGACAGTATTGATGAACCTTTTGAATTTTTTAAGGATGTCGCGCGGCTTTGTGACGAGTTCCCGGAAAAGTTCATAATCCTTACGAACAAGAAAAAACTTCCCGTCCAAAACAAGCTTAAAAAATATAAAGTAAATAACATTAAACTATTTGCAAACGAGGATTTGTTGTCATACAATAATAAAGCTGAATTTATTATCGATTATATGGAAAAGCACAATTTGCAGAAAAGTTTTCTCGTGGAAGATAGTATTGATAATATAAATTCATGCGGGAAATATCCTCAAATACATACGCTTCTGGTTGATTGGGGCTATATTCACCCTCGGGAAAAAGGTGTTTCAAGAGATGAAATCCTTGAGATAATTAAGGAGTAAAAATGAATTTTTACAGTAGAATTGATTTTTATATAAAGATTTCCGATATCGGTTTGGTTCAGCCCACGCACAAAAAATACAGGATGAATGATTATGTCAAAAATTAGGGTTTTAGATTGTACTTTGCGTGACGGCGGGTATGTTAACAATTGGAGTTTCGGCGCTGATAATATCAGGAAAATTCTTGATAACCTTATTAAATCACGTGTTGATTATGTTGAATGCGGTTTTCTGGAACAGGGCGGATTTGACGGGAATAAAAGTTTGTTTCCGACGATTTCCCATCTTGAAAATCTTCTTAAACCGCCGGATTCCGGTGTCACTTTTATTTTGATGATAAGTTACGGCAGCTATAGAATTGAAGATATTCCCGATTGTGTGAATAAAAATATTAATCTGCGGGTTATTTTCAAGAAAAATGAAATTCCGGACGCTCTGGAATACTGCAAAGCTCTGATTCAAAAAGGCTATGATATTTTTATAAATCCGAGACATACTAATACTTATTCTTCATCCGAACTTTTATCTCTTGTAAAACAGGTTAATGAAATTAAGCCAAAAGGCTTCACAATAGTCGACACAACCGGCGCAATGAAAGAAAAAGATATTCTTACCGCTTTTTATGTTATCGACAGTTCTCTAAATCGTGATATTGCACTGTGTTTCCATTCTCATAATAATTTACAGCTTTCGTTTTCAAATGCGCAGTGTTTGATGAAAGTTTGCACTTCGCGCGAACTTATTATAGATTCCACGGTCTTTGGCATCGGCAGGGGCGCCGGAAACCTTTGTACGGAACTTCTCACCCAATATTTGAATGACAATTACGGCGGGGATTACAATCTAGTTCCGATTTTGAAAATCGTTGACGAACAAATCAATCCGATTTTTGCAAAAACCCCATGGGGCTATTCCGTGCCATATTATCTTGCCGCAACAAACCATTGCCACCCGAATTATGCAAAATATCTCATTGATAAACAAACTGTTCCGGTCGAATTTATCAACAATCTTCTTACATCTATTCCTGAAAACAAAAAGGCTGCGTATGATTCTGATCTTATAAAACAGTTGTATTTAGACAAATTCTCGGCTATTATTGACGATTCGGCGGCAGTAAAATATCTTGAAGATGTATTGCAGAAAAGAAAAATTCTAATCCTTGCGCCGGGCAAATCACTCAAATGCGAAAAAGAAAAGATTGAACAATTTATTGAAAAAGAAAATCCTTTTATCTTTTCGCTGAATTTTGTGCCCGAAGATTTTGAAGAAAACCTTGCGTTTTTCACGAACGTGAAAAGATTTTCTGCGCTGAAGAATTATGAAAAGCCGCTTATTCTCTCTTCTAATATCGAAAATAGGCCGGAGAATGCGTTTTTGCTGAATTATTCATCATATCTGAATAAGTCAAATATGTTTGACAATATTGCGCTAATGCTTTTGACATTATTATCGAAAATCGGAGTTCGAGAAGTTTGGACTGCCGGTTTTGACGGGTTTTGCAATGACGCGGGCGAAAATTATGTGTCTGATGATTTGATTTTCAGCGCAAAAATCGTTGATCGCAATAAGCAAAACGAAATTATATCAGAAGAATTGCAAAAATTGTCCGAAAAAATTCAAATTAATTTTATTACTAAAACACTTTATAAAGTTTCCAAAAGCTGCTGATGAAATCCTGTGTGAATTTACAAAGCAGGAGATTTCCAGAAATTTTATGCAAAATTTTTCAGGCAAATTATTCTTTCTCGCTGGTTGAGGCCAATGCGTCAGGCATGAATTGAACTTTCGGCTTTGTTTTCTGAATTGTTCAAGACCTTCCGGGTTAAGAATACATTAAAACGCTTCTGAAATGTACATCTTTTACAATGTCGATAATTTTGTTGATGAATTTTTTATATGCTTGTCTATCCGATTCGCCCGAAAGGATTATGTCAGCGTTTTCAATGGTCGGGTGAATGTGGGTTTTGGCTTTGCTTGCGGCGTTGTTGTAGACCTCATCGCTTGATGAACCTAACCCTCTTTCTGCGGCTCTTTTGTAAAATCTTTCTTTCTGAACGTCACTTGAAACATCTACATAAATTTTGAAATCAAATGCATCAACGACTTTTTCAGTTAATGTGAACAACCCTTCCGAAATTATTATCGGAGCCGGAGTTGCAAGCGTCACATTGTCTTTTCTGATTGCGGTTCCGGACATATCGTATTTCGGAAGATAAACTTCCCTGCCGTTCAAAAGCGATTTGATATGTTGTTTCATCAATTCAAGTTCAAGTGCTTCCGGTACATCAAGGTCGTAATTTTTTGCGAATTCAGCGAAGCTTCCGGCCTCTTTTACCATCTCTGAACGGTCGTAATAATAATCATCCGTATTGATTCTCGTGATTGCATTCTTGATGCAGTATTCGTATGCAAAAGCTTCGATGGTGCTGATTATATCATAAGTGATTGTTGATTTGCCGCTGGCGGTTTCGCCCGCAATGCCGATTGCACAAGCCCTTCCCTTGCAGCCGGATAAAAATAATGCCATCTTATGAATGGCATTATTAGAAACATATTTAATTATAGAATCAGATGAATTCATTTCATCTGCAAAAATTTTATTGAGTTTTTTTTCAATTGATTGAAAAATAAGAAGATTATTGTTTCTTTTGTTTGAAAACAATTGCTGTTTTTCTGAAGGTCTGATGGTTTTTGTAACAGTGTTCTGCATTTACAAATCCTTATTAAATTCTTCACTTTTTTCTAATTCTACTACAATAAAAAATAAATAGATTGAAATTTGTCAAAAATGTTAAAAATGTTTAAACTTTGTTACACCCTGCAACATTTTTTGAAAGCTTCTTGTCGATTTTTTCGGCTGTATATGTTGAAATTACCGGCAAAATGCCATAGTATATCGCGGCAAAAATTATTGCAGGCCGCACAATATTAAGCCCTTCGATATATTTCGGAAGTTTTGGATTGTTTTTGTGAAGTTTGGAGAATTTGTCTATAAATTTCTGAGTTCTATTCTTTATCAGGCTGTCAATAAAGTATCCGCATGATAACGTTATTGCGGTTGAAATTACGTTGTTGTAAATAAGCGCTTTTTTTCGCTCTTCTTTTATTTTTTTGCTTTTGTTTGTCTGCAGAGCAAAACTTGAGGTCAGAAGTATGTCGGTTGCGGCACTCATGTGTTTTGCAATATTTTTGTCATTGTTTTCATTGTGTATTGCAAAATTTCTGAACAAATCCCAATCAAGAATTTTTCCGATACCTTTTGGAATGCTTTCTGTAAGACGTCCGGTAAAAGGTATTTTGTCTGTCTGATTTTTTTCTTCAGATAGTGCTTGGGAAGGAATTTTCGGGGTCGGTAAAATTTTCAGATTAAATAATTTATCCATAATGACAGGAATGAATGCAATTGTAAAAACGGATTTCGGGATTGCTGAAAGGAAGCCTGCGCCGAGTTTGATTGTTTGTGCGGCAAGCCTGTAGCTTTTTGAATCCGTTATTGCTGCGGCAGAAGGCGTAAAGCTTTTTATAGTATCTTTTTTTAAGTATTTTTCGGGATTTGCGTCAATTTTTTTTACGGCATATTCGATAGGAAGAGCAACAGTTTCTACAATTCCGAATTTTATAAGTCCTGAGCCGATAGAATTTGCGCAGGCATATTGTTTGTTTTCTTTTTCAACATCCGGTGTTGAAAGAATTGCAAGCGGTCTGACAGTTAGTGACATAGTCAGCGCTGTTGCTGCAGAAAAAGAGGTTCCATGTTCTGAAATTTTTTCTAAAGCCTTAAGCGCAGTTTTGTTTGTCAACAAGCTTGTAAAATTTGTATTATTTCGGCTGATGTTGTTTACTTGCATTTTTATTTCCCTATTATTAGTAGACAACACACAAAGAAAAAAGTAAAATATTTCCTTGAAAAAAGATTTTATTCTATAATAAAACTGATGGAAATAAAAGAATTTATCAAATCCGAATTGCGCGGCTGGGGAAAGTATGAGAGAGTGCTTTTTCCGCTGGAAATTATTTTTATTATTCTGCTTTCGTTTTACATTGGCGATAATAAGGTTGCGCTTGTTTCTGCGATATGCGGAATAAGCTATACGATTCTTGCGGGCAAGGGCAAGATATCGTGTTATTTTTTCGGGCTTTGCGGAACTTTGTGTTACGCATATTTGTCATATAAAAACAGTCTTTACGGAAACTTGATGTTATATGCACTATATTATTTCCCAATGCAGATTCTTGGGATTTTCAGATGGCGGAAGCATTTAAAACCGGAGTCGGGTGAAATTGTAAAAACTTCTTTAAAATTTCGGGAGCAAATGTTCTATTTTTCATTCTCGATTGGGTTGTCTTTGTTATTTTCGGTTATATTGCGTAAGTTTGGGGATTTAACTCCGTTTGTGGATGCTTTTACGACTGTATTTTCGATATTCGGTTTAATATTAACGATAAAACGTTGTATTGAGCAGTGGTATATTTGGACAGTTGTAAACGGACTTTCAATATATATGTGGATAAGCGCATATATGCATGGATCGAATTGCTTGGCGACGATATTAATGTGGGTTACATATTTTGTGCTGGGATTATATTTTTTATACGTCTGGAAAAAGGAATTATCAGTTTCAGCTTTAGGAGATATTGAAATGAAAGAATCATTTAAAGCCTGAGTCAGGAGAAACTGTTAAGACTTTTTTAGCAAATTTCCGGAAATAAAAATTCAGGGTACTTGATTTTTAAAATTTACGGAGCATAATATAAGTGTTGAGGGAATTTCCTCGATACGCGATAAACATATCGCGGGTTGGAGCAGTCTGGTAGCTCGTCGGGCTCATAACCCGAAGGTCGTTGGTTCAAATCCAGCACCCGCAACCATTTGATATAAGTGACTTTTAGAGATTTTCTAGAAGTCACTTTTTTAGTAAATACAACACATTTTACTGCACAATAGAATAATTTGAATTAAAAACTTATAACAAAATTGTAATAAACTGAGTAATTTGGTCGGGGCAGATGGTGTGATTTTTTCGGGTAATCGGCTCTGTGTACGAGTTTGAGGGGTAGGAAATAATCAAACCATGTGAACCAAAATTACTCACTTTACTCTTTTTCTACTCAGGGCAGATGGTGTGATTATTTTGGGCAAACCTGATTTTTGAATAATAGCCTGATTTTTCGGGGGGGGGGTTACTTAGGTCAAATGGTATGATTATTTTGGGCAAATGAGTAATTTGAGTAATTTGATTTTTCATGAATAACCGTTTTGAAATTTATCCAAATTTGCCGGGATTTTTATTTTTCATTTTATGATAAAATATGACAATGAAAAATTTAACATATAAAAAGTTCACTGGACTTAATGACGATATTATAAAAATTAGAATGTCTATTTTTGTTGAAGAACAAGGTTTCAATAATGAATTTGATGAGATTGATAAAACTTGTTCGCATATCGTTTTATATGATAATAATAATCCTATTGCGACTTGTCGTTATTTTTATGAAAACAATAACTATCATATTGGAAGAGTTGCTGTTTCAAAAGAATATCGCGGAAAACATTTAGGCAACGAAATTATGCAAATTGCCGAAGATGAAATTAAAAAAGAAGGTGGCAAAACTATCGAAGTTTCTGCACAAGTTAGAGTTTCAAGTTTTTATAAAAAACTCGGTTTTAATGAAGTCGGTAGTGTTTATTTAGATGAGTTTTGCGAACATATAAGAATGATTAAAAATATAAATTTTGTTTGATACGAAACCGACACAATGCTCGGAAGTGGTGTTCCAATCCTTTGTATTCAGAGGTAAAGTGTTCGTACCATGAAAAACGAATATGTTAACATTAAAAAAATCGCACAGGCAAAGGGTTTGAAAAGCACTCGTTCAATCCGAATGGAAATCAACAAGTCCGAAAGCAAATATATTTCAAGAGAGGTTAAGGTTAACGGTGGCACTTCTTATGAGATCCTGTTTTCAAGTTTAGAGCCTGAATTACAACAAAAACTTCGTGAGAACGAAACAAAATCAGCAGCACTTGTGCCTCTGAATTATCAGCCTCCAGTTATAACAGATAAAGCAAGAATAACAGCTAATCATCGAATGAATATTGTCAAAGCCGCTCTTGAACATCGCAAAAAATATAATACTCAAAAACAAGCAGACCACGAATTTTTAGAGTTATACAACACAGGATTATTTTTACCAAAAGCATACGAATTTCTTGGAAGCATTTCAATCGGAACATTAAGGCGATACATTCAAGCCTATTTAAAAAGCGGAAATGCAGAGAATTTAGTTCCTCAATACAAAATTACAAAGCAGGGTGAATATAACGGCATATTAAATAATGATATGAAAAAAGTTCTGCTCGCTCTTTTACTTCATCAAAATAAATTCGGTTACAATACAGCCATTCGCTTGGCTAAACAAATATTAATTAAGCAAGGATATGATGAGGAAAGTTTACCAAGTAATATTACATTCAAACGATTTGCAGAGCATTTTAGAGATAATAATTATGCCGAATGGACTCTAAAACGTGAAGGAATAAAAGCCTACCACGATAAGGTTGAGCCGTATATTGAACGAGATATTTCTAAAATCGAAGTGGGCGATGTTTTAATCGCAGACGGTCACGTTCTTAATTTCCAAGTAATAAATCCATTTACAGGTAAGCCAACGAGAGCGACACTCGTTGGCTTTTTAGATTGGAAATCAACAACCCTTGTCGGGTATGAAATTATGATGAGCGAAAACACTCAATGTATCGCCTCAGCTTTACGGAATGCAATTTTAAATCTTGGTTTGATTCCAAAGGTTGTGTACCAAGATAACGGAAAGGCTTTTAAATCAAAATATTTTCAACATTGTGATTTTGAGGAGGGGGAATTTAACGGAGTGTATGCCAATTTAGGTATTCACTCCGTTTTTGCTAAACCATACAATGCAAGAGCGAAAGTCATTGAGAGGTTTTTCTTAGAATTTCAAGAAGAATTTGAAAAATTAATGCCAAGCTACATTGGTACTTCAATTGAAAATCGTCCTGCTTGGATGAACAGAAATGAAAAACTCCACCTTCAAATTCACGAGAAACAAACTGGTGGAAAAATTCCAACGGTACAAGAAGTAATTAAATACATTGATTGTTGGCTTGAATTTCACAATCAAAAACTTTGTCCTAATGACCGTTCAATAACTATTCAAGAGGTATTAAACTCTGTTCAAAGACAAGATATCAATAAATCAGCTCTTGATTATCTAATGATGAAAACAGAGGGCAGAACGATAAATAAACATGGCATTACATTCTTAAATATGCATTACAGAAGCGATGCAATTCTCGGACTCAGAGATAAAATTTATATCCGATACAGTTTATTTGACCTTTCAAAAGTCTATGTCTACTCTGCTAAAGGCGAGCCTTTATGCGTTGCACACAGAGTGCAGAAAGTTCATCCAATGGCAAGGGTCTTAGGAACGGTGCAAGATATGGAAGAATACAATCAGCAATACAAAAAGCAACAACAAATAAAAAGCCGGCTGATTAAAAAAGTTAAATCGTACTACAAATCCGAAGATATTCCACTCTTGGAAATCGAGCCGGAAGTAATTGATGAAATCGCTCCAATTCTTGAAGAGAAACCGAAACGTGAAAAGAAGAAAACACCTCGTGAACAGCAGATGAACAGACCGATTTTTGCAAATGATGCCGAGAAATATGAATGGTTAATTGCTCATGGCTGTACAAACCAAGAGGACAGAAAATTTCTAACTAAATTTATACAAAGCGAACAATACCAATTATTATATGGAGATTAAACAATGAAAAAGACATTTATTAAAACGAAAAATGTTAAACGGTTTATTACTTTAATGGATGAACTTCAAAAACTTCCACCCAACATTCCAAAATTAGCCCTTGTTTATGGTGAACATGGGCTTGGTAAATCACAGACAATTCAATGGTGGGCTAATAAGAACGATTCGATTTATGTAAGAGCAACTCAAGGAATGACAAGCAGATGGCTTTTATCTGAAATTGCAGAAGAAATTGGCGAAGATCCGTATTGGCATACTCAAGAAACATTCAGCTTAATTGAAAACCATTTAAGACAAAATCCTAAAGTAATAATTGTTGACGAGATTGATTATTTAATAGAAAAACACACCGTTGAAACCTTGCGAGATTTACACGATAAAACAGGCTGCCCGATTGTTTTGGTTGGAATGGGAGCGGCGGATAAAAAACTTGCAAGATATCCGCATTTAATGGATAGAGTTTACAGACAACTTAAATTTGAACAATTTAATCAGGAGGATATTTCAGACATTTTATGCCAATTAACGGATTTAAGTTTTACTGAAGATTCAATAAATTATCTTGCAACACGCACAAACCAATTCAGGCAATTAGTTAAATTGATAAATAAAATTGAAAAATTATCTCAAACAAACCAAATTGAAGAATTAGACGAATACACATTGAAAGGACTTTTAAATGAAAGAGCGAATATTAAGACTTTGCAAAAGGTTGGATAAATTCTCATTAGATGAAATTGAAATGGTATCGGAACTTGAAAGCGAAGAATTAATGCCGATTTTATCCGAATTAAAACGTGAAAACAAACTGATTCAAAAGGGTAATTCCTATTTTTATAACAAAGTTTCTGCCACAAAGAGAACTTTTGGGAATTTGCCTCTATGTTTTCAGTTTCATTCAAAAGAGGAAATTGACTACATTTTAAAAGGTTTTTGCTGCGATATTGAAGTTTTAAAAATGATTGATTTATTTGGACTTACAAAACACACCTTAGATAAATTTTATAACTGTTTTAGAATGACGATTTATGAAAAACAATTCAATGAATTGTTAGAACACTTTGAAAAAACACCAAAGATGCCGCAAGAGCGAGTTTATATGAATACAAAAGTTTATTTATATTTATATAACGGTAAATTGTTTGTATCTGAAAAATATCTTGTTTCAAAAGATGCAAGAAAACATCGAGAAGAAGAACGGCTTGAGATTAAAAATATTTATTTAAAAAGCTACAGAAAAGTTTTAAGTCGCTCGTTCGCTCATAAATTTCATCTGCACCTATCAGAAGAATTGTGGAAGTATGGCAAGGAGTTTAATGAACAATATGTTTTAATGAATAAAATGTTATTTTCTTAACATTTCTTAATATAAAACAGGACAATTTTTTCTCTTTATTATTGCGTTTCAAATTTGATAATTTTTTATAATTCTAAATTAAAACCTTTTATATTATAGTTTTCGGAGTTTTTATATTTCTGTCCTATTCAGGACAGGCAAAGTTTTTCATCTCTTTTAATATTTAAATATTCAAATATAATTGATTTATAGTTTGATTGTGTTTCTGTATAGCCAAGCAGATAGCCCATTTGGGCTACTTCGTGGTGTGCAAAAAATAAGATAGTCAGCTAATAGTAAAAATTTAAAAAAAGATTACTGCTTGAATAGTACCCCGTTACTAATCAAGAGAGGAATTGATAAAAATGAACAACTGTGTTAACTGCCAAAAGAAAATTTTACTAAAATTTATTATGTCGTTTTACAACATAAAAGCAACCGACATAGCAAGAGAAATCAACGTTTCTGACAGTCTTGTCAGAAAGCATATCGATGGAATTCGTAATTGTGAACAAGTGGATTTATATATAATCCATGCTTGTTTCGGAGATAATTTTGGAGCGATTAAATGCTAAAAACTACGCAAGAAAAATTAAATATTCCTGCGTGGATTTCTATTGAGGAGGCATCAAAACTCCTTAATGTAAAAGTAAAAACAGTTAAAAACCGTTGTTATAAAGGCGATTTTAATTATAAAATCGAAATTAAAAACAATGTAAGACAATTATTTATTCGTTACTCATCTTTGCCTATTAAATTTAATTGTGATTCAGAAGTAGAAAATCAAAAATATTCAGATGCTCCTGTGTGGTCTAAAATTCAAGCTGATAAATATAGTAGTATTGTAAAAGAAAGCATTAAACTTAAAGGACAAAAATTACAAGAATTTATTGATTCTTGGAATATCGATCATCCAGATAATCAAACTTCATACTCTTCAATAATAAGAATGAGAAGACGATATCGTAATAAAGGATTAAACGGACTTTTAGCAAGATATGGGAACAATTTAGGAAGAACCGTCATTGATGATTATTACTTTGAGTATTTTAAAAATTTATATCTCGTTGAAGGTGCGCCTTCGCTACAAACTTGTTGGGATTTAACACTTGGTCACGCAGTAAGAGAGAATGGAATTGATAGATTAGAATTCCCGAGTTGCTCATCTTTCAAACGCAGATTAAGACGTGATGTACCAAAACAAAGTATTTATTTAGCGAGATATGGGCAAACAGCATGGAATAGGAGATACGGGAACTACATTGAGAGAGATTATTCAAACGTGGTCTGTGGCAAAGTTTGGGTTTCAGACCACGCACAAATCGACGTTGCTTGTCTGTCACCAGACGGCAATGTCGTTTTTCCTTGGGTTACCGCTTGGAGAGATTACAAATCCGGTAAGTGGCTCGGTTGGCTTTTACAATGTGGTAATCCAAATTCCGACCATATCTTTCAAACTTTTTATTACGCAGCCGAAGAGTATGGACTTCCTGAAGATGTAATTATCGACAACGGTAAAGATTACCGTTGTAAAGATTTTGCCGGAGGCAGAACTAACAGAATTCATGTTGAAACTAATCAGCCTAAAACAACAGCAATGCTTGCAGAATTGAATGTTGATGTGCATTTTGCTTTGCCATATAACGCACAGACAAAACCTATTGAACGAGATTTTCTAAAAATCAAGGAATTATTGTCTAAGCATTGTGTAGGTTATAGAGGCGGAAATGTGGTTGAAAGACCTGAAAAACTTGCTGCTGAAATCAAAGCTGGCAAAATTATGTCTTTTGATAGATTCAAAGCTGTATTTGATGATTTTATAGTTAATGTCTTGAATAAAAGACCATCTGAAGGTAAAAACCTCAAAGGTTTGTGTCCTGATGATTTATTTGAACAGGAATTTACAGAAAAAATTACAACATCTTCTGATGCTCTGAAATTGTTCTGTATGAGAACATCTAAAACTTATACAGTTGGCAGAAACGGCATTAAAGACAATTCTCTCGGCATTACATATTGGGCGGATTGGATGATTTCAAAAACAGGATTAAAAGTTTATCTTCGTCGGGATGTTCAAAATTACAAAGAGGCTTGGGCATTCAGAGCGGATAATGACGAGTTTGTAGGTAAGATAAAAGCAGTTAAAGCCGTTGCGGCACTTCACGCAGATAGTATTTCAAAAGAAGAATTCAAAGAGGCAATGGCAATTAAAAAACGTAATTTAAAAATTGCTAAATCATACATTAAACAAACATTTGAAATCCCTATTGAAGAACAATACGAAAATTACAAAGCCGCTTATGGCAGCGTTGAAAAGCAATTAAAGCCTAAAGTTTCAAAAATTGCCAACACCAATATGGATAAGGCTATCCGCAAGAATAAAGAAATGGAAGCGTTTGGCAGACAGGATTTGTCTATATTTTTAGATGAAAAACCTCAAAAAAAAGAAAAATTGTATCTTTTTGAGACTGATAAAATCCTCGAAGAAGAACGTAAAGCACAATTAAAAGGAGTTGCGTATGGATATTAGAGCAGAACTTCGAGAATTAATGGAAATTAAAAATTTTAGTATGACATACGTTTCAACTGCGACTGGACTTGCTAAATCTACAATTAGTATGTGGTTAAACGGAAATTATGCAGGCAAAAACGATAAAGTTACAGATGCAATAAATAATTTTATTCAAAGAGAACAGGAACGCTCTGTTAATAACGATTTGCCTTTTGTAAATATCTCAATCGTGAAATATGTTTCTGAAATTGCACGACTTTGTCATACTCAGGGTAAAATTGGAGTTTGCGTAGGTCGTGCCGGACTCGGTAAAACCGTTGCAGTAAAAAGATATACAAAAGAATTCTTGGATTCAATTTTAATTGAAAGTGATTCAGGTTATACCGCAAAATCATTATTAAAAGAAATACACAGACGACTTGGATTATCAAGTAAAGGCTCTGTTTATGATTTAATGGGCGAAGTTGTCCGTAAATTAAACCAATCAGGCAGACTTCTTATTATTGACGAAGCTGAAAACCTACCCTACAGAGCATTAGAAATTACTCGCAGAATCCACGACAAAACGGGAGTTGGTGTACTTTTAATCGGAAGGGGCATATTACTTGAAAACCTCAAAGGTTATAACAATCAGTACGATCAACTATATTCAAGAGTGAAATACACAAAAATTATTGATGGCTTGCTTATTCAGGATGTAGTAAAAATTCTTGAAGCAATTGAGCAAGATCCAAAATTGGCTGAAACCTATCTTAAGTATTCAGATAGAAATACTCGAAGATTGGAACATCTAATTAGTCACAGCATCGGCGTTGCTAAATTCAATGGCAAGGCTGAGGTCGATGATGGTGTGATTCAAGAAACTTCTAAGTTATTGATGGCGTGAAAGAGAGGTTAAATCGTGATACATAAATTTGCCGGTAAGTTTTTATTCCGACCCGACTATACTGCATTTTATATATTCTTAATCGCTCTTGCCATCTTTATCTTGGGAGTTCAAATCGGAATCAAACATGGTCGTGAATTGCAACTTGAAGATATGAGGATTAAATATGGCTACGACTTCACAGATTAGAAAAATCCACACATTAAAAAATATTATTGGATTAGATGATGATTTATATCGTGAAATGCTGATGTCTTTTGATGTACAAAGTTCTAAAGATTTAACTTATACAGAAGCAGTTATCTTCACAGAAATTTTAGAAGAAAAAGCCGTTGCTCTCAATCGTTGGCAAAAGCAGCCAAAGAAATATGAAGGCTTATATCGTGGCGAAAAAATGGCAAGCGATGCCCAACTTCGAATGATTGAAGGGATGTGGCGAGAAGTTTGTTACTTTGATAATGACTCATTCGCAAAAAAATCTCTCAGAAAATTTCTGAACTCTAAGTTCAAAGTAGATGATGTTATGTTCCTAACTAAAGCCAAAGCCTGCAAAGTTATTCAGGCATTACAGGCTATAAAAAAGAATTTAAATAAGAAAAAAGTGCGGCCACACTTGATTAGTAGAAGAAAAATAAGGAGAAAAACATGAATTCAACAATGGAAAACATGACGAATGAAAACACACCAATGATGGAAACAACTATGTATGGGGATTTCTTGCATAAAGATAATTCCAAAGAATGTGCTGTTATGGGATTGATTAAAAATCAAATAATTGTGCTTGATGAAGAATTAAACGAAGCAAAACTTCGTTATGCCGATGTCGCTCTTGAAGAAGAGAATTGGAGTGCAAAATACGAACGAAAACAGGCTTGCAAAATTCTTGAAGGTCAAATTGCAATTCTCAACAAATTACAGAGAGACTTTGAATGTATGATTACACCAATGCCTAAATCAATGGCGATGGCAGGTTAAAAGGTCGAAACGGTCGGCTAACAGTGCAAGCTGACCGTCTTAGAGTAAGGCTCTAACTGATGAGACCAAAGAAAAGAAAAGGAGACAAATATGGAGAATTTGGCATTTGAAATTTTAGACAACGAGATTAGCAGAGTTGAGCAAAACATTGATCGTAACAAATACGAACTTGGCGAATTGGTTATTGAGATATTTAAATTTGATGAATTTCACATCTGTTCGTCAGCTGATATTGCAAAGCATTATGACAACCTTAAAAAGTTACCAATGCTTGTTAATCATATTGATTCTTGCGAAGCACAGTATGAAGTTTTGTCAAATGCTAAAACAAGACTTATTGCCAAACTTGAAAAGGAAAAAGAAGAAACAACTGTGTAACAGGTCGAAACGAGCTTTATGCTCGTCTTGGTGTGATGCACCAACTGATGAGACCAATAAATAAGTATGAGGAGATTAATGGATTTCAAACCATGGATGGAAAATATAACAATTGAGGACATGCCAAACGATGATTTAAAGTTTGTGGCACAATGTGCCGGCATTAAGGCTGCCTTGACGTTGATTTTCTGTCTGCCGGGATTGATTCTAAATATACCTAAAAACGCTCTTAAAAGGCTCAAAGAACGTTATATTTTAAAAGAATATGACGGTACAAAAATGACATTAAACAGGCTTGTCGTTGAATGTGATCTATCTCAAAGACAGGTCGAGGCATTAATCAGAAAACAATTAAAAAAATCTAAAAAACCTCCTGCTGATTCTATAAATAAGTAAACATCACTTCTTTGCTCTAATGGATTACATGGTATATTTAAAATTTCCATTAGGGCTTTTTTTATTTTGGGAAAGCAAAACGCTATTATAATAGCGTTTTGCTTGTTGAAAAATTATTCTTCAACAGGAGTTATTGAATCCATATCGATATTATATTTTCTGCCGTCTTCATCAACGCAGGTTGCAAATGGAACTTCTGCATCGGCATAAATATTTGTCCAACTGTATAATAATATTCCTTGCTTTTGAGTTTTATGGTTAAAAACCTTAGTTCCAAACATTGTTCTGTCTTTTTCATTTGTCATTGTTTTTATCCTTTCTATTCTTCAGTTCTATCTAATAAATTCCAACTCTTTGTTTCACCATCATTTTTAAATGTTAATTGAATTTTTATATTTTCAAATTCTACAAGCATAAATTCATAAAAACCTGTGTAATTACTAAAATCAATAATGTTGATATCTTGAGGTTTTAGATTTACATAACCAAAACAATTTAAAATTAATGCTGATTTGTTTTTTAAATTTTGTTCTGTTTCTTTTGATAATGGAGTTTTCATAATTTATGTCCTTTCGTTTTAATGTGCATTAACATTTATCGCTCTCAAGTCCTTTAATTTAAAGTCATTGGGAGTAATTTTGTATCATTCAGACACATATTTATTGAGCAATATAATATTGCGTGCGAGCATAATTATTAAAATTCCAACGTAAACTGAAGTAAAAATCTCGCTCATAATTTGGAGTCGGTTTAACGAAAGGCGGCAGGAAGTTTTTTCGTTCCTTATCTGATTTATACGATTCTATTGCTAATTTTAATTCATTTTTAAATTTTGCTTTAAATTCATCTAAGGTTAATTCCAAGCGTTCATTATGGTTTCGTCTATTCCTGATTATAATTTTTCTATTCATTTCTATTATCCTATCTTATAATTTTTTAATCCGTAATTACCTGAATGGCTAATAAAAAACAGGGGATAACCCCCTGTTTATAGATATTTTTTAAATGTTTCTCTAAATTTTTCTGCTAACTCAATGTGCTTTTTAGCCGTTTCTTTGTAGGTTTCTTTGTCTTTTAAATCAGCATCTATGACCTGCCTTATATTACAACTTTTATTTGTATCCAAACATTGCCATATTAGGATTCCGAGTTCTTTTTCAATTTCGTCTTTGTGCTTGTATAACTCGGCATATTTGGCTTTATCGTTTCCGATAAATATTTCCGTTGCAACATAGGCATCTTTTACACTCATTGTCTGCTTAATATAAGCACCTTTAACTCCGATTGGAATGTTTTGATAATGTTGTGATGCCGGCTGAACTTGAAAATCACCTAAGCCCATCTCATCGCAGACTTCAGAATAAACAGTCCAATAATCAAATTGAATACCGCTTGTTTGAGTGATTGCTCTTGGTTTCTTTTCTTTGGTTTTAAATTCAGGTTTCAATAAACATTCAAAGTCTATTTTATTCTCGTTCAAAGATGCTCTAAAAACAAAGAATCCAAGTTCGCCCTCTGAGCCTTCATTTAAAACTTTTAAAAAGTTCATAATTTGCTCTTTTGGATTTGTAATTATCCAAGCGAAATACGGCTTTTTAGGTAGATTTAAAACAGTTTCATTGTTAATTGCATTAACCAAAGTGTCGAAGTTTTGTGTTAAATCAACGAGGGTAACAACAACCTTGCCGCTTTTGCTTTGATAATTTGCCATTGTTGAAGTAACGATAGCGGGTGTGTTCTTTTCCAAGTATTCAGAGAAATTTTGCTTGGTCTTTAATACTTGTTCAGGTGTAATGTTTTCTGTCATAATGACCTCCTTTGTTTTGTATACACCCATTCATCACTCGTTTGATAATTTAATTAAAGTCATTGTGCTTGATTTTGTATCATTTGGACACAATTATTTTTTTCTTACATTTCTCTTTTCATTAAGTGCCAAATAATGAATTTGAGTTTTCATATCCGATAAAGTCCTTGCTTCTCTTACACGTTCAACTTGTCTGTCAAACTCATCAGATATTTTAGGGAAGTTTTCATCGTTTGAATCTGTATTAGAAAATTTTTCTCTAATCTTATTAAAAGATTCTAATTCCGTATCTAAATTTCTGCGAGCTTTATTCATTTGTGCTTGAGTGGATCTATATGCTTTGTTTAATTCGTCATCTGTCATTTGATGATATTTATCCATAAACTCTGTACGAAATGAATTATTATCATTTTCATATTTATTTCTTAATTCGGAAGAGTTCGCTCCTCCGCCTCCTCCACCGCCACCTCTTCCACCGCCGGAACCACGACCACCCATTATGACCTCGCTTTCTTAAATTTATTCATGTACGGTTCGAACCAACGGAGGTTTTTATATCCGTCAAGTTCTGTCAGTCTGTTTCCATAAATCAAAATCTCTTTCGGTTCAAGTTGTTTTAACATCTCTTTAAACCCTTGCATAAAGAGCTTTTTAGCATTCTCATCATTCAAAACTCCAACCGTTCCGATTGCAACGACAGAATGTTTGGGAATTCCTAAAAATGCATATTTATAACTTGATTCATCTGACCAACTAACTGTTGGAATGACTTTTATTCCTAAACTTTGCCAATAGCAAGCACACCAACGATTCCTGTAAACCTGCCATATTTGAAAGGCCGTCGGATAATTTGTGTACATAGAAAAGTCAGGAGACAAGACTCCGTCATATTTTTTTAATTCTTCAATCTGAGAATCAGCATTTTTCCAACATCTCTCAAAACGATAGTCATCTAAAAAGAAGTGTGCCGTTCCGTTCCTGTTTTTATCAACCCTGTAGGGGATGAGTTCTTTTATATCGAACTCATCCGGCTTTAAATCAGGGATACCATAGGGATTAGAGGAGGAGAAAAAACCTTTTTCAACATTTTGCACATTCAGCATATCTTTCCAATACATATATACTCCTTATTTCCTCAAATCTGCTACAACTTCCAACAGATAATTTGCAAAAGTTTCAATTGCGTTCACACCTTGATTAAAACAATAATCATCAAGTTCATTTGGGGAGTTTTTGATTTTCTCTTTTAATTTGAACAAGCTGTCAATCGCAGGCTGTGTGTATTTCGCAAGATTTTCATAGAGTTTTGTAATTGTAGTTGGAACATTCTTTTTTAATAACCTAAATACAAACGGCTGAATAACTGTCCATATAAAACTAAAATCTTTCCAAGACTTAACCAATGTAAATAAATTCATAGTAATTTCCTTTCTTTGTTTACCGTACTGTTGTATTAATCTTTATATAATCTTAATCTCTATATTTTATTAAAGTTTTATAATTATTAATGTAATAAGGAGATAAAGAATGAGTGTATTTGAAGCTGGTATGATGGTATGTTTTGGAATCAGTTGGCCCATCGCAGCTTACAAAACATATAAGGCAAAATGCGTACATGGTAAGAGCTTTGCTTTTTCATGCTTGATTATGTTGGGATATATCTTTGGCATAATTCATAAGTTATTCTTTTATACTGATTGGGTAATTTGGTTGTATTTGTTGAATATGTTATTTTTGGGTATAGATATGGGGCTATTCCTACGATATAAAAATAATTCACCCGGTGTTAAATAACTGATTTTTGTTTCATTTGATACCATTGAATTTTGTTTCTTAAATAATCGCCAATTCTCTCTTTTGATAGATTTGGTAAATACGGAAGATATGTGAAATCAATTTTTCCGTAACTTGAAGTTTTAGGATGGGATTGACCGAATTCATAATGTGTAAAAACAGTTTTTTCTGAAACTGTAATTCCATATAAACTGCATAGCTTTGCTACTTTGGAACACATCGCCTCCACTTGTTTTTGAGTTAGAGGATATTTTGTTTTTTTATCTTTTAAATTAAAACCATACATCCCACAACAAGAAACTCCGATACATCCGGTGTTTCCACCACCGCAATGAGCAGCATAATTGCCGTCGTAACAGTTTAAATTATCTTCAGGCTTATGCGATCCCGGATAAATTCTGCCAAATTTGTCGATACAATAATGATATGAATTCAAATCAAGTTGGCATGGTGAATTAGCACCTGCTGTCCAATGCAGGCAGATTTTTGATAGTGATGTCATATTAAATAATCCTTTCTTGTAGGGTTTGTAACTGGTTTCTTAACTCCAAAATTTGAGCATTATAGTAATCAAGCCAAGTTTCACCAGTTTCTTCATCTTTTATACTCGGTTCGCATAAAGCTCTAATTCTTTTGAAATCTAAGTCTTGAATAGTTGCTTTTATAGAATCGGCTTCAAGTTGCAATTCTTCATTGATTTTTCGTTGTTGGAATTCTTCTTCAGTTTCGAGATAATTTAGAACTTCTTTTATGTTCTCATCTGTTTCGGAATATGTTATTTTATATTTTCTTGTATCTTGAGGTTTTTCAATTTCAATAAATTCTTTATATCCGTCTGTTTTTAATAAATTTTTATTGAGATTGTAATTTAAGACACCATTTTTATTTATTGGTGCAAATGTAATATTTCCACCTTCATCAAGTTTTGCATATTTAGTCATTTTTCTTCCTATTTTATTAAATCTTCAAAGGGTGCTGAGTAAATGTATTTGTCATTTGTTTGTACATAAACAATTCTGTCTATAACTCCGAGCAGAGAATTTAATTTGTTTTTGTTTGGAAAACTAATCTCTTTATAATTGGCAAAAGTTTCGTCATGCAACCTAATACCATTTCGTTCTCTTACGGTTAAATACTTCTTGATATCTGATAAATAAATTGTTGATTTATTTATCCATCCAGTAAGGTTGGATGAAAAACTTTCAAAAGTGTGTCCGTCTGTTGATTTATACCCCCTAAAATTATCTGAAATATACCAAGTTCCATTCAAATAAAAAGTGTCTCCAGAATATGGATTACTGCCAGATGTTCCTTTTGAAACATTGTAAGCAGTATATTTGGTAGGGGTAGTAAAAACTAAAAATTTGTAACAAGTATCAAATTCTGCATAAGCAATATATTTGCCGTTATTATATCCAAAGTTTTTAATATCGTCATAATCACCGTTTAAAACATTTTCCCCATGTCCAAGAGTAACAATCTTCCAAGTCGCACCGTCATCACTTGAATAAGCATATTTTTGAGCCCAGTTTTGCTTTGCACCCAACCCGGAGGCTGTTGGTCGAGCATTTGTTGAGTAATTAAAGATTAAATAATTACCCATTCTACAAATTTCTGTAAGGTCAACAGATGCCCAACCTGATTCAAGTGGCTGTATCGTTTCCAATGTTTGCTCTTTTTTGTTAAAGTTTGCATCAATATATCCAATAATACAGGATGAAGTAAAACCACCATTACTTGCACGTCCTGAAGAATCATCTGTATAAAAAACTTTTCCTGTTTTTGAATCAATATTCGCACAAACTGTTGAACTAAATGTTTTAAATGTTTTAAAATCGCTTGTGAATGAAATATAGCTGGTTGTTGAACATTTCTCAAAAATAACATAGCGATTATAATATGAAGAATAAACGACTGTTGAGTTTTTCGTCCAAAAATTACAAGTTCCCAGTTTTTTCCATTTTGAATTTTGAAAAAGTAACCTTCTTGAAATTATCATCCGAGTAAGTCCTCTAAATCGCTGTCAATAATACCTTCATGGCTTCGCAATAAATCAGGTATATAAATTGTTGTATTTGTATCAAGAATTACAGTTCCTGTTTTTGTTGCCGGATCAGAATTATTATTATAGCATTCTATTGTATAATCAATTTTAGTGCCTTTTGGGTAATATAATGTAAAGGTTTGAGTTCTAGAAGTGTCACCACGATCAAAATCTTCTCCGTCATTGATATTAAGTTCAAAAATTCCTGAATAAGTGCCAAAGTCAATTTTTATAAATCGTTGACCAAGAGTACCATTCTTTTTTACAACTCCAACAAACCAAGTATCATCATGGTATTCAAATAAAATATTATAAAGACCCGCTTGTGACATATCAGGTGTATCTGATGAAAGATAATTATTAGTTCCCAATGTAAAACTAACAACAGAAGGCATAGATATTTGAACGAGTATTTCATGAAATATTGTGTTATCACTAATTTCAGGTAATACAAAAATAATATCGCCAGTAGTTTCAATAATATTTATACTATTATCTTCTAAATTTATTGTTCCGCTTGTTGGCAATACGTTTATGTTTTTTGTTGATTGACTTGAAGAACTGCCGGAAGCCGCAATTTTATGAATTCCATTTTCCGTACCGATATATAATTCTTTAGTATCTGTACACCATAAAGGCATTCCGCTTGGTGCGGATATTGGCAGATTAGACTTTAAACCCCGTCTGAACTGTAAATTACCAGTCATATTCAACCACCTGCTTTCTCGCTTCTTGGCGTTTATTTAACAAATCAATATATTGTTCATTATTTAGAGATGTTTCAAGTTTCAAATCGAGTTGATCCCTGTGTCGAATAACAAGCCAATCTGTATCTGTAAGATAATTTCTTGCGGTTTTGTTGTTTTCTAATATGCTCGCAACGGCTTTTGTATTCTTGACATATTTACCATTGAGATAAACAAAATTATTAGAATCAACGATTTTGCCGTCTAAATACAAAATTCTTTCTTTGGGGATATTTCCTGAATATTTGATTATTTGAATATTATCGTTTCCAATGTTTGGCTCATAATCACAAACACCGACAAGAGTTTCATTTTCAATAAGTAAATAATTCATATTATTTTCTCCATACCGCAAGCCAGTTTGCTTGTGGGTTTGCACGTTGTTCAGAGTTATAACAGGTTATTGAAATTCTGCTTGATTCATACCCGTAATAGCAATACATAGAGTCGTTGTTATCAACTTTTCCGTTAAAGTGGATTGTTCTTATGCTTGGAATAAATGCAACAAGATTTGACATTGTATAACCACTTGGCGGATATACATAAGTTGTTGTGCCAACATTCGCACCCGATGTTATGACAAATTGATTAACATTTTTCAGAAAAGAACTAGCATGGAATCCGTCAACAGTATCCGCATTATAGGTGTGAATGATTTGTATTCCGTCACCTGTCCCGATATATAATTCTTTTGTATCTTCGCACCATAAAGGCATACCGCTCGGTGCAGATTTTGGCAGATTTGCTTTTTTCCCACGTCTTAAACGGATATGAGTCCCCATTATTAGAAAGAACCTCCATCAAAGTCGCCTGAAGGTGGTGCAATAAATCCTAGTCCGCTTTCATCGGGTAAAACTTGAAGTAACATCCCCGCTTGATTTTCAAGAGATGGTATGCCTTCTAAATCGGTAATATTCGTTACAAAATCAGGTTTGTTTTGAATATTAGCCCAATCAACAAGAGTATCTAAGTTGTTGAATTCTGAAATCTTAACCCATTTTGTACCGTTATAAACATATTCAGCACCGCCGCCGGCACCGACTGTTGAATCAGCTGAGGCATCAATTACTAATGCATGCAAACCCTCAAATGCATCCAATTCATCACGAGCAGTTATATTTTCAACAACAGCAGCTTCTTTAAATACATTCGGAATTTGTGAATTTGGAATTTTCCCTGATGTATCTAAGGTCGCAAGTCCGTTTGCTTGACCTTTTTGAGCGGTGATTCTCTCATCAACGGCTGTTGCAAAATCTGTTATATTTTCAGCGGTGTGGGTATGTTCCTTTTCAGCTTTTTGAGCAAGAAAATTCGCAAGCTGAGCAGCATTATTGAATTCTGTTAGTGCATTGCCTTCACCATTTCCAATATAAAATTTCTTAGTATCGGTGGTAAATAGAATTTCACCTGCTGCTGCCTCTACTGGTAAATTCTCTGCTAAGCCACGTCTAATCTGTAATGTTCCCATATAAATTCCTTTCTTTGTTAAAATTCTCCGGCATCCATATTTTCAGCCTCGTCAACAATGCCGTTGCCGTTCTTATCGTAAATAGTTGTACTCATAATGAGTTGAGGAACTAACGGCGGTTGTGGCAAGTCGATTACTTCACCGTCTGTAAATGTTCCACCGTCAATATATTCGCAAGTATCAACAACTCCGTTTCCGTTTGTGTCATAAAGCCAAATCGGCATTAAATCAGGGTGAGTATGGTGGTCAAATAAATTATGCACCCACGCTGTACTTGCCATTTGTATAGTTGGATCAACATTTATTTGAATAACATCAGGATTGATTGCTATAATAACAACTTTTATCCATAACTCTTTAAAACTTCCTTGAGTTTCAAGCGGTTTGTATGTTTCGGGTTGTTTCCCGACAAGTAAGAGATTGTTTTCAGAATCAAAAATGCCGAATTCTCTCATATAAAACCCGCCAACAGAAGCAGGAATGAGAGCCTTTGCTGTCATTTTTGTTAGTTCTGTAATTTCTGTTCTGTATCTTTCATTTTTTAATGCAGTCTGTTCAATATCAGGTTCATAATAAAATCCGTTAGAATCACCGACAGCAATATATTTCAAATCAAGTTTTGAACCGTTTTCTAACGCTTCTTGAATTTTATTTAAACCGATATTAGTTATTATTGAGTAGAATTCTTGTGTCATACTGTTAGTTCCTCGCTTGTAACGCAAGCTGTGGCATATCTTTGAAATGTTTTGCTGATTAAATCAACGGTTAGGGTTTCAAGTTTTGAGCGGACATTTTTATTTGCGTTGATAAGTTCAAGTAATGAATTTTCTGTATCAAAATCAAATGCTCTGTTGTTCATCTCAATACTGATTTTGAAGTGATAAGGTTTCCCGCCGTATTCAAACCATTCCTGAACAATGCCGTTTAATCCTAAAATGCTCAGAACCCTAACAAGTGCGTATTTTGTACCTCTGAATTTGTGTAATTTTAATGAATTTTTTAAAAGTTCTCGCCTTTCCTGTTCTGTTTGACAGCTTAACCAACCTTCATTCCCTGTAATGTGGAATTGTTCGGCTAAATGCACAAGAGCAGACTCGTTAACTTCATCAAACAGATTTGTTAATAAACAATTGACATCCAATTCTTGAAACCGGGCAAAAAGTTCATCAAAAGTTATAGAGGATAAATCATTGACAGGAGAGAGGTTATTCATCTGCGGAATCTCCTATTGTTATGTTGTAGCTTTCAAGATTAGCCCATTGGTTCTTAGATAAAACCTGATATGCAGGACTAAGAAGTTCAACTTTATACACTCCATAAATCGAGTTTAAAATTGCAATAATTTGTGTCGGAACAATGTCTTTGCCTAACCTTGAGGCTAATTCTTTTTTATATTCCTCTAATTTTTCTTTAACAACTTTTAAAACCGTTTCAGGATCGGAATCTAAATATAAATGCAAAATTGCCGTAATCGTAAAATCAATTCTTTCAGGGGAATGAACAACAACTTTATCCGTCAAAGGTCTTACAGTATCGGAACTCAGATAATTTGAAACAAGAGCAATCATATCTTTATCAGGATTGCCGGACTTTGTTAAAGGGTAAATATCAACGACACCTGCTTGAGAAGATGTAACATCAACATCTATAATTGATTGGTGAGCAGATAACGTATGAAATTTATATGCTCCCGAACTTCCTGCGTTTGTAAAACTCTCAGGTGCAAGTCTGATACGTTCTCTCAAACTTTCAATATCTTCTTCATCATCTCCGCCATAACTTTGTTGTATGTTATAAACATTTTCAACAAAATCAATAGGAGTTAAGAGATTATTTATTTTCCCGATTGCATAATTGTTAGCATTTGCACCTGCTGTTGCACAAGTTGCAGTAATTTCAACAAAAAGACTACCGGCTTTTATAACACAGGAATCGTCTGTTTTAAAAATAAACTTCCCGTCTTCGGTTTCAATTTCCGTTTCAGCAGGAATAAAAATGTCGGATGTTATAAGCTCGTCAATTTCAAATCTAAATGTTGTCTTTGCAAACTTAGGCTCAAGCTGCGTTACTCCGACAAGTTCGCCTATGTGTCTAAGAACATCAAGCGGTGCATAACTCAAAAGATTTGATTTTGCGACTTCTTGAATTTTTATCCTTAAAAGATTTTCACGATAAACACCAACATCTATCAAAAGACGTTCAAGCTGTGCAGGTTGGAGTGTTTTGCCAGTTTTTTCTTCATAAAGGGCAATCCATTCCTGAGTTATTTTATCAGCATCTCTTTCTATAAAATTGGGTTCGGGGAGTTTAGTTATCATAAAGTAACTTCTGTTGTTCCTTTGGTTTTAGTATCTGATTTTAATTTCCATTGGACTTTGATTTTTAAATGTTCGTTTTCAATATCTACAAGTACCGAGTTGACTTCAATTCGAGATTCCCAAATGGAAATTGCATCGATGGTTTCTCGAATAATGTTCGGTTTTGCTTCGTTTACAGGGTAGTCAATGTATTTGTAAATATTTGAGCCGAATGTCGGTCTATGAGGTACAGAGCCTTTTCGTGTCATTAGAATAATTGCAATACATTGGTTAATATCATCGACACCTTCAGCAGCTTCACCGATTGAATTTATTTTTAATTGCCAATCAACATAAGTGATTTCTTTTATATTCATTACATTGCCTTATTGGGTTTTGAAGTCGGGCTTCCCTGATTTCCTGTGTGAGTGTGTGGGTTATAAATATCACGCATTGCTTGCATTGAGGATTTTTTGTCGGTAATATCCGCTTGAGAAGTTATTCCGTCTGTATTAATCAGCATTCCTGTGTGATTAATGTTGCCGTTTAAATTGATGTTTTGGAATGTTATAGTCAAGGTATTTGTTTCTTTATCAATATTAATCAACGCATTATTCTCTAAATTGAGAGATATTTGTTTTTCTGAAGTGACAACGGGAACATCTTCGGTTGAATAAATCGCTCCAAGAATGACACCATCTTCTGAATTTTCATCCATCAAACATGCAACTTGTTCGCCAACATCGGGTATTGAGTAGAATTTGTCTTTGAGAGTTTTGGTTTGAAGAATCGGAAGCCAAAAGGAAGTTGAATCATCATCACCAAAATTCACACGTGCTTGAGCGAGAACAGGATTAATTTGTGATACGATTCCAAATCTTAACAAGATTCCACCTCGCAATAAGTTTTATAACCGCTTGTTCTATCAAGAACGTGTCTTGCACTTTTGATGTGGTATTTACCTGAAAAGTGACCGATTCCTTTTAGTTCGATATTGCTGCCGGCAATTAAATATGGGTTGCCGACAAATTCAAGTGAGCCTTCGATTTTTGTATCAGCAGTTCCGAGTGCTGCTTTAGCCTTAACAATAGCTTGTTTTTTATCAGAACATCTGACGGTAATTTTTAGGGTATCGCCTTTTGCGACATTTTCATTGTGTGCAGTTGCCTTAACCGTTTTCTTTTTCTTCGGATCGAAGTATGATACTTGAACAGATTTATATTTTTGCGAGGTTTTTTCCCTAAGATTTATGCTAATTAAATCAGATTTATTAAAAATCTGCATAGGTTTTGCACCTTTTAGCTTTTGCACATCGTAGAAAACAAGATTATTTTCTGCAATTTTGAAAATATAACCGTATTCTTCGGCAAGTTTTGTAAGAAAAGTCAAATCTCTTTCTTTGTTTTGGGTAATTCTATCAACACGAATGTCGGTAATTTCGCCAACCAAAGTGTATCCGTGCTTGTCTGCAATTTCTTTTGCAATTTGTTTTAAGGTTTTATTCTCGTATCCGACAGAATTTTTTTGACGTAGAGGTTTTTTAATTCCTGTGGCAAGACCTTTAACTGTAATAACATCGGGAGGTGTTGAATATTCCAACTCGTCAATTTCAAAGATGCCGCAATTTAAAAGTTTTTCTGCCTCATAGCCGATATATGCACGCAAACAATCACCTTTTACAGGTATCCACGCACCTTGCCAAAGTTTTTCAGAGTCTTCAAATGAAATCTGAAGTTCGTCTGATTCCCCATGTTCAACATCGTTGTACTCGATAGAAGTTACATAGGGGGAAACATCTTTTGTGATATTTTTCTTTTCGTAGAATAGTTCAAATATAGGTACTAACATTATTTCTTCCAAGGGGGCAGGTCAAATTTAATAGTTTCTGAATCTTCAAATACAGGAATTTTGAGTTTTATTCCGGCAGGGAGTATCGGCTCAATCGGGACATTAGGGTTTGCTTTTATAATCTCTTCATACATCGTGGGATTTTTATAAAACCGATACGCAATTAAATCCCAACGGTCGGAGTCTTTTGTGATGTAGCTGTAATACTCCGTCATTTTTTCTTAAAGCCTTTCTCTGTTTCATCATCTTCAGGAATTTTTCCTGTATATTCACGAAGTCTTAAATCGACTTGAATAGAAAGTAAATCACCCTCAGCAGATGTCTGTTCAACAGTTTTTCCGATTTCCTCAATGACGAAAACTCCGATATATTCGCCATTGCCTTTGATAAATTTTAAAGGCTCTGCTTTATCTGCAACTTCAACAAGGTTTTTGAGTTCATCTTCAGGAATGCAAAATGAGCGGTGGAAGTTTAATTTAATATTTTCTTCAAGCAGATTTTTACCAAGAAATTGCAAGAGCGGTTTATTTTCAATTCGTTCATGTTGTGCATAGTTGTATGAAACAGTCTCGGTTAAACCGTTAAAGTAAGTTATTAATTCAAACTTTATGTCTCCAAGTTGTGCAAACATTAATAAGCCACCCTTAATTTGCGTTCGTATTCTTGTCTGAAAATCTTTAAAATTTCTTCTTTGTGCTTGTTAAGCATTTCTTTAAATTCATCTTTAGTGGTGTTTCCTGTACAGGTTATAGTTGGACTGTAATGGATAGTTATTGGAGCAGACATTGCAGAATTAACTCCTCTGACAACGGCATTTGCACCACTTGTAAAGAATGACAAAGACTTATTCATAGCATTTTTAAGAGGGAGCGGTTTTATCGTTGAGGCAACAGTTTCAACAATTTTTACTTTGTGCAAATCTTTCAGAGGCCCAGTTTTCGCAGGAGAGTGTGGCAGATGGTCTCTGATTACTTGAGAAACTTTTGCAATACAATCTTTAACCTTTGCAATGCCTTTCATAATTCCTTCTGCGAGCATTGATGTGATTTTTGCACCGCATTCAAAGGCTTTAGTGACAAGTTCAACAAATTTTACAATAATCCCTGCGATAGCTTTAGCGAAACGGAGTCCCATATTCTCAGCAGCTCCGCCTGTATCTTCAACAGGCTTAATTAGTTTCTTAAACCAATCAATAATCGCACGAATTGGTTTGATGATAGGTTCTAAAGCAACTGCCATTCTTTTGAATATAGGCATCAAAGGTTGCAATCCTTCTTTAAGACCTGCCCATAAACCTTTAAAAAATCCGCTGATTGGTTTCCAATATTTGAAAATTAAGAATGCAACGCCTGCAACAGCAAGTGCAATCCATCCGATTGGAGAAGTTAAAAGAGTCAAAGAGAAAGCACGAAAAGCCATTATTGCTTTTCCTATCATGCCGGGAATACCTAAAAAACCGTTTTTGAACGCAATTAAACCTTTCATTAAATTTGAAGGGAGTCCTTTTATGGATGCGATACTCCAATCTTTAAGTGCAATTGTTGCCTTTGAAATATTTCCGGGAAGTTCTTTGAAACCGTTTATTATTCCTGCACGCATATTTTTGTCAATTCTTCTGATATCGGCAAAGATTCCGCTTTTGATTGAGAAATTAGACATATCAAGTCCGAGCGGATTACCTGCCGCCATAATTTTTCTGCCGTAGGTTAAATTGTGAGCAGTTGAATTTAAGCCGATAAAGTTCAAAAGTTTAATAGCATTTTGAGCAAGCACAGGAGTTAAATCTCTTGCAAAGCCTAAAAATTCACCATAACCTTTGACTAATTTCCCGACAAGAATTGTTGCAGTTCCAAGGGTTGTTAAAAATATTCCTGCTCCAATTGTTCCCATAATGGCAACAAATAAACCTTTTTGCATCGCAGGATTTTGATTAATCTTTGTCAGAATTTCGTTTATTTTTTCAATCGGTTTATGTAAATGAGGAAATACGAGTTCTTTCATGTTGATTTTCAAGAGTTTGAATTGCTCGTTGGTGGTTTCCATCATGTGATTAAAATCCTCATCCATAATGCCGTCTGCACCAAGAGCCGATGCTTTAATTCTTCGATATTCATCAAGGTTTTGCATCATAGGTTTTAAAAAGTTTAAATCCGTTTTATTCCTGAATATCTCAGAAACAGCGAATACATCACCGCCTGTAAGTCGGTTGATTAACATAACCATTTCTTCAATCGGGTCTTTTTGCTCTGCTATAACCCTGTTTAAGAACTTCGGCAAATCAACTCCGTACAACTCTTTAAACCGATTTACTGCCATAGGGGAAGTTATCGCTTGCAAGAAACTTTCAAAATTTGTAGCAGCTTCAGCAGCAGAACCAGCACCTTTCATTGCAACCTGCAAAGCAGCACCTAATTGAGAAACAGCAGGAACACCTCTCATTCCAAGCATACTTGCACCTGCTGTTAATGATGGAAATGCAGCAGACATATCTTTTAATTCAAATCTGCCCTCCTTACCTGCTTGAGCAAGAATATCCATTGTTTTACCCAAGTCATTGACATTTACTTTTAAGTTATCAGTAACAGCGAATGCCGTTTTTGAAATATCAACAATCTCAGCTTGAGCGGCTGTTGCAGTTCTTCCGATTACATTCATATAATCAAGAGCAGCAGTCGGATCAATACCTGATGCAACAAGAACATTTAAACCTTCAGCAATTTCACTTCTGAATTGGTTTGTATATCTTGATATTGAGCCAAGTCTCTCATCCATTTCTCTTAGTTGTTCTGCCGATAATTGCCCAACGTTTCCTAATTCTCGAAGTTGATGTTCTAAAGCAAGAGCTTCAGGGATTGCCTCAGTAATTCCAAGTTTATAGGCTAATGCTCCGCCTGTAGCTGTTAACCCTGCCCCGATTTTAGTCATATTCTGACCTAATTTATCAAGACAATCTGCTGTTTTATTGATTTTGTTTTGAAGTTTATCAAACTCGGAATTTGATTTATTCACAGCCTCACGAATAACCTTTGACATTTTGTCAAAGGCAACAAGGGTTAATGATACTTTCATCATTGTGTCGAGCATTGTTCTTCAATTTCCTCGTTTCGATTATTCGTGTATTTAATGGCTTGGTTGCACCAGTAAGCAAGCACAGGGATTGGCATTTCACATATTTCTGAATACTGCCATCCTGTTGTTTTGCTTAAATGAATTATGCTTTGACTGTCGGGGAGGTAGGTTGGATTACTTCCGTTTGAGTTTCTGTTTTCTGAGTTTGTGCAGGTTTCGCCGCTTGTAACTTTCCCGAAATCTCACCCTGAAGAGCGATTACATCTTCCAAGTCCATATCAAGAATATCCTCATAAACGAGTGCTTGACCGTCAATTTCGACAAGTTCAGCGATTAATGCGTACGGAATTTCTTCTGAGTTCTTTGCTTTCATTTGAGCTTGAAGTAAATCGTGACCTTTTCCGTTACGAAGCACAGCAGTTTTTCCAGAGGGTAAAGTAAGTGTTTTTGACATAAATTTCATTCTCCTTAATTTTTTATGTTTAGGGTTATGTTCTCACCCCGTTCAAAAAGTGTTCAAAAACCGTTCTATTGAATTTTACGGTTGGGGTGAATATAAATTATCATCCGAGAAGTTTTAAAAGCCTTTAAAAGCCTTCTGTCATTTTTAATGTTTCATATCTTTTACGAGTTTTAATTCTTGTTGGCTCGGATGGAGTAGAGCAAGCTATAAGAGCAAGTGCTAATGCCCAAAATCTGTCTGCGTGTCCGTTAACTTCGGATGATTCAGCATCAAACCGAATATTGCCGGCTTTGGTATAAATCCTTCTTATAGAGTGTAAATCTTCTCTGATGTCGTGATCGTTTGGTATGAACACAGATTTATCTTCAAAATTGGTACGGAGGTTATAAGCCATCTCTTCCTTTGACTTATTTGTGAACATTACAGTCTCGACTCTATATTTACCGAAATCTCTTTGAGCAGTTTCAGCGAGTTGCATACCTATGCCGGTTGAGTCAATACAGCATCGTCTGAGTTTAGGGTGTTTTAAAATTTTAGAGATGACTTCATATTGAATGTGAAACGGAGTTTTTTCTAAAATTTCGAGTTTTCTTGTGTATTTTGAATTTTCAAACCGCTCAATACACCAAATAGCGGTTAAGTCTTTTCGTCTGCCAATGTCGATTCCAACATATAAATCGCCTTTGATGTCATCAAGAGATTTTAAAACATCGGGCATCTCGCAAGTTGAAATAAGATCGTACGGAAGAAAAGCACAGGCTTCGTCAATTGCAATACAGCAATATTCCTGAAACCAAGTGTAGTCATCGAAACAGTTTTTGCATTCTTCATCAAGCCATTCCTGACGTTCTTCTTTTGTGGTCGGTCTGCCGTAGATTTTATCAATCAAACCTTCATCAACTGCAAGATGTATCGGTGTTTTATGATGCGACCATTTGAGTTTGCCTTTATTAACTTGCTCTAAGAATTTGTAATAAAGACAGCTTTGACCGTTGTGAGTTGAAAGTATCCTTAGAGGATATCCCCAAGTGATACAAGGGCGAGCCGCTTTCCATAATTCTTCGGGGTTATTGTGAAAAGCAAATTCATCAAGAACAACTTTTCCGCCTTTGGATCTGAATCCTTTAGGGTTTGATGATAATGCGTGGATTTTAGTGCCGTTTGAAAATTGTATGACATAGGCTTTGATGTCTTTTTCTTTATCCAAAATCTGTTCGCCCAAGTCTTTGGCTGCGATATTGTATAAAGTTGCCCATTGTTTGCAATAATCAATATACTCACGAGCGGCTGATTCATCGGCAGAAGAAAACCACACAGCAGGAACTGTTCGCTTTACGCAGTCTCTTACATCTTCATAACTTTGAACATACGTTGCTCCTATTCTTCGGGATTTTTCCCATATTTTTACTTTTGAATTATCATTTAACCACCGCATTTGGTACGGCAGGAAAAATTTATTCTTCTTCGGTTTCTTCGTTGTAATCATTCGGGGTAATACCTAAAACTTCTTCTTCAATTTGAGCAATTGTATCAGCTGTTAATCCCCTTAATGTATTTTTTTCTTTCTTTTTGTTTACAGCATCTTCGTATTTTTTCGATGTTGTAAATAATGGAATAAAGCGACATAAAGCATTCATTCTTGCAGGATCGATTGTTTCTCCTGCTTTCATATCTTCATCAATGCCTCGCATTATTTTTCTTGCGAATTCAAACATTTCTTCATGAAACGACATTTTAGATTTAAGAAACTCTGTTCGTTTTTTATCCCATTCGTGTTCTGCTCGCCAAGTATTAACCGTTTTTCTGCTCAAGTTAAGTTGTCTTGCAATAACAGCGGCAGGCAGATATTCATAAACAAAAAGTCGCTCAGCTTCGGGTAATAAGTTGTCTTTTTTGTTATACAAATTCAGCCTCCAAATTTTTAATTTTTTCTGAGAGAGTTTTTAATTCTTCAGTAATTTCGGTTAGTCTTTTTACGGACACAGTTACTTTTTCCATATCAAGATTTTTAATATCTTCATAAGGATTCAACAAAGAACGTATCAAAATAACCAACCCTGACGCTTCCGTATCTAATGTGCGGAAGCGTTTTTTTGATTCAGCAAGCATTCCTTTTAATTGCAGTTTTTCAGGATTCATTAGTGTACCTCCTTTTTCAAGATTGGACACCAGAGATTGTTGTCAATCTTACTTTCAATTCGTGAAAGAATTGCTGCGTGGTACTGGTTGGTTTCTAATAAGTCTTTTAAGATATCAAAGTTATTTTTGATAATCTGCTCAAAGGCTTTTACTTGTGATTGATGGTAAATGTACCAAATCGCAAAAATTAATGCAGGAAATCCGACATTTTCAATAAATGGGGATAGTTCATTTAAAAATTCCATATAACTCCTTAATAGTCTTGATTTGTGGGAAAACGATTGCGAGCAGAGAGCGGAGGAGCTTTGCTCCGTAGGCTTGTTTAATGCGAGCAATCAAGAAGGAAAGAGTTGCAAGACGGAGTTATCCGTCTGCAACCCATTAAGAGGGGTAAGTAATAGGGGAGGTAGTGTGTATGTTCTTAGTTTAACTTTACCCGTCACAACTTTTCAAAATTAAATTATTCAGAAATTTATGAAAAAATTTATTCCATAAAATTTTGCATAAAAAAGTTTTGAAACACGCATGAGAGAACGATTATAGTGAGAATACAAACAAACATTTTCCCCAACAAAAATGGAGTATTTAATTAATGAAATTTTTTGAAGTATTCAAAGCCGGTAAATACCCACAGGGCAAATTTACCAAAAAAGAAATTGCAGAGATTGCAAAAAACTATGATCCAAAATTCTGCGAAGCCCCTATCACTATCGATCATCAACAATCAGGACCCGCTTACGGTTGGGTTGATACCGTAAAAGCTGATGGCGATAAACTAAAAGTCGCATTTAAAGATGTGCCGCAAGAATTTGAAAAAGATGTCAATGACGGCAAATACAAAAAGGTGTCTGTTGAATTATACAGAAATCTTGAAGGCAAAGGTGCTTATCTTAAAGCTGTTTCATTTTTAGGTGCGGCTACACCTCAAGTTAAAGGTTTAGAGCCTATTAAATTTATGGAATCAGAATCTGATACTTACGAATTTGAGTCTGAAGATGATGCAGAACAATTTTCAGAAGCAGACATTGAAGATTTAAAAAATCAGATTTCTGAACTCGAAGAGCAGGTTTCTAAATTCAAAGAAAACAGTAAGAAGATGGAAACGATTAAATCTTTGAAAGACAAGATTTCAGCTTTAACAGATGAAGTTGCAACTTTTAAAGAAAAAGCACAGGGTAAAGAAGAAATCGAAAAAGAATTGCACGACATCAAAGTTGCAATTAAAAAACGAGAATTTGATGAATTTATCGATAAACAAATCGACAAAGGAACATTAGTTCCTGCAAATAAAGACGTTGTACTATCAGTTCTTCAAGAATTAGATAATGTACAGAAATTTGGGGAGGACTCGACAGTCGTTATCGACTTTAAATCTTTTATCGAGTCCCTGCCGCCCCAAATTAAATTCGGTGAAACTGCCACAAAAGATAAACAGGCAAGTTCACAAAATGACGATGTTCAAAAATTTGCAAACGCTGATGAAGAATCCTTAGAAATTTTTAAGGAAGCCAAAGCACTTGCAGAAAAAGAAAACATCTCATTCAGAGATGCTCTCTTGAAATTGAATATATAATACCCCCCTCAAAATACATAAGGAGTTTAAATGGGAAGACTTGAAGAACTACGCATAAATGCGTACCTATCGGAAGTCGCTCGTGGATATCACAACAATGCTTTTGTTGCTCAGAATTTATTCCCAACGATTTATTCCGAAAAAGAAAAAATTGATATCTTTGAATTTAACAAAGAGGCTTTTAATCTGTATGACACAGAAAGAGCCATCCGAGCAAATTCAAATGTTATCTCGCCACAAGGCTTTAAAAAGCATACTACAACTTTAACCGAACACGATTTATCCTATCCAATTGATTATCGAGAAGAACAGGAAGCCGAAAAAGTTAAATTGCAAATTCACGCAACTAATGTTGTAACTGAAGGTTTGCAATTGAAACACGAGAAAGCCTGTGCCGATTTAGTTCAAAATCCTGCAAATTATTCAACCGATAATAAGATCTTATTGTCCGGCAAATCTTGTTTTAATTGGAGTACATCTGATCCTCAAGGTATAGTTGACGATGCAAAAGATAAAATTTCGGCTAAAATTGCACAAGATCCTAATACAATGGTTATCGGGCAAGAGGCTTGGAAACTTCTTAGAAGACACCCTCAACTTAAAAGTTTGATTTCAGATAATCAAAACAAGTTGGTTACACTCAACCTCTTAAAAGAAATCTTTGAAGTGGAAAACATCTTTATCGGCAAATCAATCTTTGCGGATAAAGACGGCAAATTTGTCAGAATTTGGCAAGACAACATCGTGCTTGCTTATGTTCCGAATCTCGGCTCTTCAAGAACTGAGTACGATCCGTCTTTTGCATATACCGTTCGCAAAAAAGATGCTCTTCAAATTGATGAATACCAAAAAGAAGGCAACAAAGTGAAGTATATCAGAGCAACTGATATTTATACTCCGTTCCTTGTCGGTGCAGAAGCAGGATATTTAATTTCTGGTGTTAACGACCCGAATTACGATCCAAAAGAAGATGTACCTCCAACACAAACAACAACTAAAAAGGAGGAATCTAATGGCTAAATACAAAGTTAAGCACACTTCTATTTTGCACAACGGCACTCTTTATAAAGAAGGCTCAATTATTGAGTTAGACGAAAAACACGCAGCGAAGTTGGAAGATTTTGTTGAACCTTTGCCGAATAAAACTTCTGCAAAACCTAAGACGGAAACTCAAAACAAAACTCAGACTTCAAAATCAACTGCAAAACCAAAAACTCAAAATAAAACCGAAACATCAAAAGATGAAACGGATAGTGACAAAGACGGTGAACAAGACGGAGGTGTAAATAATGACAAATAAACATTATAAACCTTTGTTGATTGAATCAGTCAAAGCTGCTACGGATTTAGTTGAACACAGATTTGTTGGATTTGACGGCAACCATTGCGAGGCAGGTGCAAAAGCACTCGGGGTTGTTGATGTTTCAACAGAAAAAGACCAGTTCGCACCTGTTGCTGTATTTGGAATTTTGCTTGTAGAAGCAGGCGGAACGATTGCTGTCGGTGATGGAATCGCATCTGATGCAAACGGAAAAGCTGTTAAAGCTGCATCTACTGCATTAATAAATGGCTATGCTTTAGATGCAGGAACAGCAGGTCAAAAAATTAGAATTTTAAAAGGAAATTAATCACAATGGATTATTGCACGATTGAAGATATTGAAACACAAACCTCTACCCCTACCCTTATTCAACTTACTTCTGATGATGGGCAAGAAATTGTCGATCGTGTTGTTGCCCAAGAGGCTATCCTTTATTCTACTTCGCTCATCAATGGGTATCTTCGTGGCAGATATTCTCTGCCCTTAGATACTCACTTTCCTTTACTTCGTATCCTTGCAATCGATATTTCAATTTATAGGTTATACGCAAGACGTATGCGAAACGAAATGCCTGAAGTAATAGAAACTGCATATAAAAACGCAATTTCTACCCTTAAAGATATTCAAAAAGGCACGATTACACTTGAGTCTGAAAATGATTTGTTTGAGACATCGGGATTTAGTGCAGCAGAATATAAAACCAATAAAGACATCTTGGATAAATTATTCGGAAAGCAGAGAATGAGTGAATATTAGAGCTATTGAAAACTCAATTATTGACAAATTAAAAACTGACTTTCCTGAAGTTTTAGTTGAAGGATTCCCGGATAAACCCTCTGAATTTATTTTGCTCCACTCAATCGGAGCTTTGCTTGTTCACTATCAAGGAAGTAATTATGCAAATTCAGAATCTCTTGGCTACATTGTTCAAGATAACAAAAAAGAATTTTCAATTACGATTGTAACTCGTAATTTAAGAGCCAATCAGGGAGCTTATGAATACCTTGATAAAGTTAAAGCAGCACTAACAGGCTTTCAAGTTGATGAATGCACAAAGTTAATGCCAACAAAAGATTTCTTTATTTCTGAAAACGGTGGAATTTGGCAGTATGGCATTAATTTCACCTTAACCACTACTAACATACAAGATTTTTAAATTTACCCCACTAATTTACCCCCAAAGGAGTTTTATAATATGCCTGCAAGTTTTCTTCATGGTGTTGAGACCATAGAAATTACTAAGGGTGCAAGAACAATTTCTACTGTAAAAACTGCTGTTGTTGGGATTGTCGGTACAGCACCCATTGATGACGTTGATGACGAATACAAAACAATCAATACCCCAACTTTGATTTTAAACGAGGTTGAGGCGGTTAAATATTTTGGCAAACACAAAGCCGGATTTACAATTCCTCAAGCACTTGATGCAATTTTCGATCAAGGAGCAGGAATTGCAATTGTTATTAATGTTTTTGATCCAAGCAAACATGAGTCTGTTGAAGATGTAAAAATATCCGATATCAATGGCGGAATTGATGCCGTTACAGGAAAACGCACAGGAATGAAAGCGTTTGAAGATTGCTATTCTTTATTTGGATATTATCCAAAAACTATCGTTGCTCCTGTTTTTTGCGAAGATACTGCTGTTGTTACAGAGATGAACACCATCTGCAACAAAATCAGAGCGATGGGAATCGTTGACGCTCCTGTCGGAGCAACAGTTCAAGACGTAATAAAAGGTCGTGGGCCACAAGGCGAGATTAATTTTAATACCTCATCCGAGCGTATAATTCTTTGTTATCCTCATTTAAAGGTTTATGATTCAGAGTCTGATTCAATAAAACTACAACCTTATTCTCAAAGACTTGCCGGAGTAATTGCCGCAAAAGATGTCGAGAAGGGATATCATTGGTCGCCATCTAATACAGAAATTCAAGGAATTGTCGGTATTGAAAGACAGCTTACTTCAATGATTAATGATCCAACTTCTGAAGTTAATGCATTAAACGAAGCAGGAGTTGTAACTGTTTTTAATTCCTACGGCTCAGGACTTCGAACTTGGGGAAACCGTTCTGCTGCTTATCCAAGTTCAACCCATCCGACAAATTTTATCTGTGTTAGAAGAACTGCTGACATTATTCACGAATCTGTTGAATATTCAATGTTGCAATTTATGGATTATCCGATAGACAACGGCTTGATTGATTCAATCTGCGAAACAGTAAACCAGTTTATTAGAACTCTAATCGGCAGAGGTGCATTAATCGACGGTAAATGCTCGTTCAATCAAGATAAAAATCCTGCAACAGAAATCGCAAACGGACATCTTGTCTTTGATATTGAATTTATGCCACCGACTCCTGCCGAACGAATTACGTTTGAGTCTTTCATTGATATCGAATTGTTGAAATCATTGGGAGCATCTTAATGTATTGCATCGTAAATGACAGAGGTAATTTAGAAGTTCACACAGATTGTGATGATATTTGCTACACCTGCAAAAACATTTATAAATGTCCCCTAATCCAAGCACTAAGCAAGGAATATGTCTTTTTGCACTACTCGGATGTCGAGATTAAGGAATGTGCTTTATTCAAAAAATAGCGAATTTTCGGTAGGGCGGAGTCGAGCGATAGCGAGCGAGCCCGTAAGAGCAAATAGCCTGATGTAGTGAGAAATCCCGAAAGGGATTTGAAACGGAATGAAAGGCTATGCGAACCCGAATAATTAAAGAAGGAGTTTACCCCATATATGTCAAAAATTGAAATAAACAAATTAACTAATGCCAACATTTATATGAATGGCACAAATTTACTCGGTAGAGCCGAAGAAGTTCAACTGCCGCAAATAAAACACAAAATGGCAGAACATAAAGCTCTTGGTATGGTCGGCTCGGCTGAGTTCTTTGCCGGGATTGATAAACTTGAATGCAAAATTAAATGGAACGCATTATATCCTAATGTTTTACGCACTTGTGCAAATCCATTTTTAGCAACAATGATTCAAGTTCGTGCCAATCTTGAGACCTACAACGGTGTAGGCAGAATAAAAGAAGTTCCTGCAACAGCTTTTATAATCGGAACTTTTAAAGAATTTCCTCTTGGTAATATCAAACCTCATGAAAATGCAGAATATGAAACAACAATGACTGTCACTTACGCAAAACTCATTGTTGATAAACAGGAAGTCTTTGAAATTGATGTTCTGCAAAACATTTATAAAGTCGGAATGGTTGATATGCTCGCTACATTCAAGAAAAACGTGGGGGCGTAATTATATAAATGGAAGATTCAATTCTTAAAAAAGCCAATTCAAAAAAGAATATAACTGAAGAAATTGCGACACGTAAACGTGCATTAAACTTTTATTCTTTAGCAAATATCCTCCCCGATCCCGATATTGTTTTGCGTAAGCAAGGCAAAGACATGAAAATTTACAAAGAGTTGCTTTGTGATCCACACGTTTTTGCTTGCACTCAATCTCGAAAAGCCGGTGTTCTTTCTCTTGATTGGGAAATCAATCGAGGTCTTGATAAAGATGAAAACGCAGAAAATATCGAGTCTTTATTGAAAAAACTCGATATTCACAAATTGATTTCTGACATTTTAGATGCCACGCAGTTCGGGTTTCAGCCTCTTGAAGTTATATGGAAACGCAACAAATCAGGACATATTTTACCCGAAAAGGTTGTTGCTAAACCTCCTGAGTGGTTTTGCTTTGACGATGACAACAATTTAAAATTCAGAACTAAAGAGAACTATTACGGTGAAATTGTTCCCGATAAAAAATTCCTGCTTGCTCAAAATAATCCAAGCTATAACAATCCATACGGTGAACGTACTCTTTCTCGTTGCTTTTGGGCTGTAACATTCAAAAAAGGCGGACTTAAATTTTGGGTTGTATTTACTGAAAAATATGGAATGCCACATTTAATCGGCAAACATCCAAGAGGAGCATCAAAAGAAGAAACCGACACTCTTGCTGATATGCTTGAAGAAATGGTGCAAGATGCGATTGCTGTTATTCCCGATGATTCTTCAGTTGAAATTCAAGAGGCTAATAAATCATCTTCAGCAGAAATTTACGAAAAATTAATCGACAAGATGAACTCTGAAATCTCAAAAGCAGTTCTTGGGCAAACCCTTACAACAGAAATCGGCTCAACAGGAAGTTATGCCGCTGCAAATACTCATATGGCAGTTCGCCAAGATATTATTGATGCAGATAAAAAACTCGTTGAGAGTGTTATTAATCAATTAATTCGTTGGATTTATGAAATTAATTTCTCAAATGCCGAAGTTCCTGTTTTTGAAATGTATGCACCTGAAGATGTTGATTTGACTTTGGCACAACGAGACAAAATTCTGTCTGAAACTGGAGTTAAATTTACAAAAGAATACTTTATCAAAAATTATGGATTAGAAGATGAGGATTTTGAAATCAGAGAGGATTTTTATCCTGCAAATAATCCTAATTTTAAAGAATTCAAACAGGAAGAATCTATTGAAGAAGAACTCACACCCGGACAGAAACAACTTGAAGAATTATTCAAATTTGTGTCTGAAACGGAATTATCTGCTCAGGCTCAAAGCCTTTTAAATCCTATTATTTCATTAATCGAAAGTTGCGAAAGTTATGAGGATTTAGAAAATGTCCTCAATGAAAAGAATTTAAAAAGCAAAAAATTTGAACAAGATTTACAAAAAGCCTTGTTCCTTTGCGAACTGCAAGGCAGGAGTGATGGTTTAGATGAATAAACAATTAACTTTTCTTGATTTATTTTCAGGCATTGGAGGTTTTAGAATCGGCTTAGAAAGAGCCGGTTTTAAAAGTATCGGTTATTGCGATTGTGATGCCCACGCAAATAAATTATACAAAGCATATTTCAATACAAACGAGGAGTTATTTTTTAATGACATCAGAAATATTAAAACAGAAGATTTGCCCGATTTCGATATCTTATGTGCGGGATTTCCTTGTCAATCTTTCTCAATTGCAGGAAAAAGACGTGGCTTTAAAGACACCAGAGGCACAATGTTTTTTGAAGTCGCACGGATTCTTAAAGACAAAAGACCCAGATATTTTATTCTCGAAAATGTTAAGGGCTTACTTAATCACGACGGTGGAAAAACTTTCCAAACCATTCTTGAAGTTCTCGCCAACCTTGGGTATCAAACTCAATGGCAGCTACTTAATTCTAAGTTCTTCGGAGTTCCTCAAAACAGGGAAAGAGTGTACATTGTTGGATGTTATGGAAAAGAATGTGCCGGAAAAATATTTCCTATCACAGGAACAGGCTTTGAAAATAATGACCCAAGTAAAAAGGAAAGCATAGTCTATTGGAAAAACAGCAAGGAAAAATGGGTTGAAGAAGAACGCAATAGTGTCGGTACAATAAGAACTCAATCTGATTTGTGTCGTCAGCCGTTATTAAAACAAATTCCTGAATCAACAGGAAAGCCTCAAGGAAGCAGAGTTTATACAACAGACGGAATTAGTCCTTGCATAACTGCAAGCCATGGAAATCTCGGTGCTTTCAAAGTCAGGAACGGAACTAAAAAAGGATATGACGAAGCAGTTCCCGGCGATGGAATCAATTTAGCATTCCCCCAATCCAAAACTCGCAGAGGACGAGTCGGTAAGGGTTGTTCTCAAACTTTAGATACTAACTGCAACATGGGAACGATTGATAATTACCGAATAAGAAGATTAACTCCTCGTGAGTGTTTCAGACTTCAGGGTTTCCCCGATGAGATGTTTGATGTTGCCATAAAATTAGGTCTTGCTGACACTCACCTGTATAAAATGGCAGGTAATGCAGTAACCGTAAATGTCATTGAATCCGTTGCCCGAAAATTAGCCGAGGTAATCAATGATCCAACTTAAAGGTTTATTTAAACTCGCTCCGGCATTAGCAATTAAATATTTCAAGAAAAAAGGAAACACCTACTCTTGGGACTGGTATGAAGTTTGGCAAGATGCCCATAAAAAGACATTCACCGTTGCAAAAGCAATGCGAGAGGATATTCTAAAGGACATCCGCTCCGAGGTTGATAAAGCATTGACCGAGGGTAAAACATTCCACGAGTTTCAAAAAGAACTCAAACCAACCCTGCAAAAAAAAGGTTGGTGGGGTGAGCAAATCGTGGTTGACTCTCAGGGTGTTGCAGAAAAAGTCCAACTTGGCTCAATGTATCGTTTAAAGACGATTTATCGAGTAAATATGCAAACCGCCTACCAAACGGGGCGATATAACACTCAGTTGGATAATGCTGACAACAGACCATATTGGGAATATGTTGCGGTAATGGATGCCTCGACTCGCCCCGAACACGCTATGCTTAACGGTCTTGTTTATCGATATGACGACCCTTTTTGGAAAGCATTTTACCCTCCGAACGGTTGGCATTGCAGATGTCGAGTAAATGCAATTTCACAGTATAACGTTGATAAAATGAATATTCATATTAGTTCTTCAGCCGGAAATTTATCAGAAGGTATGGCACTTGTTTCTAAAAAATCGGGTGAATACAAGCCGGTGACAATTTATACCGATCCTTTGACAGGCAAAAAGATTTCACCTGATGTTGGTTGGTCTCACAATCCTGCATCGGCATTCATTGATTAATAAAACAGTATTTGAACGGTATTTGAACATATTTTAAAAGGAGTATGAAATGACTATTGATAGAAAATGTTTAATAAATTGGGTTGGCGGAAAAAGATTATTAAGGAAAGTGATTGAACCTTTAGTTCCAAAGGATATCGGTTCATACATTGAACCATTCGGCGGAGGTGGTTGGGTTTTGTTTTACAAAGATAAATGGGCAGATTTAGAGGTTTATAACGATCTTGATAGCAGACTTGTAAATTTATTCCGCATTGTCAAATACCACCCCAACGCATTTATTGAAGAATGGAAAAATCTGCTCGGCTCACGAGAAATGTTCTTCCAATTCCTAAACGGTGTTTTTATAACCGATATTCAAAAAGCGGTGCAATTTTATTTTCTAATCACACGTTCATTTGGTGGTCGTGGCGATACCTTTGGAACTGTAAAAAAGACTTCGGGCGGTGCTTGCAAATCTCTGCATAATGTTCCGAAAAAAATCGAGGCAATCCACGAAAGACTTGATACCGTAATGATTGAAAACAGAGATTTTGAAAAATTAATCAAGCAATACGACCACGAAAACGCATTTTTCTATTGCGATCCTCCGTATTCAAAAGGTTGCGGCTATGAAGTAACCTCAACAAAAGATTTTGAACACGAGCGTTTAAGAGATGTTTTAAGCGGCATCAAAGGTCGTTTTCTGTTGTCTTACGATGATTCACCTAAAATCAGAGAATTATACAAAGATTTTGAAATGGTAGAAGTCGAAAGATTAAACGGAATCAACAACAGAGAGGGAACTCAACGCAATAAAATGTTTAAAGAACTCTTGATTGCCAATTATCCCATCAAGGAAATTTTTGAAAATGGCAGATGATCCGATAGAAATAAAAATCGATAACAAAGCCGTAAATGAAAGACTGCTTGAATTGGCTAAACGTGGCGAAAACCTGCGACCTCTTATGAAGAACATCGCAGGTATTTTTGCTTATTCAACCGAAGAAAACTTTAAAGAAGAGGGCAGACCTGACAAATGGGTTGATTTAGCCGAATCAACAAAAAAACAAAGAACTAAAAAAAGAAAATGGCCGGGACAAATTCTTCAGGTTGAAGGTCAGCTCGCAACATCAATTAATACAGAATATGATGATAATTCAGCTGTTATCGGTTCAAACAAAGACTATGCCGCAATTCATCAATTGGGAGGTCAAGCCGGCAGAAATAAATCTGTAAAAATACCTGCAAGACCTTATCTTAAACTCACAAATGACGATTTTGATGAAATTTTGCATGAAACAGAAAATTATTTACAAGATAAATAATTTTGCCTCTATTCTTTTATTCAACCTATTTTACGATGTGTTATTGTCCGAAAATATTGTTGGGTAGAAGAATAGAAAGGAGAGAAAAAATGACTACCGTAGAACCAATTAAAAACAAAAAAGATGTCGAAAAGGTCGAAAGATATCTTGAAAAACAAAGCGACAGAGACCACCTGCTTTTTGTATTTGGCACAAATAGCGGTCTTAGAATTTCGGACATTGTTGCCCTAAATGTCGGTGATGTCAGGGGCAAAAACTATGTTCAAATCGTGGAAAAGAAAACCGGCAAATACAAAAAATTTCCTCTCAATGACAAATTAAAAAAACTAATTGCAGAATTTGTCAAAGGCAAAAGGGATAAAGAGCCGTTGTTTAAATCTCTGTGGGGCAGAAGATACAACAGAATCACCGCATATTATATGATAAGAGATGCCTGCAAAAAAGTTGGACTTGAAGAGAGAATTGGCACACACTCAATGCGAAAAACATTCGGATATCACCATTATCAACAATTTAAAGATATTGCACTCCTGCAAAAAATCTTTAATCACTCAAGTCAGCTTATAACTTTGCGTTATATAGGAATAGACCAAGAACAAATTGATTATACATATAACAACTTTGTTTTATAGTCTAAAACACTCTCTAATAAAGGAATTGCATTACATTTTATATGGATTACAAAATATCCAAATTGTATATTCTAAAACTCAAAAATCCTAAAATTTGCTACTATGCTTGAATTTCTCGTTTTTAGAATTCAATTTTCAAAACTTAATGTAGCAGACAATTTTTACAAAAACAATTGCTCAAGTGGGTAATATTTCGGCACAAAAAAATTGCATTACTTATTGGATAAAAAGTAATCCTACTAAGCAAATAAGGAATGTAAAATGCATAAACACAAAGCAAGAATGACTGATCGAAGATATAAAATTTTGATACTAATTGCAAAAGGATATAAAAATGAAGATATTGCCCAAGAAATGGAATTGAGTTTGTGTAATACAAAACTGCAAAAATGGCGGTTATATTGTTATCTTGGTGTTCATTCTGCCATAGATGCTGTCTTTGTCGGCATTCAAAATGGACTTATTGCAATAGAGGAAACATCAGAAAAAATGAAAGGGGTTATATATGCAGAAAAAACAAACAGTTAAAAGTAATCAAGTAAAAAAACAAAAAGTATCAGAATTTCAAGTAGTTTTAAAAGTAAATGATAAATCAGAATCATACAGATTACCTGAAAAATTATTTAATGAAATAAAAATGAGTATTGAACCATATCGTTCAAAGTGTCCACCTCTCAAAGCTATAAAATGTATTGAAACGGGGGAAGTTTTTAGATGTTCCAGAGATGCTATGAAGTGGTTATTTAAGGAAGGAAAGACAAACAATTATAATGCAGACATTTTAATCAAAGCTGCTTGTAAAAGAGAACGAAATATTTACAGTGGATATCATTGGGAATTTGCAAATAAAAAAAATAATAGAAATATCAATTAAAAAATTTATAATTAGAATTTATAATAGTTTATTCTTTGCATAATAACATGTTTGTAGTAGATTTTATTCATAAGGTAAGGGTAGCTATGGATAATGAATGCATTACATTACTAATAATGAATCACTACAATGGGCTTAAAAAAGCTACATTAGATAATTGGGATGGAGTAGCTTATATTGGCGAACGTAAACACATTCCTATATTGCAAAAAATTGAACAATTAAGTTATCCGGGTATCTATTTTTTAATTGGTAATGATAAAGAAACCAACGAAAATATTTTATATATAGGAAAAAGTAGCAACATTGCAAACAGACTGCAAACACATAATTCAGACCGCAATAAGGATTGGTTTGAAAAATTTATTGTTTTTACATCTAAAAACGGCGATTTAAACAGCAGTCACGCAGAATATCTTGAGGCGGATTTTATTGAACTTGCTCAACAAAATTTAGGTTCTATAACCTTAGATAATGCTTGCGGTTCAAATGTAAAGAAAGACGGCAAACTAACAGATATGTATATGCCAAGAGTACAAGGTTTCAGAAAAAAGGCTCTTACTTTAATCAACAATCTTAATCTTTTGGAATTTTTAAATACAGGCGAGGAAAAAATAATCAAACAAAATTCAGATAAATCTGATACTGTTTTCACAATGAATTTAAAAAGAAACAATAAAGATAAAACTGCAAATCTTGTAATAACTGAAAATGGTTACAAATTAATAAAAGGCTCTTATGTTGCAAAAGACGAAGCACCATATTTTACAGGGATGTCAGCGTATAAGAAAAGAAATGAACTTATAGAAAAAGGTTTATTAAAAGACAATGGCGATATTTATATAACATGTGAAGATATTTATTTTAAATCCCCTTCTGGTGCATCTGATGTTGTTTCAGGTAGCAGCACAAACGGCAGAACTGAATGGAAACTTGAAAACGGTATTACATTAAACGAATTTGAATTAAGTCAGTAAGAGTGTAATCAGACTCTATAATCCTATTTTAAACTCTTGCCAATCCTTGACCGGTTCTTCTGTGAATTTAATATCATCTAAAGAATCAAAGTGCTTTTTACCACAATGAATTTTTAATTTTTCAGGAGTTCTTAAATCAAATAGACTTGTTGTTCCTTTTGATTCTAATACAAAATAAAGTTTTTGTTCGCCGTCTTTTTCTAAGAATACTGCCCAGTCAGGATTATATGCACCAATTGGAGTATCAATTTTAAATCTACTTGGTATTTTAAAGAACATTTTTACATCAGGATCTTCATCAAGAGATTTTGCAAAACGGCTTTCAACTCCGCTATCGTAAATCAGATAATCATAAACACTATGTTCAACTTGAACTGCATTTCTATCTAAATTTGCGATAAGTTCAGAACTATCAAAAATTTCTTGAACATAATACTCTTGTCCTGCTAACTTAACATATTTAATACCGTCTATCGCAAGTTCATGTCTATTTCTCAAAATGATTTCAAGAGCTTTTTCATAAAATGCTTGCGGATTGTTTCGGAAATCATCTTCTCGGTCACTTTCTTCTAAAATTCTGATAATTGTAGAATGTTTTAAAAGTGTTTTACTTGCAATCAACCTCAAAATGTCAGGAACATACGAATATGTATTTTCGATTTCTTTTGAACGAGTATGTTTTTCCGTATATGTAATGCCGGGATTTTCAACTTGAAGTTCAGCAACCGCTGAAACCAATTTTGCTTTTGGAATAATCGGCATTTCTTTTAAATCTTTTACACATCTTTTGACGAGTTCGTCTATATCAAAATCAACTCTATATGTAGTTTTTTGTTTGATTTTATTCCATAACTCTTTGAATTCAGGTGAAATCACAGCTTGTTTTTTTAGCCGAACTGTAACTTCTTTACTTGCATCTCTTAAAACAGGGCGATTGTCAGCTTTTTCTAATGCTTGCATAATTGCTCTTTGTGCCGCATTTGAATATCTTTTACTTAAATCAAGTTTACCTGCGGCGAGTTGAGCTTTCATTGTATCTTTAACTTTGCCCTCTTTTGTAATAATTTTCTTTTCTTTTAAATCTTCATAAATTTCTTCTGCTTGTTCTTGAGTAAAAGATTTTTCTTCAACCTTAACTTCTGTACATTTGATTGTTTTAAATTCCTCTAATGATATTTGTTCGGTTTTATTTTCTTTAATTTGTTTTTTTATTTCTTGTTGTAGTGGTTCAGAAATATCTTCAAATTTTATCCGCTCAATAACTGATTCCGGCACATCTTTTATATTACCTTCATTGTCAATAACACCTTCAATTTGTAAAGCACTATAAGCTAATGTTGCATCGAGTTCATCCATTTCATGTTCAATCGCTATTTCTTCTTGATAGGTCAAATCAATCAATGTACTAAGTTGAAGCACACCAAATTTCATGCCGGTTTCTTGTTCAATTTCTTTTTGAAGTGTATCAGCAAATTCTGCAAAACTTTCATTTGCCATAACGTGTAAAATATTGATATTTCTATCTTCAATTCTTTCTCCGTTTTGATTTACACATAACCTTAAACCTCTACCGATTTTTTGACGGCAAGTGAATGTTGATTTTTGGTCTATCAAGGTACAAACTTGGAACACGTTCGGATTATCCCAACCCTCTTTTAATGCAGAGTGTGAAAATATAAAACGCATAGGACATTCAAACGATAGCAGATATTCTTTATCCCTCATAATTGTGTTATAAGTATCATCATCTGCTTGAGTGTCGCCTTTTGTATTTTTATAAATGCCTTTTTTATCCTGTGAAAAATAACCGTTGTGTGCTTTTTCAACATCTGTATTGAAATAAGTTTTTAAAACTGCATATTTTTCTTTGCTCATTAGTTCGTTGTAACATTCTTCAAACATTTGAGCATAAATACCTTTTTCGCCTGTTTCGGTACGATATTTTTCAACTTTATCAATAAAGAATAGAGAAAGAACTTTAATACCTTTTTCAAAATATCTTAATTCTTTTTCAAGATGTGTTTCTATTGTTCTGTAAATTTGAGCACGTTTAATTATATTTTCATCAATAGATCCAATGACTTCTCCCAGTTTAACAGTTTCTGAATTAGAGAATTCAACACATTCTAGTTCTTTAGTACAATCAATATTATTTACTATATAACCCTCATAAATTTCACGATTGCCGGATTTCACGAACAAATCATCATTTTGTTTAACAGTAATAGTCTTTTTTTCAACTTTACCTTCTTTATTCATAACATCTAGTTCTATTTTTGCAGAAAACCCATTGTCGTTTGATACGGATTTTAAATAAATATAAGGTTTGTTAAAATCGTTTGAAACTGCATTAGAAGAAACGCAAATTTGTTTTACTAATCCCATTTGGTACGCATCAACAGGAGTTAGTCTGTATAATAAATTTATTTTTTCTCTATGAGTTGCCGAATATCTGAAAACTGCAAGCGGATTTAATGAAGCAATAGCCTCTTTTGCTTTCGGGGTATTATCAACTGATTGAGGTTCGTCAATAATCACAATTGGGTTAGTAGATTGAATCCATTTTAAAGGAGATTCCCATTGTAATTTTTCTGTTTCTTGATTAAAAATATTTTCAGCTTTTTTAAACGCGTCAATATTTATAATCATAATTTCAATGTTTTCAGATTTAACAAATCTTTTAATATCGTTTGGTCGTGATGAATTATAAATAAAATATCTATAAGGAACGCTATCGTATAAATTTCTGAAATGTTCCTCTGTAACTTGGAATGATTTATAAACACCTTCTCTAATTGCGATTGAAGGCACAACAATAATAAATTTTGTAAAATTATACTGTGTATTTAGTTCAAGTATTGTTTTAATGTAAACATAAGTTTTACCTGTACCAGTTTCCATTTCTACTGAATATTGTCTAGTATCAAAATCTCTGGAGATTGGTAATTTTTGTTCTCTTTGAACTTTGTGCATATTTGAAATTAAAGTGTCATTATCAATTTGCAGAACATTTTGTATGCCTAAATCGGTATGAAAAATTTTCTGCTGAACATCATTTGAGGCAATAGAAAATGTTGCTCTTGCGTTCTGTTGACCGTCAAAGAGTCCGACTACTGCATTTACTGCATCTGTTTGAAATTCTTGATTTTTAAACTTTAGTTTCATTTAGTTTTCGTGTTCCTTTATAAATTCTAAAAACTCATCACCTAATGGAGTTGTAAATTTAGAATATATGCCTTGACCTTGTCGCAAATAGTTAGTATCAATACTTACAAGATTATTTAATGTTATAAGATTTTTTGAATATAAATCATCCATTATTGTTTCAAATAAATCAATGTCTTGTATTAGTTCAGGTCTTGCGGTTTTTATTATATCTGCATTCAGTTCTCTTTTAGATACCATACCAAAACTATTCAATGAAAGTTTATAATCCCCACAATGAACCGCTTTAAAGAAGGTTAATATTTGAATATGCAACAATGTAAAATCTTTTAAAAAATTCAAAAATATATGAATTTTAGTATTATCAACATCTTCGTTTTTTATGGCATTAATTAGTGAGTTTATATATAATGGAATTTTATTTTCTTCAATATCTGTTAATGCTGATTGATAGGCTGTACCCAATAGGCTCGCAAAATTACTTCTTTCTCTTATTTTTTCTTCAAATTGTTCATCTAATTTTGAAAATTTGTTGATTAGTTCTTCTTGCGTTTTTTCGGTTCTTTCTTGCCAGTTCGAACTTACAAATTCGCTATAAAATGTTGAAAATGCAGAAATGACTGGAACTTGACTTAAAGCCGCAAGAATTCCCGGCTTGATTAGTTTTGTGGCTTTCTCTTTATTTATTAATTCCATTTAATTTCCTTATAATAATTTAATTTCTATATTCCTGTCTTTTAGTATGTAGTGAGCATTTGAAAGTGAAACATCATCTTTGAATGCTTGTTGAGTAGAAACGATTTTTGCAGGAAGATAGTCGCACATTTTTTCGATATCTTCAGGTGTGATTCCGTCTTTACCGTAATCTATGCAAACAAGAACAAGACAATTTTCGCCTATTGAATATGCTTTTTTATCGTTGATTTGTATTTCTTGAACAGGGAAATCAAGCGGCACACCCAGTTTTAGCATAACTTCATATACTACATCTAAATCTGTTCGGTCTGATTTAACAGAGTTTTCGATTTCGTGAAGTCTTGCAAATAAAGCACCCTGTTCTTCTGTTGGTGTGCTATCCCATTGAGCAAGATTTGATGTATCAAGTTTTAAAACTTTAAAACCAATATCTAACGGTTGTTTTTCTTCCAATGATAATTGACCGTTAGTATTTTCTGTTAGTTTTTTGCCGGCACGTCTGATTCTTTCTTTTCCGATTTCACAAATGTTTTTAAATTCTGAATCATCACAAAGCACAGGTAACTGCACCATAATGAATTGTCTATTGGTATTATTTTCAGAATTTACTTGCATAACCGCATGTGCAGTAGTTGCAGAACCGCTAAAAAAGTCTAATATAATATCATTATCGTCAGTTTGCATTTCAACTAATCTTTTAATCAATTTTAGAGGTTTTTTGCCATTAGCAAAAACAACTTCTCCTTCTTTAGTGAGATTTTTAGTTTCTCCAACAAAATCCCAGTAAGTTCCTAATTTTTCTTTTTTGTATATTTCATTACCTTGTTTCTCTGCCGCATCTTTTAGCCATATAACTCTCCTTATTGTTGGGCTTATATAATAATGCTCAACGAGGGTATCCTTATCTTTACCACTTCTTGGAACATAAGAAACAACAAGACACTCATCTTGTGCTAATTCTTTAAACTCATCAATCACCCTAGTTCTTATGCTTGTTTGAGCGTTTGTATCTGAAAATATTACATCAAAATTGTCAATATATACTTTTTCTCTTGGAATATTATCTGCAATAAGTTTATTTACAGTAGTTCGCTTTAACCCTTTATATTTTTTTATAGTAATAGGCAATCCCATACCGTCAGTAATGGTTCTTTCTTCAACAAACTCTCCTTTATTAATCAATATGCTTGTATATTTCCAACTTTTCCCTTCTGACTCCATTTCATCTATTAATTCAAATAAATTCTCTTTTTCTTCCACTAAGTTAAAAGTTTCAAAAATGGAATAATTTTTTGCATATAGTAATAAGTACTCAACATTTTTCTTTAAACGTTTATCTTCCCCGCCCCCGGAAGCACCTGCGGTATTTTTCATATTTATTGAAACTATATTTATAAAATTTTCTTCTCCAAAAACCTCATCACAAAGTTTTTTTAGATTTATAAGTTCATTATCATCAATAGAAATAAAAATTACACCGTCATCCCGCAATAAACTTGCGGCTAAACGTAAACGAGGAAACATCATGTTTAACCAATTTGTGTGGAATCTTCCCATTGTTTCGGGGTTTGATTTTGTGGTTTGTTGAGTTATTTCTTTGTATTTTTCTATCGGGTCTTTAAAATCATCTTTATAAACAAAGTCATTACCTGTATTATACGGAGGATCAATATAAATCATTTTTACTTTATTAAAATAAGATGTTTGTAAAAGTTTCAGAACTTCTAAATTGTCGCCTTCAATATAAAGATTTTTAGTTGTATCAAAGTTTACACTTTCTTCTCTGCAAGGTCTTAACGTTCCCGTTGAACGTTTGCCGGAAATTTTAAAACATTCCGATTTCCCGGGCCACTCAAATTTGTATTTTTCATAGTCATTTTCTATATATTTACCGCAAAGATTTAAAAGTTTATCAATATCAAGTTTTCCGTCATTAAAACATTCAGGAAATACCGCTCTCAATTTCTCTTGATTAACCCCTTCAATATCCATGCTTAGCCCTGAAACTTTTTCAATATCTACCATAAAACTTCCTATTATTGACCTATTCTAATGATTCAATCTTATCACAAAAACGGTATTTGTGTTAATATCATTATGAAATGGCAGAAGTAGAAACAAAATTTCAAAGTGTTTATTCAGCATTTATTGAGTCAAAACGACTTGAAAAATTAGTTGATGATAAAAGTTTGCTCCCTGTTTACGCATCTTCAACTGCAAAAATTTATCCTTATCAAATTGCAGCAGCTCGTTTTGCATTAAGGTCAGATTATTTGAAGGGTTGCATTTTATGCGATGAAGCAAGTTTAGGTAAAACATACGAGGCTCTTTTGGTTGCTTGTCAAAAGTGGTACGAGGGAAAAGAAAACATACTTGTAATTTTACCACACAACCTTTTACAACAATGGTTTAGAAAATTAGAAAAAGATTTTTCAACTGTCCCCTATGTTTTTTGGAACAATTCAAAAGAATTGCCGGAGGATGAAGGCATTGTTATTGCGACTTATGAAACTGCAAACAGATACCCTATGACAATGAAACAACGGAATTGGGATTTAATAATTTTTGATGAGGCTGATGTTTTATCAAAACCCGAAAATAAAATGGTGCAAACATTGAAAGATGCCGCAGGGCAAGCATTTAAACTTTTGCTTACTCCAACCCCAATTACTAAAGATATTAGAGATATTTACGGACTAATTCATTTTATTGATGAAAGTGTGCTTCCTGATCCTGATTGGTTTTATAATAGATATTTTAGGAAATCTGATAATTATCCCGAACTTACAGAATGGGTTTCTCAATTTTGTTTTAGAACTTTAAAATGCCAAACAACCGATTATGTAAATTTCACTCGTAGAATACCATTTACAGTTAACTATAAAATTTCAAAAGAAGAAAAACTAATTTACGACCTTATAAATGCTTATATAAAATCTGATGATAAAATTGCATATCCTGATATGGATGAATACAATTTAACTTTAGCAATGTTCAAATCATTATCATCATCCCCAAGAGCATTTTCAAATTTTTTAGAAGAACCGATAAAAAGAACTTATGGGCATGAAAAAGAAGTTTTGGAAGAAATTAAAAGTTTAGTTGATAATATCCATATCAATTCAAAAATGACAGACCTTTTAAAAATTCTAAAAGTTACGTTTCGACACCTTAAAACTGCAAAATCAAACAGAAAAGCTGTTATTTTTGTTGAGGGTAATTTAAGTCTTGATTATGTATTTAAAATTATTCTTGCAGAAGGTTATAAAACCATAAAATATAAAGATGTTGATTCAATTGAACAATTTAGGTTTGATGATGAAATTGAAATATTGGTTGCTAACGATAAAGCGGCAAAAGGAATTGATTTGGAGTTTTGCCCTGTAATAGTCAATTATGATTTACCTTATGATTCATTAAAAATTGAACAAAGAATTTGTCGCTGCCATCGACAGGGACAAAAATCCGACGTTTTTGTCATAAATATGTTAAGTAATCAAAACTTTGCAGATGTTCGAATTTTAGAACTCATAAATAAACGAATAAAACAGTTTAATGAGATATGGGGCATATCTGATGATATTCTCGGAAATTTTAATGCAAAACCACGTCAAGTTTTAAAACAATTGCGGCATAAAAAAAAGGTTCAAGAGGATTTTAAATTAAACTTAGAAACGCATAGAACTGCAAATGAAGAATTGGTAAAAAGAACTGAAGATGTGTTATTTACAACATTTTCAAAATCTATTTCAGATAAAGTCTCAATTATTCCGAAAGATTTTGAAAAGCAGATAGATAAAATAAATTCAGAGTTATGGGAACTTGTAAAATATTATTTTACAACTCAAAAAGATTTATATGCAGTTGATGATGTAGAAAAAACTTTAATAAGAGTCAAATATGGCGAACGTATAACAGGTTATGATGATGAAGGAAATAAAATTATTGAGCCGAGTAGTTTCCTTTATTATTACAATACCGGCAGTCGTTCAAAATACTATGAAGGACACGAAAAATACGGACTATCAAAAGATTTCAAGCCTTATTACGATAGAATAACTTATACATCTCCGCTTGTTAAAGGTCTATTCAGCGAATGGAACTGGCGTTTTGCAAAGGAAGCAAAAATATATGTTAATAAAGATATTGAGCCTGTTCAAATAGGGTTTTATTATGTAAATTTATCATCAAATGAAGGTTATTTAGATACAAAACATCTTTTAATTGGGCAGACTTCATCCGGCGATATTTTGCCTGATGAAAAATGTAGGGATTTATTAGATTTACCAATTATTGAAATTGAGAATATAGATAAAACAGAACCCTTTAGCGGTTGTACGGATTTTCTTTCAGTCGGTAATTTAGATTTTAAAATAGATAAAAATAAAATTATTGAAGAATATATTTTAAGTAAACAAGGTTCTTTCGCTTTCGAAGCGGAAAGAATAAAAATGCTTGCTGGTCGCAAAAAAGCAAATCTTGAACTGCATTTGAAAGACCTTAAAACAGAAGTTGAAGAACTAAAGAAAAAACTTAATGACAAGTTAACGGATAGGCTTGAAGAACTGCAAATTACAAAACAATTAAGAATTATAGAAAATGATTTGCGAAAACAAGAAAACGAGTTATTTTTCGATACTGCACAAGTTGATGTCGATACAGAAAACGAAATTGCTGAATTGACTGAAAAGAGTCGATTCAGAGCTAACCCTAGCTGTTTCTTTAAATTGTATTTTGTACCAATGCCGCAAGAACAAATTATTGAAGAACCCAAAGATCCGTTGGATAGGTATAGAATTAGATAAAGTTTTTTCCTGCATTATAGGCATTTTCTAAATCTTTAGGAAATACTTCCTCGTGTTGTTTTATTTTGTCATTAATATCCCATCTCTCATCGTCATATTTTGAATAATCGTGATATTGGTATGTATTGAACGCACAAATTCTTTGCGGTTTTTCATAAAGATGTGTTATCCAATTTTCAAAAAATCCGACAGGTGCGGAGTTATTTTGACCGATATATTGATTTAAAAATATTGTTTCATCAACATTCATAGTGTAAATTACGGCTGTTTTTAATTTTTTAGGCGGAATTGGTGTGTATTGTTTATCAAATCTCACAAACGGATAAACCAATCTTTCTATAAACATTTTCATAACCCCTGAAACATCACCAAAATAAATAGGTGTTGCAAGACAAATCCCATCTGCAAAAGAAACTTTATTCAATATTTCTTTTAATTCATCCGGGTATGAACAGATTCCGTAATTTTTGCCCCCTTTTAATTTACAGATTGAACATGCCCTGCAACCTTTAAAATCAATGTCATATAGATTTATTATTTCTGCATTTCCTCCGGCATCAATTACCCCTTTAGCGAAACTTTCACACATTTTAGATGTATTCCAATTCTTACGAGGTGAACCGTTTATAATATAAATTTGTTTTGTCATAAATTTAATCCTTTCTCTTTATTTTTTAATTTTATTCAATATTATATTTATTACAAGTATTTACTTTTTTGTAATATACTATATAAAAAGATAGAATTAAGGCAAGACAATGAAAAACAAACTTGAAAAATACAACTGTCCGCTTGGTTTAACACTCGGAGTCCTTGGCGGAAAATATAAAGTTATGATTATATGGTTTTTGTATCAGAATAAAATTTTAAGATACAACGAACTGCAAAAAACAATAAAAGGTGTCACCCCTAAGATGCTGATCTCTCAGTTAAGAGAGCTTGAAAATGACGGAATAATAGAAAGAAAAGTTTATCCTGTTGTGCCGCCAAAAGTTGAATACTCTTTAACTGCAAAAGGCGAAAGTTTGATTCCGATTTTACTTGAAATGAGGAAGTGGGGTGAAAAGTATGGAGAATAAATTTTTATATAAATATATTCTTACAAGTTTTATTATTGTATTTGTATTTCCATATTTATTAACAAAATTGCCTTTGAAAGAATGGGGATTAATTTTATCAATAATTTATTTCCTTATAATATTACCGATTTATTTTATAACAGCACCATTAATATACAAAAACAAATCAAAAATATTGTGGTTCTTGCCAATTGTTAATATCATATTATTTTGGTTAACTTCAATATTATTTTTTAATTCAGGGATAACTGTATATTTAGCAATTTATGTACCATTGTCATATATCGCAATTACAGTTAAATATTTTTTGAATTTTACTCGATAAGTTTTTTATGATATAACATGATTCAGATTATAATTTTTGTGTTAGTCTAATTTTAAAAGGGAGATTTTATGCAAATTCATCAAATCAGAAGTGCAACAATAATTGTAACTTACAACGATAAAAGATTTTTAATAGATCCTTGGCTTATGCCAAAAGATTTTATGGAAGGCTTCGATGTAGGGGTTAATCCTCAAATCAGACAGCCAAGAGTTGAGCTTCCGATAAGTATTGATAAAATCGTTGATGTTGATGCTGTAATTTTAACCCATTTTCATCCCGACCATTTTGATGAGTTTGCAGTAAAGGCATTGAATAAAGATATTCCGTTTTTTGTTCAATCTGAGTTTGATTTCAATGTAATCAAATCATTCGGGTTTAATGATATTCGAATAATCCCAGAAATAGGACTTGATTTTGAGGGTGTAAGATTAATCAAGACTCCTTGTCAGCATGGAAGAATTGAAACTGTAAAACCTGTTTGTGAGCAAGTCGGAATGCCTTATGATGCTATGGGTGTGATTTTTAAATCCGAACAAGAAAAAACATTGTATGTTGCAGGTGATACGATTTGGTATGATGAAATTAAAGAAACAATCGATAAATACATTCCTGAAGTAATAGTTATAAACGCTTGCGGTGCAACTGTTTGCATAGGCAATGGTGAACGTTTGATTATGGATTTAGAAGATATCAAGTCAATTTCTGATTATGCACAATCCTCAACGGTTATTGCAAGCCACATGGATACAGTGAGCCACCTAACCGTTACAAGAGAAGATGTGAAAAACCTTAAATTAGCAAATGTTGTTGTTCCTAATGACAATGAAATTTTGAAATTTTAATTCCTTTTACAAAATGATATTCTGAGAAGTCCAATTAATAAGTTTCTCATATAGAGTTTCAAGTTCATTTTTTTTAATTGAATTGAGTTGTTTTCTATTTATGCAAATATTTAATATTTCTTGGTTTATTCCCTGCAAGCATTCAAGTAATTCATTTTTCGTTTTTACATAAGTGTTGGTTTTAATAAAATATTTAGCTTGCAAAATAAAAAATGTCATTTTGTACAGGCTTTGTAAATCTTCGGCAAAATTAGTCGAATGCACAAAACTATGAACTGCAGCATGATATAAATCTTCAGAACTCGTTTTAATTGATTTTTTTATATCCTCAATTGTTGGCGATTGAATAATATTTTCCAAATTTCCTACTAATGGTTTTGTATCATAGAAGAATTGAAACAAATCAGCTTTTGACCAGTTTTGCAGTTCTTGTTTGCCGGAGATAAATCCGCAAGCCATTTCTTTATTTGGCATTTCATCTATAATTTGACGATATTGTTTTAAATTCTCAAAACTTAATTCTTCTAAAATAACAACTAAATCAATATCACTTTCTGGAGTAGCTTCTCCTCTATTGTAACTTCCTTGCAAGCCAACAAAAAGGAGTTTTTCATCAAAAGTTTTTTGCAGTTTATCTATTGCAATACTCAACCATTCTTCAAGATTAAATGACATACAACAAAGCTCTCCATAAATTTGTTTGACCTGTATAGTTCAGTTTTTGAACTAATTGTACAACAAATTAAAAGATTTTGATAGTGTAATCTTCCATTTCAAAAAGTCTTTTCGCTTCTTCAAAACTTGCAATGGTATAGTTTGTATCATAATCATCATCAAGTGTACAATGCTCATGATAATATTCGTTAGCATCCACAACAAAATCAAATTCTGTTTTAAAAATTTCATCTTTACAGCAACCTTTGTTGTCAATCTTTAGTATCATAGTTCCTCCTTTAAAATTTTTCAGTGAATATCCTAAATCGAAAGTTTTAAAATTGGAATTTTATGTGTACGAAACGTATCATAAATTTATAAAATCAAAATGAAAAATGCAAACATTAAAGGGAAATTTTTTATTTGTGTTGCCCAAAATAGTCAGACCATCTGACCCAAGTAATCAAACCATGTGACTCTTTACAAAAATCCGTGAAATTGAATAAGTAATGTAACGATTAGAATTGTTTTATGTACAATTAGATTATGGGATACTGTAATTATTGCAAACTGGATAAAGATTTAATAAAAGCACATGTCTTACTGCGTAGATTTTATATAAAAGATTCTAGCGGAGTTTATCAAGGTATACACAAAGACGGAACTTACAAGAACTGGCAATGTGGTTTTTATGATAAAGAGATTTTGTGTGGTAATTGTGATAATATTCTTGGGCAATATGACAACGAAGCATATAAACTCTTACTAAATATTGATACAAAAAAGCAGAAAATAGAGTGGAATGGTATTAAAGCATATCATTACAAAAAAGAAGAATTTAATTATGAGAAAATAAGAAAGTTCTTTATTGCTTTAATATGGAGAGCTTCAATTTCTAAAGGTGGATTTAATGGTGTTGTTGATTTAGGACGATATGAGGATATTGCGTTAGAAATATTAAAAGGGAATATAGAAAATGAGAATCTATTTAAGGTTATTGTTTTAACAGAGGATAAACCAAACGATTTTACCAATGTGCATTATATAATGAAAACAAGAATAGAAACACAAATTGCTTACGCTATATATTTTGCCCAATTTGTAGCTTATATCATACCTAATTATAAAAGACTAACCTCTCGTACTTTTGAAATATTTGATAAGTTAGCCTTAAGTGCATCAGATTTTGTAATAGCAGAATCTTCAATTCTTGCAGATACAAAAAGAAACTTTTTAATAAAAACATTTTCCGAGGGTATAAATGCTTCTAGAAAAAACAATTACCCCATATAGCCCCTCTCATTGTGTGATGTGGTTTCTTGGGCGTGGATATAAGTTTTCGGTTATAGGATTTTTCTCGGCTTGAAAAACCCCAACCGAAATAATTTCAGATGAGAGCATTTCTCGGCGAATGATGAAATGTTTATAGGCGGTGAGGTATAAAGTTACCGAAAATTGATTTTATTTAGTTAGAGCCATAACAATTTTATAAAAATCTTCTAACTTATCAGGGTTACTTTTTAATTTATTAGTTATTTGTGATATTAAATCTTCATCACTGTTCTTATGTTCAAAATCAAAAGCCTCAATAAAAGAACAATCTAACACATTTAGTAAATTTTCAAGATTTATCATAGAAGGATAATTTTTACCGTTTTCAATATTGCTTATAGTTGTAGGGTCAACATCAATTAGTTCCGCCAATTTTTCTTGGTTGATACCTTTTCGTTTTCTTAACTCTCTTAACCTTTTGCCCAATAGTTCTTTTTTGTTCATTTTAAACCCTCTATACCATGTTAGATATAAAATACTGTAAATGAACTTAATAGAACTCATTAAACACTTGTAAAATGATTTGAATTCATTTATTATGAGTTTGTACTCATTAAATTTAAAAATAATGAGTACAAGTAATTAAAATAAACTTGTATGTTTCAAATTCGGAGAAATTTATGTATGAAGTTTTAGATAAATTGTCTGATTGTGAAGTGAAAATCATATTCTTTTCTTCTTCATCACGTTTTTATGAGGAAGTTGTTAATAATGCCAAACAAATTTCTGAATATTCTGAAATCATAGAAAACGGAATATTAAAGCATCTTATTACAATAAAGAAAACTCCAACAGTAGATATCGAAAAATATAAAAAAGAATTTTTAATTGTTGGAAAACTTGTTGATTCGCATATTTCAGATTGGAAAGGATTTCAAATTTTCTATAATGGCAAAGAAGGTACTAAAAAAAGAATAGTAGACACCTATCGTTGCTATAAGGATTCATTAGATGAAGAAACCCCCGAAAGATTTTGTTCAAGACGAGATACCTGCCCTTTTGGTTGTTTTCAATGCTGTATATACACAACTTCTGATATTTCATCAAATAGAAATGACCACTTTGATATGTATGAATCGGAACATAATATAACACCGTACGGAAGATTTAATAAGACCGGAGCTTTTTATGTTGATAAAGAATATTTGTCAAAGGAATTATCTCAAGTTTTGTTTAAATTTGCTTTATGTCCTAATCTTAATGTCAATAATATAAAAGAAAGTATTAAAAATTTTCCAGATTGCATAGACCCAAAATTAAATAGTGAATGGAAATATGATATAGATTATGATGACAAAGTAATTGGTATTAGAAAAGAAAAAAGCTATTTAACCAATGATGACTCTGATAATGAAATAAGTATGAGTTTTGATGAGTTATTTAGTATATTGGAGCAGGATTATGGAAAAAGATAAAATAAAAAGATTAAGGCAAGAGTTTAAAAACTATATCATATGTAAGTTTCCTGATATTAAACGTAGTACGATAGATACGTATATTGGAGATGCATTTTATGTATATCGGCATGAACAAGAATTAAATATCAACTTTTTTGATTTATTTAATTCCTTAGAAACTATATCTGAATTTAGAAACAAATTATTAGAACATCAAAAGAATAATGCTGTAAAATATCCAAATGCCAGTACTTGTGCATATATTTGTGGTTTAAATCGCTTATATAGTTTTTTCGAAGAAAAATATGGCGGTGTAGATAATTTTATAAATTCATAAAATTCTTGCAATCATTTCTCATTGTGTAATAAATAAAATATTAGGAAAATATACATGAATTTATTTGAGTTTCTTATTTTAAATAAATTATATAGCACACCAGGTGGTGGTAGTGGCTGTGGTTGTCTATTTGCTCTTATAGCCTTTACTTTTATTATTGTATTTGTATCAGAACATTTCAAAATAGTATTAATATATTTGTTTGCAATTATTATAATAACAATTACAATTTTAAGTTTTATAAAATTATTTTCTCGTGAGCAATGGCGGTTAACGCTGTATAAAATACAAGAAAAAAAAGAAAAACAAGAATTCGATTTACAACCAATAAAAACTTTAGCAGAAGATTTTATAAACAAAACTATTACACTAAATAAACCTGAATTAAACAATGATGATTATAAAAAGTTTTATGAATTGGTAAAAGAAAATGATATTAAAGTTGAAAATAATTATTCAACTGAAGTTCCGTATCAAATAAGACGTATTTTATATGAGGCTTATGTGAAAAAATATAATGACTATATAGAACCGCATGAAATAGAAATTGCAGAAATTAAAGAAAAAGAATTGCAGGCGGAAGAATTAAGAAGAACTGAACAGGAAAGAGAAACTTTTAAAAATTTCTCAGATATGATAAAACCATACACAACAAGTTATATAAAAACTTTATTACCTAAAAGTGACTTTCCAAAAGAAATAAATAAGAATTTTAGTAAAGATGAAATTGCGGCATTTACATATTTGCTTGAAAATAATTACCAAATAGATATACCAATAATAGAAAATATCGTATTTGATACTTTGTATTTTTCAGACAATAATTTACAGCATATAAAAAATGCCATTAAAAAATATTATACAAATAATAAACAAGAACAAAAAATGTGTTTTATAGATATTATACTCACATACAATTATGCATTGGAAGTTTATAATCTTTTTGAAAATAAAATTTCAGGTAGTAAAACTGCTGTAATGGATTTAATTCAAACTTATATTACTTTATTTAATGATGACTTATTGTATGTTGATTTATTAGTAGAATATATACAAAAACACAATATAGAAATCTCAAAACCAAAAGAAGAAGAAACTTTAGATATTGATAAAACTATAAATATCTTTGAAAAATTACTTAGAGATAATATCATAACTAACCCAAACTTAAATAATCAAAAAATCTATCTTGAAGATGTTATAGATTGTTCAAATAGCAACTGGAAGTATCTCTATTTATTAAATTTGATTATAAAAGAATTAGACTTACAAAATATCAAAATAAAAGCAAACAATATAATGATTGATATACTCAATTCAAGTATCGACAATGATTTTGAGAATAAATAAAACATTTTATAATCTTTCTCGTTATATAAATAGAAAGGAAATAAAGATATGAAAAATTTTATACTTCTATTGATTATATTACTTTCGGTTAATAGTGCATTCGCAGCAAGTGTAAATTACTGGTCTGATGGTACAGTAAGATCTATAGGAAATAAACAAGTTTCAACATGGTCAAACGGACAAGTACGAAAAATAGGTGACGATTCTGTAAATTATTGGTCAGACGGGAAAATACGCTCAATAGGGAATGATAATGTACAGTATTGGAGTGACGGCAAAATCAGATCAATCGGTGATAAAAGGGTAGAATATTGGTCTGATGGGCAAATACGTTCTATTGGCGGTAAAAAAGTTAATTACTGGAGCGACGGAACTATAAGGTCTATAGAAGATTAGTAATTAAATTTTGCACCGGCGGGGAAAAGAAAAACAAAAAAGCGAACAAGTTTAATATAAATTTCCTATATATAGAAGTATAGGAAGTAATAAATTATACAGATACCTCGATGATTACATTAACCTTATTATCATGACAAATTTTTAAGTATATCTAATCCAAAATTTAGTACAACTGAAAAGCAACAATTGGTAAGGGTCAAGTATAATTTTATATGTTTAGTTGATGATTACGTAGAAATGTTTATCATGATAATGTTTGAGTTATATTAAAATTTAAATTTTTGCATGAGATTAGGTGAGAGATTGGTGAGGGACAGGCAAAATTTGTTTATGTTATATAAAGTTTTGTAACAAAATAAATTTGTATCGAACACTTCACCACAAGAGAATTTTTAAATTATTTTCACACTTTTATTTTATGCAGCATTGCTACTATACCCCTTGACTGCTTTTATGAAACTTGTTAAAATGCCACTATAAATTGTAGATTGAAAACTGAATATTAGATTTTGGGTATTTCCCTTACTTAAATACTCCCCAGCAGTCCTAACCTCATGCTCGGTTATCAAACAGAGGTTACTTCGTTATTGAGGGGTTGAGCAAGTAGAAATTATTGCCCGCTAATATTTAGTTGATAGAGATTAGTTTGTTTAACCTCTCCTTATACGGAGTTATGTGTATAACTTTCGGGCAATAAGGAAAGGGAATTTTATGAACAGTAGATTAGAGAGCGAAGAAAATGCTATTGAACAAAACCACAATGGGCGGCAGTACTCAAACTTATATTCAGTCAAAGAATTTTCAAAAGTCTATAAAATAGGTATAAATACGGTTTATAGATTATGCAAATTAAATGACTTTCCATTTATCCAAATCGGCGGAAAAATTTATATTGTCGCTGATGAATTTGTTGCTTGGGTAAACAAAAATCGTGGAAAGGTGGTTTAATTATGAATTTAGATGAGTACATGACATTTGATGATGATTACTTCGGGCATAATTTAGGTTTTCATACTAAAAAAACATCTTGCTTATTTGATTATGCAAGACAATATAATGAAATACCATGGAAATATGCAAAATCTGTAAAAAATACAGATAAAATTTCTGTTTTACAAATAATTTATGCGTTAAGTGAAATTACCAACAAATATTTATGGCAGAAGATAATAGATTATATTTATAAATTAGGTGATTTTGAGGATATATTTGAACTCGATGAATTTGGTAGAGCTTATATTTCATATGAGAAGTATAAAGCCTACGCATTTAGTCACAAGAAGTTATTTAAACTAGCAAAAGTAAAGAAGAAGGAGGTAGATTTATGGCTCTTGCGTTTGTAAGAATTGAACATGCTGTTAAATTTAACACAGAAAAAGAAGCAACAAGGGAAGCGGATACTTTGAGAATGAATATTATCAGATATTCAAAAAAGTATAATATACCCTGTACGGCAATGATAGGTATTAGTACCACAAATTTAAGAAATGCCGAAGTTGTCCTTATAAAAGAGGGAAAATATCGACCAAAAAGAAAAACTTTATCCACAGTACAAAAAAATGGTATTCCGGAACAAGTTGAACCGCATTTACATATCATACTAATTTGTAAATCAGATTATACCGCATTTGCAAATTATCTTATTGAGAGAATTAGGCAAAGGTATCCAAACAGTAATTCAAATTGGTTGGGACAAGATATTATAGAATATGATATGGACAGGAATAATAATATTCGAGGATATGGTGCCGCTGCGGATTATTATATGATTACAGATCCATTGTATTACATAAAATATGTAATCAGACAATCAAGTGCAATAAGGTATGTAGAAGATTATACAGGTGAAATTGATTTTGATTTTAAGGGGCAAGTTCGACTTAATTTAAAACTTGTAAACGAGCGTACTTATTTTCACAAAAAAATGCGTAAAAATTACCTCGAACCTATTGAAAAATACCAAGATGAGATAATGTCGTAATTATAGTGTAATTATAATAAAGATTATTTATTAGAGAAAAAATACCCCCCATGTTGTGTTCGACACAATTAACAAATGTGTCAAATAATTTAGTCTCAAATGCTGTTATAATCACAGTTCCAAACACTTTTTTAAAGAAATCCAGACAAAACAGAATTATCAATTACAAAACTATTTAAAATTTTTCATATGAGGTAAATGATTGGTGCGATAAGAAAAGAATATTCTAAATTATAAGTGATTATACTAAAGAAACTTAAGTTTTCATAAAACCGCAGAGAATATGTCTATTTTTATCAACCAAATTTACAGAACTTGATTAAGAAATGTCTTTAAATAGGTTATGGTCTAAAACAACATTTTGAAACCGTTTGAAATGTATTTGTTTAGGGTTGATTTTTTAATTTTCCAATAAATATTTGTAGAAGTCTTTACAATCAAACATCAATATCCAATAATGCAAAAGTCACAACAAAAGGAGATGAAACAATGACTACAAAAGGATTTAACTTTGCTTACATTAGAGTTAGTACAGAGGAACAAAACTACGAAAGTCAAATGGAAGCAATGAAAGATTTAGAATTTGCCAAAGTTTTTACAGAAAAACGAAGTGCCAAAGATACTAACCGCCCCGAACTTCAAAATATGCTTGATTATGTTAGAGAGGGCGACACGGTTTATGTCAAAGATTTTTCAAGACTTGCAAGAAGTACAAAAGATTTACTCAACATCATTGATATTCTTGAAACTAAAAAGGTGAAACTTATTAGTATAAAAGAAAAACTGGATACAAGCACGCCGGCAGGTAAACTTATGGTTACAATGCTTGGTGCGATTTATGAATTTGAACGTGCAAATCTTTTAGAACGTCAAAAAGACGGCATAGCTGTTGCTAAAAAAGAGGGTAAGTATAAAGGCAGAAAGAAAATTAATAAACCTGCGAACTGGCATGAAGTTTACAGCGATTGGTCTTGTCGCAAAATTACAGCTAAAAAAGCTTGTGAATTATTGAAACTAAAAACTAACACTTTTTACAACTTTGTAAAAGCAGAAAGAGAGGTTGCATAATGGCGAAAAGAAGAAGTAACGGCGAAGGCTGTATATACAAAGAAAATCGTACTGGTCGTTGGGTTGGTAAATTTGTAATCGGCTACAATGCAAATGGCGGACGCAAATACAAAACTTGCAGAGGTAAAACAGAAAAAGAAGTTATTGCAAAATTAAAAAACTTAACAGAATTGCATAATGCAGGAGTAAATGTAAGTTCAAATGGTTTAAAAGTTGGCGAGTTTTTTGATGATTGGTTTTATAATTCAGTAATACACGGATTAAGAACTTCAACAAGTCAAAGTTATGAAATGATTATCAGGCGGCACATAAAACCACATTTAGGTGATATTTTATTATCAGAACTATCAAGCAGAGATTTACAAACATTTTATAATTTCTTATATGTAGACGGAAGAACAGACGGTAAAGGTGGTTTAGCAGTAAAAACAGTTGAGAACATTCATCTTTTAATTAGCAGCGGAATAAATTATGCCCTAAAAGAGGGTAAAATTATTCGTAATCCGTTATTAACAGTAAAATTAAAACGTGAAGGGAAAAAAGAAGTTGAAGTATTTACAAGAGAAGAACAACAACGCATAATTGAAGAATGCAAAAATTATTATTACGGTATGGCATTCAAATTTGATTTTTATACAGGCTTAAGAGCGGGCGAATTGTTGGGCTTAACTTGGGATTGCGTAAATTTTGCAAATAATACAATTAGAGTCAATAAACAAGTTCAGAGAAACAAAAATTTTAACACTAATGCTAAAAATAAAACCATACTTGGCTTTGTATATAATACAAAAACAGAAACATCAACAAGAACAATAAAAGTATTACCGCAAATTATGGGCGAACTTGTCGAATATAAAAAAGAGCAAGACAACCTAAAACATCGTATAGGTAAAGATTATTATAAATATAATCTTGTTTTTCCGCGACAAGACGGTTATTTTACTGATACCGCAACTTTTTTAGATAATTTTAGTAAAATACGAAAGACATTGGAAATTCCGCACCGCAATGTTCACGCAATGCGACACACTTTTGCAACAAGAGCATTAGAAAGCGGAATAAAACCAATAGTAGTATCACGACTCCTCGGACACGCAAGTATTCAAATAACACTCGACATCTACGGGCATGTTATTCCCGATTTTGCAGAGCAGGAGTTGGAGAAATTGGAACATCTTTATCGATAAAATTCTTTATTTTATGTTATAATTATTACATGAATGACTCTCTTTTTAATATATCTATAGATAGCCTTAAATCGTTGGAAGAAAAAGAAGCAGTTAAAATTTTCAAAACTTTACTGCAGGCTGAAGCATATAGATATAATATACCTGTGACTAAAATACAAATTACAGAAAATACAAAAGCTGCCGATGGAGGCATTGATGCAACAATTGATTATTGTATCCCTGAAGAATCTGAAGATATAATAAAAAATGGTCAAGTAAATTATCAGATAAAAGCAGATAATTCTTTTGATTCATTAGCAGAAGGTGCAATTTTAAAAGAATTATTGGGTAATGGCACAAGAGATGAATTAAATGGCTTATCTTCCGAGGAGACAAAAAATAGATTAAAACAAAAAATTAAAGAAACAATAGAACAAGATAAATATTATGTGTTAGTTTCATTTAGGACTGAAGCTGAAGGAACTAAAAAACAAGATGCAATAAATATTATTAAAAATGTTTTGACAAAATGTGGTTATTCTAATCCCAAAGTAGATATTTTTGATTGTACAAATTTGCAACTTGCAATTAATCGTTATCCTGCGATTGTGAATCAAATTACACCTTTACCTGATAATATCAGCAATGTTTTAGATATACTAAATGTTGAAAGATTAAACGAAAAATTTTATTATAACCAAGATTTACAAAACATAGAAAATGTTTTTGATGATTTTTATAATGATAACACTGATTATAAACATCTTAGAATTTTAGCCGAACCTGGAGTAGGAAAAACTAAAGCAGTTTTAGAGTTTTGTAAAAAATATAACTTTAATACTTTGTATATAGAAACTGCTGAGAAATTCGAAGATTCGAAATTATATAGTTTTTTAAAAAGAAATAAAGATGTTTCTATTACATTAATTATTGATGAATGTAATCTATCTAATGCAGAAACTTTTTATGGCAGATTAAAAAATACTATTCCTAAATTAAAGTTAATAACAATATATAATGATTTTAAACAAAATACTTCTGATTCTGAAACACAAGTTATAAATTTACCTAAATTATCAAATGAAGATTTTTCAAATATTTTAATCTCCGAGTATAATGTAGAAAAAAGTTTAGCAAGCCATATTGCTTCTTTCTGTGAAGGATATCCGAGAATTGCTCATTATATAGGTAAAAATTTTATAGCCAACCAAGAAGTTTTAGATAATTTAGATGATATACTAAAAAATTTAATTATTGGAAGTGAGACAAATCAAGATAATATCAAAAATATAATTTGTGTAATGCAATATTTTTCTATTTTTAAAAAGTTTGGTTTTTCTGAATCATTTGAAGAAGAAAAAAATATTATACTTAACCTTATAAAATGTGAACTGCCAAATTTAACATCTATAAATTTAGAGAATATTGTTAACGATTTAAAGAGAAGAAAAATATTACAACAAGAACATACTCTGTATATTTCACCTAAAATTTTGCATATATGGTTATATGGTAATTTTTGGAAAAATTCAAGTAGAAAAAAGCTAATTTTTGATTCTATAAAAATTTTTCCAACTAGTCTAAGAAAATGGTTTGGAGAAATGTTTGAATATGCAAAAAATGCTCATATTTCCTCTGATATACCAAAGGAATTACTTGAACAATTTGGCTATAATGAGTTATTAAATAAAAATATTACTGATTTTTTTTTAAGCCTGACAAAAGCCTGTCCTAAAGCCGCACTAAAGCAATTAATAAAAATATTTAATAATTTATCAAATCAAGAAATATTAAATATCATTGATGGAAGAATGAATTTAGTTTGGGCTTTACAATATATCTTATTCGATAAAAATTTATTTTTAGATGCTATAGATATTCTATATAAATTGGCAGTTAACGAAAATGAAAAAGTATTTTCAAATAATGCTACAGGTATTTTCCAACAAATATTCCAGATTTCATTATCTGGAACTGAAGTAGATTTAGAAACTCGTAAAAATATATTAAATAATTATGTTAGGACGGCAACTACAAAAGAAGAATTTAATCTCTTAATTAAAACTTTTAATTCTTCTTTAAACACTCATCATTTTTCTAGAATGGGTGGCGTTGAAACTCAAGGATTTGAAATAAAAAAAGATTACCACCCTAAAACTTATGGAGAAATATTTGATTATTTTGAATCAATTTTAAATTTATTAATTTCTTGCATAGAAAATTGTAAAGATGAAGAACTAAAACTAAACGCATTAAATGCTATAACAAGTAATTCGGGTGCTTTAATTAGATATTCTGAATATACTTGTAATTTAATTTATAAAATATTTGATAAATTAACAAATGATGAAAATATAAATAAGTCAAATTTATATATAGAAATTTCTAAAATTATTCAATATCTTAAATTAATAAAAGATGAAAATATAATACCAGCTATAAATCATTTTGAAACATTGAGAAATAGTATAATTGAAGATCAACCGAAAATTACATTAGAAACATATTTTAATGCTAATATTTGGGATATAGCTGAAGATAGAAAAAATGCTTTTGAATATTTTATTGAGAAATTATCAGAAACTTATCAATCAATTGATCCAACACAACAAAAAAAACTAATAAAAACTTTTGTTGATGAAAAATATGATAATGAGTATTATTTTGGAATTATGGTTGCGAGACAGGATGCTACATTTAATTTATTGGAAGAAATTATAGATTATTACAAGATTTCTGATAACAAAAATGGCTTATTCGTAGTTGGTTATTTATCCGAATTATATAAGAAGTCAAGTGAAGAATATGATAATTATGCACAAAAATTTTATGACTTAGAGTTATATGATTTAATTATTAATCTAAATTCTAAAGCATTTACAACGTCTCTTACTGCTAATTTAGCTTCAGATGCAATTATAAATGAATATGTCCCTGCATCAAGTATAAATTCATTCGCTTGGAATACAAATACTCCTCTAAATGTAATTAAAAAATTATTATGTTTTGCAAAAACTAAAAAAACATTAGATACAATAAAATCTGCCTTAAATATTCTTTATCATAACAAAGAATTTTGGAATAATGACAACTTAGATTTAATTTTTGAGATATTAAATAGTGTGGTTATAGTTCAAACATCATCAGTGATAGCTTTAACAGATGATAGTTATATATGGACTTCTGTTTTATTAAAATATATAAATAAAAAGGGTAAATCTGAAGAAGTTTTTAGCCTATTAGATAAATTCCTTGCATTTATTTCTGATTATGAAAATCATAGTGCAATATATTCAGATCATATTGCTTCAATTTTAGATGCTTGTTCTGATTTAAACCATAAAAAAACATGGCAAAGGATAAGTTGTTATCTAAGTCTTAATATTATATTATTTAGTCCAATTAAAACTTGGTTAAGAGGAGATGATAATTTTGACCATAATATACCAGGAGCTATGTCTAATTTTGATATAGAAGATATATTTGCTTGGATTGATGAAGATGTTGAAAATAGGCTCAAAATTATTGCATATTGTTCTCCAAAAGATTTATTTAAAGAAAATGGTCATATTATGCGTTCATTATTAATAAAATATGCTAATAATAAAAATCTGTATCATTATTTACATATAAATTTTGGAAATAAAGGTTGGGTTGGGAAAGCAAGTACGCATACAAAAGCTGAAATTGAACTTGTAAAACAATTCCAATCTAAGGAAAAAAATAAATCAGTTTTAAATTTTGTTAATGAATATTTAGAAAGTTTAGAACTTGAGTTAAAAAGACATATAATAGAAGAAGAAAGATTAGATTTTTAATTATCAAGAAATTTATGAAAACATTAATAAATGAGTTTAAATATAAAAACAGATGGTACCCTCAACCAATAGACTGGTATAAAGATAATTTGAAGATATTATCTAGTTCTGCAGAAAATGAAAGAATAATATGTAACTTTGCATATAATATGCAGTATATTGAGTTTATTGAAAAAGAACTTACTGATTTAAAGTTATCTTCGGTAATTTTAACAATGCTATATAAAACATACATAATAACATCTATGGGTATAATTGAATCATTGTTTTCTTATTTGTTAAAAGAAAAAGGTCAATGGAAAGTTTCTTGTTGGGATGAAATATGTACTTTTCAAGCAAATGAAAAAGTAATTGATAGTGAACAATATATGATAAAAAATATATTATGTAAAAAATGTGAGCCTAAAAAAATACGAATGGATTTAGATTCTATGATAAAAAAAGTTGAATCTAAAAATCTCCTTAATATTGACCATAGTATTTTTCCTGCTCTTAAACAATTGAGGGAATTACGTAATAGAGTCCATTTACATATCGGTGATAAATATAATGACCACGATTATAATAATTTTAGTTGGGATGAAATATGTTTAGCAAGAAAAATTTTATATACGATAATTACTTGTAATGAATTTTGTAAAGATATTAATATGTATAAATTTATGAAGGTTAAAATTGAAAAATTTGATAAAGAAGAATTTATATTATAGATTTATAACAACACATTCATATGCACATGAGGTTGGAAACTGTTAATTCATTTCGTGACAATTTGGAAAATGTTGAGATGATAAGTTAAATTTCGTGGCAGTTCGTGAAAGATACCGTCGGTGTAAAGGTTTGAGGTAATCGCTCATAACCCGAAGGTCGTTGGTTCAAATCCAGCACCCGCAACCATTTAAAAAAGAGAGTTTAATAGCAAACTCTCTTTTTTTTTATAGCTATGGTTATTGAAAAAGGAGTTCTCGTAATGTGTAATCAATGTATTAAGCGCAAGTGTTATTTTTGTTACATTCTAATTTTAGGAATTTTGTTGTTCCTTATATGGATTTTTGACTATTGTTTTCATCCTTTAATTGAAAATATTATAAATTTTTTAAATTTGCTCGTGGCCTTTGCTCTTTTGATTGTTGCTTATCAGGCTAAAGATGACTGGCAAAAACAAATCAAGTGTAAACATTTCGAAAAAGCCAAAAAGAAACTTATTTTATCTTTATTTGACTGTGTCAAAACGTTCAGCACTCATTGCTATCTTGACCCGACTCTTTCAAGTATTACTGAAATTAATGCCGAAGCTGCTAAAAATGTTCATAATGACGAAAACGCGACTAGAAATGAAATCTATAATATTGATATTGAATTTACCAGAAAAATTAGAGACTTAAACAAAGCTTTTGCATTGTTTGAATTTTATTGTGAAAAAGATATTTCAATCAACGATTTAGATTCTGTTAGAAAGTTTAAATATAAAATTATTGAATGGAGCAATAATGTTAGACATTTTGATTTTGCGAAGTTTAGATTCTTTTTGAATCCAAGCAGAGATGGCGGTTATGAAATTCTGCAAAAAAAATTGCAAGATATTAAACCGGAAATGGAAAGTATTCTTAATGAGTTTGAGAATATTAAAATAATGCTTAAAAAGTTTTAATTGATTTAATTCCTTTAAAAAAATCTATGCCTGTATATCAATTAAATTGCCGGGATTAGACTCAAATTCTTTCTGAGCATCAGAAAGATTATATGAATTATAAATTTCTGCTAAATTTTTTGACGCTTTCTCATGATTTTTTACGTTGGCATAAGCCAAGCTTTTATATAACCCGTTTTTGTTAATATTTCCGTCAACCTTTGATGCATCAAATTCATCGCCTTTGCTCAACATATCGGAAGCCAATATTGATGTCGAATATTCAGCGTTGTCAATCATTCCGTCTTTGTTTATGTCAAGAACAGAGGCGTCGGCATCTTTAATTGAAGCCTTCAGCTTTTCGGTCATTTCTTGAACAGGAATTGAAATTTTCTTGCCCATTTCTTCAAATGCTGAGCCTAAAAGCGCCAATTTATCAATGTTTTTGCCGTTTGCACCTTCCGGCATGTAGCGATATTCAAAATCAAACGGCGGCAATGAATTTAAAAAATCATCGGTTTCTTTTATAAGTTTTTCTGAACCGATTTCAGTGAGTTTGCTCTTTAAAAGATTTCCCGCATTTTTATTTGATGGTGTGAATGTGTCGGCTTTTTCTGATTTCTTGCCGCCTAAATCTTTTAAATATTCAAAATGATTTGCAACTGCGTTTCTTCCGTATAGTACGGACTTATCCGCAATTTTGCCGTCATAAATCCCGCGGTTTCCGTTGATATAAGCCGTATTGTTTTCAATTGAATAACCCATTTTCACACACCTTTTATTTTACACATTTTTGATAAAACAACTGAATGTGTAAAATTGACTTTAGACTTGCTTTTGTAAAGTTTTATTGCAAGTGTAATCCTCACAAACGCACAGTCCGAAGAAAACGTCTTAGTTTTTAATAGAAATTTATCTTTTGATTACGCCCCAGGCCTTGATTGTGCCGCGAATGTATTTTACCAGATAATAATGCCCGTCTTCAATATATTCAATCGACGCTTCCATATAAACTTCTTCTTTTTCAGGTTTCATTCCGGCTTTTGCGCGTTTTGCATTAATTTTTTCGCGCTCTTTTGCTTCTTTTTTTAATCGTTTTTTGTTTTTAGGATCATTAAGCCTGTCTTTTTGGGAAATGTCTTCCTCTATTTTTACAGTAGGTATAAGCGCAACAGGATTCTTGCTTTGCAGAAGTATCAGGAATTTCCACTCATCATCAAGCGCCAGTTCATAATGTCCGGGCCGGATAAAATCCATTTCGCCGTCAAAAAGATAGTTTGCAAGAACAAGCGTCGGATACTCGCTTTCCTCAAGCGCGTATCTGTAAATCGCCTGAGAGCCCATTCGCACACCGGACATATTTTGCGGCTGCTGCGGGTACGGGCGAATTGTCGGGTGCATTAAGACAGTGTCTGTGTAAATTCCTTCAATCATTGAAGACGCTCCAAAAGTTTCCTGATAATATTTTGCATTTCTGCGAAATTTTTATCAAGCGCATTTTCCCCGCCAACAAAAATCAGTGAAAGATATTGCTGCGATTTTGCAGTCTCTCCGGATTTTAAAAGCAGCCTGTAGCTTTCGCGCATCAGACGTTTAAGCCGGTTTCTTCGGACTGCGCGTTTGTGAGTTTTTTTTGATACAACAAATCCTGCGCGGGTCGGGATTGCGTCGTCTTTTTTCTTAATCCCCGCAAAAAGCGTTACGCCGCCTTTATGAAAAGAGTTTTTGATTCTGTACGTTGCAGCGAATGCCGATTTGTTTTTTAGTCTGAATTGTTTTTTGAGCATAATTTTGTACAACAACACAGCACGCTTTGTGTATTTCGAGCCTGCTGTGTTTAATTTTATTAACATCCGGCTGAGTGCCGAAATCGTTTACGTAAGAGGTGCTACGCTAATTTTTTAGCCTGAATTGCAAGTCTGTGACGACCTTTTGCGCGGCGTCTGTTCAATACTTCGCGTCCGCCCGGTGTTGCCATTCTTGCTCTGAAGCCGCTTACGTGCTGTCTTTTAATTTTTGTTCCTTCTAGTGTACGTCTCATTTTTTTATTCCTTTTAATTCATATTTGTCGTATAATTCTAATGTTAAATAAAAAAAAATAATTAGTCAACACAATAGAGGGAGTCAGGTTAAATTATATGAACAAAACTTCAAAAAAAATCGGGTTTATCGGATGCGGAAAGATGGCGGGCGCAATAATTTCAGGGGTTAAATCTGCAGATTGCAAAAACCAATTTGAAATAAAAGGCTCTGAAGTCAACTGCGAAATCGCTGAACTTGCCCAAAACAAGCTTGGAATTGAAGTCATAGCGGATAACAGATTGTTAGCGAATGAAAGCGACGTAATTTTTGTTGCGACAAAGCCGAATTATGTGAGAGTCGTACTTGAAGAAATTAAAGACGAAATTACTCCGGAAAAATTGGTTGTCTCAATTGCGGCCGGCGTTTCAACTGAAACAATCGGCAAAATAATTCCCGATGCGCGGGTAATAAGAGTTATGCCAAATACTCCTGCTTTGGTAAAAGAAGGGATGTTTGCTATTTCTAAGGGTGCAAAAGCTCAGGATGAGGATGCGGAATTTGTTATGGAACTTCTGGCATCTATCGGAAAGGTTATTGAAGTTGAAGAGTCGCAAATCGATATTGTGACAGCGATTTCAGGCTCAGGGCCGGCGTTTTTCTATAAGGTTATAGAAGATATGGCGCGTGCGGGTGAAAAACTCGGTTTGGAATATGACAAATCGCTTCTTCTTGCGGCACAAACGGCTTTAGGTTCCGCGAAAATGGTGTTTGAGCGCGGTGAAACAACTGTGCAAAATCTGATTGATAATGTTGCGACCAAAGGCGGCTGTACATTTGTCGGAATTTCCGTAATGAATGATGAAAATTCGGAAAAACTTTTCTTTGATGTTATTGAAAAAACGACAATCAAGGCCCATGAATTAGGTAAGTAAATCATAGATTGTCATCTGAAAAAGTCCAGCCGTTTTGAATAATTTTTGCGGCACAAAAATTGCCGTTTCCATTGTGCGAGCAATTTTCTTCAACGGCTTCGGATGGCATGTCTTTGCCTGCCGGAACAAGGCCTTTGTCTGTAAAGATGAATATGAAAATATCTTTGCCGATTGTGTTTGGCTTCTTCTTTGCGTTGATGTCTATGAAAAACACCAGCGCAGGACTTGTATTAGATTTTGCGCCAAAACGATTGTAAGCATCAGTTGCTCCGATCCGTCTATGTTCACTGCAACCCCGTCAATGGTCAGAAAATTCATTATGTGGTTGCCGATTCCGATTGAATCCTTTGTATAATCCGTGATTGTTCCGTTTAAGTTTAGGGTTTTTCCTTCATGCCAGCATCCCGATTCCTGATAACACTCTTTCATTACTTTTATGTATGGCTTTAAATAATACTGATACCAGTTTTTTACGGAATCATGATCTGCGTCTTTAAAACTCTCAAGCGACAACTGTCCGTCTTTTGCAATCGACATCAAAAGCGCCTGCGAAAGAACTGTATATGTCTTTTTTAAACGTGTTTCCATTTCTGATTTTTTATACTTACCCACTAATGATGGTAGTGTCATAGAGGCGACAATTCCGATGATTCCAAGAGTTATCAGAACTTCTGCAAGTGTAAATCCAGTATAATTCCTTTTCATGAAAAACCCTTCCTTTTATATGAAATATAGTTCACGAAAAGTAATATATCATGGATATTAAAATATTGTCAAGTTAATTAGGATTAGTTTATGGATGATAAACTTATTTTACAAAAAGTTGCGGATAATATTCGTATTGAACGTTTGCGGCAGAGACTTTCGCAGGAAAAGCTTGCCGAAATGATTGACATTTCGACAAAGTATCTCAATATGATTGAGAACCGCAAAGCTAATCCAACAATAGTTATTGTTATAAAAATTTGTCTGGCACTTGGTATTGAATTAAATTCTATTTGGGCAGAGTAGGTTTGGGTTACTGAGATTTTAAATTTATAAACCGGAAAATTATTTTATTTTGGGAAATTTTATCCGGGTAAAATAAAAAATCGAATGCGATACCGCATTCGATTTCCGAAATTATTCAAACAAGTATTTACTTGCGCATGTAAGCCCGTAATTTTTGCCGGCTTCACAATCATCGCTGTACCCGTCGCATTCATCACCATCGCCTAGGCAGGCATCAGTGTTGCTTTTGTCAGCAGGTACGATTTTATCTGCGTAAATGAAAAACAGAAACAAATCTTTCCCCCATGTATTTGGTTTCAATTTAGGTCCGTTAACATCAATAACAAGAAAAGCACAACGCTGAATATTGTTTTCTTTAAATGCCGTGCATTCAGTGCTGTCAAGCCATAGTGATACGGATGAACCATCGTCAAGAACCAGTCCTGAGGTGGTGTTGCTGTTGAAATATCCCCCGCCTTTACCGCTGTTTGCGGGATTACCGTTCAGAAAGCGGACATCTTTATGCTGGACAAAGCATTTCCCTAAATTTGTTCCGTTATTCTTGTCGCAATCTGCTGCGGTTTTTAATTTCTGTTTAAACAGGTTTTTCAGGCAGGCATGTTGCGTTTTTCCTGTGTTCTGGCATTGAGAGAGCGCGTTTTTAAACGCAAAGTCATTTTCTGCACTGATTTGCTGAAAAGCTTGTTGAAATAGAGAATATTCTCTTTTCAATCTGTTTCTGTTGATATTGTCCTGTGTTTTGTTAATAAGTGCCGGCAGTGTCATCGCGGCAACTATGCCTATAATCCCCAATGTAATTAAAACTTCCGCAAGGGTAAAGGCAAGATTGGTGTTCTTTTGAGAATGAATTCCGAATTGTGGATGAAAATCTTTGAAACCCTTGTGATTAGCGGATTTGACGGGGGGGGGGGCACGTGATAATACTGTGTTCTCTATGCATTTCTACCTCCAGTTTCCTAACTTATTATCTGAAATTTTTTGGATTTTCTCAATAGAAGATTTTTGGGGCGTGCGAAATTGGTCAAGGTGGATGCTTCAAGAACTCAAACTCAGTCAGCATTCTTGCAGCATTACGTTGTATGAAATTTGGCGTTTGATAAAAAAAGAAGGATGTTGAAGTTTTAATCCTGATAAATTATTTCGGATTTTGCAAGAAATTCTATAATATTCATAACTTTAGGCGGATTTTTGTGCAGGATTCCCATGGCACGATAGCCGTTTAGAATTCCTAATATGCATGCAGGACAGGTTGTAAGAACAATATCTGCGCCGCTTTCAAGAATGTTTTTTGCTTTTTTTAATGCAATTTCAGAAGAAATCTTCGGGTTTTTGAGCGCGAATTCTCCCGCAAAGCCGCAGCATTCGTCAAAACCGTTCATTTCAACATATTCGACGTTTTCGCATTTTGAAAACAGTGTTTGCAAAAACTCTGAACTTTCAAGATGGCAGGGTTTGTGAAAAGTTACCTTTGTTTGTTTTTTGAATCGGAATTTAATATTTTGGCCGGCTAAAAATTCTGCGGCGTTGATGAATTCCGGCAAGTTGTCGTTTGGATTGAAGTAACTTTTAAGCGTGCTTTCACAGCTTGCGCAATCCGTTAAAATATAATCAAAATCGCAATCCATAAGGCTTAAATTCTTTGACTTGACCTGTTTAAACCGTTCCATATTGCCGCTTGACAAAAAAGGCAGACCGCAGCATTCAAAATCACATTCGACAATTTCCACATCAAGTTTTGAGAAGATTTCCTTTAAATCTTTTTCAACTTTGGGCAGAATATTATTCACGCATCCTTTGAAATAGATGAGTTTTTGAGCGTTTTTTGAGGGGAAGAAATTTTTGCGGGGGGTGTTTGCCGTAAACCTTGCTGCAAGTTTTTTTGCGGCTTTGCAAATCTTTAAAAAGTTTCCGAAAACAAAATCTGATTCAAGAAATTTTTCTAATTTTCCATGAAAAGTGTTTTTGGCGCACTCATATTTTGCGGTGTGGAAAATTTCGCAAACATCGATTCCGCTCGGGCAAAAATTCGTGCACTTGCCGCATTTGAGACACATATCAAGATATTTTTCGATGTTTTTGCCGGGTTTTAAATCTCCTTTTAAAATTCCGTCGAGCATTACGAATTTGCCGCGCGAAACAGCGCAGTCGTTGCCCGTGATTTTGTAAACTGGGCAAACAGACTGGCAAAGTCCGCATTTTGAACATTTGTTTATATCATCTGCAAAATCTTCTAACTTATTCATGATTTCATGCTAGCACAAAATTAAAAAGCCGATTGCGGAATTCGCGAAAAAAATGAAGATGTTAAATTTGCTGTGGCAATTTTTAGGTGTTGTTAGAAATCGTTGCCCTTTTAAAGCGCCTCTGTCCTACTCCTGAATGTCCAAGGCCTAATTCTTTCACAAGCGCCATCTATCTAATTCAGTGCAGATGTTCCTACGTGCGTAGCACCGTAGTACCTCACCCGAATTTCTAACTTTCGCACCGCCAAAAGCGGGCTCAAGTTGAAATTCCACCCTCTCCTCTACCAGGAGAGGGGTTGCGACGATTGTCGTCGGAGTTTGTGGGAATCGTCAGGAGACATCGACCGTTCCAAGCGGCTTAGTCCTAATTCTGAACGTACAGCGCCTAATTCTTGCAAAAGCGCCTCTGGTATGAAAGCTCCAAGGGGTCTGGATTATTCGGCTTTCCTGCACCTAGCGTTCGCTCCAAATCGCTCTCGCGATTTTGCCGCTCACTGAGGTGCTTCGGATGTGACGGGTTTCAGTCGCTCCCGCTCCTTTCACCCTGCCGAAAATCCATCTACGTACGTAATTATCCCGTGGCATTTCACTAAAATCGTCACAAGAACGTCGCCCTTTCTTCGCGCCTCCGTCCTAATCCTGTACTTCCGCGCCTGATTCCTTTAAAAGCGAATCCAGTTCCAATATGTCTAGGTGTGTGGCACTGGATTATTCGGGTACGCACAATTCATGCACTCCGCTATTTAAAGCCTCACGGCTTTAAGCCGCTCCGTTGAATTGATGCTCTTTCGAGTTTCAGTCGCTCCCGCTCCTTTCACCCTGCCGAAAATCCATCTACGTGCGTAATTATCCCGTGGCATTTCACTAAAATCGTCACAAGAACGTCGCCCTTTCTTCGCGCCTCCGTCCTAATCCTGTACTTCCGCGTCTAATTCCTTCAAAAGCGCTATTCATCTAATTCCGTTCCAATATGTCTACGTGCGTAGCACCCGTTGTACGGGGAGGTAGGATTGAGGATAGTTGTAATCCTCTTTGAAGCCAAGATGTCTGTACATTTTGAGCGCCTGAAAATTGTTCGTTTCTGTGCAGGTGTTAACTTCCGTAATCGGCTTTTCGCCATCGTCAACCATTTTTAAAAGTTTTTCAACAGATGCTTTTAACATGTGTTTTGAAAGTCCTCTTCCCTGATGTTCCTTTTTGATTGCGACAATCGGAATATTCGCAATCTGACCGCCTGTCAGGTTCATGAAACAAAATCCGACAGGTGTTCCGCTGCACATAAGAACGCTTGTGGCTTCGGGTAAAAATTGCGCGTAAACATCATTGACTATTTTATCTATAATATCAAAGGTTCCCTCAGGCGTTTTGAATCGGGGGTCGAAAAGTGCGTCGGCGCTTGTCGAAAAGGCTTCGTTAACAATCTCAACCGCACTTTCAATATACTCATTTGACCAGCTTACCACGCGATAACATGGGTTCAAGCCCGTGAGTTCAGTGAGTTGAAGTATTTCTCTTGAATTTGTGCCGTTCATCAAAAATCTTAATACCGCAATTCCCACAAACTTGAAGCCGAATCGTGCAATTTCGCCGATTAAAGTCTTTTGCGAGCCAAGCATAGGATAGCAAACGATTTTTTCTCTCCTGTCGCTTCTGGTACGGCGCAGAAATTCTTCAATTAAATATTTGCTGCGAAGAAGCATATTTTCCATCTTTAAAGAATGGATAATATTCAATTCCACGGCTTCTGATATCGCTGTTGTATAAACCAGAAATGCTGTCGGAATATTGTTTTCCAGAAGAACAATACAGTTGATTAATTCCTGTTCATACGCTTCAATAAACCCTTCGTAATCCAAAGGCTCAAGTTCAAACTTGTATTCTAATATGGCTCTGTTTCTGAAATCATTGTATACAGCCGCAAAACTCTTATAATCCTTTTCCTCTAAAGGTTTTGCTTCATAATTTGTTTCAGTCATAATGTAATGTATCCTTTTTGTCCTAATTTTCCCGCCGGTTTGCTCTTGCAAATCCGGAATTTTTAAAACATGTGGTGCATTTTTTCTTTTTTCGTATTCATATACTTCTCATTATATGAATTAATTTCAGGAGTCAATTTTACTACATCATTTATGGTTAATCCATAGCCCTTTAGGGCTATTATTTTTTTCGGATTGTTTGTTATAAGGTTAAAATTATTAAACCCTAAATCAGAAATTATTTGCGCGCCCATTCCGTAATCACGCAAATCCGGCTTGAATCCGAGAGATAAATTAGCTTCAACAGTGTCCTGGCCGCATTCCTGCAGTTTGTAAGCCTTTATTTTGTTTACAATCCCGATTCCGCGGCCTTCATGACCTTTCATGTATATCAAAGCGCCTTTGCCGTATTCGTTGATTTTTTTTAACGCACTGTGCAGTTGATAATTGCAATCGCATTTCAAACTGTGAAAAATATCTCCGGTCAAACATTCGCTGTGAACGCGCACCAACGGAATCTTGTCAGAGCCGTCATCTTTCACCAGCGCAACACTTTCCTGTCCCGTTAAATGGTTTACATAGCCGTAAATCTCAAATTCGCCAAATTGAGTAGGAAGATGCGCTTCTGCTTCTCTTGTCACAACTTTTTCATGCTGCAATCTGTACGCAATAAGTTCTGAAACCGTGATAAATTTAATCCCGTGTTTTTTTGCAAACGCAAAAAGTTCATCGCGATGCGCCATGTGCCCGTCAGCGCCCATAATCTCGCACATCGGCCCTGCCTGCGTGTGGCCTGCAAGCCTTGCTAAATCAACAACAGCTTCAGTATGCCCTGTCCTTTGTAATACTCCGCCTTTTCTTGCAACACATGGGAAAAGATGCCCCGGGCGTCTCAAATCCGACGGAACGGCGTCCGGCGCAAGTGCAACTTCTATGGTTTTTGCGCGGTCAAAAGCCGAAATCCCTGTTGTAACCCCGAATTTTTCAGCCGCATCAATACTTACCGTAAATGCAGTTTTCATACCTTCCGTATTTTGTTCAACCATTTGCGGCAAATCAAGTTTTTCAGCAATCTCGCCCGAAATCGCAAGGCATATTAACCCTTTTGCATTTTCTGCCATAAATTTGATTATTTCAGGAGTAACCATTTCGCCCGAACAAATTAAATCACCTTCGTTTTCACGATCCTCATCGTCCGCAACAATAAGCATTTTTCCGTTTCTAAAATCTTCTATCGCTTCTTCTATTGTGTTGAATTTGAAATTACTCATTATAAAAACCCGTTTTCTTTCAAAAAGTCTTCCGTAATATTATTATTTTTCGAATATAAAAATTTTTCAACATACCGCCCGAGAATATCGGTTTCAATATTTACAAAATCTCCGGTTCTAAGATTTTTTAGCGTAGTGTTTTCAAGTGTATGCGGAATGACTGCAACGCTGAATGTCCGGTTTTGATTATTCGAAACCGTAAGGCTTACGCCATCTACCGCAATAGACCCTTTGTAAACAATATATTTGTCCAATTCTTCTGAAATTTCAAAAGTCATGCTGCCGAGATATTTTGCAACTCCGTCAATATGCCCCTGCACAATATGTCCGCCCATCCGTGTCTGAGGGGTTAATGCCCGCTCAAGATTTACCTCTTCTCCGGCCTTAAACCCTTTTGTTATTCTTAAAGTTTCTGCGCTTACATCTGCCGAAAAAGTGTTTTGAGTCATTGAAACAACCGTCTGACAGCACCCGTCAATCGCAATGCTGTCGCCTATTTGCGTGCGCTCCAGTACTTTCGAACACTCAATAACAAGTTTCTTCCCGTCGAAACTTTTAACTTTACCTGTTTCTTCTATAATCCCTGTAAACATAATTTTATTATAACATAAAAATCTCCCCCCTTGCGCTTGGCTTCAAAACGAGTTATAATAAAAATATGATACATTGGGCATAAAATAAATAAGTAACAAACTTCAGAAATAAGGTGTTTCAAACCAGTTTGTCAAATATGAAACATCCCAGT
>CATLFB010000007.1 GCA_949927415.1 uncultured Candidatus Melainabacteria bacterium
AGAAGCCCCCCCCCCCCTGGCTCAAAGTATTGATTTTACTGGATTGTGGCATTTTTAAATCTCCTTTTATTTTTCATGCTCCGATTTTATTATAAATTATTTTGCAAGTTTATGCAAGATAAGAATTTATATTCCCGCAAAGCAATGAAATTTTCACCGTGAAAGTTTTTTAAAATCGTTTAAATCCCGACACTCAGGCCCGCACAAAGATTTATGCCCTGACCGGTAATCCCTTTTGCATCTTCTGATATCAAATATTTCACTAATTTTGCAACCTCTTTCGGCTCCACAAACCTGCGCTGTGGAATGCATTCAACTATTTCTTCTTTTGAAAATTCACTGTCTTCAACGGATTCATTGCCCAAATCCGTGTCAACCCAGCCCGGATTAATCGTGTTTACGGTGATTCCGAATTCTGCAAGTTCAAGCGCCAGAGCCTTCGTGAGTCCCAGAAGTCCGGCTTTTGATGATGAATAAAGGCTTGCATTGGCTTCTCCCATAACCCCGGAAATCGAGCCGATATTCACTATCCGCCCGAAATTTTTCTTTTTCATGTATGGCGTCGCGCGCGAAATCAAATACGCAGGTGCAATTAAATTTGTCCTGTGAATTCTTTCGATTTCGCCGATTGACATTTTGTCGATAGAGCCGTAAATGTATTCTCCGGCGTTGTTTATCAGAATTTCTATATTGTTTTTCTCAATAAAATCCCCTAAAATTTCAGGGTTTTTCGAAAGGTCGCACACGCAGTAATCTTCTGCGCCGACAGATTTCAGGGCCTCAGCATTTCTGCCTGAGACGAAAATTTTTCCGCAAGATTTAAGCTCTTCCGCTATTGCCCGTCCAATCCCTTTTGATGCTCCTGTTATAAGAATGTTCATTTGGTTCTCCAAGAAAATTTTTCTGTCTTTTAATGCGATTTTTTAATTAATTTTTGAACAATATATGATGCCATAAAAATCCCCGCACAGCTTGCCACAAAAGGCGTTGAGGCCGGTGTGATTTTTGTGAATTCTATATGCTCTCCTGATTTTGTTTCTATTTTTTCTTTTGCGGAAATCTTTTCTCTGCAAAATGGTTTTTCGCGGCTTGCCACAACCGCAATCCCGTTTTCAATCCCGAGTTTTTTCAGCTGATAAATGCAGTTTGAGACAAATGGCGCATTCTTATTTTCGATTTCTGAAATATCTGAGATGTAAAGTTTTGTCGGGTCAATTCTGTTTCCGGCGCCCATTGAACTTATTGACGGAATCCCTTTTTTGACGCAGGTTTCCAGTAATGTTATTTTTGAACGTAATGTGTCGATTGCATCGGCCGTAAAATCAATTTTTCCGGACAAAATATCCTCAGCCCCTGTGTAAAAATCATCGATGACATTCAAATTTATCTCAGGATTTATGTCTTTCAGGCGTGTTTCAAAAAGTTTTGCCTTGCTTTCGCCAACGGTTGAATGAAGTGCGACAATTTGTCTGTTGATGTTTGAGGTTGATACCGTGTCAAAGTCAACAATCGTAAGGTTCCCGACGCCTGCCCTTGCAAGTGCTTCCGCGCAAAAACCTCCCACGCCGCCAAGTCCGAAAACCGCGATGTGAGAGTTTTTCAAAATGTTTTGAGCATCATTTCCCCAGAAAAGTTCATTGCGGGAAAATATTTCATCCATAAAGGCTCCTTTACAGCCTGTTTAAAAAAATGCCGTTCCGTGCCCCAATCCGGCAGAATTCTGCGGCTAAATAAAAATTAACCGACAATTCCGTAGCCAAGCAAAAATGTGCAAAGAACAAATATTCCGGCAACGATTCCTGTCACTTTGTTCAAGCCTTTTTCAGCGCTTTTTTGAGATGTAAAAATCTGAGATGCGCCGCCCATCCCCGCAATTCCGTCGCCTTTCGGTGAGTGAAGCAGGATTAGAACAATCAAAAGCATTGATGAGAGTATTTGGATAGTCCAGATAAATGTAACCATTTTTTATTTTTTCTCCTTTTTCTTTGAAATGAAATGTGCACGTTTTGAATTGAGTTTGATGCTTTCAAACGTGTATAGACGAGCGGGTCTTTTTGATGAAGATTTTGTGTACTCGTCAAGTTCAATCAGGCCTTCGGTGCAGAGCGCTTTTTTGCGGAAGTTGCGCTTGTCAAGCTTTTTCTCCATGATAAGTTCATAGGATTTCTGCATTTCGGTCAGGGTAAATTTTTCGTTCAATAACTGGTATGCAACCGGACAGATTTCCAATCTTTCGCGGGTGCGTTTGAGTGAATATTCAATGATTTCTTTGTGGTCGTATGCAAGCGGCGGCAAATCTGAAATCTTGTGCCAGCCAAGTTCAGGACTTGAGACAATTTGAATGTCTTCTGAGCGGACAAGTGCAAAATATGCGCATGTAATAACACGTGCATTCGGGTGACGAAGCGGGTCGCCGAATGTATAAAGCTGTTCGAGGTAGATGTTATCTACGTTTGTACGCTCTTTCAATACGCGCAGTGCCGCTTGATCCAAATTTTCGGATAATCTTACGTATCCCCCCGGGATTGCCCATTTGTCTTTGAAAGGCTCGTTTAATCTTTTTACTAAAAGAACCTGAAGTGAGCCGTTTTTAATAGTCAGTATTACTACGTCGACTGTAATCTCGTGTGTCTTTGTTTCATTGAACATAATTATCTTTACCTTAAATAAATAATACAATAAAAATATTTTTTTACATAAGTTAATAATACAATTATTTAATATTTATTTACAAATTTTTGAAAAAAGTAAATTTTATAATCTTTAAATACTTTATATATACATAAGGGATTACGGGGAATTATGTCATTCGAATTTTTTGGATATCGGAATAATTTTGCATTTGCTTATACGCCTTTTGCATCTTGCGGAATTGGGTTTGCTCCGTATGTTCCGTATGGTTGTGGATATTATAACCCGTTTTCTGTTTTTAATGCGGCTGTAAAATTATTTACCGGCGGATTTGAAAATGAACGCAAACCTCTGAATCAACCATTTTTTGAACCGTCTTACAGCCTCCGTTCAAAACCAATAACTTTTTCTGCTGCAAAGCAGAGTTTCAACAGTCTTTATGACGAAAGTTATTATTATCAGCCGCAAGTTTATACTGCGCCGTCTTTTGATTTTGGAAGTTTGACCTCGCCGAAATATGAACAAAATGACAGTTATCGCGATTTGGTAAATGCGCTTTCTTATAAAAAAGAAACTTCTGTATCAAATGTGAAGAATTATTCTGCAAATATTTTTGCTGCTTCTACTCCAAAAACTTCGTATAAATCTTCTTATACTACATTGCGCGCTAATCATTTGAACAAAGAATTTTTGAATAAAGTTAAAACAGTTGCGCGAAATTTGAATTGTGATTATGAAGACTTGCTTGCAGTTATGAATTCAGAATCATCTCTCAATCCTTCCGCAACTCACAAAAACCGCAGAGGCCAAAAAACTGCTGTCGGGTTGATTCAATTTACAAAATCTGACGGAATTCCGGCTTTGAACCAACATTACGGCTTGAATTTGACTGTAGAAAAAATTGAAAAAATGAGCGCGATGGAACAGCTTGATTTGGTTGAAAAATTTTACAAAATTACGACTAAAAAGTTTGGCGGACGGAAACTTTCAGCCGCAGATTTGTACGCTTCAGCCTATCTTCCTGCAAGAGCGCAAAACGAAATTTTGTGCCGGAAAGGCGAAAGATACTCTGACGGAAGACTGAAAGGTTATTATGAACGCAACTCTGCTTTTGATAAAAACGGAGATAACAAGATTACAAAATCCGAACTTAATCAACACCTTGCCGGAAAAAGGGTAAATCTTGAAACTTTTGTATAGCGCTTTCGTAGTGCTTTTTGCATGACTTTAAATAAATATTACAATTCGAAATAAACCGTTGCAGAGAAAAATTTTTTCGTGTATTGTCATGGAATAATAATTGATGTTGTGTTTTATAATGTGATTATTAAAAGCCGCAAACAGTTTAGAAGACGGCAGCCGGATTAACGGAAGGAATAGTATGGATAAGGGATATATTGAAAACGGGTTTATCGTTGACTTAAGCAACGCTCACAAAACTTCGGAAATAATCTATGAATTAAGCAGAATTCTCGGTTTGCCCGAAGCAAGAGAGAAAAAAGTCTGTTTGAAGCTTGGAGAAGTTGAATTGAACCAATCTCAGCTTATAAGTGTAAGAGCGCTTGTTGAATCAATGGATTGCGAATTGGAATTTATCTCAACGGATTGTGAAGCTACAAAAGCTGCCGCAGAAAGTCTTGAAATAAAAGTTTCACAACTTGAAAATAAAGTTGAGGCCCCTGAATTCAAAGACGAAAGCGAAAACAATTCAGAATCTGAAAATCCGGTTAATCCCGAACTTGAAAATGCGCTTGACAAAATTTTCGGGGAAGGCGATTACGAGCAGAGATTGCAAAATTTAGCGTCTGCAAAGGCCGGAACTCCGTTTAATGAAACGGACGAAAGATTTTTGGAAGCAGATGTAGAAGAAGAAGTCCGCTCTGAAGAAAAAATTTCGACAGATGAATTTGTTCCCGAAGCCGATGATGAAGAAACAATCGCGGAAATAAAAAAACATCTGAAAGAAGCAGAACAACTTCCGACACTCTATGTTCAAAGAACGCTCCGCTCCGGTCAGAGCCTTAAATCCGACGGAAATATAGTAATTATCGGAGATGTAAATCCGGGAGCCGAAATTATTGCAAAAGGCGATATTACAGTGTGGGGTGTTCTGGGAGGAATTGCACATGCGGGTTCTGACGGAAACAACTACTCAAGAATTCGCGCACTGAAACTTCATGCAATACAATTAAGAATAGGCGATGTTTTTGCAAGGCGTCCGGATACCGTTAATATCCCGTATGTCCAGAAAACTGACTCCTTCACCCCCGAAGAAGCCAGAGTAAACAGAAAACACATCGTAATATACAAAGTTCACGAAGCATAATTAATACAATATAAAATATAAAAGGAGAAATAATGAGCGGTCGAGTTATAGTAATTACTTCCGGAAAGGGCGGAGTCGGCAAAACAACCACTAACGCCAATATCGGAACTGCACTCGCAAGAGCCGGCAAAAAAGTCGTTATGATAGATACCGACTTGGGATTAAGAAATTTAGACCTTCTTCTGGGTCTTGAAAACAGAATCGTTTACACAATCGTTGACGTTGTAGAAGAGCGCTGCAAACTCAAGCAAGCGCTGGTTAAGGATAAGAAAAATCCGAACCTTTGCCTTCTTGCAGCAGCCCAAACCAGAGATAAAACAGCTGTGACAGAAGAACAGCTGAAAAATATTTGCGAAGAACTTCAAAAAGACTTCGACTTTATCCTTGTTGACTGCCCCGCAGGTATTGAACAGGGTTTCCAGAATGCAGTCGCCGGTGCAACAGAAGCAATTGTTGTTACAACTCCCGAAATGTCAGCCGTCCGCGATGCAGACAGAATTATCGGACTTCTGGAAGCAAAAGAAGAAATCAAATCTTACAAACTTCTTCTGAATAGAGTTCGTCCAAATCTGATAAAATCAAATGACATGATGAGCGTTGAAGATGTCGTGGAAATTCTTTCGGCAGAATTAATCGGTATAATTCCGGAAGATACGGGTATTATTACTTCCACCAACAAAGGCGACCCGATAGTTAATGATGAAAATGCTCTTGCAGGCCAGGCTTACAACAATGTGGCAAAAAGAATTATCGGCGAAGACGTTCCGTTTCTTAACCTGGAAGAAGATACAGGCGTTCTTGCGAAAGTCAAAAAGTTCTTTTCCAAAATGATTGGAAAGGAGAACTAGGATGAAAGATATTTTTACAGGATTATTCAGTAAAGTTTTCGGGTTCTTCCGCCAGACAGAACAGGTTGAGGAAAACGCAAAAGATACAGCCGTAAATCGTCTCAGAGTTGTTTTGATGCAGGACAGAACAAATCTTACGCCGGAACTTCTTGAAAAAATGCGCGGCGAATTAATCGAACTGCTTTCAAAATACGTCGAAATGGACAAAGAAGCGCTTGAACTTAACTTTGAACAAGAAGGAAACCAGATGGCTCTTATGCTTTCAATTCCTGTTCTTCGCGCAAAAGATGAAGACGAAATTGAAGACGCGGAAGATGAGGAGAATGAAGTCTGTGAAGATGAATCTTCTGAAGAAAATGATTCCGAAGAGGCTTTGGATGAAGAAAATAATGAAAATTCCGAAGAACAGGAAGAAAATCCTTCCGACGCAGAAAACGAATCTAATACCAACACAAAACACAGTAAATCAAAATAATCCTCTGAATATATTCAGAGTCAAAAGAGAGAGAAATTTAATGCCGCAGCAATGCGGCATTTTTTTGTGCGCGGCGCAAGATAAGAGATATTTTCTTAAAAAGTCTTCATAAAATCAGCTTTGTAACGAATTGTAAAGATAAGTTTAAAATTGCCTCAAATCCGCTTATAATCTGCTGATAGGATAGGATAGGATGCGGAGGCGGGGTGCAGAGTGATTAGAAATCTTCCGATATAAATTTTACTACAGGTAAAATTTGTAAAAGGAGCAAGCTATGGGCGGCGGAATCGAGTCAAATTCTAATTTTATCAGACTTGGCAAAAATGGCCAAAATCAAATTAATTTAGACAATCTTAAAGCAGGAATCAACCTTGATGACAAGATGAGTGCAATATTTGGCAAGTTTGACAAAAACAACAACGGTATTCTTGAAAAAGCAGAACTGGATATGTTGAAAAATTCTCTTGCACCGTACGTGGAAGACGGGGTTCTCTCAAACCGCGAAGCAAAAAAAGTCTTAAAAGATATAAATTTGAAAAATATACAGACTGAAGAACTTTTTCAATTTCTACAAGAAGCAGAACTTGACAGCAATAATGTAGACAGCAGTTTTTATTCATTATTTGATGACGTCGAAGCCGTAAATGTCAAATACAAAAAGAATTCTGACGGAAATGTAATTACATCTTCATTCAACGCAGAAACTGGTGCAAAAATTCAGGACATAATTGAAAGCGAAAACGAAACCCGTACAATTTGTTATGGCGAGGATGGAAAACCTGTTTCAGAGGAGATTAAAAAAGGTGCACTGACCACATCAAAAGATGCCTTGGGCCGCGTTGTGAATCAAACCACAAACAAAGGTAACGGCTTGTGTGAAACTGTTGCATACGAATATGAAGGCGATTCGACAACACCTTCAAAAATAACCACAACAAAACCGGACGGCACGATTATCGAGACTGACGGTGAAGGAAACCCGATAAATCCATCGGAAATCGACGCTGCGGCTGAAGCGGAAAATCCAAATCAAACAGTTTTTGAAAACGGTCGTATAATGATAAAAACCGAAAACGGTGCAACAATTCAGGAGCCCGGTAAAGACCCCGTTGAAATCAAATACGATGCTGACAGAAATATTTTGTCAAACGCCAAAAACGGAGAAACTTTCGCGCAAACGGCAAAGCGTCTTGGTATAATGCCAAACACTCCCGAATTCGACAAATTCAAAGAATTGAACCAAAAAGCCGCAAAGAACGGTTGGTTTGTTGTTGGCGCTGAGGTGAAAATTCCGGCCGGCATGGAGGATAAAATAAACCTTGATGGTGTAAATGTGGATTCAAAGGCAGAGTCTGCGAAATTTTCTGATGCCGCAATTCGAAACGCCGACATAAGCAAATACAACGAATCAAACACAGAAACCCGCACTCTGGATAAAAATACAACCTGGTGGAACCTTGCAAAAGAAACTTTGAGCGCCGAAGGAAACGCTCAGCCGACAAATGTTGAAATTACAACAAGAATGAATGAGTTGCAAAAACTGAATTCGGGAAAACAGCCGGCAAAAGGTGTTGAAATAACCTTACCGAAAGCCCAAACATTGGAACCTAGATCAGAAACAGTTAAAGAGGACGCTGCGGAAGAAACTAAACCGGAAACCAAAACTGAAACTCCTGAAGAAATCCCTGAAACATCCGGAGCATCAGAAGGGTCTGAAATTACGGAATTTCCGCAATTAAATATTAAGAATCTCAACGACTTGAAGAAACTTCTGAATGAAGGTTCCGGTGATAAAATTGTCGTTGATTTGTTCGATGATATTCATGCAAAAACTAAACTGGGGCTTCCTACAACTCGAAAAACAATTTCAGATAATATCGCTAAAATTACACCTGACAATGTAGAAGAAGTTTTGACCGAGTATGCAAAGAAATCTGCCGAGGCTGGTGAAAACGAATCATTGGTAGAAGCTGTTTTAGACGAGGTTGGGCTAAGCGGGGAAGAGAAAGTTAAATATGTAACGCATATTAAAGACCAATTACTTGAAAAAATCGCCTACGATTTACGTAATGACCCAAACACCTTAAAAGAAGTTACCGATAAATTCAATGCTAAATTTGATAGCATGATTAATAAAAGTATGCTCGGGTTTTACAATACAAGCAGTGTTGATAAATTAATAACAGAATTGATGGAACTCGCCGCTCAAAAACGAGAAATGAATCAATTTGGAATAGGTGATGCAAACGGCAAAATAGATTATCAATCTTCGCAGGGCGACAGAGGTAATTGCTGGCTTCTTGCGGGTCTGACCAGTCTTTCAAAATCCAAAAACGGAGAAAAACTTATTAGTGATGCAATTAAACACGATCCTGCAAACCAGTGCTTTAAAGTATATATAGCAGAAGCTGGTAAAGAGTATACTGTGTCATATTATGATTTGAATTACGGACAGCTTACATACTCAAAAGGAGATTCAGATGTCCGTATAATAGAATTGGCTGTTCAAAAATATTTTGAAGAAATTGGTGAGCAATATGATGGAAATACTACAAAAAGACTTTTTGAACTATTCACCGGTCGAAAAGAAGATGAAACTAAATCTGATGAAATTAATATTAATAGAAAAGTTTATGACAACGGAGAGTTATCAGAACGCACAAAAACTCTGATAACAGATTCAATAAATAGCGGCTCTCCACTTGATATTTTTAATATCCCACTGGAGAATAGACAACAAGAACAAGAAAAATATTTTGATGATATACTTTCGACGTTCGCAGGTAGAACAGATTTATGTTTAGTTTGCGTATTTAATGCAGAATTGCTTCCTCATGTAGATGGCTCTGACGACGAAATAGTTTCCGGTCACGGTTACACGGTTAGTAAAATAGATTCTGAACATGTCTATTTAATAAATCCTTGGGATTCCTCAAAGGAAATAGTAATGAGTCGAAAAGAATTTTGTCATCTAGCACTGAATATTTCTGTAGCAAAACCTTAAATTTGTAAACGATAAATAAAATTTGCGCCAGTATAATGTAACAAAACCGCAACAAAGGCGCAAAATTTCTGTTGACAGGCTTTTATGTTTGTAATACCATCAATTATGCTTGAAGAATTGTAAATTTTTACAAATACCCGAAATTATTTACGAAATAGCAATTCAGGCAAGAATAAGGCGCAGCAGAGGTTTCGCCTGTAGTAAAAACCTCAAAAGTGTATTTATACAAAAAGAAAAGGAATAAATATGGCAAGCACAAAAAGACAAAGAATCAGAGTTTGTTTAAAAGCATACGATCACAAACTTATTGACGTATCTTCTGACAAAATCGTAGAAACTGCAAAAAGAACAGATGCAAAAGTTGCAGGCCCGATTCCTTTACCGACAAAAAGACGTATATATTGCGTTCTTCGTTCACCACACGTTGATAAAAAATCTCGTGAACACTTTGAACTCAGAACACACAAACGTATTATCGATATATACGAACCGACTCAACAGACAACTGAAGAGTTAAGTAGATTGGATTTGCCGGCTGGTGTTGATATTGAAGTAAAATTATAATTAATAGATTGTAAACTTCACGACTCCGGTCAAAATTGAAAATTAAATAAGCATTATGCAAATATAATGTGATCTACTACCCGCCCATCGGAGAAATTCGTCGGCGCGGAGGGTGAAAGTCCCGAAGGTAAAGTACAAAGGCAGCAAGTAGCGCTCGCAAGTGAAAATGCAAACCCGAAACGGGGCGGAATGTGTCCGCACCAAGTAGGATGAGCAGGAAAGGTAAAATATGGCACTAGGTGTAATAGGTAAAAAACTTGGAATGACACAAATTTTTGATGAACAAGGTTTGGCAATTCCTGTAACCGTTATCAAAGTTGACGATATCGTTGTAACTCAGGTTAAAACAGTTGAAACAGACGGATACAACGCTATTCAGGTTGGCACGGTTGCAGCTAAAGAAAAACACTTGACAAAAGCTCAGTTGGGTCACTTCAAGAAAAATAACTTAGAAAACTTCAGACACTTACAAGAATTCAGAGTAGACAATCCTTCTGATTATAAAGTAGGTGATAAAATCGAACTTTCAATCCTTAACAATGTTGAAAAAGTAGATGTAACCGGAAAATCAATCGGTAAAGGCTTCCAGGGTACAGTAAAACGCTGGAACTTCGGCAGAGGACCAATGGGCCACGGTTCTAAAAACCACAGAGAACCAGGTTCAATCGGTGCAGGTACAACTCCTTCACGCGTTATCAAAGGCAAAAGAATGGCCGGCAACATGGGTAACGAAAGAGTTACTATTACAAAATTGAAATTAGTCAAAGTTGACGCAGAAAAAAATCTTGTATTAGTAAAAGGTTCAGTTCCGGGCTGCGAAGGTAGATTGGTAACAATCGTTCCGACAAGAACAAAATGGAATTAGGATTTTGTGCAGGGCGCCGCGTGAGCCATCCGAAAGGATGAGCGAACCCAGCCTGAAGGGGCGCGGAGCAAATGAGCGAAATTTTATATCAGATAAAATGAAGCGAATGCTGCGGAGCGTGAAACAATAATCCTATAAAACAACAAAACAGCAAGCGACAAGGAAAAGTCTTCAAACCGGCTGGTCTTGCCAGATAAAGCGAAAGCAAGCGGTAAGCAGTCTTAAACGGCAGATAATAAATAATAAAGGAAAACAAAATGTCAAAAGAAATTTTAAATACAAACGGAGAAAAATTAGGTGAAATCAACTTGAACGAAAACATTTTCGCAGTTGAACCTAATATGCATGTAATGCACCTTGCTCTAAGAAGACAATTAAACAATGCTCGCCAAGGCTCAGCTTGTGCAAAAACAAGAGCTGAAGTATCAGGCGGCGGCAAAAAACCCTGGAAACAAAAAGGAACAGGCCGCGCTCGTGCAGGTTCACTTCGTTCACCGTTGTTCGCAGGCGGCGGCGTAATCTTTGGACCAAAACCGAGAAGCTACGCATTCAACATGCCTCAAAAAGCCAGAAAATTGGCTTTGAAATCCGCATTGTCAGCAAAAGCTGAACAGTTAATTGTTGTAAAAGATTTCTCAACAATTGCAGAACCAAAAACAAAATTGATGGTTAGCGCTTTGAAAGCATTAAACGTTTCAGGCAAAGTTTTAATCGTTGCAGATACAAAAGCAGCAGAAAATAACTTCCTTGAACTTGCAGCAAGAAACATTCCAAGCGTAAAAATGATTTTACCTTCAAACCTGAACGTAAAAGATTTATTGGAAGCTGATTTTGTTATATTGACAGAAGCATCAGTAAAAGAAATCACTGAAAGATTAAGCTAAAAGTGTAATTAAACCCAAGAAAAAGAAAAGGAAATTATATAATGAAAGAAACATCAAATACAGAAAAATTATACGGCATTATTAAAAAGCCTTTAATTACTGAAAAATCAGTAGGTGCAACAACTCTTGGCCAATACACTTTTGAAGTTGTAAAAGATGCAACAAAAATTGAAATTGCACAAGCAGTTGAATTAGCTTTTCCCGGCAGAAAAGTTAAGAAAGTAAGAACAGTTTACATGCCGTCTCATGCCAAAAGAATGGGATACAAATTCGGCAGAACTGATTCATCTAAAAAAGCCATCGTAACAATCGAAGGCGATCCGATTGAAGAATTAATCGGAGCATAAGCAAGCCCTAGCAGAGGGCGCCGGATTTGCAGGTTGGCTTGCAGTGAGTAAGACAAACAGGCAAAGACCAGACCCGTTAAGTTCGGGGTCGCAGTAAGCGGATAGGCTAAAACCAAAGGGGCGTCTGGCACAAGTCCCTAAAAGTAACACAAAAAGCCAAAGGAGAAAATAAAATGGCAATCAGAAAAATCAATCCGACATCTCCGGGACAAAGAGGTATGACAAAAAGTGATTATCAGGAAATCACAACATCAACTCCTGAAAAATCATTGTTAAAATCATTAAAGAAAACAGCAGGCCGTAATAATACAGGTAGAATCACATGCCGTCACAAAGGCGGCGGTGTGAAAAGAACATACCGTATCATCGATTTCAAACGCGAAAAATTCGGAATTCCTGCAACAGTAAAAACAATCGAATACGATCCGAACAGAAACGTAAGAATTTCATTAGTATACTATGCAGATGGTGAAAAAAGATATATCTTGACACCGGAAGGCTTGAATGTAGGTGACGTAATCGTATCAGGACCGGAAGCACCGGTTCAGAACGGTAATGCTCTTCCTTTGGAATTGATTCCGTTAGGTACAATTGTTCACAATATCGAATTGAACCCTGGCCGCGGCGGCGTAATGGTAAGATCAGCAGGCAACGCAGCTCAGGTAATGGCTAAAGAAGGCAACTACGTAACCATCAAATTACCTTCAGGCGAAATGAGAATGGTAAGAAAAGAATGCATGGCAACAGTTGGAACTTTAGGCAACTCAGAATTCAAAAACCTGAAAATCGGTAAAGCCGGCAGAAAACGTTACCTTGGCATCAGACCGACAGTCCGCGGTGTAACAATGAACCCGTGCGATCACCCTCACGGTGGTGGTGAAGGTAAAACAGGTCCGGGCGGACATCCGAAAACACCTTGGGGCAAACCGGCTCTTGGCCAGAAAACCCGTAAAAAAGGTAAAGCTTCTGATAAATTAATCGTCAGAAGAAGAAAAAAATAATGTAAGTTAGCTGTGGAAAAGGCTTTGCAGGTCAAAGCCTTCCCCCCAAACAAAAGCGAACGAGCAAAAGCCTTAAATCAAAATATAAAACATTAAAAACAAATAAAAGGAGAAATTAATGGCACGTTCATTAAAAAAAGGTCCATACGTAGAAGAAGCTCTACAAAAAAGAATCGAAAAAATGAATGCAAATTCAGAACATAAAGTAATCAAAACCTGGTCAAGAGCATCAATGATAGTACCTGATATGCTGGGTCACACAATTGCTGTTCACAACGGTAAAACACATGTTCCGGTATACGTAACAGAGCAGATGATTGGACATAAGTTAGGTGAATTCGCACCTACAAGAATGTACAAAGGACACGCAGGTTCAGACAAAACTGCGAAAAGAAAGTAACACGAGCCTTAGAAAAAATCTAAAGCCAACGAGTTAGACAAAACATAAGGAAAGTAAAAATGGAAGCTAAAGCAAAACAAACAGATATAAAAATGACAGCAAGAAAACTTCGCCGCGTAATCAACGAAGTTCGCGGAAAATCTGTCAGAGAAGCTCAAGACATGTTACGTTTTATGCCTTATTTTGCAGCAAGAGTAGTTGAAAAGAACCTGAAAGCTGCAGTAGCTAATGCACAGGAAAAATACGGCGTAGGCGCTGAAGCTTTAAAGATTTCTGAAATCTTTGCAGACGAAAGCGTTACATACAAAAGAGCACGTACAAGAGCTCAAGGCCGTATGTACAGCAGACTAAAACGTACTTCACACTTGACACTTAAAGTCAGTGACATCGTTAAAAAGTAGTAGTAAAAACAAAAGGTATAAAAAATGGGACAAAAAACACATCCAACCGGATTTAGAGTAGGCATTATTCAACCTTGGGCAAGCACCTGGTTTGCAAAGTTCAAAGAATATGCCCAATTCGTGAAAGAAGACGATTCAATCAGAAAATTCGTTAAGAAAAAATTATACACAGCAGGTGTATCAAAGATTAAAATTTCAAGAAAAGCCCAGAATATTACAATCACTGTAGTTACAGCAAAACCGGGTATTGTGGTAGGACGCGGCGGCCAGGGTATTGAAGAACTTAAACAAGAAGTAACAAAATACATTGGCAAACCTGTAATAATAAATGTAGTAGAAGTTGCAAGAATTGACGTAGATGCTCAATTGGTAGCAGAAGGAATTGCACAGCAATTGGAAAAACGTGTAGCATTCAGACGTGCAATGAAACAAGCAATGCAGCGTGCAATGCGCGGCGGTGCTCAAGGTATCAAAGTTATGGTATCAGGACGTTTGGGCGGTGCAGAAATTGCTCGTTCAGAATGGGCAAAAGAAGGCAGAATTCCTCTTCAAACACTTCGTGCAGACGTTGACTACGGTTTTACGGAAGCAGATACAATTATGGGTAAAATCGGCGTTAAGGTATGGATTTTCAAAGGCGTATTGATGCCGGGCGAAAAAGCAGACCAAAACATCAAAGCTAAAAACGAAAAAGGCGGATCAGACAAAGGAATGAGACGTCCGAGACGTAACAACAGAGCAGCATCAACAGAAGCTGCGGCAGAATAGGTATATAAAAAACAATAGGAGCAAATATAATGTTACAGCCTAAAAAAACTAAATACCGCAAGATGATGAAAGGCAGAATGAAAGGTACCGAAACAAGAGGTACACAGCTTGAATTCGGCGGTTATGCATTACAAGCTGTTGAGCCGGGTTGGATAACCAGCCGTCAAATCGAAGCAGCACGTCGTGCAATGACTCGTGAAATCAAACGCGGCGGTAATGTTTGGATTAAAATATTCCCGGATAAACCGATTACGGCTAAACCGGCTGAAACTCGTATGGGTTCAGGAAAAGGAAACCTTGAATACTGGGTAGCGGTTGTAAAACCGAACAGAATTCTATTCGAACTTGATTACTTTGACAGAAACATTGCAGTTCATGCTCTTGAACTTGCAGCACAAAAACTTCCTATCAAAGTTAAAGTTGTAGAAAAAGCTAAAGCGTAAGCGAATTGTAGTTACATTCACTCTTCGCATACAAGCGAGATAAGCAAAATAAAAGGAAAATAAACAATGAAATTAAATGAAATGCGCGAAAAAACAGTAGATGAGCTGCAAAGTGCAATAGTTGATTGGAAGAAAGATTTATTTAACTATAGATTACAGCTTTCCACTCACAAATTAGAAAATACAGCGTTAATTTCTAAAACAAAAAAACTTATAGCTCAAGCAAAAACTGTAATTAAAGAAAAAGAGGTAGAACATGCCTAAGAAAGAAAAACAAGGAATCGTAATCAGCAATAAAATGGATAAAACCGTAGTCGTAAAAGTAGCAGACTATGAGCCGCATCCGAAATACAAAAAGATTATTGAATCAAACAAACACTACAAAGCACATGATGAAAACAACATTTGTTCAGAAGGCGACAAGGTAAGAATCATCGAATCAAAACCGTCTTCAGCAGACAAACGCTGGACAGTTGTAGAAATTGTAGAAAAAGTAAGATAGTTGGAGTTTTGCATAAGCAAAACTTGCAACTGTCAATCCTGAAATGTTTCGGGATTGCGGAAGTAATTCCGGAAAAAGCCGCAATAAGTCGGCAGACATCATTAATACAATTAATGCGCTGTCGGGTAAGTAAAACATTCTTTAAGAAATAAAGGAAAAGAAAAATGATACAACAAGAAACCAGATTAGAAGTAGCAGATAACACAGGTGCAAAACAACTTTTATGCATCCGCGTTCTTGGCAGTTCTAACAAAAAATTTGCAGCGGTAGGCGACAGAATCGTATGCTCTGTAAAATCAGCAGCACCGAACCAGACAGTAAAATCAGGTGAAGTCGTAACTGCAGTTGTTGTTAGAACAAAAGCTGACATCAAACGTGAAGACGGTTCAGTTATCAGATTTGATGAAAACGCAGCCGTAATCATCAACAAAGACGGCAACCCGCGCGGAACACGTGTTTTCGGACCTGTAGCACGTGAACTTAGAGACAAAGGATTTATGAAAATTGTTTCTTTGGCTCCGGAAGTAATATAATTCAGACTGGCTGGAAATATATTATTTCGGACCGGTTCCTTTGAATTGCGGCACTTTAAAAAGAGCCTTTTATAAATTCAAAACAGAACCCAAGGTTCAAAAATCTCAATAAAAATACAAAATTACGCCCGATAGGTAATATCGGATCCGTATAAAAAATGGAGAAAAAAGAAAAATGGCAGACAAAAATAAAAAGAATTTGCATGTAAAAAACGGTGACAGAGTTATCGTTCTTTCCGGCAAAGACAAAGGAAAAATCGGCAACATTAAAAAAGCTGATCCTTCAAAGTCAAAAGTGACAGTTGAAGGCGCAAATATGGTGACAAAAGCCCAGAAACCCCAGCCGATGGCAGGAATTCAGGGTGGTTTAATCAAACTTGAAGCACCGATGGATGCATCAAATGTTATGGTTGTATGTCCGGCTTGCGAAAAACCGACAAGGATCAAACACGAAGTAGTAGATGGCAAAAAAGTCCGTGTTTGTAAAAAATGTGGTGAACAATTAGACGTTTAATTTTAACGTCCAAGAATTAAGGAAAATACGAAAATGTCAACAACAAAAAACTTAAGATCAAAATACAATGAAGAAGTAAAATCAGCATTGAAAGAAAAGTTTGGATACGAAAACGAACATCAGATTCCGAAACTTCATAAAATCGTATTGAACATGGGTGTTGGTGAAGCTTCTCACAACTCAAAAATTGCCGAAGCAATCGAAGCACAATTGACTAAAATTGCCGGACAAAAAGCAGTTGTAACAAAAGCTAAAAAATCTATCGCGACTTACAAATTAAGAGAAGGTATGCCGGTAGGTGCAATGGCTACATTACGCGGCGAAAGAATGTATGATTTCTTACAGAAACTTATCTGCGTAGTATTGCCGAGAATTCGTGACTTCAGAGGAATCAGCGCAAAATCTTTCGACGGCCGCGGCAACTATACTTTAGGCTTGAAAGAACAGGCTTTGTTCCCTGAAATTACCTACGAAGAAGTTGATTTGGTAAAAGGTATGAACATATCAATTATCACAACAGCAAATACAGATGATGAAGCAAGAGAATTGTTAAGATTATTGGGTATGCCTTTCAAAGGTTTAAACAAATAATTTGAAACAAAATCAGAAAACCGTCGTCTGAATAATAAGACGAAAGTAAAGAAAACTAATAACAAAGGAGAAATTCATGGCTAAAAAAGCGATGATAAACAAAGAACTTAGACGCGAAGCATTGGCAGCTAAAGGCAAATATCCTAAAGTAAGATTGCACAACAGATGCTCAATCTGCGGCAGACCTCACGGTTTCCACAGAGACTTCGGCCTTTGCAGAATTTGTTTAAGAAAAATGGCACACCAGGGCTTGCTGCCGGGTGTAACAAAAGCAAGCTGGTAAGCTTATTGCTTTTTAATTTTAATATTAAGATTAATAATCAATCAATTAAAAAAGACCGATTTGCTACCGGTCTTTTTTGCTTGCGAGATTTTGACTTTTGTCGAGTTCCTCGATGACAGCTTAGGAGTGAGAAGTGAAAGGTGAAAAGTTCGTTACAGAATAATTAGCAGTAAAATATCACAATATCAGCAGAACGAAAAGAACTCATTTATTGTCTTGGATTATTCGGCTGTCCTGCGCCTTGCATTCGCTTCAAATCGCAGGAGCGATTTTGCCGCTATCTTACTCGGCGGCGCTAAACGGGTTCCAAAGCGTTGGCTCCCCGCAACACTTTTTACCTTCTGCCGACTCGCGTTCATGACGAAGCTTTGGATGTTACGGGTTTCGCTCGCTTACGTTCGCTTCACCCTTCCGAAAATCCAATAATATTACGAAATGTAAAAATGAATTTAAAAATGCCTCAAACTCTGTTATACTCTGCTGTATGGTATGGAGCCCTATTGTCAATATTTTTCAGAAAATTCCGTTTATATACTTATAAACACGAGAAATCAAATTTTTTTGAAAGGAGAAGTGTATGACTTTAATTGGCAATGGCGATGAAAAATTTTTTGTTCGCAGAAACGCACAAACAGCTGCTTCGGAACGTTCTTCAGCTCAATCTGCAGAGAAAAATATCGATTGAATAAATAGCATTCTTCAAAATTCAAAATCATCAAAGAAAACTGTAAAAGAAAATTCTGATGCTGATAATGTTAATGAAATTTTTGGTTTAATTCGGCAGACAGGGCCTCAAAAGACAGTTCATATAGAAGATGCAACGGTTTCAAATCCTCCGACTGTTTTTAAAGAATCCCGGCCTTTTCGCAACGCAGAAGAGCGCGATTATTATGGTAAAGCAGGGGCACCGGATACATTAAGAATCCGTGAAGATTTTTTGTTTGAAACTACTAAGGACGATGGTACAAAAGTTCTAATTTTTAAAAACAAAGTATTAGATGATAATTTAGATTTGGTAACTGAATATCAAAGAGTCGATATTAAAGAAAATCCGGACGGTTCTGTCGTTGTCGGCATGCTTGGCGGATGCAACCGTGAACTTTCGGAGATTCTTAATTGTGAGTATCATCCGGGTGCGTACAATATTTATGATAGCAGCGGCAAATTACAATCAAGGATAGCTGGTGATACCATGTATTATGCCGAATAAAAATACAAACAACGCAGAACCCGGGCTTAAAGACGGGTTCTCGTTTTTATTTAGAAAACGTAACACTAATTTATCTATACCTTGTAAAAGAAAATTCTGCATGGTAATATAATCTTACAGTTCCGAACTGCTGAAATAAGCCTGCCAGTTAGGCAAAATTTGTTCAGTAAGCGGTGTGATAGATAGAAAATATGGATACTGCCTTTAACTGGAGGTAAGTCCGGAGGAATTAATTATGTCAATGACAGATCCGATAGCAGATATGCTTACAAGAATCAGAAACGCTAACATGGTTTCTCATGAAAAAGTTGAAATGCCGTCTTCAAAATTGAAAGTTGAATTAGCTAAATTGTTAAAAGAAGAAGGCTTCATCACAGATTATGAAGTTAAAGAAGCAGGCAAATTCAAAGTTTTGTCAATCACTTTGAAATACGACATGAACAAAAAACCTGTTATCACTAAATTGGAAAGAATTTCTAAACCCGGTTTGAGAAACTACTCAAAAGCAAAAAATCTTCCGAAAGTATTGGGCGGAATGGGTATTGCAATTGTTTCTACAAGCAAAGGCTTGCTAACTGACAGAAAAGCAAGAAAAGAAAACATCGGCGGCGAAGTTCTCTGCTATGTTTACTAATTTTGTAAAATAGTTTCAACACCCGCTGTTTTAAAATGGCGGGTGTTTTTTATAAAAATTTTCATTTTTTTACAAAATATAGGTCAACTGGCTATTATCATTTTGATTACATTATTGTATAATAAGATAATAGCTGAGTAGTTAATATGGAGTAAATATGAATTTTGGAAAATCTAAAAGAAACTTAAGTCAAAGCGAACAACAAGTTTATGAATATTTGATGAAAGATTACAACATTTATGAAATAGCTGAAATTTTGAAAATAAGCCATCACACTGTAAAATCACTTGTCGTAAGCATTGGCAGGTTAAAAAACATTGATATTATATAATCTTCTTCAATATTCTTTAATCTCGCATGCAAGAAGTGGTCTCACCTATTTGCAGCGGTTGCTTCCGCTCCAGCTTAAATCTTTGCAGTGTAAATAATCCATATTCTCATTAAGAATAATCCAGCTTTCACATCCTAAACCTTTGCTATAACAATGTTCTTCAAACTTGTAGGTTGTTTCAAACTCAGAACCCGCAGGCATTATGTTAGTTTTTGTAAGATAAAAAAAGAACATGTCGGATCCGTAAGTATTCGGCTGTTTTAATCCGTTTGTATCAATATAAATCAAACCATACACATTCTGAAGAGCTCCGGAACCGCGGCTTCCGCCGTTATCCGAAATGACCATTACGCTCGAGCCGTCTTCTAAAAGAGCAGATGCGGTCTGCGCTGTTGAGCCTGATGTTGCTGAATCAATACTGCCGTCTATGTAAAAATGTTTTTCAGCAAACCCGCAAGCTTTCTGATTTTTCGCATTATCGCATTTCTGAATCATTTTAATATTTTTAAATAATCTGTCTCTTATCAAAATTGCATTCGAAGCGTTGTAAACTTCCTCATCCTCATCTGAACTTCCGGCATCTCTTCGTGAAATTCCCCACACATCAGGAGTTCCGAATTCTTCGGTAGCAAAAATATACCCCTGCGACAATACACTATAAAATTTTTTTAGTTTCGTAACGGTTGCTTTTTCACGGAATTTTCCCATAACTCCGGGTAATGTCATTGCAGCTACAATTCCGATAATTCCAAGGGTTATGAGGACTTCCGCTAATGTAAAGGCGTATGCTTTCCTTGCAGACTTATCTGTCGGAATATCACCTTTATCTATTGTAAATGCTTGTTTGCTATCCGATGCGTTATGCAGATTATAATTGTTTAAAAATTCCATCTCAATTACCTCCAGAAAAATTGTATACTGAATGTGCACATTTTGTCAACTAAAAGAGACTAAAAAGTATACCTGCTGTAAACAAGTAAAGTGTAAAATGTTATTGAAAGTGTAGGTTTGATGAACGATATCGGGAAAAAAATTAAGCAATTGCGAATAGAAAAAGGGTTAACTCAAAGTCAACTTGCAAACCGGCTAATGTTGACCCGCTCCATTATCAGCGCTTATGAAGCCTCTACCCGCACGCCGTCTTTGGATATTCTAATCAAATTAGCTTATATCTTTAACGTTTCCACAGATTATCTTCTGGGACTCAAGTCTGCAAAAAATATCGATATTTCTTCACTCACGCCTTCCCAGAGCGAAATAATTATGAAATTGATGGAAGAATTTAAAATTTGACATATTTATTCTAAATTCCAACATCATCTTCTCTTCACGAATATTAATAACCTGTTTACAATTAAATTTCTCCATGCTAAAATTTTTAAGCGGGTGCAATTGGTAGAAAAGCCCTCAAGCAAAGTCAATAGCCGAAATTAACCGATTTTGCAGTAAGTACAATATACCGTAAGGAGAAAAATTATGTCACGTATTGGTAAAAAACCGATTGAAATTCCGTCAGGCGTAGAAATTACGATTGACGGCCAAACAGTTACAGCAAAAGGACCTTTGGGAACTGAATCAGTTACAATCCGTCCTGAAATTGCCGTAAAAATCGAAGATAACCACATTATCTTATCAAAAGCAAGCGATTCAAGAGAAGCAGACGCTTTGTTCGGTTTGTTCAGAACTTTGACAGCTAACGCAGTTCACGGCGTAAAAGAAGGTTTTGAAAAGAAACTTGAAATTCAGGGCGTAGGTTATCGTGCAAACATGGAAGGCAAAAACCTTAATCTTGCGCTTGGTTATTCACACCCTGTTGTTGTTGAACCGCCGGAAGGCATCACAATCAGCGTTGAAGCAAACACAAAAATCAGCGTAAAAGGTTCAAACAAACAGACTGTAGGTGATGTTGCCGCTTTGATTCGCGGAAAACGTCCGCCTGAAGTTTACAAAGGCAAAGGTGTAAGATACGAAGGCGAATACATCCGCCGCAAAGCTGGTAAAGCAGGCAAAAAATAGTGCTACGCACGTAGACGTATCGGCTAGACATTAGTGATGGCACTTTAAAAGACATTAGTTTGAACTAATGAAAGTTAGTCAGACCGCTGGTCGAAAGAAATGTCTTCTGACGGAGTCAGTGAATTGCTACAGGTGCAATACGCACGTAGACGTATCGGCTAGACATTAGTGACGGCGCTTTAAAGGACATTAGTTTGAACTAATGAAAGTTAGTCAGGCCGCTAGTCGAAGGAAATGTCTTGTGACGGAGTGAGTGAATTGCTACAAGAGCAAAACGAACTTAAATTAATGTAAAAAACGCCGGCATAAGCCCTTTTAGATGTGCTGTATGAAACCAGCAATCGCAGAAAGAAGGCTTCGGTAAAAGGAGAAAAGAAAATGATTAAACAAGAAATCAGAAAACCTAAAGTGCAGCAGAGACACCGCACTATCAGACTTAAAGTTGAAGGAACTGCAGAATTCCCGAGACTTGCAGTCTACAGAAGTACAAAACACATCTACGCACAGTTGATTGATGACGAAAACAGAGTAACAATCGCATCAGCATCTTCAACTGACAAAGATTTAAGAGAACAGCTTAAACACGGCGGAAACATTGAAGCCGCTAAAGTTGTAGGCGCAGCAATCGCTAAAAAAGCTAAACTTAAAGGTGTTGAATGTGTTGTATTTGACCGCGGAGGTTTCTTATACCATGGTCGTATCGCAGCTTTGGCTGACGCTGCAAGAGAAGCCGGCTTGATGTTCTAATCGAACAAAGTCCGACTTTAATTAAATACAAAAAAGTGAACAGACGTCTGTTATTTAAGACGCCTGTTTCTTTTTTAAGCACAAACACAATCAATCTGTTTATACTTATCTTTGATATATTGATTAGAATCTGAATCCGATACTAGCTTCTCCGTAAGTTGTTCCGGTTTTGCTAAGCGCACATTTCGCGCCGAAAACTATCTGCTGGCCTTTGTCATTGATTTGTTTGGAATATTCAACGTTCGAGCCAATAAACGGACTTACTTTTTTCAGGTTTTTGTTGTTAATCACCTGCCCGCTTTCCAAATCCAGTGTTGGTTCCGGATGAAATTCCGCGCCTCCGGTGAGTGCCATTTTTAATTTTCGACCCTCATCGCAGCAGATGTTTCTGGTAAAACCAAGTGACAAACCTGTTTTTAAGGATTTTTTCGGGTCTAAATCCGCTTCAATTGCCGTCAAATCGCCGTTTTGTACGTTAATAACATTATTCTTTGCAAAAGCGGCTGTGTAATCAGCCATTACGCCTAAGTTGAATTCCGAACAAGTTGTTTTGCCAAAATCCAAACCTGCATATACGCCGCCGTTAAATCCGTTTTTGTTGCCGATTAAAGCATTAGCGTTCGCGCTCAATGCATATCCGATGTCCGGATTGTTGAATTCGCCTTTTAAAGTGCCTTCTGCACCGACTTTTCCGTAATCAAGCGCGTTAAATCGTGCATAACCGGCATTAATGCCTACATTTCCGTAGTTGTCCCCCATGATAAAATCTCCTTTTTATTTCCCCTGATTGCTTACTTCTATATAAAGTATTTTTTCTTTGAAAAATTGCCTTTGAAAATTTTCACTCTTTACATTCGTTAATATTAAAAAATAATTAATTAATTAAAATTTAAGCATGTTTTGTATTATTATAAAAATAGAGATAATGGAGACATCATGGAATATAAAGATTATTATGAAATATTAGGCGTATCGCGTAGCGCAAGCGAGTCTGAAATTAAATCAGCATACCGGAAACTTGCGCGCAAATATCACCCCGACGTAAATAAAACAAAAGAAGCCGAAGGAAAATTCAAAGACATCAACGAAGCTTATGAAGTTCTCTCTGACAAAGCCAAACGCCAGAGATACGACAGCCTTGGCGCAAACTGGCAGGGCGGCCAAAGCTACACCCCGCCTCCGGGATTTGAACAGTTCAATTTCGGCGGCCAGGGCGGAAATTATCAGAGTTTCAACTTCAACGGTCAGGATTTGGGCGGATTTTCTGACTTTTTCAGTTCGCTTTTCGGTGATATGATGGCGGGCGGAGCCGGCGCCTCTTCCGGAAGAAACTCCGGCGGATTCGGCGGGTTTGACTTTGGCGGCGCACAAAGGGCTCAATCTGCGGGAAGTTCTCGACGCCGTCAAAAGGCTGAAGACCTTGATGTTACAAAAAATCTAAATATTACAGTAGAAGATATTTTTGCCGGAAAGCCTATATCTGTCAAGTTTTCGGAAATGAAGCGCTGCACGCAATGTCCTCAAGGCGGCGGATATTGTTCTGCCTGCGGCGGTACAGGAATTGTGAATGAGCAAAAGTCCATAAAAGTTAAGCTGCCGCCGGAACTCAAAGAGGGGCAGAAAATTCGCGTTAAAGGCGAAGGAAAACAGGATGAATACGGCAATAAGGGCGATTTATATCTTATAATCCATATTAACGACGGTGAATATCAGACTGACGGCTATGATTTGATTAAGGATATTGAAATCACGCCGCCGGAAGCCGTTTTGGGCGCAAAAAAAGAGATTAAAACACTTCATGGCGTTATAACCATAAAGATTCCGCCAAAAACTTCCTCAGGTCAAATGCTCCGCTTAAAGGATTTGGGGTTGCCCAAAAAAGGCGGCGGACATGGCAATTTGAATGCCCGGATAAAAATCATCATTCCGAAAACGCTTACGGACAAGCAGGTTGAACTTTACAAACAGATTCAGGCGCTCGGTTAAAATTTGTCAGCGTTCTTCTTCAATCTTCATGTAAACAAATGTAACGAAAGTTATCATCTCTGAAATCGTGAAAAATCAAAATACTTTATAAGTATAAGAGAGTAAAAAATAAGGAGAGATGATATGACTTTTTTAGCGATTGATTCACAGAAGAATTTATTCACATTACAAAAAAGCCAACTACAATTTGAGCAGACGTTAGTTATGAACCAGGCAAACTGGTTAGCAAAGGCGATGGCTGATAGAGCTGAACAGCTTGAGGCTGCGGCAGGTGACGGTCAGGTTGACTTGGACAATGACGCGTTTTACGTATCGCTGCAAAAGCAGGAAGAGTATTTGACGACACGTCAAAACACGCTTGACACGCAGATTTCATTACTTGACAACGAAATCTCAAGTATGAAGACTATGGTACAGAACAACATCAAATCAAGCTGCAGCTTGAACCTCATCGGCGGCTAAGTGGATTTTGCGTAGAGTGAAGCGAAGCCGGAGCGCGATTAGCGCAGAGGCGGAGCGGAACTCGAAGGAACGCCGAAAAAGTGAACGTCCATTTTGCGAGAGCAAAATAGAGTGAACGGCTTGAAGGCGTGAAGCAATAATCCAGGTGCTACGCACGTAGACACATTGGCTAGACATTAGTGATGGCGCTTTTGTAGATGTTTGTCATAGCATAGAAAAGTTAGTCAGGCCGCTGGTCTAGCGCAATGTCTTGCGCAGAAGTTCAAGAAGTGCTACAGGAGAATTAACGCACATAGACATATTGGAACTGTTATAACGGAGGTACTTTTGAAAGATTAAGGCGCGAAAGTCCGGAATTAGGACAGATCCTTCGGGACGGACGCTGTTTTCTGGCAAAACTCTCAATCCCACGAAAATCGTCACACCCATCTCCAGGTAGAGGAGAGGGCGGAATTTCAACTTGAGCCCGCTTGTGGCGCGCGAAAGTTGTGCTACGCACGTGGGAACATTGGAACTGAATTAGACAAAAGCCGCTTGTGAAAGAATTAGGTACAGAAATGCAGGATTAGGACGATGGCGCTTGGAACGGGCCAACGTTTTCTGACGATATTCAAAAAATGTCGCGGTGTTACACTTATATCAATAGCAAAACTGCAAAATTTGCAACACATTTTTGAATTTCGACAATAAAAGCTACCGGATTTCTCGAAACGCTAAGTTAAACAAAACTTTTTTCAAAAAGTTCTACCGTATTGCTCATCAACATCGCAATCGTCATTGGCCCCACACCGCCCGGAACAGGTGTTATGTAGGAAGCATTTGAAGAAACCTCTTCAAAGTCAACATCTCCGCGGGTTTTCCCGTTTTCATCCTTGAAAATCCCAACATCTATTACGACACAACCGGATTTTAACATATTTTTTCCAATTATTTTTCCCCCTACAGCAGAAACAACTATATCTGCTGTTTTTGTTATTTCAGCAAGATTTTTTGTGCGGCTGTGACATACTGTAACAGTGGCGTTTCTGGCTAAAAGCATTTGCGAAAGGGGTTTGCCGACTATATTTGAGCGACCTGCGATTACGACATGTTTACCTTCGATTTCTATGTTATATTCATCCAGAAGCCGTATAATTCCGCGAGGTGTGCAAGGATAGGCGTGCGGCTTGATGCCCGTAAAAAGTTTTCCGGAGTTTTCGATTGTAAATCCGTCGACATCTTTTTCCGGCTTGATTGCATTTATAATGTTGAATTTATCTATGTGTTCTGGCAATGGCAGCTGTACAAGAATTGCTGTTATTGTTTCGTCATTGTTTAATTCTTCGATTTTTTTTAAAATGGTTGTTTCATCAACATTTGACGGGTAATTTATTACAACAGAATTTATTCCGAGTTTTTCGGCTGTTTTTTTCTTGTTGTTTACGTAAATCCTGCTTGCGGGATTGTCTCCGGCAAGGATGACGGCTAAAGTCGGCCTGCTGTCGTATTTTTCAAGCCGTTGTGCCAATTCTTCAAGTATTTTGTCTCTTAATTTTTTCCCGTCTAAAATTATTGCCATTTGTCCTCAATTCTTTATTTGCGGAAGGTTTAGCCTGAAATAAAACTGTTTTATCGCATCCTGAACAACTTTTGACTCTCTTTCCATTTGATTCAGATTGTCATCAAACGGGATTACTCCCAAAACATCGAGTTCGTACTTGTTCAGAAGGTTGTAAATCGAGGCCGCTTCGTTGTTTTCAACCTTGTTAATCACAACGCCTAGCTGACCGCCGGCTGCATATTTTGAACTGAATTCTTCTATGCGTTTGGCAAGATGCGCGCTTTCATCTGTCGGATTTGCAACGATTAGGGTTGTGTCTATGTCTGTGTCTACAAGCTGGTTGAGATATTTTAAATCGAACTCGCAGTCAAAAATCACTATGTCATATCTTTCTATCAACTTCAAAACAGCGTCGTTAATCTGGCCTGTAATCGGGCAACGGCAATCCTTTGAGCCGACAAACCATGAAACTATAATATCCACATTGTCGCTAATCGGCACGAGAATATCTTCCATTGCCCATTCGACAAATTCCTGTTTGCTCATACCTTCCGGAATGCCGGTTTTGTATTCATGTTTGCCGCTGCGGATTCCGTAAATCGTATTTCTGATATCAAGTCCGAAACTGTGGCCCAGTTCACTTGTCAAATCATTGTCAAAAAGCAGGATTGATTTTTCCGGATATAGTTCCCTGAAAATTTGTAAAAAAGCTTTTGTAATTGTTGTCTTGCCGCTTCCGCTTTTCCCTGTGATTGCAAGTTTAGTTGTCAATATTGTATCTCTCCTTTAGTCTCTTTGAAAGTTGGTTGGTCAAATCCATTGCCTTTTCGGCCAGCTCAACCGAGAGGATTCCCGCTCCGCAAGATGGCGTTATCAATGAATTTTCTATAATAAGTTTCTCATTAATACCTTTTTTAGTCAAATATTTTATGGCGGTTTGGAATTTTTCTTCCAAATCTTGAATGGTAATATTTTCCAAAGCCTTTTTATCTAATGTAGGAACGATTCCCCATGCGATTTTTCCTGTCCGTTCCAGAAAATTCCTGAGGCTATCTGTGAATAAACTCAAATTCTCAGCAAAAGAATACGCATCCGGATTGATAATTTCCACACCCGAGTTGATTGGAATTGTCCAGTCGCATTTTCCGCAGCAATGAAGAGCCGGTATTGCGCCATTGTTTTTTAGAGTTTCGGTAATTTCTTTGAGCATTGAAATTACGTCATCTTTTGTTATGCCAACGTAAGCCGATGTTCCAAGCTGTGAAATCGAGGGTTCATCAATGAAAATAATCGGTGTTGTGTCAGGACTCAATTTTTTGATTTCTTTTATTTGCCATAGTGCTTTTAAAATAAGAGTTTTTAAAATTATTTCACGCAGAGTTTCATCGTACACAGCAGCCTCGCCGTTTTTTGTGCAAAGTGAAGACGCGAGCGTAAACGGGCCGACTATTTGACCTTTTGCAAACGGAGGTTTTGTAGTTTTTATAATATCTAAGTAACCTTGAAATGCTTTTGCGTGTGTGATTTTATACGTGTCGATTTTATCAGAATCCAAATCTGAAATTATTTCTTCAAAATCCAGAAAAAATTCTTCCAAATCTTCGAAAAATGAATCATATTCGGTGTCGAGAAATATTTTGTCGTTATCGCAAAAAAACGAGGGCATATTTTCCAAAAATTGGAAAATCATGTCCTCATTTTTATCAAGTTTTACAAGCTGCGGCCAGAAGGGAATGTTTTCAAAGTCCCGTTTAATCAGGCTCAGGGCTTGATTTATATCTGTATGAGGCAAAGAACCTATTGCCATGCATTCAAGCGTTAGTTTGTTGTTTTTCAATTTCGTCCCTCACTTGTGCGTGTATGTTCTTTGCTTTATCCGGATTGCGGCGTTTAGAACCCGTCGGATTCTTTCCGGGCTTAGCCCTTAGAATGACTAAATTCCAGCCGCGTCACCAAATCCAATCAAACTATTCTTCGATTGTTTCTTCAACTTCTTCAACGGCTTCTTTAACAACTTCTGATGCTGTAACAACAACCGGAACTTCACATTTAACTTTTGAAGTCAATTTGATAAGCATTGTGTATTCGCCGATTTTGTTGATAGGAGCGTTAAGTGTAACAACTTTTCTGTCAACTTCAACGCCTGATTTTGCCTGAAGTTCTTCAGTCAATTTTTTAGTTGTAATTGTACCGAACAATTTGCCTGATTCGCCGGCTTTTGCTGAAAGTTCAAGTTTGCCGAATTTTTCAAGCTGTTCAGCTTTTGCAACGGCTTCTGCGTGAAGTTTTTCTTGTTTAGCTTTGATTCTTGCCAAATTTTGTTCTCTGTTTTTCAAAGCACCGTCTGTTGCGATTTCTGCCTGATTTTGCGGCAACAAGAAGTTTCTTGCGTAACCGTCTTTTACATTAACGATGTCACCTGCTTCGCCGAGGTTTTGAACGTCTTTTTTTAATATAACTTGCATTTTAAATTCTCCTTTAAATTTATATTTCTGCCAGTATGTCAATACTACAACAAGCATGGCTGTTTGTCGAGTGTTTATTATAAATTGTTAAGAATGCGCAAGATTTTGGAGGGTTTTGTCAGAGCGGGCTTGAAAAATTTTTTAAATAGTTTATAATATAAATGAAGGGAGAGGATGCGCTAACATCCTCATTTAAGCCCCTTAGTTGATGAAATGAAGCGCTAAGATAATTAACAAGATTATTATTAGCGCTTTTTCGCTTACTGCGAAAATCATCCTTATCACCCCCTTTCATGGTAAACAAAATTTTAAGTTCGTGCCATAAAGTAAGATGAATTACAGGGGCTGCCCTTCTATATAATAATACGCCTGCCGAAAGGCAAGCGCATCATTTGAAATATGGATTTATAAGTTAATTATTTTATCGCGGGAAACAGGTATTTGACACCCTCATCGCTTCTCCAACGTATGTATCCGGTTTTTGGCGTCCGGTCTAAATCGACGACTGTCACAAGCGCCCAGTTGCCGCGGATAACATTCAGTTTGATGTATTCCGGATGGTTGAGCTGCGAGACAACCTGCGAATTGTCTTCGGTTTTTGCATGCAAGGTAAGAATGCTCTCAGGTGCATCTTTCAGCGCTTTTAAACCATATTTGCGCCCGTATGAATTGTATAAATTTATCCAGGTCATAAATTTGTACGGGTCGTCTTTTTTCATCCAGCCGCTTTTGTTGTTTTTGTTGTCGTAAATCAGTTTTACCCAGTCTTCGTTTTCGTCCTCAACCGCCATCAGCGCAAGTTCTTTGGCTGAAACAAACACTGTAAAAACGTCATCGTATGACAAATCTTCGGGCATCAATTTTTCTTTTGTCCAGCTGATTGTTTTGACTATTTTGGAGTTTTCGTTCGGCTCTTCGTGAAGTACAACCAACTTTGACACCTGATAAAATCCATAGGTTTTTGTGTGGAGATTTGCTGAATATTTCGGCAGAACATCTGCGCAAAAAGCCGGAAGCGACAGTGTCATTGCAAGAAAAATTGCTGCTAAAAGATTTCTAATCATATTTTACTCCCTGAAGTTGATATCAGCGTAAGTTTTTTTGAGTTTGTCGCGGACTGAATTCATTTGTTTTTCAATGACTTCGTCAGTCAAAGTTGCGTTTTCGTCCTGCATTTTTATGCGGAAAGCAACGCTTTTGTAACCTTCCTGAATATGTTCGCCTTCGTAAACGTCGAAAACTTCGCTGCCTTTGAAAATGTTTTGCTGAATTGAACCCTTGATAACTTTTTGAATATCGTCAAAAGTTACGTCTTTGTTGATGACAAAAGCCAAATCGCGGCGGACTTCCGGGAATTGCGGAAGTTTTTTGAAGCGCGGTGTGCGTTCTTTGATAATCGAAATTACTTCGTCCAAATCAAGTTTGAAAATGAAAGCTTCCTGATTCAATTTGAGTTTGTCTTTCAAAATCGGGTGGATTTGTCCGAAATATCCGATAGCTTTGGGCGTTTTGCCTAAAAGCGTGATGACCGCTGTTTTGTAAGGGTGAAGAATTGCATGAGTTTTAGCTAACTCTGTTTTTTCAAGCGGTTGGAGTTTTATGCGTTTTGAAATTTCCAATTCTTCAAACAATTTTTCCATAATGCCTTTAACTGTGTAAAAATCAGTTTCGGCATTCTTTTGCCAGAGCGAATTTTGAATATCGCCTGTGATAATACCTGCAAGGGTTTGGGTTTCTTTGACGCCTGACGATTTTTCATCAGCGTCAGCAATTCTGTAATAAGTTTTGCCGATTTCGTAATTCCAGATGTTTTTCTGTCCGTTATCGAAGTTGTTTTTCATAACGTTCAAAACGCTTGCGGCAAGAGTTTGGCGAAGCATTGTGTAATCTTCGCTTGCGGCATTTTTTACAAAAACTGCCTGATTTTCCAAAAACGGAATCATAAATTTGTCCAAAAGAGGTTTGCCGATCAGAGAACTTGTGACAATTTCGTTCAGACCGCAGCCGTGCATTATGTTGTGAACTTTTGCCGTGATTTTTTCTTCGAGTGAAATTTCAGGCAATTGAACTTTTTGCGGCAGGGTCGGAGTGATTTTGTCGTAACCGTTGATGCGCGCAATTTCTTCAATCAAATCAATTTCGCGTGTCACGTCATAGGAACGGAATGAAGGAACTAAAAATTTTGCGGCCGCTTCGTTTCCGCCAAGCTTTTTGAACCCTAAATTTTCAAGAATATTAATGCATCTGTCAGGTGCAATTTCAACGCCGAGCATTCTTTTGATTTGCGGATATCTCAAAGTTATTTCAATCGGTTCAAGTTTATTTCTGCCGGTTTCTACAACGCCTTCGATTTTCGCGCCGGCAAGTTCTGTCAGCAATTGCATTGCGCGCATCAGGGCCGGTTTCACGGCTTCAATGTCAATTCCGCGTTCGAATCTGGCGCAGGCATCGCTTTTGTAACCTACGCTGTGAGAACTTTTGCGGTTGCTTGTCGGTGTGAAATATGCAGCTTCAAGCGCGATTGCGGTTGTGTTATCGTCGATTTCGGAATTTTCTCCGCCAAAAACACCTGCAAGACAAACGCCTTTTTCTTTGTCGGCAATTAAAATGCTGTCGGTTGTAAGAGTTCTTTCAACACTGTCGAGAGTTACGATTTTTTCGCCTTCTTTTGCGCGTCTTACGCAAAGATATCCGTCAAGTTTATTCAAATCGAACGCATGAAAAGGTGTTCCGTATTCAAGCATTACGTAATTTGTGATATCTACAACGTTGTTTATTGCGCGAACGCCTGAGGCGATAAGCCTTTTTTGCATCCACTCAGGAGACGGTTTTATTGTTATGTTTTTCAAAATTCCCAGTGAATAATATTTGCAGACATCTTCATCCTTGATTTCAACTTTGAATTTGTCGGTTGTCAAATCAAGTGTGCATTCAATCGGGTTGAGTTTAAGCGGTTTGTTGAAGATTGCACTTAATTCTCTTGCAACGCCGATAACAGACATTTGGTCGCCGCGGTTTGCGGTCGGGGCAACGTCAAGGATGTAATCTTTGTCAAATCCGAGGACATTTTCTACGTTTTCGCCGATACTGACGGTTGGGAAAATTCTGTTGAGAATCAAAATACCGTCTTCTTCCTGATATCCGCGTTCCGAAACCCCGAGTTCATCAGCAGAGCAAAGCATTCCCTGAGATTCAACCCCGCGGATTACGGCTGGCGTGAGCGTGAACATTTCACCGGTTTTTCTGTCCAAAATCTGACTTCCGACGCTTGCGTAAGGAACAATTTGGCCTTCCTCGATATTTTGTGCGCCGCAGACGACTGTTTTAAGGCCTGAACCAGTGTTTACAGTTACAAGATGAAGTTTTTCGGAATTCGGATGATTGTCGATTTTTTCGATTTTAACGGTTTTGATGTTTGTGAATTTCGCCTTTAATTCTTCGACCGCTTCGACTTCCAAACCGCTCATAGTAAGTTCATGTGCGATTTGATTTACTTCAATATCGGATAAATCAACAAATTCATTTAACCAGTTTAATGATACCTGCATTTCTTATATTCCCTCTTTATTATTATTATATATCCGTTTAAATCTTATTACAAAAGTAATGAATTGTAAAACTTTTATTTCGGACGGTGATTTCGGGAATTTGTTGATAATAAAATTACAGCTATGAAAATATCATTCAGACCTTCCGTCAAAAGAGAAAATACTCTCCCTTTTTTGCAAGAGAAAACAGTATTAAAAACATCATTCTGCGGCCGTAAAGATTCTGATACCGTGCCGCTTTCCGTTGAGAACTGGGATGCGTATTTCGGCATTAAAAAACCTGAAATTTCACCTTTGATAAAGTATGAAAAATTGCACAAAGAGGCTGTGGATGTTTTAAAAAATACACAAAAGCTTCACGCTGACAAAAACAGGAAAAACGGAAAAGTTGATGAGGTTGAATATTACGACAATTTCAGAACAATCAAAACAATTTCAAAACTAAATTTTGAAAATAAAATGTACAAAAGCGAAAAAATATTTGAGTACAATAAAGATGGTTCTGTGAAAAGTGTTTCGAATATAATTTTCCAAAAATTCGGCAAGTCTGCAGACAAAAAAGGAATAAGGGAAGAAATATCTTATGAAAAGGGAGGCAAAGCTGTTGAGAGAAGTATTTATGCTCTAAATTCGCAGGATTTTTCAATGCGCGGCAAGCTTGAATATACAGAATTTCTGAACCCTGAAACCGGGCGTGCCGTAAAGATAAAATCTGAAGGTTTGACATACTATCTTTCTGATGAAAAAAATATTGAAAGAATTGATAAACCCGGATTTTCTAAGAAATAAAAAGATATTCTGACGGATTTGAGATTGTTTCTTTCTTACAAACCCCATCCGGCAGTAATAGAGGAAGTTACATTTATAAAGAAACAAGAACGCCTTCCGGAGTTGAGATTGTTGAAACAATTCGTGATAACCAATCGTATTATGCGCGTCAGGAACTTCGTTACAGAGAAAATCGTTATTTGCATTACGAAGGATATGACAGAGACGGAAACTTAAGAATTGAAGTTTCAAGAGAGCCGGAATCTCAGGAATTAATCAGATTGACAAGATATCCTGATAATCCGTGGGGGCAAATTTTTAAAGAAGAAGTCTTCAAAAAAGGTGATTCCTATGTTTTTGAACGTTACACCAAGCATGATGACAACCCGCACGGCAAGCGTATTCAGCTTCATTCATCAAAACTTGATAATGCCGACAGTTTCAAAGATGGTAAGCTTGCAAGAATCGATATTGACGAATCTAACAAAAAAATTCTGGATGGCCTTAAAGAATTTTCAAATGAATTTGCGCATGTTTTGAACCGCTGAATTTAATATGAATTAAATGTTACTAAACTTTGCCGAAATCTTGCCAACAATCATGTTTGTGAGATAATTTTAATGAAGCTAAATATAAAATAGCAGAAGTACATAAATATAAAAAAGGAAAAACAAAAAATGGCAAGAAAAACTCCATTAGAAAAAATCAGAAACATTGGTATTGCCGCTCACATCGACGCAGGTAAAACCACTACTACTGAACGTATTTTGTTTTACACAGGTAAAACCCACAAAATCGGTGAAACTCACGACGGTGCTGCTGTAACTGACTTTATGGAACAAGAAAAAGAACGTGGTATTACAATCCAATCAGCTGCTGTAACTGCTGAATGGAAAGGACACCAGATTAACATTATCGACACACCCGGCCACGTTGACTTCACTATCGAAGTTGAACGTTCACTCCGTGTATTAGACGGTGTTGTTGCTGTATTCTGTGCGGTTGGCGGTGTTCAATCTCAATCAGAAACAGTTTGGAGACAAGCTAACAGATACGAAGTTCCTCGTATGGTATTCGTAAACAAAATGGACAGAACAGGTGCAGATTTCTACAGAGTTGTAGACCAAATCCAAAACAGACTTGGTGCTAACGCTGTTCCTATCCAGTTACCTATCGGTGCTGAAGATAAATTCACAGGTCTTGTTGACTTGATGACAATGAAAGCTGAAATTTATACTAACGATTTGGGTACTGATATCAGAGAAGAAGAAATCCCTGCTGAATTGGCTGAAAAAGCTAAAGAATACAGAGATGCAATGGTTGAAGCTATCGCATCTGAAGACGATGCTTTGATGGAAAAATTCTTTGAAGATCCTGAATCAATCACAGTTGACGAGTTAAGAGCAGGTTTGAGAAAAGCTGTTTGCGAAAACAAAATCGTTCCTGTTTGCTGCGGTACAGCTTTCAAAAACAAAGGTGTTCAATTATTGTTGAACAACGTAGTTTACTATATGCCGTCACCTGTTGACGTAAAAGCTATTGAAGGCGAACTTGAAGACGGCTCTAAAACTGAAAGACACTCATCAGATGATGAACCGTTCTCAGCTCTTGCATTCAAAGTTATGACTGACCCTTACGTAGGTCGTTTAACATTCTTAAGAGTATATTCAGGCGTAATCACATCAGGTTCTTATGTTCTTAACGCTACAAACGGCAAAAAAGAACGTATCGCTCGTTTGGTTCGTATGTACGCTGACCAAAGACAGGAAGAACAAGAAGTATACGCAGGCGACATCTGTGCAGCAGTTGGTTTGAAAGACACAACTACAGGTGATACATTGTGTGACGAAAAAGCTCCTATCATCTTGGAAAGAATGAGCTTCCCTGAACCGGTTATCTCTGTTGCTATCGAACCTAAAACAAAAGCTGACCAGGATAAAATGGGTATTGCTCTTCAAAAATTGGCTGAAGAAGATCCTTCATTCAGAGTTAAATCTGATACCGAAACAGGTCAGACAATCATTTCAGGTATGGGTGAACTTCACCTTGATATCATCGTTGACCGTATGTTAAGAGAATTCAAAGTTGAAGCTAACATCGGTAAACCACAGGTTGCTTACCGCGAAACAATTCGCGGAAATGCTGATCAGGATTCTAAATTCATCCGTCAGTCAGGTGGTAAAGGTCAATACGGTCACGTTAAAGTTAGAATTTCACCGGCAGGCGAAAACGAAGGTTTTGTATTTGAAAACAAAATCGTCGGTGGTGCTGTTCCTCGTGAATACATCGAACCTGCAAGAAAAGGTATGGAAGAAGCTCTTGAAGGCGGTATCTTAGCAGGATTCCCGATGATTGACGTTAAAGTTGAACTTTACGACGGTTCATACCACGAAGTCGACTCTTCTGAAATGGCGTTCAAAATCGCTGGTTCTATGGCAATCAAAGAAGGCTGCCGCAAAGCTCAACCTTGCATCTTAGAACCTATGATGAAAGTTGAAATCGAAATTCCTGATGAATTCACAGGTACAATTATCGGTGATATTTCAAGAAGACGCGGACGTATTGAAGGTCAAGAACCTCAAGGCAATACAGGAAACGTAATCGTAAGATCAATGGTTCCTCTTGCAAATATGTTCGGTTACGCAACAGACTTGAGATCAAACACTCAAGGACGCGGAACATTCTCAATGGAATTCGACCATTACGAACAGGTTCCTGCTAACGTAGAAAAAGAAATCATCGAAAAAACAGGAGCTAAAGCTTAATTCTATTAGGACGGCGTTAATATTTGCCGCTGAAAGCAAAATTTGAAAACCAGAGACAACCTGATATAAAAGCAGGTTGTCTTTTTTAAACTCAAGCGCTATTTTTTTTACGCACAGTAATTATAAAAACTTCCCCGTTGAACGTTCAACAGGGAAGTTTTTTTCTTTGATTTAAAATTTTTGAATTCACTATTGCATAAAAGTTTTAAACATGTTTTTTGCGCCTTCAGCCAAATGTCCGAAGTAATTCATAACCATTCTAAATGTTTTATTTTGAGGCTCAACGGCTTTTCCGTTCTCATAATATAATTCAACTGTTTTGTTCAAGCCTTTTTTGATTTGTTTTGCTTGTTTGCCTTCTGCCATAATTTCTATTCTGTCATGCCAAAAATTCGCACTAACCTGATTCTTTTTTACAAGGTCAGAAAGCTGATTGTACATAAACTTAAATTTCTTGTTTGTACCGGAACTCGGTACGACAAAAGATCCGGTAAATGCGGGGGAAATGTTTTGAGTTTTCATAGTAAATATAATCCTTTCATACGTACTACAAGTGTACTACAAATATTCTTAAATTTACCTTGAATATTACAATATTTTAAGTCAAAAAAATATAAAATTTTCACTGAAATTTCGCGCGAAATTTTTAAAAAATTTTTCATAATTCAATACCTTGAAAACGTGTAAAACCAACACTTTTAGCCTTAAGGACAAGGTAAATTTTTGTAAAAATTACTACAAATATAGTACAAAAGTTTGAGAAAATTTTTTGAAAAAGTGGTATAATAAAATTAGAAGAGATGATAGTTCAAAAAATCTAATAAAGCCAATAATATAAATTTTGTATATCAGCAAAATTGAAAGGCATAAAAAATGGGCAGCATACAATTTCACAACGACCTTGACAGATTGTTAGAGATTTTACCCCAAAAGGTAAAAAATCAGGTGACCTATGAGCAGATGGAGGATGTGATAGAAATCGTTCTCGACATCGGAAGGACTCCTGAAATCCGCCATGCCAACGGCAAAATCGAGTACATCGGAAGTGATTTTGTATCAGAAGATGACATAAATTTTATCACCTCAAACATTCAGGAATTTACATCAGATAACCGTTCAGGAATCCCCGGAACGCTCCACCGAATCAGTGCAATAAGAAACCGTCAGGGAAAAGTGATAGGTCTTACTTGCAGAATAGGCCGGGTCGTTACGGGGACAATTGCTTGTATAAAAGATTTTTGTATGATGGGAAAAAGTATTCTGTTTCTCGGACGGCCGGGGGTCGGAAAAACTACAAAACTTCGCGAAATTTCACGGTTAGTCGCGGACGAACTTTCAAAACGCGTGGTTGTAGTCGATACCTCAAACGAAATCGCCGGAGATGGCGACACCCCGCACCCTGCAATCGGCCATGCAAGACGCATGCAGGTGCGTCAGCCCGAATTTCAGAAGGATATAATGATTGAAGCGGTTGAGAATCACACACCGGAAGTTATCGTTGTCGATGAAATTGGTACGGAAGCCGAAGCGCAAGCCGCCAGAACAATTGCAGAACGCGGTGTTATGCTGATTGCAACCGCTCACGGTACATCTTTGGAAAGCTTAATCAAAAACCCGACATTATCAGATCTTGTTGGCGGAATCCAATCGGTCACATTAGGTGATGATGAAGCAAGACGCCGTGCTTCTCAAAAAACTGTCCTTGAGCGCGAAAAACAGCCGACTTTTGATATCGTAATCGAAATTCTGGACAGAAACACGCTTGCCGTATACAAAGATACTTCAGAAGCCGTTGACTATATACTTCGCGGCTGGCCAATCAGACCGGAAATCCGTAAAGTTGACAAGCTTTATGAGGCCGAAAATCCCCTGCCGGAAGTCAAGCAAACGGTCTTACCCGCCAATGAACACAATTCATTCAACGAAATCAAGGAAGAAATTCACAAACTCGATAACAAAGCATTGAAGGATTCCACCGACAGTTTGAAATATAGTTTTTCACGGCAAAAATATGTTAACGACGTGAAAAAATTCAAGAAAATTTATCTTTATGCAGTTTCAAGAACGATTGTGGAAAAAATTATCGAACGGCTGGATTTGAACGCCGAAATTACGCGAAATATTGATGATGCGGATATTGTAATCGCGCACAAAAATTTTGCAAAAGGCGGCGCAAGAATTTTGAGTACTGCAAACGATTATCGTCTGCAGGTTTTCTACATCAAAACAAATTCTATGGCGCAGATTCAGAAAGTTTTGAAAGACGCGCTTGATATAACCGAAACTTCCGAAACTTTGTGCGGATATTATGATGATGCAGAGCGCGCGCTGGATGAAGCGAAAGCCGCGATTAATAAGATTCTTGCCGGGGCAGAACATGTTGAACTTACTCCGCAAAATCCGCACATCAGAAAATTGCAGCATGAACTTGTAGAACAGCACAATTTGGAAAGCAAATCAGTCGGAGAAGGTTCTGACAGGCACCTTCGGATTATTGGCGGAACCGACTACGATAAAAAATTCGGATAAAACTTAACAAATACTTGCAAAATTTTTTAAAACCTCTATAATTGTAGTAAGTTATAGGGGTTTTTATATGAATAAAATAGATGTTTATACTTCGAGCAGTTGTCCTTATTGCACAAAGGCGAAAAAGTTGTTGCAAATGCTTGATTTGGAGTATTCGGAACATAATGTTGATGAAGATTTTGATGATATGTGCGAAGACCTTGCCTTGCAGTTTGGAAAGCCGATTCAAACAGTTCCGCAAATTATTGTAAACGGCCGTTATGTCGGAGGCTACAGTGATTTGGAAGCCATGCAAAAAAGCGGCAAACTTAAAGAACTATTAAATCGTTAAATTTTTATATTATTAAAATATTTTTTTCTTTTTCTTTACTTAGATAAATTTTTTAAAACTTCTAAATGCAAAATATTGTAAATTTGTGAAAAGATTTATTTTAAAAGTTCATTAACGTCAATAGAAAGTGCATTTGCAATTTTTAAAATCGACAAAATTTTTGAATGCTGAATTCCGCATTCAACAAGTGAAATGGTATGCCTTGTTGTATCCGCTAATTCGGCAAGTTCTTCTTGCGAGTATCCTTTGCGAACTCTTTCAACTTTAATGTTGCGCCCTATATTTATCAAATCCAGTTTATACATAATTATATGTTGTCATGTTGACTTTTTAAATTCTATATGGTATAAATAACATTATGTTATGTATAGATAACACAATGTTATTTAAGGATTGAATTATGAGGCTCCAAATAAGAAAAATAGGCTTTACGCTTTCTGAAGTATTGATTACGTTGGGTATCATCGGAATTGTCGCTGCTATGACTTTGCCTAATATAGTTGCAAAATATAAACAGATTGTGATGGTAAACCGATTGAAAAAAGCATACTCTGTTATGTCGCAGGCCATGCTTTTTACTGTTCAAAAAGATGGTGATTTAACATCCCTGAATGTCCGTAATGGCAGTCAGGAGTCAATTAATAACTGGTATAAATTTTCTCTCAAACCTTATATTAATGTTATAAAAGAATGTTATGACGAAGCGGGTTGTTGGGCAAAAGATGTGAAAACAATCGGAGGAGTAACACCCTATTGGGGTTCTGATAAAGGTATTGGGGGAGGCGGAATTGTAACTTTTACGACTGTTGACGGATTTAATGTTTCAATGGATGCCTTAGACAACATGGGAATGCGTTTTGGAGTAAAATCCGAAAACGGTGCATCAGATTTTTTACTTGTTTTTGTGGATGTAAACGGAAATAAAAGACCAAATATTGTAGGTAAAGATATACACGCATTCATGTTTAGTCCGTCGCGCGGGTTTGTCCCTGCCGGAAGAGATTTGTCAGATAAAGAATTAAATGCAAATTGCAATGCTTCTAATAAGACGGATTTCGGCGGGTATTACTGTTTTGAGAAGATTATGCGCAATGGCTGGCGTGTTGATAATGAATTTTGAGGTAATAAAAAGACAGGAATTAAATCCTGTCTTTTTTTATGTCTTTAACTTTTTAACAAATATTTGGATTTGTTATGAAAGTTACTTGCCTTCAACAACAGCTTGCGCAGCGGCAAGTTTTGCCTGCGGAATTCTGAACGGTGAGCAAGAAACATAGTCAAGTCCGATTTTGTGGCAGAACTTAACTGAATCCGGATCGCCGCCGTGTTCGCCGCAAACGCCGCCTAAAAGTGAAGGATTAACCGGTTTGCCTTTTGTCATTGACATTTCAACCAATTGACCGACGCCTTTTGTATCAAGTGTTTCAAACGGGTTTGCCGGAAGAATTTTCTGTTCAACATAACGGTTGAGGAATTTTCCTTCAGCATCGTCTCTTGAATAGCCAAATGTCATCTGTGTAAGGTCGTTTGTTCCGAATGAGAAGAATTCTGCATGTTCTGCAACTTCATCAGCAGTCAGAGCCGCACGCGGAATTTCAATCATTGTTCCGAATTTGTACTCAACTTTGATGCCTTTTTCATTCATAACTTCTTCTGCAACGCGAACTAAAATTTCTTTTGCAACTTTAAGTTCGTTTACATGTCCAATCAAAGGAACCATAACCCATGGTTTTACGTTAACGCCTTCTTTTTTCAAGTCGCATGCAGCTTCAAAAATTGCTCTTACCTGCATTTCGTTGATTTCAGGATAAGTTAATCCCAAACGGCATCCGCGCAAGCCCATCATCGGGTTAGATTCTGACAAACCTTCAACGATGTGAAGCATTTCTTCTTTTTCTTTAGCGTCTTTTCCTAAAGCTTTCAATGTTGCAACTTCCGCAATCAAATCTTCCTTATTCGGCAGGAATTCATGAAGCGGCGGGTCAAGAAGTCTGATTGTCATCGGTTTTTCACCCAGAGCTTTGAACATTGCATAGAAGTCTGAATATTGCATCGGAAGAAGTTTTGCTAAAGCTTCTTTTCTAGCTTCCGGAGTTCCTGCAATAATCATTTTCTGAACCCATGGAAGTCTGTCCGGATCCATAAACATGTGTTCCGTACGGCACAAACCAACACCTTCTGCACCGAATTTCAAAGCGTTTTCGATGTCTTTTGGGGTGTCAGCGTTTGCTTCAACTTTCATCTGCTTGATTTCGTCAACCCAGCCGAAGAATTTGTTCCAGTTTTCATCAATCTTAGCTTCTACAAGTTTAACCGCGCCGGCCATAACAATACCTTTGCCGCCGTCAAGAGAAATAATATCGTTTTTTTTGTAAACGGTTCCGTCAAAACCTGTCAAAGTTTCATTTGCCAAATCGATTTTCAAATCTTCACAACCTGAAACGCAAGGTTTGCCCATGCCTTTTGCAACAACTGCAGCGTGAGAAGTTGCGCCGCCACGAAGAGTCAAAACGCCCTGTGCAACTGCCATACCGTGAATATCATCCGGACAGGTTTCTACACGAACAAGGATAACTTTTTCGCCAGCCGCGCCGCGTTCTGCTGCTTCTTCCGTATCAAATACGATTTTACCGACAGCCGCACCCGGAGATGCGTTTACGCCCTGTGCAATCTTGTGTGCTTCTGCCAATGCTTTGTCGTCAAAGCAGGGAAGAAGAATCTGGTTTACTGAATACGGGTCGACAAGCTGAATTGCGCGTTCTTTTGTAATGATGCCTTCAGCTTCCATTTCAACAGCAATTCTGACTGCGGCTGTTGCTGTTCTTTTGCCGTTACGGGTTTGAAGAATCCATAATTTACCTTTTTCAATTGTGAATTCCATATCCTGAACGTCTTTGTAGCCGTTTTCAAGTTTTTTTGCAATATCAACATATTGTTTGTAAAGTTCAGGCATTTCAACTGCAAGTTCTGAAATTTCTTTCGGAGTTCTGATACCTGCAACAACGTCTTCGCCCTGTGCGTTTGTCAAATATTCACCGTAGAATTTGTTTTCGCCTGTTGCAGGGTTACGTGTGAACGATACGCCTGTTGCGCAATCATCACCCATGTTTCCGAATACCATTGTCTGAACGTTTACCGCTGTTCCGAAGTTGTGGTCGATTTTGTTCATGTTTCTGTAAGCAACCGCGCGCGGAATGTTCCATGAACGAAATACCGCTTCAATTGCTTCTTCAAGCTGAACGTACGGATCTTGCGGAAATTCTTTGCCTGTAACTTCTTTGATAACTTTTTTGTAAATCGGAATTAAAGATTTCCAGCCGTCTGCTGAAATTTTTGTATCTTCTTTAACGCCTTCTTTTTCTTTAAGTTTTTCAACTTCTGATTCAAAATATTTTTGTCTGTCCATATCCCAGGCAACTGATCCGAACATTGTCAAAAATCTGCGGTAGCTGTCATAGCAAAAACGCGGGTTTTTGGTCAGGTTAATCATAGCTTCGACAGTTTCGTCGTTCATACCAAGGTTGAGGATTGTTTCCATCATACCCGGCATCGAAAGTCTTGCGCCTGAACGAACTGAAACTAACAACGGGTTTGTTTTGTCGCCGAATTTTTTGCCTGTTTGGTTTTCAACATCTTTCAATGCTGCTTTTACTTCATCCATCAAGCCTGCGGGCATTTTGTTGCCGTGGTTGATGTAATCCATGCAGGTTTCGGTTGTTATAGTCAAGCCGGGAGGAACCGGAAGACCAAGGTTTGTCATTTCAGCGAGGTTTGCACCTTTGCCGCCCAAAAGGTTGCGCATTGTGCTGTTGCCTTCTCTGAAAAGCCATACGCGTTTGTCGCTCATAATTTCTTTCTCCTTACGTTTAAATTTTGTATTAAACACTTTTTCTTATCGTATCATGAACATGTGGTTATTATCTATTCGGGTGTAGAAATGTAACAAATTTGCCCCCGTATTTTTTCTGTTTGATTATCTCAAAATTTGAAAAATCGACATCTGTCACATGCTCAAGTATGACGATGTTTTGGGCGATTGGTTTTACTGCCTCAAGGCTTGCTTCGTAAATCCCTGAAAAATATGGCGGGTCAATGTATATAACATCAAAAGTTTTGTCTGTTTTTTTTATTAATTTCAAAGCATCGCCCGTGTAAAGCTCCGGATGGGGCGTGAATTTTTTATAATTGTTTTTTATAATCATAGCGGCTTTCGGGTGTTTTTCAAATGCCATGGCGTAAGAAAATCCCCTCGACAAAGCTTCAAGTCCCATAATTCCGGAACCTGCATACATGTCAAGAAAAGTTTTTCCATCAAAATCAATCATAGCCTGCAGAGTGTTAAAAACGCTCATCCTGACTTTTGAAAGCGTCGGGCGCGTAATTTTTTCGTCGGGTGCAGTGATTTTTTGTCCTTTGAAAATTCCAGCCGTAATGTTCATAACTTTATTTTACAATGAACAAATTTTGATGTATAATATTCCTCATAAAAGGGAGTTTTATGAGAGAATTCAGTGATAATAAAACAGAAGTGATAGTTGTCGGAGGCGGGCCTGCCGGAATTTCTGCAGCAATTACGATTGCGCGCGCGGGGCACGAGGTTGTGCTGATTGAGCGCGGAAGTTTTGCCGGAAGTAAAAATGTTTTCGGCGGTGCGATTTACGCACAACCAATGCGTGAAATTTTTCCGGATTTCGAAAGAGAAGCACCAATTGAAAGACTTAACGTCGCGCACAAATATGCAATTCTGTCAGATGATGAATCGACCGTGATTTCTTACCGCCATAAGGATGTTGAAAACCCGAGTTATTCGGTTATTCGCGGGAAATTCGATAGATGGATGGCAGAACAGGCGAAAAAAGAGGGCGTGATTCTTGTTGAAGAAACGGTTGTGAGAGAACTTCTTATTGAAAATGAGAAGGTTGTCGGGGTTAAAACCGAATTGGAAGAATATTTTGCTAATATTGTTATTTTGGCGGACGGCGTGAATTCTCTTCTTGCAAAGCAAATCGGGTTTAGAGATACGATTGAGCCGAAAGATGTTGCGCTCAGTGTTAAAGAGGTTATAAAACTCAATCGCGAAACGATTAATGAACGGTTCAATCTGGCAGATGACGAGGGTTGTATTTATGAACTTTTCGGCGGGCCGATGCTTGGAATGCTGGGGCTCGGGTTTATTTATACAAACAAGGAGTCTGTAAGCATTGGTTTGGGTGTCGGGCTTGATGCGCTGGCTGAAAAAAATCTTAAACCTTACGAACTTCTTGACGCGCTAAAATCCCATCCGACAATTGCGCCGTTGATTAAGGGGGGCGAACTTCTTGAATATTCTGCGCATTTGATTCCGGAAGGCGGGTATAAGAAACTTCCGACGCTTTTTGGCGCGGGTGTCATGATTGCGGGAGATGCCGCGATGATGGTTAATAATCTTCACTGGGAAGGGACAAATCTTGCGATGATTAGCGGCAAAATTGCCGGCGAAACGGCTGTCAGAGCGCTTGCGCGCGGAGATTTCAGCGAAAAAATGCTCTCCCGTTATCAAAAAGATTTGGAAAATTCTTTTGTTATGAAGGATTTGAAAACCTACAGGAATCTGATGGATGAGGCGCACAAAAGAAGCGAATCGTTTATGGGATATTATATGCGCGAGGTTAACGGATTTTTCAAAATGTTTACGACGGTCGAAAGTATTCCGAAACGCGAAAAATTCCGCAAGTTCATTTTTGACTTTGTCAAAAAAAGAAATATAATAGAATTGTTTAAAGATGCAAACAGCGCAATCAAACTTTTATGGAGTATTTTGATAAAATGACTTTAGATGACAAACTTTTCACACTTAAATACAGACCTGATGATGTTTCGCATTTGCGACCGGATTTAGAAAAGTGCAAAGAATGCGTTTCAAAGGTTTGCACAACGATTTGTCCGGCAAAGGTTTACGAATGGAGCGAGGCGGAAGATAAGTTGATAATAAACTTTGAAAATTGTCTTGAATGCGGCGCCTGCAGGATTGTCTGCGAGAAAAAGTGTCTGGAATGGGAATATCCGAAGGGCACGAAGGGTGTGACGTTCAAGAACGGGTAGAGGGACTCTCCCTCTCCTAATTTAGGAGAGGGTTGGGGTGAGGTTTTAAAGTATATAAAAACATTTAAACATAAAAGATAAAGGAGACATTGGATTATGAAAGAAGAGTACAGCAATCAGCATCGCAGATGGTATGACAAGGACCCTGTTTTATCACAGGCGGTTTCAACGCTTGAGCACAGCAGTGACGAAACTCAAATCAGAATTGCGTTGAACTTAATCAAGATTATCATCGAGCACAACATTGAAGACGAAAAATTCGAAGCGGTAGAAGATATTATCAACGCAGTAGGTTCAGGCCTTGACGACAACCGCAAAGGCCGCTGGTATGATATTGATTCGACACTTAGAACGGCAATGAACATGCTTCAAAATTGTCCGCCTGCAACCCAGCATTTGATTGCAAAAGAAATGGCAAAAATGGTTGTCGACAAAATCAAAACTGATGAAGATGAAAACGATGATGAGGAATAATTAAAAAAAGCGGGTTAATGACCCGCTTTTATCTGCTTTGGGCTTTTTTTCGGGTGTAAAATTTATCGTCCGGCATGATTGTAAGATAGCAAAAAAATCTTTTCACATGTTTTGAATCTTCGGAAGGAGAAAAATCATGATTCAAAACATTCAAAATGTAAATATATACAGATTAAATAACACATCTATTAATCACGGCAACAACACGACGGTTGTTGTAAATTCTATAAATTCAGATACAATTTCATTCAAAGGTAAAATGTAAGAAGTTTTTGTTGACGCGTCAACCCTGTCTGATCTTGAACTGCTGCGCGATGAAAATCCTGTAATCGGGTTCAAGGGTGACGGCAGATGGCTTCTGCCGAATTTAAGACTGACTGCCGTCAAAGATTCAATCTTTATATGCCTGATGGCAAACAACTCTCTTATCATAAAGGCATGAACAACGATTTTGTCGTTTTTTCTTTGAAAAAGAACTGTTCAAATGAGAAAACATTATCTCATGTAAGACTTCCTTTCAACAATAAGCATAATGAAAGCGAAAAACTCATGAAAACCAGAAACGATAAGGTTCTAATGTTCAGAATAAATTTGAAAGATGACAAATACGGGCAGTTCAAAAAAGGACAGGTCGAAAAGCTTATTAATAAAGGAAACGGCAATTTTGAAGAATCTCAACTATTCTCTCAGAGTGAAATCAAAGAAATTAACAGGATTCTCAAAGATTATCTTCCAAGCTTCTTTTAGAATCTCTTAAATTTCTGATTGAGCCAATTTTATTTCATAACCCGGAACGAAAAATTTCCGGGTTATATTTGAATAAATTTATCCTTAATAATTGATTTTTCTATCCGGACTTATAATCCTTTTGCCCGAATTTTGGCTAGTTTCTGAAGTAGTCGCAGATTAATTTTTTTTTGCGCGGAAGAATTGATTTGATATTTTTCAGAAATTTGTTTTCATTCAACTCTTCAAGTTCTTTTTTCAGGATTGCCTTTTCCAAAACGACTTTGTTATAAAGATCGGAACAAATTGAACTCTTCTCGACATGCTCTTTTAATTTCGACAATTGAACTTCTTTTTCTTTTATGGATTTGATTAGTTCTTTTTTCACTTTTTGAAGACCTCTTGAACTTTACCATACAAGAATAATATCAATCTGAAATTTTGAAATCGACTTTTTAGTTGATTTAAGCTTTTGCGGCTAATAAATCATACTCATAGCCTAGTTTCAAAGCCTTGATATTAAGCGGCAGAAGGTTCTTTCTGTGCGGCGGAAGAACTGTATCAAGCGCTTGTGTCAAATGTTCAAGCGAAATCATTTTTGTCGCTTTTGCAAGAACGCCCAGCGCAAGAATGTTTGCCATCTTAATATTTCCAAGTTCCTCTGCCAGTTTTGAAATCGGTGCGAAAAGATAATTTATATCGCTTCTGTTCTTCAATTCTTTAACAAGCGTAGAATTCGATATCATAATTCCGCCGTTTTTGATTTTTTTCATGAATTTATCAAAAGACGCCTGATTTAGCGCAACAATAAAATCTGTGTCAATTTTATTAACAGAACTTACGTCTTCATCACTGGTCACAATCTCGCAATTAACGGTTCCGCCGCGCATCTCGGCGCCGTAACTCGGGTACCACGTAACTTTTTTACCGGCAAGCATGAATGCCGTTGCAAGAACTTCTCCGGCCAAAAGTACGCCCTGTCCGCCAAATCCTGCTATTATAAAATTCTTTTCCATTTTTTTTAACCTCTTTATAAATATTCGTTTGGTGCCCAGATTAATCTCTGTCGCTTCGCTATTACTCTTATTTATCTTTTTTTGTAACTTTTTCGGAGAACGCTTGCTCCCGCTCGTATTATTCCACGAAATAATTTACCCTTCAGGCAAAAGAATTATTCTTTTGTTGTCACATCCTTATAAACGCCCGGAACAAACACTTTCATCATTTCTTCACGAACTCTTTCATGTGCCTTGTCCGGTGACATTTTCCAGTTTGTCGGGCATGTCGAAAGTATTTCCACAAAACCCAATCCAAGACCCTGAAGTTGAACTTCAAAAGCCTTTTTAATCGCCTGCTTAGCTTTTCTTATGTTTGCCACCGTGTCAAGTGAAACGCGCGCCGAAAATGCCGTTCCGTCGCACAAAGCAACGTGTTCTGCAATTTTTATCGGATATCCGTAATATTCGATATTGCGGCCTGTTGGTGAAGTTGTTGTTTTCTGCCCGACAAGCGTTGTCGGCCCTAATTGTCCGCCGGTCATGCCGTAAGTTGTGTTGTTTATGCAGATTGCGCTTAAGTTTTCTCCGCGTAGTGCCGCATGCAAACTTTCTGCAAGCCCGATTGATGCAAAATCTCCGTCTCCCTGATATGTAAATACAAATTTGTCAGGTCTTGCGCGTTTAACACCCGTTGCAACCGCCAGCGCCCTTCCGTGAGGCGCCTCAATTGAATCAACGTTCAAAAAATCGTATGATGTTACCGAACATCCGATAGATGCCGCCAATATTGCTTTTTCCTGCAAGCCCAATTCATCAAGAACTTCAGCCACAAGTCTAATTGCAACACCATGGTCACATCCCGGACAAAATGAATATTTCACGTTTTCCCTTAATGATTCGGGTATTTTAAAAACTTGTGTCGCCATTATATTAAATCCTCAATTTGTGCTGCTATTTCTTCCGGTGCCGGAGGAGCTCCGACAGGTTTGTGAATAAGTTCTGTCGGTACTTTTCCGTTAACTGCAAGTCTTACATCGTTCACCATCTGACCCATGTTGACTTCGACAGTTATGAATTTTTTAGTTTTTTCTGAAAGTTCCTGCAATCTTTTTGTCGGGAACGGGAAAAGCGTTATTGGTCTGAAAAATCCCGCTTTAATTCCTTTTTCGCGGCAGATTTTCATCGCGGTTTTAACGTTTCTCGATGTGCTTCCGAAGCTTACAAGAATAACATCCGCATCTTCCGTTCCGATTTCTTCCCATTCGGTTTCGTTTTCTTCGATTGCTCTGTATTTTTGATAAAGTTTTTCCAAAAATACACACTGATTTTCAGCCAAAGGTGCGTATGAACGGATAATTCTGCCATCTCGTCCTTTTGCCCCGTCAAGCGCCCAGTCTGAATTGTCGATTTTTTCATAAGGGTACCCGCCAAATTCCACCGGCTCCATCATTTGACCCAAAAGCCCGTCTGCCAGAAGAACTGTCGGATTTTTGTATTTGTGCGCCAGATAAAAGGCTTTGTAAGTCAAATCAACACATTCCTGAACTGTTGAAGGCGCTAAAACTATGAGTTTGTAATCCCCGTTTCCGCCGCCTTTTGTTGACTGGAAATAATCTCCCTGAGACGGATAAATGTTTCCGAGCCCCGGCCCGCCGCGCATAACGCTTACAAGAACAACCGGAAGTTCATCTGCCGTTGCGTAAGATAACGCTTCCTGCATCAGAGCAACCGCACAGCTTGAAGATGAAGTCATTGCTTTTGCTCCGGTTGAACAGGCGCCCAATACCATATTGATTGCCGCAAGTTCGCTTTCTGCTGAAACATAAGCTCTTTTAAGCTCCTGCATTTTTCCGCTCATAAATTCTCCGATTTCGCTCTGAGGCGTAATCGGATAGCCAAAATAGCATTCGCATCCGGCATTAACTGCCGCTTGTGCGATTGCGTAATTTCCTTTTGTTAAAACTTTTTTATTTGTTACACATTGTGTTGTCATAATTATCCTCTGTAAACTTCTTTTATCGCTAAATCCGGACAGCGGGTTGCGCACATGGCGCATCCGATACAGTTTTTATTAGGGTCAGAAAATTCCACAATGTGATTTCCGAGACTATTTGTTTCACTGCTGATTTTTATAAGATTTTTCGGGCATTCTTTTATGCAAAGATAGCATGCTTTGCATTTGTCCCTGTCTATTACTATATGGCTCATTAACACCTCTTCAATACATGTCTTTAATATAATTATATCACTTAAACTCAAAACAAACCCATTTATCTTTACAATTGTAATAAAATCACTTAATAATTTGCTCTTTGTTTGGGGGTTCTGGTAAAATGTTACAGTAGGGATATTTTAAATTTATTAAGGAAAAGCGCAAATGGCACAGACTGAAACAGATGAACTTTTAAATTCGATAAAAGCAGAGTACCAACTGAACAGTGAGATGTTTGGCAAAGCACTTACGGACATAAATTCAAAGCTTGAAGATATTGCACATGATAGTGCGGCAGCGGAGTTAATGAATACGGGACTTCAGGATTTGACGGCTGAACTTGGCAACCGGCACCGGTTTATTTCGGAAAAGTTTGAGAATATTAAAGATTCATTTGAAATTTTGAATCAGAATCAGGATTTGCTTGTTAAGAATTCCGATTTGAAAATAATGTTTAATATCCTTAATGAAAACGTGGATCATTTTGCGCATGAGCTTTCCGAACAACAGGCTTTGATTAGCGATATGGAATCAAAGTTTACTGAATTCAGAAACGACACTTCAAGAAAAGATGAAATTATTCAGAATGTTTCTGTTGTAAAAGAGGGGATTGATGAGGTTAACAGAGGCTTGCAGGCTTCAATTATGGAGGTGAACTCAAACCTTCGCGGAATCACAAAAACTCTTATGACAATGGATGCAACAGAGCAGAACGATATTATGAAAAGGGAGTTGGAGAATATTTACCTTGCGGCAAATGCGGTTCTTTCTTCGATTCAGATTCTTGATCAGAAAAATGACGGGCTTGCGAAAAATATCGTTTGTAAAGATGATTTGATTAATCTTGCCGGAAAAATCGACAATTCATTTGCGATTGTTTCTGAGAGAATTGATTCTTATGAGAGTGGGTCGGTTGAGGATACGAAAAAAATTCTTGCTGAAATTGAAAAATGCAGAAGCGAATTTAACGGATTTAATGAAAATATAGTTGTGCGCCTTTCTGAATATTTGAATTCAGTGAGGGATGTTCTGGCAAATTGTATTGATGAAATTAAGCAGAGTCAGGCGCTTTCGAATATCGAAAGCGACAGTATTGCGCGTCAGAAGTTTGAAAATCTTGAAAAACTTTCCGGTGAGATTAAGAATATCGATTCTGCGATTTCTACTCAAAACGACACTTATATCGGACTTGTTAATGACAAGATTAAGGAACTGGGTTCAGTTATCGGGGATTTCAAGACGTATTTCACGGAAATCCATGCGGGGGATGAAAATGCGCTGCAAATTAAATTTGACAGTTTGGACAATTTGCTGGCTCAGGGAAATGCAATTTTGCAGGATAAATTCTCTGAACTTCAGGTGAAAGTTGAAAATGCTGTAAGCATTATTAATCAGTTTGCGGAAGATAATAATATTAAACTCGGAAATTCGCTTTCTGAAATTTCTGACATCAAATCTGAGATTTCCCGGATTCTTGATAATATGACATCGTTCAATTCTCATCAGGATGCGCATTTGACGCATATTGACGGAAGGTTGGAAGGTGATTTTGCCGAGTTGAAGAACAATTTGAACGGATTCTGCAGTAGTTTTGAGGCGTTAAAATATAATCTTGAGCAGTCAAATATTGATAACCGTGAACTTTTAGCGGAAATTGTTGAAAGTGCTTCGGCTAAAACCCGCGAAATTGTTCAAAATCTGGCAAATTCTTCAGGGGAAAACGCGGCAAAAACTCTCAACATGCAGATGGAATTTTTGCAGGAACAGTTTAATGATTTGAAAAATGTTTTCACATCAATTGCGGCGCAAAATGTTCAAAATATTCTCTCTGTGATTGAAAACGCGTTTGGCAAGGTTGATGCGGCGGGCGAAAATCTTGCCGGTAAGTTTGATGAAAAATTTACGGAAGTTCGTGACTTGCTGGCTTTTTCCGGCAGTGAAAACAAGCAGCAGATTGCGGAACTCGGCGACAGAATTAATGCGGCTGCACAATTCAATACAGGTAATATAATTTCCGGAATTGAAACTGTTTCATCAAAGATTGACATGATGGGGGTGGATTTATCTACTGAAATTGACAATAATTTTGAAATGGTAAGGGATTTTATTGAAAAATCAAACGCGGATAAAGATCAGCATAACGCTGATATTACGGCGTTGTCTGACTGCATTAAAATTCTTGAGACAGAATTTACAAACAATACGGAAAAATTTAAAAATGTTCTGACCGAACAAATGGACAGCCTCGACAATTATATTTCTGTTCTAAAGGAATGCAATTCAAAAGAAGAGGAAGAAAATCCAAATACGGAGGAATTCAACAAGCTTAATGAAAAAATGCTTGCGATAGAAACTGCGATGCATGAGGCAGGCGAAAATTTCAGCGATAATCTTATGATGGTTCAAAATAAGATTGCGGATTATGCGCATGCGCTTGATGCTGTTTCTGATGAGACCGGCGAAAAGCTGGACAATTCGTTGATTGAAATTTCTTCTGTCAAATTTGAACTTGTGAAAATTCTTGAAACACTTTCACAATCGGGTGAAGATGTTTCTTCAAAGGTTTCTGAAACCTTAAAAGATTTGATTGTAAAGTTTGAAGATATTGCAATGAATGTTACTGATATAAAATCAGATGTAAACAGCAATATTACATCTTCAATTCAGGAAAATTCCGCAATTATTGAAGAAAAATTCTTTATACTGCAGGAACTTTTGAATGACAACAACCTTCGAAACTTTGACAGAATAAGCGAGTGCGACGAAACTCTCAGAAATAAAATCGAAGATTTGAAACAGGAAATCGGACTTATAAATACCGATATTACAGATATAATCACCGCCAGAACCGAATCTTTGACGTATGAATTCGCGCCGCTGAAAGAAGCGATTGATAAATTCCTCAATGAAGATTTTGACAAAATTATAGACGGCGTTAAATCCCAAATCGAACTTTCATACCTGAATTTTTCTGCGGATGTAAATGAAAATCTGACAGAAAACCATGACAACTATGTTCAGTTGAATGAAGCTTATCAGACTTTGACAGGCAAGTTTGCGCTCGTTGAAGAAGTCATTAATGATTTGGTCCAAAACCAGATTGGCATAATGACTTCAACAATTGAAAAAGTTGAATATAATGTTGCAAACAGTTTTGACAAAAACAACGAAATCATTCAAAGCTGGAAAGATGATTTACAAAAACTTGAAAACAAATTGGACGAAAATTCGAGAAATGCACAAGATTTACTGAGCGGCTCTCTCAAAGAATTTTCAGAAGATTTTAAAACAACCTCAACCGCCGCAAAAGATGAAATTATCTCAAACATCGGAGCCTTAGAATTAGATTTGATTTCTCAAATGGATTCTATAAAAGAGGATTACGCAAACGGCCGCGAAAAGCTGGATTCCGTGTTGAACGCCTTGAATGAAAAAGTTGACATTCTTGCGCTTTCGGATACTTCGTCAAATATCGAAGAGCTGGTAGGTTCTCTGCGCGAAAAAATAGATGCAATAGCAGATACCGAAAGCGATACCAAACTAAAAAGCATTGAATCCGCATTGGATACGCTCAGCAGTAAAATCGATATTCTGGCGCTTTCAGATGACGAAACAGCCTTAGAAGAAGTTTCAGGCGCTATACAGTCAATCAATGACAAACTTTCGGATTTCTCAGCTAAGATAGAAAATTCAAAACAAAATGAACTGGAAAAACTTCTAAATATATTGAACGATAAAATAGATATAATCGCGCTTTCAGACGATAATACAGCGGCAGAAGAAATTGAAGGCGTCATAAAATCTTTGCATGAAAAAATAGATATTTTAGCCCTGAGCGATAGCGATTCAAAACTTGATGAACTTGAAGATGTCATGAATTCACTGCATGCAAAATTAGATTTGATGGTGGAATCTTCTGAGGATACAAAATTAGATGAAATCGGAGATTCTGTAAAATCGCTGCATGCAAAATTGGATTTGATAGTCGAAAGCAGCGAAGAATCTAAATTAGATGAAATCGACAGCACAGTCAAAAACTTGAATGATAAAATTGATGTCCTCGCAATTTCTGACGACAATGCAAAATTTGAAGAACTTGAAGATGTAATCAAATCACTTCACGACAAGTTCGACCTGCTCGCAGAATCAGAAGATGAAACCAAACTTTTTGAAATAGAAGATTCAATCAAATCCTTGCACGAGAAATTTGACCTTATTGTTGAAACAGATGACAATTCAAAACTTGAGAAAATCGACAATGCTGTCAAAACTTTGCATGAAAAAATGGAACTTCTCTCAAATTCAAGCGATGTCGAAAAACTTGCAGGACTTGAAAATATCATAAAATCACTCGATGAAAAAATTGATATAATCGCCTCATCTGACGATGACACCAAACTCATTGAACTTGAAGACGGAATCAAATCCCTTCACTCAAAAGTCGATGTAATAGCCTCATCTGATAATGAAGAAAAAATAGAAAACATGGTTCAGGCGCTCCATGACAAGGTGGATGTACTTGCCTCATCTGAGGATGCGGAATTGTACACAGAAATTCAGGACATAAAAGGCCTGATTGTAGAACAAAGAAAGCAAATCGAACAATTCGGAAACACAGAGCGCTCAGTTAATGTCGGAAAATATCTTGAAGATTTGGAAAACCGGCTTGCCGCACTCGATTTTGAGAAAAACGCAAGCGATATAAAGGATTCCGTTATGAACGCAATCCTTGCTGTCGCAGACCAGATTACTTTTGCGGAAGAAACCGAAGAAATCAAAGACTTTGTTGAAGAAAGAACTGACGAAATCAACAAAAATCTTCTCGATGTAAAAAAACAATTAAACAATATCGCCTGCAGTTCAGACGGCTGGGATTACTCATACACAATGCAGGATATCGAATCAGATATCGCAAAATTGAGAATAATCCTGAACGATATTTCATCCTCAACTTCAAAAGATGAAATAAACGAAATCTCTCAAAACATGCACAAAATCGCAGCCTCTGTAAACACTCTTCACAGCACGCTTACAGAAGAACAAATCCTTGAACTTAAAACCGATATCGAAAAAATCAATTCCGATGTCATAAGCCTGAGTTCAAGAACAAACAAACTTCTTCTCTCATCCGATGAATCCTACAAAGCCCTCACCGACGGCCTTGATGAATTCAGCAGAGTAACCAACCAGCTGCAAAAACGTATCGATGAACTTGATAACAGCGCACTCTCTGAAATCATCGAAAAGAAACTCGATAATATCAACGATGCTGTCACTTCTTCTGCAAATTCAGACAACATAATGCGTCAGGTAATGCTATATCTCGGCGAATGGATTGATGAGGCAAGTGCAAAATTAGACACAATCTCAAACGATACATCAAATTTGTCGCTCGTGAATTCAGAACTTTGCCTGCTCAAATCGAAACTTGACGACAAAGCTTTGATTGACACTGTTGAATCAAAATTCGAAGAACAGGAAAGCCGTATCGAAAGTTTGGAAAGAAAGCTTGAAGCAGTCTTGAATGCAGTCGAAAATTCAGGAAGCCAAAATCCTCAAATAAATAACGTGATGGAACTTTTTGATGATAAAATAAATTCAGTGGATGATAAAATGTCTAATCTTGAAGAAAAAATTACAGCACTGAATTGCAAACTCGAAAAACTTGACGATAAATTAGACAAACTCTCAAAAGGAATAGAAAAACTGGCGTCTTATGTTGACTAAAAACAATATAATAAAAGATTTAAAAACAATTTTACCCCGCGAAAACGTTCTCACAGAGCTTGAAGAGCGCTACGCCTACAGTCAGGATGCCACAAACCTTCCTGATATAAAAAATCTAGCAGACGCAGTTGTTTTTGTCGAAACTATTCAGGAAGTCCAAAATGTTGTCCGCCTTGCGCGAAAATACAAAACGCCGGTAATCTGCCGCGGCGCGGGCACAAACGTCGTCGGTGCATGCGCCGCTGAACATGGCGGAATCATTCTGAATTTTTCCAGAATGAATAAAATTCTGGAACTGAATCGCCAAAACATGACCGCCCGCGTTCAGCCCGGAGTTGTTGTGGGTGTCTTGCAACAAATGGCCGAAAATGTCGGACTTTACTATCCGCCTGACCCTTCAAACCTTGCAGTTTCCACAATGGGCGGAAGCATCGCGCAATCATCAGGAGGCGCCAGAACCTTCAAATACGGTTCCACAAAAGACTACATTATAGATTTGAAAGTCGTTATGGCAGACGGTGAAATTCTTCAAACCGGCGCAAATACAATAAAAAATGCCACCGGATACAACCTCTCAAGTTTGTTTGTCGGAAGCGAAGGCACCCTCGGAATTGTCGTTGAAGCAACCGTAAAACTTATCCCAAAACCCGAAGATAAGCGCGTTTTGATGGCATACTTCGACAAAATCGAAGATTCGGTTGCTGCCGTCGACAGCATTATTGAACAGCGGGTTTTCCCGACCACAATTGATTTTATGGACCAAAACGCAATCCAAACCGTTGAAAAATTTTACCCTTCAAATCTTTTGACAGACAAAGAAGCGGCTCTGGTAATCGAAGTAGACGGCTTTAAAAATGCAGTCGAATATCAAAGCGAAATTATAAAATCAATTTTGCATTCCGCAAACGCCTCAGCAATTCAATGTTCCACAAACGAAGAAGAGTATAATAAAATCTGGACAGCGCGCCGCTCCTCAATGGGCGCCTGCGCCAAGTTAAAACCCAATGTCACAACAGATGATGTCATTGTCCCGCGCGAAAATCTTGCAAAATTGGTCATCGGAATCCGTGAAATCTGCGAAAAATACAATCTCGCAGTCTGCATGGTAGGTCATGTGGGAGATGGAAGCGTTCATCCACAAATCCCGATTGATTATAGAGATACGGATGAATATCACAGATTCAAACTCGCAAAATCAGAAATATATGATTTAACCGCCCGCCTTGACGGAATTCTCTCCGGCGAACACGGAATCGGCTCTTTAAAAAGAGATTATATCCATCTTGTCGTGAACAATACGGCGCTTGATTACATGCGGACAATCAAAAAAACTTTTGACCCTGATAATATCTTGAATCCGTATAAAATATTTTAATTAAAAAAGGAGCCGTCAAGGCTCCTTTAAAATTTAGTTGTCCGGCCCGATACTGTTCAGCCCGACACTCAAAATCGACAGCAGCAGCGCCCCTAAGAATGCACTGAAGAAATTGTCCACTTCAAATCCGGGCGCTATGTAGCCTGCAAACATGAACAATAAAGCGTTGATTACAAGCGTAAAAAGCCCGAGTGTCACAATGTTTATCGGCAGAGTTACCAGCATCAAAACCGGCTTGATAAACACGTTTATGAATGCGATTATTACAGCCACAATCAGCGCGTTCAAAAATCCCGAAACATTTATCCCCGGAACAACCCATGAGATAAACATTATCACTAATGCAAAACCTATCCAACGTAGAAATAATAACATAACAGTCTCCTTATTTTTATGTATTTATTATAAAAATTTTTCTCAATCGCTTCATTATCTGAAATGAGGATATAGAAGACTGTTCGGCCTAGGTAGAAAGTTTTAAAAATGAATCCATGTTGACTTTTTTTTAAAAATTCTTAAAAATCATGCAAAACCCATCCAAACAGATGATTTTTTTCTGAGAAAATACGTCAAACTGGTAATAGTACCGTATAATCATGAAAAAAGCAAAAAAAGAGGAAAAATTATGAGAATCAATGGCGGAATTCGATATATGGAACGTGGAATTGACCTTTCGATAAGGGCAATGCAGGTTCAAACCGAATTGATGTCAATCGCAAATGAGAACGTAAACGGTTTTGACAAAATCGGCTATCAAAGGCAGGAAGCCGTTGTTTCATCATTTACGGAATTTTTAGGCACAAACGGGATCTCCAAAACAACGGATACAAAAGTCGGCCGAATTTCAATGTCAGCCAACCCTCTTGACTTTGCAATCGCAAAAGAAGGCTATTTCCAAACCGAAGGCGATGACGGAATCAAACTTACACGCGACGGCCGCTTCAAAATCGACAAAGAAGGAAACCTTCTAACACTCGATGACAGACGCGTCCTCTCAAATTCCGGAATGCCGATTGTTCTTCCTCTTGTACCTGAAAAACTCGAGCATATCAAAGTTGACGAAGAAGGGCTTGTAAAAGTTTTGAACAAAACAACAGGCGAGATGGAAATCGCAGGAACAATCGGTGTCGTTGACGCAAACGGGCTTGTTGTTATGGAACCTCAGGTTAAACAGGGTTACAACGAATATTCAAACGTCGCCCTACAAAATGAATTCATTGGAATGATGCCTGTTATAAGAAATTTTGAAGCAAACAGACAGCTTTTCATGATTCAAAACCAGAATCTTCAGAAAGTAATCTCGCAGCTCGGAAGCACTTCATAAAATCCCGCAATCGTTCGGATTCATAAATAACAAATGGAAAAGTAAAAAGGATTAAAAAATTATGCAAAACTTGCAGGCAATCATCAGAAAAAGTGTAAACAACGTAACAAACCAGTGGGACAGACTGGGTTACGTTGCAAACGACCTTGCAAACTACAACACGCATGGGTATAAATCCGTAAGATTTGAACAAATGCTTAACGAAGACGGCTATTTGACCGGCGCAATCCGTTCAGATCACAGAACCGGTTCAATCCGGGTTACAAGTAATCCTTTTGACGTCGCAATTACAGGCCCCGGCTATATTCCGGTCGTCTCTCCGAAAGGCGAAATCCAATACACACGCGACGGCGCTTTCAAACAGGGTAAAGAAGGCTATCTGATGACAAACGATGACTGGATTGTCGGCGAAGGCATAAAAATTCCGGCCAACTGCTACAAATTTCTGATAAAACCAAACGGAGATGTTATCGTCCATGATGAGGTAGATTCCCCGGGTAAAAAAATCGGAAATATTCCGCTCGTGCAATTTGACAACCCCGAAGGCTTAGAGCAGGGCGGCTTGAACAAACTTGTTCCGACAGAAGATTCCGGCGAGCCGCGATTGGTTAAAAATCATGACTACATTGCGCAAAATAATATTGAAAATTCCAATGTGAATATTTACGACAATGTCAACATCATGCTTCGCCTGAACGCCTCAATGCTTGCAAGCACAAGGCTTATGAAAGTCGTTGATGATATGTACAACAAATCTATTAATATCAGAGATTAATAAATTTAAAACGGGTTAAAGATTCGGCAGGGAAACAGAATCAAATTTAAAAAAACAGAGAAAGGACAAAAATGTTTACAGCACTGGACAATATGGGAAAAGTCGGACTAATGATGGATCTGATTACGCAAAGACAGGTCGCATTAGGTTCCAATCTTGCAAACATGGACACCCCCGGTTATGTCAGACGAGATGTGAATTTTTCCGAATATCTGGGAACAATGAACAGTCCTTTAGAAACAAAACTTTCAGAAAAGCTTGGTGCCTCCGCCGTGATTTCAGAGCGTACATACGAAGAAATCCGGCCGGATAAAGAGTTTATGGAACTTCAAAACAACGCCCTTCTATACACAATGGCAACACGGCGTATGTCAAACATAATTACGGAGATGAAAACCGTAATCAACGTAGGTAAGTAATATTGAGGCACTTTAAAAATCCCTCAGCAAGAACAGGAGCATAAATTATGAGTCTAATGGGTTCAATGGATATAGGTCAAAGAGCACTCCGCTCACATGGATTGCGGCTTGACGTGCATTCCCGAAATATGGCAAATGTTGATACGCCAAATTATGTCAGACGCATTCCTGTTCTTAATGCGACTGAAGAAATCTCTTTCCACGGGCTTTTGAACGAAATGAAAGAAGATGTTTTCGGCATCGGTACCCTTCCGCTGCTTCAAGGCGGAGTTGTTTTCAACGGCTGTATAGAAGACCCGACGCTTGGCGAAAAAATCTACAAACCCGGTCATCCTGACGCTGATGAAAACGGGTACATAAGAGCCTCAAACGTAAACCCGATGGTTGAAATGGCCGACGCTATTATGGCGCAAAGAGCCTATGAAGCCAACCTTGCGCTTGTCAATATCACAAAATCAATGGCTCAGCGTGCAACTGAAATCGGAAGATAATTTTAGCGGACATCTTCAGGGTCGACTTTCCAGTTGTTTTTCATTATTTTTGAAAAACAGAAATATCCTTTTGTCCTGCAGTTCTCTTCAACTTCATTATCAGGACAATCTATTCCTGCCGGCAGCAATCCTCTTTCAGTCATTACATAAATAAATACATCTTTTCCCAGCGTATTCGGTTTCTTGAACCCGTTAACGTCAACCGCCATAACAACTATTGCCGAATTGTTTGTTACATTAACGCCAAAAGCATTTGTAACATTCTCCGCATGATTAAACGACCATGTATCTATTGTAAAAGCATAGCCGTCTATTGTTGTAAATCCTACAACTCCGGAACCGATTCCTTTTTCATTTCCGTATTTGCTGCCGTTTTTCAAATATGTTTGTGCCCAGCAGCCTGCTTTGTTTTCGCAATAACTTTGAACCTTAAACTGCGGCTTAAGATAATTTTCATAAAAATATTTAGCGCTTTCTGTTCATCCGCCGTCTTTTATCAGCGAAAGATATCTGAAATCCCCGTCCGGCACAGCCCGCAGCATTGCCTGATATGTTATGGTATAAATTTTCTTCAACTGTGTTGAAAGTACATTGCTTTGATATTTTGCAACAAGCGCCGGCAGTGTCATGGCCGCAACTATTCCTGTAATTCCAAGTATTATTAAAACTTCTGCAAGAGTAAAGGATTCTAAGCTATTCTTTCGGTTCATAATCGCTCCTTTTTTTATCGTTACTTAAATTATAAATTTAATTTTAAATTATTAATTTAAAATTGTCAATAATTTTTAAAATAAGCTATGCTTAAATAATGGGCATTTGTAACGAAATAAAAAAAATAATGATTGATAAAGATATGACATTGACTCAGCTTTCGCAAATTATTTCTGAGAAAAAGAACAAGCATTATACTGTGCAAAATCTTTCGCAAAAGCTTCGCAATAACACTTTGAATGCCCTTGAAATCGAGATTATTCTGCAGGCATTGGAGCATAAAATTATATTTTATCCGAATTCTTGATTATGTTATAATTTTTTGGGGCGCGAACTGCCTTAAAAATAGCAGGAGAATATTATGACAAAAATTTCCGTAATTATGCCGGTTTATAATGTTGAGAAGTATCTGCCGCAGTGTTTGGAAAGCGTTTTGGCGCAAACCCTTTCTGATATTGAAATTATTTGTGTAAACGACGGTTCGACAGACGATTCTTTGAAAGTTTTGCAAGAATATAAATCACGTGATGAGCGAATTGTGATTATTGATAAAGCAAACGAAGGTTCCGGGGTTGCCAGAAACACCGCGCTTGCGATTGCAAAGGGCGAATTTGTGTATTTTGTGGATTCCGACGACTGGCTGGACAATGCAAATGTTCTTGAAAAAATTTACGAAAAAGCAACTGCCGACAATTTGGATATTTTGATTTTCGGCGGGCTTTCCTGCTATGAAAAAGACGGAAAAATCATAAAAAGCAAAGGCGGTTACAGCCTTAAAAATATCGACAAAAAATATTTTAACCATGTTTTCTCGGCAAAAGATATCAAAAAAGATGTTTTCAAATTTCCCTCAACCACCTGGACAAAACTTTACCGACGCGAATTTTTGTTAGAGAACAACATAAAATTCCAGCACATAAAAGTCGGGCAGGACCAGCTTCCGTTTTTCCATTCGATGATTTTGGCGCGACGGATAGAAGTTGTCGGTGAATACTATTACTGCTACCGCAAAAACCGTGCGGGAAGTGCGATGACAGTGAAAAAAAAGAAAAATTTTTCGCCGATATATGTAGCGCGTGCGGTGGAAAAACTTTTGAAAAATTTGGGTAAGGAAAAAGAATATGGCGAACTTGCGCTTGGAAAATATTTTGCAAAAGCGACCTCATGGCTTGGCAAATTTGAGGATGATTTGAAGGATGAATATTATGCAGAGTACATCGGGCTTTTGACGCACCTTCAAAACACACAAAACGGCTGGTGGAAATACTTTAATCCGACGGTAAAAGACGGATATTGGACATTAAAAATGAAACAATTTGTAGCAAAAAAGAAATTCATGCTTTTAAAATAAAATTTTTGTGATAAGATAAGTCATGCAAAAGCAAGGTTGTTGAAAAATCTAAAATCTTGCGGCAATAACATTAAGGGCAAGACAGATTTTGATATCTGAAAACCTTAACAGATAAAGTGAAAATCAAATAAAAATCGAAATGTCGTAGTGGCGGAATGGTATACGCGCACGTTTGAGGGGCGTGTGGAGAGATCCGTGCGGGTTCAAGTCCCGCCTACGACATTTTTTCATTTAAGGAGTGTGTGCATGAAAGTTCCGATTATTAATCCAAATGCCGGGTTAGTTAAAAATCTTTCGCACTTCTTTAAAAGAATATTTGAACCTTTTAAAACTTTAGTAAAAAATATTTCTAATGCAATTTTTATATATAATAAAATTTTTGAAAATTCTAATATCGTAAATCAAAATATTGTAGAAATCAGGGAGTTACTTCAAAAGGTGTTAAATTAATTCAATATGCATTCTGAAGAGCTCTTTAATGTTCATTATGCACAAACAAAACATGTTGTAATATTCTTTTAAATATTGTTTCAAAATAAAACTTAACTTGCCTAAATGTTATTTTTAAGAAAAATCAACTTTATGCCGCTAAATCGCGCCATATATTGATTGTCGTTTCACAGGATTTGCATTTTGTGAGTTGTTTCAGTGTGAAGAATTGTTAAAAAAACTGATATTCCGGCAATTTAATATATTCATCGTATTTGTATTTTTTGTGTAAGTTAACTATGAAAGGAAACTTGTTATGTTGAATATGTCAAATGTATCTTTTCAGGGCAAGCCTAATTTGGATAGAGCATTTAATAAGCTTAAAGTGTTAGATTCCAAATGCCGATATGGCAGAAAGCTTGTGCAAATAGAACCAAAAATAAACTTTTATAAATATGCAGGCGAAAGAGGAATTTTGCAAATCCATCTTGATAAATTAGAAAAATATTTAAAATTTCATCCGGAAGATATCAATGCTCAAGCGGATGCTGCTAAATTAAGACAGTCTTTAAAAGCTTACGATCAGAAATGTTTTTCAAACTGATTTCAATATATTTTAAGTTGTTTCGGAAAATGTATTAAGAAATGTTAATCAATGTTTTTCGGAAACCTCCCCTTTTGTTTCCAATCGGTGCCTTTGTTACTGAAAAGTGCTTTATTTACATACTTTCAGTAGTGGCCTATCATCAAAATGTAAACAAAAGGAGGTTTTATGAAAGATATTATTGTTAAACATTACGAAAAAATCGAGCCGGAAGTTAATACCCAAAACGGAAATTCATTTGCGGTAAAAAACATCATTCCGCCTGATATGACAGACAAATGCTGTGCAAACTTCGTTGAAGTTGAGCCGGGAAATTTTGCATACGGGTACCATTACCACGAAGAAAATGAAGAAATTTTCTATATTATTAGCGGTAAAGCTTCTGTTAAAACTCTTCAAGGTGAAATCTTTTTGACACAGGGCGATGTTATCTGCTTCCCGGCAAATGAAAACGGCTCGCATGTGATTTCAAACCCTTCAAAGGATGAAAAACTTCTCTACCTTGATATTGGCTCCGCAAACAAGCCGGATGTAGTACATTTTACAGGAACTAATCAGGGTATGGTAATTACAAAAAACGAAATGTACAAATTTTCAAAATAAACATGCGGGAACAATTCTCTAAAAGAATTGTTCCCAATTTTTATCTTTATTTAAAGCCGTCATTAATTCACGTTGTTTTTAAATTTAAAAAATCTACATCCACTCGCAAGCATCATGGTTGCAAAGAGTTTTTTCTAAATCCGTCATAACTTCTGCCTTTGTCATTTCGTAAGTCACAGGCGTAACTGATATCTTGTTGTTTCTAACCGCCGCAATGTCAGAGTTCGAATCGTTCGGCTCATTTGTCAACTCGCCCGCCATCCAGTAATAAACCTTGCCGCGCGGATCAACACGTTTTTCGTAAGTGTTCGTAAACATTTTTGCCCCGAGTTCGGTTATCGCAATGCCTGCAATGTCTTCTGCATCAAGCAATGGTACATTCACGTTTAGCAAAGTCTTTTGCGGAAAATTGAAATCCTTCAGGCGTTTCAGCATTCCGCGTACAAACTGCGCCGTAAATTTAAAATCATCATAATCTGACTGCATACTGGCTAAAGACACAGCAATGCTTGGAATTCCCATCATTGCGCCTTCCATCGCGCAGCTTACGGTGCCGGAATACAAAATATCAGAACCCAGGTTTGGGCCATGGTTGATTCCGGAAATCACTATATCCGGCTGCTCTTCTTTTGATAAAATCGCATTTATCCCGATTTTAACGCAATCCCCGGGAGTTCCTGTCGTAACCCATGTTCTTTTTGCGCCGTTTATCGGGTCAAGTTCCTCAACCCTCAAGGGTGTATGAAGTGTCAGTGAATGGCCGGCCGCACTCCGTTCTCTGTCCGGTGCGATAACATATACATCATGCTCTTGTGAAAGTTCTTTTGTCAGCATTCTGATTCCGTTTGCCGCAATTCCGTCATCGTTTGAAATTAATATCTTCATATATTCTCCCCTTCTGTAATAATCCTATTTCTCTACTATATTTTATATTCCCCGAAAAGACAACTTTTTAATATCCCAAGATGTTAAGTTTTGTAACTAAATATAAGAAAAATATCACAAGTATGGCAATTTTATATACAAAAAATACTTTATATATATGAACACGAGGAACGCTTAAAATTGAGGAATCAAAGAGATTTTAAGCACACACTACACTTCACACTATTTGAGGAATGAATCAAAAGTTTATTCCAAGAGCCCCCTAAAAAGGGCTCTTTTTTTGTGCTACGCACGTAGACATATTGGCACTGAATTAGGTGAAGAGCGCTTTTGCAAGAATTAGGCGCTAGATATTCTGAATTAGGACGAAACCGCTTGGAATAGCAATGTCTTCTGACTATTGTTGTGAAACGTGACGGGTTTATTACGCACGTAGATGGATTTTCGCACACGTGTAAGGAGCATGAGCGACTGTAACCCGAAAGAGCAACAATTCAACGGAGTGGCGTAAAGCCGTAAGGTTTTAAAAGCGGAGGCTTGAATTGTGCGTACCCGAATAATTCAGACATATAGGAACTGGATTAGATGAAGGGCGCTTGTGGAAGGATTAGACATAGAAGTTCAGGATTAGGACGTGGGCGCTGGGAGCGATTGACGTCTTTTGACGATATTCAAAAATGCTATGATTAATTGACGCACGTAGGAACTTCGGGCTGGAAACAATTGAGAGGTGCATTTGGAAGAATCAGACGCTTGACGTTCAGGTTTAGGACAAAAGCGCTGGGTAAGGGCAACGTTTTTTGACGACACTCCGAAGTTTTAACTATAATCGTCGCAAAACCCCTCTCCTGGTAGAGGAGAGGGAAGAATTTCTTAACGAACCTCCGGTGAGTTTAGAAATTCGGGTGAGGTACTACGTACGTAGATATATTGTCACAGAATTAGGCGAGAGGCGCTTTTGAAAGAATTAGTCATGGAAGTACAGAATTAGGACAATTGCGCTGTGAGATGGCGTCGTCTTGTGACGATTAATGTGAAATTGTGGCTGCTAGGTTACGTACGTAGCCATATTGTCACAGAATTAGGCAAAGCGCGCTTTAAAAAGAAGTAGACGCGAAAGTTCATAATTAGGACAAAGCTGCTAGGAAAAGCCGACGTCTTCCTGTGATATTTGTAAAATGCCGCGCTGAATTGCTGAACGCAATTTACAGACCCGGCCTTTGGTTAAGTTTCAACTCCTCAACCAATTCAAATACTGAAAGAAGTTCATCGAAAAGCTCCATGAATGTGTGGCTGTCGGTTTCTTTGTTGTAATGCGACATCGCAAACAAATCGCGGCCGGCATGCAGTGCAAGTGTGATTTTTCCGTCTTTAAACGCTACACGCATGTATTTTGCTTTGAATGCGGTTTTGATATTCTTTATTCTTTCGATAAACGCCGTTGTCAAAACGTAACGCGCCTCAACCTGATTATCTGAATAGATTTTATACATTTTGCCAAACTCTGTATCTTCAAGCTTTACTTCCTCAAACTTTGAACGGTTAAATTTTATCGTACGGCTTGTTTTTGCTCTTTCAAGGATAAATGTGTGTCCTTCAAAGTTTTTATTCATTTCAAATTCAACCACAACCCCGCGGAAAGGTGCCCTGCGTGTGCATTTCCAAAACAGAAAAATCGGCAAACCTAAAATTCCGATAAACATAAATGGCGGCCAGATAAAACTCAAAATTACGAAAATAATTGCATAAACAGAAAACCCGAAAGAGATTGCAAATATGCCTGCGGCAATATAAGCCATAATATTTTTTACGGACGAAAGTGACGTATCGCATTCTAAAATATTAAAATTCACCCCCTTGTAATTTCCGCAAATTATATCGTCATAGCTTAAGAATAAATGCGGAGGCATAATATTCAATAGTTTAAAATTTCTCGAATCCGGCATTATACCAAAATTCCTGCCTGTTAGAATTCTTAAAGCCTGCGGCCCCCAAAAAAGTTTATCAGAAAAAATCTGCAAAAATTCCGGCATATATTTAACTTTGAAATCGTCTTCACTCATAATATTTATTTTGCCGCTCTTATCAGTCGCCAGCTTTGCTACTGCGAACACAGAAACAAACCCAAGTATTGTCAAGAAAAGACCAAGTTTAATTATAATAGGCGTTTTGCCATTAATCGTAAAACCTCCAAAAAGACTCAATAACAGAAAGCCTGAAAGAATGCTGATAACTGAAAATTTCTGCACCGTTGAATATTTGCGGGCAATATTCAAGTTTTGAAGCTCAGGCTTAATCTTGTTAAAATAGAACTCTCTGAGTTCCGCTCTCATCTGCGAAATGCTTTTTTCTTCCATAACCGTACCTTAAAATTTCGGAATTACATCTTCGAGATTACCATAATAACCTTCGTCAAGCAATTCGAAAAAACGTTGACAAGTAAAAGGCGCAAGCGCTTCAACCCATTCTCTGTCCAGATAAAGCCCTTCCACAAACCGCGCAAAAAGTTCTGTCGGACGTTTGTAATATTTGTTCAATTTATTTATGCGCGATGTTATGCGAGTCTGTTTTTTGGTATAAGATTTAAGTCTGATATACGCCGCAAACGCAGGCGGCATGTCCGGGAAACAGGCTTCTATCGTGTTGACTGTATAAATTTTCGGGGAAAACCTAAAAAATCCGCCCATAAGTTTTACCCTGTCATATTTTAAAAGATATTTCGCATCTGAGCGCTTGATGTATTTGTCGAATTCTTTGAATTTCTTTGAACGCTTAAAATTCGGGTAGTCTTTCTTGATTGTTGAATCAAGTTCGAGGATTTTCTCTTTGACCCTTTCTTTGTGCTCTGTCAATCTTATGCAAAGTGAACTTTCATCAACAAAATTTGTCACTTTAAAAAGTTCTTCTGCTATAACCGGATTTTCTGATTGAAAAAGTTTTTGAAAAGTTCCGCCGGTTTTCGGCATATCAGGTTCAAGCCCGAAATGTATGTAGTGCGCGAATTCATGCAGCATTGTCGGCACAACCCTGTTCTGGGGAATATTTTTTGAAATATCAATTCTGTTTCTGCAGAAAAACCCTTGATGTCCGCGGGCTTTTGTTGTTGTGTGAACCTTAATTCCAAGACTTTTAAAATATTTCACCAGCGATTTTTTATCCATGATTAATATTATAGCGCAATAAAATTCGACAATTAAACAAATCTGTAAAGCCCCTCTGTAATTGCGTAATATTACTTAAAAAAATCTTGAAGTTTGACCATATCGGATAAATAATAATTAGGCAGGACAAAATAATAATCTTCATTTATAAGATTAACGCCATAGCTGGCGGCAGAAAGGATTAAAATGGTATTAGAATTAGCATCCGGGCAACTAGAACGCGCAATTAACCCCACTCACGATATTAAACTTTTTGCAGGCCGTTCAAATACCAAACTTGCTCAGGAAATCGCAGATTATCTCGGAACCTCAATCGGTCCGATGGTTATTAAAAATTTTGCTGACGGTGAAATTTATGTTCAGGTAAAAGAAAGCGTCCGCGGAGATGATGTTTTCATTATCCAGCCGCTTTGCAATCCTGTTAACGAAAACCTTATGGAACTGCTAATCATAATTGACGCTTTCAAACGCGCAAGCGCAAAATCAATTACGGCAGTAATCCCTTACTACGGATACGCAAGACAGGACAGAAAAACTTCCGGCAGAGAAGCAATTACTGCAAAACTTGTTGCGGATTTGTTGACAACAGCAGGCGCAAACAGAGTTCTTGCAATGGACTTGCACACCGGACAAATTCAAGGTTTCTTCAATATTCTTGTTGACCATATTTTTGCAACACCGATTTTAGTCAATTACATCAAGAGCTTAAATATCGACCCTGATGATATGGTTGCAGTAAGCCCTGATACGGGCGGTGTTCAGCGCACAAGACATTTTGCAAAAGCTATCGGATGTTCTTTAGCGATTATCGACAAACGCCGCGACAAGCATAATGAAGCTATTGCATCTCATGTTATCGGTGATGTTCAGGACAAAATTTGTATAATGTTTGACGATATAATTGACACGGCAGGAACAATCTGCGAAGCGGCTAAACTTCTGAAACGCGAAGGCGCAAAAGATGTTTATGTCTGCGCGGCTCACCCTGTTTTCTCAGGCCCTGCCATTGAAAGACTTGCAAATGCTCCGATTAAGGAATGCATTGTGACAAATACAATTCCGCTTGATATGTCTAAAATGCCGCCGAATGTAAAACAACTTTCGGTTGCACCGCTTCTCGGTCAGGCAATTTCCAGAATCCATGATGATGAAAGCGTAAGTTCGCTTTTCGGATTTGAAAAAGATATTCAGGTAAACTAACAAACCAAAAACTAATTGGAAGTAATAAGAAAAAGATTGCCGCTTTTGATTTTTTCAAAGCGGCGTTTTTCTTTGCTGTAAGAATAAGAACAATTTTTACGCCGGAAATAGTGCTTTGAAGAGTAACTATGCGGCAGCGCCTCCGGGCTTTCGGCCTTAAATCAATAAAAAAAAGCCGTCTTTAATAAGAACGGCTACCAGACTTGGGGAGGAGGTATGAAAAACTTTCGTTTTCCATATCTGTATTATTTAAAACGGCTTTGGAAATTAAAAACTTTTACAAAATGCACAAATCTCATCCGTTTGATGTAGCTAAACAAGCCGCAGAAAACTCAAAAAAGAGGAGCTGCGCGGGGAAAAGTAAAGGAGCGGGCAGGCACAAACTTTACGCTAATGAAAAAATAACAGGCGCACTTTATTGTCAAATTCTGCGATTGTATTTTCTCTGAAATTTGCTATAATAAGCCTATGAGCGAGATTGAAAAAAATTACGAAGACTTTATTTCGACCGTAAGCCATGAATTGCGCACGCCGTTGACCTCAATCAGAGGCTTTTCGCAAACAATGCTTTCATCATGGGACAAGCTTGATGATGAAAGCAAAAAAAGGTTTCTGAAAATCATCGAAGACCAGTCAAACAGGCTCATCAATCTTGTCGAAAACATGCTCTCAGTCACCCGCATCTCAGGCGGCAGAGAAAATCTTATCTTTAAAGAAATCAACGTAAAACCGGTTGTCGAAACAGTTGTGTCGATTTTGAAAAACCAGTATAAAAATAAGAATTTTCAAATCGAAATAAATGAAAAAACTCCCCCGATACTTGCGGACAAAGACAAATTCCAGCAGATAATCACAAATCTTACTGAAAACGCCGCAAAATACGGTGATGATACATCTCCGATTACAATCAGTACAGAATTTTGCAGGAATTGCGAATTTGTAGCGATAAAAATTTCAAACTACGGAATCGAAATTAAAAAAGAAGATTACGAGCGGATTTTTACCAAATTTTCGCGCATTGACAATCCTCTGACGCGCAAGGTTCAAGGCAGCGGGCTCGGTCTTTACATCACCAAAAATCTGGTTGAAAAAATGAACGGAACAATTGGCGTTGAATGCAAAGCTGAAGGCAGCGGAAGGTTTTTGACTCAGTTTGAAGTGCTTTTGCCTGCCGCAGATATCGAAAAACAAGCGAGGGCAAAATGCAATCTGTAACTTTAATCATCGACAAACGCCGCGAACTTTCCGTGAAGTACAAAAAACTTCTCGAAAACGAACTTTCGACAGTCATCATCAGCAAAAACCTGATTTCTGCAATGAAATTAATTCAGGACAAAGAGCCGGATTTGATAATCATTTCAGACAGCATTGACGGTGATTTGGGCGATTATTGCAAAAAAATTCGGGCGCTTACATACAACATGCGGCCCGTCATTGTTGCACTGTCAAAATCGGCGGAAGTTCAGGACAGACTGAATGCGCTTGTTTCGGGGGCTGATGATTTTTTGAGCGAGCCGGTTAACAGTGAAGAATTCATAATGCGAATGAAGGCGCACCTTCGCCGCGAATTCGAGTCAAACCTTGACAGCAAAAAGCTTTTGCCGAACAAAAATTACTCAATGCGAGCGCTGAAAAGGGTTTTAACGGCAAAAGAGGCATGGGGATGTCTTTATATCAGCATTGAAAATTTCTCGAACTATCGCGAAACATACACCGAACTTGCCTCAGACAAACTTATCCAGACCTATTGCGCAATCATGCAGTCGGCATTGAATGAAGAAGATTATCTGGGCGGAATTTCAGAAAACGAATTTTTGATAATCACAAATGCGCTAAAGGCTGAAAAAATCGCAAACTTTTTAGTTTTTGCGTTTGATTCTGTTGCGAAAAAATTCTATTCAGCGCAGGATATAAACCGCGGTTATGTAATCATGCAAGGAGATGAACTTGCCGGAAGGCGTTCAAACTTCGTCCACACAACCATTGGCGTTGTGACAAACGAGGTTCAAAAATACACTGACACAAACCGGCTTTTGACTTCTTTGAAAAATATCCATGCTCTTGCGGATTTGCCCGACAGGTCGAATTACCTGATAGAGCGCGCAAAGATTTCGGGCGATGTAGAGACAAAACCCTTCAGTCATAAAATCGTCATAATAGAGCCTGATGAGGCCATGAATATTCTCCTTAAAACTATTTTGGAACTTCAAGGATATGAAATCACGCTTTGCTCTGACATAACGGAAATAAGTGCTGAACAAAAGCCTTCTCTTCTTATTCTTGATGCCGGAAATGCCTCGGATTTGAAGGGTTTAGAGATGTGCAGACTTTTGCGCGAAAACCCCGAATTTTCAAATACAAAATTAATCGTAACTTCAATAATTCATGACAAAGAACTTGTCCTGAACTGCGGGGCTGATTTATATTTGCCAAAACCTTATGAACTTTCGAGTTTAATCAAATGGGTCAAAAAATTTGCAGACGAATTTCAGGCATAATTTTTCTGCTGTCTTCACGCATGACGGTCTCAAATCAATTATCCAAATGCACGGAAAAGAGAATCTGAGAACTTAACCGTTTCCGTTGTGGATTCTGATGTAGTTCCAGTAGCTTCTGAAAACTTTTTTTACATAATTCTGTGTCTCAGGATATGGAATTTGTTCAACAAAATCGTCGCTGTCGTTGTAATAAAGCGTTTTTTGCCACTTTGTAACAGCACCGATTCCGCCGTTGTACGAGGCAATTGCAGAAATATCATGGCCTGAGAGAAGGCTTTTTATGTATGCATAATAGTAATTTCCGAGTTTTATATTGGATTCGGCATCATAAAGATTATACGCGCCAAGCCCTTTGATTTTTGCGATTTCATCCGCCGTTGCAGGCATTATTTGCATAAGCCCTCTTGCGCCGACTCCGCTTGACGCTTCCGGATTGAAATAACTCTCTTCGCGTGTCAAACCAAGCATTAAAGGCGCATTGTTTCCGGTGCGGTCAGCGTATTTTTTGATTTCGTCATAATAATGAACCGGATACACAAGTCGCCAGCGCAAATCGTATTTATCGGGTTTTTCTTCCAATTTTTCCATCGCGTTTCTGGCTATCAGCATGGAACGCGAAAATTCACCATGTTTATACAAAATCCAGCTTTTTACAAATTCATCAGATCCGGCGATTTCGTTTAATACGTCGTAATCCTGCAATTCGACAAGTTTTTTGACTGTGGAATTTTTTATATTGTAAGGATATTCAACCGGTTTCGGGTTTATATAATCAATTATCAATGGTCCCGGGCGGTGATTCAGCCGAAGATACGCGCGGTATGCATAGTAGCTGTCGGGATAGGTTGAGATGACTTTTTTGTAAATCCCCATGTATTCGCTGTAATCACGTGTCTTTTCCGCAAGTTTTCCCGTCCAGAACATTACCATTGGCGCAGATTCCCTGTCGCGGTAGCGGTTCAGGTAATCCTGTCCGATTTTTTTTGCATTGTTTATGTCGTTTGCCCGAACTGCATTCATAAATATTTCAGCCAGCGCTTTGTCTGTATATTTGCCGTTGGGGTAGGTGACGTAGAAATCTTTGTAACACTTGAGTTTGTCAGGCGCAGGTGAATATTTGCACTTCAAACTCGAAACATAATCAACGCCTTTTCCCGACAACTTCGACAAAAGCGTGTTCGCAGTTTGGAATTTTCCGGCCCCGCTCAAATCAAAATAAAGATTTATCGCATCAACCATATCGTCTTCCGAGACATAAGATGTTTCGCCTGCAAAACCGTTTTCCAAAACCGAAAGCGCTTCTGCCTTGTGCCCTGTGACACTGAGGTTTTCGGCATTCAAAACCCAGCTTTCATAAGAATTCGTATGCTCAAGAAGTTCTTTCACCCGCGGATATTCCCCAAACTTGAAAAGTGAATTCGCCATTATGAGATAATCATCGCCCGATATTGTTTTATCAATCGAAAGCCAGTCGTTCACAACGTTTACGGCAAGCCTTCCGCCCGGCGCTTTTTTCAGATAATGCCTGAAATGCTCTTCAACATCATGTTTTTTCGATAGCGGGAAAATCGCATTTTCAGACTTTGTATATTCATTCATTGTAATTAGCCCTGAATAATATTCAGCAGCAATGGCATAATCGGAGTCAGGTGCATCTTTTATTATTTGTTCAAAATATTTTCTTGCCTGCTTTGGATTGTCATCAACAAGCATTTGGGCGGCAAGATATTTTGAGCGCGTGCTTAAAGGATTTTTCGGATATTTTCCGAACAAAAACTGATACTTTCTTAAGGTCGAATCCTTGTCCCCGATTGCTTTTGCACATTCTGCCTGACGGTAAAGTGCCGCCGGCTTCAAATCAGACATCATCGAAATTTTCGAAAACAGATAATATGAATTTGAGTAATCCTCGCGCTTGAAGTCAGAAAGGGCTTCTCTGTATATTTTCATTGACTTTAAAGGCGTCTGGTAAAGCTTGTTGTAAAGGATTCCGCCGGCAAAACACAAAACAACCAGCGTTGAAGAAATAATTATTTTTTCACGTTTATTCATACCAATCATATTTTACAATAATATCAGAAACTTCGCCAAAACAAAAATTTTTCAAGAAAAGTTACATTTATTAGCCAACAAATTACCTTTTTTTGATAATTTATAATATAATAATCGTAAGAGATATATATGCCGTCGAAATGTTGCGGATAAAAGAGGAGTAAAAATGTTCGGAATTATACTTGCCGGGGGTTCAGGAAGCAGATTGTGGCCGTTATCAAGGGATTTATGCCCTAAACAGCTTTTGAATTTGACAGGCGAAAACAGTCTTATCCAATCGACTTTCGAAAGGCTGCAGCATTGCATGCCTTCAGAAAATATTTTGAGCATAACTAACACAAAGCATCTTGCAAATATCAGAATGCAGTTGAAAGAACTGTACCAGAATCCGCTTGTACTCTCAGAATCGGTTTCAAAAAATACAGCTCCTGCAATCGCGCTTTCGACAAAATTTATTGCTGAAAATTACGGGAAAGACGAAATAATTCTTGCAGTTCCCTCTGATCATCTGATAAATGACATTGAAAAATTTAAAAATTCTATTCAGCAGGGGGAAGAACTTGCAAAAGCAGGTTATATTGTAACTTTTGGGGTAAAACCTTCATATTGCGAAACCGGTTTTGGATACATAAAATGCGCAGAAAAATGTTCTGATGGGTTCAGAGTAAAACAATTCTCGGAAAAGCCGGATATTGAAACCGCGCAAGAATATCTTCAGGATGAGACATGTTTTTGGAACAGCGGAATTTTCATGTTCAAAGCCTCGGTTTTGCTGGAAGAGATGCACATGCACTGTCCTGAAATTTTCGAAATCTCACAAAGAATTGATATGAAAGACACGACAGAAATTCCGTTTGTGGAATTTGACAAGATGCCGAACATTTCGATAGATTACGCGCTTATGGAAAAGTCTAAAAATCTTGTGATGGTTGAACTTGCGAGCGACTGGAAGGATGTCGGAAGCTGGGATGCGATTTATGATATAAGCAAAAAAGATGAGCGAAACAACGTGTTTGTCGGGCATGTTATGGATGAGAATTCAAAGAATTGTCTGGTATATTCATCTTCCAAGCTTGTTGCGACAATCGGCTTAGAGGATACGGTAATTGTTGAAACCGAAGATGCGATTCTTGCCTGCCGAAAGGACAAAACGCAGGATGTAAAACATATTTACGAAACATTAAAAGAGCAAAATGACGACACATCTCTTGTACACAAAACGGTTTACCGCCCATGGGGATTTTACACGGTAATTGCGCAGGGTGCGGGATTTTTGACGAAGATAATACATGTAAATCCGAAACAGAAATTGTCGCTGCAGTCGCACAATCACAGGAGCGAGCACTGGGTTATTTTATCTGGCACCGCAAAGGTTGTACTGGGTTCAAAGGAATTAATTTTGAATTCCGGCCACAGCGTGGATATTCCGGTAAAAGCGGTGCATTCACTTCAAAATCCGTACGATGAAGCCGTTGAAGTCATCGAGGTACAAAAAGGCGACATCCTAATCGAAGAAGACATCATCCGCTACGAAGACATGTACGGCCGGGTGCTACGCACTTAGACACCCTGGGTCTGTCATACAAGTGGCGCTTGTGAAGGAATTAGGCGCGGAAGCGCAGAATTAGGATGAATGCGCTAAGAAAAAGCTATGTCTTTTGACGATTGTTGTGAAATTGTTACGGTTTTTATTACGCACGTAGATGGATTTTCGCACACGTGAAAAGAGCGTGAGCGACTGGAACCCGTAACATCCAAAGCACCGTAGCGAGCGCGAGTCGGCAGAGGGTGAAAAGCATTGCGTGGAGCAACGCTTTGGAACCCGTTTAGCGCCGCCGAGCAAGACAGCGGCAAAATCGCGTGAGCGATTTGTAGCGAGCATAAGGTGCAGGACAGCCGAATAATCCAGACACATTGGAACTGAATTAGGTGAATAGCTCTTTTAAAGATATAGACGCTGGACGTTCAGAAATAGGACGGAGGCGCTGGTAACAGACGCCCTCTTATGGCGACATCTGCAAAATGCTGACGAAAATCGTCGCATCCCCTCTCCTGGTAGAGGAGAGGGAAGAATTTCTTAACGAGCCAATGCGAGTTTAGAAATTCGGGTGAGGTACTACGTACGTAGGCACATCGGAACGGTTATACCGTGGGTGCTTTTGAAAGAAACAGACAAAGAAATCTGAAATTATGACAAGGCCGCTTGGAAAGGCCAATGTCTTCTGATGATTATCACCAAATGTCACGATGTATTTGATGTACGTAGGCACATCGGAACGGTTATACCGTGGGCGCTTTTGAAAGAATTAGACAAAAAAACGGAAATTATGACAAAGCCGCTTGGAAAGTCCAATGTCTTTTGACAATTTCGAAAAAGCCCCGATGAAATTACGCATGTAAACATATTAGGTCTGAATCAGGCCATAGGCACCGGCGAAGAATTTATCGCTTCCTCTACAATAATTTATCCTTAAATTTGCTCAATAATGCCCCAAACCACAACAAACAAACGAAAACCTTCCGGATTTATTCACCGCCAATTCCCCTGCCGTGAAGTCAGAAAATCCAGATTCTGCAACACTATGCGCAATCCAACGTTGCAAAAAGTTCCCTTAAAATTTTTAATCTCCGGCTTGGCGCCTATTTTGTCACCAGAATATTAACCCAAGCCAGTTTTCCGCGTTTCGGCGTCTTCAGGGTAATTTCTTTCTTTGTCTTTTCGGGGGTAAAATCTGATTTTTGATAGTTAATTAAAAATCGCATAAATTCAGGGCTGAACATTAACACTCCTTTATCACACTTTTTGAGAATCTAAATAATACACATACTACCACTTGTATATATATAAAAACATAAATCCGGAAATTTTTGTCTATTTTTAAATAATTATTTACATATATTAATAACGCCTTTTTTCATGTATAATTTCTAAAGAGGAAAATTTATGAAACAAACATCAATTATTGATATAATTTCTCCGGTAATGGTAGGCCCTTCAAGTTCGCATACGGCAGGTGCCGTGCGTCTCGGGCTTCTTGCAAAAAATATTTATAACGATATTCCGGACAAAGTTATTTTTAAACTTTACAATTCATACGCCCAAACCGGCAAAGGTCATGGCACCGACAAAGGTTTGCTGGCTGGTGTTCTCGGCCTAAGTGTGGATGATGTCAGAATTAAAGATATTTTTGATTCTGATATCGCAAAAACATTTAACTACGAATTTCAATACTTCGAAGACTTTAACCGCCACCCGAACGCTGTGGATTTTGTCTTTGAAGGCCGCCGCAATATGATGATTTCCGGAAATTCGGTTGGGGCAGGCGAAGTCGAAATTACAAACATTGACGGTTTTTCCGTAAACCTTACCGGCAAATATAATACACTTCTTTTAGTGTACAAAGATGTTCCGAACATGATTTCAAGAGTGACAAATTCAATTCAGGTGAATATCGCATCTTTCCACTGCGACCGCTCTGGAAAGGGGCGCGAAGCCTCTATGGCAATCTGTCTGGATGGCGAAATTAATCAGAAAGTAATTGATTTTCTGGGTCTGATTGATGATGTTTATATGATTAGATACATTAAGAAATTGGAAAGTTAGTATGATGATTAATATAAATACCTTTGAAGAGTTGCAAAATGCCTGCAATGCGTCGGGGAAAAAGATTTATGAAATAACTCAGGAATATGAGGCAGAATTAGCCGAAACAACGGTTCCGGAAATTCGTGCAATAGTCAAAAAATCACTCGATGCAATGAAAGACGCTATTAAAACAGGCTTGAAAAGTAATGAAATGTCTATCAGCGGCATGTGCGGCGACGACTGCGACAGACTGCAGAAGAGATTTAATCAAGAAAAATCAATTTTCGGCAAGACTTTTGAAAAAATTACAACCTACGCACTTGCCACAATCGAGGAAAACCTTCGCATGGGAAAAATTGCGGCCTGCCCGACAGCCGGCTCCTGCGCGATTGTTCCGTCGGTTTTAGTTGGCGTGAGCGAGGATTTGGGTATCTGTGAAGAAGAACAGATTAATGCCTTGATAACAGCAGGTGCAATCGGAAGGATTATTTCGAACAAAGTGGCGCTTGCAGGTGCTGTTGCAGGCTGTCAGGCTGAATGCGGGGTTGCATCTGCAATGAGCGCGGGTGCTTTGACGCAAATGCGCGGCGGAAGCGTTGAGCAGGTCTTGAATGCGGTTGCGCTTGCGATGAAAAACCTTTTGGGGCTGACTTGCGATCCGGTTTGCGGGCTTGTTGAAATCCCTTGCGTTAAACGAAATCCTTTTCTGGCAATTCATGCTGTGACGGCATCTGAACTTGCTCTTGCTGATATCAAGACAAAAATTCCGTTTGACGAAGTTATTGACGCGCTTGAGCAAACCGGAAAATTGATGTCTCCGATGCTCAAAGAAAGTTCGCAGGCTGGTCTTGCAACAACTAAAACAGCATTGGAATTGAAGGCTAAGTTGTTTAAATAATTTGCCTTTCAAGCTTATTGTATTTAAAAAGGCTCATGAATATTTCATGGCCTTTTTGCTTGCTAAATCCCTTAATTTTTGCGCGTTTGAATGTTGTGCGATGGCGTGGCATCTAATTATCCAAAACATATTTTATTACAGCATTGCTGCCTTGTGATGATATATATAAAATGTTGCCTGAAATATGCATTCCGTAAGGTTTGGGAACGTTCGACAATAAAATTGTTGCCGCACCGTCTGATGAGACTTTTAAGATGTTATTAGTGTTGTAATTTGAGATGTAAATATTTCCGTTGCTATCGCTTACCATGCCGATGGGGCCGTTAACCCGGACATCTTTTATATATACAAGTTTCTTGCCGTCGGGTGTTATCTTATAGATTGTATTGTCAGAAAATCCTGCAACATAAACATTGCCTTCGGTGTCGGTTGTGATTCCGGTCGGGCTTGGGATATCGTTAAACACGTTGTTTGAGGGCGGAACTTTTGTTTGTTCGGCTTCTTTTGCCTTTTCTTCTTTCTTGATTGTCTGCATGTCGGTTTGCAGCTGGCGCGCAAGTTGCTGCGCTTTAGGCGCAATTTGAGCGCTTGATGGGATTATTGAAAGATATGATTTCGCCTTATCGTTCTGGCCGGTTTTCATGCTTAAATATGCGGCTTTGTATACAGCCTCGTAATCATCGGGTTTGCGCACAATAATCTGTTTGAATACCGTCAAAGCTTCGTTATATTGCTGTAAATGCTCAAGAACGGTTCCAAGATTGTAGTATGCGTCGATGTAATTTGAATCCAGTTCGGTTGCTTTTCTGAATGCAGCCATTGACCTTTCGTATTCGCCTAGTTTGTAAAGTTCAACGCCTTCGTTATAAATAAGTTTTGCGGCATTAGGCGGTTCTGCAAAAGCCGCGGCAGATGTAAGAGATGCCAGAATTAATAATGCAGTAAGTGTTTTTTTCATAATGTAACCCCGTGTTTAGGTTTCTACCGATTTTAGCGGTCTTTATTTGAGAAAGGCGCCGCGCATGCGCGGCGCTCTTTTATAATATCAAATTATCCGAGATTTGACAATTCATCAATCAAGCCTTGATATTTTGACGTGAATTCTTGTCCGCGTGCGATGATTGCGCGTTTCAAGATGTCAGCAAGGTTTATCGGCGTCAAATCTTTGAAGTTGTTCGGCAGTCTCAAACTCCAGTTTTCATCGCCAGAAGTTCCCGGACGGTTGTAAACGTCATAGATTTTGAAGAAATCAGTGAAGAAAATCTGTACGTTTTCTGCTTTTGACGCAAAAATCTCAACAAGCTTTGTTTGTGTCAAAAATTCAGCGTCTTTTGTCATATTAGTGATGATTTCGTCCTTATTTGAGCATTCTCCGAAAAGATCGTCAACAAGATTTTTTACATGCAAATATCCTTCATGCGAATTAACCATTGAATTTGCCCACATCGCAATAGGTTCGTTGTCATGTGTTCCGACCATTGCCCAGCAGCGGCTGTCAATATTGCAGCAACGGTAAGGGTGTTCCGGTTTTTCCGGAACAACAAACTGTGTCAGACGCATTCCCTGAAGTCCGTATTCTTTCATAACTGCCGCAACCGGCGTTGTCAATGTGCCCAAATCCTCGCAGACAATCGCATCTTTATCAAGCCCTTCTTCTTCAGCTGCCGCAATAACGATTTTTTCAATAAGTCTGCCGTATTTGCGGATTTGTTCTGCTGAAAGCGTTTTGACTCGTTTTTCTTTGTCTGCTTCCAATTCTGTGTTCAAATCTTCCATTCTCGCAATCGCATATCTCGAAAGTTCAGGATGCTCCGGAGATGAGAAAAGTCGTCCTGCGCCCTGTTCGATTTTCGGCTTTTTGCCTGCTTTGTAAACCCACGGGTCAATTAGCCCTACAATGTGGTCGATTCTGACACCGCCCGGGTTTTCGCGGAACATTTTTTTGTATAAATTTTTCATCAGAATTCCGCCTTCATCCAAAGATCCGTCTTCGTTGTACATTCTATCCGGATCCATTACCGGGAATCCCCACGCCTGACCGTCTTTTGAAAAGTAATCCGGCGGACATCCCAGCATCCAGCCATCTAAAAATAATGACTGATATGCCCATGTGTCACGGTCTGAAAATGCAACCTGACGGTCCGCAATCATTCTTATGCCGGCATTTTTGGCGTATTCACGGGTCTTTTCGTTCTGTTTATTCAAGATAAATTGGATGAACTTATATTTGTCAATTTCGTCTTTGTATTTTTCCGAAATCTCGTTTATTCTTTTTGAATATTCGATTTTTTCTTCGGTTGATTTCGGATTGAAAAGGTTTTTGTCTGTTTCTGAATTCCACAAAGGCCAGTAATCATTACCATGTTCAATTGACAAGGCTTCGTAAAGACTGTCTTTGTCAAGCCATGAATCGTTTTCAAGTTTGTAGCTTTCGAATTGTTCTTTTAATGCGGCGCTTCCGTGATGCTTAAAGTTGTTCCAGCATTCCGTGAGCGCTTCATCCTGCTGTTTGTAGGCGTACGAGTAAGCTGTTTTATTCGTATCTTTGTTCGGATTATGCGAAACTATCCCGTTATAAGTTTCTTCTGATAAAATATTGTTCCACTCCGGGGTTGTAAGCTGTTTAAGGTCAATAAACAGCGGGTTCCCGGAGAAAATAGTTCCGGTATAGGGAGAAGAATCACAGCTTTTGGTTTTGCCGGCAGGCCCGAGCTGAATTGCATTGAAAATTCCTTTTGCAAAATCAATTACTTCTTTTCCGCCGTTTGAATTTATGGTTCCAAAACCTGTATTTTCACCATCTGCTGACGGAAAGCTTCCGCTGTGCATGATAAGTGCAAAATTCTTTTTGTCTAAAGCTTTGAGAGCTTTTTGAATAACGTCTGTGTAGTTTACAGTACAAACCATTAATAATTTCTCCTCTTCCCTAAAATAACACAAGCAAATGATAGCATAAGAGATTTTTTTTTACAATATGGCCTAAACGGGCGGTTTTGAAAAAAGTTGAATTTTGCTTAATATTTTGTAAAAACTAATACTAAAGTATTAAGACTATAGAATTATTGAATTGTTTTAAAAAGCCGCTTTGCGCAAGAGTTTGAGCCGGAATTATCTATGTTTTATGCACAAAATATGTAACAATTATGGGTCTCATATCTTTGAAGGACTTGACAATATCTGAATAAAGATATAAAATAAATTTATAACAAATAGTTTTCTAAATAATTGCACCTTATGGATTTTTCAATTTACACGAGAGTTGAGAGGTGGAAAAGATAAGCCGGCAGGTGCAGTAAGAAATATTTGTACATAGTTGGTTTTCGGGATTGCGTTATGCCCGGAGGTTATCAGAAATACCGTATCGGTGAGAGAATAGGTATCCGGTATTTCAAAACAGTTAAAAGAAAGGTGAGAATTATGACAAAATTCAAAGGTTTTACTCTTGCAGAAGTATTGATTACTTTGGGTATTATCGGTGTTGTAGCCGCAATGACAATGCCTACATTGATTAACTCAACACAAGGTGCTCAGTACAAAACAGCATACAAAAAAGCACTATCAGTAATGTCTCAGGCTGTAGTTATGAACATTGCGCTTGATGACTATGATTTGTCTCAAACAACTGAAGGTGCTGCTGCTACTGCCGGTACTGCTGGTTCTGAATATACTGATGATACACAATCATTATATACTTTGTTCAAAAACAGAATGAACGTAGTTAAAGTTGCAGCAACTGATGATTTCCAAGGAGATACAAATGGCAATTCTGACTACTACAAAATTGTAAGTGTTGGCGACAACGATAAAACTGACTATACTGCATTTGCTACTAAACACGTAACTGCTAGCGGAAATGCATTCCCTGTATTGACAACTGGCGGCAAATGGCCAACAGGTTTGACAATGTTGTTCTACAACGATGGTATTACATTCATTTATGATAACACTCAAGGCGGATGTGCAGCAGCTACAGCAACAACTAATGATGAATACTGCTTTGGTTTTATCGATGTAAACGGACAAAAAGCTCCTAACAGAGTTGTAGCTTGCGACGCTGGTGATATTGATGATTCAGGTGAAGATAATGCAGCTTGTGTTGTATCAAACCCGACAGATATCTACCCGGTTGCATTGTATGACCAATCAATCGTTCCGGCTTCTGCAGCAGCAAGAGCAGTTCTTTACGCTAAGTAAGAAGTCTGACAGGTTAATTAACCGTTTATAATATTGTTTGTATAACATTACAAAAGGCATTCTCAAGTTTTGAGAGTGCCTTTTGGTTTGTTTAAGCATCCGGGGCAAAATAAAAAATCTAGCCAACTGGCCAATAGACAAATGAAATTTCTTAATTATGATATAAAAATATATATTTTGTAATTAAGTATGGATATTAAGAATTTAGCGAAAAAGATTTTAATAACTGCATTAGCCGGAATAGTCTGTTTGCCGGTAGCGGCTGAGGAGTTAGATTTTAAAGAGTTTGTATCAGCGGCTTTTGAGAACTCATACAATATGAAACTTGCGAAAATAGAGCGCTCGATTGCCAGCAAGGGTATAAAAGAAGCGCAATCCGGCTATTATCCAACATTGAATGCGTTTGCAACTACAGAAAGGTACAATGATTTGACCCATGGGCAGGCGCAGATTACGGCAGTCGGAAATGAGATTTTGTTAAACCGTAATTATTATCAGGATATGGCATCTGTGGGGTTAACTTATAATGTGTTTGATTTTGGGATAAGGCGCAAGGGGTTAGAAATTGCTAAAGCTGATGAAAAGCAAAAAGAACTGCTTTTAATGAAAACTTCAAGAGACTTGCGGCTGGATACGGTTGATATTTATGGCGAAATTCTGAATTTATACAAAATAGTAAAAATCAAAACAGAAACTTTGGATTTACAAAATGAGTTAATTGCAATAAACAAACGGCTGCGGGGAGCTGGGGAGCTTTCGGAAATCGACCTTGTTGAAGGCGAAATTGCGGCAGTGGAAACTAAGAGTGAATTGGATAAAACTAAAAATCATCTGGCAAAAATTTTGACGGAAGTTTCCTATTACACAAACCGGAGTTATAATCCTGAAGATTTGACAGTGTCAGATTTTCCGTCAAGTACAGAGGATGTTTTGTCCGACGGTGTTTTGTACTTGTCTGCCGATATATTGGATTTTGTTCCGGAAAACTCATTTGAAGCGCAGGCCGCAGATTTAGAAATCTTAAAGAAGAAAAAAGATTATGAGATTCAGAAGAAATCGAATTTCCCAAAAGTCCGGTTTGATACGCGTTACAACTTTTATGGTTCTGATACGTCGAATTTTTTCTACGGAATTGAGGATATCTCACAGCGGAGTTTGACAATCCGGCTTTCCGCCTCAATGGTTTTGTTTGACGGGTTCAAAAACTCGTCTGCTGTCTCAAAGAAAAAGTTTGAGATAGAGAAAGCAAAAGTAGAAAAAGAGTGTCAGCTTGCGGAATTGAAGAAAAAATATGAACAAATAATTCTGGATGCGAAAAATTCTAAAATTCAATATGAGAACAATATTTTGGCATTAGAACTGGTTAATAAAAATCTTGAGAATTTAAGACGTTTAAAACAAAGCGGTCTGGTCTCGCAAGCGGAATGCATACAAAAGCAGATAGCCTTATTGAGGAAGAAGCAGGAATTGGAGGAGTCGCAAATAAAAATTTACACAGCATGTTACAAGTTAAAGGTGCTGCAAGCCACAAAAGGAGAGCTTTGAGAAAATTATAAAAATACCGCATCTGTGAAAATTTACAAGAAATATTAGCCATGTGGCTAATATGATTTTAATTAAACTTGTAATATTATATATAAAATGGAGTTAAGGATGGATAAATTGATTCAATTTGTTAAGAAACACTTAAAAACTTTTTTGATAATGTTTTTAATTATAGTTTGTTTGTATTTGGTTAGGCATCGTTATGAAATTTTAAGTTTTATTGATTCTAAAGGGTTTTATGCGCAAGAAGAAGTTATATTAAATGCTAATTTAAAACTTAGCCAATGCTTTTATAATAAAAAAAGATTGCTTGAAAAGTCATTTGCATTAAAAAGTCTTCTTGAATTTTATAATTCACAAAAAGAATATGAAAAATCTATTGTATTATATGAAAGTTATATTCAAAAAGATGAGTGGAGAAAACTTGCAAGATATGTAACTTTTCCTCCAAATATAGATAAAGCCGGTGTTTACAGCGATTTGGCGGAGCTTTATTATCTAAATGGACAGTATGAAAAAGCTGTATCATTTTATAATAAAGCTATTGAATTGAAATCTCTAACCCCATATTCAGAACTTTTATCTAATGATATATACGATATTGCTGAAGAATATAATGGACTTGTTGTTACATATTTAGCTATGCACGACATTGCCTGTGCAAAAGCAAACCTTGATAAATCTTTAAATATCGTAAATTTATTGCCGAAAAATTCACTTCAAACTCGTTTTTTTACTAATTTAACAGCCTCAACATTTTATCTTGAAACGCAAAATTATCCAAAAGCAGAATATTATGCAACCCAACTGTTTTTAACAATTCCATCGCAAACCTTACCTGTAGAATCTTATATCAGATATCAAAGTTATTACAATATAATTGCAAACAGCCAAATGGGAAAAATAAAGTTTCGCGAAAATAATTACAACGAAGCTGAGACGTTTCAACGTAAAGCATTATTCATGACAGAAGAATTTTATGGTGTTAACTCCGCCTCAACATTATGTTCGTATAACACTTTATTGCAAACTTTAGATAAATTAGACCAAAATGTCAGGTATACAGATTATATTGAACAAAGGTTACTTAAAATTGGGAAAAAACTTGTGAAGTTCCAAGGTAAAGATATAACCTTGGATGATATTACAAAATTTTGTGAAAAATAAATAGGAGTAGGAACATGACTAAAAGTACAACAAAATATGAACAAAGCATTTGTGATTAAAAGATAAAGGATTTGGTTGTATTCCATTAGGAGACGGTTTGATTGCTGTATATGAAGAAAGTAAATTTTCAGATAATATGACAGTAAGAATTTGGGATGTAAATGAAAAGTCCTATGTCTCAAACAGTGTATTTGGTAATCCTGCAAAAGGAACTATAACTTCAGAGGATTATATGCATTTAAAATTGAGTTCTAGCAAATACACATTAGAAGTTACGGATTCGAATAAAATTATTATTAGTTCAAAAATAGAAGACTCAACTCCAATAATGGTTCCTACAACATCTATGTATACTTGTGAACAGAATGGAAATAGCATATCATTATTGGTTGTCGGTGGTGTTGTAATAGCTGTTGTAATAAGTGCTGCAATATTTTATATAACCAAAAATCCACCCATAGCAAGTGAAGTTGGTTTAACTGCTGCTGAAACGGTTGGTGGAACTGTATTAAAAGAAGCTGTTGGGAAAGTGCTTAATATTCTAGGATCATATTTTGTTATTAATCTAATAAATGATAATGGTAAGGCTACAGGTTTTGCCGCCTCGTTCACTCAAGCCGAAAAGCAGTATCATTTTCAGCCGACGGATCCATTGATAATAGATTTGGATGGAGACGGTTTTGAAACTGTCGCAGTATCAGATGGAATCTATTTTGATCATGATTTAGACGGCTTTGCCGAAACCTCCTCCTGGGTTGACGATGATGACGGGGTTGAGAATTTAGAAAAGTTAGTAGCCTAAATATTAGCCATGTGGCTAATATGATTTTGTTTAAAGTTGTAATATTATATATAAATTGGAGTAAGAATGAAATTTAAATTAAAAAAAGGTTTAACTTTTATAAGTTTATTTTTAGCATTATTTATATCTTTTGGGGTTTTATCTAATCGTCAAAATACTTTAAAAGTTATACATGTTGGGGATTTTACCAGTCCTAAAATTTGTCATAATGTAACAGTTGTCGATGATAATAATATTGTAATCTTAGGTGGGTATAATAATTTTTCTGATAGTGATTCAAATTATGCCGAAATTTTTAATTTAGAAAAACAAAACTCTTCAAATCTATTTAAAAGCAATTTCAATAATAAATATGGCAATTATGCTTTTGTTCATGCACTCTGCAACTCTAAAAATAACGAAGGAACTATATGCAATAATAAAAAAAGTATTATTAATATACAACCAATCAAGTTAAAACAAGATGATAAATATGGCATAGAAATATATAATTTTGACACCAGAAAGTTGTCCTTAATCCAAACTGTACTAATCCCGCGTGGAGGAAAAGAAAGTCCGGTTTATTATAAAAGTGAGGATAATATATATATTAGCGGTGGGTATCAGTTTAATAATAATGTGTACGTATCCAAATTTGAAAATGTTAGTTTAGATAACTATAAGATCAAAATAATAGATACGTTTGGAATTGAGAAAGCTGGAATATATAGTGGCATTCTATTTGGTGGAATTTATAATTCAATGCCGCAGCTTCAGGCAATTAGTCTAAAGACAAAAAAGACAATTGCAACCTTACATTCTCAAGTGTTAAATCCGAAACTTTATTTTTTGGAGTATCATTTGCTTGCTGTGGACGGGCCGGAAATAATAGTAGTCGATACAACTAATCCTGAAAATCCAGATATCCAGCGAATTATATTGTCTGATTTACCGGCGATATATGAAAGAGTTTCTTTGCCTGTACAAATACCCAAAATTTTAAATAAATATGCAATAGAGTCCGCAATACAAGCAGATGATTATAATATACTGTTTGTTTTTAATAAAAATGGAAAAAGGTATATTGCTAAATATTTCGTAGGGGGCGGTAAACTGGAAATTCTTGGTTATTATAAATCAGCGTATAAATTCCCAAAATATGTATATATAAACCAGAAGTTATATATTATAGGCGGAGCAGCAGGACTTAATGATACATTTAAGTGCGGTGATGAAATTCCCGAAGATGCGGATGTCTCTAATTCTATTTATGAAATTTTGATAAATTAAGGTAGAAGAAAAGGAGTAACTTCATGACTACAAATCCAACAAATAATAAAGAGTTCAACGAAATATCATCATTAATAACTTTAAGTTTTGATTCTTGCTAAAAGGAAAAGTTTGGTAAAGAACCACCCCAAAAAGACGATGCTGAATATTCCACATACGGAACTTTGAAAAATGCATATGGACATGCATATGCTTCTGCTTATCTTGCATATAAATATTCACCTGAAGATTCAAAATTATTAGGTATTCTAAAAGAAATTGCGACATTAGATAAGGAAATAAATAATCATAGTCTAAATGGAACTGATATTGAACGAGGTAAGTATATTGCATTCAAGGATGGTAGCCGTGATATGTGGAATAATATGCAATGGATTAAGTATGCAATATGCGGAATTGCAGACTTAAAAGGTTTTGGTGATGTTTCAAAACAAATTTTTGATAATTTGTTTTCTGGTAATGATTTTATTATAGATTTTAATATTGATGAAAGAACGTGGAACGAAACAAAAAATATTGAAGATTATAAAAATTCGTTATATAAAGAACTTTTATCTTCAATTCCGAAAAGTTTTATAAATATACTAATATCCCTTGAGCCTAATTATATAAATCATTTATTAAATGCATATGAAAAGACAGATTTAAGAATCAAAGATTTGATATTAAATATGCCTATCCCAAATAAAATAAAAATGGGTATCTACAATACCTTCACTCAAGCTGAAAAGCAGTATCATTTTCAGCCGACGGATCCTTTGATAATAGATTTGGATGGCGATGGTTTCGAAACGGTCGCTGTATCTGATGGAATATTCTTCGACCATGACCTGGACGGCTTTGCCGAAACCTCCTCCTGGGTTGACAATGATGACGGGGTTCTCGCTATTGATGTCAACAACAATGGTATAATCGACGACGGCTCTGAACTTTTTGGAGACCACTTCCTCAAGTCTGACGGAACTCTTGCAACTTCAGGCTTTGACGCTCTTGCGGATTTCGATTCTAACGGCGATGGCAAGGTGAGCGCATAAGATGAACGTTTTAACGATATAAAAATCCTTAAAGGAGACGGCACGATCCTCACTCTTGCTGAAGCCGGAATTGCATATATAAACCTTAAAAACGGCATGTCAGACCGATATCCCGCCGGTAATGGAAATATTACAAAAACAGTTGGTACTTTCTACCGCACAGATGGGTCTATGAGCCATGTTGCAGATGTTTTGTTGAATGTCGACAAATTCAATTCCATCGCTGCGGAATGGCTGGAAGTTTCGGATGAAATAGCGGCTCTTCCTGATGTTGCAGGCTGCGGCTATATCTACTCGCTTCATCAGGCAATGGCAAGAGACGAAGTTTTAACAGCTCTTGTCAAAAATTTTACCACAGAAACCAATCTGAGAACCCGTAATGATTTGATTTCTCAAATCATATACTGCTGGGCCGGCGTTGAAGATGTTGCCCCGGACAGCCGCGGCGCAAATATCGACGCAAGACAACTTGAGGCGCTCGAAAAATTCGTTGCCAAAGATTTCAAAGGCCGCAACAGCACAACCAATCCGAATCCCGAAGCCGCGGATATTCTGGAAACAGCTTTTCGCCAGCTTTCAGACTACGTTTATGCGCAAATTGAAATGCAATCCATTTTGAAACCGCTTTATAATCTGCTGGAAATTAATTATGACGAAACTTCCGGAAAATACGTTTATAATACAAACGCGGTAATGACATATATCGACAATGTTCTTTCAGTTGACACGCTTGCGGGCAAAACCCTTCTAAGCGATTTTGTGAAAACCTTTACAAGCCTGGGGCTGGTCGAAAACAGTAATTTTACGGAATTTTCTTCACACTATACAGAAATGGGCGAAGAATACAGACTTTTGCTTGAAGTTGTAAACAGAGTAAATATTTACGGCACGGAATCTGATGACACAATAGAAGGAACAAGCGCGCAGGAAGCAGTTTTCGGCTACGGCGGAAATGACACAATTAAGACCCGACAGGGAGACGATATTGTTTACGGCGGCGACGGGGATGATTATATCGACACTTGCGAAGGCAATGATATAATTTTTGGCGAAGGCGGCAATGATACGATACTATCCGGCGCCGGCGATGACATTGTTTATGGTGGAGACGGAAACGATACAATCACGAACAAATCCGGCAACGATTATATTGACGGAGGTGACGGTGACGATACAATAATCACACAGGGCAAAGGCAACGAAACCCTGATTGGCGGCAAGGGCAATGATTATTTTGAAGATAAAGACGGCGGCAATGAAACTTTTATTTTTAATAAAGGTGACGGACAAGACCATATATTGAATGTTGGCGGGAATGACAAAATAATCTTTGGCGAAGGAATCACACCTGAAAATATAAAATTCCATGGCAAAAACTACGATTTGTACATTACATTTTCCGATTCATCAGATTCTATAAAAATTGACGGATATCTTCAATATACAGGAAACAGAATTGAGATATTTGAATTTTCAGACGGAAGAATTTTGACACCCGAAGAAGTTATGAACAGACTTGTTCTTGAAGGAACTGATGAAAACGACACTATAACCGGTACACAATTTACAGAAACAATATACGGCTATGGAGGGGATGACATAATCAATTCCGGTGCCGGGGATGATATTGTTTATGGTGGAGACGGAAATGATACAATTACAAATACGCGCGGTCATGATTACATCGACGGAGGCGCAGGGGATGATATAATTAAAACATTCGGCAAGTATAACGAAACCCTAATAGGCGGCAAGGGCAATGATTATTTTGAAGATAAAGACGGCGGCAATGAAACTTTTATTTTTAATAAAGGTGACGGACAAGACCATATATTGAATGTTGGCGGGAATGACACGATACACTTTGGCGAAGGTGTAAGATTGGAAGATATTGTATTCTGGAAAAAAGGGAATTCAAATGATTTAATAATTGATTACGGCAGCGAGCCGGGTGAAGATGTAATACGCATAGAACAATATCGGCTGAATGCGAATCATCAGATAGAGAATTTTGAACTGGAAACAAGTGAAGGTGAAATTATGCGGCTTACAAATGAAGATGTAAACCGACTAATACAGGATATGACAGCGTATGCTGCAGATAACGGTATTGTTTTATCAAGTGCGGCGGATGTGCGCGCAAATGAGGACTTGATGACGTTAATCGCTTCTTCATGGGCTGCATAATATGTATAAGGAGCCTGAATGCAAACCGGTTTAATTGCATTTGATACAGTTGCAAAAATAAACGGGATAAGTCTTGATATTCGATCAATAATTAGAGAATACAGTCTCTCTAATAGTGAAATTGAAGTGAGTGAACTGCTTCTTATTATGAAACGGTTCGACTTTAAGGCAAAAGTTAAACTTCTTACTCCCGATGAAATTGTCAAATCAGAATATCCTCTTCCTGCCGTGATTCTGAAACACGACGGCTCGTATTCTGTACTTTTGAAAATCAATCAGGAATCAAAATGCGCATTAATATTATCTATAGAAGAAAAACAGGCTAAAGAAATCTCATATCAGGAACTTGATGAAATCAGCGGCAATAATTTCATAATTCTGTCGCACAAACTAATCAATTCTCAGATAAAATTCGGGTTCAAATGGTTTTTTACCGAAATTCTGACCTATAAACAGGTGATAGCGGAAGTTATGCTCGGCTCTTTTATTGTCCAGCTTTTCGGACTTGTAACGCCTTTGTTTACGCAGGTAATCCTGGATAAAGTTATTGTCCACAGAAGCCTTATGACTCTTGATGTTCTGGCCTTTGCTTTTGTTGCGGTTATGATTTTTGAACTTCTGTTAAATTTTGCAAGAAAGTATATTTTTCTTCACACTGCAAGCAAAATTGACGCCAAACTCGGTGCGAAATTGTTCAAACATCTTTTCTCACTTCCTTTTACATATTTCGAAAACAGGAAAGTCGGAAATATAATAACAAGAGTCCGGGAATTAGACCAGATACGTGAATTCATTACAAATAAATCCGTTTCCGTAATTCTGGATTTGTTTTTCTCATTTGTGTTTGTGATAATGATGTTTTTGTACAGTCCGGTTTTGAGTTTTGTAGTAATCGCCTTTGTCGCAATCATTGCAGTACTGTATCTTGTTATCACGCCGGAACTCAGAGAGCGGCTTGAGAAAAAATTCCAGATGGGCGCTCAATCCAATTCGTATCTCGTGGAATCTGTGAGTGGAATCCAAACGGTTAAATCGCTCGCTGTCGAAGGCGGAATGCAGAAAAAATGGGAACTTTACCTCGCTAAATACATCAGTTCATCGTTTAAGCTTGCAAATATGGGAAATGTTGCAAATGCGCTTTCTACAATGCTCCAAAAAGCTATGACGATTGCAATTCTTTACTGGGGCGTAAAACTTGTTATTGCGAACAAACTGACAATCGGACAGTTAATCGCTTTTCAGATGTTTTCAAATCAGTTTTCGGGTCCTGTTTTGAGGCTTGTAAATCTCTGGAATGAATTTCAGCAATGTCTGCTTGGAATCGACAGACTCGGCGATATCCTGAATTCACCTGTAGAAGTTCAGTCGAGCCAGAGTATTACATTGCCAAAAATCCATGGAGCTGTTAAATTCGACAATCTTTGTTTTAAATATACACCGACATCTCCGTATGTGATTAATAATTTCACATATATAATAAAACCCGGCATGAGCGTCGGTATTGTCGGCCGCAGCGGAAGCGGCAAAAGTACCGTAACAAAACTCATTCAGCGATTATACCTCCCGAATGAAGGAACGATTTATATTGACGGAATCGACGTCCGCCAGATGAATCCTTCCTGGCTAAGATATAATATAGGTGTTGTTCTTCAGGAAAATTACCTTTTTTCAGGAACCATAAGGGAAAATATTTCCTTATCCAAACCTGATGCGCCTGTTGAACTTGTTATTCAAGCCGCACAAATTGCCGGAGCGCATGAATTTATTTCAGAATTCCCCGAAGGCTATGATACGCTCGTCTCCGAACGCGGCTCAAGCCTTTCCGGCGGACAGCGCCAGCGGATTGCAATCGCAAGAGCGCTTATTACAAATCCAAGGATATTTATTATGGATGAAGCAACATCGGCACTTGATTATGAATCTGAGCGGATAATCCTTAATAACATGAGCAAAATTACTCAAGGGAGAACAACTTTCATCATTGCTCACAGGCTTTCTGCCGTCAGAAACTGCGATGTGATTCTGGTTCTCGATAAAGGCCGCATAATCGAAGCAGGAAATCATGATGAATTAATGCAAAATGAAAGAGGTTACTACAGATTCCTATACAGCCGGCAGGGAGGGGTAAATGTTCACTAAGTTGAAATCCGGAATTCTTCAGGCTGTTCGCAGTATAAATGATTCTTATGAATTTAAACCAGCGCTTTGCGAAATCGAAGAGGCTCCAACGAGTCCCCTTGGAAGATTTATGTTTTGGACAATTGTATCATTGATTGTTGTGAGCTGTTTGTGGCTGTTTTTCGGTAAAATCGACATTGTCGTCACCGCGCGCGGAATTGTGATTCCCGAAGGAGATGCAAAAATTATTCAGCCTCTTGAAACCGGTATTGTCAAACAGATTTTTGTAAAAGAAGGCGATTTCGTTAAAAAAGGACAAATCCTTGTAGAAATTGATGCTTCGGCAACTGATGCTCAGCTTAGTACTGCGGTCAAAAATCTTGAACATACAAAGCTGGAAGCAAAAAGGCTTAAGGCAGACGGAACTTCTTCAGAATTCTCACTTTCTGTTACAAACCCTGAAATGAAAGAAGAATCAGAAATTCAACAACGTTTGCACCATGAAAATCTCACCGCATTGCAAAGTGAAATTGCGGCCAAAAATAATGAAATAACTCAATTGAAAATGCAAATAAATTCAGCGGAAGCTCAAAAACGCGATTATGAATTCCAGTTAAAAAATGCGCGCGAAAAAGAGCGAAAGTTGTCAGAAGTTGCAGATATTATTGCATACAACAATTATCTGGATGCAAAAGAGAAATCAAAGAGCCTTGAAGAATCTTTCAATCGGACAGATTCAGAAATAAGACGGTTAAAATCGCAGATTGCCGGAGTTCAAAACGAAATTTCGCGGCTTAATGCAGATTTTAAAGCCCGCAATCTTACAACTCTTTCAGAAGTTCAAAAACGTATAAACGAACTTGAAGCAAACAGGGAGCAAGTTGATTTCAGCAATAAAAATCAAAAGATTTCAGCGCCATGCGACGGATATATTGACAAACTTATGATTCACACAACCGGAGGCGTTGTTACGCCGGCTCAGGAATTAATCGCGCTCACTCCGGCCCAGATGCCTTTGATAATTAAAGCAAAAGTTTTAAATCAGGATATTGGATTTATAAAAGAAGGAATGCCGGTTTCTGTCAAAATTGACACATTTGATTTCCAAAAATACGGAATCCTGCATGGCGTTGTAAAATCTGTTTCGCAAAACAGTATAGAGGATGAAAATCTCGGGCAGGTTTATGAAATTTACGTAACGCCAAACGAGGATACTCTGGTTGTAAACGGGCAAGAACAGAAGATTTCATCCGGTATGACGTTGAGTGCAGAGGTCGAAATAGGCGAGCGCAGAATAATTGAATTCTTCATTTATCCGCTGATAAAATATCTTGATGAAGGTATCAGCGTAAGGTAGTTTCAGAGTGCTTGTTTTTAAAAAATCCGTAAGTTTTTTTGAGCAATTCTCCAAAATATGTTGTCAGGATAATTCCTGCAAGAAAATAGAAATAAGTGGTTTTCAACGGGCTGTAGAACCAATAAATATCCGCACTGTTTTTGATGTCGAACGGAATCCCTTTAATCGCAAGAATTGAATAAGTTATTATATTAAAAATCAAAAGATGGTTTGCCATAATGTGATAGGAATTCTCTCCGATTTTATTTAGAAACGTCCAATTTTTCGCTTTTTCATAAATTATTTCCACAATAAATAAGCACATCCAAATTCCGGTTAAACTAGTTAAAACCGGCACTATCCAATTGTTGTACTGCCCCCATACAAGAAGAAAATGCAGTCCTATGCCGTCAACAGCTGTAAAATCTTGGTTTGTAAGCCAGAGAAGTGATTGTAAGATAAGTATTGCAGTGAAAATTTTTGTCGAAAGAATGTTAATTTTACCCTCAATCATATTTTTATACAAATATCCCAAATGCACAAACAAAAGCGCAAAACAACTTCTGAAAAGCCATAAAAGATTTATGTCAGAAGCATATTTCTGAAAGTGAATTGCGCCAAGAGCAAGAAGAAAGTAACCTGCAAGTTTTATGGTTTCAGAACATTTTATATACGCTAACAACTTATAAATCAAAAGGGTTATGAATAAACAGGGCACAAACCATAACGGGGAAATTAAATCCAGCTGATGACCTGTCAAAAACGGCATAACAATTTCGTTGTAAAAGTTTATTTCCATTCCCCAAAACTTTCCGATTACAGGAGTTATGATAATTGTTAAAGCCAGATAAAAACCTGCATACAAAAAATATGGAACAATCAGGCTTTTGAATCTTCTTTTAAAATATTCCACAAAAGAATATTCCGGCTTAAAAAGCATTCCGGCAATGAAGAAAAATACCATAACCTGAAATGAATAAGGCGGAAACATCGGGATTAGTGAAAATTCCAGATGACCTGCTACAACTGCCATTATCGCAAGCGCTTTCAACAGATTAACTTTATTGCGAAAAATATCGTTCATAATGTTTAATAATTTTACAAAAAATATGCAAAATTTCAAGAATAAAATCCGGAAAGCCGCACTTGACGGATTTCTGGTAAAAATGGTATAATAAAATATATAAAATAATATTTAAAAGAGTAAGGTAAGATTTTAATAAACATTAAAATCCACACCTTACTCTTTTTTTTATAACAATCCAGAAAGGCGGTGAATGATGTAAAAAGAATTGAAAAAACTAAATATTAAATGTAGAATAAATATATGAAAAAATATATTTTGTTAGTTCTGCTTATTTTATCAATTATTCCTATTATGTTTGTGTTACATCATAGATACTCAAGCTGCATATACAAAATTTTGGATTTCTCAAATGAAAAATCAGAACCAGAGGCAAACAAAATACTTTATGAATATGTTCTAAAAACGCAAAATAAGACACCGGAAGAGATTAAAAATTTTGCGCGAATTACACCTGAATCAGTCCGGGCTTTTGAGTTTGATTTAAACAATGATGGAACAAATGAGATAGTAGGTGTTGTATACTCAACATTATATTTGGGAACCGCAGGTTATAATTTATTTATTCTTCAGAAACAGCCGGATGGATATAAAGATATATCTTTTTCAAACTTTGAACCTGAAGCTGGTGTTACGATTAGAAAGGAAAAAACAAACGGATATCATGACATAAAGCTTACAGGTTATCATGGAGACATTCAATTTGTGATAAAATATAAAGATGGTATGTACGATTGGGCATACAAATTATAAGTTTAAACAATAAATTATTCACGGATTAAAAGTATAAATAGCCCACCAGCCAAAGGTATCATATAAGGTACCTTAATTTAGTAATGAAAAAAGGAGAAAATTTTATGGGAAAAACACTAGATGATTTTTATAATGATTTAGGTGCCAGAGAATCTGGCGGAAATTATAAAGCTGTAAATACAGCAGGCTTTATCGGTAAATATCAGATGGGCGAGGCTGCAATGGTTGATGCCGGTTATTACAAACCCAAAACACATGTTCATTATGACAAAAATATATGGGACGGAAGTTTTACCGGCAAAGATGGTGTATATAGTGTTGAAGATTTTCTAAATAGTCCGCAAGCACAAGAAAATGCTCAACGAATTTACAAACAAAAGCAATGGAGTTATATCAAAAATTTTGCCCCGAAATATGATGGGACAACAATTAATGGAATTCCGATTACTCAATCCGGAATGCTTGCAGCTACTCATCTTTTGGGTCAAACAAGATTGCAAGAATATCTTCAAAGTAATGGTAATATTGTTAAGAAAGATGGTTATGGTACAAGTATTGAAGAATATCTACAGAAGTTTGCAGGTTATGATGTTTCTGAAATAACAGGCTTAAAAAATGAAGATGTTGCGGTACAGGCTCCGCCTCCTCCAGTCCAAGCAAATACCCGACCTGCAATAATTACTAATCCAACTAAAACTTATACTTACGATTTTGGTACGCCTTATAAATTGCAAGTAGAAAAGAATGATTAGCTACCATCTTTTGGGGATATTCCATTTGCAGATCCGGTTAATCCTCACATCTTTACCCCAGAAGAAATCGGTAATATGACAAGAGATGAATTTGAGCGCAATCTTCTTATAATTGAACAGCAATTAAAAGATGGACTGATAAAACCTCAATCCGAACAGCCAAAGGATTATTCAAGTTATAAAAATCCAGAAACGGGCACAGATAAAATATATACTCGTGAAGATATATCCAAAATGTCAACAAAAGAATATTCAAAAAATGAAAAAGAAATTTTTGCCCAGATGAAATCAGTCGGGATTCCTTATAAAAATGATTTGCCGGCAAATGTCAAAACTCATGAGAAAGAAAAAAGTTATTCTGCATCTTCATCAAATTCTGACGGGAAATGAGTAACAATCAACGGCAATCATGTTTTGATAAAATCATAAATTTAAATATATCTGTTAAAAATTTTAGGTATCAAAATTTTAAAAGAGTAAGGTAAGATTTTAATAAACATTAAAATCCACGCCTTACTCTTTTTTTATAACAAACCCGAAAGGAGGTGAATTATGTAAAAAGAATTGAAAAAACTAAATATTAAATGTAGAATAACTTTGTGAAAAATATTTGATTATATAAATTGAGGGGCTATAAAAATTACAATAAATAAATTTATTTTATCGTTGATAATTGCAGTTTTTTTATTTATAAGCGGAGGTTTTGCAATGTCACAAGATAATTTATTAACAAAAAAAGAACAAAATATCGTTATGATTTCATCCTACACGGCGTCAGGCGATTTAACCAATCTTGAAAAATCAATTAAAAAAGGGTTAGATGAAGGATTAACCGTTAATGAGGTCAAGGAAATACTTGTTCAAATGTATGCTTACTGCGGTTTTCCCAGAAGCCTTAACGCGCTTTCAACGCTTTTAAAAGTTTCAAAAGAAGGTAATTATAAAGATGGCAAAGCAGGTAAACCTTTAGCTAAAGATGCCGATTTAAACAAAATCGGTACAGAAACGCAGACAAAACTGACAGGATATGAAGTTAAAGGCGAACTCTTTGAATTTGCACCTGCAATTGATGATTATTTGAAAGAACATTTGTTTGGCGATATTTTTGCCCGCGGTGTTTTAACTTGGAAAGAAAGAGAAATCGCAACAATTGCGGCATTATCTTCGCTTGATGGTGTGGAACCTCAGTTAAATGCGCATATTCAAATTGGAAAACATAACGGCTTAACTGATAAACAGGTCGCAGAAATCCTCATTTTGACATCACGCCCTAAAACGGAGGTTTTTGCAATGGGAGAATCTAATGTTAATTATGCAAAATATTTCAAAGGTAATTCATATCTGAAATTGTTGTCAGCAGAACAGGTTCATGTTGCAAATGTAACTTTCGAGCCTAAATGCAGAAACAACTGGCATATTCACCGCAAAGGCGGGCAGATTCTACTCGTTACAGGCGGGAGAGGTTATTATCAGGAATGGGGTAAGCCTGCTCAGGAACTTAAAAAAGGTGATGTCGTAAATATTGCACCTGACGTCAAACACTGGCATGGTGCGGTAAAAGACAGCTGGTTTGCGCATATTGCAATTGAAGTTCCGTCTGACGGCGGCACTACAGAGTGGTTAGAAGAAGTTAATGATGAAGAATATGATAAGCTAAAGTAAGGAAAAATTAATGAAAAAAGTTTTAATAATTTCAACAAGCTTAAGACATAACGCGAATTCTGAGATTTTAGCACATGAAACAGAGCGCGGAGCAAAAGACGCCGGACATGAAGTCGAATTTATCACATTAAAAGACAAAGATATAAAATTCTGAAAGGGCTGCCTTGCATGCCAAAAGCTTGGTAAATGCGTAATTAATGATGATGCAAATGAAATAACTGAAAAAATAAAAAAATCTGACGTTATCGTATGGGCAACTCCGGGTTATTATTACGAAATGTCCGGGCAAATGAAAACAATGATAGATCGAGCAAACAGCTTGTTTTCGTCAGATTACAAATTTAGAGAAGTTTACTTGATAACAACATCCGCTGATGGCGCTAAAGGCGTAGCGCAAACGGTAATTAACGGTATAAATGGCTGGCTGGCTTGTTTTAACGGTGTCGAATTTTGCGGTTTTGTTGATGGCGGTGGAGTTGAAAGTTCAAATGATGCCGCCTCACGCAAAGATTTATTGGAACAAGCATACAATTTGGGCAGAAATATTTAAAAGAAGAAACTATAGAATTTTGAATTTTTAATGGCAGGTAATTTTACCTGCCAATTATTATAATGGATTTTTATTTATTTAATATATGATAAACCATTAAATTGTTGCGCTCATGCAAAACAAAACTTATAATATAAGGGAACTAAAAGGAGAAAATAGTATGTACCGGATTAAGAAGAAGTTAGGACCTTTGGCGAATTTTGAGTTTGATAAATTGTTTTTAGGGCAGGTGTTTTCGCATTTTGCAGATGCTATTGTACAGTTTTTATTGGTTGCACTTTTATTGAAAATATCAGGTAGTGCCGGAAAATCAATTGCAACAATGTTTTTTGTGTTTTTAATGCCTCAATTTTTAATAAGCCCGTTTTCAGGAGCGTTATGTGACCGTTTTTCAAGAAAATCTATTCTTTCTATTAGCTGCCTATTTCGAGCAATAACCGTAGGAGCTATAATTTTTACTCCTCAATTATCGCAAAATTTAATCTACATGTTCGCCTTTATTCTTGGAACAGGCGCAGCATTTTTCTACCCTGCTAAAATGTCAGCTGTTACAAATGTTGTAAAAAGTGAACAATTAAAGTTTGCCAATGCTTTAACTTCTTCAATAGGGGCTATTGCACTTCTGTTTGGTGCTTTTGCGGCTAATTACATAATAACTTTAGGGAATATGCAGGCGTTTTCAATCATTGGTGTAATGTATTTAATCGGCGCAATCCTAACTGCATTTATAAAATTTTCAATACCTCAAAACTTCTTTACCCCAAAAGAAAAAACAAACGATTTGGCTATTGCATTTAATTATTTGAAAAAACACAAAAAAGCATTATATCTTGTTAGTTTGACAATTTGTTTACAGTTTATTGTAGCGGTATTTTCAAATAGTTTAAACGCGTTAATTACAGATTATTACGGATTAAGTTTTTCAGATTTGACTTATTTAAGAACGCTTTTGGGTGTAGGTATAATAGCAGGTATGGGGGCCGCAATTTATTTTGCAAGAATAATGAGAACACCGCATTTATTTGCAAGCGGATTTATTGTTTTGTGTTTAGCACTTGTAACAGCGCCATTATGCAGTACAATGGAAAGCGCCTGGATGTGGCTTATACCGATTGGGGTGGCTGATGCTGTTGTAATAGTAATGCTTGATACAATTTTGCAAAAAATTACTCCCGACAGAGTGAGAGGTAAAATATTCGGTCTGCAATTGACTGCAAGCACTTTGAGTTTTTTAATCGGAACTGCAATTGTTGCTCATATTATAGGATTTATCAATCCTTTGAATGTATTTAAAGGAATCGCCGCATTATCATTTGTTTTGGCGGCACTTGTTCTTATATTTGATAAATCATTCAGATATTTTTTGTTAAAAGCGACTTTAGGGCATATATTCTTACTGCTTTTCAGGTACAGGGTAGAAGGTGCTGAAAATATTCCGCGCAGGGGTAAATGTATTTTAGCAGGCAATCACACGGGGCACTTGGATCCGTTTATTGTTCAGATGGCAACAAACCGTCAGTTGTGGTTTGTTACAGGACCTGCTGCTTTTAAAGTGCCGATTGTAAGGCATTTGTTAAAATACTATAATGTTTTACCTTTGAAATTCGGAAAAGGTATAGAAGCAATCGAGAGCGCCAATCAAAAATTAAATTCGGGCGAAGCTGTTATAATATTTCCGGAAGGAAAATTCACCCCTGACGGAGAACTGTGTAAATTTAACCGCGGCGTTGGGTTAATGGCTAAAGAAACTAATGCGCCCATTGTCCCGTTTGCAATTAAAGGAGGTTTTGAAAGCTGGGGACAAACCCGCCGCTTACCTAAATTATTTAACGAGATAGTAATTCAATTCGGACAGTCCATAACTGATTTTAATGCACCCGAAAAAGCGATTGCGCATGAACTTCAAACTCGCGTAAACTTTATGAAAAAATCACTTGAGCGACGTGCGTTTTATAATATTGACCATAAACTGCATTCTAATTTCCTTGATTTAATGCAGGAAAAAAGTGATATCTACGGACAGGTTAAAGCTTTGACTTTAAAAACCAAAGACGGTTATGAAGAATTAAGTTATATCGAAATTTCAAGAAAAGCAAAGAAATTTGCTAACTACCTGATTGAAACATTAAACGTTCAAAGAGGAGAAAGAATTGCAATAATTTGTGAATCCCGTCCGGAGTTTTCAATCGGCATGTTTGCATCAATTCAAACCGGTGCCATAACGGTTCCCCTGGATGTTAAACTGACAGTTCCCGAACATAGGCATATTCTAAACGACTGTAATCCTCGAATTTTGTTGTGTTCATGTCATTATTTAGACTACGCAATTGAGGTTAAGAATTATGTTCCGTCTATTGAATATATTTTTGTTCTTGATGATGAAGAAAGAGCACATTCTGAAATTGAATCAGTTTCAACACTTGAAGCCGATATTGAAAAAAATCTAGGCAGGCCAAGAACTTTAGATGAAACCGCACTCATTGTATACACCTCAGGAACAACAGGTAATCCAAAAGGTGTTATGATTAGTTTTGGTAATATCTATTCACAGCTTCGCGATTTTGAAATGATGTTTAAATTAACAAACGAACATACTTTGCTGTCTATTTTACCGTTGAATCACTTATTGGAACTTGACTGCGGGTTCTTTGGAATGCTTTATATGGGGGCTAAAATTGTCTATATAAAATCACTCAATCCGAAAGAACTTACAACAACAATGAAAGAAAAAGGAATTACAAATATGATTGTTGTTCCTTTAGTTGCCAAAATGCTTAAAAACAGCATTGATAAACAGATAAAGAAACAACCTGAAACTGCTCAAAAAGCATTTAAAGTTCTTTATGCATTAGCAAAATTTATGCCGCGTTCTGTTCGTCGATTGATGTTCAAGTCAGTAATTGATGGTTTGGGCGGAAAATTAGAATGTTTCATCTGCGGCGGGGCTCCGCTTGAAGATAATGTTGCTGAATTTTTTGAAAGAATCGGTATTCCCGTATTCCAGGGTTACGGTTTAACCGAAACATCCCCGACAATTTCAACAAACCGTTACGGACATTCAAAAATCGGAACAGTAGGTCAGTCATTACCGTCTGTTATGGTAAAAATCGCAGATAACGGTGAAATACTGGCAACAGGACCGAATGTAATGCAGGGTTATTACGGAAAACCTGATATGACACGTGAAGTTATTGATGAAGACGGCTGGTTCCACACCGGCGATATCGGCGAAATCGACAAACAAGGTTATATCAAAATTACAGGCAGAATTAAGAATATGATTGTTCTTGGCGGAGGAAAGAAAATTTTCCCCGAAGAAGTTGAGGCTGTTTTGGAATCTTCTGAACTTGTAAAAGAACTTTGCGTAATGTCTTTAACCATAAAATCAGGCAACAAAGCAGGAACAGAAGAAGTCGGGGTTATAATTTGCCCGTCAGATGAGCTTGCTAAAAAATCCGATGAAGAGATTCAGGTTGCATTAGAATCAGAAGTTAAAAGGTTATCGGAAGCTAATCTCGCACCATATAAAACTCCGACGGTTGTTGTTTTGCATCGCGAGGAGTTGCCAAAGACTTCTACCAGAAAAGTTAAACGCAAAGACTTAAAAGAATGGTATGAGGAAAACGCTGAATTTTGTCATTCTGAAATGGCTTAAGGCGTTTGAAATTTGGCGTATTAATGTGTCATAATCAATTTTTGAATTATGCTTGGAATCACGCGGAATTTTTGTAATGATAAGTTTATCAAACTCAAATCCGCGTGCTTTTAATTTAGTTCAAGTTTTGATTGCGGAATTATTCCTAAACTACCTCAAACAATATAACAGTATTGATGTATTCAGGATGAAAAACGGAGAGGGTGGGATTTGAACCCACGGAAGGTTTGACCCTTCACAGACTTTCGAGATCCGCACCTTAAGCCACTCGGACACCTCTCCATTTTACTTGTTTTGATGATTTTGAAGAGTGTGTTTTATTGGATATTTTGTCCAAATTTTGCACTCTACAAGTCGGAATATACATTATTCAAAAAATAATTATCATAAAATCAGAAAAATTGCAAATTATTTTAAGTAAAGAGTTTCAGCATTATTTGCATTCATAAGAATACTATCAAAAAATATTTTTACACATTTTATATTACTATGATAAAACTAACAACACCTAATCTGCAAACAAAAGAATTATTTTGTCATAAATATTGGCAAAATATAAGCCAAAAGGTTGCGCATGATAAAAATAATTATTTTGAACCGGGTTTGTTTGATTATAATACTTTTAACCTTAATGTTTTAGGTATAAATCCATTCAAATGTAAAAAATTATTAGGTAGATTAGATTTATCTTTTAAACAATTTAAACCCACAAAAGAAAAAATTACTGTATGGAGAGGTATAACAAATCCTTCATCTTTTTACCAAGATATTCCGGAATTATTCAATTATTTCAATAAATGTAGAAATGTTCGTCCCGGAGAAATTATTTATATGAGAGAGTTTCCATATACCAGTTGCAGTTGTGATTATGCGAAGTCTTTTATTTCAAATTTATCTAAAGATTTTGTAAATCTTTTGTATGAAATAGAAATTCCAAAAGGCACACGTCTTTTATATGATGGTGACAGAAATGTATTACAAAGATGTTCAAAATATCTCTGTACTGATAACAAAATTTTTAAAGATAATAAAAAAGGGATTTATCAACACTAAAACTGACTTTGCTTCCACGAGATGTACAACAACACGAAACCTTGAAAGAAAATTTAATAAAAACATTAAAAAACTTATTTCCCAAGTTATATCGCAGTCAGTATGTAAATGAACAGTCAGTTTGAGTATTTATAAATAATTGAAAAATTAGCAAAAAATTTTTTTCGGGGGTTTAAAATCTAAGAGAAGGAATTTTTAATGTTAATATATAATAATAATAATTATAATTATTATTATTATTATTTTCTTAATCTTAAAGATACATAGATATTTGACAAAACTTGTGCATTCATATCAATAAAAAACAGAGAGGATGGGATTCGAACCCACGGTGGAATTGCTCCCACACAACCTTTCCAAGATTGCACCTTAAACCGCTCGGACACCTCTCTATTTTGTTGATGTTTTTAGTATAGCACAAATATTTTATGCTAAAATATTTTTATGCTAAAAAAAGTTTCTAAACTTAACAAAGGACTCTGCGGCTCTGTTGAAATCCCTTCCGACAAGTCAATTTCCCACCGCGCAGTTATGTTTGCATCGCTTGCTTGCGGAAAATCAGTTATTAAAAATTTCTCAAACGGCGCTGACCCCCAATCCTCGCTTTCTGTGTTCAAATCTTTGGGCGTTCAGGCTGAATTTATTGACAAAAAAACTCTTGAAATAATATCATCCGGAAAACTTTGTGCCACTCAAAAAAATCTTGATTGCGGAAATTCCGGAACAACTATGCGTCTTGTCTCAGGAATTTTGGCAGGACAAAATTTTAAATCAACCCTTGTCGGAGATGACAGCCTTTCAAAAAGACCCATGAAGCGTATTATTGACCCTTTGACCTTGATGGGCGCAAAAATTACCTCCAAAGACGGACATGCGCCGCTCACGATTGCGGGAGCCAACTTGCAGGGAATAGATTATGTTTCAAAGCTTTCTTCCGCTCAGGTTAAATCCTGTATTCTGCTGGCCGGCATGAACGCTGATGGCATAACAACTTTTACTGAACCCTATCTTTCCCGAAACCACACTGAACTTCTTCTCAAATATATGGGCGCGGATATTGAGGTTGAAAACACAACCGTAAAAATTCATAAATCCGAATTGGCTCCTAAAACTATCGAAATTTGCGGTGATATATCGTCTGCTGCGTTTTTTATAGCGGCGGCACTGATTGTTCCGGATTCTGACATTATTTTGAAAAATGTCGGGCTTAATCCGACTCGAAGCGGCATTCTTGATGTTGCAGAAAATATGGGTGCTGATATTGAAATTCTTGACAGGCGAATAATTTCAGGCGAAATTTGCGGTGATATCAGAGTGCGTTATTCAAACTTGAAGGGTTGTGTTATTGAAAAGGATTTGATACCGCGCTTAATTGATGAACTTCCGGTTATTGCTGTTATGGCTGCGTTAGCTGATGGCGAAACTATAGTGAAAGACGCTCAGGATTTGAGGAACAAAGAGTCTGACAGGATTTCGACGGTTGTTTCACAGCTGCAAAAAATCGGAGCGGATATTGATGAAACTCCGGATGGATTTGTTATAAATGGTAAGCGAAGTTTGGATGGAAATGCAGTTGTTGAATGTTTTCATGACCACCGGCTTGCGATGAGTTTTTATGTAGCGGGGTTGGTGTGCGAAAATCCGGTTTCGATTGACGGGTTTGAGTGGGTTGATATATCTTTCCCGGAATTTGAGCGCCTGATGACGGGGCTTTGCGGTTAATTTAATATCAATCATTTGAAGGAAATTCGTTTAATTTTATTGACAAGATTTGAAAAATTTTATAAAATTTATATATGGCTAATAAATATGTAGAAAAATATAATAAAACAGGTCTTGGAAAAAAGGAAAAGCTTGCAGTTGCTATTGGCGCTGTTATGGTAGTAATTTTGTATTTTATGTTTTTCCACAAAGATACTACACCATACGGATATGCCGTAATTCCTGACAAACTGCATGAATATTTGCAGAGCGCGGATAATTATTCAAAAGATTATAATGAAGGCAAAATGTTTGTCCTCTATTACAATGAGCGTGACAAGGAAAATCCGTATTCAAAAGCATTCAAAGATGCGGTAGCCTCTGCTCAACGAAATAAAAAAATAAGTGAATTATATTCATTCAAAACTTTCACAATGTTAAATAACAACGTTCTTTTTGACGGAAAAGAAGGCGAAGCAAAAATTAAAGGCGAAGATGCTCTTAAAAAAGTTTGCAGAAAATTTTGTATAGTAAATCCGGGCAGAAAAGCTGTTTATTTCTATTACATGCCAAAAACCCGCGATATTCAGTATCTTGAAAGTAACCTTGAAAAGCTTGAATATTGGGGCGCAAAACTTGATTAATAATTTTTATTTGCAGAAAGTTTATTATGGCCTTTGAAATCAATTTATGGCTGGAAAGTATTATTAACAAGCTGAAAAGTAAGTTTGCGCAGAGACTTCTGTTTGTCGGCTTGCAAGGCAGTTACAACAGAAACGAAGCAACAGATGAAAGCGACATTGATTTGGTTGTGATTCTTGACGAGTTTAATTTTGATGATATAAAGTCATATAAGAATATAATTAATGAAATGCCTTATAGCGAAAAAGCTTGCGGATTTGTTTCAGGTCAAAAAGAATTGAAAAATTGGTCGAAGTCGGATTTGTTCCAGTTTTTTTTATGATACAAAGCAATTGCTCGGGGATTTGTCTGCAATAACGGCACCTCCTTCTAAACTTGATATAGAGCAATCTGTTAAGATTGGGTGTGAAAATCTTTATCATGCTGCAGTGCACAGCTTTTTGCATTCAAAAAATCTAGCAGAGGATTTAATTTCATTATATAAAATGACATTTTTCATTCTGCAGTCAGTGTATTTTCTCAAGTTGAATGAATATATACCGACAAAACAGGAGTTGTTGAAAAAATTAGACGGCGCAGACAAAAATATTCTTAAAACTTGCATCAACAGAGAAGATATAAAAACAAAAGAAATAAGTGAGATTGAATATTTATACAATCAGCTTATTAAATGGTGTGCGGAGAAGATTTAAAGATTTTTTATAATAAAAAAGAAGCAAATTTTTTGCTTCTTTTTTATTTGGGACCAGAGGGATTCGAACCCACGACCAAGGGATTATGAGTCCCCTGCGCTACCGCTGCGCCATAGTCCCGCGGTAATAATATTCTTTTTTATATTTGGCTTGGGTAACTTTTCTACCTTTACCCTCTTCGATTGAGTGCCATTGCCGGGATTTTTGCCCCATCGGGAATTTTACTCATATCAAAAGATTCTTAATCTTTTGCATCAAAGAATGCCTTTGCCTCTCTTAAATCTATCAGAAAAAACTCTAAAAATCAAGCTTTGATTTTTTCTGTAATTTCTGACTCTCCGATTATTTCTCCGTTTAAATCGGTTGTAATGTGGTTTCTTGATGCAATAATACTGTTTTTAACTGTTGTATTGTCCTCTAAAATTACATCATCCCAGATTATACTGTCTGTTATTTTTACATTTTTGCCGATTCTGCAATTTTTTCCGATGGTCGAAACCCCTTCAAAAACAGTGTCTGAGGGAATTTTACTTCCGTTGTTTATATATTTTCCGTTTGAACAAGTTTCGATTTCGCCATGCCTGAATTTACAATTCCCCTCAAATAAATCCTTCGTTGACTGACGGTATTGGGCGATTGTCCCGATATCTGTCCAGTAATCCGTTATTTCAAAGGTGTTGATTTCCATTTGCGCTAAAAGATTCGGAAAAACATTTTTCGCAAAATCATAAAACGTGTTTTCCGGAATATAATCAAAAATTTCATAGTTAAATATGTATATTCCGGTATTTATATAGTTGCTTTTTGCTTCTTCTATAGAAGGCTTTTCCTGAAATTCTTTTATAAATCCTTTGCTGTCAGTGACAACGACTCCGAAATGAGAAACTTCCTCTTGCGGAATCTGTTTTATCCCGATTGTTGCGATTGCCTTGCTTTGAATATGCGCCTGAATTCCTTTTTCTAAATCTGCATTGGAAAGCCCGTCTGCTGAAAGCACAAGAAATACATCATTTGGCTTGAAAAATTGCTGGCATTTTTTCAAGCCTCCGGCCGTTCCTGATAGTGTTTCTTCTTTTATATAATTGAAATTTATGCCGGAATCGTTGTTTTTATATCTTTCAATGATTTGATCGGCAAGATAATATGTGTTGCAGATTACGTTGGTAATATTAATTGCCCGGAGTTTTTCGAATAAAATATCCATAACCGGCCGGTTTGCCACAGGTATTAAGGGTTTTGGCACAGAAAAAGTCAATGGTTCAAGACGTGAGCCGACTCCTGCAGACATTATCATTGCTTTGGTGACAATTTTGTTTGTCATGTTTTTCCCCGTTAATTTCTTTAAACTAATTTTTGCATGAATATATACAGAATGCAAATCAAAAAACTCTTGTCAAATAAAATTGTAGCAGTATAATAATTATGTAATTTGGGCTTATAGCTCAGTTGGTAGAGCAGTTGACTCTTAATCAATTGGTCGTGGGTTCGAGTCCCACTGAGCCCAAATAAGATACAGGGTTATGCCCTGTATTTTTTTGTTTTATTATGTAGATTTGGCAATTTTATTTGACATGAGCCATGACTTATTTAAAAATCGACTTCATCAGGATGAAGACCGGAGCCGCCGATATATGGCAGTTGGTTAATTGTTTGCATATCCTCCTGATTTATCTCAAAGTCAAATACCTGCAGATTTTCAATGATTCTTGACGGTGTAACGCTTTTTGGCAGCGGTAAGGTTTTGTTTTGTAAACACCAGCGAATACATATTTGTGCGGTTGATTTGTTGTATTTTTCTGCGATTTGGATTAAGTCAGGATTAGAAAGCAAGCGTCCGGTACCAAGAGGACTCCAGGCTTCTACAAGAATTTTGTTTGAAGTGCAAAAATCAACTGTTTCTTTTTGCATATATCCAGGATGATATTCAATCTGGTTTACCATTGGTGTGATTTCTGTAGAAAGCAGTGCTTTAAGGTGGTGCGGCAAAAAGTTTGAAACTCCTATTGATCTGACTTTGCCGCCCTTATAAAGTTCTATCATTGCCTGCCATGTTTCAATATTAATCTCTTCCCAATTTTCGAATTGGCGGCTTGAAGCCGGCCAATGAATCAGGTATAAATCAAGGTAATCCAGGCCTAAATCTGATAATGTTTTTTCAAATGCTTTGAGAGTTGAGGCATATCCTCTCTCCGTATTCCAAACTTTGCTTGTTATAAAAAGTTCTTCTCTTGAGATATCGGATTCTTTTATCCCTTTTCCGACGCTTTTTTCGTTGCCGTAAACGGATGCGCCGTCTATGAGTCTGTATCCGGCTTTTATTGCTTCTTTAACCGCATTAATCGCGCTCTCACCATCTGGCGTCTGCCATGTCCCAAATCCGATAGCGGGAATTTTTACACCATTACTCAGTATATAAGTATCTGCCATATTGTGCATTTTGTCCTCCTTATTTGTTAGTGAGTTTACAATAAGTTGACAAAAAAAACAGTACTTAATTGTCATATATAAGCCGGTAATTTTTTAACAAATTTTGGATAGAATTTAAAAATTTAATCTTTATTTTCAAGAACCATTTTGTAAACTTCGTTTTTTCCGGCACCGTAAAGTTCTGACAATATCACAGAAATTTCTTTGGCGCTGAAGTTTTTGTTTTTAAGTTTTTCGATTTTTTCGGACAAATCATCGTCGCACAAATTAGATTTTTCGGCGTAAACCATTGCAACAATTTCACCTTTTAGAATATTTTTTTCAAAATGGCTGATGATATCCTGTGCGGTGCCGGTTGTAATTTCTTCAAAAACTTTTGTGAGTTCGCGGCCCACAGAAACTTTTGCGCTCTCACGGCAGGATGCAATTATTTCAAGAGTATTTATGAGCCTGTTCGGGCTTTCGTAAAATACGATATTTGTACTTTTGTATTTTTTTAAAATGAGTTCAATCTGCGATTTTGATTTGGGCAAAAAGCCGCTGAAGAAAAAATCTTCGCCTTCTCTTGCATTTTGTGAAAGAAAAGTTGCAACTGCATTGGCGCCGGCAAGGGCAGTTATTGAAAAGTTGTGTTTACGCAACTTTTCCACCAGAATCGAACCCGGGTCGCAAAACAGTGGCGTTCCGGCGTCTGACACCAGCGCAATTTTTTTGCCTTCGTTTAAGAGTTCAACAAATTTTTCCAGCCGTTCTTTTTCGTTGAATTTGTGATACGAAATGCACTTCGTGCTGATTGAAAAATGGTTGAGAAGCTTTTGTGTAACGCGCATGTCTTCACAGGCGATTATATCGACTGATTTTAGAACTTCGATTGCGCGAAGAGTTATATCACCGAGATTTCCGATTGGCGTTGGCACTATGTAAAAATCAAATTCTTTCATAAGTTGATTTTAGCATGAAAATTTAATATTTTACGGGATAATCATCGGGAATGGTCCAGTTATTAAGCTGAATCGCTTTTGCAAACCATCTTTGTGAGTATAAATCGTCCATTGTTGTGGGAATCTGATTGCCGTTTTCATCTGTTTTTTTTGATGCAACGTATGGCTCCAAACCTTTGTTTCCGTAATTTGATGTAAGATGTTCCTGAGTCCAGGAAGAGGATGGATAAAATCCGAACATAAAACATTTACTGCCTCTGCGTTTTTGAAATTCATTTAAGTATTTCGCATTTAGGCAGTATCTCCAGTCTTTTCCTTTATAGCCAATCATAACGCCTGAGCCGTCTGTGAGATATATAGTAAAAAATGTTTTTGAATATTCATCCGAATGGAATTTTCTTGTCTCAAGCGCGTTTACGTAACCCTTAAAATATCTGTTATAAAAGGCCTCATTGTTTTCGATTGTATCTTCATTTGGGAATTCCCAATATTGAGTCGGTCCGTTGACAACTGAGGAGTGAAGAATCGCCTGATTCATTGTTGTGTAAAACTTTTTAAGGGATGTTTCTATGACAACTTTTCGATGTTTTGCAGTGAGTGCTGGCAGCGTCATGGACGCAACGATTCCGATGATACCGAGGGTGATTAGAACTTCTGCCAATGTAAATGCGTGTGTACATTTTTTTGCAGAAGTTTCTACGTGCGTAGCACCTTCGGCAAGCGTAAAGGCTTTATGGGATGTAAATGAGGATTTTT
>CATLFB010000008.1 GCA_949927415.1 uncultured Candidatus Melainabacteria bacterium
CAGGCGCAATCGCTTGTGAGACAAGGGATTTTACAATATCTCGATGGGCATTATGAATACTTGACACAATAGACTTGATGGTTTAGAGTAGAGCAATGAAATATTTTATTGCTCTACTTTTTTGTATTATCTGTGGAATGCAGATTGCGTTCGCGGAAACGTTGCCGCCAAAGGGGTATTATGATGTTAAACCAGAAGAGTATCCAGTCTTGTTTGAGTATCTCAACAACCATGCAAACCAACTGTTTGAGGAGTTTAATCCTGGGATTTTAGAAGCATATCATTGGGGACCTTCTGCTTCTTATACTATTTATAAAGATGGGACTATTGAGAAATCCTACTTTACAAGTAGACAAATTGAAAAGGTTGTCAAACAGACCTCGATAGCACCTTTTCCAAAAGAACTCGAGACAGATAGGATTAAAGTAAGTTTAATTTTATTTAAAGATAAAGAATCTCAAATTACTATTGATTTTAACGAAATATTTGGATTGGTTGAAATAACAATTTATAAAGACCACGATAAAAACCGATGGTTTAAGAAGAAACACTCAATCAATATACCTAAAGCTAAAAAATCATGACATCATTCCGGAGCAGCAGGCGCAATCGCTTGTGAGACAAGGGATTTTACAATATCTCGATGGGCATTATGAATACTTGACACAATAGACTTGATGGTTTAGAGTAGAGCAATGAAATATTTTATTGCTCTACTTTTTTGTATTATCTGTGGGGTACAGGTTGCACTTGCAGAAACACTGCCGCCAAAGGATTCCTATTTCGCATCAAAAGAAGAATATCCTGTTTTGCATGAATATCTGAACAATTATGCAGCCTTGCTTTTTGAAAATTTTAACCCGGGAATTTTAGAAGCATATCATTGGGGACCTGCTGCTTCTTATACTATTTATAAAGATGGCACTATTGAGAAATCCTACTTTACAAGTAGACAAATTGAAAAGGTTGTCAAACAGACTCCGATAGCACCTTTTCCAAAAGAACTGGAAGCAGATAGGATTAAAGTAAGTTTAATTTTATTTAAACAAAAATTTACAGAAATAAAGGTTTACTTTTGGGGCTTAGACCAACTTGCAAACATAACCATATCTAAAGACCATGAAAAAAAGCCGTGGTTCAAAAAGAAAACTAAGAAATAGCCGAACGGCTAAAAATTCATGATATCATTCCGGAACAACAGGCGCAATCGCTTGTGAGGCAAGGATTTTACAATATATCGACAGGCATTATGAATACTTGACACAATAAGATTCATAGGATAAAGTAAATCAACAAATTTCTTCATTGCTCAAATTTTTTGCCAACATTTTCGCAACTTAAAAATTTTTTAAACAAAACTATTGACATTTAAAATTGTTTAGCATAGAATAAAACTTGTGAAAGAAATCAAGCCCCCATCGTCTAGAGGCCTAGGACAACACCCTTTCACGGTGTAGACAGCGATTCGAATTCGCTTGGGGGTACCATATTAAAAGCCACTCACAGAGTGGCTTTTTTATTGTTTGTAATTTATTTGAGTCTTCAAATTTATCCTATTTGGTAACGAACTTGGTAACGAAATTTTAGCTTGAGAAATTTGGCAACTATATTTCCTTATCAGCTATTCTTTTGGGCATTTTGCTCAGAACAGCTTTTCTGTATTTCTTATAGTCAATATATTCTAATATATCTTTCACATCATCTTTATCACAACCCATTTTCAATAGAGTGTTTCTCAATAACTCATCATCTCTTTTGGTTGTAACTTCAGGATTAAATGAAAACTCTAAACCTGTAGCTTTTCTACCCAATATCTCATTAAACGGAATACCTAAAGCAAGTATCAATCTTATTAATGTTTCAATACGAGGCAGTTTATCCCCATTTTCTAATAATGATATTAAAGCAATACTTATATTTGTTTGTTTACTGAGTTCTCTTAAACTGAGTCCTTTTTGCTCACGAACATAATTGAAATATTCTCCATATAATTTGCAAAGATTCGTATAAATTTTATCAGCTTCATCTGCAATATTATTTTTCTTCGGTTCGGTCATAGTTCCCTCCATATTTGCATCATAGCAAATATTTGTTATCCTGTCAATATTTCGTAAATGTTTACCAATGCTTGACAAGGGTCGAGACCATGGATTAGTATAAGAATGTAAATAAACTATAAACAGTTTGCAAAATGTAGAAAGGAGCATTCCATGAACAAAGAAGTTTATTTATGTCTTAAAGAAGTGGCAGACTTCTTGGGTCTCAAATACCACCACACAAGAAATTTGTTATATGCAGATTCAGAGCTAAAATGCTATAGCTACGGCAGAATCAAACGATGGGAACTTAATGACATTATTGCCTTTAAAGAAAGACACGCAATCGGAGCATAGGAGCAATCATGTCTGTTATAAAGCACTACTTAAATAAAGAAAAGACTAAATATAACTGGCGAGCAGTAGTTTATATTCCAACAGGAGAATATGACAGATTTGGAAAGCCGATTAAACAGCACAAACATGTCGGATATTATTCGACCAAAAGCGAAGGTGAAGCAGCCATCAGAGAATTCTGGAAAGAATTTGAAGCTGGCACCCTGGAGTTGAATAAGAATGCAACATTTAATGATGTTATCAAGTATTTCCTTGAATATGCTAAGAATGAAGGTAATTATGCCGAAGGAACTATCTGTAATTATGAAGGCTACCTTAAAAATCATTTGCAGATGTTCAAATATGTCCCGGTCCAAAACATTACTCCTGCTCTTATTCAAAAATGGAGAAGAGATTTACACACTAATAGTGTAAGCGACCATATCTTCAATGGTTGCATAAAATTAGCTAAGGCCGCTTTCAATTATGCTATTGAACTAAAGCAGATTAACACTAATCCATTCAAGAATATAACATCTGTAACAATCCAACCAAAACTAAGGAACAGGTTTAGTACAATAGAACTTAAAAGAGTAATTGACACTTGCGAGCAACAATTTCCTGAATATTATTGCTTGTTTATTCTTGCAACATTAACTGGAGCAAGATTGGGTGAATACTCAGCAATAAGACCTTGTGATATAAGAGTAGATTCTTCCAAAATTTATATTAATAAGCAGATAACTAGAGGCAAAGAAAAGAATCGCACCAAAAAAGATGCTTCAACAAGAACTGTTGATATATCATCTAAGGTGCTAGAAATTATCCAATGGCACATAGAAACCTATAACATTGGTAATGCTGATTTAATGTTCAGAGCCGACAAAGGTGGACTTATGTATGCTAAATGGATTGAAAGAAAATTTGAAAAATTATTAGAAGCCTGTGGATATGACAAGAAGTTCTGTCGTGTACATGACCTAAGAGGACAGTATGTGGACATTCTCCACTTATGTGGAGTCCCAACATCATACATATCAAGACAAGTAGGACACAGCAATTCTTATATTACAGAAAGAGCCTACACTCAGATTCTGAAAGAATTATCTACAGAAGCTAATAATTTAATGGACGAGAAAATATTTGGAGATTAAGAAAATGGATTACGAAAGAAATGGCAGACATATATATTTGTTATTGCTCACATATCATTTATTTGAGTACATAGAAGATGAGGAAGATTATAATGCAGCCCTTGATATGATTGCATATAATTGGTCTAAAATATCAAAAGGAGAAAAGAAAAGACCCCAAGAGCTTCCCGGCAGGTGCTAAATCTGAGGGGATGCCCTCGACCACCGAGGTACGAGGTGGGGTGCTATTATTTGTTTTTTAAATGTTTCTTATTAAACTCAAATCACGATATGCTAAAACGCATATGCCTATTGCTTTACAGGAAAATAGTAAACTGAGTATTACTAAAATTTATCTGACCTTCCTTAAATTTATTCTGAGCAACCCAAAGGAACAATACTAACTATGTTTAAACCTGAAATCTTACAAAAATTAAAAGAATTAAATATTAACACAATTACAAGCACATTAAAGGAAGCTGAGCACATACACCCACTAATAAATTTACCGTTAAATGTGAAGTGTCCTTATTTCTTTGTAACTTTGTATGACAATGAACTGCTCAATCAGCTCATCAGGTCAAAAAATACAGTTGGTTACCTTACCGTAAACGGTACAACAACCTTAATTTTGTATATCCGTGACCCTGAAGAGCAAAAGAAATTTGCTCCTACAATAAACATAAAATCCGAAGAAGGTAATTTTATGTTTATAGACAGTTTGGAATTAAAGTATACTGATAAAATTTCAATCTTCCACAAATCCTTCAAGAAGAAGGCAAATGTTGATACCTCAGCACAAGTGTCAATTCTTGACGAATTTGCTGAACTATCAAAGAAGCCAAACAATTTGTTTTATGCTGATTATGCGAGAAAACACCCTTATTTCTACTTCTATAAGAAGCCGTTGGAATCAAAAGAAAACAACTTTAAAGATTATAAGTTCTTCAAATTATACTGTACCTTGCTATATATAGCAGAGAAGTCAAATGTTATTAAACAGAAAAGGACACAATGCCACATATCCCCTAAGGATTTGATGGCAATAATTCCAAATTGTTTTAAATATCTTCACAAGGAGAATCCTTCAAAAACTACAGAAAATAAAGCTAATAAATATTCAAAAGGATACATTACTTTTCTTAAGGCAGCCTTTAAGGCTGGCATAATAGAAAAAGCTAAAATTAAAGATGGTTACATTTCACTTACCTTTTCAGGCTCCTTTTTGAATGAACTTTGTGAACCACCATATATCAAAATTCCTTTTGGTTTGGTAAATGAAATTTCAACTAATAATTATCAATTCATTATGTATTTTATTAGCAGACAATTCAGTAATAATCCCAAGAAACCTTACTTCATCAAGATAAAAATAAAGGAACTATTGAAATTAGGAAACATAAGCCTCTCTACATCGCAGGCAATGGCAGCAAAAAGGCTCAATACTTATCTATCCATATTAGATATGTATCATGCTATTAACTTGCAAATAACCTATATCGCAGAAGACATAAGAAAGGACAGACTGCTAAAATTAAGGCTATATCCTTTTAAGCATATCAGTATTGATATTGAAGAGGAAGACGAGGAGGATTATGAAGATTAAGAATCCTCTGGTTCAACTCAACTATTTCAAAAGCAGCTCTAGGAGCTGCTTTTAAGGATTATTTGTTATTTCATGATTAAAGTTATACCTTTCAAACTATCAAAGTGGGTTAAAAGCGGCACCAGTGGCCTCTCCTTGAATGTTTGCTACAAAAGAAATTATAACGGAAGTGTAATTTTGATTAAAAAGACTATCAGACAGCTAGAAAATATCAGAATAATAGTGGTTTAGGGCAGATGGTGACAATTTGTCACCAGTTGAAATTATAATTTATACTAAAAATACCACAAGAATTAAAGTAGCATTAGGTACTCTTCTTTTGGCTTATATATCTCTTTTTGCAGTGCAAAATAAACCTTATATATTGCTTGTATTGCTTTTGACGCTCTACTACCTAATGATTTGAAGAATATTTTATAATTTATATCAAGATTTTGACATTCTGGGTGCTTTGCATCTCTTATTTGTCTATCTTTGATTTGACATTCTCTGAACCTTATTAGAAATTTATATGCTTCTTGTGCATCGTTTGGTATTATACTCATATTTTCTTTCTTTATTGTGGAAGCACAGAGACTATACATAGCAATTAGTTTGTCTTTGTAATTTCTTTCATTAATATTTACGGTTTCAACTGCATCTCGAAAAGCTCTAAATATGCATGTGATTTGTTCATGTCTGTTATCCATCTTAACTCCCCTTTGTTATTTCTTCAACAAATACATTTAATGAGTCATCGCAACAATAATCATAGTTGACTTTGTTTTGACCAAATATGTAATCATACCGTTCCTTGATACAATTTTTAGCTTCTTTGGTGTTTATGGCAAATATTTTGCGTACCTTGTTATCGTGACTGAAAGCTGAATTAAATAAGAATTTGACAGATATATCAGTAAGAGGAAATGAAAAACCAACAATGTATACTTCATCTGCTTCTACTAGATTTTTATAAGCATCAGCCCAAATACTTTTGATAATATTATGATTATAGTAATGTGTTTTATCTAATACTGGGGGAATGATGTATTCAGTTAAGTCCTTTCTTGAAATAGCCTCTTGTCTTTCTTGCTTTAATCTTTTATCTTCATCTTCTTTTGAAACAGAAGATTTACAATATATAGGGTCGGATGGATTTGTTGCAGACCATAGCCAATTAATAGAACCGTGTAATTTGTGAATAGTTGGTAAATCACTTGGAGTTGCATCTCCGTATGTAAAACTACTTAGAGAAGTCTTTGGTAGTCTTGAATTTAAGTCATAAATTACTTGATTATAAAAATATCTGTATTCAATATTATTGCTATTAGACTTATTTGATAGAAGGAATTTTTCCAGTAGTGTGTCATAGTTCAATGTTACTATGGGAATTTTGTTGTGCATAATAAAACTTGAAAGTTTAGCATATTTAGTAAAATCATATTCACAATCCTTATCAAGTTTGTTAAAGTAATTTGCAATTTTACCAACAAGTTCAAAATACAAAGCCTTATCCAAGTGTTTCATTTGAGGATTTTGCCAAGGTAAGTCTGATAACAGATATGATAAAAGTTCCTCAATATCAGTCTTGTAATTGGGAGATATTTCATCTAAGTGTCTATTAAGAGAACTCTTGCTAAAATTATTTAAAATTTGATTTGTTAGTGTTTTTAATGATGGGTATTTTACATCATTTGTAACACATTTCTCAGCAAGTGCCATTGAAAACCCAGCACCAAGAAAGAATACTCTATTTACTTTATCATTCATTCAATAATCCCTTTTATAGAAACTACAACCCCAAATACTTTTCAAAGAACTTTGACAACTTCTCTATGATTGTTTGCTTCTTTGCTTGCCTTTTCTTACCTGCATCCCCAAACAATCCCATTGGTGGAAGAAGTTTATCTAAGTCAGTTCCTGATGTTTTGATATCACCATCTCTAAAGGAATTATCAATGAACTTCTTTGTTTCTTCTGGTTTAAGTTTTTCATCATCAATGATTTGTTTTAGGTCAGCTTCCTTTTGTTTCACAATAAACTTCTTCCAATCATCGTCAACCCGAGTTGAGGCATTGATTGTAGCGATGAAGTTTTCGATAAGTTCTTTCTTGCTTCTGAGCTGAGGAGATGAACATATCGCCCTGTTAATATCTGCAAGGATTTCTTTATCAGCACAATTTGTTTTATGATACTTAATTACAAGCAATAAGATATAGTCAATATTAACCTCGACTTGTCTTATAAGCTCCATTTCAAATTCAATATCATTGTTGATATTTTCTTTATCGGCCTTATCCTTGCCTCTCAACTCTTGATATAAGTCAACATATTTACTTTGATAATCTTGAAGGTCTCTTTCAGTTATTGCTTTATCTTGCACAAAATCATCAAAAGCACTCAAGATATTTCTAATGCGTAGAATTGCTCCATAAAGTTTGATAAATTCTTTTTGGTTCTCTTCACCTTGTATCGTTTCGCAAATAGGAAAATTCTCCTTAAGTTGTGCGATAAGTTCTTCATACCCGGCATGATGTCCTTTTTCATCATCGTAACCGTAGTAATAATCCTCATAGTTCTTCAATAAGACAATTCCACTGGCTTCTTTGTCTCCAAAAAGGGCAATAGCTTCTTCTGTTGCAGTCTGCAAGTCTCTAAAACAAACAACATTGCCGTATGTTTTAACTGAATTTAAAATTCGATTTGTTCTTGAAAATGCTTGTATAAGTCCGTGGTACTTAAGATTCTTATCCACCCAAAGAGTATTCAAAGTTGTAGCATCGAACCCGGTTAGGAACATATTGACAACAATCAACAAGTCCAATTCTCTGTTCTTCATCCTAAGAGAAACATCCTTGTAATAGTTTTGGAACTTATCGGATGATGTATCATAGTTTGTGGCAAACATTTCGTTATAATCCTTGATTGCCATATCTAAGAAGTCTCTTGAAGACTGGTCAAGACCTGAGGTATCTTCCGGGTTTTCTTCTTCCAAGATATCGTAGTCAACATCTTCATTAACCCCAAAACTATAGATTATACCAACTCTTAAAGCCTGTTCAGGTTTTTCTTGCATCTGCTTTTTAAATTCGTTATAGTATGCTTTTGCAGTATCTATTGAAGCAACTGCAAACATAGAGTTAAAACCTGTAAGTCTGGTCTTCTGCTTAATCTCTTCAACAGTTCCTCTAATTTTTGCTGAAGCTACTTCTTCTATGTTTTGAAGTTGACTGAATGAATATGCTTGCTCATTCCTTTTTGTCTTTTGATTAAAGTGTTCAAGGATATAACTTACAATATTACTTATTCTTTGAGGTGAAGCCATAGCTTTTTCAATGTCTATTGCTCTGACTTGCGAGTCTTTAACTCCTTCTTTTTCTTTGACAGTATTTACATAGTCAATTCTGAACGGAAGAACATTACCGTCATTGATTGCATCCACGATTGTATAAGTGTGTAGCTTTTCACCAAAGGCTTGAGGTGTAGTTTTAAGATTTATATTTCCACCACTACTAGAGTTTACTGAAAATATCGGAGTCCCGGTAAAACCAAATATATGATAGTTTTTAAAGCTCTTTGTAATTGATGTGTGCATTTCACCAAATTGGGAACGATGGCATTCATCAAAAATTATTACAACACGCTTTTTGAATACCTCATGACCTTTGTTCTTGGATATAAATACTCCGAGTTTCTGGATTGTAGTAATAATTATTCTTGAATCGTCTGATTCTAACTGCTTTTGAAGAATGCTTGTTGAAGTGTTCGAATTCGCTGCACCTTTTTCAAACCTGTCATATTCTTTCATTGTCTGATAGTCTAAGTCTTTACGGTCTACAACAAACAACACTTTATCAATGTATGGTAAATTCGTAGCAAGTTGAGCTGTTTTGAATGATGTTAGGGTTTTCCCTGAACCTGTTGTGTGCCAAATATAGCCACCACCTTCAACCGAACCATACTTTTTGTAGTTGTGTGCAACTTCAATCCTGTTTATAATTCGCTCACATGCAGAGATTTGATAAGGCCTCATTACAAGCAAAATATCTTCTGATGTGAACACGCAATATTTTGTTAGGATGTTAAGCAAGCTGTGTTTTGCAAAGAATGTCTTTGTAAAGTCAACAAGGTCTGTAATAATCTTGTTATTACCATCTGCCCAGAAAGAAGTAAATTCAAAACTATTACTTGTTTTCTTGCTCTTTCTGTTTTTGTTTGAGGTTTCTTTTATGTGACTGTCTCTTGTTGTATTTGAATAATACTTAGTGTTTGTACCGTTAGAAATAACAAATATTTGTATGTATTCATAAAGTCCACACGATGCCCAGAAGCTATCTCGTTTGTATCGCTCAATTTGATTGAAGGCTTCTCTTATTGGTACACCCCTGCGTTTAAGTTCAACATGAACTATTGGAAGACCGTTCACAAGTATTGTTACATCATATCTTGTATCATGTTTGCCTTCTGTTTCTTCATACTGGTTGATAACTTGAAGCCTGTTGTTGTGAATATTTGATTTATCAATTAGCTTGACATTTCTTGTTGTGCCATCATCCAGTTTAAGAGCATAGACATGGTCTGTTTGAATTTTCCTTGTCTTGTCAATGAAGGTTTCATTGTTACTTGCAATGTAGTTACTAAAAAGTCTGTCCCATTCACTATCCAAAAAGGAGAAATTGTTTAGTCGTTCAAGTTGTAATCTCAAATTACTGATTAAGTCTTTCTCGTTATTAATATGCAAATATTCATAACCTAAAGTTGTGAGTAATCGGATAAACTCTTGTTCAAGTTCTGCTTCCGATTGGTAATTATCTGCTCTTTTAGAATCTGGTGTGTATTCAGATACTACCGTGCTTTGATTCATGCTGGCTATGATATTATATGTACTGTTGTTCATGATGCAACTTTCTCCTTGAATGTTAATAGTTTATCACGATAATACTCATATTGCTTCTTTCGAGCTTCAATTTCAGCAGGAAGACCAACTGTAATATCATTACACAAAGCATCAAACCTATCTAAAATTGAGACTATGCGTTCTTGCTCTGCAATCTTAGGAACTGGTATCATAACTTTGTTTAACACTGCTTGTGTAAGACTTGGAACACCACCTGCTGTATTTAATTGTTCTAAATGTTCTTTTTGTAAGTAATAATAGACATACTTAGGTTCAACTTGCGAGATGTCTATATCTGTATAGAATATTGTATCAACAGTCCAAAATGGAACATCTACATAGTATAATTTATCAATAGAACCTTTGCGGGGAATAAGAACAGAAGGTTTATTGAAAGCAAATGTATCAACATAGCACATGATACCACCAGTCCCATATACAGGAATATTGCCCTTGCCTAACGATTTATAGTCTTTTCCATTTTTAATTGTCAATACATCTTTAAGAGTTTTCCACTCAACACTTTTATCATTTTCATCAAAGGCCAGGAGTGTATCTCGATAATACTCATACTGTTTCTTTCTGGCTGTAAGCTCTGCTGTAAGCTCTGCTGTAAGCTCTGCTGTAAGCTCTGTGAAATTGTCCAGAATCCGAACAATTTCCTCCTGTACTTCGATTGGAGGTATTGGGACTTTTAATCTCTCAACCACTGCATTATCAAGTGTTGGTATTCCTGCAACTCTAACCCTTGATTTTAGATAACTTTCTTGGCACAAAATAGCATAATACATATATCTGTTAATAAACTGATTTGAGTGTTCTATGCAAAAACAACCGTCAGAAGACCAGAAATCAACTGGACTGTAACCAACTGTACCAGCAGATGCACCAACATTTATAACCATTACAGTATCGGCATTCCTATTCTTTTCATTATAGAATCCTAAAGGTTCTAGTCCCCCATGATATACTGGGAATCGTTCTTCTGGAAATAACTGATTTTTAGTTAGCCTTTTTCCCCTTAGAATAGATGTCATACTTCTTATTTCTTTATATTCCACCCCATTAGGACAGAGTTCTTGTATTAATTTATCCAGTTTAGTCATTAGACACCTCATTACATAAATTACTTTCTTCTTCTGGTGTTTTATTTATATCGAGCAATGAAATAGGTTCATGCTCGGGTTCATCATTGCATGTTTGTGAGCAGTAGAAATGATTGAAATAATTAACAAGCCAGTTTAGTTTTTGTTTAGCTTTTCTGTTATTAGAATTTATCTGCAAGAGCTCAAGTATATTAGTTTTATATTTTTCATAACTTCCAAAACCATTGATAAAAAAGCTATTCAAATACCATTCCCCATCGTTATCACGCATAATATACTGTGGAATCAAATGAATTAACTCTTCTTGAACAACAATTCTTGGATAGATAGCAATCTTTTCTTCAAGTTTAACAGCTTCAACAAGTGCTTTTCCAAATACAAATGTATTATTCTTGTAGAATTTGCCCTCTGTTATTCCACCTCTCATTAAGTAGCCATAATCCAATGCGTTGCAATATATATTTCCAGCAAGCTCAAATATTTTCTTAATCTTCTCAGCTCTGCCAGTATCATGTTGGCTTGTTTTAACAGCTATCAGAATATTATCAGAAAATATTTTGATATCTATTTTCTTTCTTGATACAACATTTGTAAACATAACATCATCTAATGCTTTTTCATAGATGGCATTCAGATTGTTTAAGAATTGCTCGCTATCATCTTCCATGTATTTAGTAGCACCCAATACATCCAAGTATGCAACTACATAATTGTATGAATTCAACCGAGCAAGCCTTTTAGCAAAATCGTCTTTTGGAGTTAATGTCTGTTTTTTTGAAGATTCATCTTTTGCCATTGCAAGCCTCCAAATCTTTCAATAGGTTGTTATGAAATTCTATTTGCTTTTGAATTACTTCCTTATGCAGGGATAACAACTTATCTCTGGTTTTATCCAGCTCTAGCCTATTGCAAAAGCCTTTGTCATCTAATGCATCATGTATTTTTCTGTGACATGAAGCTCTATCATCCAACAAAAGGTCTCCTTTGTCTGTCAAAGCGACAAACGAATGACACAAAGCATTTCTCAAGCCATCCAATGTCATTTCTGACAAACTGCCATCTTTGTTCATAACCTTAGTAAACAAAGCATCTAATTTTAACTGAGGAATGTTGTATTTTTCACTAGGAATATCAAGTTGAGACTTAGTTATATATGGAATAAGCAAATACATTGCAAGAAGTTCTCTGACACCTTTAACATCAAGGGGATTATAGCCAACAAGAAGACTGACAGCAATATCTGCCATAGTAATTGCGTGGTTATTATAACTTGTTATGTTTTCTAATTCTTCTTTTAACATTTGTTTACTCCATTAAGAACACTTATAACAATCTGTTTCATTGTCTCCATCTCATTAGGATTGCTTTCGGCAATTAATACCGTTAGGGCAAACAATGTTGAGTTATCAATGATTGGTCTACCTGTTTTGTACAGCATTCCATTCTTTTCCAAGAAATACAAGAAACAACTTGCCGCAATTCTTTTGTTGCCGTCTGAGAATGAATGATTTTTGGTTATCAAATACAACAACATTGAAGCCTTTTCTTCTAATGTAGGATAAAGTTCTTCACCTCCAAAAGTTTGATAAATCTGATTAACAGAACTATCAAAACTCTCGTCTTTAGGATTTCCAAACACATCAGAAGCAAATTCTGATTTCATCTCCTTAACCACTTGCAAGAATTCATCAGTTGGTATTCTTACAGCTTCTTTTTTTGTTGTGCCTTTATTATCAAGTGTTTTATGGTCAAAGTTATCAAGTAAATCCAATCCGTGTGCAAAGTTATTCAAAATCTTAACTACAATTTGAGCTTCATCAAGGTCTTCAATCTGATTAGTCAGACTTCTTGTTAGCAAGTCAACACTTATCTTGAGTGCTTCAATACTCTCTTGTTGTTGCTTAATTTTCTTTTCGTTTATTGCATAACCTTTTGTAAGGTATTCTTTCAATACTGAGTTTGACCATTTTCTAAAATGAGTTGCTACTTTAGATGTAACACGATAACCGACTGCTAATATCATATCAAGGTTATAATAAGTAATTTCTCTTGTAATTCTTCTGCTGCCTTCGTTTCGAACTTGTGCAATTTTTGCACAAGTTGAAGCTTCTTCAAGCTCTTCTTCTTTTATAATATTCTTTATATGCCTTGCGATTGAAGTTCTATTGGTTTGAAATAATTCTTCTAATTGTTTCTGCGTAAGCCACATTGTATCATCTTGCAATACAACATCAACCCTATGTTTACCACTAACATCAGTATAAATTACTATTTCACCTCTGCTTAAGTCTTTATTCATTAGCCTGCCTCAATTTCTGAGATAATTTTCTCAATCTCGATTCTTAAGGTATCTTCTCTTTTAACAATCCTTGCGATTTCTTTGTTTAATTCAACAATGTCAATAACTTCTCTTGTGTCTTCTTGTTCAACATAAGTGCTTACAGATAAATTATATTCCTGCTCTTGGATTTCAGAATTAGGAACAAGTCTTGAAATGTATTCCTTATCTTTTCTCTGTGTATAAGTTTCAAGAATTGAATTGATGTTATCATCGGATAATTTATTGTTATTTGTAACCTTAACACATTCTTTTGTTGCATCAATGAATAATGTTGAATTATCCGTCTTGGATTTCTTCAAGACCATGATACAAGTTGCAATGGATGTACCGAAGAACAGGTTATCTGGTAATTGAATTACGCAGTCAACAAAGTTATTATCAATTAAGTATTTTCGAATCTTTTGCTCGGCACCACCTCTATACATTATACCGGGGAAGCAAACTATTGCCGCTGTTCCATTTGTTGCAAGCCAAGAAAGCGAGTGCATAATAAAAGCCATATCAGCTTTTGACTTAGGAGCAAGAACACCTGCTGGAGAAAAACGAGGGTCATTTATTAGTAATGGATTGTCATCGCCTTCCCACTTGATTGAGTAAGGAGGATTAGAAACTATTGCTTCAAAAGGCTCTTCATCCCAATGTAATGAAGACGGATGCTTCAGAGTATCTCCATGAGCAATATCAAATTTTTCATATCCTATATCATGCAAGAACATGTTAATTCTACACAAGTTGTAAGTGGTAATGTTTATTTCTTGACCAAAGAAACCGTTTCTAACATTTTCTTTGCCCAGAATTTTTGCAAATTTCAAAAGCAGAGAGCCAGAACCACAAGCAGGGTCATAGACTTTGTTTACTTCGGTTTTACCTACTAATGTAATTTTGGTTAAAAGTTCAGAAACTTCTTGAGGTGTGTAATATTCTCCTCCAGATTTCCCTGCGTTTGATGCGTACATTCCCATTAAGTATTCATAAGCATCGCCAAAAGCATCAATGGTATTATCTTTATATGCTCCCAAATTCATGCTATCAACACCATTGAGTAATTTAACAAGCCTTTCGTTTCTTTCTTTGACTGTTGCTCCAAGTTTATTACTATTGACATCCAAATCATCAAATAAGCCTTTGAAATCATCTTCGCTTTCCGTTCCAAGAGCAGAGTTTTCAATATTACGGAAGATATTATCTAATGTAACATTAAGGTCTTCATCGTTCTTTGCTCTTTCTTTAACATTACAGAACAATTCAGAAGGTAAGACAAAAACACCTTTTGTTCTAATCATTTCATCTCTCGCAACTTCTGCTTCTGCATCTGATAATTTTGCGTAATCAAAATTAGCTTCCCCGGCTTCTCTTTGAATTTCATTGATATAGTTTGTTAAGTTCTCAGAAATGTATCTATAAAACAACATGCCCAAAACATATTGTTTGAAATCCCAACCATCAACACTTCCTCTTAAATCGTTTGCTATTCCCCAAATGGTGCGATGCAATTCTGCTCGCTCCTGCTCTTTCCTATTATCTACCATAAACTATCTACTCTCTCCCTTAAGTAATTATTATACAACAAGATTTTCAATGTGTCTTTTTGTAAAGTTATACAAGCAAAAGAAGCCTTTTGTTGTGTGAGCTAAATTTCATCAATAAAACTGAATGCAAGGTTTTGTTTTATGTTGAAAAGCAATATTGCAAGAGTGTATAGAGGTTTTTTGAGTTGATGTAATAGTCATATATTATACTGTTGACTGCAAACACACAAAAATACAAGTGGATTTACAAAACAAGAAAATGCCTCCGATAATCATTACCAGAGGCGTTCCTGCATTCTAAGGAGCAACGCAATCTTTATAATTCAAATTGTCTCAAAGTCTGTTCAATTTCATCTTGAGTAATCCCGATGTACCTAAGAGTAATTGAAGAACTTGAATGGTTGAATAAGTGTTGAAGAATCGCTACATCTTTAAAGGTCTGGTAATGGTGGTAGCCAAAGGTTTTTCTTAGAGTATGTGTTCCTATGTTATCAGTAATTCCTGCTTTGCGACAAGCAACATTTATAATCTTATAGGCCATTACTCTGGTTATAGGCTTATTTGCACCGTTGCGACTTCTGAACAGGTATTCGTTATCAAGTTTTCCTTTGATGTATTCATCAATCATTGATTGAAGATTACCAAGTAAAGGGAATCTTTTAACCTTCCCGGTTTTCTGTTCTTTAATCTCAACATGGGATTTTCCTTTAACATCTGCAATCTTTAGCTTTAGGAGGTCAGAAATCCTTAGACCTGTATTGATTCCCATAGTAAACAGGAGTAAATCACGGCTCCCATTTTGTTTTAAGTATGATTTTATTTCTTCAATCTTTTGCTTATCTCTGATTGGCTGAACATATTTCATTTTGCACCTCATTTTCTGCTGTTTAGTTAAGTTAAAATTACGCTCTTGAATCATTTTGTTAAATTCAATCATAGCTTCTTTATAAACTTTTGCCCATCATTCTTTAGTGGTCTATGTTTGAACTTGTTTTGTCGAATTTAACAAAATGTCTATTGTGTTAAATTGGTCCGGGGATTTTTCAATCTTTCCATGGAACTTTACCCCCTGTCGCACAATCATCTTTTATGGATAAATAAATCTATTCCATAAGTTTTGATATAAATGACTGCTTCGGCAATTTTCTTAAATCTAAATATCAGATTCATTTCTTTTGTAATTTTGTATAGTCTCAATCCAAGAGGCTCAAGCTCCTCTACAATCAACTCTTTAGCAGCTTGATAGCTAATACCATCATCTTGCTTTGAACAGTATTTATAGAAGGAAAGAACTAAATCAATGTGTTGCTTTTCAATTTCTTGCAACTTTTCAACGAAATCTTTGTATGTATTTATCTTTGTTGTATCTTTTGTTTCTGCCATTTTCTTATTCCTTTTCTTTGTTTAGTTGAAGGGGGATTGCTCCCCCTAATCAATCTATGCTATTTCTTCAACTTCCTTTGTGTCTGTCATCTCTTGAATCTTGTATTGCTTTATAAAGCCGTTCCACATTTGCAAGAACTCTGGATAAGCATATTCACCACTACAAGAGATTTTTACATACTCTTCCCCTGTATAGAGTTTTTCAAAGGGTTTATCGCCAATGTATTCATCTTTGTCATAGTCATATTTGCATTCTTCATCACCAACTACAAAACCAATCTTTATTTCTTCAATATCTAATGCCCATGGTTGCTTGTCTGACGGCTTTTCTTTAATTTCAATAATCATTCCACCGTTATTGTTATCAGTTTTGTCAAAATACCTTTTGATAGTGTTCTTATGAAATACATCGGGTTGATACCTGTTACTTTTCTTGAAAGTTCGCTCAACATATAAAGAATGCTCATCATCAAATATCTTCATGAAATCTTTCAAAGTTTTGTCTTGAAATCCTCTATAGGTAATCATTTCGAAAAAATCTCTGATGAAAAGATTGTGCATAACTCGACCTATTCCCCATTGATGATGTACTAATCTTACATTTGCATCACCGTTCCAATATGTTCTTTTTATTAAAAATGCTGTTCTTTGACCCATTTATTTATATCCTTTCAAATTATTTTCTACCAAACTATAACCCCCATAAGGGGAAGGGGAATTATTCCCCTAAGAGATTGTGAACTTTCTGTAATTGCTTTGTTTAATGAAAGCATTGTATAGTTCGAGATACTTTTTCTTGAATGCTGATGTGTTGAAGTTGTTTCTTACCACATTTGTAAAGCGAATTGTGAATGCTCCGACTTGCAGTTCTTCTAATCCTGCGTTATCAAGAAGTTTTTTGAGTTCAGCTTCCTTTTCTTCTCGAAGCTCTTTAAGTTCCTTTTCTTTAGCTTCATAGCATTTAATAAGTTTGATTTCTTCTTCAATGTTCAAGTTTGTTGTAATAATAGTCTTTGACATAATGGTTGCTCCTTATATTGTTGTATTTACTAAAGAGCAGCGGCCGTTGCTATGCTCACATATTAAACCCGAACCCTGACCCTTTGCAGCTCATTTTGTTAAATTCGTAACATTTAGCAGCAAAACGCAGCAGTGCTTAATATTTCACCGATTTCAGTTGACAAGACCCGGAAACATAGAACTAAAATGGTAGATAGAGACATGTAGAACAAGCCAAAACCTATAAAGATAATTGCCTAACGGAAATTTTCATAAATTTAGGAAATTGTTACCTATGCAGCGCAAAGAATGGTACCTTATAATATGATTTTGGTAACGGCTTGGTAACGAAAGCTATCACAAGAGTCAAAATTTTCAAATTCTTCAAATTCAAATAAGGCTGAAACCCTATATTTTTCAACACCATCAAAATCATCAAATTGGTCAAATTGCCTGCCAAAAACCTTTCACGGTGTAGACAGCGATTCGAATTCGCTTGGGGGTACCATTTAAAAGATAGCGGCATTAGCCGCTTTTTTAATGCTTTATTTTGAAATCTTATGTGAGTCTTGGCAAAAATCAATCGCTAATTATACAGAACATGTTAATAATTAAGCGTTGCGCCAAAAACCTCAAACAATAATGAATTTTTCGCATTCAAACCCTGGTATATTGAAAATCTTCTCATTTTATACTAATTTATAATTATGCCTAAATTAATCGGAATATCAGACATACACGGAGAATATGAAAAACTTTGCGCTGTTTTAAATAAAATTTCTCCCCAAAAAGATGACACTATTATTTTTATGGGAGACTATATTGACCGCGGCGCTAAATCCAGAGAAGTAGTCGATAAAATAATCGGGATGCAAAATGTTTGCAATTGCGTTTATCTGATAGGTTCTCATGAATATGCGCTTTTACATGCAGATTCCGATGAATATTACAATTATCTTTTCTGGAATTACGGAGGCGTACAAACCGTTGAAAGTTACGGAAGTTTTGAAAATATATTGAAAACCCATGGCGATTTTTTCAAAAGCCTTAAATTTTACCACTTAACAGATAATTATCTTTTCATCCATGCCGGTCTGAAACCGGGGGTGCCATTAGAAGAACAGCATGAAACCGATATGGTTTATATCAGAAAAGAGTTTTACGGACAAAAACATTCCCTTCCGCAAAAAATAATCTTCGGGCACACGGAATTCACATCCCCGCAAATTCAGGATGACAAAATTTGTATTGATACGGGCTGCGGCAAATTCAAAGACGCTCCGCTTACGGCTTTTATCAGTGAAAACGAAAAAGAATATTTTATAAATTCAAACGATTTGTAAAAATTTAGTAATTGATGAATTTATAACCGCGCGGAGGTGTTTCTGAGTGGTCTTTCACCGGAAGATTCTGTTTTTTACGTCCGTCATCAACAGTTCCCATCGGAACATCAAATACCGATTCTAAAGCATTTTCAAAGCTCTTGCGGCTTGCATCGACCCTGTAAAAGCTGCCGCCGGTCGAGGAGGTCAGGCACTTCAAAGTATTGTCCGAACCTAATTGTATAACATCAATTTGAATATCTTTTCTTGTTCGAACCAATTCGCGAATGTATTCGCAAGGATCGCCGCTGCAATTGTCTCCGCCGTCTGTGACAAGTATTATTTTCTTGTTTTTCTTAGAATTGTTGTCTTTATTCATGACGCTTAGATTTCGCAAATCTTTTTCAACAGTTTCCTTTAATGCAAATGTCAAAGGGGTATTTCCGCCGACTTGAGTTTCCTGCAAGCCTTTCAGGATATTTGCCTGATTGTCTTTTTTGAAATAAGTTACAAGCCTTGTGGCTTTGCAAGAATCCGTGTATTGCATTGTACCCGGATTTTCGCCGAAAATACGCAGTGCAACAGATGTTGAATTCGGAATTTTCGGAAGAATAAATTCAAGCGTTTCCATTGAAAGCTGAATCCACGGAATCATACTTCCCGAAAAATCAACAAGAAGTTCAACTGCAGTGCCGTTAATTTTAGCATTCTTCGGACTTTGAACAATGTTTATCTGTTTGTATGCTGTCGGCGTATAAACATTGTATTGCGCGGCCTGAGAAGGATTTGACAAGTTAGCCGCAAACGCAAAGCATACAAATAGAGCAAATATCATTACGGATTTTTTCACATTGCCTCCAAATTAAATTTATTATAAACCATAACTTTCACTAATGCAATTTGAAAAAATTAATAGTTTACAAATTTGTATTTAGCAGACATAGGCTTTGTATTGTTGTATTTCGGGGTCGGCTTTTTGTAAGTTGAATTTTCCGCATATTTTTGAGCCGCGACAGTGCCTGCAGGAATGTCAAATGCGGTTTCAAAAGCTGTTTCAAACTGCGCACGCTTACCGTTGACCTGATGGTAAGTTCCTCCTGTTTCATCCGCCAGACACATCAAGCGATTGTTGAAACCAACCTGTATTACATCTATTGTGATATCTCTTCTGGTGCGCATAACCTCTCTGATATATGCGCAAGGATCGCCCCCGCAGCCTTCGGCACCATCTGTTACAAGGATGATTTTCTTCTTTTTGTTTGTGGAATTTTTATCAAACGCACGAACATATCTCAAATCTTTTTCAATTGTTTCGCGCAAAGTGTATTCTATCGGCGTGCCGCCTCCAAGTTTTGCATCATTTAAACCGTTTTCAATTCCTGATTGATTGTTTTTCCTGAAATTTGAAACAAGCCTTGTTGATTGACACACATTAGTAATTTCGGGATTTGAACCCGGTTTTTCGCCAAAAAGCCTCAAGGCAACGGCAGACGATTGCGGCAGGCGCGGAATGATTATATCAAGGGTTTCTCTTGCAACCCCAATCCATCCGCTCATGCTTCCGGAATAATCCACTACAAGTTCGATTGCCTCTCCATGAATTCTTGTCGGCGCGATTCTTGACGGAGAGGGCGAATTATTATATTTAGTTATCTGCTTGTAAGCATCAGGTGAATAAACCCTGAATTCACCGGCAGAAACAGGACAGAAAGCCTGAACAAATAATATTAACAGAATAGAGAATAAAAACTTTTGCATAAAAACTTCCTAATACACATTTCCATATATTAATAAAGTTCAAAATGAACAAAAAATTTACAAAATCGTTAAGTAAATATAAGTTTTATTGCAAAAGGAATGTTGTACGAATATAATATCTTGTAAGGAATATGTTAAAGAAATTTTTTATAACATTATTTATTTTTATTTTAAGCTGTTCAACCACACTCGCAGCCGATGTTTCGCGGCTTTATACAGTGACGGAAACCGCACCTTCTGATATTACTCAGGTTCTTGCACCATATTTAAAGAGAAAATTTCCAACCCTGATAAATTCAGACAATTCTTTTATAATAGAAGATAAAAACAAAAAATATTATTATGTCATACTTCTTTCAAACAAAGGCGAACACTGTTATTTTTATTACATGTCAAATAATGATGACGAAAGTTTCAGAAAAGATATTCTGACACTTTTAAAGAACAACGACTTCAAAAGCAAAAAAGTAGTTGATTCAAAACTGAAAAGTTTCTTTTACGGAGAAGCCTACACAGCCCTTGCGCACAGCAATCTGCCTGTAAATATGCGCAGCCGATTTGAAAATTCCGAAAACTCAACTCCAGTGCCCGATGAAATCATCAGAGCAGATGCAATAGAATACGATTTCAGCGATGAAGCGCAGGCAAAATTCAGCGGCGCACCTTACACGTCAAACACTAACGAAAATATCGTAAAAATCGAACAGCGTCCTGCATTGCCGCTTGATGAAGAATCTCCGATTGAACTTAATCCTGTGACACAAAATCCGGCTGAAAAAAACGTCGTAAGGCTTCCGAAAATCGAATCTTCTTTTCAGGGAAGCGCCTTTAATCCGGATTACCGCTATGAACAAAACGCCGGAGAACAAACTTATCAAAAACCCGGCACCCTCACGGGAAGCGTCATTTACATTCAAGACGGTGCTACCTTCACGGCCGCCCTGCTCTCTGATATAAGTTCCGACAGCCTTATGAATAACGACAGAATCAGCGCGGAATTAGATGAAGACTGGGTTTACAACGGACTTTTAATTGCGCCAGCAGGAAGCATACTGAGCGGGCAGGCAATTGATATGCAGGCCGCATCTTACGCAATGAAAAACGGGCAGATAGGATTGCTGTTTGACGAAATTATGACGCCTGACGGAAATGTTATACCATTAAAGACAAATAAAGTTTTTATTGTCGGAAATTCCACAAGGGCGCTCAACGTAACCAAAAGAATTGCAGGAGGGGCTGCAGCGGGGCTGGTATTATCTGCGGTTTCCATAATATTCGGGGCGGATCCGGTTACGGCGATAATTGCAGGAACTTCAATCGGCGCAGGCTCAGGTGCAATATCTGCAATATCAACTAAAGGCGAAGAAATAAGGCTTATTGAAGGCTCCCAGCTTCAAATTATGCTCACAGAACCCTTGACCGTCCAGCTTTACAGGCAAAACTGAAAGGATTAAAATGACTGTTATCATATCATCTTTAAATAATGAAAAAATTTTCAAAGAAAAAGATTTTATTATAATCGGCTCAAATTCGGACTGCGATTATCAGGTGAATGCGGGGTTTGAATTCATTTTAACTGTTCAGTACGACAAAAAAACAAATAAATGCACTGTTATTAACAATTTTGAAAACCCGAAAATACTTTTCCGCGGCGAACCTTTCAAAGGCAAAATCATTGTCGAAAAATTCTGCAAATTGAAACTTGATACATCTCAGGAATTCATCGGCATAAAAATCGCTGATGAAAAGATGTTATCGGATACAGGCGAAAAAGAACTTACATTGAAAGAGGTCTCGAAACTTTACGGCGACAGTGAAAACACAGAGGTAAAACTCAAACTTGAAAAGAAAAAATCGGATATTGAAAAACGCCGTATTGCAATAGCAAAACAGATTGCGTTTGCAATAACGGATATCAAAAAAAGGATTTCACTGAACTTTAAAACCGCGATTTTTCTAAACACAGCACTTGCGGCATCTTCAATTGTTCTGACGTTTGGAATTGCAAATTATATTATGGGCCTGCCGGTTTCCGATACCGTCGCATTTATAAATATGCCGACAAATATCAAAATTCTTGCGCTTTTTTCCGTTTTAACCTTTGCGGTTTCACTATCTTTAAAGCAGGGTGTGTTTTTGTTTTTGCAAAACAGGGATTTGGCAAAGCCTTCAGGCGGGGCAAAATTTGCGCAGAATTTTCTTATAATCCTTTCGACATTTTTCATGTGCATATTTTATGCAATAAACATGATTTATTATATGAACCCGAACGGGCGCGTATTTTACGGGGCTATAACCGCGCTTTGTTTTGTGATGATTACTGTTTTGACAGCTTTTGCTTGCGGTTATTTCAAATACAGCGGACACAAATTGTCGATGGAACTTGACAGGTATGAATACAGAGAAGATTTTGAACTCGTTTTGAATGGCTATCAAAACTGGATTGATATGTTTGTAAACAGCTTGAGCGGAGTGAAATTAAAAAATATAAAAGAGAGAATTTTCAATCTGCAAATTTTTTCGTTCCTGGAAACTTTTGCCGGTATTTTGACAGCGCCCTTTCTGGCTTATGGAGTATCAAACACGCTTGCGATGTGTTTTCCGGAAGCTGCAGGATGGGTGAGGATTTCCGGGGTGAGATTTTCGCCTGTATTTCTGGTTTTAGCAACATTATTAATTGTGTTTGCGTTTTTCACAATTACAAACGGATTTTTGAATATCAGAAAAATCAACGGGTCTGACATTATAAAACTCGATGGGTTCAGAAATTATCTTTCGCATGGCGTTGATATTTTCGGGCTTCAAAATGTCAGAACGCTTGAAATCGAACGCACGCGGCTTTTTGTTATCGGGATTTCCATTATATTTATAGAATTCTCGATGAACACTTCATTTTTCATGAGCGAAATCGGCGCGGATTTGAAAGGCATTCTTATAAGCTTTATCGCCGCAATGGTTCCGACAGCCCTTTTGATTGCAGAAACTTACATCCTGAGCAGTACAAAGTACAAGCTTTTTGTATGTGATGAATTAATGGCAAAACTGGATAAAAATGATTAGACTATATTTTATAATAACAACCATATTTTTAATATTACTGACAATTACTGCCGGTATGCTTAAGCCCGGAATCAATAAGCCGGTAAGATTTGCCGCAAACGATTTTTCGATATCAAACACAGAACTTGCGATTAATCCGGATGGTGCAAAACAACAGGAAAATATTCCGGCAAAACCCGTTCAAACAAATTCTTCAACAACAAAAATTGAAGAAAAAGTCGTTGATGTCTCAACTCCTTCAACTACGAAAAACACAAAAATAATCGAAAAGAAAAATAACGCTATATCAAAAACTGTTGAAGTTCAAAAGCCCGCAGAAAAAGTAAAAACTTCAACAAAAATACTAAATACGACACCCCCTGAATCGCAGACAAAAACAGTCACAAAAGAAGCGAAAAACGCTGAAAAACATACAGAACAAACAAAACCTGCGCAGATTCCGCAATCAATCAAGGATATAGTTAACAACACGCAAAAGCCCTCAACAGAAGAGCCAAAGCCTCAGCCGCAGGAAAAAGTTAAACTCCCGCAAATTGACCCGACACCAAAACCTTCACAAAACATAATAGAAAAAATTCCCCCAGCACAGCGCCCGCTCACAGAGCAGGAAGAAATAATCGTCTGGAACACATGGAGGAGCAATCTTCAAAACCGGATTATGCATGACACACAGATTTCAGCACCGATTGGCACTACTTTTAAATTTTCATTTACCGTGGATAAAAAAGGCCGGATTTCAAACCTGAGGACCTGGGCAATTCCCGAAAGCTACAATCCAATGGCAATAAACTATTTAAAACCGTTGATTTTAAAATATATGGAAACGAATGATTCAATCCTGAACTTTCCGGCCCGCACAAAACGTGTTATAACTAATGTAACCGGCGGGTTTGTAATCTCAACGCAAGACAGGTTCAGCACGCCAAACGATTTTTCAGATATAGAAAAAATAAAAACAATAAGGTAAAAAATGTACAGATGCACAGAATGTAGAGAAGAATTTAAAGAAAAACCGGATTATTGCACATGCGGAAACGATGAGTTTGAAGAGTTTTCAGAGCCGAGTGAGATTTCTGCCGGAGACAGAATTTCTGAAAGAATTTCGCTTTCAAAAAGTAGCGCAAAACCGATTCCGGCGGAAAAAATTTTCGCAATCGGATTTTTCTTTCTCTGCATAATTCTTGCAATTGTACCGTGGCTTTTTAAGGTTGAAAAAGTCGAAAAAACAACCGCCGCATCACAAGAAAAAACTCTAAAACACGCCCCCGGAATTGAAACTTTTTGGAAAGATACACCCCCACAAACCAAAAATTCTTCAGTAGAAATTGCGATTGAAAAACCGCTCGAAGAAATAATAAACACATCAAAACCGGTTCAAAAAACTAAAAACACTGATACCGTGCAAAAAGCATCGTCAAAATCGCCCGCAAGCGCGGCAAAAACAAAAACAAATGCGTCCGCGCCTGCAAAAAACCCCACCCCCCAAGCAAAACCTGTTCAAAAGGCGCCGGCTTCACAAAAACCTCAAAATCAGAGTGCGGCAAACACCGCGCCCATAAAGCTTCCGCAATCTGTTCTGAACCAACAGAAAAAAGATTCTCAGCCCGCATCTAACACAAATGCGCAGCCCCAAACCTCTACACAAAACCCAAAACCGGTCACAACCCCTTCAAAAATAGAAGAAAAACCGCAAATGGACAAAAACGAATTTTTAAACTACAAAGGTTCAATTAGAAGTGCGCTACTTGCAAAGCTTAATATCACGGCAATTCAAGGGTCAGGCGACTGCGCGGTGGAATTTTCCGTTGACAATTCCGGAAAACTCATCAACAGAAATTTCATCTACAAATCAAATAACAAAACAGTAAATGATGAAGTGTATTTTATGCTCATGCGTCTTCCATACTACAAACAGCCGCCAAAATATTACAACGGCGAGAAAATCAAACTGAAATTTTCATTCAACAACGGATATTATGAAATATCCTTTATCTAAATATTAAAAGTTTTTTAAAGAATGATTCCTGAATCCCCATCAACTTGTTGTATCTTCTGCGGAATTTCGCGTTGATATATTTGTTATTTTCAACATCAATTGATTTTAATTCATCTATAGCCGCGGCTTTGAAAGACTCTTTATATTTATCAACAACCGAATTGTTCCACTCATACAAAACTTTTAACATATAAAAATCGCACATTTTCTTGTAATCAATATGCAAAGAACCGCTTTCCACAAGTTCTGCCACATGATTTCTCAATTTATTAAAAATTTTACAAATATCAAACACGTAATCAGAATAAAACGCTCTTGAAAGAATGGAAGTTTCCCGCAGTCTGTAAATGTATGAAGTATCGGAAATAATTGAGATTTTTTTCGCTAAGGCAATCGCCAAAAACGAAAAATGCGTATCCTCAAACGTTATTCCATTCACAAATCTGATATTATTTTTATTTATCAATTCAGTTTTATAAATTTTATTCCAGAGATTGGCAACCCTTACAAAATAAATTTTGTCGTCCGGAGTTTCAAGAATATCCTTACCCATACGGTAAGTATGCTTGTTTATAATATTTTTTTCAATATATTCTCCGTCTTTGAAAAATTTCACCTTTGTTGCAGCAATATCTGCATCAGTTTCTTTGGCAGATTTGTAAAGCTTTTCGTAAAAATCCAAATCCATATAATCGTCACTGTCAACAAATGCCAGATATTCACCCCGAACGCATTCAAGCCCTCTGTTTCTGGATCCGCTAGGACCGCGGTTTTCCTGATTTATAACAATAATTCTGGAATCTTTTTTTGCATATTCTTCCAAAATTTCTAAAGAATTATCAGTTGAACCGTTATTTACGCAAATTATTTCGATATCTTTAAATGTCTGATTTACAAGGCTTTCCAAACACTCTCTCAAATATTTTTCCACGTTGTAAACCGGAACAACAACACTTATCTTCACATTTTTTTCTGCCATAATTATAAATGTTATTATCAACAAAATTCACATGCAATAGCCATCTTTACATTTTTTTTTTTTACGATAACATAAAATTATGATGAAAAGATTAATCCGACGTAGAATATTTGAATGTGAGGTTTTGTTTAGAAAATAAAACGCAAATTTTTACGCGGAAGAAAAAAATTTCAAAACAAGACCTTGGAAAATTCAGGGTCTTGTTTTTTTGTTAAAAAAAGTAAAAAAATAAAAAAATTAAAGCAATTAAAAAATTTACAGTACTTAGAATAAAATGTGAAAGGACAATTATGAAATCAACACTGCGATGACGAAATGTCTTGGATAAAGCGAATGCCCCGATCGTGAGATTACAAAATTTAATTTGGGGATTGTAACAGACATTTGTGCAAATGGCGAAAATCCGCTGTTTGCCGTAATCGTAAAGGACAATCATACATGATACCCGCAATTTCAGCAAGTAAAATATATTCAACATTAGGAAACAGCAATTCACTGGTGCCGCTGGCGATTAAAGACTGTGCAAACAGCATAGGGCTTACAACGGCATCCTACATAACAGGCGATGAAGCCGAAGGAAGAGACAGATTTATAGATGAATTCGGAACACAGGCCATCTGGCTTTTCGGCATTCCGGTTTATAAGAAAGTACTTGATTTTGCACTTTTTAAACCCCTTGGATTTGACCCGAAAATTGATGTGAGAGTCTTGAAAGACCCCGAAATTCTAAAAAAAGCAAAAGAACACGCCCCCACAAAAGAAATACAGGAATCTTTGGAAAAAGCCGGAAAATCCGCTAAAACTTTCAAAGGCCTTGCTTTTGGCAAATTTGTTGCCTCAACTTTACTTACAATCCTTTCATATTACGGACTTACAAAGTTCAGACATAAACACATTGAAGAGCATATTAAAGAGGATTACCTGAAAAAACATGCTGATGAAATCCGGAAGGCAGAAGCGCAAAAACCTAAACAAACTGAAACAAAAGACCTTTTCACACCGCAAAAGCCTCTCCCGACGGCATTCAACGGCGTCCACAAACCCGCAAAGAAAGACTGCAACGGCAAGAACCCGACATTTGGCGGAATTCAGGATTTCATGTTCAGCCCGACAAAAAATCTAATGATTGTTGATGCGTCAATTTCGGCAGAAAGAATTTTCGAATCAAGAAACCCTCAGGATACTGTCGGCTACATTGTGAAAGAAGGAAGTTTCTGGGCATTCATGTACTTTTTAGGCGAAAAGATTCAAAAACACTTTGAAAACTCCGCAGAAAAAAATCATGATAGAAACATTCAGCTAGATGCCAGAGTTATCGAAAGCGAAGAACTCAGAAACGCGCTTCAAAACAAGGATCTCAAAACAACACTTCAGGCATTTACAAACCTCAAAAAAGACGCTGATTTGTACGATTTTATCTGCAATAAATTCAACAAAGACAATATTATCGTCAAAATGTCTAAAATGTCAGATTTGATAAACGTTGTGGACAAGAAAAATCTTTCAAGCGAAGCTGACACAAGAAAATACATCGACTTAAAAGAAATCAGAGGCGTCAATGAAAAATTGGGCAAAGTTTACGCACAATTTGAAAGATTCAGCGAAAAAATGCACACTGAAAAGCCGGCAATGAAAGATTCAGAAATTTTAGACGAATTTTTGAAAGATTTGAGAAAACTCAAAAGAGGTTCGGTGAGAAAGAACATCGGAGCCTGCATCGGCGCCCTCGGCATTGTGGCACCTGCGATAATGTTGGCACTAAGATTTGCCGGCAAAGACAACAAAGAATTCAAAGTAAAAGCACAGATTGAAAAACAGCTTGAGCAAGAGGTGCTACGCACGTAGATGGATTTTCTCTCACGTGAAAGGAGCGTGAGCGACTGGAACCCGTAAGAGCAAACAATTCAATGGAGCGGCTTAAAGCCGTAAGGCTTTAAATAGCGGAATGCTTGAATTGGTGCTACGCACGTAGACACACTGGAACAGGATTAGGTGAAAGGCGCTTTTGACAGAATTAGGCGCTGGACGTTCAGGATTAGGACAGGGACGCTTGGAAAGGACGACGTCTTTTGACAGCTTACGCAAACGACAACAATAATCGTTGCAATCCCCTCTCCGGTAGAGGAGAGGGTAGAATTTCAACTTGAGCCCGCCATTGCGGTGCGAAAGTTTGAAATTCGGGTGAGGTACTACGTACGTAGACGTGTTGGAACTGAATTAGGTAAAACCCGCTTTTAAAAGAATTAGACGCGGAAGTACTGGATTAGGACAGAAGCGCTATGAAAGGGCAACGCCTTCTGACGGTTAAGGTGAATTTGTGACGGGTTTATTACGTACGTAGACGTATTGGAACTGATTAGGTAAAACCCGCTTTTAAAAGAATTAGGAGCAAAGTGCAGGATTAGTACTGGGGCGCTGGTGGATTTTCGGTAGAGTGGAGCGATAGCGCAGAGGATGAACGGAACTCGTCACATCCGAAACTCCGCAGGGAGCGGCAATTGAAGCGAACGCGAGAGCGAGCAAAACCCGTAAGGCAAACTATTTACACCTCTCTTAATCTCAAAAATCTGCAATCAAATCGAATTTATTCATTGCCGGCACCTTGAGCCGCCAAAAACCCTGTAGACCAGCAGTTTTGCAGATTAAACCCTCCGCAAAACCCGTCAATATCAAGCACTTCACCGCAAAAGAACAAATCTTTGACCAACTTTGACTGCATTGTCTTTGAATTGACTTCATCAAGCGAAACCCCGCCGCAAGTCACAACTTCGCCGCCTTTTGAGGCAGATATCACGGTTATTTCAAAAGCTGTCAAACTTTTGAGAATTTTGTCTCGGACTTTTCCGTTGATTTGAGAAGCTTTCAAATTCTCATCAATGGCTGAAACGCGCAAAATATACTGTACAAATGATTTTGGAACAAATTCAGCCAGCAGATTCTTGATACTTTTGTGCGGATTTGAGTTTAAAATCTCCTGCAACTCAATTTCGCCCACAAAATCAAACGAAATTTTATACGGGAAACTTTCTCTCGCCATCAGCGAAGAAATCTTATAAATCAAAGGCCCTGAAACACCGTGATGAGTGAAGAGCAAGTCGCCGCAAAGTGATTTTTTCCCAAACTGCGCCCGTGCATATTGAATTGAAACGCCGGCAAGTTCTGACAAATTTTCTTTTGTTTTGAGCGCGCAAAGCGCCGGCACCGGCGGCAATATTGTGTGCCCGAGCCCTTTCAAAATCTCAAATGCGGAATGCCCGCCGATTGCAACGACAACTTTGTCAAAAAAATACGCGCAGCTTTCGCTTCTGACTTCAAAACCGCCTTGTAAAACCTTAATCGCGCAAACATTTTCCCGGCAAATCCGCACGCCGGAAATCGCCTCCAAAATCATTCGTCTGACATCCGATGCGCTGTCTGAAACCGGAAAAATCCTAAAATCATCCTGAACATAAGTTTTCACACCGATTTTTTCAAAGAATTCAAGAGTTTCTGCGGTTGAGAATTTCGAAAAAACAGAATACAAAAACTTCTCACCTCTGGGGTAATTTGCGGCAAGTTCGCGCAAGTCAAATTCTGCATGCGCTAAATTACAGCGGCCGCCGCCTGTTGGAAGAAGCGTTTTTAGAGGCGAATTCTTCTCAAAAATCACCGGCTGAAACCCTTTTTGTCTCAGAAAATACGCGCAAATACAGCCTGCCGGCCCGCCTCCGACAATCGCAATTTTAGATTTCAACACGGGTGCCATAAAGAAATACCATTTCAGGATTTTCCAAATCACTGTGCAAATCAATTATTGACTTATGCAAAACCGGATGGATATAATCCGGAATTAATTCAAGAAGCGGAACTAGCGTAAACGCACGCAAATGAACGTATTTGTGCGGGATTGTCAAATCATTTTCCTGAACAATTTCATTGCCGTAAAACAAAATATCAATATCAATCGTTCTGTCTTCATAATTGCCGGTTTTTGCGGGTTTTCTGCCAAGCTGGGCTTCAATCCGCCTGCATTCATTCAAAAGGCCGCGCGGTGACAGTTTTGTCTTAATTTCGACAACGGCATTAACAAACCACGTGTCGGAATTCATATTCCATGGTTCGGTTTCGTAGAAGGCTGAAGTTCTGACGACACTAATATTTTCGCAGGCGCCCAAAAGGCTTGCCGCCTGCTGAACGTAGCCGATTCTGTCACCTTTATTCGAACCTAAACTTAAATAAACGATTGCCATAACAATATTTTATAGATTTTTCAGTATAATGTCAATAAAAATTTGTACATTTAAGGCAAACATTCCCAATAAGTTTTTCCGACCCCGTCCGGACACTCGTTTGCAAGAGCGTAATAAGAACATCCCAAACCGTTTCCTGCAGTATTGTATTTTACAGAACACGGGCGTTTATCAGTTTCGGCATATTCAGCATCAGGATTAGGCTCACCCTCCGATGGCTTTTGTCCGACAAGAGTATCCAGTACTTTATCTACTCTGAACATAAAAATATCATGCCCGAACGCATTCGGTCCCTTAACAGGTCCGTTTACATCAACGGTTATCGAAATAGTAGAGGACCAAATACAGACACAAAGCGAGGAACCGTCCGGCAAAACTTTGTTGGGAATACAGGTAATGCCATCCATAATCTTTCCGGATTTTTCAGAATAAGGAACTGTTTTCTTCCTTGTATAATTAAGAGGCAATTTTTCATAATCCCGGGTTTCTACAACTTTCACATGTTTGTAATACTCATTGATGAAAAGGTCCGAATTTACATATTCCTTTCCGTTGTAAGATGCAAAAGATTTATGGATATTATCGGCACCAAGTTCAAATTTTGTTGCAAGAAGCGCTTGAGCCGCATTACTGTAAGCTTTTTTGAAACGCGTTTCCAGAACTTTAGTATCGCGTCTGTGAATTATTGTCGGCAGAGTCATTGCGGCAACAATTCCGATAATACCAAGTGTGATGAGAACTTCGGCCATGGTAAACGCTTTTACACATCTGCAGAGCGAAAATTTTTCCTGCAGAACACTTTTCGCCGTCAAAAAAGCTGAGCCGCAAGTTTTTGAACCCGTAAATCCGTGCGGAATGTTGAAGTTTTTCTGCGGACAAAGACTTTCAAACCATTTCTTTAAGATGTTTTGCGATAAATGTTCATTAATAAAATCAGAAAATATTTTTGACCAAAAGCCTTTAAGGAGCTGATTAGCGGACGCCCCCCCCCCCCTGAAACTCAATTATAGCTTGATTTTTCATAAAATTTAGCTCCTTTCATACAAGCCTTACCTAACTAATTATAAATTATTTTCAACAAATTTTCAAGATTGCAATTTCAATTTTTTAACCGCAGCCTGCAGCGCCGCAACAACGGTCAGAATATCGCGTTCAGAGACAAACCCTAAAGTTCCGATTCTGAAAATCTTGTCTTTCAAATCGTTTTGTCCGTTTGCAACGATAATATCAAAATCATCTTTCAAAACTTTTCTGATAGAAGGCACAGAAACTCCATCAGGCGGAAACACTGATGTTACGGCAAAACTAGCCTTGCTGTCATCTTCTACAAAAAGTTTCAGCCCCATTTGTCTAAGAGAATTTCGCAAAAGCATTGCATTTTCTCTATGGCGGGCGAGAACATTTTCAAGTCCTTCTTCTTTAATCATTTTCAGAGCAGCATGCAACGCCACAACAAGATTCACAGCCGGCGTATAGGGTGTTGTATGCTGGGCAAGAGATTTTTTGTAACTGCTCCAGTTAAAATAAAATCCCGGATATTTGCACTGCTTATGAACTTCAAAAGCTTTTTCGCTTGCAGCCAGAAACGCAAGCCCCGGCGGAATCATAAACCCTTTTTGAGAACCGGAAACAAGAACATCAATTCCCCACTCATCAGTTTTGATATCTATTGCACCAACACTTGTAACTCCGTCTACAACTGAAAGTGCGCCATGCTCTTTAATGATTTTGCAAAGCGTTTTTACATCATTCACCGCACCCGTTGAGGTTTCGGATTGGGTGAGTGTGACGATTTTAATTTCTTTATTCACATCTTCATCAAGGCGTTTTTTCAAAACTTCCGGATTGATTGTTTCTCCGTTAGGTACGGTGAGTCTTTCGGCAATTGCTCCATGGGATTCTGCGATTTTTGCCCAGCGTTCGCCAAAGTTTCCGATTACAAGCGAAAGCACTTTATCCCCGGGGTTCACCAGGTTTGAAAGCGCGGCATCCATTGCCCCGGTTCCGCTTGCGGCAAAAATGAAAACATCGTTTCGGGTTTGAAAAATCATTTTCAAATCGTTATTAACTTCATCGAAAATAGCCGAGAATTCCGAACTTCTGTGCGGCACAGGAGATTTTGCCATCTCTAAAAGCACATTTTCAGGAACAGGTGTCGGGCCCGGTATCATCAATAAAGTTTTGTCTTTCATTTTTCCCCCTTATAATTTTTTAAACTACCGCACAATTGCGATAATTACAAAAACATATTAACATGCTTTTTAATTTCATGTATAATGTTAACGAAATGTTTATATATGGAATTTTATCAACAATAATATTTTTAACACTTCTCCCGTTTTATTACATAGTGAGGGTGTTTCAGAAAAAGTATCTTTATGGCTGGCGAGAAAAACTCGGGGCTTTAAAATCACCCGAATTAGGTGAAAAAGTAATCATGCTTCACGGGGTTTCCGTTGGCGAAATCATTGCGCTGGAAAATCTTACGAAAAAAATCAAAGAAACTTTTCCGGACTACAAAATTGTTCTCACAACCGGCACAAAAACCGGTCAGGATATTGCGCACAAGAAATACGAAAAAATCGCGGATTTTATTACATATTTTCCGTTTGATATTCCGTTTGCGGTGGATTCATTTCTTGAAAAAGTCCGCCCCTCAGTTGTTCTGATTGCAGAAACAGAACTCTGGCCAAATTTTGCATACCTTTGCAAAAAGAAAAATATTCCGCTTTTTGTAATTAACGGCCGCATCAGCGACAGCACTTTCAATGCATACAAGCGGCTGAAATTCTTTTTTAAACATATTCTCAGCAATTACACCGGACTCTACACCCAGAGCATTGAAGACAGGGACAAACTTATTGCAATCGGCGCAAATCCTGAAACAACCGAATTTATGGGAAATCTGAAATTCGACATCAAAAAACAGGATGTCCAAATTGATATCGGAAAAGGCGAAAATAAACTTATTATTGCCGGAAGCACACACAAAGGCGAAGACGAAATCGTATTAAATGCTTTCAAAACCTTAAAATCAAAAGTTAAGGACGCCAAACTGCTTTTAGCATCACGCCACATGGAAAGACTTCCTGACATCACAGAAATTGTAAAAGCTACCGGCCTTTCTTACGGATTTCGCTCAAAAGGCGACACCTTTGCCGACAAAGAGATAATCCTTCTTGACACAATGGGCGAACTTGGCAAAATGTATTCGATTTGCAATTTTGCATTCATTGGCGGAAGTTTCAACAACACAGGCGGCCACAATCCGCTTGAGGCATCAGTTTACAACAAACCGGTTATCACGGGCCCTTGCATTCACAATTTCAAAGACATTTACGGAATTCTGACCCGCACAAACGCCGGCAAACTTGTAAATACACCAGCCGAACTCGAAGAACAAATGCTAAAACTTCTGACAGATGAGGTTTATTACAAATCCGCAAAAGATGATTGTTCAAATGTTTTCGAAAGCCAGAAAGGCGCGTTGGATTTTGTTGTGAACAAACTTAAGCTGATTTTAAAATAACTGCATACTATCATCCTTTAATAACTATGGCGCGTGAACTATATTAATTTACGCATGTATTGCGCATCTTGAGATTACCCTCCTCCCCGAAACGGTCTTCTCACCTCTCACTTTTCACTCCTCTCTCATCGCAACAATCGGAGCAAGTCAAGAACAGACATCACCCCATCCCCAAATGTAACGAAACATTACAAATCTTCATCAATTTGGCGCTGGAATTAAAGTTTTTCACAACTTGTGCCGTAATACATGACAAGGAAATAATTCGAAAGGAAATTCGTCATGGGTATGGCTGCTTCGCAAGCTCGTTTCTTGGGGCTTACGGCTAGAAAAACTAATACCG
>CATLFB010000009.1 GCA_949927415.1 uncultured Candidatus Melainabacteria bacterium
TCGATAGTTCGTTTACTATTCGTTCTACGGTGTACGTCGCTTTTTTGTGTTTCGCGTCTATTGTATCCGGTTTTGCCGTTTTGTAGATTGGAATCAATATTACGGCTAACGCACCGATTACCGCTAATGAGATTAAAAATTCTCCGATTGTTAGGGCGGAGCTGCGTCTCGTGCAACTCTCATAAACCTTTTTTACAGAATGTGATAAATTATCACAACAGGCGAGAAATTTTCTGCCAAATGATAATTGTGAGCTTGATTTTCCAGCTCGAAAGATTTCTTTCATACTTTTTGCTCCTAATATTATATATACGTATTTAAGTTTTCGATCAGGAACGCAGAAATGGCTGAGGGAAAGAATCCATCAGCCGCTAAATCTGCACACCAGAACCGGACATCAGATATACCTGAAGCCCGTCCAATCCAATAGTTGCCTTTTTGGAATGGAAAGTCATGATGATTATTGTTCCTTTTGCTCAATATATTACACTTCCATTATAACATTTTTGAAAAGAGATTTCAAGACTACAATTGTATATTATTAATATTTTTGATATGATAATTTCATAAGTTTAGAAAGATTCGGAGGAAAAACAATGTCAGGACACTCAAAGTGGTCAACAATCAAACACAAAAAGGCAAAAGTTGACAGCCAGCGCGCTGTTGTATTTCAGAAATATTCAAGGGAATTAATTGTATCGGCAAGGCTTGGGGGACCTGATCCGGCCGGAAACTTCAGATTAAGAACCGCGATTGAGAAGGCTAAAGCGGCAGGACTTCCGAACGATAATATTAAAAGAGCTATTGAAAAAGGCGCCGGAGCTGGTGCTGCAGACAATTATGAAGAACTTATTTATGAAGGATACGCGCCGGGCGGAGTTGCGGTTGTTGTTGAGGCGATGACTGACAACAGAAACAGAACTGCCGGTGATATCAGAAGTTTCTTCACAAAATTTAACGGAAGTCTCGGGGCAACGGGTTGTGTTGGCTGGATGTTTGACCAGCGCGGGGTTATCAGATTTGATGAAACCGTTGATTTTGAAAAACTATTTGAAGAGGCAATCGGACTTGATGCTTTGGATATTGTGGAAGAGGACGGTGAATACAAGGTTTTGACAACTGTTGAAAATTTTCAAAATGTGGTTGAAGGTTTGGAAAAAGCAGGATTCAAGAGCGTAACGGCAGAATTCACAAGAATTCCGCAGAACACAATTGAAGTTACGGATGAAAACACGGCCGGACAAATTCTTAAATTACTGGAAAGATTAGAAGAACATGATGATGTTCAGAATGTTTATGCAAACTTTGACATTTCTGATGAAATTCTTCAAAAACTTGAGGGCTGATGCTGAATTTACTTGAAAAACTTTCAAAATCTCTTGATGAGGCTTACAACGCGGAAAGCATTGTCGGCGCATTGAGGGATTTTTTTATTAAAAATTTCAAGGCTGAGAATTTAGAAATTTATGTTTTTGATGAGAAACTTAATATTCTAAAAGATTTTTCGCTTGATTGGGTGAATCCGGATGAAGAAAATCCTCAATTGGCGCTTACTGAGGCTGTTTTTGACGAAGTTGGAGAAAAATTCTGTTTAAAAAGAGAAAAGACTTTATACTATGCCCTTCCAAAACACGGAAAAGCCATCGGGGTTTTGAGATTTGATAACATCGAAGACAACGGGTTAGAGGAATTTTTAAAGCCGTCAGCGTTTCTGATTTCACTGAAAATTCAGAACATATTGCTTGCGCAGAATATGCAGAAAAACATTGATTTTCATGAGTTAATCCGAAACATCGCAAAAATCATCGAAACCCAGTATGAATTGAGTTACATAATTCCTCTTATCGGCGAAATGATTGACAAATTTATGTCGAACAATCTTATATATATTTTCATAAAGGAAGAAAGTGAATTCAAGCTTTTGTGGCCTGCAAATTGCAAAGACGGCAATATTTTGAACGGACTGAAAAGAATTTCAGAAAACCCGGAATATTTCCTTAGCGCGAATAACAAGACCGGAATTTTCCCGCTTGTTAACGAAAACAGGATTTTAGGCGCGATTGCGGCAAAAAGCATGAACGGAAATTTAAGCGAATACGATGTGAATTATCTTGAACAGCTTGCCAAACAGTCTTCGATTACCATAAACCGCGCAAATGTTTATGCTGAAATTTTAAAACATGCAACGCTTGACGCATTAACAGGATTTTACAACAGACGCCAGCTTGAAGAGCGGATTAAACAGGAAAGCGCAAAAGCAAAACGTCAAAAAACTCCGCTTTGCGCAATTATGACTGACATTGACTTTTTCAAGCGGGTAAATGATGTTTACGGACATGCGGCAGGTGATTTGGTTTTAAAAACGGTTTCAAAAACGATACGTTCGCAGCTTAGGGAATACGATATTGCCGGAAGATACGGCGGAGAAGAGTTTGCGATACTTCTGCCTTTCACAAAGACAGAAGAAGCCATTATGGTCGCAGAACGTCTTCGAAAATCCGTCGAAAACAACAAAGTCGACTTATCAAAAGTTAATCCAGACGCGCCGCAGAAAATTATTAATGTTACAATAAGTATAGGAATTTATGAATTCAAGCCCTCGGATGAGGCGGACGACTTGCTGAAAAAAGCCGACAAAGCGCTTTATGAAGCAAAAGAGACAGGAAGAAACAAGATTGTAGTGAATTATGAAAAATAGAAATGTTTATGAAAGAATTTGCAAAAATTTAGAAGATACAAAAGATTTGGCATACAAGTTTGCCAAACTTGCAGAAGGCGGATGTTTCGTGAGCCTTTACGGAGAAATCGGAGCCGGCAAAACCGCGTTTGTAAAACTTGTCGCAGAAGCGCTAGATGTCAAAGAAAAAGTTACAAGCCCAAGTTTTGTAATCCTTAACGAATACCACACCGCACGAATTCCCATCTATCATTTTGACCTTTACCGGCTGGAAAATGAGGGCGTCAGCACAATTCTTGACGAACTTCGGGAATATTCGGAAGGCAGACAGCTGACTTTTGTTGAATGGGCAGAGTTTTCGCAAGACGAAATCCCTTTCAGCCACATGAAAATAAATGTAACCTATGAGGATGACGATTCCAGAAAATACACGTTTGAAGCGTTTGGCGAAGAAAACATCAAAATTACGGAGGCCTTAAACAATGACTAAAAATTACACTCTTTGTTTTGACACCTGTCTTGAAAAAATGTATTTGACGCTTTCTTCAGACTCGTCAATTCTAACCTCCGAAACAATCGAAAATCATGATTCAAAATATCACAGCGCATTTTTGATTTCGACTATTGAAAAAATCTTAAACAAAAACGGCATCAAACCAGCGGATTTGTCATTGATTGGCATAAACATCGGCCCCGGAAGCTTTACAGGAATCCGCGCCTGCACAACAACAGCGCGTGTTATGGCACAGCAACTTGATATCAAAGCCATAGGCGTCTCAAGCCTTGCTATTATTACAGAAGCTTTCAAAAAACAGCAACAGACGCAAAAGCCGGTTTTGACAGCACTTGACGCGAGAAAAAACAAAGCCTATCTTTACCTTGATGACGAAATAAAAGGTGCGGTTGAACTGGAAAAAATTAAAGAAATTATCGCATCCGGAAATTACGAAGTTCTAACAGATGCAAAACTACAGCCGGCACTTGGCGGAACAATTTATCAGGAACTTAACCTTCCGCTTGGAGAGACGCTCGCTGAACTTGTTATTAAAAGAGCGAAAACTCAAGACACAGACTGGCGAAAACTTAAACCCCTCTACATTCAGCCGCCGCCGATGGGTTAGAATATCAAATCGGATTTTGACATGAGAAAAACAAGCCCGACAAATTTTTAGAAATTTTGCAGATAAAAAATTTCGACATTTCTTATGTATAATATTTCTATGGAAAACGAATTGGAAATATTTCAAAACGCATTCGATAATGTCGATATGGCAAAATCAATAATTGCACTTGTCGATTGTGACTCATTTTTTGTATCCTGTGAACAAAAGGTCAATCCCGAACTCAAAGGAAAACCCGTCTGCGTACTATCAGGCCACGGTCAGTGCGTAATTTCGCGCTCGCGGGAGGCAAAAAAACTCGGAATTCCAATGGGTATTCCAACTTTTAAAATGACGAAAGAAATGAAAAAAGCAACGCTAATTACGGCCTCTCACGACCTTTACGGAGAAATTTCCGATGAAGTTATGGCTGTTTTAAAATCACTCAGCCCAAAAGTCGAACAGTATTCCATTGACGAGGCTTTTGTTGATTTGACGGGACTTGGAAGGCTTTACAAGAAGAATTATCTTGAGTTAGCACAGATGATACGGCAGGAAGTTTTGGAAAAAGTTGACATTCCCGTATCAATCGGAGTCAGCGCATCAAAATCACTTGCAAAACTGGCTTCTGACAAGGCTAAAAACATTGATGGCGGCGTATTTCTTGTGGGCGCGCGAAAGATTGAACCGCTTTTAAAACACACCGCAATTGAAGAAATCTGGGGAATCGGACGGAATCTGTCCCGTCTTTTGCACCGAAACGGGATTTTAACAGCGTATGAACTTGTGCAAAAAAGTGATTCCTGGCTTGACAAACAAATCGGAATCCGCGGGCTGGAGATGAAACATGAACTTCTCGGAGAAATGGTTTCACCAGTCGATGACACTTTCAAGCCGCCAAAATCAATCCAGAAAACAAGCGCTTTTGGGATTTTTACATCCGACAAAGATTTTATTAAAAACGAATTAAACTACCACATTCACAGCGCCTGCAAAAAGCTTAGAAGGCTTGGCCTGAAGTGCTCCGGAATTGCCGTAATGCTCAGGACAAAAGTTGAATTTAAAGTTTATTATGAAAAGACAACAATTCCGCATTCGACCTGTTATGAGTGGGAGATTTCGGATATTGTTTTCAATTTGCTTGAAAAAATTTACAACCCGAACATTATTTACAGAAGTTCCGGCGTTATTCTGGACGATTTTATGTCCACAAGCGGCGAACAGATGTTTTTGTTCAACGACAACGAAAAAAGTGAAAAATCAGAAAAACTTGCAAAATGCCTCGACAAACTTGAAAGTAAATTCGGCAAAAACATAGTCCAAACCGGATTTGTACACTATTCAGAAAAAACACCGCAGAAAAAACAGGAAACAGATGGCGCTGAAAAATAAAACATTCTAAAACATCCTCAATTAATACACCCGCTCACAAGAGCCGGCCTGAGTTTTATTATTAAAGGGGAATTCTAACCGTACAAATTTTAAGGTGCAAATATTTCAAAAAACTTTTATTTACAAGCGCCCAATCGGAGCAGTACAAAAAAGACCGCTTTTGAAGCGGCCTTTTTCAAAAATTAGTTGTAAATTTTCTTTGTCAAATCAGCTTTTCTGATTCTGACGTTTTCCGGCGTAATTTCCACAAGTTCATCATCTGCAATGTATTCCATACATTCTTCCAGCGTCATTTCCTTGTGTGCCTGAAGTGTCACCATAACATCGGCTGTCGCACTTCGCATATTTGTCAATTTCTTTGTTTTGCAGATATTAACAACAATATCCTGCGGCTTGTTGCATTCGCCGATAATCATGCCGCGATAAACTTTTGTTTTCGGGGTTACGAAGAAAACTCCGCGGTCTTCATATTGCGCGAGTGCATACGGAATTGCTTCTCCCTGTTCATGCGCAATGATTGAACCGTTTCTCTGGCGCGGAATGTCACCAGCAAAAGGTCTGTAATGCAAGAAGGTGTGATACATTATGCCTTCGCCGCGTGTCATTCTGATAAATTCGCTTCTGAAACCGATAAGTCCGCGTGCCGGAATGTGGAATGTCATTGTTGTACGGCCTTTGGCATTATTCATTTCTTTCATTTCGGCTTTTCTGCCTGAAAGTCTGTCAATACAGCTTCCGGCACAACCTTCCGGAACGTCAACAATCAGGTTTTCGTAAGGTTCGCAATGCTCGCCGTTTATTGATTTATAGATAACTTCCGGTTTTGAAACCTGAAATTCATAACCTTCGCGGCGCATTGTCTCAATCAAAATGCCCAGATGAAGTTCTCCGCGGCCTGAAACTCTGAAAACATCAGTGGAATCAGTATCCTCTACACGCAAACTAACATTTTTTTCCAATTCATCGTAAAGTCTTTTTCTAATCTGGCGTGAAGTTACAAATTTGCCTTCCTGACCGGCAAAGGGGCTATCATTTACAGAAAAATTCATCTGCAAAGTCGGTTCGTCAACCTTAATCAAAGGCAAAGGCTGAGGGTCTGCAAGCGAACAAATGCTTTCGCCGATTTGAACATCTGAAAAGCCTGCTATTCCGACGATATCGCCGGCACATGCCTCTTCAATTTCCACACGGCCCAAATCGTGGAAGCCAAACAATTTTGTAATTTTTCCGCGATCTTGCGAGCCGTCGCCATGGACAACACAAACCTGTTCCTGAGATTTTACGGTTCCGTTTTCAATGCGGCCGATAACAATTCTTCCGACATATTCGTTGTAGTCAAGAGTTGTTGCGCGGAATTGGAAGGGTTTTTCCGCATCGCCTGACGGCGGCTGGATATTTTCCAAGATACAGTCCAGAAGCGGAATCATATCTTTTCTTTCATCATCCAAATCTTTTATGGCAAAGCCGTTCAAACTGCTTGAGAAAATGAACGGGAAGTCAATCAAATCTTCTCTTTCTGTCAATTCCGTAAACAGGTCGAAAACTTTATCCAAAGCTGTCAAAGGTTCAGCAGCAGGTTTATCAATTTTGTTTATTACAACAATAATTTTCAAACCTAATTCAAGAGCCTTTGAAAGCACAAATCTTGTCTGCGGCATCGGGCCTTCTGCAGCATCTACAATCAAAAGCGCGCCGTCAACCATTCCCAAAACACGTTCGACTTCTCCGCCGAAATCCGCGTGGCCGGGAGTGTCTACAACGTTGATTTTTGTATCTTTATAGTTGATTGAAATGTTTTTGGAAAGAATCGTGATTCCGCGTTCTCTTTCCAAATCGTTGCTGTCAAGGACACGTTCCTGAACCTGCTGGTTTGAACGAAACGCGCCGGCCTGTTTTAAAAGACAGTCAACAAGAGTGGTTTTGCCGTGGTCAACGTGGGCTATAATTGCAATATTTCTGATTTTTTCATTTTTGTTTGTCATAAGTTTCCGCCATTTATATTTAGTAATCTTTTATAATAAACCGGCACATAATATTTTTTGCGCTAGTGTATTTTTTACACTTATATTTTATTTCATAATTTTTATTTTTCAAGTTAAGCGGATTTGAAGATAATAATATTTTACATTCAGAATGATAATCTGTATTTAAAGGATTTATATTTCTTAACAAATGCGCAAAAAATATATTCACAGGTATTAATATAACATGCAAATTCTTGGATTAAATATATTTTCATACAAACCTCAAAAGAAGGTAATCTTGAATAATCATACTGATTATTCAAGCAATAAACACTTTATTGCGCAAAACGACTGTTTTGTAAAACAAAATGCGGATATTTCATTTACCGGAATACGAAGCGCAGGTGACTATCGAAATCTTGTAAACAGAAGGGTAATGCATTGCATATATTGCGGCAGACCTTTTCCAAGCACGAAGCTTGCAAATAAATTAAAAAGCAACGGTACTTTTTCAGGACCAATCATTAATTTTACAAAAGAAATGATTAATTATATAGACACGCTTCATAAAACAGAAAAAGAAGTGCTTAAAAAGATTACTATAATGGCATTTGATGAACCTAACATCAAATTATCCACAGCTATAAAAAAATTATATCCTGAAGCAAACAAAGAATTGTTAAAAGAACAAATTCCGATATTTAAAGAACTTTCAGCATTAGCAAATGAGATTCCGCGCGGCTGGAAAACAAAATATCAAAATGTATTAAAAATAACGAAATACAGACTTGCGGATAAAGAATATATTCCGCCTGAATTCAGCGGCAAAGAATTTGCATACAAGATAAACAGACTCAGTGAGACAATTAATGATGAATATATGGCATCAAGAATTATGAAACTCACCGAGCCCCTGACTCATCCGATTTTCAAGAATGCAAAAGAACCTTTGACTGACAAATTTATTGACAAAATTTTTAAACTCACAGAAACAAGAGGAATTTATGAGAACAATATCTCAAAAAAAGACTTGCAGCACTTGCTCTTGCTTCAAATTCGTAAACACGCCGAAATCCTCAAACGAAAAGATATTATAAACCTGTGTGACATTGGTTCTGCAACACTGGAAAAGCAGCCTGTCAAAATTAAATATAGCAATAAAACATTTCGTTATGACCTTAATGAGGCATTAGAAAACATGCCCGACAAAGCGTTAAAGGCTCGAATTATAAACATCGTAAAACGGCTTCCAACCTCACAAACAAGCGTCAATGCATTTATTGCAAAACATGAAAATTCTGCATCAGATGCAATCGGATACGATATGCTAAGACCTTCATTTGTAACGATTGAACATGTACACCCAAAATCTCAAAACGGCGCAAATGAAATTTGGAATTATGTATTGGCTTGTTCCAGAGATAACAACAAGCGCTCGGATATGGATTTAAAGGAATTTATCAAAGATTATGACCGGAAGAACCAGCAGCAGTTTTTCAACGAAATTTTTGAAGAGATTGCCACAGATAACTTGCCCAAAGAAACAGCAATAAGAATGTTTAAAAACTTCTGCAAAGAAAGCGGTCTGGAACTTGAAATGCCTCTGATAAAAGAAAAACAACAAGTTTTCAAAAACACAAAACGCAAACATTAACAAATGTAACATTATAGGCTGAAATTTTAAACTTTGCAAAAGAATAAGCCGTAACACTGAATGTAATAAACAAATTCAGGGTATAAAAATGGCAGACGCACAATTTTCATTTAACCAGCCATACAAACCGTTTGGCTTGAATGTAAAAGTTCCGGATATCGGAGAAAAGACGCTTCAACAGGCGGGAAGCACATTAGGCAACATTGCAAAAGCGCCGGTTGAACCTTTGTTCAAATTTTTGGAAGAAGGAGAGCCGGTATTTAACGGAGATATAAATTTTCAGATAAACAAGGTTTACGCGGAAAGTTTTACCATAGGTTCCGCGATGCGCATGGAAGATGAGAAAACAAACGGCATGCCGCCGAGTTTTGATATGCATTTTTAGGGCATAAGAAACAAAAACAGGTGTGAAAGTGAGAAGGTTTTGATGAAAAAATTTATAACAGCCGTATTTGTCCTTATGTTGACAGGGCTTAGCGCAATTTCCGCAGAAAACAACTGGGATAAAATTACACGCGGCTGGAGCACGATGCCAATAAAAGTTTATCTTGATAATACGGGCGACAAAACAAAAATGATTGAGGCCGGATTCAAAACATGGGAAGAAAAGACTTCCGGCAAAATCAGGTTTAAATTTGTGACAAAACCGCATTCTGGCTATGCAAATATAGTAATAACAACAACAGACAACTTCAACGACGAAAAAGCCGGAATAACTCACGCTCGATTTGGAGTGAATAATATTTACAAATCTTCCATTGAAATCGGGCTTAAAAATGCAGTGTCGCGGGAAAAGTTTACGGACGACCTTCTTGAGATTATAATTATTCATGAAATCGGTCATGCGCTTGGTCTAAACCATTCACCCGACAGAAAGAGCGTAATGTATCCCTATGCAATACTTGGACAGAAAATACAACAAGAAGATTTGGACAACCTTTTGAAACTTTACTAAACGAGGAGAAAAATGATAAAGAAATTTTTGATAATATTGTCAATAATATTGCTTACAGGCGCAAATGCGGAAGCTAAGGATTTGAAATGGCAGAAAAGCCCTCTTTTGGTATGCATGCCGGCAAATCAGAACAATCAGCTGATGAAACAGGCATTCCGCGAATGGCAGAGGGCAATAAAGGACAAAGTAACGTTTAAATTTTTAACCGCAAATTCCTGCCCGAACGCCCAAATCACAGTGAGTTATGCGCCCAACAAACGGAGTTCGCTGACGACTTATGCTTTTACAGGAAATTATTTCACAAAAGCGCATATTGAAATGGGGCTTTTAACAGCACAAGGCAATAAGGCTGAGACCGGAACGCTTCTGGCACTTATGAAACATGAAATCGGGCACGCTATCGGCTTAACGGGCCACACAAACACCCCCAAAAGCGTAATGCAGGCGGTTGTCAAAGACGGCTACACAATAACTCAGGATTCAATAAACGAAATTTATCGAATTTACAAATAGCGGAGGATTAATGAAAAAATTCTTACTAATTATACTTACATTATTAATAACAGCCTCAAGCGCCCTGTCTGCAGAAAAACTCGGGGTATGGAAAAATATGCCGATATCGGTTTACATTGAAGACAACCGGAATTCATACCTGATGAAACGGTGTTTTGGCGACTGGGAATCCTCAAGCAACAAACTCGTAAGATTCAAATATATAACAAATGAAGAAGACGCAGATATCGTGGTAAAATTTGTCGATAGTGTTTCAGAAACGGCAGAACATGCGGTTGGGCTGACTTATCCGTATACAAATCCCAAAGGCGAATTTTTCCATGCCCGAATCGAGATTGCAAAATATTCAGATATAAGCACAATAAAACTTTCAAACTTTGAACTTGTCAAAATCATGCGTCATGAAATCGGCCATGCGCTTGGCCTTCCGCATACAAACATTCCTTATGCAATCATGAATCCAACAACAGACAAGGGGTTGAACATAACAAAAGATGATTTGAAAGCGCTAAAAGAGATTTACCAATAATCTTTTCAACGATTAAACAAAATTGATTTATCAATACAAATAAAAACCGGCACTGCCGCTCCCATTTGGAAACCGCAGTGCCGGTTTTATTAAGCAATTATTATTTTCTAAAAATCGTCTGTTCTCTATCCGGCCCGACGCTTACGATTGACACCGGAACGCCAAGCAGTTCTTCCAACCTTTCCAAATATTTTCTGCAGTTTTCAGGAAGCTTTTCATACTCGCGAATTCCCGAAATATCCTGTTTCCAGCCGGCATGAGTTTCATAAAACGGCTCAAGATATTTATGCATAAAAACATCACACGGATATGATTTGTAGATTTTTCCATCGCGCTTATCTTTGTAAGCCGTACAAACTTTGATTTCATCAAAAGTATCAAAAACATCAGCTTTCGTAAGCGCAATTGAAGTCAAACCGCCCACAAGCACCGAATATCGCATAATAACAGCGTCAAACCAACCGCATCTGCGCGGACGACCGGTCGTGACACCGAATTCATGACCGATATCCTGAATTTTTTTGCCTGTTTCATCTGTCAACTCAGTTACAAAAGGTCCTTCGCCAACTCTTGTCACATAAGCCTTTGCAACCCCGATAACTTCATCAATCATAGTAGGTCCGTAGCCGGAACCGGTTGCCGCACCGCCGCCAATCGGGTTTGATGAAGTTACAAAAGGATATGTTCCGTAATCAACATCAAGCATTACCCCTTGCGCACCTTCAAAAAGAATCTGTTTTTTACGCGAAGTTTCAAGCAATTCCTGCCACTCAAAGCAAACGTATGGCTTGAAGATTTCTGCATATTTTTCGCAAAGCGCAAGAATGCAATCTTTTGTATAGGCTTGAAGTCCGTAAACTTTTTCCAGTGTTTTATTTTTTATCGGAAGAATGATATCAAGTTTTTCATTTAAGGTTTCAAGATTGTACAAATCTCCGATTTTTAATCCGATACGCGCAGCTTTATCAGTGTAAGTCGGCCCGATTCCTTTTTTTGTTGTGCCGATTTTACCTTTGCCTGCCGTGCTTTCAGAATATCCGTCGACTTCTGTGTGATAGGGCATTGTAATTGATGCAAGCGGGCTTATTTTAAGTCCTGAAACATCTATTCCCTGTTCGATTAGTTCGCCGACTTCCTTTTCAAAAGCTTCCGGCAGAATAACGGTTCCGGCGCCGAGAAAACAGGTTTTGCCTTTGTACAAAATACCGGACGGGATTAAGTGGAATTTATAAGTTGTGCCGCCTGCAACAACGGTATGTCCGGCATTACAGCCGCCTTGATAGCGGATAATTAAATCAGCGTCGCCGGCTAAAATATCCGTAATTTTAGCTTTGCCTTCATCGCCCCACTGTGAACCAACTACAACTTTGTTTGTCATTTGATATCCCTTCCGTAAAACTTATTCTTACCGTTATATTGTACCATGGAAAAGAAAATGTTTCTGCAAATAATTTTGTTCATATTAGTCGACTGGCTATTATCATTTTGATTACGACAGTGGATTGGCGGCTCGGAAGGATTTGAAGGGGGCGGGGAGGGGGGTGGGGTAAGGTGGAAGAATTGCAGGGAGTGGTAAGGCTGTAGTTTCTAAAGAGGTTTAGGAAAAGGAAAAGCTAAAGCTAAATATGAAAAATAAAAAGAAAATCGCCTTTGGTGAGCAAAGGCGAGAATTATAACAAATAGTTCGTTAAAAAAGGTTTTACTTAATTGTTTTATTAAATTCGCGAAAAAGTGCGAAATAATTAATTACTTAGCATAAAGAACCGCTCTTGCAGCAGCAGAAGCCGGAACAATAGATTGGTCATATAATGCAATCGGATAAATATCTGTCGGGTTAGAAACGACGCATGAATAGTTATCATCTCCGGCAGTTCCGTTTGTTGAACCTGTATCACACTGGATAACACGGTTTGGAGCTTTTTGACCGTTTACGTCAATAAAACCAAAACAGTATTCATCACCGCCGCCTGCAGCAGTTGTTGAAGTTGCCGCAGCACATGCGCCTTGAGAGTTGTCAAAAACAAAAGTTATACCGTCATTATAAAACAGCATAGTTAATCCTGTCGGCAATGGTTTACCGGCAGTTAATGCTGGAAATGTACGTCCTGATGCTGTTACGTGATTTGTTGCAAATGCAGTATAGTCAGCTTTGTCGCCTACTGAAATAATCGTGTATGTATCTGTATTTCCTGCAACTGTGCCCTGAAAATCCATTGTTCCTGCAACTTTCACAACATTCATTCGGTTTTTAAACAATTCATACATTGACTGAACCCCGCCAACAGCTTTTCCATCTTTCTTGCCTTCAGCAGATTCTGCTGTCGGGTTAGTACCGCCAATAGTCTGCGACAAATCATAGTCATCAAGCGCAATGTTCATGACAACTGCCTGTGACATAACTGACAAAGCCTTTTTGTAAGCTGTTTTGTACTGAGCGCCCTGGGTTGAATTAATCAAAGTCGGCATTGTCATTGCGGCAACAACCCCGATAATACCCAATGTAATCAAAACTTCAGCCAGCGTAAATGCATGAAGACGAGACTTTGAAAACTTTTCTACGTGCGTAGCACCTTCAGCCAGCGTGAACGAATTAAAAGCAGATTTTCCCATACCAATAGTTTTCTTAAACATCAAAATACATCCGTTTATTGTACAAATTCCATTTATTAAGTAGGAATTATTTATAATTATATCTAATAAATAGAATTTTGTTAATATATAACATAGAAATTATCTAATTTTCTATATAAAGGATGGTTATATTATTACTCTAAAAATGCAATTATAACATTTGAGAGGAACAATTATGTCTTTGAAATACAGATTAGGGCAAAAAATCCAGTCGCTTAGAAAAACCAGAAGACTTACACAAGAAAAATTTGCAGAAATGATTGGAATTGACCCCAAAAACGTCAGCCGGATAGAAAATGGCAACAATTACCCGTCAGCAGACACGCTAACGGCAATTGCAAAGGCATTAAATGTTGATATTTATGAACTTTTTGTTTTCAAAGAGGATGTTCCGTACGAAAAAATGCGGCAGGAAATTTTAAAAGCAATGGAAAACGACAAAACCGTTTTATACCTTTTTCAAATGCTAAAAGCTATGTAGGATAGGCAATATTGTCCGATTTTAGCAGCCAGACCACCCATCCTGCAAAAAACAATCTACATGACAAAACCGATTGCAAGCTTTTAACATGCTTATTTTGGAGACTTTGAAGATTACATCTCAAAAGAGATATTAAATATTCAATTTTTCCATTCTGGTAAGGTTTTCGAGAAACAGTTTTGATGCATCATAAAGCGAAGACTGCGCCCAGCCAAGCGGCGTGTGCGAACCGGGGACAAAAATTATCTCACCGTTGGATTTTCTAACAGCCTGATAGGCTTCAGGAATCTGGAACGGCGGGCAGGGCTTGCCGTTTGCTTTGTAAGAATTTTTGCCGGTAATTCGCCCGTATGCCCGGTTTATACTTTCTGTTTGCTTTAGAATAGCTTTTTCCAAGAGTTTGCGAGCGGGATCTGAATATTTTCCGACACCTTGAGTTTCCAACTTATCAAGAAGCCTTTTTGCGGCAATGCCGTAGCTTTTTGCAATATCGCTTGTCATGAACCATTGTGCTTCCGTGTTTTCATTGAGTTTTGCTCTGTTGATTTTGTGCCCTGCTGTCATGTTTAGATATCTGTCGCTGATATAGCGCAAAGTTCCGTTTTCACGCACAAGATTTTCTTCAAAAACATGACCGAAAAAGACTTTAGGCTCCAGACTTTGCATTCTATGTATAATTTCGCGCGCGTCTTGAATTGCATTATCGCTAAACTTTTCCGTATGCGGCACAAAACTCAAAGCACCATCCAATGCGCGCTCAGAAGGAACTTCTTCCAGGCTGTTAGTTTTAATTCTGTATTCGCCGATTTTCAAAAGATTTCTTAAAGCCGTTTCATCTTCAAAAACTTTGCCGTTTTTAGAGTTCAGGAGACGAGCGCGAACTTTTAGGATTTCGGGATTGCTTGTTTTCGAATACATTAAATCAATAATTTTGCGGAATGCCTCATTAATAATAGCGACATCGCTTGATGGTGTAATATTGAAGGTTTTCTCTTCCCATGCGCCGGTATCCTTTGCGTAAGGATAGTCAATGGCTTTCAGATAAGCTGTGATATTTGAGATTGCATCAATGGAATTTTGCGAAATATCTGCTGAAGATTTGTAACCGTATTTTGCACCCCTGAAGCCTTCTGATATCAAATCCGCCATTGTTTGCAGATAAAGCGCGGGAGAATCCAGACGCGTATGCGCAAACCATTTGTGCGTCGTCATATTTTGAGGATTGAAGACATGACCGATTCCGTTTTTGGCAGTATCCGGCCAATCGTGGTTAAATTCGTATTGAATCGGGTCATTAATGATTCTGTTAAAGTTTCTTTCCTGTTTTTTGTAGAATTTTGACATGTTTTCCATTAGAGGAACCGCTGATTCGGGGTATTTATCTTTTAGAATCGGCATGTTGCGTGCGCTGTCTGTGACCCAGACTAATTTTGCCATAAGCGGATTCTCTTTCGGGTCAATGAGGCTGGTTGTAATATAGTGAGTTTTTTGATTTATATCAAGATTAAAAACGCCGTTTTTGTCAGCGAAATTAAACAGGTTTTTGAAATCTTTTGAGGTGTAAAAATTTCTCATTCTATTATAAATCTCCCGGTTATGAACATTAAAAAGAGCGTCGCCCGCAACCATTTGCAGAGGTTTGTAGTTATCGAATAATGTTGCAAGCTGTTTTGCAGGAAGTTTGCCGCTGAAAGATACCGTGTCTTGTGAAATGAATTTTTCACGAGACAAATATGGTTTTACAGAAAATTTATTATCAGAATTTTTAAAATCGCTTCGCGCAGAATTAAATAAAGATACCCTCAAAATTTGCATATACTTTCTCCTTTTTCATCAAGAAAAAGCGTGAACAAAATATTTTGCGGTTATTCTGATTAACTGTTACATAAATTTATAATTTCAGGCAGAATTTTGTAAGCGTCTGCGACAATTCCCAAATCCGCTACTGAAAATATCGGAGCATTTTCATCCACGTTGATTGCAATAATTTTTTCGCTATCTTTCATACCGACAATGTGCTGGATTGCGCCGGAAATTCCGCATGCTATGTAAAGTTTCGGACGAACGGTTTTGCCGGTCTGGCCAATCTGGATATCTTTTGATGCAATACCCGAATCAACTACAGCACGGCTTGCGGCAACTGTTCCGCCAAGCTTTTCGGCTAATTGTCTCAAAAGATTAAAACCTTCTTCTGTTGCGATTCCGCGGCCGCCGGCAATTATTATCTCTGCACTATCCAGTTCGTTAATCTCATTTTGAATTGTTTTTACAAAATCAATAAGTTCGACTTTTGAAGTCATACCGGTGATAGTATCAGATGCCGTTTTATAAATAATTTCCGTATTTCTTACAACATTTTCAGCCAAAGGTTTGAAAACTTTCGGGCGCACAGTTGCCATTTGCGGGAAATTTTTGCACAGAATCGTTGCCATCAACTGGCCGCCAAATGTCGGACGGGTTGCGGCAAGCCGGCCTTTTTCGTTTATATCCAAATCCGTACAGTCTGCAGTCAATCCTGTATGAAGCGAAGATGATATGCGCGGCGCCAAATCCCTTCCTTGAGCAGTTGCCCCGACCAGCATAATTTCCGGCTTGATTTCATTTACCAGATCCACTGCGATTTTTGAATAGATTTCAGTATCATAATTTTTGAATTTTTCGTCCTGAAAAACGTAAACCTTGTCAATTCCGCTGTTTTTAAAGCCGTCTTTATAAAGTCCCATATCCGCTGGCGGTGTTATCAGAAGTGCTGAAATTTCGCAATTTTCAAGTTTTTTTGAAAGTTCAAAAGCCTTTGCAGCCAACTCAAAAAATACTGTGTGAATATATTTGTCGCGCGTAACTTCCGCGTATAAAAGTATTCCTTTATTTTCGCTCATCTGCACCTGCCAAATATTCTTTTATTTTGGTATGGACTAATTCTGCTGTATCTGCGCATGCGAATATTTTTTCGCATTTGTGCTCTATTACGGGTCTGAAAGCTTTGCTTACATAAGTCGGAGAGCCTTTAAGGCCTACATCTTCCGGATTCAGGCCTATATCTGCGAGCGAATACTTTTTAATTTCTGTTTTCTGCGCGCGGCGAATTCCGTTGATTCTTGCCCTCGATGGTTCTTCAAAACCCTGCAAAACACAAAGCAGCACAGGCAATTTAGCCTTAACAGTCTCAATTCCGTCATCAGCCTGACGCGTAACGGTTATGGAATCATCTCTGCATTCAACAATATCTTTGACAAAAGTAATTTGAGGCAGATTAAGATGATTTGCAATACTTGGGCCTGTTTGAGCGGTATCGCCGTCGATTGCAAACTGTCCGCAGATAATCATATCAAAATCAGGAACAACTGTTTTTATAGCCGCAGCAAGGGTTTTGCCGGTTGCATAAGTATCGGCGCCGGCAAATTTTTTATCAGTAATAAGCGCTCCGTTATCGACGCCGAGTGCAACAACTTTTTTCAGCATGTCTTCAGCCTGCAAAGGCCCCATAGAAAGTGCTGTTAATTCAACATCCGCGCAAGATTTTTTAATCCGCAAAGCAGTCTCAACAGCATAAACATCGTAAGGATTAATTATGCTTTCAACTCCTTCACGCTGAATAGTATTGTGTTCCGTCCACTTTATATCAGATGTGTCCGGAACTTGTTTTATGCAAAGAACTATTTTCATAATTATTGATTATTTTTTGCCTTTAGCGGCGGCCTGTCGTGAATTTGCAGACAGAAGCGCATTGTAAGCCATTATGTACATAGAGCATTTTTTTACGCTTGGAATGTACCAGCTGCAACGTTCCTGCGTGCAGACCATGTCAATTCCTGTACCTATGCTTAATACCGGACAAAACGGAATATCTTTTTTTTGAACCATTCTTATCTCCTGTTATGTTTTTAGTTTTGTTGAGACGCTTGCTTTAGAAGATTGCAGTTTTCACTGCGCTTTCTCTCCTGGTCTTTGTATATGCGGGTTCTGTTGATAACCTCGTCAAAATCAATTTTGTGAGCGTCAAAATCAGGGCCGTCAACACATGCAAACTTAACTTCACCGCCGACAGTAACGCGGCAGGCGCCGCACATACCTGTTCCGTCAACCATAATCGGATTCATGCTGGCTTCTGTGTATATTCCTTTGTCACGGGTCATATCAGCCACGGCTCTCATCATCGGCATAGGCCCTACAGCAATAGCATAATCCACTTTTTCACGATTTATAATTTTTTCCAATACCTGGGTTACGAAACCTTTTTCACCCATAGAGCCGTCGTCTGTGGTAATAAATAATTCCGTACAAGCATCTTTCATCTTATCAGCCCAGAATATCAATTCTTTGCTTCTGGCACCCATTATCATGTAAACTTTGTTTCCGGCTTCCTTGAAAGCCTTTGCAATCAAATAACAGGGAGCAGCCCCGTAACCGCCTGCAAGACAGACTACGGTTCCGTAATTTTTAATTTCGGTCGGTTTTCCAAGAGGGCCCACAATATCAGGGATTTCATCACCTGCGTTAAGCCCGGCAAGCTTTTTGGTAGAATATCCGACAGCCATGAAAACAAGCGTCAGTTCACCTTTTTCTTTATCCACATCCGCAATTGTCAGCGGAACTCTTTCACCGTTTTCTTCGGCTCGAAAAATTATAAACTGACCTGCTTTAGCGTTTCTGACAACGAAAGGCGCGTCAATTTTTATTTCGTATTGATTCGGGCAAATTTCTTTTTTTGCTAAAATTTTGTAGCCCATATTTCTCTCCTGTAATTATTTCAATAAAATTATACTACAAAAACTTGTCTAAAAACAAGCCTTCAAATTTTGTTACAGAATTACAAAACCGAAATTTTGAGGAAAATTAATTCAAAAACTGCCTGCACAAAAATTTACATGCAAATAAAATTATGTGCAGGAAAAGTTTTTATTTAACAATCTTGAAAGTATAATCAGGAAATTCTTTCAATTTTGCTTCAATCTCGTCAAATGTCAAAAGCCCCTGGGTTGCGCCAAATTCAGAAACCGCGCCGGCAGAATTCACAGACGCATACATCAAAGATTTTCCGATATCTCTTTTAGTACGGTTCAATGCGGCGCAAAAAGTCGACGCGAAAGCATCTCCCGCACCCAAAGTTGACACAACAGGTCCGTCAAACACAGGACAAACATAATATTTTTCGCCGTCATAAGCGTATGCGCCATGTTTTCCGTCAGTGATTACAATAATTTGTGATTCGCCTACTTTCAACTTTTTGAACATTTCCTTCACATCCGGATGAATAGGTTCTTCAGAATATTTTACATCGCGCGTATCAGGACGCTCCTGAATCTGGGTCGCAAGTGCGGCTTCATCCTTGTTCATAACGACGATATTAGCATTGCTGAGGATTTTTTTAAGGTAATTGAAACCTTTTTTAATACTTGTAGAGCCGGCGTTGAAACATACATAAACATTGTTTTCATGCGCAAATGCGGCGATATCATCAAGAACTTTTGTGCTGTCGCCGTTCATTGGTGCAATATATAGAAGTTTTGCCGATTTTATCGCATCAAAATTAATGTCGGATTTTTTTATCATTGCATTTGCCCCGCGATGCGCAAGAACAGTTCTGTCGCCCTGAAAGCTTACCAGAATAATCGAAAATCCCGTTGAAACTTTTTTGTCCTGAATAATATTCGACAAATCAATGTCGCGGCCTTTGAATGACTCCAAAACCCCATCTGAATAAATATCATCGCCGATTTTAAATATAGCGCTTGTTTTTAGCCCTAAATTAGCAAAATTCACGGCAGTGTTAACTCCGCCCCCGCCGACTTGAGATGTGAAATCTTCAATTTCAACTTTCGCACCATAGGGGTAACTCATAAATTCTGATTTTTTATTTTTTGTATATACAGAAACAATATTTGCATCATCGCTTTCGACAAAAACATCCATTGTCGCGCTGCCGATTGTAATTACATCACACATCTGAATATCCTCCAATTATTTTTATTCTAGCACAAACATTGTAAAGAAAAATTAATATTTAATTCACAATTTATTTCTCCGGAGCAATTTCAAAACACAAAAAAACTTTAATATAATACGAGGAAAAATTAGGGGAAATTTATCATGTCAGATTTGAGTATCAGAGAAAACAGGACTATTGTCATTAAAAAAAACAAAGGCATTACGCATGCCTTGAAAAAATATGTTACAGACAACCCGAATTCCATTATGTCAGACGGAAAAATTACGGCTAAAGAATGGAACGCCACATTAGACAAACTAATCGAAATCAACAATCAGCGAAAAGCTAACAATCAAAAACCGATTTTTACCGGCGGGACAGACAAAAGCCGCGCCGGCTGGCATTCAAGCTTTGTCGTACATCCGAATCAGAAAATAGAATTCACGGCTGATGAAATGGGCGAACTCTTAACAGCAATGGGCGTAACCTTCAAAAACGCAAATGAAGAAAAAGCCGAAAACAAAAAAGAACAGAGTGAAAAGCCAAAAACACAGACACCTGCCGCAAATTCAGATTCAACAAAAGTAAAACCCTTAGCGGCACAAGATTCAACAAAAATAGAAACAATTCCGGCATTGCCTGAAGATACAATCCCTTCAAGAGAAGTGCCGGTGCAGCCTGCAGACACGATTCCGGCAAAAATAATTCCGCCGGCCGCGCAGGATTCAATAAAACCCGCAATGCCTGATTCTGTTAAAATTGCACCTGCAGCAGTACAAGATTCCATTGCACAAACCACACCGGCAGATACGGTTAAGGGAAATATCGTCAGCAAACCTGCTGACGCCTCAACTGCGCGCGTAAGCGAGACAGTTGAGAATGCAAAAACAAAATCCAGATACGAACTTTCATGGAGCGAAATCGGAAATATCGGAATAAAAAGTGCGAAAAACTTTGTAAAAGGCATGTTCTGTGACGAAAACGGATTCAGCCTGAAACGCACAGCAACAACCGTCGGAGTCATTGCAGGGCTTGCATTAGCAGCCCCCGCGGCAGCAGCACTTGGCGCAAGCGCGGCAGTTGTTGGCGGAGTTGCACTGACAGCAAAAGTCGCAGGTTTAGGACTTGCCGGATATATGGCTTACAACGGCGGCAAAAACGCAATTCAGGGCGGTCAAAAATATTATGAATCAACAACGGAAGAAGAAGCCAAAGCCAACATGGAACAGGCAATGGACGGTGCGGTTGAATTAGCGGCGGCACTTCCGGCATTTTTGACAATCAAAGGCGGCGCAAATAAAGGTAACAAAATGGCGGCTAAAAAAGGCGAGGCCAAACCTTCGGCCTCAGAAACTCCCGCAGCAGAGCCAAAACCTGCCACTGAAACTAAACCCTCAACAGAAGTAAAACCGGCTGTAGAACAGCCGCAATCTGAATATGAATTTGATTTTAGAGTACCGGAAGAAAAAATTCCGACGCCGGAAAACAGATTGCCGCAGGACGTCAAACCCGAAGTTGAAATAAAACCATCTGAAGAGGCTAAAATTCCGGCAGAAACACCCGCCATGGAACCGCCAAAATCTGAGCCAGCTCAAGCGACCGAAGTTAAGCCTGCGCCGGAAGTTAAACCCGCCGAAGAAAAGGCACCCGAAGGGGATGTTAAACCGCAGAATGTTGAAAAACCGGTTAATTACAATGAAATTTCAGGCAAGCCGGAAATTCTTAACACCAATGTCGGAGGTAAAATCGAACGTTTCAAAAATGCTAACGGAGACATAGTAAAAGATGTTTCTTACGACAAAAACGGCAAATTAAATTACACTCTGGAAAATCGTTACGGAACTGACGGAACGCAAGCCGGTTATAGAATAGAGTGGGCTGACGGAAAAATTGACGAATTCATTTCCGGCTCAAACCAAGGGCTCAGAACATACCCGAACGGTGAAAAATATAACATCAGACGAGAAGGCAGCAAGGTTGTTCAAGGCGAACAAATCAAACCGCAACAAACAGAGTCTCAGACCAATGTAAAACCAACAGATGCTCAGGCTGCGGAAGTTAAACCGGCACAAGAAAAAGCTCCGAAAGCTGAAGCTGAACCGGCCGCCACTGAAACCTCACAGGCAAAACCTGCTCAGGAAGCATCCAAAGCCGAAAACGGATACAATAAGGCTGTTAGAAGCGAAATAGAAAAATCATCTGATGGAGGTACAACAGAATACTTCTACAATAAAGCCGGAAACATTATAAAAACTATTAAAAAAGACAAAAGCGGAAAATTTGAATATGAACAAATCTCTGAATACAATTCTCAAGGTCAACAAACTAAAAGAATCTCTCGAAACGGTGATAATGATATTTGTGAAGACTTATATGAAAATGGGCAGGAGACAAAAAAAACCTGGAAATGGGCAGATGGCAGCGTTGAGGAATTGACACCGGTTGGAAATGAAATTTACGAAGGCGTTAGAACTTATCCGGACGGCAGAAAGGTTAAAATCAGACAAGAAGATTTCGTAACACGTGAACTCGAACATATTGAATAAAAAGTTAACAACTAACGGCGGCTGAAATAAATTTCAGCCGCCGTTTTGACATTTAATCTGAAATGCCTTCTTCTGGTTAAATTTTATCCGGTTTTAGAATTTTACCTGCAGCCAGAGCAGAGGGAATAATATTTTTATCTTTCACACCACCACCTCCGGTCACGAAAATAACAAAACAATAACTTCCTAAAATCTCCACTGCCGCCGTCGTCATTCTGAGCCGGAGGCGAAAGAATCCAGCTTTTCAAAAAATCGCCTTCAAGCGCAAGCCCAATGAACGCATCCTCAAATGACATATTACAAAATGACAGAAATTTCTCTTTAAATTTCAAACAAAAATTCACAAATCAAGACCTTGCGCAAAAACCCTGTTCTCCAAGATAAAAAAACAAAACCGGAACTTTTACATTCCGGTTTCATTTATCTTTTTTAATTTCTAAAAGAAATTATTAACCTTGAACAAGGCTTGCTTTTTCTTCTTCAGTAACGCCTTTGATTGTAAGGTTTACACGGCCTTTTTCGTCGATTTTAATAACTTTAACAATTACTTCATCGCCGATATTGAGGTGCGGTTCGATAGTTTCGATACGTTCTTTGCAAACTTGCGAAATATGAACCATACCGTCTTTGCCGCCGCCAAGTTCAACAAACGCACCAATCGGAATAATTCTTACAACTTTGCCCTTGATAATCATACCGACTTCGGGTTTGAAAGTCAGTTCACGAATCATGCGTTTAGCGATTTCAGCGCCTTCCTGATCGTTTGACGTAATTGTTACAACGCCGGAATCCTGAATATCAATTTCAGCGCCTGATGCGTCAATAATAGCACGGATTTGTTTTCCGCCCGGTCCGATAACTGTTCCGATGTCTTCTGTCGGAATTGTCATTGTCGAAATGCTCGGTGCAAATGGTGAAAGCGGTCCGGGTTCAGTGATAGCTTCGCGCATTTTGCCTAAAATATGCAATCTGCCTTCTTTAGCCTGAGCAAGAGCGCGGCGAAGAGTATCGTTTGCAATACCTTTTGCTTTCATATCCATTTGAAGAGCAGTGATACCTGTGTCGTTACCTGTAACTTTGAAATCCATATCGCCAAGGAAGTCTTCGATGCCCTGAATATCAGTCAACACAACAGGTTCTTTACCTTCTTCAGTTATCATACCCATTGCAACGCCGCCAATCATGCATTTTACGGGAACGCCTGCATTCATCAAAGCCATTGAAGATCCGCAGGTTGATGCCATTGATGTTGAACCGTTAGATTCCAATACGTCTGAAGTTACGCGGATTGTGTAACCGAATTCTTCCTGAGACGGAAGTGCCGGAACATTTGCACGTTCTGCAAGGGCGCCGTGGCCGACTTCACGTCTGCCGGGGCCTCTAAGCGGTTTAACTTCACCGACAGAAAATCCCGGGAAGATGTATTTGTGCATGTAAGTTTTTTCAGTTTCCGGATCAACTCCGTCGAGTTCCTGTTTCATACCGGGGCCTGCAAGTGTTGCAACTGAAAGAACCTGAGTTTGGCCTCTTGTGAATACTGCAGAACCGTGTGCGCGCGGAATAACACCGACTTCGCACCAAATCGGACGAACATCATGAGGTTTTCTTCCGTCAGCGCGGACGCCTTCATCAAGAATCATTGTACGCATAATTTTCTTTTCTGCGTTTTTGAATTCTTCCGCAACAAAGTCTATTCCGGTTTCTTCAATGATTTGTTTGATGTAATGGTCTTCCGGCAAAGCTTCGATTTTTTCTTTGACAAGTTTTTTAGCTTCTTCTAATTTTTCTTGTCTGTATGCTCTGTCGAAGTTGTGGTATGCATCGAAAATCATAGCACCTGCGGTTTCGTTGATAATATTTTTCAATTCTGTTGTGTCGTAAGGATTTACGAACTCTTGCTTTTCAACACCGCAAAGTTTTGCAAATTCAACTTGAGCGTCACACTGTTTTCTGATTTCACCTTGAGCAAATTCAACAGCATTCATAATATCGTCTTCTGTTACGAATTTGCAGCCGGCTTCAACCATGATAACGCTGTCGTGAGTACCTGCAACAACGATGTCTAAATCTGATTTGTCAGCCTGCTGGTGAGTCGGGTTGGCAATCATATTACCGTTTTCATCGCGGGAAACTCTAACTGCGCCAATCGGGCCTTCAAACGGCGCGCCTGAAAGCATCAAAGCACATGAAGCGCCGAGCATTGCCAATGTATCTGGCTGGTTTTGCTGGTCGTAGCTGAATAACTGTGCAACGATTTGGATATCGTTTCTGTAACCTTTCGGGAACAGCGGTCTTATGGGTCTGTCAATCAAGCGTGAAACAAGGATAGCTTTGTCGCTTGCCTTGCCTTCTGAGCGGTTGTATCCGCCCGGAATACGTCCGATTGAAGACATTCTTTCTTCATAATCAATTAGCAACGGGAAAAAGTCGATTCCGACTCTGGGTTCTTTTGAAACCACGCAGTGTACAAATAACATTGTATCGCCGCATCTTACTGTAACAGAACCATTAGTGGATTGACCATATTTTCCGGTTTCAACGGTAACTGTTTTACCGCCGATTTCAATGTTGAATTGTTTTGTTTCCGGTATTGTCATAATTTTCCTTTCCTGCCGGATTTTGCAAAAATTTTCTAAATTGCGCATCTGCCGGCTTTTTTGCGGGACTTAGAAACATTACCCGCACATTTGTTATACACTTCTAATGTTCATAATTAACATAGCGCAAACATGATTAAAAAGGAATTCAATTTATAAAAATTTTAAACTTTCTTCACCCGCGATTTTCACGCACTTTGAGCGGCAAGTGATGTTTGTTCGCTCACATAATTTACAAGCGCCTTAAAGACAAAAGGATGAAGTTTGCCCTCTTTCACATCGGTATAAATTATCGTCAAAGCTTCTTTAGGCGTCAAAGGTTCCTTGTAGACGCGCTTTTCGGTGAGGGCTGAGTATTTGTCAGCCATTGAGAGAATTTGCAGGTTCAAATCAGCGCGAAAATCGTTGTTCACAAAAGGATAACCGCTTTTTTTCGCATTCTGGTGATGATTGCGGATTAGATTAAGGGTTGTTTTGTCAAGATTAGTATTTTTAAGCAATTCATAGCCGAGTTCTGAATGTTTATGCATGACTTTTGTTTCGTAAGCATTCAGTTTGCCGTTTTTGTTGAGGATTTCAGGCGGTATGAAGGCTTTTCCGATATCATGCAGATAAGCCGCATCAGAAAGGGCTTTTGTGTTGACTTTTGCCTGGAGAGAGAACGGAAGGTTTTCGCTTATGCCAAGCGCAATGTTTCGAACATCCGTGCAATGGTTTTGCAGCAACTTTTCTAAATCCGGCATATTCAGTACAAAAGGGGCACCAACGGATTTTAAAATCGCATTGATTTTGGGATTTGAGGCCGCCAATTTTGTAATGATTGCGGCATTATTAAAACGTTCGGGGTTTTGGCTTTCAAAATGGTCGTCATGCGAGATTGAGCCGAAATTCTGATTTAGATTTCGGCTGTATGGATTCAGATTTAATCTTTGCACAGCTAAAGCAGGATTAATGCCTGTTACCATTAATTTTACACACCAAATTCACTACACTATATATTTATAAAGTATTTTGCTTCATTCAAATTGCTTAAATGTTAAAGAGTTTTAACTTTTTGTATAGGAGCGCGATTTTTGATATTATGCAGAAGACAAATTTTGAAGGGGATTGATGATGGATAATAAATATTTCGTGTTTTGGAAGAGGATTTTCGCGTTTTGGACGGATTCTCTGATACTTGCAATTTTGGCGAATTTTATATTAATATTCGGGTTTGATTTTATTGCAAAAATCGGAAACTTCGGAGCGCTTATAGGATTTGTAATTTTTATGGCATATTACGGTGTACAAAATAGCGAAATATGCAAAGGGCAGACTATTGGCAAAAGGTTGTTTAGAATAAAGGTTGTTGACGGAAATAACAATTATTTATCTTTGCAAAAATCATTTTTGAGGGCGCTTATGCTGACGCCGGTTTTTGTATTTAACTCATTGATGTTTCCGATAGGGACAGGGGCTGTTGTTTATCAGGCAATTGTCGGATTTTACAGTGCGCTTGTGATATTTTTATTTCTCTTCAATTGGCCGCAGAGAAGAAGTTTGCATGATTTTACCGTAAAAAGTATAGTTGTTGCAAATGATTGCGAAAACACTGAAATTACGCATTCTAAAAAGCCGCACATAATAATTGGTACCGTTTCGGTTCTTTTCCTGATGCTTTGTGCCGGCATTTTCACAGCCGCACCGAAAATCGGGCTGGATTTCAATCAAATAAATTCGATTTCAAAAGTTTTCTCTGAACAAAACATGAAACTTGTCGGATATTCAATTCAGCGGAATTACACCTTTGCGCCAAAGGATGCGCAGACCATCCAAGCTGATGCACCTGTAAGCAGTATAAATTTAGTGATTGCGGATTCTAAAATCGATATTAACAACAAAAATTTTGCAAATGCACGGGTTAATGATGCCGCAAAAATATTTTTCAAATCAAAAGTTTCAGAGACAAACGTTGATTTTGTAAACATTTCACTAATCAAACGCGCAAGCATCGGTGCGAATTCAAAAATTCAGCGTTTCTCAAAAAACGGCACACAGCAGCAATGGCGTGAAGAAATTTTCAGATAAATCTAACCAGACCGGCTAATATTTTTCTGAGCTGATTAAATTTATATTCAAATAGTGAACAAAATTTTAATCAGGTGGTAAAATAAAGATATGGAAGATATTAAAAACATATTAATATGCGGAATCGGCGCTGTGGGTAGCATTTACGCAGAAAAAATCCAAAACTGCGAAAGCGCGAAACTTCGAGTGCTGGTTGATGAAGAACGGCTTATAAAATATACACAAAACCCCATAATATTTAACGGCACAGAATTACATTTCAATTATGTACTGCCTGATGAAGAAAATTTCAAAGCTGATTTGATAATAATTGCGACAAAATTTTCCGGACTTGAAGAGGCATCTTTAAACATCGCAAATTTTGTAAAAAATGACACTGTAATAATTTCTCTTTTAAACGGCGTCACAAGCGAAGAGATTTTAGCGGCAAAATACGGATGGGACAAACTTCTTTTATCATATTTTATCGGCCACAGCGCAATAAGAGAAGGTCGAAGGATTCGTCATGACAATGTTAATACAATTGTTTTCGGCGCGAGAGAAAATTCGCTGACTTCAGTGAACGTAAAAAGGGTGAAAGAATTTTTTGACAAAGCCGGAATAAATTACGAAATCCCGATTGATATGAAATATTCGCTCTGGTTAAAATTTATGCTGAATGTTTGCGCAAACCAGACAACGGCGATTCTAAGAATGACATTTGGCGAAATGCTTGCGAACAAAAAGTTTATGGAATTTGCGCGTGAAATAATGCATGAAGTAGAACTGATAGCGAAAGCAGAAGGCGTCAATAACACCGAAGATATGATTGAAAAAACTATTGAACATCTAAAAACAATGATGCCGGAGGGTAAGACTTCCATGCTTCAGGATGTAGAAGCCGGCCGCAAAACAGAAGTTGATATGTTTGCTGGAACAATTGTAACATTAGGCGAAAAGCACGGGATTCCGACACCCTGTAACAAGGTTTTAAAAGAAATGATTGAAATTATTCATGAGCATCAGGATATAAAAAGGAATTCAAAAGAAACCTTAAATATCGGCTGATTGCAAATCAACCCTTAGCCAAAAGATGATATCATTCCGGCATACATCTGGAAGAATGCAACGGCAATTGCAAGAACAACTCCGCCCAAAATTATTATCAGTGCCGGCTCAAAAGCTTTTGTTAAGGATTTCAGAACCATATCAATCTTTTTGTCAATCACATCGACGCAATCCTGAAACATTTTTGAAAGATTACCGGCCTTTTCGCCTGCCGCAATCATTGTCACAAAAGCGCCCGGAAGCAGGCCTGATTTGTGAAACGCGTCCGATAAAACATCGCCTCTTTCAACATATTTGCTTGTCAAATCAGCCTTTTTTTTGATTTCGGTATTTTTGATAGTGCTTTTTGCAAGTTCAATTGACTTCATAAACGGAACGCCGGTTGCATAAGAAAGGTTCAAAATACACATGTAATTTGCAAGGTTGATATAAGTCACAAATTCTTGCACAATCGGGATTTTCAAAAGCAATCTGTCAAAAAACTTTCTTGTGGCATCAAATGATGCAAGAAAATTAATCGCGCCGAAAAACGCGAAAATGCCCAAAATACAAAGGTACCAGTAATCTCCGATAAAACTTAAAGTTCCCATAACAGTTGCGGCGAACGGCGGAACTTCAGCACCCTGAAATGCAATAACCGCAAACATTCTCGGGAAAACAAATTTTGCAAAGCAAATCAAAAGCGCAGCCATCAAAACTATTACAATACATGGATAAATCAAAGCCTGCACGATATCGCCCTTAATATCGGCCTGCTGTCTCAGCATAACAAGCATTCTGTCAAGTGTTTTGTCCAGTTCACCGGAATTTTCGCCAGTTATGCAAAGGTCAATAAACGTGTCGCCGAAAACATCATGGTAAAGATAATTTACAGCTTCTGCGAAGGTTTTGCCTTTAAGAATTTCATCCCGAAGTCTTTGAGCAAGCAATTTGACTTTGTGCTTTGGCGCATTTTCATAAATCGTATTAAGCGCATCTATTATGCTTATTCCGGAAGAAAGCATTACCTGAAGTTCCGAGACAAACATGATTTTGTCATTCAGGCTTAAAAAACTTATACCGCCCTTATTATCAGAAAAATCCGAAAGCTCATTTACAACCAAATCCGGCTGAAAAACTTTTAACGGCAAATACCCGAGTTCTCTGACCTTTTCGCGTGCCTCTCGTAAGGTCGTTGCATCAACTTCGCCTTCTACAACGTCTTTTTTATTTTCCTTCAATGCATTATATATAAATCTTGCCATATTTATATATTATCAATTTTCAAAAAAAATAGACCATATAAATGGTCTATCTTTTTTTATTTACTATTGAACTACCTCTTCCGGTACTTCTTTCTGTTTCGACTTTCTTGTTTTGCCGGCTTTTTCAAAAGTGATTTTGTCATCCACAAGAGTGAGTCTGATTGTATCGCCGGGGGCATATTTTCCTGAAAGAATTTCTTCTGCCAGCATATCTTCAATTTTACGCTGAATAAGTCTTCTTAAAGGTCTTGCACCATAAGCTTCAGAATATCCGTCTTTTGCAAGATGGTCTTTAACTTCATCTGTGACATCAACCGAAAGGTCGCGTTCAGCAAGGCGTTTGAACAAATCTTTCAGCATCAAATCAACAATCTGTCTGATTTCTTCTTTGCTTAGGTGTGAGAACACGATAGTTTCGTCAATACGGTTCAGGAATTCCGGACGGAACGCCTTTTTCATTTCTTCTGAAACCGTATCTTTGAGTTTTTCGTATTTGTCCTTAGATTCATCTTCTGATGTTGAGAAACCTAATTTTGAAGTTGTCGTAATCATGCTTGCACCAACGTTAGAAGTCATGATGATAATAGTATTCTTGAAGTTGATATGGCGGCCTTTTGCATCTGTCAAACGGCCATCGTCAAGAATTTGAAGCATAATATTGAATACATCCGGATGTGCTTTTTCGATTTCGTCGAACAGAACAACCGAATAAGGTTTTTTACGGATTAATTCAGTCAAATGTCCGCCGTCATCATATCCGACATAACCCGGAGGCGAGCCGATAAGTTTTGCGGTTGAATGTTTTTCCATAAATTCTGACATATCAACTCTTATCATATTATCTTCAGAGCCAAACACAGCTTCTGCCAGCGCTTTTGCAAGTTCGGTTTTACCAACACCTGTCGGTCCGCAGAAGATAAAGCTTCCGATGGGTCTGTTGGGGGACTTCAAACCGACGCGGGCGCGTCTGATTGCTTTTGAAATCGCAACAACCGCGTCATGCTGGCCGATTACGCGCGCATGAAGTGTGTCTTCAAGTTTCAAAAGTTTTTCGCTTTCGCCTTCTGTCAGTTTTGTCACCGGAACGCCGGTCATTGTCGCAACAACTTCCGCTACATTTTCTGCTGTTACGGTCGGTTTGTTGGCTTCATGTTCTTCTCTGTATTTTTGAGCCATTTCGCGGATTCTGTCTTTCATTTCCGCTTCTTCATCGCGAAGCTGGGATGCAAGTTCGAATTCCTGATTGCGGATAGCGTCTTCTTTTTCTTTAATCAGATTGCGAAGTTCTTTTTCTAACTCTTTGCCTTCCGGAGAAAGTGTTGAAACTTTCAGGCGGACTTTTGAACTTGCTTCATCAAGCACATCAATCGCTTTATCGGGAAGGAATCTGTCAGTAATATATTTGCTTGAAAGTTTTACTGCAGAAACAATCGCGTCATCTGAAATTATAAGCTTGTGGTGATCTTCGTATTTTGGTTTCAGACCTTTTATAATCTCGATTGACTCTTCAATTGAAGGTTCGTCAATGATAACTGATTGGAAACGTCTTTCAAGCGCAGAGTCTTTCTCAACATATTTGCGGTACTCATCAAGAGTTGTTGCGCCGATAACCTGAATTTCACCTCTTGAAAGAGCCGGTTTCAGAATATTTGCCGCATCAATTGCGCCTTCTGCTGCACCTGCGCCGATGAGGGTATGCATTTCATCAATTACGAGAATAATATTTCCTGCCTGACGAATTTCATCCATGATTTTTTTCAAGCGTTCTTCAAATTCGCCGCGGTATTTTGTACCCGCAACCAGAAGCCCCATATCAAGCTGGATAACTTTTTTGCCGTCAAGAATATCCGGAACCTCAGCATTCACAATTCTTATTGCAAGCCCTTCAGCAACAGCAGTTTTACCAACGCCGGGTTCACCGATTAAAACAGGGTTGTTTTTAGTACGGCGTGCAAGAATCTGAATTACGCGTTCAATTTCCTTTTCTCTGCCGACAACAGGGTCTAACCTCAATTCCTGGGCCGCAAGCGTCAAATCACGACCGAATTCATCCAAACTCGGGGTTTTTGTTTTGCCGCCCGATGCGGAAGTTGAAGAAGATGAACTTCCTGATGAAACGCTTTGCGGTTTTGTTTCGCCAAGCATTTTTATAACATTGCTTCTGATTTTATTCAAATCAACGCCAAGGTTTTCAAGAACACGTGCCGCAACGCCTTCGCCTTCTCTGATTAAGCCCAGCAAAAGGTGCTCAGTTCCTATATAATTGTGGCCAAGCTGTCTTGCTTCATCCCATGACAATTCCAGAACTCTTTTTGCTCGCGGCGTAAACGGAATTTCCACGGCAACAAAGCCTGAGCCGCGGCCAATTATTTTTTCAACTTCAGCGCGCGCATCTTTTAAAGTTACGCCCATTGATTTGAGGGTTTTGGCGGCAACGCCGGTGCCTTCGCCGATAAGCCCGAGCAAAACCTGCTCTGTTCCGACGAAATTATGTCCCAGTCTTCGCGCCTCTTCCTGCGCAAGCATTATTACTTTTATAGCTTTCTCGGTAAAACGTTCGAACATTTTTTCTCCTATCTCTCTCTTTGTTTGATATGTATATTTTACATAAAAAACAAAAAAGTTTCAATACATTATATGTACTTAATTGTATTATATAAATTAAACGTGAATTCCTATAGCTAACCGAATAGATAATTTTTGCCAATCTTGACAGAATCCGGCATTATGGTGTTTAATATATATAGCGGTAATTTTTACCGCATCTTGCGCCCCAAAAATCAATTAAATATCAGTTCAGTCAAATGTATGTCCGGCTTTAATCCGAAAACCGGCTTAAAGTAGTGTTACAAAATTTAACCGAAAGGAGTACAAATGACTAAAAAATTTTTTGAAGGAGGCTGTTTCGAGCCTAAAGACGCATTACAAGTAATAATTTCTATTATTTTGATGCTTCTGCAAACCCTGTTAAAACTTCAAACAGGCAAGAAAGACAAACAAACCGTCAACAATTACGAAACAATCAACAACAGCTATCCGACAACTAACAACTATCAAATCAATCAAACGAACAGTGATTTTCAAAACATTTTAAACGAAATTCACATTTCAATCGAAAGCGCCAAGCAAGAACAGAAAAAACAACAGCAACAGCTTGATGTACTTGCGCGCCAAATTTCGCAAACAAAAGACAAAAATGAACATGCTCAGCTTTTAAACGAATTACAAACACAAAAAGCGAATTTTGAAAACGGGAAAAGAGCAATCACAAAAATTTCGCACGCCGTAAAGCGCGGAGATTATGAAGAAGCTGCCCAGGAAGCCGGAATCTTTGCACAAAACGGCACGCTGGTTTACGAAAGTCCGTCAGACAAAATTCAAGTCGACCCCAATATGCTTAATCCCACATCTAAAACACTTGATAGGATAACTCTTACCCCTCTTGGCGGCGAAGAGGCACAAATCAGAAGGTACGTTTCGCTGGAATCAAACGTTTCATCTCAAAATATTTATCAGTCACAGCCGCTCAAAGACGTAAGTTTTCCGAGATTCAATCTCAGACAGAATCAGCTTACCGATACCATCGCAAAAGAAATGAATCGCCGCCAGATGCCTGAAGAGACAAAACACAGCCGGGCAGAGACTTACAAACAGCTTTGTCTTATATCGGACAAGATTGCGCTCTCATCCTTGAGGCAGAATGTCGAAGGGATGGAGGTTGCGGATGGTTATCAGGTTATCAAAGCTGAATACGATACGAAAACGAATTTCAAAGCGGTATCTTATATGAAAGGTAACGAAATCGTAAACTGTTTTGTAGGAACTGACGCAAAGAGTTCAAAGGATCACAGGGCAAATGTTCAGATGGGACTGCGTAAGGTGTCAGGACAGATGGACAAGGCTAACAAATACACAAAAGAAATATGGGATACTTATGGTCAAACATATAAAGTAATTAATGCCGGCCATTCAGAAGGTGGTAGCGAAGCAATGTTTGCCGGGCTGAATAATAATCTTGAAGTATTCACATATAACACTTTTGCTTTAAGCGGAAAAACTCTTGCTCGTATTGAACAAGATAAAGGTGTGTTAAACCACAACCTAATTTCAAACTATCGCGACCCACATGACCCGATATCGAAACTTCTATACAGAGATATCGGAAAGACGTATATTGTCGAAAACCAACAGTCTAAATTTATGGCAAAATCACCATTCGGATTTAAACAGGCACACGCGCTTGCAATGATGGGAGATTGCAATACCGCTGTTGACATCAGACTGTATAAATTGCAAAACCCATGGTTTATTGACAAAATCAGTACGGTTAAACTTACAAACAAAAATATTGAAGATATCTATAAAGCCGGACTGTTTGACATTTACGAGCCGGAAATAGCCGAACGGCTAAAAATTCATGATATCATTCCGGAACAACAGGCGCAATCGCTTGTGAGACAAGGGATTTTACAATATCTCGATGGGCATTATGAATACTTGACACAATAGACTTGATGGTTTAGAGTAGAGCAATGAAATATTTTATTGCTCTACTTTTTTGTAT
>CATLFB010000010.1 GCA_949927415.1 uncultured Candidatus Melainabacteria bacterium
GTTTAATTATTATTTGGCGCCCTATCTGAATATAATAGACAAAGAAACCCTTCCCGATGGCAGCTACATAGTTTACTTCGCCGATGGCGGGGCCTTGGAGGCCGCAAGTCATACAACACGCGACTGGCATTTTTATGCAGGCAAGCCTAAAAAATGTATTGAAAAATATCCTGAAGTTACATCCCGTATAGGTATTTGTATGTTTAAATTTTCATTTATGCCGGATTTAAATAATGAGCACTGGCGTTATCATTATAACAAAGGTATGGAACCGTTTAAGTATCTTTGGGAAGGGGATAGTGCCGGACTTTATAGTGCCACTCCTTATGGCTGCAGGAAAGGTAATGAGCGGCCGTATTACTGCACTGCGCTGATTCAGATGAACAACTGGACTATTCCAAAAGATTATCCGTTCAAAGTTAGCTATTAAACTTTATAATTTTTAACATTAAAAAACCTCCTTATTAATTAAGGAGGTTTTTTTAGACAAATTTTTAAAATTAGTCTTGAGCGTGTCCTGCAGTTCCAAGAACGTCAACCATTTTGTGTTTAACCATTTCTTTAACAGCAGTTCTGCCCGGTCCCATGTATTCGCGCGGGTCGAATTTTTCAGGATGTTCTACGAAGAATTCTCTGATAGTAGATGTCATTGCAAGTCTCAAGTCTGTATCAATATTGATTTTTGCAACACCGTGCTGAGATGCATATTTAAGCATATCTTCCGGAACGCCCTGAGCGTTAGGCAGGTTGCCGCCGAATTTGTTACATTTAGCAACGAATTCAGCAGGAACTGATGATGAACCGTGAAGAACAATCGGATAATCGCCAAAACCGGCTTCTTTTAATGCGTCTTTGATTTCTTTAAGTCTGTCAAAGTCTAATTTTGCTTCGCCTGCAAATTTGTAAGCGCCGTGAGAAGTTCCGATAGCAATAGCTAATGAATCACAGCCTGTTTGTTTAACAAATTCAACAGCTTCTTTAACGTTAGTGTATTTAGCGTCTTTAGCGTCAACGTTAACGTCGTCTTCAACACCTGCAAGTTTACCAAGTTCAGCTTCAACTGAAACTCCTCTTTCATGAGCGTATTCAACAACTTTTTTAGTCAAAGCAACGTTTTCTTCAAACGGGAATCTTGAACCGTCAATCATAACTGATGAAAATCCGCCGTCGATACAAGCTTTACAAATTTCAAAATCAGCACCATGGTCTAAGTGAAGAGCGATAGGTACAGTTGTTGTAGCAAGTGCAGCTTCAACAAGTTTGATTAAGTAAGTTTGGTTAGCGTATTTTCTTGCGCCTGCTGAAACCTGCAAAATAATAGGTGATTGAGTTTCTTCAGCAGCTTCTGCGATACCCTGCAAAATTTCCATGTTGTTAACGTTGTAAGCACCGATAGCATATCCGCCGGCAAGTGCTTTTTTGAACATTTCATTTGTTCCAACTAGTTTTCTTGTCATAATGTGAGTTCTCCTTCTTTCTGTAACTCTATATACATGAATAAGCTACTACAAACAAAAAAGGGGTGCAAGTGTAAAGAAATATTAATATAGTATATACTATTTTACAAATGGATTTTTTAGTCTATATAATAATTCTAATAGGGTTAATGAAAAGCTGGGAAAAAAATATTTTCAGGCTTTTTGTAATTAAAAACAATTGAATATGGAATTAAAAATAAAGGGGTGAAAATTATGGCAATAAGACCAATTGCATCAGGATTTGCGTTACAAAAAAATAATCAAACAGTGTTTACGAGCAGAAAAAACGGCAATGATTTTGTGGATACAGCTTCTGACGAACATTCAAGACGTTCGCTTGCAAGCCGTCTGGCAGGCCCTCTTGCGGCAGCCGCAATTGCAATGGCTCCGATGGCAGCTGATGCGCAGTATATGACGTTAGAACGTTTAGATCGCGGTCGTGATCCTCATGAAGATATTCGTGTGGAACTTGCTCAATTGCCGGCAAATGAAAAGGTTATAGATTATAAAAAACTCAATTCATCAGAAGGCGACAAAGGCTGTTATGGCGCCTCGCGTATTGAATTGATTAGTACGGACGGTAATAACAGTGATATAGAAAAAATCAAAGTTTCAAGACAAATTTCAAAAATGACCTGTTACTTCATTGATGCCAAAAGACTTATATCTGAAACCCAATATTATTATGATAGTTCAGGCAAGAAACACGAAGAAACAAAATTTTTCATAGAAGGTCCGATGGTTGAAAGAAGAAAATTAATGAATGGCAATAAGCAAGAGAAGCGTATGTTAAAAGGCCGTCAGGAAATTTCTGCTAAGACCTGTTCATATTTGCTGGATTTACTTGAAGGCAAAGGAAAAGCAAAATATAACGGGGCATTAGAAAGTCTTGATTCGTATGAAGTTGAGGTTGAAAAGTAAGTTTTTTACATATTGTAAATTTTTGTAAAAATGTCGGAATATGAAGGAAATTCATGCTTCCGGCATGTTTTTACATGAGTAAGTATAAATCGAGAGTATAAAAAAATGTCAGAGTTTAACGTAACTGGTAATAATAGTGCAAGTGGAGTCGGCAGAAGCAGTGCGGCGAAATCGTCAAGTGCAAACAATTCTTCATCCTCATCTTCAATTCAGGTTTTCAAAAAATTAACCAAAGAAGAGTTTATAAAAAAACTTGGCATCACACCTGAATTATATGAACAAATTTTACTTGAAAATCCGAATATTACACAAACTGAAATAGAACAATTAGTTCAGAAAATGAAGGCCGAAGAAGCGGCAAACGCAAAAGGCACTGAAAAACCATCATCAGCCAATACCGCATCTGAAACCTCACAGGCAGAAAAAGTTGAATCTCACACTCATGAACATCATCATGAAGTTCATGAGAAAAATCCGGAATCTTTTGATAAAGCGGCATATAACAAAGCTGATTTGTCCCAAAAAAGAGAAATTCTGACAGTTGAAATTGCTAAAAACCACTTTTTATATGGTGATAAGTCCAATCCCAGAACTGAGGAAGAATGGAATAATTTAAGTCCGGAAGAAAAGACCGCCCTTGTTAACAGGGTTGTTGAATTTGGCAAAGCTCATAAGACTGAATTTGCTAAAATGCTTGAAGCTTTTGACAAAAACGGTCAAACTTCACTTGCAGACAATGTCATGTCTTCAATTCAAGCCGCAAATAACGCCGGTTTGTCACTTGAAGAATACGCAAAATTGTCACCGGAAAAGCGTGAAGAACTTTTATACGATTATTTGGTTCGCGTAAATGCCGAAGATGAAGGCACCGGAGAATCTTCTTTCAGCAAAACGGAACAGGAATTCTGGGACAGAAACCAGTTATTGAAAGAAGCAGCAGATTATTATTTCAAAACCGAAAAAAATGAAACCCGTAATGTTTGCCCTGGTGAAGTAAATCAACTTCTTAACGAAGAAAATATTGACATTGAAACTGTCATGAAAAATTACCTGGACAACAAAGCTAAAACAGGTAAATTATCAGAATATGAAAAGGCTCAAAAAGAATATTTAGACAGCTCTTCATCAAGAGAACTTGCACTTCTTGCCCAGCAGGAAAACCCGGAACTGAGTGATCCGCCTTCACTGTATTCAAAAATTAACAGCACAGGACATGCAGACAAGTATAACAATGCAATGATTCCGCAAAAAGCTGAAATTTTGAACAATTTATTGGAAAAAGAATCCGCAGGAGATGCAAAAGCGTATTATACAAACATGGTTGCTTGTGCAAAAGATGCTTATATAAAAGGCGACAAGGCTTTGGCTCACGCCTTAATGCAAAAAGCAATGAAAAATGCACCTGAATTCGTCGTTGCAATTCCGGAAGACGCTTCGGCAACAGAAGTAGCCTTAAGTGCAGGCGCAGTATCAGTTTTGTCAGAAGAAGACGCTGCTGCATACACTGCAAATGTTGAAAAGCTTAAATCTGAAAAATTGGCCGAAGCTGCAGGTGTCGCCGTCAGACAAAACGTAACGGAATCTCAAATGGTCTCAGTGTCAGCAGTCCGTTCGCGTTTTGAAGCTGTTCAAAGAGCAAACGTTGATATGCGAAACCGCGCAGAATCTGTTGAAGTTCAAGAGGAAGTCAACAAAAATATCGCAAAAACTTGTGATACTCCTGCAAGAGCTTATGCTATTGCAACAACCGGAAAATTGCATAAAGACGCTCAACTTCCTGCATTGAAAGAACAATTAAAAGACAAAAATGAAGCCTTAATCCTTGAAGCCTCAAGAGTTCCGTCTACATTGCATAAAACAAACCAGTTTGACTCCTTAAAATTGGTCAAAGGCATAGCGCTTGGTATGCCAAAAGATTTCAGCAAACAAGTAGAACTCAACCTTGCAAACCAGATTCCGCTCTGTAAGGATAAAGATGTCCAGCTTGCAATGCATAAAGAAATCATGACCTCAAAACATTCCGCAGTGCAAGAACAGGCCGCAAGCAACATCAAGGATTACAACCATTCAATACAAAGTGAAGCTATTGATGTTGTCTATGCATCCGGCAACTCACAGGCTGTAAAAGTTGTATTAGATAATCTTGCGAAAATGCCGCCAGATATCCAAAAGTCAGAAGTAGTAAGGCTAATAGGTGAATTAAGCGTATCAAACGCAATACAGTCCGAAAACTTAGACGCAAAAATCTTCGGCGGAACTTTGAGTTCTGCAGAATTGCGAAATCTGTCAGCATCCCAGCGCCGCGATTATTTCGTCAAAATGTTTGAAGAAGCTACTCCTGCAAAAAAACTCGAAATCCTTAGAAATATCGCCACAAGTTCTATCGGAATTCATAAAAAAACTATTTATACAATCATTGCAAGATTCTCTGCACCTCTTTTGAAATCAATGGTTGAAGACGGTATGGGACTTTCCATGATTCGTGCAGGTGTTCCGAGCGACGCTGTTACTAAAATTATTACCTGTATGAAAACATCTACAAGCAACAAAGTAATTCAACAGCGCAAAGAATTGGAACTCGATTCTGATTTTGAAAAATACTTCAACGGCAATGACAGCATCGCAGAAAAAGCAGCAACAATTCCGCCGGAACTCAAAAATACTTTTGCTGCAAATCCGGATAAGACAACGCTTGAAGAACTTAGAAGAAACAAAGCAACAATGTATATTAAATCATAATTAATATAATCTCAGGTGCAAAATTTGTAGAATAAAACAGGTGTCTTTAAAACGACACCTGTTCTGTTGTTTTGGCCAAAATCCCAAAAACGTGAAGTACGACCTTGATTTCAAGCTTTTTTGTGTTTTAATTGTATTACAGCGGTTTTTGTAAAAATCAAAATCTGCGAGTCCATAAGAAAGAAGACAATTTCAAATTGCCGAAAACAATTGAATTAGCAAAATATGCGGGTTTTTGTTACGGAGTAAAACGAGCCGTTGAGACCGCTAAAAAACTAAAAGCAGAACACCCCGATATGCAAGTATCTATTTTGGGTGAACTTATTCATAACGCAAATGTAATCCGCGAGTTAGAATCTCTCGGAATTAAAACTTTGCAGGAAATTCCGGAAAAAGGTGAAGGAATCTGCATTATCAGAAGCCATGGCGAAAGTCCTGAAGTTATCGAAAAAATTAAACAAGCAGGATTTGAATTGGTAGATTTGACCTGTCCTGATGTCAAAAAAGTTCAGCAAAAAGCAATTGAAATGGCAAAAGAAGGATATTTTGTCGTAATCGTCGGAAAATCAGAGCATCCGGAAGTTGTCGCAATAAGAGCGAACGCGCTTCTCTGGAGCGAAAATGTTGCGGTCGCGGCATCTGTTGAACAGTTGAAAGAATTTGAATCACAAATAAAATCACACCGTAAAGTTGGCGTAGTTGTGCAAACTACTCAAAGGCTTGAAACCCTAAATTCAATTGTAAATTACCTGACTTCAATATCCAAAGAACTCCACATAGCAAACACAATCTGCCGGAGTACTGCAAATCGTCAGGCAGAAGCAAAAGAACTTGCTAAAGTCAGCGATCTGGTTATAGTTGCAGGCTCCAAAAAAAGCGCCAACACCACACACCTTGCTGAAATTTTGAAAGATATCACAAACGTGATTCACATCGAAAATGACGAAGAATTGGAAAATTACATGGATTTGATTGAAAAATCAGAAAAAATAGCGCTCACGGCAGGCGCCTCAACTCCGCAAAACATAATCGAAAAAGTTTTAAATAAAATACAAAAATGATATAAAATCCGGCGGGTTAAGCCCGGCTAAAAACAATACAATACGAAAGGAAAAATAACAAATGACACAAACAGTAGACAAAATTGATGAATTCGAAAGATTGTTAGAAGAATCTTTCTCAAAAAGCAACGCAGTTGCAGACATCGTTGAAGGAACAATTATCAAAAAAGAGCAAGACGGCTTTTTGGTAAGCGTTCGCGGCGCAAAAACAGAAGCTTACCTTCCTGTAAAAGAAATCCCTTCAGCAGAAGGCGCAGAATCTGTTGCAGTTGGCGATGTAAAAGAATTCTATGTATTAAAAGAAGAAAACGATGCAGAAGGCATGGTTCTTTCACTAAAACGCCTCGCATTTGCTCAAGCATGGGCACAATTGAATGATGCAAAAATTCAGGGCGATACAATTTTAGCAAAAGTTGTTTCAATCGTAAAAGGCGGCGTTCTTGTTGACGTTGCAGATTTGAAAGGTTTCATCCCCTCATCACAACTCAGAACAGGAACTCCTTTCGACGGACTTATCGATACAAAAATCGAAGTTAAAGTTCTTGAAGCTGACCCGAAAAAGAACAAACTTATCCTCTCTCAAAGACAGGCAGTTGCAGAACAGCGCGATCAGGTTGTAGATAACATCCTTTCAACTTTGGAAGAAGATATGGTCGTTAAAGGTGAAGTCGTAAGAATCGCAGATTTTGGCGCATTCGTAGACATCAACGGAATTGACGGCTTACTTCCGATTTCAGAAATTTCATGGTCAAGAATCAAACATCCGTCAGATGTAATCTCTCTTGGCGAAACAATCGAAGTTAAAATTATTAAAATCGATACAGAATTAAAGAGAATTTCGCTTTCATTGAAAAGAATGGGCGAAGATCCGTGGCAGCAAATCGAAGGCCAGTTTGAAGAAGGTCAGGTAATCACAGGAACCGTAAACAAAGTTACAGGTTTTGGCGCATTCATCAACATCTTCCCGGGCGTTGAAGCATTGTTGCCGGTATCAGAAATGGCTGAAGAAAACGTTAATCCGTTCAACAGATACAAAGTCGGCGACAGCGTAGAAGTTTTGATTAAAAAATTCACTCCGCAAGAACACAGAATTGCATTGAGTGTAAGAGATATCAACAAAGACGCTGAATAGTTTCTAACTTAATATAAAAAGCCTCTGCAATTTCGCAGGGGCTTTTTTACTTTGATTTTTGAAAATTTTTTAAAAACAGATTTATTCGGATTGCAAAGTTGTGAAAATTTTGTTATAATAATTAAGTACATAGAGAATTTTAATACAGGAGCATTAGTATGAAAAAGCAGACTATTACTGGATTTGCGGGGGGGGGGGGCACCCGAAAATAACGCTCCTTCAAGGGTTTTAGGTGCATTCACTCTTGCAGAAACCCTTATTACGCTAGGCATCATCGGAATCGTTGCCGCGATGACTTTGCCTGCTGTGATAGACAAATCACAAAAATATATCTTAAAACAGCAATTTAAGAAGTCTTATTCTGTTTTGTCGCAAGCCTTGTTGAAGGCTGAGGCTGATTTGGGTTATAGCCCGCAATGTCATTACGGAGCCGGAAAGAGCGTATCTTCAACTGACGGGTATGCTGGCGTCAACACCATTGTGGAATGCGCAGTATTGCATGATGCTATGATGAAAAATCTTAGTGTAATCCAAAAATGTGACAACCATTCTTTTACGAAGAATTGTATTCCGAAGTACGTAGGTTTTGAAAAAGTTCTTATGAATAACGACCAAAACCTGAGTGAAGATGATGCTAAAGAAGCAATTAAGAAGTTTAGCGGATGGAGTACGAATAATATTTTGAATAACTCGCCTGCGTATGTTCTTAAAGACGGTACAATTATAATTGCTTATTATTCGGCTCCTTTTCCATACAATTTTGCGGTTGACATAAATGGCAAAAAAGGTCCGAATAAATGGGGATATGATTTGTTTCCGTTTATTACGATAGCAAATTCAAAAACGAATTTGATACTTATGGGATACGGTGCTTACCCATTCGAAAAAGGCGGGATTAATGTTGTCGATATGCTAAAACAAATGCATAAATAAGCATTATTTTACGTTTGGCGGAATGGGGCTATGTTTGCCTGACTTTTTGATATGGCGCTTGTGGCGTTAATTTGCCGAGGCATTTTTTTGATATCGTTAAAAGACATTGTCCTCTTCAAGCGTCTGAGTCCTAATCCTGAATGTTCAGCGCCTAATTCCCTAAAAAGCGACTTCGGTATGACAGTTCCAATATGTCTGGATTATTGCTTCACGCTCCGCAGTCATTCGCTTCATTTTGCTTACGCAAAACTTGCGCTCATTATGCTCCGCGCTACTTCGAGTTCGTTCGCTTACGCTCACTCCACTCTACGCAAAATCCATCTACGTGCGTAGCACCTCACCCTAATTTCTAACTTTCGCACCGCCAATAGGCGGGCTTAAGTTGAAATTCCACCCTCTCCTCTACCAGGAGAGGGGATGCGACGATTGTCGTCGGATTTTGTGCAGGCACCGTCAAAAGACGTCGACTGTTCCCAGCGCCCCCGTCCTAATCCTGTACTTCTTTGCATAATTCCTTTAAAAGCGCCTCCTGTATGACAGCCCCGGTATGTAAGAGCACACTTCGTGTGCGCCTATTCGCCGAAGTAGTTTTTGAGGCCGACTGTGAGATGCTTGTTTTTGCAAAGCTTCTTTAACTTCGCAATCGCACGGTTTTCAATCTGGCGGATGCGCTCTCTTGAAACCCCGTATTGCGAACCGATTTCATCCAAAGTCTTCTTCGCCCCGCTGTTATCAAGCCCGTAGCGTAAAATCAGTACATCGCGCTCCTTCGGACTAAGCTGGTTTAGCATTCTTCTTATATCTTCAAAAAGATTTTCCTGCGAAACCCTGCTGTCAGGCGTGATTGTTGAATCGTCAACAATGAAATCCGCAATCTTTGAACTGTCCTCGGAACTGCTCGCCGGCGTTTCCATACTTATCGTGCTTTGTGCCGATTTTATAATTGATGTAAGTTTGTTAACCGAAACCCCGAGCCGGTAAGCAATTTCCTGCTTTGTCGGCGTGTGGCCGAGTTCTGTCGTCAAATCAATCGTTGCACGACGGATTTTTCCTAAAGACTCAATCATGTGTATCGGAAGTCTGATAATTCTTGCCTTGTCAGCTATCGCACGCGTAATTGACTGCTGTATCCACCAGGTTGCATATGTCGAAAATTTGTAGCCTTTTGTGTAATCAAATCTTCCGGCAGCCTTCATCAATCCAAGATTACCTTCCTGAATCAGGTCAAGAAATGATAGCCCGCGGCCAATGTATTTTTTCGCAATGCTCACAACAAGCCTGAGGTTTGCGTTGACCAGAAGGTTTTTCGAAAATTCATCCTGAGTTTCGTAAATCTTTTTGGCAAGTTCAAGTTCCTGCTCGCCTGATAAAAGCGGAATTTTTCCGATTTGCTGCAGGTAAATCTTTACGCTGTCATCAGAATTCACAGACGCCAAACTTTCCTGAACTTTCGGATCTTCTACGGAATGAATTATTTCATCGTCTTCGTCCATCGGTTCAAGTTCGTGAAAATTAACGTCCTCGTCTGAAATGTCCTCTGATAATATGCCCAGTTTTTCTATTTCTTTTTTCATTGATTAAAAGCTCTCCATATATTTTATTATAATATGATTTTTGGGGTAAAACTATTTTTTTACGTTGCTTAACTTTTGCCCTGAAGTTTTTGACGTACGCTTTCGAAAATAATTATGCTCATCGCGTTTGAAACATTCAAAGAATTGAAATCTTTAAGCATCGGGATTTTTACCGTAAAATCCGACATCTTTAACAATGTTTTAGACACTCCGGCGTGCTCAGCGCCCATTATTAGTGCAAAATTCATATCATTGTATTTGATGTCATAATAATTATCTTTTGCTGAAGCATCCGCCGCAATTACCCACCAGTTGCTTTCTTTTAGTTTCTGAACAGCGTTTGTCAGGCTATTTACTTTTATTATCGGAATGTGATTTGCGGCACCTGCGCTTGTTTTTTCAACTACTGAATTAACCTGAGCATTTCGTCTGGATGGAATTATAATCCCGTCGACTCCTGCGCATACGCATGTTCTAATCATTGCGCCGAAATTGTGCGGGTCTTCAATTCCGTCTAAAATTACAAGAGATGCGTTTTCTCGGTTTTGTTCAAGAAATTCGTCCAAATCCGCGTACTTCAACGGCGAAATCTGCGCGATTACGCCCTGATGGTTGAATTCTGCATAATTTTGGAATTTCTCTTTTGCGACAAATTGAAATACAACTCCGCGCTCTTTTGCTAAATCTATTATCTTGTTAAGCTTTGCGTCCGGATGAATGTTTTTTGAAATCAAAATTTTATTTATTTCACGGTTTCCGCTTACCAAAGCCTCTGTTATTGCGTTTTTGCCAAAAATTATATCATCCATATTATTTTCCCTGTTTTGAAACTTCAAGCATTCTGTCAATGCAGGTTAAAGCTTTTTGTGCAATTTGAGAATCCACTTTTATCTCGTGCTGTTCGTATTTTAAAGCGTTATAAATGTCTTCTAATGTATGCCATTTCATATTCTGACAAACAATGTTGTCTTTTATAAGAATGAATTCTTTTTCCGGATAATCGCGTTTTAAGCGGTCAACAACGCCTTTTTCAGTTGCGATAATGAATTGTTTTGCATCGCTTTTGATTGCGTAATCCATAATTCCTGTGGTGCTTCCTGTAAAATCAGCCAAATCGGTTACGGATTTGTGGCATTCCGGGTGCGCCAGAACCTTTGCATCAGGGTATTTTTTGCGAGCCTCAATTATGTCTTCCGGTTTGATTCTCAAGTGTGTCGGACAGAATCCGGGGTATGTGATTACTGTTGTTGTTCCAAGCTGCGCTTCAACCCATTTGCCAAGGTATGTGTCAGGGAGGAACAAAACTTTTTCAGCGTTGAGGCTGCCTACAATTTTCAGTGCATTTGAACTTGTGCAGCAGATATCGCATTCTGATTTTACTTCTGCTGTAGAATTTATATAGCAAACTGTCGGAATCCCGGGGTTTTTGCTTTTGAATTCGCGCAGCTGTTCAAGGTTAACCATATCTGCCATAAGGCATCCGGATTCAAGACGCGGGAGGAGAACTTTTTTTGAAGGATTGAGGATTTTTGCGGTCTGCGCCATGAAGAATACGCCTGCAAATACAATTATATCAGCATTGGTTTTTGCCGCCATCTGACTTAAATATAATGAGTCGCCGACATAATCCGCGACTTCGTCAATTTCGGCGTTCTGATAGCAATGGGCAAGAATAACGGCGTTTTTATCTTCTTTCAATTTTTTAATCTGCTCTATCAACTCTTTCATCCGGGGCTTATCCTCCATTTATTGTAAATTTATGTTAAATTTGCATCGTTCAATAAAATTATTGTATAATAAAAATAAGAATTAAGTACATAGGAAGAGAAAATTTACAAATATGAGTGGAAATGCAATTTCGGATTTTTTAGAAAAACTTACAGCAGGCAGTCGCCCTGACGTTTTTTTATCAGTAACCCCCGGTGTCGGGCTTGAAATGCTTCAGGTTGACTACGCAAATCATACTGTTAAAAATTATGCGGTTCGGCCTTTGGCTTATAATGAATCTTTGAGAGAAATCTCTGACATGGAAGAGTTCAAAAGAATTGTTTCTGAAATGTTTGATGAGTTGAAGCTTTCTCCAAAATGCAACGTAACAATCAACGTTCCGACTGTTTTGTTCGGCTCTATTGAAATGAGTCTTATGCTTGGTGATGAAGCTATTACCGGCGCTGTTACGTCGGAAGTTGAACAGTCTTATGTGTTTAAAAGACATGATCCGATAGTTCAATGGAGAGATTCTAATATCGGAACCGGTGAAAATAGAAAGTTGTTTTATTCAGCTGTTCAACAGCTTGTTGTTGAGAATTTCAGCAATGCATTAACCGAACTTGGTGCGGCGCTTGTGGGCGTTGAGATGTCGCTCGTGTCATCTTTGAGAGCGTTGGATTATACCGGTCTTGCGGCTGAACAGATGAAGGATAATACAACCTGGAACCTTTTAACTGTATCTTCTATCGGTTACACACTTGTTTCTATGGTTGGTAAACAGATTGTCGATTATTATGAAGAGCCGATTGCGGTTAAATCTTATGAAGGGGATGAAATTTATAATGTGATTTCGTCTTCCGCCCAGATTACTTTGATGAGTTATCCTGCAAATCATTTGCTTATTGTTTCTGACACAGATTCAGTGAGTGCTGAAATGCTGGCTAAAAATCTTAATGTCGATTATGCAATTGAGTATGTCGAAAACAATAAATTTAAACGCAAAGAGTTTTTGCCGGTAAGTTTGGATGTATTGCCTGATAATATTCTAAAAATTTCATTGCAGGCGATTGGTTCTGCGATTTCAAGAGCTTCGGATTTCCCGTTTACCTGCAATTTCTTATCTTCCAGCGAAGTTGTTACGGTTGAGGAAGCTGTAAAAATTCCTGTAGGCGAAAATGTTTACGAAGTAACTCCGACAATGGCAAGGCTTATTTCTGTTGCGGCAGTTATTGTTCTTGCGGTTTGCGTCGGTATTCCGTTTGTGGTTCTTCCTCAAGTGCAGGCTAAAAAGCAGGCGGAACTTGATGAATTGAATGCAAGTATCCAGCAGGTAGAAAAACAAATAGAAAAGCTTAAAGAAGAAGCTGAAATGCAGGGCAAATTCAGTATTAAAAACGAGATTATGAAAGTTTTGGCGAACAACCGTGTTAAATTGATGTCGTATGCGGCAATCGGAGAATCTGTTCCTGCTGAATTGTGGCTGACTTATTTCTCAGCGGAAGATGACGGAAAAATTACGATAAAAGGCGGTTCTAATACTGTTGAAGATGTTTATTTGTTCTTCAAAAATGTTAAAGATTCGCTTGTTAACAGCAATTTGAAACTTCAAAAACTTGAAATGATTTCAGATGATGTTGATGAATTCGTCTCAAATCTTCCTGTAACATACGAATTTGAAATTTCAAATGTTTCGGCACCGGCAAAACCGGCCGGAGACGATAAAGGCAAAGATGCAAAAGCCGGCGCTGCAGCCGGACAACCGACAGGCAAAGCCGCAAATATCGTGCCGGACAGCAAACTTTTAAGCGATAAACCTATTAATTAATGTTGAAAATTTAAAACATAATGGAGATTTTTATAAATTATGCCAGAACAAGAGTTAGATACAAAAGAAATTATAATGAAATTAAAAGATTCGGTTGCAATACTTGCGCTTGGTCTGATTGCGGCAATAGCAGTGATTGTTCTCTATATTGTTCCTCCGATTCAGAGCATTAAGCAGTTGAACGAATCTTATACAGCCCAAACAGCTGTTCTTGAAGAAAAACAGCGTGAATTGCAGGATTTGCAGGCTCAGGTCAAAAAGCAGGATGATATGTCCGGTGTTGAAAAGGAAGTGTTTGTCTCTGCTGATTCCGGACTGGATTCTGAAGGCGTTATCGCGGCAGAATTTTCTGAAATCCTTGAACTTATCAGAGCAAACACTATTAAAACCCGTTCAATCGACTATACTTATGACCCGTCTGACGACAAATTCGTTCAGGGCGCTAAGGACAAATTCAACGTTGCAAAACTCAACATGGAAATGATTGCAACTTACAAAAACTTTGAGAATTTCCTTAAAGAACTCTACAAACATGAACATTTTCTTGACATTTCAAAAGTTGAAGTTGAACCTTACGAAAAAGATAAATCTATTCTGTTAATCAACTTTGAACTCAAGCTTTATGCTAAAAAGTAGAGACTTATGAGAACTTTTTAAAATCTATTGAAAACATTTGTTTTTGATTTTTCATGCAAGTTGCGCAGAAATCTGTTTCCAAAATTGTTTTGCGTGAGAAATCTTTAAAATCACTTCCCGAACGACCCCTGTGGTCGTTCGCTAAGTATGGGCAGGTGTAAACCCCTTTTGCGGTCAGAATTCTGCCATATTCGCAGTCTGTGCTTTCCCACCGGCTCTCAAAGTCCATATCGGGTTCTGAATTTTTGTTGTACATTGTGTTGATTTTGAAATTATTTTCGCTTGCTTCAAATCCGATTTTTTCACAAACTAATTTGAAACCTTCAAGAAGTTTTTTTCTGCCTTCTCCGTAAAAATCCGTCACGCAAAGAATAGGGTTAAACCCGTATTTCACAAGACTTTTGAGTGCATGCAAAACCTGGCGGTAAGTTCCTCTTCCTCTGATGTCGTCGCTTTTGACCTCATCGTAGTGGTCTATGCTTAATTGAAAAATAATTTCAAAATTACTTTCATCTTCAACGCGTTTCAAAAAACGTGCTTTCTTTTCGTTTATGAAACTTCCGTTAGTGCAAATGCAAACATTTGTGCGTTTAAGGCAAAGTCTTAAAATGCTGTTGAAATCCGGATGGGTCATTGGTTCTGCACCTGTAAGGTAGATGCATTCTATATTTTCGCACTTTGTATCCTGAATCGCTTCTTTAATCATATCAATTGAGATGAAATCTTTCACGTTTTTAGTGAGCGGAAAATCTATATAACAGTGTTTGCAGCGCTGATTGCAGTTTTTGGCGGTTAATTCGATAAATAAGTTGTTTAATTCTTTTAACTGGCAGGTTTGTGCTTGAAATAAATTGTTCATTCTCTGATGCTCCGTAAATATCTAATCCATGATTATTTTAGATTTTAAAGAACAAATAAAATCCGCCAACATGGCAATTGGAGAACTATTTTTGAAAATCATTCGGGTTTTTATCATCAAGCCATTTTTGCATAATATATTGTTCATAGCTGAGCGCAAAATTATATAAAGCCTTCACAAGCACTCTGCCGCTTTCTGATTTTGCGGTAATGAAAAAATCTCCGCAAGAGTTTTCGGCAAGAAATATTTCAGTCTGAACAATTTTGTCAACATGACCTTTGGGGTTTTTGGTAATTACCAGCCGAATCCAGTCGCAAAGGATTTTTACGGCTGTTGCGGAGCCGGTTTTTATTTCATCCTGACGGGTTTGTATGTATGCTGCAAATTCTCTTAAAATCATCAATCCTCAAACGGTGTTGTCGCCGCTAAACATGTTATATCAGAAATACCATGTTTTTCAAATTCTTTTATCATTTCTTCAAAGGTCGAACCGGTTGTGCAGATGTCATCAATAATGAGAATTTTCATCGGGAGAAAGTTCTTTGGAATAACTTCGAATGCGTTTGAAAGGTTAACTTTGCGTTCTGATTTTTTAAGTTTATACTGCGGCTTTGTATCCTTAACCCTTTTTATCAAATCGGTATTTGGAGTGCATCCGGAGAGCCTGCAAAATTCTTCGCAAACAAGGTCCATGTGATTATATTTTCTCTTCTTTTCGCGTTTTGGATAAATCGGGACCGGCACAACCTGAAAATTATTTTTCTCATCAATATTTTGCCAGTATTCATACATAAATTTTGCAAGATAAACAGCGAGTTCTTTTTGATTGTGGTATTTGAGTCCGCGGATAAGTTTTTGCAAGTTTTTGTTGTAAACGCCTGCGCAAAATACTGGTTTTTTGAGAATAATCCTGTTAATTCTAACAGGCAGATGCTCCATCTCCGCATAACATTTCGAACACATTTTCACACACTGGGCGGAACGTTTGCAAAAATAGCATTTCTTCTTGTAAATCCAGTCCAGCAGTCCGATAAAAAAGTCTTTCATAGGGGTATTATATAACGAAAATTGTGAAGCGGGAAGAATTGTACGTAAAAAGTGAAAGGTGAAAAGTGAGTGGTGAAAGGTCGGTAACGGGGGATTTATTTTTTGTAAAAATCCGGCGGTTTCAGTTTTTTATAACATTTATAGAAAAATTCTGTTGAAAATTAATTCTCTGATACGGCCTTTTCACCTCTCACTTTTCACTTAACCCTCCCAACCCCCTAGACCGGAATTTTTATACAGAATTCTGTCTGAATATTTTCTTCGCTTTCGACGGTGATCTCGCCGCCATGCGACTGCATTATCTGTTGCGAAAGATATAAACCGAGGCCGGTTCCGATTTTTCGGAATTTTTTTGCCGCAGAATAATATTTGTTGAAAATCAACTTCAACTCTTCTGCCGGAATCCCCTGCCCGTAATCTATTACAGAAATCGTAGCAAACCCGGGGATTTCTCCGGTTTTAATGTCTATATTTTTTTTCGTGTTGCTGTGCGAAATCGCGTTTGAAATAAGATTCTTTACCACACGTTCAAGCTGCATAACATCAGCCGAAACAAGAATGTTTCTTTCCGGCTCAAAATTTATAACAAGCCCGGCGTTTGTCGCAATCGGCTGAACCTGTGTTACTATATTTTGCAAAAATTCGTTCAGCTTAATAGGCTCTTTCAGTATCGGAATGCCGGTTTCTTTCAACTTGTATGTCTCAAGTACAATCTGTACAAGTTCAATTAGTTCCTGATTGGAAGATTTCATATTCAAAAGAGCAAACCTTTGTTTGTCGTTGATTTCGCCAAATTTTCCATCTATCAGAAAGTTTAAAATGTTGGCCTCCGCAACAATCGGAACCTTAAGGTCATGCGTTAGGGTTGCCACAAAATCTTCTTTTAAAGTCTCAACTTCGCGTTCTGTCGTGACGTCTTTTATCAAAAGAACATAGCGCTTTTTGTCGTCGAGTGAAAGTTTGATTGAATTTATGACAAAATTGTTTGTGGGGGTGTGTTTAATGAATGTATCAATATTTACAAGCTTTTCGATAGCATTCCCATCAGGTATTTCAATGTAATCAAAAACATTTTTGCCTAAAATATCATGCCCTTTGACGCCAAACCATTTTATGATTTTCGGCGTTGCTCTGAGAATATTTCCCTGTTCGTTGACAATCAAAATCCCGTCGGAGAGCGAGTTTATAACGCTTTCTAAAAGTTTGTTCTGCCTGATAAGTTCTGCCTGATATTCCACAATCATTTTTTCACGGTCATTCAGCGTTTCAACCATCCTGTTAATACTGTCGGTGACGTTTTGATATGTCGGATGTTCGATTTTTTCGATTTTTGTCGAAAGATTCCCGTAACGAACCGAGTTGACCGTGTTTGTCACCATCCCCAGATAATCGTTAATCTTTGACCATCTTTTGTTCATCTGCCTTGTAATCAGAAACAGAGCAATGAATACAAGAATTATACAACCGTTGATTATATACCAGAGCATAAATATTCTTAACCTTTAGCTTTTGTCGACATTTTATGATACAATCATTATAGCAGATATCTTATCAGTTGTTAAATTGTAAAGAGAGGTTCAGGGATTTATGGGAGAATTAAAGCTTCCAAATACAATAAAGATGGTCATAACCGATTTTGACGGAGTTGTGACAGACAATTGCGTGTATATTTCAGATACCGGCGAAATGTGCAGAAAACTTAATTTCACAGATGTAATGGGTTTTTCGATTCTGAAAAAAAGCGGTTATGAAACAGCCTTCATCTCAGGCGAAAAAAATCATGCGATGAACATCCTCTCAAAAAAATTCGACATAAAAGAAGTTCACACAAATATCAGAAAAAAAATAGATGTTTTAATTAATATTGTTGAAAAGTATTCACTCACACAAGATGAATATCTATACATCGGTGATGATATCAATGATTTGGAATGTTTGAAGTTTGCAAAATACAAAATCACAGTGCCGAATGCGCCAAAAGTTTTGAAAGAACTTGACGGAATTCAAATTACAACTCATGACGGTGGCGCTGGTGCATTCAGAGAGGTAGCGGATTGTTTGGCGGATTTAAGAAAATAATTGAAAAAGTTAAAAATCTAAATTCGGAGATTGAAACGTATCGCAAAGATTCGGTCATTCAATCGCTGCCGTCTGTAGCTTTTGTCAACAGAGCCAAAAAGGCTATTGACAACGGTCAATATAAAGATGCGCTTGAAATCCTGAAAGAAGCCGAAAACCTTCCGCAGGAAGATGCGCTTGTGTTCAAATATCAGGGCATAATTTACGACAGACTTTTCAGGTTTGACGAGGCAGTTGCTGCATACAAAAAATCGGCCAAATTAAACCCGCAGGACAAAATTATCTGGAAAAATCTCGGGTTTGCGCTTATAAATGTGCAGCTTTTTGAAGAAGCTGAAGAAGCGTTTGAAAATGCTGACAAAATTACTCCTGCAAATGCCGAAGTTCTTATGGGATGGGGCATGGCGCTTATGAAGCAGGCTAAATTTTCTGATGCAAGAGAAAAGTTTGTTTTTTCGGTTAAGGTGAATAAATACAATTCAAATGCTCTGTTTTTGGCAGCGGTTATGGAAATCAAGTTGAAAATGTATGATGAAGCCGAAAGCAAACTGCAGTTTCTGGCAAACGTTGCGCCAAATGAGGGAAATTCATTTGAGTATGCCAGATTGAAACTTATTAAATCAGATTATGAAAGCGCGATTTTTTATGCAAAAAAAGCGCTGGATTTCAACAAAAACATGCTTCCGGCATGGCTGATTCTGGGGCAGATTTACAGGCTGAAAAATGATGAAAATGCATCTTTGGATTGTTACAATGAGGCTGAAAATCTAAAATTGATTGCGCAAAATCTGTATGTTGAATGGGCGGTTACGCTTTTGAGATTCGGGCATGTTGAAGAGGCGTGTGAAAAGTTGTCTAAAGCGTTAGAAAACGGCGATGAAGATTCGGAAATAAAAGAGTTGAAAACTTTGTGCGAATTCAAAAATAATGATTTCTCAAACAAAAATGTGCTGACTGAAGCTCTAAAAAATCCGGAAAATCCGAATAGGGCGCTAATTTTAAGAGGCTTAGGGCTGGCTGAATGCGCGCAAGAAAAGTTTTCAGAAGGAATCCATTACTTCAAATCCGCGCTCAAAGAAGATTCAACTGACGTTTTGAACCATTATTATATTGCAAAAGCCTATATGCACGCAGGCAATCGCTTTAATGCAAGAGAATATTTTGAGACTTCGATAAAAGAAAATCCGCTCTATATAAAATCATACATTGATTATTCAAAATTTCTTATCTCAATTGACGATTTTGCTGATGCCGGCAGAAAACTTCGAAAAGCCTTGAAGTTTGCGGAAAACAACACAGAAATTTTAAATATGCTTTTTTATGTAAATTACATACTTGTCAAAGAAAACCTTTGTGAATATAATATAAAAGAGACATTGGACTTAGAAAAACGAATAAAATCTATAGATGAAAATGCATTTAAGTACCCTGACAAATCGGCAGAACTTGTCGAAATGTTAAACAACTTGCAGGAAAAGGAACAAAATTGAGAAAGGTTATTGTACAAAAATTCGGCGGCACATCGGTTGCTAATACTGATAAAATAAAAAATGTTGCAAAAACGGTTATAAAAGAAAAAAATAACGGAAACGATGTCGTAGTTGTTGTTTCAGCGATGGGGCACACAACGGATTATCTTGTGAAAATGGCAAAGGATTTGAGCGCAAACCCTTCAAGCCGCGAAATGGATATGCTTCTTTCAACCGGCGAAGGCGTTTCAATCGCGCTTCTTGCAATGGCAATTCAGGCGCAAGGCTATGAAGCTGTAAGCTTTAATGCCATGCAAATCGGAATTATGACAGAAAATGTTCATTCCAAAGCAAGAATTGTCGATATTAAAACCGATAAGCTGAAGAAGAATTTAAAAGAAGGCAAAATAATTGTTGTTGCAGGATTTCAGGGTGTAACCGAAGATGGAGAAATTACGACTCTCGGCCGCGGCGGCTCAGACACCTCCGCAGTTGCACTTGCGGCTGCCTTGAATGCTGAAAGATGCGATATTTATACAGATGTCGAAGGCGTTTACACAACCGATCCGCGAATCGTTCCAAAAGCAACAAGGTTAAATGAAATTTCTTATGAAGAAATGCTCGAACTTGCTCATGCGGGCGCAAACGTACTTCACCCCCGAAGTGTTGAAACTGCAAAACAATTCAATGTTCCTTTGCGCGTCAGAAGCAGTTTTAAAACAGATGATTTAGGTACTTTAATATTAGGAGTTGATAAAATGGAAATTTATAAACCCGTAACAGGTGTTGCCGCTGATTTGTCACAGGCAAGAATCGTTGTTTGCGATGTTCCGGATGTTCCGGGTCAGGCTGCCAAGTTGTTCGGCAAGCTTGCAAAAGAACATATTTCGGTTGACATGATTATTCAATCTTACGCAAGAAAGGTTTCAAATACAAACGATATCGCATTTACAATCGACAGCGCTGATTTGGACAAAACAATCAAAACGCTCAACGAAATGAAAACCGAACTTAACTGCGGCGATATCCAGATTAATGACAACATTGCAAAAGTTTCAATCGTCGGCGCCGGCATGATTGACCGTCCGGGGATTGCATCTTTGATGTTTGAAACAATGGCTGAACAAAATGTCAACATCAAAATGATTTCGACAAGTGAAATCAAAATCAGCTGTCTTGTGGAAAAAGACGATGCGCACCGCGCATTGGAAGCACTTCACAAAGTTTTTGAACTTGAAGGTGATGTGACGGCTGATGTCAAAGGCGATTTGCCGGATGTTTAAATTTTATTTTTAATTTGTTTCAGAAAAAAGCCGGTTCTTAAGAATCGGCTTTTTAAATATTTTAAGATTGTTATACGCAAAGTTTTTAAATTCTTTTGCCTGTTTCAGCGTCAAACAGGTAAATGTCAGACGGGTTGACGCTCAATTCTATTGTTTCGCCAATCTCATAATCCGGCGGAAGCTTTGCACTGCACTTGTTTTCACCGATGTTGAAATAAACAATTTTCTCACTTCCCAAAAGTTCGTACATTTCAACCTTCGCGCTGAATTTCAAATCCCCGCCGCAAACCATTTTTTCAGGCCGAATTCCAAGCGTCAATGCGCTCACACTTGAGAGATTTTCACAGTGGTAATTTACATCTCCAAATGATATAAGCCCGTTTTCGTTTTTCGCGCTTATGAAATTCATCTGCGGCGAGCCTACAAATCCTGCAACAAATGTGTTTGACGGGTTGTTGTAAATCTCTTCGGGAGATGCAACCTGCTGGATTACGCCCCTGTCAAGAACAACAATTCTGTCCCCCATTGTCAATGCCTCTGTCTGGTCATGGGTTACGTATATAAATGTTGTTTGAAGTTTTTCATGCAGCTTTTTGATTTCAGAGCGCATCTGAACGCGGAGTTTTGCATCCAAATTCGATAACGGTTCATCCATCAAAAATACTTTCGGATTCCTAACAATCGCGCGCCCCAGTGCAACTCGCTGACGCTGTCCGCCTGAAAGCTGTTTCGGTTTTCTGTCCAGATATTCTGTTAAATTCAGGATTTCTGCGGCTTCCTGAACCTTTTTTTCAATTGTTGCTTTGTCAACTTTTCGCATTTTCAAGCCAAATGCAATGTTTTCTCTCACCGTCATGTGCGGATAAAGCGCGTAACTCTGGAAAACAAACGCGATATCGCGGTCTTTTGGCGCAATATCGTTGACTTTTTTGTCGCCGATTAAAATATCGCCGCCCGAAATTTCTTCCAATCCCGCAATCATTCTGAGAATTGTGGATTTGCCGCAGCCGGATGCCCCTACAAGAACTATAAATTCCTTATCTTGTATTTCCAAATCAATATTGTCTATCACGATTTTAGAATCGTATTTTTTACAGACATTTTTTAAAGTTACGCTACTCATTTCCTAATATAATTCCTTTTTCAACCGGTAAAATTATGTTGAAGGTTGTACCTTTCATAACTTCGGATTCTGTCCAAATTTTTCCGTTAAGTTTTTCTGCAAGCGCTTTTACCGTGCCAAGACAGATGCTTCTGAGAAATATTTTTCTGTTGGCCTTTTCAAGTTGTGTATACGGTTCAAAAAGTCCGTCCATTTCTGTTTCCTTCAAGCCTGCGCCCGTGTCCTTCACCGAAATCAATACATAAGATTCATTTGTTGCTTTGTTAAATATTTTTACTCCGGCTTCCTGAACATAATAAATGTCGGGATTCGAAATTGTGATGTTTATGGAACCGATTTCTGTTGATTTTAATGATACATCAATTATGTTTTGCAGGATTGTTTTCAAAAGATTCCTGTCTGTTGTTGCAGGCCGGTTTGCAAGTTTTTCACTGTCAAGTGTTATTGAAAGTTTCTTGGATGATGCCGCGGCTTCATTAGATTTAATTATTTCCTGTATGCAATTTACAATGTCAAAAGTCTTAGGCTCAAGGGTTATAAGGTTAGATTCTGTTTTTGAAAATTCAAAGAACTTGTCCATAAAATACAAAAGTTCGGATGCATTTTTGTTTATAATTTTCACATATTTGGATTGTTTGTCGGTAATATTTCCGCCAAGTCCGTCAGTGAGCGCATTCGAAAACCCGATTATTGACTGCAGCGGCGACATGAAATCATGTGTCAACTTTGATAACATAAGATTTTTATCTTTATTAAGCCGGCCGGTTTTTTCCGCTTCCGCAAGAACCTTTGTCATTGCTGTCACATCACGAACCGTAATAATAAATTGATCTTCGTACAATGAGGCATTCAATTCTATAAAAAACTCATGTTCGTCCTTTGCAATGGCTCCTGCGATAACCGGAACATGCTTAATCGCAGACTGCTGGGCCAATTCAAGACCTTTGCTTACAAAATCGTCAAAATAATAGTCGGTTTCTTCGCTGTTATCGAATCCAAACATATATTCGGCTTCTCTGTTAGTCCAGGTTATTCTGCCTCTGCTATCAATCAATATAACTGCATCAGGAAGTTTTTGTAAGATTTCTTTTAGATTGATTCCTGAAAATAAATTGATAAAATTCATGTTGCCTTAAGTCCTACTTTATTATATAATAAATGATAACATAAAAAATCCGCTTAGAAAAATCGCAAATATTAATTTTTGTAATTTTTTTTATTAAAACTAGCAAAAAAAATATTTTTTGTGGTTTAAAGCAAAAAAGCGCGAGTGAGATTACAGAAAAACTAAATGAAGATATTATCCAAATGGCTGTAACATACACCGTTTTTTTTATAAAACAGTAAGTACATATAATTGCCCTAAAAAGCAAAGGATGTGAACCATGAGAGAAATCAATAACAATTCTAACAATTTGAATTTTTCACAAGTTCAGAAAATTGATCAGCAAAAAGAAATTTCAGCCGTGCCGCTTGAACTTAATGCTGATGATTCCGCAACTCAAGTTGAAACTCATGATTTGTCACAAATGCCGGGGGCTGTTACAGGGCGCTCGCTGGTATTCAAGGGTGATTCGATTGACAAAGATATTAGTTTTTTGATGAAAAATCCTGAATTTTGTGCAAAAGCCAATGAGTTCTTTGATTTGGCAGAAAGCCAAACCGGTTATGAAAATGCTGCAAAGTTAATGGATGGTTTTGTAAAAGAATTCCAAAAGTAACCGGACAAAGAGGTTAATGCGCAAAATCAGTCGATTTTTTTATTGTTGGACGGTGTTTTTACTATTTTAGATTATTTTAGATTAGACTGTTTTAATATGTCGGACAGGCCTTTTAGTGCGAGTTTATAGCTTTCTGCTCCGAATCCGCAGATTTGCCCTGTGCAAACATCTGAGATAAGTGATTTTTTGCGAAAGTCTTCGCGTGCGTGGATATTTGTCATGTGAACTTCAACCGTCGGAATATTTACCGCGCTGATTGCGTCGCGAATGGCAACGCTTGTGTGAGTGTAGGCGGCGGCATTTATGACAATCCCATCGGCTGTATCTTTAGCCTGTTGGATTTTTTCGACAATTTCGCCTTCATGGTTGCTCTGGTACGTTTCGATATCAATTCCAAGTTCGAATGAATATGCATAGAGGTCTTTTTCCAAATCTTTGAGGGTAATGGTTCCGTACTTTTCAGGCTCGCGGATTCCAAGCATATTCATATTTACGCCGTTTATTACCAAAATTTTCATGACAATTCTCCTGCAATAATTATAGTATAAAATCAATAAATTGTAAATTTTTATTAAAATTAATAATATAAATGTAACAAAATTGACATGCTTGGCATATCATGCATGTACAACTATCCCCAAATCTCCTCCCAAGATTATTGTTCAAGGTCGCACTAAAAGGTGCGACTTTTTTTGCACACGAAGTGTGCTCTAACGTATTGGGGCTGTCATACCGGAGGCGCTTTTTTAGGAATTAATCGCTAAGTGCAGATGTAGAACTGTGACGCTGGTGGATTTTCGGCAGAGGGTGAAAAGCATTGCACCCTGCAATGCTTTGGAATCGTTTAGCGCCGCCGAGCAAGACCACGATAAAATTGCTCCTGCAATTTGAAGCGAGTGCAAGATGCAGGATAGCCGAATAATCAATTGAACGGTTGACGTCTTCAGGTGATATTTACAAAATCCGACGGTATTCGCGGCAACCCCTCTCCTGGTAGAGGAGAGGGTAGAATTTCAACTTGAGCACGCTTGTCTGCGGTGCGAAAGTTAGAAATTCGGGTAAGGTACTACGCAGGTCGCCTTATTATAGCAGAATCAGGAGACCACCGCTAAGAATCTGGCATAGAAGTCCTACAGTTGAATAAACCTGTTAGGAAGGAGGGAAATACCCGTTATAATTATTTTACAGGAATGTAAAAATAATTAGCCTCTTTCGTCAATGGAAACTTTAGACGACATTTCGGCAACAATTCTTGAAATATCAGCGCCGCCGATGGCGATTTCAAGAATAAGCGGGCTGTGTATAAATACAGTTTCAGAATACTCCATTGAATCAATGTTAATCACATCAAATTCAACAAAATCATCTCCGGCATAAACGAGTTTGCCGTATTCGCCGCCTGTAGCCCAACGGATAAACATATATTGTTGTTCAAATTCTTTTAACTTCTCAATTAAACGCATAATAAATCCTTAAAAACTAATAATATATAACCTTCCCTGAGAACTGGTGTCTATATTTATATTTTAGTTATTTTTCGAATAATGTCAAGTGAGTGGAATTATTGCAATGTAGTGTGAACGTCTAAAAGTGTTGTGTAAATTGAGGTTTTGCGATTCAGACTGTCGAATTTTGTGTTCCGTAATCATCAGACATTGCCATTTCCAGGCGGCTCTTTTGATTTTTGCATTTGCGCGCCTAATCCTTTCACAAAAGCGTCATTCCACTAATTCGGTTTTAATATGGGTATGTGTGTAGCACCGTGCGTAGTACCTCACCCGAATTTCTAACTTTCGCTCCGCAAAAAAGCGGGCTCAAGTTGAAATTCTACCCTCTCCTCTACCAGGAGAGGGATTGCCGCGAATATCGTCGGATTTTACGGGAAGCGACAGAAGGTGTCAGCCGTTCCCAGCGCCTCTGTCCTAATTCTGAATCTCCAGCGCCTAATTCTTTTAAAAGCGCCTTTCACCTAATCCAGTTCCAATATGTCTACGTGCGTCAATTTTACCCGTGACAAATTTTGACTATCGTCACAAAACGACTACCGTTCCCAGCGCCTTTGTTCTAATTCTGAACATCCAGGGCCTAATCCTTTCAAAAGCGCCCTTCACCTAATCCAGCTCCAATGTTCCTACGTGCGTAGTACTAGATGTTGAAGCTTTTGCGAGCGCCTTCTTCATGGTAGAAGCCGCCGCCGCAAATTGTTTCAACGACTTTCAATACAAATTCGCGCGGAGCATCAATCTGGTTCAAATAAAATTCGCGGTTTGGAAGATGCTTAATCTTCATAATAGAATTCTGGTTCGTTTCAGCCGGAATAAACAGTGACGCAACTTCGTTGTCCAAAAGCCTTACCATCTCTTCATCATGCTCTGTCACGCCCTTCATTATTTCGTAGTAGTTTCCGCGTATCGCCATAATCCTTCCCGAAAAAACATGCTGTCCGTTTTCGCGGTAAAGCGCCTGAGGCTGGAAGTTGCAGCGGGTTGTAAAACTTATTTTGTGCCAGAGAATGTTGACGATAATAACAGACTTTTGCGGGTCAATGTCAAGGTAAATGTTCTGGGTAGTCACGTTGCGCGATGAGAAGGCTTCTTTCAACGTCTCAACAACATCCTGAAGGTTTTCAGCCATTCCGTAAAAAATTTCGTTCGTGTTCACCGTCGCATGCTGATAATCCAAAAATTGTTTGTACATGTGCGTCGAAACAAGCCCCACACGCTCCTGTATAAGCGCGGATTTTCTTGCGGATGTTTCTGAATTATCAAAGCTTTCGTAGTTGTTAAGCAATTTTCGCCCCTTTGCATTTTGTTGTGCGTTTTACGCGGCTGTTTTATAACATATTTTAATAATAAACATGTACTTATGTAAAGATTATATTTTTTTTCGTTACAAAAAAGAATACATAAAAATATTTATTTATCAGCTTTCTGATTTGAAATTTCAGTTCAATTTTTGCGCGATGACCAAAATCGGCGTGTAAGTCAGTGTAGTTTTAGCGTAGGTTTTTGTGTAAGTTTCGCAGAATTCTTTTACATCCGCAAACGTCCAGCGATGATTTTCAAGAGAATTCACGCCTGTGTTTTTCATGTGATACAAAAGTTCCAGCGGAGTTTTGAATTCCAGAACCTTTTTGTAACTTTCGATTTTTAGTATCCTGTAATTCTTTTCTACAATTGCGCACAACTCTTCCTGACTTTTGTAATCAAGCGTAAGACCGGTCACGGCTTTTAATTCTTGAAAATTTTCCGGCGAAAACGTTGTGAATGCAAGAATTCCATCATTGTTGAGCATTTTTTTGTATTTCGTTAGAACCTCGTCAAGATTTTTGAACCACTGAAACATCGCATTTGAAATTATTAAATCATAAGAAGTGTTCGGATTGATTTTCGCGGCGTTTGCGCAAATATAGTCGTATTTTTTTAAAATTTTGTCAAGATATCTTTTTGACCTGTCTGTCAAATCGTTGGCCGTGTAGGATTTATATTTGATTTTTTCATTGATACAGCGTGTAAGAAGCCCTGTGCCGCAGCCGAGTTCAAGAATTTTTTCAAAACTGTTTTTGACAGAGGCTGTTTCGGACGCCAAAATTTCCGCCATAAACTTCTGGACAATCGCGTTTTCGTCATACTTCTCCATACTTTTTTCAAAATGAGTTTTTATTAATTTCGGATTGATTTGCATATTTAAACTTTCGGCTTGAGATTTTGGGCAAAATCAACTTTAATGCGCCAAATTTTCTGCGGCTTGTGCGATTTCGTCCCAGCTTTTGAAATTATAGAACGGAAAGTGTCCGCTTTCAAGTATTTTGTAAGGCGCTTTTGCCTGCCAGAAGTTAATCTGGTTTTTGGGCGGAATAATTTTGTCTGACGCGCTTATGAGGGCAAAATCGTAGAACTTTTCATACGAATTTTGATGAACTTTAATTCTTTCATAAAGCGATTTCAATTCATCAACGCGGTTGTCAATTGTGCGTTCAACAGGTGTTTTTTGGTATTTTTCAAATTCATGTTCTGTTTCAAAAACGTTTTGGTAGAATTTCCCTTCAAGCCCTGTTTTTGCATGGCGAAGTGTTAAAAGAAAAGGTTTTTGAGGAATTCCGAATTCATCATCCACAGGGAAAGGCGTTCCGTTCACGGCGATTTTTTTGTCAAAGTTTTTGAATTGTTCCTGAAGAAGGTTTGCCGCAAAAACACCCATCGACCAGGTAATGAGAGTTTTTTTTGAATAATTTTCAAATAATTCGGGATTTAACGACTCAATTTCGTTGTAATCGTAAACAAATAAAACGTCGTTTTTAAAGCATTCAAGAAATTCAAACGGCTTGAAATCAAAACTCCAGCCTGCGAAAAATACGATAAGTTCGTCATTATTTTTTTTGTTTAACCAGTGATATTTCATAAAAGAATTATAGCACTAAAAAATGAAAATCTCCCGAGTTGCCATTGTTGCAATTCCGGCGAATCGTACAGGGCAGTGCGGCCTGTATGGCATTTTAATGAACGATTAATGCTCATTACTCAGTGCTGGTAGGAAAACCTCACCCCCGGCCACTCTCCTAATTTAGGAGAGGGGAGAGGCAACCCCGCCGCGTCAGCAAATGTAATTAAATCTTTAAATGTAACGAATTGTAAAAATGAATTTTAAAACGCCTCAAACCCTGTCATAATCTGCGGTATGGTATGGTGGGGTGGCGGTATAGCAACATTTCAGCCGTTTGTGTTTTGATATAAGCATTGAAGGCAGAATTATAGAAAGGTAATTTATGGAAGTGAATTCAGCGCTAAATCCGGTTGAAACCAAAACACATACCGGCCGAAATGTTGCGCTTGGCGCAGGTGTCGGTGCCCTTGGCGGCTATGGTTTGGGCTATTTAACCACAACAATTTTGAAGAATGGAGATTATAAGGACGAATTTATTTTGCGCGGCTTGAAAAAGGTCGCAGGCGATAAAAAGGAGTTTGAAATCTTTAAACGATTTATTAAAATGAAAGATGATTGCACTATTGAAGACGTATGTAAATTCTTCAAGTCGATTGATAAAGAAACCGTAAAACGTATGGCCGGAGATGATGTTCTGGTGTTGAGGATTAAAGACCCGTCGACATTAAGCAAAACCCAGGCTGATAATATTGTTAATATCTTTAAAGAATTCAAAACAAAAGCAAAAAATATGTTTGAACCTGCAAAAGCGGGAATGGACGAAATCTATGACAGGAGCGCAAAAGCGTTTAAAAATAATCTTGACGCAACACAGGCTGAAGATGTCAATATTGCTAAAAAAATCATCTCGGAAATGAAGCATGAGCGCGGAGGAAAGTTTGGCGCAATCGGGCTTGCGGCCTGCGGGCTATGCGCTTTGGCTTATTCTTTGCTGTCTAAGCCGTCTTCCGGAAATCAGTAAGAAGACTGATTAAATCCGCCAAATCATCTTCAACAATTTCTGTCGTGAGCGACAATCTGAGACGCGATGTTCCTTCCGGCACGGTCGGAGGCCTTATGGGAAGTGTAAAATATCCGGCATCAAACAGACGCTTGCAAACAGCTTCTGTCTCTGCGTTCCTGCCGATTATGACAGGAATTATGTGGCTCGTTGTTCGCGCTTTTGAACCTTCAAAAGCCATTTGAGCGTTCATCCCTGATTTGTCCGGTGAAATGGTGCTCGAAAGCTTTTCGGTTAAAAGTTTTCCAAGTCTCAGCATTTCCTGACGTTTTTCCAAAGTCTGCGGCAGTTTATTCTCAATAATCCATTTTGAAAACGCGATTGTTACAGGCGGCAACGCTGTTGAAAAAATAAACGAACGCGCTTTGTTTGTTAAATATTCAACCAAAATCCTGTTGCCGATGGCGAATGCGCCCATCGAACCTATTGATTTTCCAAACGTTCCGACAAGCAAATCGACTTCCTGTAATATTTTTAGTTCTTCGCATACCCCGCATCCCATTGAGCCGAAAACCCCGAAAGCATGCGCTTCATCCACTATCAAAAGGCAGTTGTATTTCTTTTTAAGTTCGACAATTTTTCTCAAATCCGCAATGTCGCCATCCATCGAAAAAACGCTTTCGGTAACGATAATTGCATTGTTAAAATTGCCGCGTTCACGTTTCAAAAGCCTTTCAAGACTTTCCATGTCGTTGTGCGAATATCTGAAAAATTTTCCCGCAGAAAGCCGCATCCCGTCGATTATACTGGCATGGTTAAGTTTGTCGGAAAAAATAACATCTCCCTTGTCAGCAATTGATGAGGCGATTCCGACATTTGCATGATAGCCGCTGTTGAATAAAAGCGCCCGCTCCTTTTGAGACATGCCGCAAAGCACCTCTTCAAGTTCCCTGTAAACCGGCAGGGTTCCTGTCAAAAGCCTTGCGCTCGCGCTTCCAAAGGAATAGCGGCTTTTGGCGTATTCAAGAAATTCTTTTGTAATATTTTCATCGTCCGCAAAGCCTAAATAATTGTTTGAAGAAAGATTCAAAAGTTTTTTACCCTTAAAATAAATGAATTTTCCGTCTTTGTCTTCAAAATCTTTGATTTCGCGAAAATGTGAATTCTGCTTTAAATTTTCCAGTATGTTTTCGTAAGTTTCGTACATAACCTGATTTTATTGCAAACATTTGTGATTGTCTAATTTGTGAGTTTATAAAGTTATGTAACAAAATAAAGCCTGTCTGAAATATGAGAGCCGGGATAAACTTTATATATTCAAGAAAGTTTAAAAAAGAGGAGCCGGATATGGTTGATATTAACGGAGATTTCAGTTTAAAATTAAGAGCACTTCAGGCACAAAAAGGTCAAAAATCGCAAAATGGTATTCGTCTGGCAAATATCGACCCGCGTATGAGCATGAACGGCAGTATTTTCGCACCTTTTGCGGGGGGGGGGGCAACCGGTTAATCCGTCCTCTCAGGCAAATAATGCCAACAATTCAGAGGGCACACGAAATGTATCCAAAGGTCAGGAAACTGCCAAAAATGCCAAAGAACAGGCATCAAAGGGAAGTTCAAGCGTAAAAAGTTTTATGAGTACTGCAGGCGGTTATCTTCAAGACGCGCTTTCTGCCGAAAAGCAGGGTGTAAGTATGAAGAAGACCATGGAAAAGCAGTCTGCGCTTCTTAATAAAGATTTTCAAAATTACCAGAAAGCAATGCAGCAGCAAACAAAAGCTCAGGCTGAAACTGATGCTAAAATTGCTGAAAATGACGCTCAGACCGCCTCGATTCAGCAAAGACTCGAATCTGCTATTCAGCAGAGGAATTCGCTTGGTGCAAATGCCGGATTTATGGGGGATGGCACAAGCAATATTAATGGTTTGGCAGCCGAATTAGACGGATTGGAAACTTCAAACACGACGCTTCAAACAGCCAACCTGACTGCGACTAAAAGTTCGCAAACTGCATATAAAACAATGACAAAGTCTTCAAAAAATCTTCAAAAGACTTCGACAAATATGCACAAAGTTACGACAAATACTTTGAAAGTAAACGCCCGCGCGCAATCTGCAACTCAATCCGGAATAAATTCCGCAACTAATTTGACAATGACCGGAGCGATTACAACCACAACAGGGTCCGGCTTAACTGCAACCGGGACATTGATGACTTCAAGCATGAATCCTGCAACTGTTGCAGCCGGTGTTAAATTAACGATTGCCGGAATTTCGACGACGACGGCAGGCGGCGTTATGACAGCAGTAGGTACAAAGGGCCAGAACAGCGGACAGCAGGCAATGGCAGGATTAACGACTGCTGCGGCGTCCATGGGTAATGCCGCGAATGCATCTAAAGCGGCCGGAAAAACTGCAAAAAACACAACTGTCCAAACAAATACCGTAAACAGGCAAAATCAGGCTATGTATCAACAAACGCTTGAAAAACTTCGTAATTCAGAAGGCACTCTTCAATTTGAAAGGACGATACAACAGCAGGCACAGCAGACTATTACAAATCTCGGACAGAATCAAAAGCCGCCGGTTGCGGGTGCAAATAGCAGCAAGGCAAGTTTGGCTGATGGCGCAGAGTTTCAGAATACCAACGGTGGTGCAAGGATGTCAAACAACAACAATGATGCTAACACAAACCGTTTATGTATGGCAACTTCTCAATCTGTTATCAATTCTTACAAAAACGAAATGGGCAGTTATGGAAGAGTATCTTCGCAGGAGGATGACACGCCTCCAAGACAGCCGCGCTTGGGTTACGGCAATTCCGCAACATCAATAACAAACAATGACGAAGAGCAAAAAAGAAGACTTAATCCTTTACAGATGAGAAAATAATCAGATGTTTTGTTGATATTTGTTTTCTGTGGAATTGCGCTGACGCTCTTTATATAAAGCATAACTATTTCAGGAATCTACTGTTTTTTGCGGATTGCGCTTATGTTTAAAATATTGTACAATAGGGAATAAACATATAAAAGCAGGAGAGTCGGCGTTGTCAAAGTTTTCGGTTGGTCATAGTTTGAAAAGTGAATTTTTCCGGGGGATATCTTTGCCCGAATTCATTTTGACCATGGGAATCATAGGTGTTGTGGCTTCTCTTACTTACACCGGCCTTCAGCAGCGGGCAGAGCAGCAGAAAAGCATAGCAGCGATAAAGAAAATATATTCGGTGCTTTCGCAGGTGACTTTGTTTGTTGTAAAAGACCATGATTCAGCTGTCAACTGGGATTTGGAAGGCTATTCGCATGAGGCGTCCGAAAAAGCTTTCAATTATTACAAACCATATTTCAGAACCGTAAGAATATGCGCAAACGACCCGGGCTGCTGGCGCTATCCGTCATGGTTTTTGAGCGGGCGGCCGTATTTGAAGGAAACTGAATTTTATAATTATATGTTCACGCTTGCAGATGGCATGAATGTAATTATCAACGTATATCCTCCTGATATTGTCGTCCGTGATTTCGGGGTAAATGTAGAGCGTCCGACGGTTGTATTTCTGGCTGACATAAATGGCGACAACCCTCCAAATACCATGGGCAAAGATATTTTCGCGTTTGTCCTGAAAGAAGATACAATCGTTCCGAGCGGAATGGACAATTCTTACACTTGCAATGTCAAAAGCACCGGATTAACCTGCACTTCACGACTTATCAATGACAATTATGAGTTTAAGTATTATTAAATTTTGAAATTTATGCTATAATATACATGTAATAAAAATAGAGGAGTAAGTATGAAAAATCAAGCTATTATTGAATTTCAGGGGGGGGGGGGCATCTGAAAACCTTATCCCTCAAGGTATTAAGAGTGAATTTATAAGCAATCTTTCCAAGCAATCAGCTTTTTTTAAAATTTTCGAAAGATTTTTTAATTCAAATTGCGCGGCGTTTACTCACGCC
>CATLFB010000011.1 GCA_949927415.1 uncultured Candidatus Melainabacteria bacterium
TTAAAAAGAGAACTGAATTGCAAATGTGATTCAGTTCTTTTTCATATAAATCTTTATATTGATAGTTTTAATAGTGTCGCTCTAATAATTAATTTTATATTTATGCAAAAGGCTTCCGGGCAAGAGGGGGAAGTATTGGTGGGCTAATGTGTGGTTGGTTTATTTTTATGCTACAAAGATGCTTTCAACAGCCGGAAGTTATTAATTAATTTTAAAAAAGGAATTTGTCCAAGTTCAAGTTCCTTTTTTTATTAATTAAGCTAACTTAGGATTGAGGGAAATACTCAGGAATTAATGGATCAATCCTAATTGTTACGAAGTGTTAAAGTAAATTTTAAAATGCCCCAAATGCAGTTATACTCTGCTGTATGGTATGGTATGGTATAGTATGGTTGGGCGGTGCATTGTAAATTTTTTTGGAATAAATACCGTTTATAGATTTATAAGTGATTTTTCAACACGAGTGAAGTACAAAATTAACGAGAAAAACTTTTAAGGAGATGGTTGTGACCGATTTAAGTATTAATAAAAGCGCGGGTATTACACCTAACAATATGCAAAATTCGCAAGTAGAGCAAAACAAATTAAAACCGCAAAATATATCTATTTTTACTGATAGAAATAATAATGGAATTGTTGATAAAGAAGATTTTACAGATTCGGCGACATTAAAATTGGTACAAGAAAATGGGTTAATTGGTAAAACATGGGAGTCTGTCAAGGATAAAATAAACAAATTTTTATCAGGTTCGCATGTTGAACCATTAGGCGAAGCTGCACAAAAAGAGCGAGAAGCCAATATTGCTTTTTTGCAAAAGAAAGGTATTGATTATAAAGAAAATGCTGACGGTTCGATTGAATACGATTTGAATGGAGAGAAGATAAAAGATTCTTACAATGGAAATAGTTTTACAAATGAAACATTATATCCCGATAAATCTGTATCCGGATTTACAATTGACTTCACAACCAACGAACTGCAGGAGTCAGTTGTAAATGCTGATGGCAATTTGAGGCAGGAATTGGAATTTGATTCAGACAACAAATTGAAATCAGTTAAATATTATACAAAAAATTCAAACGGTGAATTTGAACAAACTGATAAATTTGTTGGAGTCAGTTCGAAAGATAGAACATTCTATACAGGTTCTGATATTGCAAAAATGTTTGGAGACGATGGTTTCAACCTTGCAAGCAAAGACGAAGCTGCAAAATTTTTCAAATCCATTTCTCCTGAATATCAGTTTACCAATGGTTTTAGAGATGGTTCTGTTGAAGTTACAATGACAAATGGGACAGTTATAAAATATGAAAAACCCATGTTAGGTCTTGCTGAGCCAAGAGTTATAATTGAAAAAGACGGAATCGTGACTGAAATGTATAATACAAAAGGCGAACCTATAGAGGCTGATATATAGCAGGATTGCAGATTTGCAGTTCATTTAATAAATGTCCGGAATCTGTATGGACTTTGAGGGTTTGCGTAAATACTTCAAAATTTTTTAAATTCCTGCACTTCCCTCACGTTTAATTTTGTTCAATACGTTTTTGCTGCCATCTATAGAGGAGGCGTATTCAATCGTAAAATCTATTGCCTCATTGTCACGTCCGATAGCTTCTTTTAAACCGGTCATTTCATCAAGTGTGAGGTTTTCTAATCCGGCAGCGTCCGGAGAATTCAGATATTTTTTAAATAACTTTTGAGAGTGCGCATCAAACCCCGGAAGCCCTTTATAAAGTGAAAACCATTTGTAAAATTGATGCAGCATGTAATAAGGCTCAATTTCGCCTTCGCGAAGTATGAACATCGGCTTGCTTTTGAATGAAAATCCGCTGTCGGTAAAAATATTTATGTAAAATGCTTCTATACCCTCTAACTCTGACACAAGCCCCTCATCTTCTCCGATAACTGCAAGAATCTTGTCTGCATTTTGAAGTTTAACAACTTTTGTCCCATGCGTTTTTATGTATTCAATTAGCATATATGGATTGTTTTTGACACCCGAAACAATTTCTTTTACTGAATTCAGTACGATTTCTTTGTTCTTTTGCGTTTCTGCTGTCAAACTAATCGTGTCATTCGATGAAATAATCGTTTTTGACGTCTTGTTTGATGAACTTGATTTCAAATGTTTATCAAGATTTTTGGAAAGCTGTTTTTCCCTAAAAGATAAAAGCAGATAAATGATTTTTTTTAGAATATTCATAACATACAGTATATAATATTTTTGCCCCCTTTCTTTCCCCCAAATAATGTAAATATTAAAATTGTATAAAGATTGTAAAATTTACACTTGCTTTTTAAATACCTTTATTCTATAATGTAATTGTGAAATAAATCACGATTGAATTTGCGAACGGACAGAATAAATTAATTCCGGATAACGAGTGTGAAGTTGACGGAAACGAAGTAAAATCAACGGAATGCCGCGAGTGTTAAGTAAATTCAAAACTTGAATATTGTCAAATTTAATCTACATTTACTTTATAAAGGAGAAAATCATTTATGACAACAAAAAGCAAAAAAACAGTTGAAAACCTTGAAAAAGCTTTAAACAGCTCTTCAAATACGGTTGAAACTGCTGAACAATTGGAATTGCTTATCGAAAGAGCAAAAAAAGCTCAAAAGATATTTGCAACATTTACTCAGGAACAAGTTGATGCGATTTTCAAAGCAGCCGCAACTGCAGCTGACAAAGCCCGCATTCCTCTTGCAAAAATGGCTGTAAAAGAAACAGGAATGGGCGTTTTGGAAGATAAAATTATCAAAAACCACTTCGCATCTGAATATATTTACAACAAACACAAAAATGCCAAAACTTGCGGAATTATCAAAGAAGATAAAGCAAACGGCATTAAAGTTGTTGCTGAACCTCTTGGCGTTATTGCAGGTGTTGTTCCGACAACTAACCCGACATCAACCGCAATTTTCAAATCTTTAATCGCTTTGAAAACAAGAAACGCAATTATTTTCTCACCACACCCGAGAGCTACAAAATGTACAATCGAAGCAGCAAGAATCGTTTTGGAAGCTGCAGTTAAAGCCGGCGCTCCGGAAGATATTATCGGCTGGATTGATGTTCCGTCAATCGAACTTTCTAACCAGTTGATGAAACACCCTGACATTGCTTGCATTTTGGCAACAGGCGGCCCGGGAATGGTTAAAGCAGCTTACTCTTCAGGCAACCCTGCATTAGGTGTCGGCCCCGGAAACGCAGCTGCAGTTATCGACGAAACCGCTGATATCAAAATGGCTGTTTCTTCAATTTTGATGTCAAAAACTTTCGACAACGGTATGATTTGTGCATCAGAACAATCTGTTGTTGTAGTTGATGAAGTTTATGAAGAAGTTAAAAAAGAATTCATCTACAGAGGTGCATATCTTTTGAGCGCATCAGATGAAAAGAAAATGATTGATCTTCCGTTCATCGATCCGAAACGCGGAACAGCTCATCCTGACATCGTTGGCCAGAGCGCACACAGAATTGCAGAGCTTGCAGGATTCAACGTTCCTCAAACAGCTAAAATTCTTCTTGCAGAAAGACCTTCAGTTGATTGGGAAGACCCGTTCTCAAGAGAAAAATTGTCTCCGATTTTGACAATGTACAAAGCAAAAGACTTCGCAGAAGCAACTGAAATGACTTATGAATTAGTTTCAAAAGGCGGCGCAGGCCACTCAGCAGACCTTTACACAGATACCCGCAGTCAGGAAAGAGTTGACAAATTTGCTGAAAAAATGCCGGCTTGCCGTGTATTGATTAACTCACCTTCAGCACAGGGCGGTATTGGAGACTTGTACAACTTCAAACTTGAACCGTCACTGTCATTAGGCTGCGGCTCATGGGGTAAAAACGCCGTATCAGGCAACATCGGTGTTGAAAACTTATTGAACTACAAAACAGTTGCTGAAAGGAGAGAAAACATGCTTTGGTTCAAAGTTCCGCCGAAAGTTTACTTCAAAAGAGGCGCTGTTGATTTGGCTCTTCGTGAACTTCAAGGCAAAAAACGTGCATTTATCGTTACAGACAGATTCTTGTTCAACTCAGGCGCTGTTAACAGCATAGTAAATGTTTTGGATGAAATCGGCATCGACCACCAGATTTTCTTCGACGTAAAACCGGATCCGACATTGTCAACAATCAATCAGGCAATGGAAATCATCAGACCTTACGAACCGGATGTAATCATTTCACTCGGCGGCGGCTCTCCGATGGATGCTGCAAAAATTATGTGGCTGATGTATGAACAACCGGATACAGACTTCTCTGATATTTCAATGAGATTTATGGACATCAGAAAGAGAATCTGCTCAATTCCTGAACTCGGCAAAAAAGCAACAATGGTTGCAATCCCGACAACATCAGGTACAGGTTCTGAAGTAACTCCGTTTGCAATCATTACAGACGACGAAACTCACGTAAAATACGCAATCGCAGATTACGCGCTGACACCGAATATGGCAATCATTGACCCGAACTTTGTTGACGGTATGCCAAAAGGCTTGACTGCAGCATCAGGTATCGACGCTTTAGTTCACTCCGTTGAAGCTTACGTATCAGCGCTTGCTACAAACTTCACAAACTCAAACGCATTAGAAGCAACAAAACTTGTATTCAGATACCTTGAACGCTCTTACAAAGAAGGTGCAAACGATCCTGTTGCAAGAGAAAAAATGCACTATGCAGCAACAATTGCAGGTATGGCATTTGCAAACTCATTCTTGGGACTTTGCCACTCAATGGCTCACAAATTAGGCGCAATGTTCAACGTACCTCACGGTGTTGCTAACGCACTTCTAATCAGACAGGTAATCAAATACAATGCAGTAGACTGCCCGAAAAAACAATGTATCTTCCCGCAGTACAAGTTCCCGAACGCAAAAGCAAAATATGCTCAAATTGCAGATGAACTGGGTCTTGGCGGAAAAACTGACGATGAAAAAGTTGCATTGTTAATCAGCGAAATCGATATGTTGATGAAAGCTGTAAATCTTCCGAATTCAATCAAAGATTTCGGCGTAACCGAAGCAGACTTCAATGCTAAGTTAGACGAAATGGTTGAACTTGCATTCGACGACCAGTGCACAGGTGCAAACCCGGCTTATCCGTTGATGGAAGACATTAAAGCAATCTACAAAGACGCTTATGAAGGTATCGTAAGAGATTACTACGAAACAAAATAGCGTATTGCTGAAATAAATATAAATATAGCGGGCTGAATTCATACGAATTCCGCCCGCTTTTTATTATTATGTTTACCGATATAACTCGAAAACTTGATTAAATTCGAACTACCTGATGTAATAAGAGAGTTATCAGCCTAAAGTTATTTCTTTTCAAGTATTGCCGGGCGCCAGGGATAATCAGGTTTAATTTTCCAGCCGTCGTATTGGATAAGTCTTGCGCACTGGTGGCGTTTTTCGGGTGTGCTCACGTCTGCGTTGTCATGATTTCCGTATTTGCAAGATTTAAGTAATTCCTCTCTGGTGAAAGATTCTGAAGATGAATTCCCCGCATTATTATCTGTGCAAAGCGATGTAACAAATCTGCCATCCTTGCATATCCCGAATAAAAATGAATGTTTTCCGTCGAAAACATTGTATTTGCAATATTTTTTATCAGTGCAGTAGAAAATATGAATATAATTTTCATTTCCCTCGCTTAAACTTGTCTGGTATCCAATAAATCCGGAGCCATCCTTGAATACAACCTGATAACTTTTTGTATCAACTTTTTTAGTATTAATGATTTCCATGTGCGGCGCAAGATGAGCATTGAACCACCTTTCAAAATTAGTTTCTTTTGTCGGAAGCCAGTATTTTATATTTTCATTTTTGGCTTCTTCTAAAAGAATTGCCTGCTCCATAATTGTATAAAATTTTTTAAGCTTATTAGCAGTGACGATTTTTTGATGATGTTCTATAATAGAAGGCAATGTCATCGCAGCTATAATCCCAATAATTCCAAGCGTAATCAAAACCTCGGACATAGTAAATCCGTTTTTCATAAAACCTCCTTTTTGAATATTCTACAGGAATCTTGAATTGTTTTTTACTGAAAATAGTCCAGTAAAATTGCGATGTTCTGTCCAGTAAAATTGATTAATGAATGAAGATGAATTTTATATTAATCTTGGTAAACGGATAAAATTTTTGCGTGAGAATGTTCATCTTACGCAGGAAAAACTTGCGGAAAAATCCGGCATAAGCCTGGATTATCTCGGGAAAATAGAGGTTAATATAAATAAGCCGGGGCTGAAAACTATTATAAAACTTGCTAAGGCACTTGACGTTGAAATTAAAGAAATATTCGAATTTTAGCAAAAAATATTTTTTAGAAGGTTTTATTAAACAGGAGGAAGTCATGACAATAAAATTAAATAAATTTGTAATATTTATGAATAAAATCCGTCCGGATAAAAGGTTTGTAAATCAGCATATATCAAGAATTGCGTCTTATGGAGAAGGAATTCCCATATATCAAAAAACTCTTAAAAACGGTTCCACCGCTCTTTCTGCCACCATTACGAATTCACATGGCACTAAATACGATGAATTCGTTGTTGTTAACAAAGACGGTACATATTTTGAAAGAGGCCGAAAATATACAAAGGAAGCATCTAAAACCTTTTTTACCAAGCTAACGAATTTCTGTGATAAAAATGGCTGGAGAATAAGTGCAAAATTTCAAAACAAATTTTTCCGGAATAACAAGCTTGAAGAATCTGCAATGAAAGAAATCACAAAAGACAACAGAGTAAATATAATTGTGCGCTCAGTTGCAGGACGTCAATCGCAGTTTCCCAAAACTCGGATTGGGCGAAATCTTTATCCTGCAGTTTGCGCAAAGGCTGTAGAAGCTAACGGGGACATTGTTTACCGCGAAAGTTTTTTGACAAGATAGTATGCTTTCTCGAGTTGTCAAGTTTGCGCCAAAACTATTATAAAATATTTTGAATTTAGACAAATGTCATCTTGACATTGAGCTATGTCTTTTTTATTATAAAGAAACGAGGATGGCGACATGGCCAAGTGGTAAGGCAGAAGCCTGCAAAGCTTTTACCCCCGGTTCGAATCCGGGTGTCGCCTTTTTTATTTTAAAAGGGGTATTAACTTTTTTATAGGTGAATGTATGATAAAAAAATGTTTGCTTACTACATTATTGTTTTTAAGTCTGTCAGCAGGCTCAGTATTTGCTAAAGTTGCCGATAATTTGAATTTTAACGGATATATAGCAGACGAAGCCAATGTCCTTAAAGAACAGGCTGAAGAGAATATAAACCTTACACTTGATGATTTGAGCAAGAAAACAGGTAATGAAATTGCGCTGGTACTGCTTCCTTCGCTTGAAGGCCAAAAGATAGAAGATGTCAGCAGCTACATATATAACACCTACAAAATCGGCAATGACAATAAGAAAAACGGTGTTGTTCTTCTAATCGGTATGTCTGAACAGCAGCTGAATGTTTATCTTGGCGAGTATTATAAAGACAGAATTCTGGCTGATGAGGTCAGAGATTTAGTTCAGCAGACCTTTGTTCCGTATTTTGAAAAAGATGATTATGAAAACGGGGTTATGCAGGGTACTTATGTAATTGCTGACAGAGTCGCAAAATTAGAAAAGAAAAGAATTAAGCATTACGGAATTTCTAATGAAGGCTTTAATAAAGGCTGGTTATGGCTGATTCTCCCGTTATTCGGAATTTTGTTGGGGGGCATCTGGTTTTTGGCCAACAACAAATCTGTTAAATAAAGTGATTCTTGACATGATAATGTTTCTTTAATAAAATAAAGAAACACAAACGAGGTAAATAATTATGGGTAAAATCTTTGGAATAAGCGACAATCCGGTAACTACTATCGAAAGTTCTCTAAAAGTTCTGGATAGAGTTCCGGGAGGCAAAATCTATCCCAAAGAAATTAAACCGAATTACACAGTTAAAGATTCTTTTGTATCAAAAGAAAAAGCAAAACAACCAAACGCTTTTGTAAAAATGCGTAATGGAATCGGCAAGCTGATGGTACATTTCAGCAAACCAAAAACAAAGTAATAAATATTTGAACGATTAGCAGTGTTCCCGCTTTTCGACTTACAAAGCGAACATTCGAATTTTATGATAATTGTGAGCCTGTCTCCGAAACGTAAGTAAGGTGGGTGTCGAAAAGAAGGGGGAAGGTAGCGCAAGCTGGCAACAGGCTAAAAGTTAGTGAAAATAGAATAATATTTGGGCGATTAGCGCAGTTGGTAGCGCATCACATTGACGTTGTGAGGGTCACGTGTTCGAGTCACGTATCGCCCAGTTCTTTTTCTTTGCTGAAAAGAAAAAGAACCAAAAAGAAAAGAAGACTTTGGGTAGGTGTTAGTTGGGTGTGGAGATTTTAGTGTGTTTCCCGTGGAATTTTTGAGGGGTTGTTATAGAGAGTATGAAAAAAAGATTTTTATGCTAGGATTTTTTTATGTTTAGGGAAATTACTGAAAATGATAGAGATTTTTATATAAATACGGTAAAAGCTTTTTATAATTCAGATGCCGTGTTGCATTCGATTCCCGATGATTATATTGTCAAAACTTTTGAGGAATTGATGCATAATGACACTTATGCGCAGGCGTTTATTATCGAAAAGGACGACAAACGTGCCGGTTATGCTCTTCTTGCAAAAACCTTCTCACAAGAAGCTGGCGGAATTGTCTTGTGGCTTGATGAACTCTATATCCTGCCGGAATTTCGTTCATGCGGACTTGGAAGTGCGTTTTTGGAATTCTTGAAACAAATCCCCGATACCGCGCGTCTCAGGCTTGAACTTTGTCCGTCAAATAAAAAAGCTTGTGAGGTTTATAAACGTCAGGGGTTTGAGAATTTCGGCTATGCCCAAATGATTTACGAAAAAAAAGAGCCTTAGCCAGCTCTTTTTTGATTATAAATGCATTGACAAATTTAGATATTTTTTACATAGAGTTCAATGTCTTCATCCGTTATCATTTCAGTTGCGGCAACAAGAATACGGGTGTCTGAAATCTTAATCCCGCCCAAGATTCCGGCCTCTTTTAAGTTTGAGAGAACTTTTTCGGAATCTTCAACTTCTATGACAAATTCGTTAAAGAAATTGGTGTTTAGTGTTTTAATACCTTTTGCAGCAAGCTTTTCTGACAATTTGTGAGCCTGCTTAGCGCTTAAAAATCCCGCTTGTCTAAACCCGTTTTCGCCGAGCAAACTTAAATAAACCGTTGCGCATAAACCGATTAAAGCCTGATTTGAACAAATGTTGCTTGTGGCTTTTTCGCGCTTAATATGCTGTTCGCGTGTCTGAATTGTCAAACAAAATGCCTGATTGCCGTCAGCATCAACTGTTCTTCCCGCAAGACGTCCGGGGAGCTGGCGCATGTATTTTTCGCGGCAGGCAATAAATCCCGCATGCGGCCCGCCAAATTCCATCGGAATCCCAAGTGTCTGAATGTCGCCAACGACAATATCTGCGCCATATTCTGAGGGCGGTTTCAGAATTGATAAAGTTGAGATGTCTGTACAGACAATCAAAAGTGTATCAACGGGCTTAATCTCAAGTATTTCGCCGTAATAATCCGGAGTCTGCACCAAAACGCATGCATAATCAGCCGTATTTTTCGGCAAATCTTTGAAATATTCTATCTTGATTCCGTTTGCCCATGCGTAGGTCTCGATAACTTTTTTGTACTCAGGATTTAGATTTTCAGCTACAAGCGCCGTTGTCTTCTTTGAAATTCTTCGCGCCATCAAAATCGCTTCAGCCGAGGCTGTTCCGCCATCATAAACAGTTGCGTTTGAAATATCCATACCCGTGAGCCGCGAAATCATTGTCTGAAATTCGTACATAACCTGCAGGGTGCCTTGCGAAATTTCGGCCTGATATGGCGTGTAGGCTGTCAAAAATTCAAATCTCTGCGCAATCTGGCTTATGCAGGCAGGGATGAATTTGTTGTATACGCCGCCGCCAAGAAAGTTTATGAAATCGGTTTTGTTCTTATTTGCAAGCGATTTTATTTTTCTTGATGCTTCCATTTCGCTTAATGCTTTTGGCAAATCGAGTGTTTGCATTCTTGCTTTTTCGGGAATTTGCGAGAACAAATCTTCAATTGAATTTGCGCCGATTGCCTCAAGCATTTCGGATTTAACTTCACTGTTATGTACTAAAAAATTTTTCATTATTCTAATTCTTCTTTATAATCTTCGTATTCCATCAAATCGTTCAGTTCAGACTCATCGCCTGTTTTTTCGATTTTTACAAGCCATCCGGCTTCGTAAGAATCTTCATTTAAGGTTTCCGGACTTTCAACAACTGCGTCGTTAACTTCCGTGATTTTTCCGCTAACCGGCATGTAAATTTCGCTTGCGGCTTTCACTGATTCCACTGTTGCGAAAGTTTCGTTCTTTTTAAATTCAACGCCAACTTCCGGCAACTCTAAAAATACAATGTCTCCAAGCTGTTCAACAGCATAATCGGTCAGGCCGATTGTGAATGTGTTGTCTGAGTTTTCGAGAATGTATTCGTGAGTTTTTGAACATAAAATTTTTTCTGTGATACTCATTTTTGTCTCCTATGCATTTATATTTTTACTATATTGTGTTTTTGGACGAACGGTCTTTTTACAATTTTGGCATCGTGTAGTTTTTCTCTTATCATAACCTGAACAATCGCGCCTGTGCAAATTTCTTCAATATTTTTTACATAAGCAAGGGCAATATTGGCATTCAATACAGGTGATATTCCGCCGCTTGTGATAACGCCGATTTTATCACCATTAAAATACACATCATAACCGTGTCTTGCAATATTTTTGTCCTGCATTACAAGTCCGACAAGCTGTTTTTCTACATCGTTTTTAAGCTGACTGGTGATAACTTCTTTGCCGTTGTAATCAGTGGCTTTTTCCTTCGGAATCGACCAGGAAAGTCCGGCTTCAACGGGCGTTGTGTTTTCATCCAAATCGTTTCCGTACAGGTGAAGTGCTGCCTCTAATCTCAAGGTGTCGCGTGCACCAAGTCCGATTGGTTTTATGCCGAATGCTGCACCTTCTTCAAGAATTTTGTCAAAAAGTTCTTCACTGAATTCGTTTTCCACAAGAAGTTCAAACCCGTCTTCGCCGGTGTAACCTGTGCGGGAAACAAGAAGTTTAATCCCGGCGGCAGTTCCCGGGCGAATTGAGAATGAGTTTTGTTCTGTGTTAATCCCCATTTTTTTCATCAATTCAGCGGCTTTTGGTCCCTGAATTGCCAGAAGCGAGTAATTGTGAGACCGGTTGTCGATTTTTACATCAAAATCTTTCGCATTTCTGACCATCCAGTTTACATCCTCGTCTATTCTTGACGCGTTGCAGATAATCAAATATTCGGTTAAACCTGTTTTATAGATAATCAAATCGTCAATCAATCCGCCTTTTTTATTTGTAAGCTGGCAGTAGACGGCTTTTTCGTAGTGTAGTTTCGAAATATCCTGAGGTACTATTTTATTCAAAAATTCAAGAGAATCTTTTCCCGAAACAAACACTTCGCCCATGTGCGAAACATCAAATAGCCCGACGTTTTCGCGAACTGTTTTGTGTTCTTCAATAATGGATGTGTACTGCACCGGCATGTGCCAGCCTGCGAAATCTACCATTCTGGCGCCAAGCTGAACGTGTTTGTCGTGTAAAAAAGTTTCTTTTGTCATAAATACCCCCTATGGTTTTATTTTCTTCTCAAATTTGCGGATTGTCAAGGCTGTATAAAGTTTGTGAGGGTTAATTGATAGATGATTTAATTTTTGTCATTATTAAGAAATGTAAAAATAAGTTTTAAATTGCCTCAAACCCTGTCATAATCTGCTGTATGGTATGGTATGGTATGGTGCGGTGCCCTAATGTCAATATTTTAGGCGAAATTCCGTTTATAAAAACATTAGCAATGTGTGCTTGAGAGATTATAAACACGAAAGGAGACGCTATGACCTCAATTTCAGGAGCGGGCAGCCAAGGAGAGAATTTTACAAAGATTACAATTCAAAAAGGCAAGGGGGATTACTCATGCGCTTTTGGATTTAGTAAAGAAAACGGGAATTGTTATCTCGGACGGTTCAATTTCTAAGGCTGAATGGAATGCAACTATTAAAACTCTGGATGAGATTCAGCAAAATAGAAAGGCTAACAATCAGAATTCAATTTTCGGAAAGAATTATTTGGTTCATACAGGGCAGCAAATTGATTTTACTGAAGATGAAATCAATATGCTTTATAAATCAATGGGCGTAAGTTTTAAAAATCAACCTCAAGAAGTCGAGCATTCAGAAAATCTGGAAACGGAAAACGGAAAACTCTGCCTCTGTATCTGCCGGGGAGAATTCTAATTCAGATGCGCTTCAATCAGAGCAAGTTTCACAAACCATAGAGGAAGAGGCGCAAGTCGCGGTTCAGGCTCAAGAAACTGAAGTGTCCGCGCCTGTTGAGTCTGATAATAATGAAACCACCGCAGTTCAAGCGCAGACTTCAGCGCAGGGCAATGATGAAAGTGTAGAGGATAAGCGTTCAGTCGTGACATTCGATATCGAGAACGGCCGTAAAAAATATGAATCTGAAATAGGCAGAACGGTTATAATGAACGATGATGGAAGTAAGACTATTACATACGAATATCAAACTGTCGGCGGCGGAACGACTAAGGAGTCTGATACAATCAGAAAAAATCCTGACGGAACGGTAACTATTCTGAAAGATATCAGCGCAGATGGTTATATAGATTCCTCTATTACTATTGATGCTAATGGCAGACATATATCAAGTTCGGAATTTTCTTATAATAAAGAGAAAGGTTTGATGATTGAAGAAAAAACGCTTTGGAACAAAGATCTTTCATATACTCAAATAAAATCAAATACTGAAAATGGCAAAGAGGTTTATCGTGAGGAATTCGAATTTAACAACAGCGGGACTTAGATTGCCGGCAAGCAGTTTGGGCCTGACAATCAGTTGATTGCAAGGCAGGAGTACAGTTATTATCCTGAAGGTACCTATGGTGAAGGCTGGAGTCCGGAAAGACAAACATTAATTTACGATAAAGACAACAACCTTTCCCAAAAAATTGAATATACTTATGAGCCGGCTCCGGACTCTTCGGGGCAGTATATTAGAATTGAAACTACAACAGATTTGAAAACCGGAAAAGTTGAAGTTGTTCGATCTGATGAGGTGGCTCATTGGGGCATTAATAAGGTTCCATCAGACTGTTTTGTGCCGAAATTTTGCATTTAATAGTTTTGCTTGAAATGTAATAAAAGTAATAAAAAAGCTTTCGGAATTCCGAAAGCTTTTTTGATTTTGATTAACGTTTTGAGAATTGGAAACGTTTTCTTGCGCGTTTACGTCCGTATTTTTTACGTTCTTTAACGCGTGGGTCACGTGTTAACAATCCTTCTAAACGAAGTACGTTTCTGTATTCTTCGTTTGATTTTACAAGCGCTCTTGAAATACCATGTCTGATTGCGCCGCATTGTGCAACGATTCCGCCGCCTACAGCTTTTACGCGTACATCGTATTTTTCCTGATTGTCAGTCAATACTAAAGGTCTGTAAACCAACATTTCAATTGCAGGTCTGTTGCCGATATATTCTTTTAATGTTTTACCGTTAACAAATATTCTGCCTTTGCCTTTTACCAATTTTACCACTGCAATAGAGGTTTTTCTGCGGCCTGTTGCCATAATTTCTTCTGCCATTATTTAGCCTCCTTTTCCAACACGATTGGTTTTTGTGCTGCGTGCGGATGTTCACTGCCTGCATAGATTTTCAGTTTTGTAAGCTGCTGTGCGCCCAGTGTGTTGTGCGGAAGCATGCCTTTTACTGCTTTTTCGATTGCAAGAGTTGCATCTTTTTCCATTAACTCTTTGAAGCTTGCGCTTTTCAAGCCGCCCGGATATCCGGTATGGTGAAGATAAATTTTATCTGTTTCTTTTTTGCCTGTTACACGGATTTTGTCTGCGTTGATTACAACTACGAAGTCGCCAGTATCAACGTTCGGTGTGTATTCAGGTTTGTTTTTGCCTCTTAAAATATTAGCAACTCTGACTGCCAAACGTCCGAGAACTTCGCCGTCTGCATCAATCAGGTACCACTTTCTTTCAACTTCAAGAGGTTTTGCTGAATATGTTTTCATGCTTATGTCTCCATTTTATCTCCCCGCAGGGAGGTTTTGTTTTAGTAATCTACTTTCATTAATGTAAGTCCGTAGGGACTTGCTGTTTGACCTGCTTTTCGCCGGTCTTTTGCTTCCAGAACTTCTTTCATGTGTTCCGGCGGCAGGTTGTGCCCTTCTATTTCTAAAAGGGTTCCGACTATCGTTCTTACCATATTGTACAGAAACCTGTTTCCCACAATATCTATAACAACTCTGTCGTCGCCGAGTTGTTTACACTCAGCTTTTTCGATAATACAGACTGTGCTCGGGTTTAGCGTTCCGGAACTCTTGAAGCTTGAAAAATCATGTTCGCCTATAAGATAGTTCAACGATTTTTGCATTCTGTCGAGATTAATTTCATACTTCACCCGGGGCAAATCACCGTCAAATGCATCTTTGTTTTTTCGATTTACAAATTCATAGCGGTAATATCTGCGAAGGGCCGATTTTTGTGCGTGAAATCTTTCATCAACTGCTTCCATATCTCTGATTGAGATGTCGGGAGGAAGGATCTCATTTACCGAGTAGACAAACTTTGAAGCAACAATATGTTTATCTGTTCTGAAATGAAAAACCTGTCCTTTTGAGTTGACACCTCTGTCAGTTCTGCCGGAAAAGACTGTTTTTATCGGTCTTTTATTTGTTTCGGTGATTCTGTCACCTGTCACTGTGCAAATTGCTTTTTCTAAAGTCCCTTGTACCGTTGGTTTTTCTATTTCAACGCCGTTTTCAAACTGAATCTGGCTGCCGTGGTAGTTTTTACCGATGTAGCGGACTTTTAAAGCGTATTTCATGTTGGCCTATACCAATTGGATTAAAGCCATTTCTGAAGCGTCGCCGCGGCGGGGCGGTAAGCGGAAAATTCTTGTGTAGCCGCCTTTACGGTCTAAATATTGTTTTCCGATTATTACAAATAATTTTCTTAACACTGTTTGAGGTGCTAATTTTTTATCTGCAACAGGTGCTTCAAATACTTCGCCGGTTGTCATGTCGATGAATTTACCGGTTTCTTTATTGTAGATGTGTCTTGCTGCCTGGCGGATAGCGTGAAGGTCGCCTCTTTTTGCAAGGGTGATGATTTCTTCAGCATAAGGTCTCAAGGCTTTTGCTCGAGCCATTGTTGTTTTGATTTCACCGTGTACAAAAAGTTCAGTCGCTAATGAGCGCAAAAGAGCATCTCTCTGGTCTTTTGCTTTGCCAAGCGTATGTTTTTTTGTCATGTGTCTCATTGTTTTGTCCTTTATAGTTTTGTTGTATTATTTTTTAGTTGTTTTTTGGTTTCTGATTTATTCGGCTGTCCTACTCCTTGCATTCGCTTCAAATTGCTCTCGCAATTTTGTCGCTCACTACGGAGTTTTTTGTGTTACGAGTTTCGCTGACGCTCCACTCTGTCGAAAAATCAGTTTACACTTCTTCTTCAATTTCCGGGTTCGGAGCAAGATCCAAACCAAAGTGGTGAAGTCTTTCGATTACTTCATCTGAAGATTTTTTGCCGAAGTTTTTGATGTTTAGCAAATCATGTTCAGATTTTTTCAAAAGTTCTGTCATTGAGTTGATGCTTGCACGTTTCAGGCAGTTGTATGCTCTTACTGAAAGTTCAAGTTCTTCAATTGTCATTGTCGGAACTGCTGCATCTTCCTGCGAATCTTCTTCTACATTGATAGAAGGTGCAATTACAGGCTGGCCTGTGATTGCGGAAATTTGCATAAAGTGGTCAATTAACAGAGTTGAAGCCTGGCTTAGCGCTGTTGTTACTTCAATAGAGCCGTTTGACCAGATTTCAAGAGTCAATTTGTCGAAATCAATTGAATCACCAACACGGGTGTTTTCAACTGTGTAGCTTACGCGTTTGATAGGCATGAATGTTGCGTCAATCGGCAATACGTCGATTGAAACACCTTTTGAATCTCTCGGTACATCGTTTGCGATATATCCTTTGCCTGTTTCAACGATTACGTCAGCGTGGAAGCTGCCGCCGTCTGCTACCGTACAAATCAGCCAGTCCGGATTAACTACTTTTACGCCTGCCGGAAGCAAGATGTCGCTTGCCAAAACAGGGCCCGGACGGTCTATATCTATTCTTAAGTGTTGAGCTTCTTTAGAATCGGTTTTTACCACCAACCCTTTCAGGTTCAGCATTACATCGATAACGTCTTCCAATACACCCGGAATTGCAGTGTATTCATGTGTAATACCTTCAATTCTTGCTGAAGTAACTGCTGTTCCTTCTAAGCTTGAAAGCAATACGCGTCTCAAAGAGTTTCCGATTGTTGTTCCGAAACCTTTTTCAAGCGGCTCGATTACGAATTTTCCGTATTGTGAACCGTCTGAACTTGTTGTGGTATTAACGCATTTGATTTTTAATTCCATTTTTAATCTCCTAGTTTTTTAATTAACTATTGTGGATTTCTCCGTTGAATTTGTTCTAAATTGCTTGAGCGATTTGCTCACGGATAATTTTTAGTTTTAGCGTTTGCGTCTGCTGCCGCTTCTGCTATTCATCCGCCTACTTAGAATAGTATTCGATTACGAGTTGTTCTTTGATTTCCGGATCTAATTCTTCTCTTTCTGGAATTCTGTCGAAAGTGATTTTCAAAGCTGCTTTATCAATAGTCATCCAAGCCGGTGCGCATGCCATATCAATCATTTCTGTTACTGATTTCAAGAATGCTTCACTCTTAGATTTAATTGTGATTACATCGCCTGCTTTTACAAGGAATGACGGAATGTCTACTTTTTTGCCGTTTACAAGTACGTGACCGTGGTTTACGATTTGTCTTGTTTGTTTACGTGTGATACCGAGACCCGCTCTGAATAGAACGTTATCCAATCTTGTTTCCAAAAGTTGTAAAAGAATTGTGCCGGTTACGCCTTTTCTTCTTGCTGCTTCAGTGTAATATTTTGCAAACTGTTTTTCGCTTACCAAATATGTGAATCTGATTTTCTGTTTTTCTGCAAGATGAAGTGCATATTCAGACAATTTTTTTCTCACTGCGCCGTGTTGGCCTGATGCAGTTTGTCTCATTGATGAAGTTAATTTTCTGTTTGAAATGTCTTTAACTTTTTTATTTCTGAATAATTTGTTTGATGGTCCTGTATATTTAGCCATTTTTAATTTTCTCCTTTTAGTTTCGGGGCATCTATGGTTTGCCTTTTGGCTTAAAGGCAAGCCCCCGGTGTAATCATTTTAATATGTTTTTCAGCAAATGCCTTAATGCTGAAAAATATCAGGGTTATACCCTTCTTTTCTTAGGCGGACGGCATCCGTTGTGCGGAATCGGTGTTACGTCCTTAATCAAAGTGATTTCAAGGCCTGCTGCCTGGATTGCTCTGATAGCTGTTTCACGGCCTGAGCCCGGTCCTTTGATGTGTACTTCTACTTTTTTCATACCTTGGTCAATTGATTTTTTTGCAACTAATTCTGCTGCAGACTGTGCTGCAAACGGAGTGCCTTTTCTTGCACCTTTGAATCCTGTTGCTCCTGCTGTTGCCCAAGCAATAGCATTACCTTGAGTATCTGTAGAAGTTACGATTGTGTTGTTGAATGTTGATTGAATGTGTACAACACCCTGCAATACGTTTTTCTTTTCTTTTTTCTTTGTTTTTACTGGTCTTGCCATTTTTTTATCCTTTTTCTTTTTGTATTTTATTCTGGTGAATAAGTTTTTACGAATTTTATATTCGTCCGGATTGTTGCTTTACGCCTTCAAGTCGTTCACTTTTTCGGCGCTCCTTCGAGTTCCGGCCTTTCGGCCTTCACTCTACGCAAAATCCGCTATTTTTTCTTAGCTACTGCGCCGTTTTTCTTTCCGCGGCGTGTTCTTGCGTTTGTTTTTGTTCTCTGTCCGCGGCATGGAAGTTTGCGTTTGTGTCTCATGCCTCTGTAAGAACCGATTTCCTGAAGACGTTTGATGTGCATTGTTACTTCACGTCTCAAGTCACCTTCAATATGGTAGTTAGCTAATTCGTTACGTAAGCTTTTGATATCTTCTTCGGTTAAGTCATCTGTTCTTAAATCCGGCGAAATCCCTGTTGCTGCAAGAATTTTTGCACTTCTTGTAGGTCCGATTCCGTAGATGTAAGTTAATGCTATAATCATTCGTTTGTTACGGGGTAAATCAACCCCTGCTAGTCTTGCCATTTCTAATTTTCTCCTTTTCTGTTGTTAGATTTTTTTGTGTATGAGGCGTAAATGCTTCCTCACCATTGACCGTTTGCGTCCGTCAATTCGACTTGTTTAAAGACTTTGATTTTGTGCTTTGCATGTTTTGCTCTGCCAAAATTCGCTTCCTAGATTATTCAGCCCTCCCGCACCTTGCGTTCGCTTCAAATTCCTCACAGAATTTTGTTGCTCACTGCGGTGATTTGGATGTTATGGGTTTCAGTCGCTCACGCTCCTTTCACCCTGCCGAAAATCCATCTTGGATTATTGCTTCACGCTCCGCAGTCATTCGCTTCATTTTGCTTTCGCAAAACTTGCGCTCATTATGCTCCGCGCTCCTTCGAGTTCCGCTCCGCCTTCGCGCTAATCGCGCTTTGGCTTCGCTTCGCTCTACGCAAAATCCGCTAACCCTGTCTTTGTTTGTGTTTCGGATTTTCGCAAATTACTGCGATTCTTCCTTTTCTTTTAATACATTTGCATTTGTCGCAAATTTTCTTTACTGATGATCTAACTTTCATTTTGTTTTTCCTTTATATTTATGTGTTCGTGAGATTTCTGTTAAGCGAGATGAGAATTGCGAAAGGTAAAAGTCCTTTACTGTTCGTTCTTCTCACATTTATTTAAGTCTGAATGTGATTCTGCCTCTTGTTAAATCGTAAGGTGTCATTTCGACTTTAACCTTGTCTCCCGGCAGGATTCTGATGAAGTTTTTTCTTATTTTTCCTGATATGTGCGCAAGGATTTCATGGTCATTTTCGAGTTTTACACGAAACATTGCGTTAGGCATGGATTCAATAATTGTACCTTCGATTTCTATAACGTCTTTTGACATATTACCTCTTTTTCGGCTGAATTTTACATGTGCATAGGTACCCCTATTTAAAGGGTACACTATAATCTTACTTGCTAAATATTTGATTGCAAGCGTAATGACGCATTTTGAGGCCAAAATGTTAATAAAAATTAATGATTGTTTTTATAATTACACCACGTATTCAATAAGTACTTGTAAATCTGAAAAACTTACATACTGTAACTTTTAGGCTTTCATGTAAAATTTTCTTAATAAATTTAATGTGTGAATGTTTAATTAAATAATCTGAGCTAATAGCTGACTTTAAAAGGATAATCATCGGGGATTTTCCAGTCATTCATTTGAATCAATGCTGTGCAATACAGATTGTTTTTTGATGAGTTGTTTCCTTGGCAGGAATACACTGATCCGCTTTTTAGCTTATTGATATCACCATTCCAGTCATGTTTAAATGGTTCCATGCCTTTGTTGTAATGGTATTTCCATTTAAAATCAGAATCGTTCGGCTTAAAATTGAATGCAAACATACAAATCCCGCTTATATTTTGCCAGTCTCCGGCATTATTTTTGCTTTTTTTAATACATTTTTTGGGTTTCCCGGGGAAAAAATAATAATCTCTGGTATTTGCTCTTGGAAGCCTGAGGGCTCCACCGTCGGCTAAATATACTATATAACTTCCGTCAGGGAGTATTTCTTTTTCAATATTATTTAAGTAGGGTGCAAGATATATGTTGAACCATTTTTCCGCTTCGCTGGAACCTGCAATGGGCTTGCCGTCTTCGTCTATCTCTGCGCCTTTTAGATCTTGGAACCAGTATTTTTTATCTCCGTTAACATTTTCCGACATAAGAATTGCCTGATTGATTGTTGAGTAGAATTTTTTTAAACGGTTTCTACGACTTTGTTATTGTTCCTTTGTATTAGAGATGGTAGCGTCATAGCTTCTACTATTCCTATAATTCCAAGAGTAATAAGAACTTCGGCCATTGTGAATGCATATTTTTTCATACTGACTCCTTATGTGAATATTAATGTATTTTTGAACATTATTATGTTTATAAATACATTATTCAGCATTTTGATAAATTTGTCAATCGGGTACGATACAATTATGAAAGATGACAGATTATTACAATTAGGGCAAAAGATTCGTTATGAGCGGATTAAAAACGGTTTGAGTCAGGAGGATTTAGAAGAAAAATCTCTTGTTTCGCGCCGTACTATAAGTGAAATTGAACGTGGGAATGCCGATATTAGATATACCAATTTGTATCAGATAGCCAATGCATTGAATATGACGGTGTCTGAACTTTTAAATTTTAATCTTTAGGGTTTGTTAACTTTTATTGCAAAAATGTTTTCTGATGAAATCTGCCGGGAATATTTTACTTTATATATATAAATATTCGTTTGCGATGATTTTGAAGTGTAATTCATTGCAGGCAAAGCAAGGAGAGCATTATGGCTGATAAAGTTAAAAGTATAGAAGAATTGGAACAATTGCGTGCGGCGGCTGCGGCGCAGGGAACGACAGTTCCTAATTACAGCGAATGGAGCCAAATAATGCAGGAGCTTAATGAACTCGGAGTTGAGACGACAGGTTCCTATGAAGGTGACAGGGCTAAGATGCAGGAAGTTCAGCAGGCAGTTGAGGATTATATCAGAGAAGCGCAGATTGAGCAGGCTGCTGAGGAGACAAAGAAACAGAATCAAAAAGTTAAGGAATTACCAGAAACAGACAGTGAACAGACTGTGAAAGCAAATGTTGCCAATGCGACAAGTTCACAACTGATTGCGGATTATATGAAGATTTATCACCTGCTGCCGTAAGGGGCTGGGTGGATGAGTGAAAAGTGAGAGGTGAAAAGTCCGTATCAGAATTAGAAAAATGCAAAATTTTATAATCTTTCTATAATATATAATATTTTGCTAAAATTACACTAAATCAGCTTAATGTAACGGACTATTCACCTCTCACTTCCATCTTCCATCTTCCCTAAAAAAGCCTTTTGGTTCTTTTCGGCGGCCAGAAAATCGTGACCGCGCGGCCGATGAATCTGTCTTTGGGTAAAAGCCCCCAATATCTTCCGTCTTGAGAATTCCCGCGATTGTCTCCAAGCATAAGGTAGTAGTTTTCGGGAATATCGAATTCGCAAGTTACGGTTTCTGAGCACTGCGGATAATCATAAGGACTTTTTACATAGGGTTCTTCAAGTGGTTTGTCGTTGATAAATACTGTATATTTGCCGGATTTGTCCGGTTTGATTTTTACGTTTTCGCCCGGAAGCCCTATAATGCGTTTGATGTAGGCAATATCTTTGCAGAAAAATCCTGTTAATCTTGACATGACACGGCAAGGCGTATTTTTCAGCCGTTCGAAAGGCGGGTAAAAGACCATAATATCTCCGCGCTTCGGGGTTCTATAGAATCTTGAATATCTTTCAACAACAATTCTGTCGCCTTCCAGCAAGGTAGGGTGCATTGAGGCTGAAGGAATCCAGCGAATTTCGCCCACAAAAAATCTGATTACGATTACCATAACAAGTACAAAAACGATTGTTTCTATGATTTCTTTGGCAATCGGGTTGAGTGAATTGTATTTTTCTTTTAATTTGCTGAAAATTTCTTTTATTTTATACATCTTTTAAAATCCCTAAAAGCTCTTCCAAAGCAAGTTTATAACTGCTCTCTTCAAGTTTGTTCAAAGCATCAGACGCTTCATTTACATAATTATTTAACAAAGTCATGGTTTTTGCAATCCCCTCATTTAGGTTAGAGGTCGTGCCTGCAAAAATTACCGGCGCATTGTAGATTCCTTCGTCGATGTCGTTTTGGGATGGTTTGAGAGAATCCCTTCGCGTGAGGTTTAAAATATCGTCGCGGATTTGAAATGCCATTCCGAGGGCATGACTAAATTTTTCCGCTTTGTTTAAGTCGGTGATTCCGGCAAGAAGCATTGAGCCTTTAAGCGCAGTTTGAAATAGTTTCGCGGTTTTTTGCTCTGTTTTTTTTAGATATTGTTCAAGCGTTGGAATTTTAAATTTATTAAAATACTGATTGACTTCGCCCTGACACATGCCTTCAAGTGTTTCGACGCACAGCGAGATAGTTTCGGGGGTGTCAAGGCAGTTTAGAATTCTCAGTGCAGCGGATAACAAGTAATCGCCGGTGAGGATTGCGGTTTTGTTGTTGAATTTTTTGTTCAGTGAAAGATTTCCGCGGCGCAAATCGCTTTCATCAATTACATCGTCATGGATTAAGGATGCGTTGTGAATTATTTCAATGACAGTTTGAAATGCGTACTGTTTTTCATCCGGTGTTATGCCGCAGGCGCGCAGGTAAAGAAAGGATACGACGGGGCGGATTCTTTTGGAATTTTTTGTTAAAAATATCCGTAAAACTTCATCAATTGAAGGTGAGAGATTTATTGAGCCGGTTAATTTTTCTTCAAGTTTTGAGATATCTGATTTAACAAGGCTGCAAATTTTTGAATATTTTTCATTAAAACTCATAAGATAAGTATAGCATGAAGGAAAAATTGATTTGTATCCAACTGACTTACCGGACAATGTAATGCCGTTTCCAAAATGGATTTTTATGTTGCAGCGTGCGTCAATTTGGCGCGTCTTTTTCGAATGTCGTCAGAAGACGGCGGTTGTTCCAAGTGGCTTAGTTCTAATTCCGGACTGGTGTGCCAAATTCTTTCACAAGCGCCCTTCACCTCATTCCGTTCCGATATTCCTACGTGCGTAATTTCAACGTGGCATTTTTCGGCTGTAGTCAAAAGACGTCAGTCGTTGCAAGCGTATCTGTCCTAAATCCGGACTAGTGTGCCTAATCCATTGAAAAGC
>CATLFB010000012.1 GCA_949927415.1 uncultured Candidatus Melainabacteria bacterium
GGTCAGCGTGTTTCTCTTTCTTTGGTTCGTTTCTTTCTCTTTTCTTCGCAAAAAAGAGAAAGAAATGAACATATAAAAATATAACAAATATAAACCACATAAAAAAACAACCAAACAACCAATGTCATTTGCGAACTTTGGTTCGTTTGCAAAAAGAGAAGATATTAATAATATATATCCAACATGACAACAAAAAGAAACACCCAAACAATCAAATCTAATCGCAACCCCCACTTTAACCAACAAACTCTTCCACAAAATAAAAAATCCCAATAATTAAAAAAACCTTAAGGATTTTAATTATTTTCAAAATCCGTTATATAAATATAATATAAATTTATAAAAGGCATCAGTTAGAAAAGGAGAGGAATATCATGATTAAACCTTTAGGCGACAGAATTGTTATTAAAGTTATTGAAGACACAGAACAAACACAGGGCGGAATTTTCATTCCTGACAGTGCAAAAGAAAAACCGCAAAAAGGCGAAGTTGTTGCAGTAGGCCTTGGCAAAATGAACGACAAAGGCGAAAGAGAACCGATGGATGTAAAAATCGGAGACACAGTTCTTTACGCAAAATACGCAGGAACAGACGTAAAAATGGACGGCGTAGAATATAAAATCTTGTCTATCAAAGACGCATTGGCGATAATTGAGTAATTAGTGAAAAGTGAAAGGTGAGAAGTGAAAAGTCCGTAACAAAGCAGAACATCATAGAAATTCACAGAATTAGCATTATGATAAGGTCCTTTCACATTTCACATCTCACTTTTCACTCAATAAGGAGAAATAAAAATGGCAAAACGTATAGTATTTGATGAAGAAGCAAGAAAATCGCTTCTCAAAGGTATAGATGCAGTTGCAGACGCTGTTAAAGTTACACTCGGACCAAAAGGCCGCAACGTAATTTTGGAAAAGAAATTCGGCGCTCCGCAAATCGTTAACGACGGCGTTACAATCGCAAAAGAAATTGAGCTTGCTGACGGCCTTGAAAACGCAGGCGCACAGTTGTTAAAAGAAGTTTCTTCAAAAACAAACGACGTTGCAGGCGACGGTACAACAACCGCTTCAGTTCTGGCTCAGGCAATCGTTCGCGAAGGCTTGAAAAACCTGACAGCAGGCGCAAATCCGATGTCTATGAAACGCGGTATTGATAAAGCTGTTGATTTGGCAGTTGCAAAAATTAAAGACATGTCAAAACCGGTTAACACAAAAGAAGAAATCGCTCAGGTTGCGGCAATTTCAGCAGGCAACAACAAAGAAATCGGCGAACTTATCGCAGAAGCTATGGAAAAAGTCGGCCACGACGGCGTTATTACTGTTGAAGAAAGCAAATCTTTCGGAACAAACCTGAAAGTTGTTGAAGGTATGCAGTTTGACAAAGGCTACATCTCACCCTACTTTGTAACTGACCCTGAAAGAATGGAAGCTGTTCTTGAAGATGCTTATGTATTCTGCTGCAACAAGAAAATCAACCTGATTTCTGATTTGGTGCCGCTTTTGGAACAAGTTGCCAGAGACGGCAAAGCTTTATTGTTAATCGCAGAAGACATTGAAGGCGAAGCTTTAGCAACTCTTGTTGTTAACACAATGAGAAAAGTTTTGAGAGCAGTTGCAGTTAAGGCTCCGGGATTTGGCGACAGAAGAAAAGCAATGCTTGAAGATATCGCAATTCTCACAGGCGGCGAAATGTTCACCGAAGAACTCGGCATCAAGCTTGAAAACGTTACAACTCAAATGCTTGGTAAAGCAAAACGCGTAACAGTTACAAAAGATGAAACAACAATTGTTGTCGGCAACGAAACAAAAGAAGCTGTTCAAGACAGAGTTCGTTTAATCAGAAAACAAATTGAAGCAAGCGACAGCGAATATGACAGAGAAAAACTTCAGGAACGCGTTGCAAAACTTTCAGGCGGCGTTGCTCTGATTGAAGTTGGTGCAGCAAGTGAAGTTGAACTTAAAGAACGCAAACTCCGAATTGAAGATGCACTTAACGCAACACGCGCGGCAAACGAAGAAGGAATTGTTCCCGGCGGCGGTGTTGAATTGGTAAGAGTTAAACAGGATCTTGAAAAGAAACTTGAAACTATTGAATTTGCATCAGATGATGAAAAAGTCGGATTCAAGATTTTGACAGCGGCGCTTGATGTACCTTTGAGAGCAATTGCAAGAAACGCAGGCGCAAAAGCCGATGTTGTAGTTGACAATATTTTGGCACATGAAGGCGCATTCGGATACGACGCATTAAACGACAAATATGTTGACATGTTCCAGGCAGGAATTGTAGATCCGGCTAAAGTTACACGTTCGGCACTTGTTAATGCGGCATCAGTAGGCTCAATGCTTCTTACAACAGAAGCTGCAGTTGTTGATATTCCGGAAGAAAAACCGGCAGCACCTGCAATGCCGGCCGGAATGGGCGGTATGGGCGGATTTTAATTCCAAAACTTTCTACAAAACAAAAACGGCGGATATTTCATCCGTCGTTTTTTTTATTAAGAATTTTAGTTTTCTGTATTTTCACGTCACCAACCGCTGCAATAAAATCAGTTGACCTTTCCGGCACTTCATTACAATAAAATCAGAAACGGCCCGTCTTAATTGATAAACATTTGATTCAGCCTGATTTAATTTACAGAGCGCAAAGATTTTTCTACTTTGTTTTTCCGGTCTGGTTCATTTTGATGTTGTAATATGTTCCAATGAATGCAAGAATAAGTATAGCAACTATATTAAAAATATCATAAAACATCTTTCATTCTCCTTAAATTATCGTTGATTCGATTGTTAATGCACATTACATTATGTAAAAATAATAACAAAAATCATTCAAACAATTCACTTGAAAGATATCTTTCGCCGCTGTCAGGGAGAATCACAACAATCCATTTTTCTTTGTTTTCAGGGCGTTTTGAAATCTCGTTTGCCGCCCAAAGCGCAGCACCTGACGAAATTCCGGATAAAATCCCTTCTTTTTTTGCCATTTCGCGCGCGGTTTTAATAGCATCCTCATTGCTTACTGCAATAATTTCATCTACCAAATCTCTGTCAAAGTTGTCGGGCACAAAGTTCGCCCCGATACCCTGAATCTTGTGCGCACCGGCCTTCCCTTGAGATAAAAGCGGAGAAGATAAAGGCTCAACCGCAACAGCTTTTATATTTGGATTTTTTGCTTTTAAACCTTTTGCAATCCCGCTGATGGTGCCGCCTGTACCAACGCCCGCGACAATTATGCCGACTTTGCCATCAGTATCGCGCCAAATTTCATCAGCCGTCGTCGAATGCGCCGCCGGGTTTGCCGGATTTGCAAACTGCTGCGGGATGAAAGAATTCTTGATTTTTTCATGAAGTTCATTTGCCTTGTCAACTGCGCCCTGCATACCTTTTGCGCCTTCTGTTAAAACAAGTTCCGCACCGTACGCTGAAAGAAGTTTTCGGCGCTCAATGCTCATAGTTTCAGGCATTGTCAAAATCATTTTATAACCACGAATTGCACAGACAAGCGCGAGCCCAATACCAGTATTACCGCTTGTGGGCTCGATTATGACGGTTTCAGGATTTATCAGACCTGCACGCTCTGCTTGTTCTATCATATTCAAAGCCGGTCGGTCTTTCACAGAACCCGCCGGATTTTGCTTTTCAAGTTTTGCAAGAATCTTGGCGCCGCCCTCATTCATCCGATTAATTTTCACCATCGGCGTGTTTCCGATAAGTTCCAAAATATTATCTGCAATTTTCATGTTCCCCTCCGTTATCTGCGCGAAACCCTCTGCCGGTCGAGATTTTCCGCCCGATTTGTTTTAATTTTTCTTCTAACTCGTCATATTCTACCGAAACTTTGCCCGGATAAATTTCGTAATTCTTTTTGTGCGCACCATCCGTAACATTTGGCATCACAACATTTGCACCGGCTTTCAGGGCAAGAATTCGCCCGTCCGGCTTGAGCGTTTCCATAGCAGTTGTTGCCGGAATATTTATATCAGGAAGCAAAAGCCTTGTCAGCGCCATAACTTTTAATGCCAATGTCAAATCCCCGTTTTTTTCATCTTTGAGAGGCGTTGATTGGTGCGTAATCAAAGGACCAATGCCAATCATATCGGCGTTCAATTCTTTGTAAAACAAAATATCTTCCGCCAAATCTTCTTCACTCTGCCCCGGAAGCCCTATAAGAGAGCCAGTGCCGGTTTCAAAGCCAAGTTTTTTCAAATCAAAAAGGCATCTTTTACGGTTTTCCAAATTTTGCCCAGGGTGGAATTTTGCATAAAGCTCTTTGTTCGTTGTTTCAATACGGAGTAAGAATCTGTCAGCGCCGGCGTCTTTAAGGATTTTATACTCTTCAAAAGAACGTTCGCCAATACTTAAGGTTATTGCGACATCATCCCCCTCACCCAGATTGCTAAACTCTCGCTGCTCATTAAGCAATTCTAGCCTCTCCGCGGCGGGACGAGTGGTATTTGATTTGATTTTTCTTATTATCATTGCCAATTTTTCTGCAGAAAAATACATATCCTCGCCGCTTTGCAAAACGATTGTTTTATAGCCCTGAGCCACTGCGAGTTTTGCACAATTCAAAATTTCGTCTTCTGTCAAACGATATCGTTCAACATCTTTGTTTGCCGCCCGAAGCCCGCAATAGAAACAGTTGCATCTGCAAATATTTGAAAACTCAATCAACGCCCTCAAATAAACTTCATCGCCGATATATTTTTTCCGAACCTCATCCGCGGCCAGAAAAAGGTAATCATTAATCGAATGGTCTTTCAAAATCGCAACAATTTCGGATTTTGAAAGATTGTGCGAAGATTTTGCGCTATCAATCAAATTTTTCATAAAACAATTATACGCCAAATATTTGCCTCCGGGACAAAATGTTCCAAGTCCATAAGGTTAATAAAAAAAGGAGCCAATCGACTCCTTTTTGAAATTATTTAATTGCGTCCAGGCATTCTTCACAAATTCCATCAGAATCAAGTTTTCTGAACTTCCAGCAGCGGGCGCATTTTTCGCCTTCCGCTTTTGTAACCCAGACTGTAAAATCATCTTCTTTGTATTCATTCAAGACATCTGCAGGTTTTTCATCTGCAACATAGGCTTGAGATGTGATGAAGATATTGCAAAGTTCATCTTCGTTTGCCTTCAGGATTGAAGAATCTTTTGCATTCACATAAACAGCAACTTCTAATGAACTTCCGACTTTTTTGTCCGCTCTCAAAGGCTCAATTGCGCGGCTTACGACTTCACGTGCTTTTAGAATTTGAGTAAATTCTTCTTCAAGCTTGTCGTTTTTCCATTTGGAATTTGTTTTCGGCCATTCAGAAAGAAGAATACTGATTAAACCATCCTTCTGGCATTCCGGAACGCTCATCCAGATATCTTCTGCCTGGTGCGGCATTACAGGAACAAGCATTCTCACCAAAGCCTGCAAAATTTCATACATTACAGTCTGGCAGGCACGGCGGGAAAGCGATTTTTTGCCTGCTGTGTAAAGCCTGTCTTTTACAATGTCAAGATAGAAAGAGCTTAAGTCAACCGCCGCAAAGTTTTGAAGCTGTTGGAAATATTTGTAAAACTCGTAGTTTTCAAAAGCTTCTGTTACGCCCTCGATTAAGTGGTTGAGTTTGTGAAGCGCGAATTTGTCTAACGCTTTCAAATCTTTGTATTCAACGTAATCAACAGCAGGATCAAAGTCAAAAAGATTGCCTAACAAAAATCTTGAGGTGTTTCGTGTTTTTTTGAAAATTTCAACAAGCTGTTTAACTATATTATCGCCGATTTTGGTGTCGTTTCTGTAATCTACGGAAGCCGCCCAGAGTCTTAAAATATCCGCACCGTAATTTTTGATAATATCGTCAGGTCTGATGTAATTTCCAAGAGATTTTGACATTTTTCTTCCGTCTTCGCCGAAGACAAAGCCGTGTGTCAAAACCGTTTTGTAAGGCGCTTTTCCTTGAGTTGCGATTGATGTCAAAAGTGATGACTGGAACCATCCGCGGTGCTGGTCAGAGCCTTCAAGATACATTTCAACCGGCGTTGTACCGAGTTCCGCGCTGCGTTTTTCAACAACCGCTCTCCAGCTTATGCCTGAATCAAACCAGACATCCATGATGTCGTTTTCTTTACGAAAATGCGTCTTTTTAACATCTGCGCCGATGTTAGTTGAACTTTGAGATGTTTGTGGACGGTTTCCGCATTTCGGGCATTTGAAACCTTTCGGCAACAATTCTTCTGTACTGTATTTAACCCACGCATCAGAGCTTTCTTTTTCAAAAATTTCTGCAACGTGACTGATTGTCTCATCAGTAACGATTACTTCGCCGCAGTCTTCGCAGTAGAACACCGGAATTGGCACACCCCATGCTCTTTGGCGCGAAATACACCAGTCTGTACGGCCTGCAACCATATTTGAAATTCTGGCTTCGCCGCTTGCCGGAATCCATTTTACGCCCTTGATTGCCTCAAGAGTTTCGTCTCGGAATTTGTCTACTTTAACAAACCATTGCGGAGTTGCGCGGTAAATTACCGGATTTTTACATCTCCAGCAGTGAGGATAACTGTGGTTGATATCCTGTGCTTTCAAAAGAGCACCGCAATTTTGAAGTTTTTCAATAACGATTTTGTTGCCTTTGTAATATGGAACGCCTTCAAGGTCTTTGTCGTTAACGGCACTGGTCCAAACGCCGCGGCTATCGAGCGGTGAAAACACTTCAATTCCGTATTTGCATCCGACTTCATAGTCTTCAAGCCCGTGACCGGGGGCGGTGTGAACAGAACCTGTACCGGCATCAAGCGTTACGTGCTCGCCCAAGATTATCGGAGATTTTCTGCCTGCAAGCGGGTGGATTGTGTTTAAAAGTTCCAAATCCGAACCAACGCAAGAGCCTAAAACTTTAATATCGTTTTCTGACCATTCAACGTCAGCCAAAAATGCGCCAAGCAACTCCTGAGCCACAACATAAATATCGCCGCCTTTTTCAAAGAAGGTGTATTCAAATTTCGGGTGCATACTGATTGCCATATTTGATGGAATTGTCCATGGTGTTGTTGTCCAGATTATTGCATAAACATTTTTGCCGCCAAGGTCAATCATTTTAGCGATTTTTGCGGTCGCCTCGTCGTCAAACTTAAATCTTACATAAATTGAAGTTGAAGTGTGATCAGCGTATTCAACCTCTGCTTCTGCAAGCGCTGTTTCGCAGGATGCGCACCAGTAAACCGGTTTCATACCTTTCTCGATATAACCTTTTTTGTACATTTCTCCAAAAACACGAACCTGTTCGGCTTCATATTCCGGATTGATAGTCAAATACGGATGTTCCCAGTCGCCCCAGACACCAAGACGTTTGAATTCGCTTTCCTGACCTTTAAGGTTTTTGTGCGCAAATTCGCGGCACTTCTGGCGAAGTTCGTAAGGTGTGAGCGCGCTTCTTCCGCCTTTAATATTTTTCACAACTGCGTTTTCAATCGGCAGCCCGTGGCCGTCATAGCCCGGAACGTATGGAGAATAAAAACCTCTTTGAGATTTGTATTTTGTCAAAATATCTTTCAAAATTTTGTTGAGCGCAGTTCCGACGTGAATTTTTTCACTGCTCAGATACGGCGGGCCGTCATGAAGAATGAATTTGTTGGCTTTATCTTTGTTTGCAATTGCTTTTTCGTAAATTTTGTTTTCTTCCCAGAATTTTTGAATTTCGATTTCGCGAACAGTCGCGTTTGCTCTCATTGCAAGTGTGGTTTGCGGGAGATTTAAAGTGTCTTTTAATTCAACTTTTGTACTTTCACTCATCTTCATTTACCCTTCTTTTATTTCTATAGATTTAACATTTTCTTTTTTCAAATTTTCGTTAATGCAACCTGTGCTCTCAGCCTTTGCCTGACAGACAAACTCATTCATCTTATTATAGTCAAATGCGTTTTCCCATCTGGCAATAACAACGGTTGCAACACAGTTTCCGACTAAATTTACGGTCGTTCTTCCCATATCAAGAATCTGGTCTATTCCAAGAAGAATCGCAACACCTAGAATCGGGATATCGAAACTTGCCAGAGTTCCTGCAAGAACAATCAGCGAAACCCTCGGCACGCCTGCAATTCCTTTACTTGTAAGCATCAGAGCCAGCATTATTACAATCTGCTGGTTAATACCAAGATGAATTCCGACGATTTGGGAAGAAAACAGCACTGCCATTGCAAGATATAACGTGCTTCCGTCCAAATTAAAGGTATAACCGGTGGGCATTACAAAGCCTACAATATTTTTCGGAACCCCGAAACGCTCCATAATATCCATTGCCTTCGGAAAAGCCGCTTCTGAACTTGCTGTTGTAAATGCCAGCAAAGCCGGTTCCTGCAACGCTCTTAAAAGATTTCTAAAAGATATTTTCACAATCTTGCAGGCGCAGAACAGCACCAGCAAAACAAAAATTGCAAGAGCCGTATATAAAGCACCGATTATTTTAAAATAATTTTTCAAAACCGAAAGCCCGTTCGCACCGACAGTTGAGGCGATTGCCCCGAAGATTCCCAACGGCGCAAAATACATAACGTATTCGGTAAATTTAAACATTATTTGCGAGACGGAATTCAACACATCCAGAACCGGCTGTGCTTTTTTTCCGACAGCGCAGATTGCGAGCGCAAAAAATATCGAGAACACAACGATTTGAAGCAAATTTCCTTTTGCCATGGCATCAACAATGCTTGTGGGGAAAATATCTGTCACCATTGAGCCTATGGAAGTATGCGCATGGGTTGCGGCCATAAGCCCCGCTTCCTGCATCTGTACGGCATGAGCGGATGTTCCTGATACAAATCCCACACCGGGCTGGAAAATATTTCCCATAGTAAGCCCGATTATGAGCGCAAGCGTTGTAACGATTTCAAAATATATAATTGTTTTAAGCCCGATTTTACCGAGGCTTTTAGCATCGCCATGCCCTGCAATTCCGACAACAAGGGTTGCAAAAAGCAAAGGTGCGATAATCATCTTAACCATTCGCAAAAATATTGCCGCAAACGGTCTCATTTTCACCGCAAAATCAGGCGCAAAATGTCCGACAATGACGCCTAAAAATAATGCTATAAATATCAGGGCTGTAAGTTTAGAGTGTTTCAAAAATTTTTACCTCGACAGTATTATATTATAAACATGGGTACAGAAGTAATTCAGGCGGAACAGTTTTACATTTATTAATAAGCGAGGAGTCGGGTTATGGGAGTGAAAAGCACACAGTGAAAAGTGAAAAGACCGTATCGGGAGTTGATTTTTAACGAAATTTTTCTTTTTTGTTATAAAAAAACTAAACCCGTCGGATTTTACAAATAATAATTCCCCTTAACCGACTTTTCACTTTTCACTTCTCACCTTTCACTCATCCCCCCTCACGTAACATTTTCGTAACAGTTGCAAAACCATGTTGCATGCCTTCTCTTATTGATGTAAAATTTTAGAATAAACCATGCTTTAAATATTTTTATTTAATGGGGATGATTAGTAAAAATTTCACCGGTATTTTTGAGAACGGACATTGCCGGCAAAAGCATAATAAGAAGACTTGTATTATTTTATAAATGGAGGTTAGTGTGAACTTAGTGGAAGAAAAATTGAACTTATCCGAAAACGCAATCAAGGTTCTTGAAAGAAGATACCTGAAAAGAGATAAAGACGGCAACTGTACGGAAAAACCGTCAGATATGTTCAAACGTGTATCGTTGGCAATCGCGGAAGGCGATTTTAAATTCGGCAAAACTCAGGCCGATGTTGAAAAATTAGCAAAAAGATTCTATGAAACAATTACAAACTGCTATTTTATGCCTAACTCTCCGACGCTTATGAATGCCGGCAGAGAACTCGGACAATTAGCTGCTTGCTTTGTACTTCCGGTTGAAGACAGCCTTGAAGGCATTTTCGAAACCGTTAAAAACACCGCACTTATCCACAAATCAGGCGGCGGCACCGGTTTTTCATTCTCAAAATTAAGACCCAGAAACAGCGTTGTACGTTCAACTATGGGCGTATCTTCAGGCCCTGTTTCATTTATGGAAGTTTTCAACGCGGCAACGGAAGCTGTTAAACAAGGCGGCACAAGACGCGGCGCAAACATGGGTATCTTAAGAGTTGACCATCCGGACATTCTTGATTTCATCAACTGCAAAGCTGATAATACAAAATTAAACAACTTCAACATTTCAGTCGCAATTACAGACAAATTTATGGAAGCACTCAAAAACGGCACTGATTATGATCTTGTAAACCCTCTTAACGGGCAGGTTTCAGCCAGATTGAGCGCGAAAAAAGTATTTGATTTGATTGTTGACGGCGCTTGGAGAAACGGCGAGCCGGGAATCATCTTCATCGACAAAATGAACGCTGACAACCCGACACCTTTAGTTGGTCAAATCGAATCAACAAACCCGTGCGGTGAAGTTCCGCTGCTTTCTTATGAAGCTTGCAACCTCGGCTCAATCAACCTTGGCAGAATGATTGACGAAACTTCCGCCGGACCTGTTATCAATTGGGAAAGACTTGCTGAAACAACAAGAACAGCAATCCGCTTCCTTGACAACGTAATCGCGGTTAACAATTACCCGCTGCCGCAGATTTCCGAGATGGTTCAAAACAACAGAAAAATCGGACTTGGCGTAATGGGCTGGGCTGATATGCTTATGAAAATGGGACTTTCTTACAACTCAGAAGAAGGCACAAAATTGGCATCTCAGGTTATGGAATTCATTGATTACGAATCAAAATGCGAATCTATTGAACTTTCAAAAGAACGCGGAAGATTCAACAACTTCCCGGGAAGTATTTACGACGGCAAAGACTTCCTTTACAACAAATACAAAGGCAAATCAGCCGGAAAAATAACTGACGCACAGTGGAAAGAACTTGATGAACAAATCAAAAAATTCGGAATCCGCAACGCAACAACAACCTGCATCGCTCCGACAGGCACAATTTCAATGATAGCAAGCGCATCAGGCGGAGTTGAGCCATTGTTTGGACTTGTATTCTCAAGACTTATTATGGACGGCACGGAAATGCTTGAAATCAACCCGATATTCAAGGATTACGCTGTAAAACACGGAATTTATTCTGAAAGCCTTATGAAAGAAATTGCCAAAACAGGTTCTGTTGCGCATGTTTCAGGGGTTGATGAAAAAGTTAAACATATTTTTGCAACCGCACATGACGTATCTCCGTACTGGCACGTAAAAATGCAGGCAGCATTCCAGCTTCACACAGATAACGCGGTATCAAAAACCGTTAACTTTGAAGAGCATGCAACCCGTGCAGACATTGAAGAAGCATACATTCTGGCTTATGAAAACAACTTAAAAGGAATCACGGTTTATAGAAACAACAGCCGCCAATTCCAGCCGATGAATTTGGATACAAAAAAATCAGACGCTCAGATTGAGGCAGAAAAGTCTATGAAAGCAGTGGAAGCAGAAGTTGTGGAAGAAGTTCAGGAAGAATACAACCCGACAGGTGAAATCAAGACCGTAAAATGTCCTGAATGCGGAAACGAAATCCAGATGGCAGAAGGCTGTTTTATCTGCTTAAAATGCGGATATTCCGGTTGTTCTTAGATTTTGCGTAGAGTGGAGTGAGTCCGACGCGCGATTAGCGCGGAGGATGAACGAAACTCGAAGAAACGCCGAAAAAGTGAACGGCAATTTTGCGAACAGCAAAATAGAGTGAACGACTTGAAGGCGTGGAGCAATAATCTAAGAGTGCTACGCACGTAGATGGATTTTTGGTAGGGTGAAAGGAGCGTGAGCGACTGAAACCCGCAACATCCAAAGCACCGTAGTGAGCGACAAGTGCTACGCACGTAGACATACTGGGGCTGTCATACCAAAGCCGTTTTTGATAGAATTAGGCACGGAAGTGCAGAATTAGGACAATGGCGCTGAGAACGGAAAATGTCTTCTAACGATACCCGCAAACTCCGACGAAAATCGTCGCATCCCCTCTCCTGGTAGAGGAGAGGGTGGAATTTCAACTTGAGCCCGCTTGTGGCGGCGCGAAAGTTAGAAATTCGGGTGAGGTACTACACACACCGCGACGAATTTTGTGAAGAGTGTCCCCCCCCCCAGCCACATCCAAAACACCGCAGCAACCGACAATTTTACGAAAACAAAATTAACTTCAAAAGAAACCTATTGTTATACAATAGGTTTCTTTTTTCCTGAATAAAACAAAAATCAAACCGTATCAAATTTGTAAATTTTCATTAACCACACCCGAAAAATCCGCAAAAAATTCCCGCAATCGTACTTATAATAAGTAATGAAGTGTAAGTAGAAAGGTTAAGTTTTATGAAAACTGAAATGGTTAGCGTACTGAATTCTTCCATAATCGGCGGAAACCTCGTCCAAATGGATAACAAAAACCGATACCACGTTACTGATAAAAACGGCAGTAAAAAAGTTCTCACTCAAGACCAGTTCAAGCGTAATCTTGAAAACAACTACGAAAACATAATGACCGGCCGCGAATTCAAGTTCCAAAAACAAATGTCGCCATTGAAAAAAACTATCCTGACACTTCTTGGAATCGGAGGCGCCGCTATCGGAATCTACTACCGCAAAAATATCATCAACTTTTTCAAAAAACCAAACCTCAAAGAAAAACTAAATGACATCGTTCAAAGCGAAAGCGGTCAAAAAGTAAAAAAAGCCGTCGACGAAACCGTTGACAAAGTTAAAGACGCACTTAAAAATCCCGAAAAAACAGGTGAAAAAGCCGGCGAAAAGGCAAAAGAAATAACAGAAAAAGTTACTACAAAAACGCTCAACCTCTGGGATAAATTTGCAAACTTCGTCAGAGGCTTTAAGAAAAAATAAAATGCTCAATATATAATATACATTTAACGGCGGATTCATAAATAAATTTGCCGTTTTTTATTGCCCTGCCGCACCATAAACAAGCACGACACCCGTTCCTGAACCCTTTACATAAATGACTTTTTTGTATATAATAAACAGACAAAGGAATTATGAAATGCAGGCACAACAAGAAAAAGAGCTTAAACAAATCGCACAAGAAACCGGATTAAAACACATCGCAATAATTATGGACGGCAACCGCCGGTGGGCAAAAGGGCGCAATCTTCCAACAGCCTTCGGTCACAAAAAAGGCGTGGATGCACTAAAAACCATAATGCGCGCCTGCGACGACTTCGGAATAAAATACCTCACCGTTTACGCATTCTCAACCGAAAACTGGAATCGAAAACCCGAGGAAGTCGAGTTTTTAATGGATTTACTCGGCTCGACGCTCCAAAACGAACTTAAAGAAATGCATGAAAATAATGTCGTAATTTCATTTATCGGCAAGATTTCGCAGTTGAGCGAAAAACTTCAAAAAATATTAGAAAACGCAGTCGAAACAACTAAAAACAATACAGGCGTGCATTTACAAATAGCGTTCAATTACGGATCGCGCGCAGAAATCGTAGAGGCAGTCAAAAACATCTGTGAAAAAGTTCATTCCTGCGAAATCTCAAACGATGAAATCACTGAAGAACTTATTTCAAAAAATTTATACACAAAAAACATCCCCGACCCAGACCTTTTAATCCGAACAGGCGGTGAAAAGCGGATTTCCAACTATCTTTTGTGGCAAATCGCTTATTCAGAGATTTTAGTTACAAAAAGATACTGGCCGGAATTCGACAAAAACGCGCTGGCAGAGGCAATACTGGAATTTCAAAGCCGCCAGAGAAGATTCGGGAAATAGAGGAAAATAGCGCAAATGAAAATAATAATAGCAACCCAAAACCCGCATAAAGTCGAAGAAATCAAAGAAATCGCAAAGTTATTCCACTTTTGCGGCGCAGAATTTTTGCCGATGGACAAAAACTTGAATTTTGACCCTGTCGAGGATGGCGAAACGTTTGAAGAAAACTCATTTATAAAAGCCGCCGAAGCAAACCGTCTGAGTGGAGAATACACTCTTGCAGATGATTCAGGCCTTTGCGTGGAAGCGCTAGAGGGAGCGCCCGGAATCCATTCTGCCAGATACGCTGAAACGCCTCAAAAACGCATTGATAAACTTCTTGACGCATTAAAAAATATTGAAAATCGCAAGGCAAAATTTGTATGCGCAATGACTTTGGTGGGGCCTGAAGGGGATGTTTTATTCACAACGCGGGGCGAGTGCAGAGGCGAAATAACATTAAGCCAATCGGGCACCCACGGATTTGGCTATGACCCGGTATTCAGAGTAAAAGGCAGTGAGAAGACAATGGCAGATATGACAGAAGATGAAAAAAACAGGATTTCGCACAGAAGCCTTGCACTGCAAAAGGTATTTGAATATTTGAAAACAATTAAGTAATTGAAAAAATATTCAAGGCTCAGCCATCTTGAAAACGCCTGCGATAACTGGAAGTTGACTAATTTTCGGGATTTTTGCAAGCGATGTAATTGAATACATAAAAAATCAGCCTGACGGGCAATGTTAACTTATTGATTTTTTAAATGTCTCAGGTATAATTGAAGTGTTGCAAATGCAACAAAGCGGATTTTCGGTAGGGTGAAAGGAGCGTGAGCGACTGAAACCCGCAACATCCAAAGCACCGTAGTGAGCGGCAAAATTCCGTGAGGAATTTGAAGCAAACGCAAGGTGCGGGACGGCCGAATAATCCGAGAACGGATTTTGCGTAGAGTGGAGTGAGCATAAGCGAACGAAACTCGAAGTAGCGCGGAGCATAATGAGCGGCAATTTTGCGGGAGCAAAATAGAGTGAACGACTTGAAGGCGTGAAGCAATAATCCGAAACATATTTCGGTAGGGTGAAGCGAACGTGAGTGAGCGTAACCCGTAACACCCACTCCGTAAAACTTTTAAACACCAGGGAGAGACAATGAAGAAAACAATTATAATAATATTAGCCGTAATATTAGGCGCAATTCTTTTGAGATACGGAATAAGTGCGTATAATAATTTCAAAACCGGTCAGGCAATGCGCAACAGACCGGCCCCGCAGGTCGCAGTAGATACAATTCAGGAAAGAAGTATCATAAGAACTTACGAAGCGCCCGGACGTGTCGTTGCAAAATATCGTGTTGATGTGCTTGCGCGTATTGCTGGTTACTTAACCAAAAGCTACTTCAAAGAAGGCGATTACGTAAAACAAGGCCAAACTCTTTTCCAGATTGAACCCACAGAATTCTCAAACTCTGAAAAAATGGCCGAAGCAAACGTTACAAATCTGAAAGCCCAGTTGGCTTACGCAGAAAAACAACTTGCGCGTTCTAAAGAACTCGTGGCAAAAGATTACATTGCAAAATCTCAATATGATCAAATGCTTTCACAAAGAGATTCGCTAAAAGCACAGCTGGCATCTGCCGAAGCAAACTTAAGCGACAGCAGACGTATCATGGGCTACACAATGGTAAAATCACCGGTTGACGGCAGAGTCGGCATCATAAACGTCACAATCGGCAACTACGTAACCCCCTCAACAGGCGCGCTTACAACCATAAACAGCATGAACCCTATTTATGTAACCTTCCCGCTTGATTCAAACGACTACGCAATCCTTGCAAACTCTGACGGAGAAGCGAATTCAAACAGAAAAGCCGAACTATATCTTGCAAACGGTGAAAAATACAAACTCGACGGAGTTCAGGATTTTCAGGACAACAAAGTCGATCAGTCAACCGGTACAATCACAATGCGCGCAACTTTCCAAAACCCAAACAACGCGCTTATTCAGGGAGAATTCCTGACAGTAAAACTTTATGCAAACAAACCCTCAAACATTCCGGTCGTTCCGCAGACAGCAGTTCTTGAAAACCAGGCCGGCAAATACGTTTACAAGCTTGATGAACAAGACCTTCCGCAATTAACCTACATCAAAACAAAAGGTCAGGACGGCAAAGACTGGATTGTGGATGACGGACTTAAAAAAGGCGACAGAATAATCGTCGACGGGCTACAAAAAGTAACCCCCGGACGTCCTGTTACAATAGTTTCGGCAGAAGAAATGCAGCAACTCAAATCAGATGAAGAAAAAGCTGAAAAAGCTGTTGAAAAAGAAGAACAAGACAAAGAAAAATAAACAAATTTTTTAAATAATGCCTTAAACGGCAAAGAGACAGAGTGATTAGGGAAAGGGCAGTTTCCGACTTTTAATTAAGCATAAAATTAAAATCCGCGAACTGTGATATAAGAAAATGGCAGAGAATAAAGGAAATTTATTTATACAACGACCGAAACTGGCAATCGTAATTTCATTGGCGATAATTCTTGCCGGTATGCTGATGATGAAACTTCTTCCGCTGGAAGAATATCCGTCAATCACACCTCCTCAGGTAGTAGTATCAGCGACATACGCCGGCGCAAGCTCTGACGTTGTTGAATCAACTGTTGCAGCCCCGATTGAAGCGCAGCTGAACGGTGTTGAAGATATGATTTACATGTCATCAACTTCCCGCAACGGTCAATACGAATTGACGCTGTATTTCAGAATCGGCTCAGACCCCGATATGGCAGTCGTAAACGTTCAAAACCAGCTTCAACTCGTAACCCCGAGGCTTCCGGAAGACGTAAAACGCTACGGGCTTTCCGTCAAAAAATCCACAGGCGGCCCCGGCTTAATGATGATTTCCGTAAACTCACCCACCCACACATACGATTCACTCTACATCGCAAACTACGCCTCAATTTACATCAAAGACGAACTTGCGCGTATCAAAGGTGTCGGAAAAGTTCAGGTATTCGGCTCTTCCGATTATTCTATGAGAATATGGCTTGATGCAACAAGAATGGCAAACTTAGGTGTATCAATATCAGAAGTAAGCAAAGCAATTCAGTCGCAAAACACTCAAAGCCCTGCGGGCGATTTGGGTGTTGAACCGATGAAAAACAAACAAATGATAAAACTTACGATGCGTACAAAAGGCCGACTTCAAGATGTTTCGGAATTTGAAGACATAATCGTCCGCTCAAAACCCGACGGTTCGCAAATTAAATTGAAAGACATCGCACGCGTAGAACTTGGTGCGGAAAGCTACTCATTCTTCTCAAGAATCGGCGGAAAAGATTCTGCAATTATTTCGATAAGCCAGCTTCCGGAAGCCAACGCCATCGACCTTTCAAACAAAATCAGCAAAAAAATGAAGGAACTTTCCAAAAGTTTCCCTCAAGGTATTGAATACAAAATCCAGCGCGACGAGACAGAATTCGTTCGCGAATCCATCAAAGAAGTTATCACAGCAATCGCGCTTGCAATTGTGCTTGTCGGGCTTGTAACCTATTTGTTCCTCGGAAGCGCAAGAGCGGCTCTGATTCCATTCTGCGCGATTCCGGTTTCCCTAATCGGGGTTTTCATATTTATGAATATGCTCGGATTTTCAATAAACCTTTTGATTTTGTTTGGACTGGTTCTCGCGGTCGGGCTTGTTGTTGACGATGCTATCGTTGTATTGGAAAACACGCAAAGACATATTCAGGAAGGCAAAAATCCGCGCGAAGCAACAGAAGTCACGATGAAAGAAGTTTTCGGCGCTGTTCTTGCCACATCTCTTGTACTTATGGCGGTATTTGTACCGGTTTCGTTTATGGCAGGGATTACAGGGCAGATGTTCAGGCAATTCGCACTCTGCATCGCCTCATCAATCGGTTTGTCAACACTTGTTGCGCTCACTCTTGCGCCGGCATTGTGTTCTATGATTCTCAAAACCGGAGATGACCAAAGCCATGTAAAATTCATCCAAAAATTTGACGAATGGTTTAACAAAATCAGAGACAAATATTTAATCGGCGCGAAATTCTTTATAGATTCGCCAAAAGCTACAATTTTAACGTTTTTCATAATTTTGGGCCTGATTATATTTGTCGGAAGACTTATTCCGCAAGGGTTCCTCCCGACAGAAGATAAGGGCGCAATCTTTGCACAAATTCAGCTTCCAGACGGCTCTTCAGCCTCCAGAACGGATATCGTTGCAAACGAGATTGAAGCAAAAATCCTGAAAATTCCCGGCGTCAAAAACACAATCACACTTGTCGGATTTTCTGGCGAAAATACAGCACTGATTGTTGCAGAACTCACTGACTGGTCAAAGCGAAAGACAAAAGACCTTTCAATGCAGAGCATTATGAGTAAAATGCAGGGACAATTTTCAGATTACCCTTCAGCCAAAATTGCGGTATTTGCACCACCTTCAATTTCCGGATTGGGGATGTTTGGCGGGTTTGAATACCAGCTTTTGGACAAGGGCAACAGAACTCCGCAGGAACTTTACGAAGAGGCACAAAAGCTTATCGCAGCGGCCAATCAGGATTCGGCATTCCAGCTTGTATACACATCTTTTACGGCAAACCTTCCGCAGCTGCTGATTAATGTAAACGCAGACAAAGCGCTTGCGCAGGGTGTTGAAATCTCCGAAATCTACAGCGCGCTTGCAGGATATTTCGGAAAATCTTACGTTAACGACTTCAACAAATACGGACGCGTATATCGTGTGTATTTGCAGGCAGAATCAGAGTTCAGGGAAAAACCTGCTGACATTTACAAGATATTTGTCAAAAACAATTACGGAAACATGGTTCCGCTAACCTCCGTCGTTGATATTAAAGAAATCGTCGGCCCGTACAGCTTAACAAGGTTCAACATGTATCCTGCGATTACAATCAACGGGATGACAAGAAGCGGAGTGAGTTCGGGCGATGCTATGAGCATTATGGAAAGAATCTCCGATGAAGTTCTGCCGAAAGATTTGGGATATTCCTGGTCGGGAAGTTCTTTGCAGGAACATGAATCATCAGGACAAATCCTGCCGATTATTGCAATGTCATTAATATTTGTATATTTGTTCCTTGTCGGGCTTTACGAAAGCTGGATGCTTCCGATTGCGGTACTTTTGATATCACCGGTGGCGCTTGCGGGAGCCTTGTTCTTCCAGTATGTGGCCGGAATTTTCGGAACATTTTCAGGGCTGTCGCTTGATATTTACGCGCAAATCGGGCTTGTAATGCTCATCGGGCTTTCGACAAAGCAGGCGATTTTGATTATTGAATTTGCCAAAGATGCGCATGAAAACGGAATGCCGTACAAAGAAGCGGCTTTGCAGGCGGCAAAATTGAGGTTCAGAGCCGTAATGATGACAAACATCGCATTCATCCTCGGGCTTTTGCCTCTTGTGTTTGCAAAAGGCGCAGGTGCTGCCAGCCGAAATTCTGTCGGTATGACGGTTTTTGGAGGTATGATGGCCGTTGCATTTATCGGAACATTCCTTGTTCCTGCGTATTATGTTTTGATTGAAAGCTTGAAAGAATACACAAGAAAATTGGCTAAAAATTACAGAGAAAAGAAAAACAATAAGGAAAATTCTTAAAAATGTTTAAAAAACTATTGATATTGGCATTTATAACAGGACTTGGCACACTGTCAGCATACTCAGCTGATGGCGACATCACGGTTGGAAACACAATCAATCCAAAAGAATATCCGCAGGCTGAAGAAGTTTTGCCCAAAAAGATTGAAGACAAAGTGATTATTGAAGGCTCTGTTGAGAAATCAGTTGATTTGACGCTTGAAAGGTGTTTGGAAATTGCGCTCGGCAACAATCCTGAGATTAACGCGGCATTTCATGATGTTCTGGCGTCCGATTCAAGGATTAAGCAGGTTTGGTCAAACTACTTCCCTCAATTCAGCTGGCAGACAGGCTATACAAAAATCAGACAGCTGCAATTGTCAGACGCTTTGGGCAAAAATCTTACTTTCAACTACTTTATTCTAGGGCAGTTTACGCTTCAACAGATGTTGTATGACTTTGGTGTAACCCAAAATCAGGCAACTATTCGCCGTTTAGAATATGAAGGTCAAAAAGCTTCTTTATCAGAAGTTATTAATAACGTAATTTACCAGACAAAAGATGCGTATTTTAATCTTCTTTACGCCTACGAAAACAAACGCGTAGCGCAAACAACCGTTGCACAATACACCATGTTTTATGAACAGGCAAAAGCGTTCTACGAAATCGGGCTTAATCCGAAAGTCGACGTAACAATTGCTGAATCAAATTTAAGCAATGCTAAATTACAGCTTATTCAGGCCAGCAACTCGGTAAATCTTGCAATTGCAAGATTAAACAATGTTATGGGCGTTCCATTTATTGAGGAATATACTGTTCAGGAGCGTTTAAGATATGAGCCTGTCGATATAACTCTTAACGGTGCAGTTGACATTGCGCGCGAGGCAAGACCAGATTTAAAGCTTGCCGAAACCAAAGTCGAATCAGCAAAACAAACTCTAAATCTTGTGAAAAAATCTTACTTTCCGACGCTTTCAGTCGAAGGTCAGGTTCAGGTCGGCGGTAAAAGCTGGGTATCTAACCATGGTTATAACGTCGGCGGATATTTGAACTTTCCGACAATAAACGGAATGCTTATCCGAAACGAAATCAAAGAGGCCAGATATCTTTATGACAAAGAATTAGCAAACGCTCAAAAAACGCAAAACCAGATATATTTAGAAATCCAAAATGCCTATCTGCTTCTTGTTGAAAAGAAAAACCAGATACCTGTTGCTATTTTGCAGGTAAAACAGGCAAAAGAAAACTATGAACTTTCCTACGGCCGCTACCGTGTCGGCGAGGCAAATCCTATTGAACTTAAAGAAGCACAAACAACATATCAAACAGCACAGCTTAACTACTACAGCGCACTTTATCAGTACAATTCCGCAAAATCCGCGCTGGAAAAGGCAATCGGTAAAAATTTGGTAAACAAGGAAGATGAAATCGAACTTGAACTTGATAACGAGCAAAAAGCTTCTGTTGAATAAAGAATAAATGTATATAAAGCGCCGCGCGCTGCGCGGCGCTTTTCGTATTAACGATTTATCTCAAAGCCATCCTAAACAACCACTTTACAATTCTTAACAAATCAGAATACAAAAAGGCAATTTTTCACGACTTAAATACTTTATATATACAAGAGATATAAAGAAGAGTTTTAGAAAGAGAGTTTAAAAATGTTACCCACAACAACAGGCACAAAAAACGATACAAACGGAAACGGACAATTCGGAACATTAATAAGAAAAAGACAAAACCGTAAAAACAACGGCGGATGTTCTTATGAAGACTACTCATTTTTAGATAGAAAAGACAAAAGAATGCGTTTCAACACCTCACAGGACCCGATTTATTACGTGTTTGAATGCATTGAAAACAGACCAATCACAACACTGGCAAAAGAATTTGTTAAAGATACATTCTTTGAAATCACAAACTTTGTATCAAAAGTCGTTGAATAATTAATAGGAAAAGGAAAACATAAAAGGCGGTTTAAACCGTCTTTTTTTATTGTTTTCAAATTTCCAATAGTGCGGAGCCGAGAGCGGAATTTGTAAGCCGCGGAAGACTTAGATTTTAGCCGGCGACAATCCCCAGTGAAGCTTATCCCGCAAAACAGAGTAGAAATCCCCCTCTTCAAGAAGAGCCAGCTTTGCAGTAAAGACTGATTTTCTAATTTCAATATCAGAATCGCATTCGTAAAAATTCTGGCCGTCGGTCGATACAACAAAACCTCTTTCGCAATCATTCACAGAAACTGAAACAACCTCATTATCAGGAATTACAAGGGGTCTGGCAGTAAGCGTATGCGGACAAATCGGCACAACAATAAATGCCCCGAGATTTGGCGAAAGCACCGGCCCGCCGGCAGACAGCCCGTAAGCAGTTGAGCCTGTCGGAGTTGAAATTATCAGCCCGTCCGCAAGATAATCGCAAACAGCTTTTCCGTTAATCTTTAACGACAAACGCGCAGTTCGCCCGAGTGCATTTCCTTTTATTACAAAATCATTAAGAGCGAGATTTTCACCGCTTTGCAGCATAATTCTTTCTTCAACATGGAATTTTCCTTCAAGAATGAGTCCAAGGGATTTTTCAATATTTTCTCCCTGCGATTGCGACAGAAATCCGAGCCTGCCCAAATTAATCCCGAAAATCGGCGTGCCGAATTTTGCAAAAAACCTCGCGGCTTTCAATATTGTTCCGTCCCCTCCGATTACAAAAGCAAAGTCAGCGCCGGATTTCAAATCGTCAATATCAAGAATTTCAACATCAAGCTGCTGTTTTCGCAGAATTTCCTCAAGCAGATTTTTAACCTGAATAGAATTAGGAATTTTGTTGTTAGAACAGATTGCGTATTTTTTCAATTTCATATAAAAAAAATAACATAATTTAACTATTTTCGCAAATCGAAAGCAAAGTTTAACTCCAAACAAAAGACGCCTGTGAGCTTGTCAATCTAATGAATTGTCCAACTTGCAATAGTCAATGAATCGTACTGAAAAAGAAAAAGGCGCTTCACTCGAAGCGCCTATATATTGAGCAAAAAGTTTAGTTTAATACGGAGAACATTGCCATGAGTCGTTACACGATGCGCTAATATAATCCGCAGTTGTGCTTACAGTAACATAATGCGTACCTTCCCAGCCTGAACTATTTGAATCCCAAGAATAGCTTAGCGTTTTATTTCCACTTATGTCATTTCCATTACCGCTTTTGCCACCCACAGGAAGTGAGAACATAGTCATTGTTTTCCCTGTTTGACTTTTAACTGAAAATAACAGATTATTAGCTGGCGCGACAAGATCGCCTGTACATGTCATCGAATAGTTGAGAGTAAGCGAACGTCCGTTAGCGCCACTACCAACTTGATTGGAATATCCATATTTTAAAGTACAATTAGTAGGTTGTTTGCTCTTGCTCTTGTAATTGACAGTAACGCTAACATCACCTGACGGTTTCATTAAGGTCTTACCGCTCTGTGTCAGGCTTTCGTTAGACACTCCGCCAACTACGGAATAGCTTGCACTTTCAAATACCGAATTCGA
>CATLFB010000013.1 GCA_949927415.1 uncultured Candidatus Melainabacteria bacterium
GGCATCTGAAAACCTTATCCCTCAAGGTATTAAGAGTGAATTTATAAGCAATCTTTCCAAGCAATCAGCTTTTTTTAAAATTTTCGAAAGATTTTTTAATTCAAATTGCGCGGCGTTTACTCACGCCAAAGATTCTGCGCATGCAAGAGTTTCCGTAAACAAGCGTCAGGTCGCTTTTACTTTGGCTGAAGTTTTAATAACCCTTGGCGTTATCGGAATTGTTGCTGCCATGACTTTGCCCGCGCTTATACAAAGGCAGCAGGAAAAAGCGACAGTGACAGCTTTAAAGAAATTCTATTCAGTTATGTCCCAAGCATATCAATTTGCAACTGAAGAATACGGCCCTATCGAAAACTGGGGGCTAAAAGGCTCTCTGGATGTTGATATGAAAGACGATTACGCTACATATCAAAATTCAGGAGAGATTTATCTGGACAGATTTGCTCCGTATTTAAAAATTGTAAGAAGATGCAAACGTAATGAATCAAATTGCTTTGCACCTGTAGAGTATAAAACCTTAAAAGGAACCCTTTATTTAGATATGACTACAAATACTCTTGGTGGTGCAGTGATGGCTGACGGGATGGTATTGTCATTAGAGCCTTTTTCTGAAAACTGTACCAGAAGTATGGGAAACAGCAAAGCTTTAGCAAATACGTGCGGATCTATATTTGTTGATATTAACGGTGATAAAAACCCGAATGTGCTGGGGCGTGATATGTTTTCGTTTTATATAACAAAATACGGCATTGTGCCGCGGGGTACAAGCCTGGAAACAGATAAATTTTCCTTTGATAAAAGTTGTAAAAACGCAAAAACGCAAGACGGATATGCTTGCGCCGCATGGGTAATCTACAACGAAAATCTTGATTATCTGCATTGCAGCGATTTAGGCTGGAATACGAAGTCTAAATGTAAATAATAATTTTCATCAAGTCTGCAGATTTGGGTGTCGACTTAAAATTTCTATCGTGGAATTTTTGCAATACAAAAAAGAGCCTTTATGCTAAATTAAAGGCTCTTTTTTAATATTTATTTTAAAGATTTCTAGCTTCTTTTTTTCAATGTCGGGAATGCGATTACGTCTCTGATTGAGGGAGAATCTGTCAAAAGCATTACCAATCTGTCGATGCCCATTCCCATACCGCCTGTCGGAGGCATTCCGTATTCAAGCGCGCAAATGAAGTCTTCATCAATATCCATTGCTTCTTCATCCCCGTTTGCTTTGGCCTGAGCCTGCGCTTCAAATCTCATTCTCTGGTCAATCGGGTCCGTAAGTTCTGAAAATGCGTTTGCGATTTCCCAGCCGTTAACGCGGGTTTCGAAACGTTCTGTCAATCTTTCGTTGTCTCTGTGAACTTTTGCCAGCGGTGAAATTTCGCGCGGATAATCAATAATGTGGCAGGGCTGGATTAAACCAGGTTCGATTTTTTCTTCAAAAACAGCTTCCACTACCTGACCCCAGTTCATTGTGTCTTCAACATGAACATTGAGCTTTCTGGCAGTTTCGATTGCCTGCTGCGGGCTGTAAATTTCCATAAAGTCAACGCCTGTTGCTTCTTTAATTGATCCGAGCATTGTTTTTCTGTCCCATGGCGGTGTCAAATCGATTTCATGTTCGCCGTATTTGATTTTCATTGTGCCAAGAACTTCCTGCGCAACATAAGCGACCATGTTTTCAGTCAAAGTCATCATATCGTTGTAATCAGCGTATGCCTGATAAAGTTCAATCATTGTGAATTCAGGGTTGTGGCGAGTGTCGATGCCTTCGTTTCTGAAACATTTGCCGATTTCGAAAATCTTTTCTGATACGCCGCCGACAATAAGTCTTTTTAGGTAAAGTTCGAGTGCAATTCTTAATGTCAAATCCATTTCAAGCGCATTGTGGTGTGTGTTGAATGGTCTTGCGTTTGCGCCTGATGCCATTGTCTGCAAAGTCGGCGTTTCAACTTCCAAAAATCCTTCTTTTGCCAGATATTCTCTGATTTTTTGGATGATTAAACTTCTTGCTTTGAAAGTTTTTCTCACATCTTCGTTTACAATCATATCAACATAACGTTGGCGGTAACGGGTTTCTACATCTGTAAGCCCGTGGTGTTTTTCCGGAAGCGGAAGAAGTGATTTTGAAAGAATTTCCAAATCTGTTGTTTTGATTGAAAGTTCACCTCTGGGAGTTCTTCTGATTGTTCCGGTGAATCCTACAATATCGCCGATGTCAACAAGTTTCAGAACTTTCATATCATCTTCCGAAAGATTTTCTTTGTGTGAGAAAATCTGGATTTTGCCTGTTGAATCCATAAGGTCAATGAACATACCGGTATTTCTGATGGCCATTACGCGGCCTGCAACCGAATATTCGTCTTCTGTTTCAACTCCTGCTTCGAGGTTTTTGTATTTTTCTTGCAAATCCGCAGCATCAATACTTTTGTTAAATGTATACGGATACGGATTTACGCCTTTATCTGCCAAATCGGCAAGCTTTTGGATACGGGTTTGTCTGATTTGTTCTTTAGCCGAATTCGGCTCTGTTGTTGCTTGTTGTGTCATAATAATTTCCTTTTTCAGTTCCTAACACTATAATCAAATTTTAACACAAACAAAATCTTTTATAAACAAAAAGCCGCGGCTATAAGACACGATTTTTTGCAATGAATAATATGTGTGAATCAGTTTTTCCAAAAATCAGCATAAATGATAATTTTTATGATTACGTTTTTTCTCTAAAATTTAACCGGATAATCATCGGGAATTTTCCAGCCTTCAATTTGTATTAGTTTTGTGCAGTACGATTTTTCGGTGCTCTTTTCAGAGCAGGAATAATATACTCCGCCGTTTTTTCCCTCTAAAAGTCCTTCTCTGGTTCCGTCCCATTGGTATGTATAAGGCTCAAAACCTTTGTTTAAAGTCCATTTGTATACTTCCGGGGCATTTGTTGCTTGATGTGCCAATATATACGGATTAAATCTGAAGTCAAATTTATTATACGCATTCCGTGGATTTTGGATTGCTTTTTCTTCTGTATAATAAATCATGTCATATATATAATTGTTTATAAAAAGAATACTGCCGTCTTCAAAATATACTAAAATCCCTTCTGTCGGCGATGTAACTTTTTTTACTGAAAGTGACTTAATTTGTTTGCCGATTGTTTCATTATACCAGAGCAGCATATCGTCTGTCGTGCAGGTTGGTGCGGCGCTGGGACCGCAATCTTTTACCCAGCCGTGGTAATCCCCGTTTTCTGCAATAACAAGATTTATTGCCTGATTCATCACGCTGTATATTTTTGCAAGCTTGGTTTCAACTTCCTTTTTACGGTATTTTGACATAACCCCGGGGAAGGTCATTGCGGCAACTATTCCTATTATTCCAAGTGTTATCAATACTTCTGCCATAGTAAAAGCTTTAAAGGTTTTTTTTATTGAATTGTGCATAAGTCTCCTTTTGTGTCATATTTTTACAGAATTTTGATTGTAATAAGACATTTATGTTTTAAATTATGACATATTTTTGCATAATGTCAATATTTTTAGGCAAAATTTTTACCTTAAATTTTACCCGGCATATAAATATACTTGAAAATATCAATAAAAAAGGCTTAAAAATGGATGTAAAAAAATTACTTGGACAAAAAATCAGAAAATTGCGTAAAGAAAAACAATTTTCACAGGAGCATTTTTCTGAATTGCTTGATTTGAATCCACGACAGATTGTCAGGATTGAAAACGGGGAGAGTTTTCCGACTGCTGAGAATCTTACGAGAATTGCGGATGTGCTCGGGGTTAGAGTTGAGGAATTGTTTTTTAATGAGTTTTTGTATGATGAGGATTATTTAAGGAAACGGATTTTGGAAAAAATGGATTCTTATGATATTGAAAAATTGCGGACGTTATATTTGGTTGCAGTAAATTTGTAGGTTTGAAAATAAAAAAGACCCGTCAATGCGGGTCTTTTTGTCAGAAATTAAATTTTTTCTTATAGTGAACTTGTCTGCTGCATGTCAATCATACGTTTGAATTCGTCAGGGCGTGAAGTTTTTGATAATGCGTCTTCAAGAGTAATAGAACCAGCTTTGTAGTGTTTTGCAAGCGCCATTTCAAGAGTCTGCATGCCAACGCCTGTGTTCATCTGAATCGTTGAATAGATTTGGGCGGCTTTTGCTTCTCTGACAAGGTTTGCGATAGCCGGGGTTACAAGCATGATTTCCTGTGCCATTACACGGCCCTTTTTCTGGCCGTTTGGAAGTACTTTCGGCACAAGGGTTTGAGCAAATACTGCGACAAGCGAGTTTGCAAGCTGTACACGAATCTGCTGCTGCTGGCCTTCGGGGAATACGTCGATGATACGGTCGATTGTTTGGGATGCTGATGAGGTGTGGAGTGTGCCGAATACCAAGTGGCCTGTTTCTGCTGCGGTTAGGGCAAGAGAAATGGTTTCATGGTCACGCATCTCACCGACCAGGATGATATCAGGGTCTTCACGAAGTGCTGATTTAAGAGCGTTTGCAAAAGATCTTGTATCCATACCTAATTCACGCTGGTGAACAATACTTTTCTTTGATGTGTGAACAAATTCTATCGGGTCTTCGATTGTTAAGATGTGTTCAGCTTTTGTCTCGTTAATATAGTCAATCATTGCCGCAAGTGTTGTTGATTTACCTGAACCTGTCGGGCCTGTTACAAGGATTAGTCCGCGCGGTTTTTCAGCGGCGATTCTGACGATATCAGGAAGTCCCAGCTGGTCGAATGAGGGAACTTTGTCTGTAATCGTACGGAAAGCGGCTGCGTAGTTGCCTTTGTCTTTGTAGAAGTTAACCCTGAAACGGCTTAAGCCTTCAATACCGTATGAAAAGTCGAGTTCCCAGTTTTGCTCTAACGTACGTCTTTGTTCGTTTGAAAGCATCGGAAACAAAAGGTTTTCAACATCATCCGGCGATAAAGGTTCCATATCTACGCGAGTGAGTTTTCCGTCAACTCTTATTGCAGGCGGAAGGTTGCTTGAGATGTGCAAGTCGGATCCGCCGTCTTTAACAAGTTTTTCTAATAATTCTTCAATTACCATATTTTTTACCCGTCCTTTATTGATTTGATTTATAATAGGTTATTCATTAAAAGTTATGAGAGCATCGTCTTCTTTGACGGCAATCTCTAACAACTTGTAGGTCATATATGCGCCGAGTGCAACAGCTTTCGGGTCTAAATCCGTGTTGTTTGCGGCTTCGATAATTGCCGTGTTTATTTCGGGATTTTCTTCTTTCATATAGTGAATCATCGTTTTGCGCCATGACGGCATATCTTTAAAGATTTCCGAAAACACTTTTGCGGCTGTTTCTTCCGATATAATTGGCAACATACTTAACCTCTATAGTCTACAACAACAATTCTACATTACTTATCAGATTTTCACAATAGATAATTTCAAAAACTCGTTTGTTTAATGTATAATTTTGTTATGAGACTATTGGAATTGAAGCTTACAAATTACAGAAACTGCAAGGATTTAAGCCTTAATCTTAATTCCGGAAAGATTCTTATAATCGGCAAAAACGCGCAAGGTAAAACCAATATTCTTGAAAGCATATACTTTCTTTCTGCCCTGAAATCCCCGCGAACTTCAAACAATATAGAAATAATAAATTTTGACGCTGAGACGGCTGCGATTGAGGCGGAACTTATAAAAGCGAACACTTCTGTGACGCTTGATTACGCATATTCAAAAGAAAAGACAAAAAGTCTAAAGGTGAACGGGGTGAAAACTACACCGAAAAACTTCAAACAGGTTTTAAAGACGGTATTGTTTTCGACAAACGACCTGTTGCTTTTGCGCGGAAACCTGTCTGACAGAAGAGATTGGCTTGACCGTGCGATTTCACAAATTTATCCTGCCTATGATGAGCGGCTTTCAAAATACGATAAAATCCGGATTCAGAAGAACAATTTTTTAAAAGAACTGATAAAAGGCGCATCATTAGATGAAACTTTGCTTGATGTATTGAATGAGCAATTGACGATTACAGGGAGTAATATAATTTATTTGCGAATAAAATTTTTGGCGGAAATCGGGAAGATTGCGCGCGAAAAGCATCGTATTATCAGCGAAACAGAAGAGTTGAAACTTGTTTACGACTGTTCATTTTTGGATGGGGAAACAGAGCTTGACGAGATAGCGTCCAGGTTCAGGGCGTCGCTTGAAGAGCGAAAGTTTGAGGAAATGCGGCGTGCGCAGGCTTGTGTCGGGCCTCATCGCGATGATATTTTGTTTTACATAAATGAAAATGAGGCGACAAAATTTGCATCTCAAGGCCAGCAAAGGACGGTTGTATTGGCGCTGAAGCTTTCAGAGCTGGACATAATCACCGAGAAAACCGGAGATGAACCGGTTTTACTTCTTGATGATGTTTTAGCCGAACTTGATGACATAAGGCAAAATTATCTTTTAAAATCCATCACTAACGCGACGCAGGTTGTGATAACATCAGTGGACACGCTGCTTTTTGAGGATGAATTTTTGCAGGACGTTAAAATCTACAAGATTGAAGATGGCAGGATTGTTGAATAGGTGTAAGCAGATTCCTGGCTGATAATAGTGAATAAAAATTTGATTATTGTTTTTTAAGTTTAAATAAGTCTATAAATTTATCTAAAACAAGTTTTATTTTTTCAGAAGAAGCTATATTTTTGTCTGTAGATGTGTTTTTCAGGAAATCTTTTAAAATAGCAGAATTTTCTAATTTCAACACTTCTTTTTGATATGAAGCAACGCACATTCCTGTTCTATGGATGCCATGTTTGCAATGAAGATATGTTTTACCGTTATTTTGAATAATTTCGTTGTTAATATTATGGAAAAAATCTATAGTTGGAATATTGTCAGTATCTGTTTTAAAGATTTTATTTTTATAGGTAATCCCGAAAACTTTGCATTGAATTTTTTCCAGTAATTTTAAAAAATGAGAATGCTGTCTCAAATCTATAATTTGCGTAACACCATTTCTTTTCATCTTAACTAAATCATAAGGATTGATAATTGGTTTTCCTGTAAATAGTTTAGAATCAATTCTGATAGGTGTTGAAAATGTTGGAGGGAGTACTTTCATATTTTTATAGTAGCATAAAATGTCTCAATAAAATTACTCGGTGAGTTTAAGTTTAGCTTAAAAGTTACGCAGTTGAGTCGATGTAAATGGACACTTGGTTTGATTATTTTAAACTGTGAGTTTGAGGATTTATAATTTTAAAACTTTCAAATACATTAGGATATTTTAAAATGTTATCGTTTGTTGTTTCTAAATTGCTTGTTGAAACATCTTTCTGTACATCTTTTTTTATCATTTTATTTACAAATCTTGGAACTCCATAACCAATTATTGCAAATAAAGACAACATGTTTACCCAGAATAACCCTGTTGCTATAGATTTATTTTTACCCTGTAAATCCTTAATTGGTTTTATTGGCGGAATAATTTTATTTATAAAACTTTTTTTACAATTTTTGTCAAGAAGTGCCGTTTTGAAGAATTTATCAGATAATGTCGCAAGTGCGCTACCGATGATAATATCACCACCAAAATATGTTATTTGTGATGCCGCAGCTCTTATTGAATTATCTTTTACTTCTGTAGTATTTCTGGATGAAAGTATTACTCCTAAGCTCGATACACATGTCATTATAAAAAACGGCAATCTTTTCATAAAAATACCGTCATTATAATTAAATTTGTCCGCATGTTTTTTTATCAATTCTGCAAATTTACCAGTAGAACTTAATCCTTTTTTAATTAATAACGGTGATGTTGCAAGCATTATTAATAAAGCTACAAACGCAGAATTTCTATATGATTCCGTTTTTTTAAATTTTTCTGCTCTTTTTTCAATAATTGACTTATTTGCCATCTCAAATTCCGCTGAAAATCCGTCTCTGCCGGTCTTTTTTCTTGTTAAATACTATTGAAAAAACCTATACTGCCCATTGTTCCTGCTGTAAATAAACAGTCAAACGCCAGTACCGATGTTTTCGCGTTAATTATTTTTTTTCGGATTTCTTCATAATTATGGCTTTTGTTACTCGAAAAAACTCCTAAATCACATTACTTAGACAGTTTTTTGATACCTTGTTTTGTTAAATCAGCATTTTGGAGGTACTTATTTGACAGTTTAATTAATTATTCTCTTTAGAAAAATACCCTCGTGAAAGTTTTGCAATATGTTTCATTGCCAGCTTATTTGTAATCGGCAAAGTAACAAATGGTGTCAAAAAGGCTAATGTCCAAAGTAATGCGTATCTTCGTATTCTTTCTGTTCTCTCAAATTTGTTATTTGTCTGGCAAACTGTAGAGATATCCCTTGCTCCGTCAATAAGAGCCTTATTTAATAATACGCGCTCTTCAATAAAAGATGTTGTGTTTATTAAAGGATTTGATTTAAATGAAATATTATTATTTGTGGATGATATCATATGGAATATAAAAACGGTGAAAATAATTTTTTGCTAGTTTATTATGGGATTTTGCCGCACTTTTATCCTAATAAAGTCCGTTTTGGTCCAGCTTTGGCTTTTACATAATCAACCGACTTCCGAGCGAAAAAATCCTATAAAATCAGGGCGCTTGGGGATAATACTCAAACTGTCCGAAATAATCAAACTGGACTTAAAAATACAGTCTGAGCAGAAAAATGAGCACTAAAAAATCGGAACGACAGGATTTTACTAAAGCTGTAGGCGAAGGATGAGCCGTACAGATTAGTATGTGCCAAATCTAGCTGATAAAAGTGGTAATTAATGAAAATCAAACGAACCTTAGGTTCAACCTGGAGAACGATTTTGAAAAAATCGGAACGACAGGATTTGAACCTGCGACCTCTACCACCCCAAGGTAGCACGCTACCAAGCTGCGCCACGTCCCGATTTATTTTATCAAAATAGGCTGGATTGTTTCGGCTTTCGCCTCACAATTACATATAAAAATATCGGGATGACAGGATTTGAACCTGCGGCCCCCGCGACCCGAACACGGTGCGCTACCAAGCTGCGCTACATCCCGATATTAGTATTAAGTTTTCATTATCCGCGCAGCTTGGGGTTCACTTACGTTCACACCAGATGCTCCGCGACGGAACTAGCGTAAACAATACTTAATTGTTTACTTTGGAAGCACTTGCACAGGCTCCTGCTACATCCCGATAGTGTTATTAAATTATCAATTTCTGATGCAATTTACACCAGATGTGATTTTCATTCCCTCTGGCTGTCGCTTATGCCGCTATATAAAAGCCGGAGGTGCAATGATTTTTCACCGCAATTCTGATATTACCACCTAAATTTGTAATGTCAAATTATCTTTTGTTATTCGGTTTTGATTTTTGTTCTTTGATGTCATTGCTGGAACGTTCGTATTTGTCAATAATCATTGCTCTGTCAGCGTCCGTTAAGGATTGGACCTTTCCAAGAGATTCCATGCACATTACAGATTCCTCTTCGCATTTGCCGTAGATTTTGTCTAAGCCGAGAATATAACCGACTTCATTAAGCGCATTCATATAAATTTCTTCAGTTGTTGCGCGTTTTTTGTCGCGGTCGATTGTGTAGACCTGTATGGTTGCCCTGTTTATGAATCCGTCTTCCATGTTCGTGAAATATCCGGTTGTTTCGTATCTTTTTGATTTTACAAGAAAATACGGCGCACGGTCGTCTGTGAAGATAACTTTTATCGGCGCATTGTTTGATGCGTGGCGGTTTGAGTAAAATCTGAACCGGAGTTTGCCGTTGCTGGCAGCTGACCAGTCTCTGAATGCTCTTTCAATTGTGGAAGAAAGCGCATTTTCTTCGATATAAACATCCACTGCTGTCATTCCCCAGCGTGGCATTGAGTATGCAAAGGCGCTGGAGGCTGTTAATAATAAAGTTCCTAATATCAATAATGTCTTTTTCATATTTGCATTATATCATATAATTTTGTTTTTTGAAAATAAATTATCCTGTTATAGGTATTGAATTTTACATTTGTTTAAACTATTCTTGTTTCAAACACAGTTTCAAATTACAGACGAGGGAGATTAGATGGTTATTTTAGACGAATTGAAAGACATCAACGATATTATAAAAGATTTGGCATTATTTATCAGACAGGATGAAGTTGTTCAGCCGGATTTTGCAGAATATATTAAAACAATCGGACTAAATCAGCAGTCTTCTTCTGTGCAATTCCAGGCCGCATGTTTCAATTATATTTTCGAAAGAAACTTGACGCAAGACGGCAAATCCGTATTTGACATTTATCTTGAACGCAAAAATTTTCTTTCTGACAGCGCGAAAGCAATCGTTGAAGAATTGAAAAAATCTATTGCGTCTGTATTTGAGGTTAAAAAAGTTTTGAAAAACGGTTTCAGCCTTTATAATATTGTGAATGAAAAAGTTTATGAAGCACTTTCGCTTGTAAAAATGACATCATTCAGAGGAATCGGTGCCGGACAGTTCGTTGTTGCGAGGATTTTTTATCATAACGGCAAATCTTATCTTCTCGAAATTTCAGGCGTGCTTTCAGCGGCAAGAAAAGACGAAGCATACAGATATGCTGTTGCAAAAATAGTTCAAAATCCTGAACTTGTTTACCTTGACAATCCCGAAAAGCAGAAAGAAGTTGAAGATGAAGTTGCAAATATTTACGACAAATTCGTCGAATTTTTCGGAGTGGATGAAGTTGTTACAACAAACAAGTTTGCAGATGACTTAATCGGGGTTTTCAATGACTTTGCAGAAACCGGCGAAAAAGCTGAATTTCAAGACAAAATCCAGCTTCCGGAAGTCTATAATTTCTTTAGTGTAAAAGAATTCAACAACAGCTATAACAACTTTTTGGAAAATTCTCTCGGCGGATTTTCTTCTCATACGGAAACTTATGATGTGGGTATAATTTTCGACAAAGAATTGGGAATGTATGCAGTTCCGTTTTACGGCACATTCAACCGCATTTTTGAGGTGGAAGATGCCACTGAAATCGGAAATTATGACAAATGCGTTGAGTATTTCCTTTTGAACGACAAAATTTCGGCCAATATTATCAAAAAAGTAGCGGCAAAACACAAAAACTTCATGGAAGTTATCAACAAAATTCTAAAAAACAATTATAAACTTGAAGACATATTGAAAAAGTACAAGAATAAATATTTGGAAGAAAAGATTTTTTCATCAACTACGGTTTTGTACAAATCAAAAGCGTTTTCACAAACTTTGGGAATAATTGAAGAAACCGAAGAACGCCCGAAACTTGATACAACGCAAATTGACGTCTCAAAAATCGGCAGAAACGACCCATGCCCATGCGGCAGCGGCAAAAAATTCAAAAAATGCTGCGGTGCGAATCTGTAGACTATAATTTATATATTTCATCTTTAATTTCTCGGAATTTGCCATGCATTTCTTTTAATTTGGCATTAATTTTTCTTATTTTTCTTTTTTCTAGCGGAGTGACGTAAATTGACTCTTCGTATAAAGGAACATTGCTAAATTCGATTGCATTTTGAACCATTCCAACTATTATTGATGCTCTGTCTTTTAAATCAATTATCTGATGTTCTAGATTTTGTATAAAAATGTTCATAAAATCACCTTTAAATAGTGCCAATTGGCGGTCGACTATAGTCACATATTTGCATACATTTGTAACTATGTCAAGTGATGTCAGGATTTTATTTGCACAAAAACTAAAGGCTATCCGGCAGGAGCGAAATTTGTCGCAGTTGGAATTAGCCCTGATGTGCGATGTTGACAGAACTTATATCGGTAGAATTGAAACGCTCAAGCGGGTCCCAAGTCTTGTCATATTGCAAAAAATCGCAGATGGCTTAGGTATGCCGCTGACGCAGTTGGTTAAATTTGACTAAAGTATGAATACTTCAGTGAGTCGGATTTGTGCAGTGAAAAATTTTTGGTGCAATTTTTTAAAATTTGCGCGAAAAAATTTTTAAGCCCTGCACTCAGCGTTAATCTCTCCAAGCATTTCCACAACCGTTTGACCGCACAAACCTACAATATTTTCAAAACTGCCTTCGTACACTTTTATATAGCCTTCTGGCATCTCCTGAATCCCGTAAGAGCCGGCTTTGTCATAAGGCTTGAATTCTCTTATATAAAAATCAATTTGCTCATCAGACAAATTCTCGAATTCCACAAAACTTGTAACCGAACGGATTTTTTCTTTTTCCCCGGAACTTTCAATAATCGCAATGCTTGTTACAACCTCATGCTTTCTGCCCGACAGGCTTTTAAGCATAGAAAACGCCTCGTCGTAATCCTTAGGTTTGCCGAGAATCTTCCCGTCTAAAACGACGACTGTGTCCGCCCCAAGTATAAGTGAAGGTTCTTTTAAAAGCGGAATCACTCCGCTAGCCTTGCAACAGGCCAGATTCTCTACAAATTCATAAGAAAAAGCCGTCACTGAATGATCTTCCTTGTACGGTGACGGTATTACTTCAAATTCAATATTATGTTGTCTTAAAATCAATGCTCTTCTTGGTGAAGAAGATGCTAAGATGATTTTCCCCATTGTTTATACCTCTTTTTCCTTATTTTACATTAAAAAAGAGGTATAGCAAATCTAGTACTGCGCGGCCGGGGATTTCTGGTATTTTGCCGTGCGGGCGTTGATTGCATAACATGCAATATTTAATTTCTGTTTCAAAAGCATCATATTTCTGGACATACTTGCGTAATCGTTCATGGCGCTCATCATTTTATGAGGGTCAACCATGGATTCCATGTTGTCATGATTATCAACTTTTTCTTCTGCGTATTTTTTGACTAACAGCTGGTCAATATAGTCTTCTGCACCTATTGCCATACGTGTCCTCCCTATGAAATTTTCCTATTAATATTGTGTGTGAGATTTCCGTGGGATATTCTTTACAATATCCCGTATATTCCTTATATATCTATTAAGTATTTCATTCCCAAAAAATTGCCTGAATTTGATGGAATATTAAGAAATGTTAATGGTAGATAAATAATGAAAATTTGAAGTGGCGTTTTTCGTATTCTCTTCAGTCATAGGGAGCGCACGCTATGACAATTCGTGCTTTTTTATAAATTATGACTTGCAAAAAACACTTTATTTTTTCATTCTAAAACGCTATAATAATCTTATGAAAGAGATTGTTGTTGTTTCTCCGGTTAAAAAGCCCGAAGATATTGAATTGTTTAGCCAAAAAACTCACTGTCGGGATTATTATGTCTATTATAAAAAATTTCTGAATAATAATTTCGAGTACGTAAACGAGTTTGTCGAAACGGCGAAAAAAAATAATTGCCATATTTATATTAATTTCAAGCATGATATTACAGAAGAAAATCTTCCGGAAATTAAGAAAATGCTTAAGTTTTTGAAAACCGCAGGCATCGACGGAATTTTTATAAACAGTTTTGCCATCCTTGAGGCAATTAAGGTTTTTAAACTGCCCTTTAAAGTCATCGTTGATTCATATTTCGATATCCACAATCTCTCCGGAATCGACTTTATAAGCAGCTTTCACAAGGTTGATGAGATAATTATCACAGAAGAAATTTATCTGAAAAATATCTCGAAAATTAAAAAATACACAAAACTTCCGCTTGCAATTGATGCCGACAATCTTCCCTGGTGCGCCGAAGAAATCGAGAGTTCGGGTGCCGTTGATAAAGTCGTGATAAAAGGAAAATTCGCCGCATCTGAAGAAATCCTTGAGGGGATTGAACTTGTTGAAAATATTCTGGCCAAGCCGAAAATCTTTAAAAATCATAAACTCCCGTTTAAACACGTCAGAAAAAGTATCTATCAAACAAATCACTTTTCCGGCGAAATGGTTAGTGCAGAAGGCAAAGATTTCAAGTTCAGCCGCAATATTCAAAATTTTGAGTGGGAAATCAGGCGCGCCGGAGTTCTTAAAGAAATTAATTTCCAAAAAAGTGAAGATTTTAAAATTAATTTACGCTTATCCGAACTTGCTCAGTTAAAAGAGCTGGAAAAATACATCAAAAAAATCGGTACCAATCCGGTTTCTTCAATAGAATACGGTGAAATCCTCTCTACGTGCGATCTTTCGACAAGCAGTTTTAATGAGATAATCACAAAAGTTAAAAAATTCTGCAAAAAACATGATATAAAATTTCAGCTATCAACCCCGCGAATCCTTATAGAACGCGACTTTGACAGAGTTTATGAATATGTTAAACAGCTTCTGCTTTCAGCCCCCCGCCCCGATAGTCTGATAATCAATAATATCGGATATTTTTGGGCGGCAATTAATGATAAAGATATAAACCATATCCCGATAGAAATCGGGCAGGGCATAAATCTTTTGAACAGCCTGTCTATTAAATGTCTGAATAATCTTGCGCCAATCGATACCGTGGATTTCACGTCATTTAATGATTTAGAAAGTGTACTAAGAACAATTAAAAAGATAAAAAATGATATTCCAAATCGCAAATACACGATTGCCGGCAATATCAGGGTCCCGACACTGGGCCTTTGCCCTCTGAATAATGACAGCGCAATTATTTCAAGGCTTTCCTGCAAAGCTCCGTGCCACAAAGGCGGTTTTGCACTCAAAGACCCATCGCTAAAGAAGATTTACCCGTTTACTTGCGATGGTTTCTGCAGAATGCACATGTTTGAAGACAAAATTCTTGAGGATTTTGATAAAATCGAAATGCTTCAAAAAGCAGGAGTTAATGAGTTCGTGTTTGATTTCAGCGCACTACATGCAAAATATATTCCGGTTTTATTTAATAAATTTTTTGAAAATTATTGCAAATAAAATATAATTGAATTTTTGTCAATTTTTGTGCTTGCTTAAATGTAAAAATTAATAAGGAGGAAAGATGAAAGTTAAGACTACTGCTGTATTTGCGGGGGAGGGGGGCACCCGAAAATAAGTCTCCTTTAAGGTTTTGGGGTTTGAAAAATGCCCCGGAACAGCGTATGAGTTTTCGGCTATTTAACTTTTTTCTGCGCACGCCGGCAAGCCGAAAATTTTACAAACAGGCGTTTACCCTTTCAGAAGTTCTTATAACTCTGGGTATTATTGGAATTATTGCAGCAATGACGCTTCCTGCTATTATTGGAAAGTATCAGAAAAGTGTTACAATTAACAAGCTTAAAAAGGTTAACACTATTTTAAGCCAAATGCTTCTCCAGTCGTATAATGATAATGGTTCTGCAAGCAGTTTCCTGACTGCAGGTGAGCAAGTCTCTGCTGAAAATACAGAAATATTTTTTAAAACTTACTGGCTGCCGTATTTTAACAATCCGACTGTTGCACGGGATGGAATGTCTTTTTATTATAAAAATGATGCGTATGTATACAAACAGCTTAATAATGCAACATATACGATTGCTGTTATAACCTCATATTCCGGCGGCAGAGTTCTATTCAGGACAAATGACGGAATAATCTTTTTGGTGCATTTAATGAAATGGGATGAGACAAAAGATGAGGAAGGGAAAACTATTTCTGCGATTGCACGTTATCGGTCGTCTCAAATCGTTTATGTTGATATTAACGGGATTCGAGAACCAAATAAATTAGGTAAGGATGTGTTTATCTTAACGGCAGATTTTGAGAAGAATATTATTAAACCGTATGAATATGGTTCAGACAGTATAGACAGGTATTGTTCGACCAAATCTTCCGGTGAGACGTGTTTCGCAAAGATTGTAAAAGACGGGTGGAAAATTGCAGATGATTATCCCTGGTGATTGGTTGTGATTTTAGTTTGTATTTTTACTTTTCCTGAAATTGCGCAAAAAAAAATGGGAGCTGGTTTGCCCCCGTTGGAATTAAGAATAGCTGGAAGTATGAAAAAGATTTAATTATATTAAACTTGAGCCAAAGCATTCTTACAATTAGCCATGCGGAGAGTTTTTCGGAGTGAATGCAAAGGCATGCTGCCTCTCCAAGATAACAAAATTCAGCGAAAAGTGTAACAAAAACACTTAAATAATAAGTGTAATTTCGCCACTTTATGGCTAAAGCCCACTATTCACAAGATTTTTGCTTGCTTAATAAAAGTTCACAGTAGGGGTTGACAAATAAAATATTATGATTTATAGTGAGATTGTAAGGATGAAGTGTTAAAGGAACACTTAATAAGACCTCACGAGAGGAGGAAATTATGATTAGAGTAAACCCAACACAATTAAACAGCAGAAAGTACATCTCATTTGGTGAAGGTAATATGAACAATATTACACCGAGTGTTGCAATCCTTGCTTTACAAAACCCCAATGCCAAAATCAACTTCGAAAACGATCTTAATCGTTCTAAAAAAGCTGATATGGTTCAAAACCCCAACTTTGTGACAGCTTTTGTTAACAAAATCGGAAGAGCTGTTAACGAATTCAAAAGATCAAATAATAAAATGGAAAATATCAACCCCGATATATATAACCATATAAGCTACACTGCATAAGCAGTGCAGCTTTTTAAACCAGACAAGATTATAATACACATTTACCCATCTTACTAAATTATTTTTACCCCAATAACCAATAATTTTTTTCATGACTTGATTTATTCTTATCTTGAACAAAGAAAGGAAAATCAGGTTATGGAAGAAATAGTTAAGGAACTGCGCCGGAATAGCCAAAAAGCGCAGCATTATTTTGCAAAAGAACTTGCTTATACATTAGGGCCTGTTGAGTTGAAAAATCTTCTTGATGAAGGCGGGGTTGTTTTGATTGATGTAAGGGCGCCGGAAGATTTTGAAATCAGCCATATTCCGGGTGCGCTTTCTGTTCCGAAAGATGAAATTACAAACAATTTCGATAAACTATCTAAAGATAAGACGAATGTTGTTTACTGTTATAACCAGCAGTGTCACCTCGGGGCTCATGCGGCTTTGATGATTGCGCAGTACGATTATCCGGTCATGCTTCTTGAGGGCGGGTTCAAAACTTGGAGTGAAGACTTTGGGTTTGAGACGGTTTAAGCCTTTTGCAGGGGCTAAATTTCGTTGGCGTGAACATTTATAAAACGGGGAAGAAAATAAATTTCATAAAAAGCTTTCCCGTTTTTATAATGAAATATTTTTCAAATGTTCGATTTTAAGGGATGGTTTGAGGGTTATTCCGACAACATCGATTCGGAAATTTTTAATATTGTTTTCGCTCCTGTAATATTGAACGCCTTTTACAATATTTTCGAATTTTGTTTTTGTGATTGCTTCAAACGGGGTGCCGAAATCTGCAGTGCGTCTGGTTTTGACTTCCACGAAAACAGTTGTATCTTTGTATTGAGCAATGATATCAATTTCGCAAAAACGTGAATAGTGCTTGTTGCGCTCGAGAATTTTATACCCCTGTTTTTCAAGATATCTGCATGCTAAATCTTCTCCGCAATCTCCGAATTTTCTGTTGTTCATTATTGCTTTACACCCTTTCGTGCGTATTTTTTTAAATTTAAAAGCGCGTCGAAATTTTTGAAAGAACAGTTTTTGCTCCATCTGACAGGGCAAATATCAATTCCGCCGCGGCGTGTGTAAAGCGCGCAGACAAAAAGTTCATCATCCTTTTCCAAAACCGCCTCAAGCCTTTTATAAATCATCTCGCAGCATTCCTCATGAAAATGGAATTCAGAGCGAAAAGATATCAAATATTTCAAAAGACTTTCTTCAATAATATGTTTTTTTGATTTGTAATATATAAAAGCGTCGCCAAAATCCGGCTGGTGTGTAACCCTGCAGTTTGAGCGCAGCGAATCAAAAGTCAGGTAATGTTCTTCTGCTTTTTTAGTGTCATGAGTCTTTAAAACTTCAGGCGCTTCCTTGAATTTTTCAACTTTTAAAGAGCTCTCGTCCACAAATTCCATTATGTTTCTGAAATTTTCAAACAATTCAACACGTTTGCTGCCGCTTTCTAAAAACTCGACTTCCACATCAGTTTGAAGTCTTTTACTCAAGTCATGCCGAATTTTTTCTTGACAAATCTCAAGGCATTCCCCGATACTCTTTCCAAATCCGCTCATGTTAAATGAATTCAGATACAACTTTAATGACTTTGATTCAACAAGAAATTCGCTTTCGCAATTGTATCTTAATTTCAAAAGCCTTGTCACGGGAATGTTGTTTTCTGTCATTGCGGAAAATTCATACGCATGCCAAACATCCCACCCTTCAAAGGTGAGGTTTTTGTTGTCTATATTATATTGCCTGCGGTTTTCTTCGCGTGGAATCGCAACTAAAAGCGACGGATCATAAGTTTCACTGCCCGATGATTTCTTCCCCAAATGCGTTGCCGCAATTCTGTTTGTTTCCATATCTTTCATACCTTCAGGGTATCAGAAAGCCTGTTGGTTGTAAATATTTAAAATCTTTTCTGTTTGTTCAAGATAAATTTACAGTAAAAATACAGTAAAACTTGCCCAAAAAAATCCCGCGTTTCTTGCGGGATTCTTCTTTCTAATTGATTTTGATTTGAAAATAAAGTTTGACGTCCGAGCCAAACAACGGGTTCTCTTTTTTCTTGAGAATTAAGTCGGCCCTGACTTTAAAGTCGTTGTGGAAGTAATCACAAATCTCCTGTGTAATCTGTTTTTCATATTTCTTGAAAGACTTCTTTGCAATAGTCATAACAAAACTGTTTTTCGGCTCTTTTTTGTTAACTTCCAAATAAATGTTGAACGGATATACTTCATTTATTTTCTGCTGGATAATTCGAAGTGATGCGGGTAAATCTAATACTTTTTCGTCCATTACGCAATTTCCTCATAAGCCGCCGGATTGTTTAACAGGTCATAATTAATCTCGTTTTCGTTATCAGCAATTGCGGCAGCTACTACAACGTCTGAAGTTACGTTAACAAGTGTTCTCATCATATCGGTAATTCTTTCAATCGTAAACAAGAATGCAAATCCGGTGACAAGCTGTTCAGGACTTAATCCCATGCCGTTAAGAATTAGTGCAATCGTAATTAATCCTGCACCCGGAATTCCGGCGCATGTTGAAGATGCTATTATTGCAAGTATTGCAATCTGTATAATCAGGAACAAATCAAGCGGAACGCCGTATGCCTGTGCAAGAAATATAACAGCAACAACCTGCAGCAGTGCTGTTCCGTCCATGTTTAAGGTCGCCCCCAAAGGCAAAACAAAGCTTGAAATCTTATGCGAAATCCCGCGCTTTTCACAGCATGCTATTGTAAGCGGCAATGTAGCAGAGGAACTTGCGGTCCCGAATGCAACCATCATTGCCTCTGTTATTGCTGAATAAAGCATGACAACAGATACTTTCGAAACCCTTTTTAAAAATACCGGATAAACTATAAATAACTGAATTAAAAATCCTAACAAAAGTACAAGCAAGTATTTTGAAATACTTGAGAAAATCTCAATCCCAAAACTTGAAACCGCACTGGCAGTCAGTGCAAAAACACCGGGCGCTGCCATAAACATAATCCAATCGGTAATCTTCATTGTTGCGGCAAAGACAGATTCAAAGAAAGAAACAATAGGTCTGTTTACATCCCCAACCTTTGAAAGTGCTATCGCAAAAATTAAACAAAATACAATAATCGGAACCATGTCGCCAACCGCAACCGAATGAAACGGATTGTTCGGTATAAAGCCAAGGAATATATTTAATATATTACCCTGTTGCTGCTGCATTGTAGCTGCAACCGTTGCCTGAACCTCGCTTGCCGCATTTTCCGCAATATAACTCGCCGCTCCGATTCCGGGTTTAATAATTAACGCCAAAGCCGCGCCAATAGCAACTGCCAGCGTTGTGATAATCCCGTAGTACAGCACCATTTTAGATCCAAACTTTCCGAGTTGTTTGTTATCCCCAACGCTCGTAATCCCGATAATAATAGCTGACACAACAAGCGGAATCACAACCATTTGTATAAGTCTGATAAATACTTGTCCGATGAACGTCAGAATGTTTGATGCCATAATGTTCGGGTGGCTGTGAAGCAATATGCCCACAATAATACCGCCGATAATCCCGAGGAAAATATGTCCGTTTCGTTTAATTCCAAGTCCAAGTGCAATTAGTATTTGCATGTGTAATTTCATATTTATAATCCTCATTAATTATATTGTTACCTGTCAATTATACAATTATTTATTATAATTTTCAAATGTTTACGAAAAAAATCATAGACTTGAGGGAGAAGCATGTGCATGTTTTATATATAAAGGGTTTCAAATATATCGAAGATTTTATTTTGTTAACAAATGTAAACCGGTTAAAACCAAGGTATAGCAAAAGTTTTTACCGAATTCCGAAAATAAAATAAAAAATATGTTCTCACCCTCTTGCAATTAAAAATTTTTTAGAGCATAATAGTAAATGTGCTCCGGCACAAAACTTACTAAGTTCAACGAAAAAAAAGAAAGTAGTTGACAAAAATAAATTACGTAGTAAGATAAAAGACGTGGTCAAAAAAGAGCCACATAGAAACTAGCCAAAAAGCCCCATAGAGAATTTGTTCTGCAAAACGCAAAATAAAGTGACGAATATGGAATAAATAAAATTTGGTCAGCACATTGACAACAGAATAGCTGAAAACGAAAAAACTTTGTTGATTTCGAGAAAATGAAACGGACAAAACTAACAAAAGCGAAAGCTAGAGTTTAAATGAGCTAGAAACTGCATTGAGAAATGCAGAGACTAATAACTTTCTGACAATGGAGAGTTTGATCCTGGCTCAGGACGAACGCTGGCGGCGTGCTTCATACATGCAAGTCGAACGAGAAGTTACCTTCGGGTGATGGAAAGTGGCGGACGGGTGAGTAATGTGTAGAGAATCTGCCTTTGAGCGGGGGACAACAGTTGGAAACGATTGCTAATACCCCATATGAGCGTACCTGAAATGGTATTCTTGAAAACTCCGGTGCTCAAAGATGAGTCTGCATCTGATTAGCTAGTTGGCGGTGTAATGGACCACCAAGGCGACGATCAGTAGCTGGTTTGAGAGGATGATCAGCCACAATGGGACTGAGACACGGCCCATACTCCTACGGGAGGCAGCAGTAGGGAATTTTGCGCAATGGGCGAAAGCCTGACGCAGCAACGCCGCGTGATTGATGAAGCCCTTCGGGGTGTAAAGATCTGTCAGTGGGGACGAACAATGACGGTACCCACAGAGGAAGCACCGGCTAACTCCGTGCCAGCAGCCGCGGTAATACGGGGGGTGCAAGCGTTGTCCGGAATCATTGGGCGTAAAGAGTTCGTAGGTGGTATGTTAAGTCTGGTGTTAAATGCTGAAGCTCAACTTCAGTTCGGCACTGGATACTGGCAAACTGGAATGCGGTAGAGGTAAAGGGAATTCCTGGTGTAGCGGTGAAATGCGTAGATATCAGGAGGAACATCGGTGGCGTAAGCGCTTTACTGGGCCGTAATTGACACTGAGGAACGAAAGCCGGGGTAGCAAATGGGATTAGATACCCCAGTAGTCCCGGCCGTAAACGATGGATACTAGGTGTTGCGGGTATCGACCCCTGCAGTGCCGCAGCCAACGCGTTAAGTATCCCGCCTGGGGAGTACGCACGCAAGTGTGAAACTCAAAGGAATTGACGGGGACCCGCACAAGCGGTGGAACATGTGGTTTAATTCGAAGCAACGCGAAGAACCTTACCAGGGCTTGACATCTAACAAATATCTATGAAAGTAGATAGTGCTCTTCGGAGAATGTTAAGACAGGTGGTGCACGGTTGTCGTCAGCTCGTGTCGTGAGATGTTGGGTTAAGTCCCGCAACGAGCGCAACCCACGTTGTTAGTTGCCTGTATCGGTATACTGATGCAGCGCTCTCTAACAAGACTGCCGGTGATAAACCGGAGGAAGGTGTGGACGACGTCAAATCATCATGCCCCTTATGCTCTGGGCTACACACGTGTTACAATGGCTGGTACAACGAGTCGCCAACTCGCGAGAGTGCGCAAATCTCTAAAAACCAGTCTCAGTTCGGATTGCACTCTGCAACTCGAGTGCATGAAGTCGGAATCGCTAGTAAACGCAGATCAGCACGCTGCGTTGAATACGTTCCCGGGTCTTGTACACACCGCCCGTCACACCATGGAAGTCGACCACGCCCGAAGTACGTGAGCTAACC
>CATLFB010000014.1 GCA_949927415.1 uncultured Candidatus Melainabacteria bacterium
AGCCGGCGGAGCAACCCGTAGACCCGTTAAACGCGGGCAAACAAGAAGTGACCGCCGTCCGCGAAGGACCCGTCGGAGACAAGATAAAAGAATTAATTGAAATTTTTTGTTAGGGCTGAACATGAAAAATCGGCTGGATTGCTTGCCTGTGCCGTTGGTGAGATTATCGAACCATACGGAACAGGATGCTCGTGAGTACGCGTACGCTCGCAATGACAACATGAGAGTTTGGAGTTTTTTGTGAAGATTGAGTTGGATGATGATACGCAGGAACAGATGCAATAAAATCAAATATAAGTTTAAATATTAACAAAAAAATGAACATAAAAAATATAAAAAATAACAACCAAAACAATAAATTTTAATCGCAAACTTTTGCGCGTTACCTACTTTTTTCAAAGATTAAACTTCTCAAATTAAATATTAAAAACAAAGGGCAAAAATAAAAATTCACGTATAATATAAAATAATTTATAGCCCTACTCTGCTATAAACAAACTTTATTTTTATGCTATCCTGATTCTATGAAGAAATGGGTTTATGTAATCTTAGTATTGCTGTTTTGTGCTTTTGTCTTGAAGGCTTGTGTCCACAAAGACAATCCGGCATCATATCCGCCGCAAATCCGGCCGAAATCAGATATTGAACGCGTCGAATATCCGCCGCAAGCAAAAACAGTCTCCATAAACGGCGTGGATTTCCTCCAGTCGCAAGCGCCAGTCGGCAGCTTTGGCGGCGAACTGCGTACGTCAACAATCGGTGAAGGCCCGAAAACTTTCAATCCGTTCAATTCAAAAGATAATATTTCATCTATTATGTCAGGCGTAATGTATGACGGACTTTTGTCAACCGACCCTGAAACAGGCGAGCCAATCCCAAAACTTGCCAAATCACTTGAAGTAAAAGGCAATGATTACATCGTTCACCTCCGTCGCGGCGTAAAATGGTCTGACGGCAAAGAAATAACAGCAGACGATGTTGTTTTTACCTGGAAGGATATTATTTTCGCTGGTTTTGGAAATACGTCCACTCGCGATTCTCTCATAATCGACGGAAAACTTCCCTCAGTCACAAAAATAGACAAATATACCGTAAAATTCACAACAGTTCAGCCGTTTGCGCCTTTTGTCAGAATGCTTTCGACTGAAATCGCGCCAAAACATGTTTTTGAACCCGCGGTGAAAAAAGGTAAAGATTATTTTTACACTTTTTTGTCAACCAATACAGACCCGAAAGATTTCGTCACATCCGGCGCTTTCCGCCTGAAAGAATACGTTCCGGCGCAGCGCGTTGTGTTTGAAAGAAACCCGAATTATTATATTATCAACAAAAATAATGAAAAACTTCCGTATCTTGACCGTTTGATTTATTTTATCGTCGGAGATTTGAACAATGAAGTCTTAAAGTTTGAAGGCGGCGAAATAGATGTAATCGGTTTGCAGGGCGCAAATGTTGCAAGGTTTAAGGAACGTGAGGCGCATTCGGATTACAGAATTTACAATCTCGGGCCGAATACGGGCACAATGTTTTTGACGATGAATCTAAACGACCGCAAAAACAAAGACGGTAAATACTATGTAAATCCGATGAAGCAGAAGTGGTTTCAGGATGTAAACTTCCGGCTTGCGTGCGATTATGCAATGGATAGAAAAAATATGGTTTTGAATATTGCAAACGGGCTTGGCGAGCCTTTGTATACGGCAGAAAGCTTGAATTCGATATTTCTGAACCGGAAACTTGAACCGTATCAGCGGGATTTAGAAAAGGCAAAAGAATATTTGAGAAAATCAGGATTTTATTGGGATAAAAAGGGTCATCTTCTTGACCGTCAGGGAAACCATGTGGAATTCGACCTTTTCACAAACGCGGGTAATACGGAGCGCGAAGCAATCGGGGTTATGGTCAAACAGGATTTGGAAGATTTGGGTATGAAGGTAAATTTCAAGCCTGTGGAATTCAACACGCTAGTAAACCGGCTTTTGAATACACTTGACTGGGATATGGCAATAATGGGGCTTACGGGAAGTCCTCTAGAGCCAAACGGCGGCAAAAATGTCTGGATGTCAGACGGAACTTTGCACATGTTCAACCAGCGTCAGGAGGAGGATAGAGAAAGCCGGCGGTATGATTGGGAAAAGCAGATAGATGAAGCTTATGTCAAAGGCGCTCTGGCGACGAACTTTGAAGAGCGTAAAAGATATTACGATGAATACCAGCGAATAGCCTATGAGCAAAAGCCTTTTATATACATATATTCACCGATAATAATCACTGCAATAAGGACAAAATTCAAGAACGTCTTCCCATCTGCTCTGGCGGGTATAACGTACAATTTGGAGGAAATATATATTGATAATGACAAAGACAACAACACCAAAAACCGAAAAAAATAACCAAAAACCAATCATGCAAAATAAAAATAAAGACAAAAACAAAAAAATAATAACAGTCACTTAACGAAAGAACAACAAAGCTCGCACTGTCTGAGCGGGGCCACATTCCAAAATAATCAAAATCAAATGAATACCGAGCGAGTTTGCGAGCAATGACTTGAGTTTAGTGACTGTAGACGGTCAGCGAGTTTTCTTTTCTTGGTTCGTTCTTTTCTTTTGCTTCGCAACAAAAGAAAAGAATGAACATAACTAACATAACAAATCAAACACCAAACATTCCTAAACAACAAAAACATTAAATCAAAAAATCACCAACCATTTCGGAGAAAAAATGCAGCTCTTAATCTACATACTAAAACGAATACTTCAATCAATCCCGCTATTGATAATCGTCTCATTGATAAGCTTTTTCATTATAAGACTGTCACCGGTCGACCCGCTTGCGGAGTTGAAACTCAACCCGTCGGTCTCCAAAGAAACCCTTCAAAAAGAAACCGAACGCTTAGGCCTTGATAAACCCATTATCGTTCAATACGGAAAATGGGCAAAATCTTTTCTCAAAGGCGATTTGGGCATAACCTCAAACGGCGAAAAAGTTAGTACAAAACTCAAAGAACGAATTCCAAATACGCTTCTTCTGGCAGTTGTCGTAATCTTTATGACATGGCTTGTAGGGGTTCCCCTCGGAGTTTTAGCCGCACTAAACCGGAAATCCCCGCTCGATAGAATTCTGACAGTCCTGACAAGTATCGGAATGGCAATCCCGTCATTCTTCTTCGCGGTTTTGCTGCTGCTTTTTGCCGTCAAAACCGGCTGGTTTCCGGTCGGCGGACTTACTTCTTCAAATTTTGCTGAAATGCCGTTCGGCGCAAAACTTCTTGATTTGGCGCATCACCTCGTGCTTCCAGTGACGGTTCTTTTTACGATTTCACTTGCAGGATTGCAAAGGCAAATGAGAGCAAACCTTTTGGATGTACTTGACAGCGACTATGTAAAATTCGCCAAAGCAAAGGGGCTTTCGGATTTTAAAGTCGTATATAAACATGCTTTGAGAAACGCTATTAACCCGATGATTACGCTTTTGGGATTTGAGTTTGCCGGACTTTTGAGCGGGGCAGCACTTACCGAATACGTTTTCCAATACCCCGGGCTCGGGCGCTTGATTCTGGAGGCGGTTTTGCGCTCAGATATAAACCTCGTTATGGCGTCTTTGATGATGGGCTCAATAATGTTGATTGTCGGAAACTTAATCGCCGATATCCTCCTAATAATTACTGACCCCCGGATTCGCGTGAAGGGAGGTGCCGCATGATTAAAGAAGTTTTTAAACAACTGTGGAAAGATAAATTCGCCCGCATAGCGCTGATTGTTCTCGGGCTAATATATTTTGCACTGTTTTTTGCGGATTTTATCGCACCTTATACAAAAGATTTTTCCGACAGAACAATGGCTTATGTGCCGCCTTCTAAAATCTTTGTGATTGATGAAAACGGCAAACTGTCAAAGCCTTATACATACAACTACCGGCGTGATTTCGACGGCGAAAATTTGAAAATAATCTATTCGCTGGATAGATCTCAAAAACACTATGTGAAATTCTTTGCCCAAGGCCAGCCTTATAAATTCTTAGGCCTTATTCCAATGAAACGTCATCTGATAACAACTGACCCAGACGGTCGGCTGTTTTTGCTCGGAACTGACATCAACGGGCGTGATGTCTTTTCGCGTCTGCTTTTCGGCGGAAGAATTTCTATGACAATCGGATTTCTGGCGCTTTTTGTGCTTTTCCCGATTGGACTTTTGTACGGCGGAATTTCGGGATATTTTGGCGGAAAAGTCGACTCTGTGATGATGAGGTTTGCAGAAGCTGTTATGTCAATTCCGAGTTTTTATCTTTTGATAATTCTTGCATCCGTCCTGCCTTCCGGAATGACAAGCATTCAGAGATTTATGCTGATTGTAATTATACTTGCGCTTGTCGGATGGGCCGGCTTTGCAAGGGTTGTCAGGGGTATGGTTTTGTCTGTAAAAAATCAGGAATTCGTTCAGGCCGCGCGCTCAATCGGGCAGTCAAGGCTCGGAATTATCGTAAAACACATTCTGCCGCAGACAACAAGCTTTGTAATTGTTGCGATGACGCTTTCGGTGCCGTCATATATTCTGTCGGAATCGGGTTTGAGTTTTCTTGGGCTTGGAATTCAGCAGCCGGACGCAAGCTGGGGTAATATGCTAAAAGAAGCGCAGGAATTCACTAATATAATTTCCAGACCATGGCTTTTGACACCCGGATTTTTAATTTTTGTTGCGGTGTTGGCATTTAACCTAATCGGTGATACAATAAGAGATGTTCTTGACCCGAAAATGGATGTTCGGTAGGGTGAAGCGAACGTAGATGGATTTTCGGTAGAGTGAAGGCCGAATGGCCGAAACCCGCCACATCCAAAGCACCGCAGTGAGCGGCAAAATCGCGAGAGCAATTTGGAGCGAACGCCAGGTGCGGGACAGCCGAATAATCCAGACACACTGGAACTGTCTACCGAAAGCGCTTTTGAGGGAATTAGGCACGAAAGTGCAGGATTAGAACAGAGACGCTAGGAACGACCAATGTCTCCTGACGATACCGACAAAATCCAGCGAAAATCGTCAAATCCCCTCTCATGGTAGAGGAGAGGGCAGAATTTCTTAACAAGCGACAGCAAGTTTAGAAATTAGGGTGAGGTACTACGCAGTTCAATAAGGCATAACTGAATGAGACGAATTTTGTGCAGAGCGAAGGTCAGACCGCAACTCAAAGTAACCTGAAAACGTGAACGCCCATTTTACGAGAGCATAACAGAGCGAATGACAGAGGAGTACGCCGCAATTATCCAACAATGATTTATAAAAAAAGGGAGTTGAAAAGTGGAACTAGTAAATCCGTTAGGTGATTTGAATATCATAATAAGAATTTTGTCCGCAATCCTTTTGGGCTTTGCCATCGGGCTTGAGCGGGAAATGACAAACAAATATGCAGGACTTCGCACAAATATCCTTGTGTGTGTCGGAGCATGTATTTTTACAATAATTTCGATTTTCGGGTTTCCGGAAGTCTTTGTCTCGGGTGATGAATTCGGAACCCGTGACACTGCGCGTGTTGCGGCGCAAGTCGTAACCGGAATCGGTTTTATCGGCGGCGGAACTGTTTTAAGGCACGGGGCAACAATTTTCGGTCTGACAACTGCCGCAACCTTGTGGGTTTCGGCCGCAATCGGGATGGCTTGCGGGGCCGGAATGTATACGCTTGCTATTGTGTCGACTATTTTGACAGTAATTGTACTTGTATCGGTCAGAGTTTTTGAAAGAAATGTTCTTACAGGAAGCACCAAAAACAGAAAGCGTGTCAAAGTTAAACTTGCATGCGTCAGCGAAAATGTTGATGAAATTTACAACTACATTATAGATAAATTCCCGCAGATTATTGAAATTAACAAAAAACAAAGCGGTAAATTTGAAAACTGCACAAATATTTCTTTCACTGCTGATGTGTTGAGAAAACGCCCTGTTCAGGCAATGTACAAAGATTTCGAAAAACTGACAGGCTTAGAATCCATTACGATTTTAGAACCTGATGAAATAGTTTAATTCAGCTTTATATATTTTGCCGGCTAAATTTCCACATCAAAAAAGTTCTTTATTTCACGTTTTGCACATTCCGCATCGTCAGATGAATGGATAAGATTAAAGCGTTTTTCGCCCGGCGCGTAGGATGAGCGGATTGATTTTTTAAGGCTGTTTATTTCTCCGATTGCATCTTCCCCGCCTACAAGCAGTGCGCGGATTTTTCCGGATTGAAGAAAATCTATCCATTCTTTAAAAAACGATTTGTTTTTGTGCTGAACGTAATTCCCTTCGAGTTTTTCACGAGGCGCAATGCCTTCCCATTGTTTCAAAACATCAAGATGTTTTGACTTTAAGCTTTCCATAATTTCTCTGTCAAGTCTGCGCTTAAACGAGTCCGGTTTCAGCATAACGAATGTTTTTTCGTATGCCTGAAAAGATGGTCTATAATAATGTTTTTGTTCGTTGCGGGGTAAAAGTGTAATCATTTCAATTAGAATATAACATGAAGAAAATATTTTTTGCTTTTTTGTTTGTAACAAAATGTTAAATCTTTTGAAAAGTTTTTAAAGATTTCAAAGATAAATGTCGTAACTTAAACTACAAGTTACGATTCAAGAAAGGAACAAGTAAGAACAATGGGAATGTCAGCTTCACAAGCAAGATTATTAAGCTTAACAGCCCGTTTGACCGACAACGAAAATACCGGTCAGGACATTTCTTATGCTAAGATTCGTTTGGCAGACAAAATGGATCAGCTTAACGAAGATTACCTTAACGCTCTTAAAGCAACTAAATTGACTGTTCTTACAGGTTTCAATAATTCTGATGAAGTTTACACAGATATTTCATACGGCCTTATGACCGGATATAACACCGTTGCTTGCGGCAAACAGTACATAGTTACTGATAAAAAAGGCAAAGTTCTGATTACACCACAGCTTGCAGCGGCTTATGAAGCCGGAAACGGTGATTTGAATGTTTTCCTTGCAAAACTCGGCTATTCTCAGGCTGATATTGATATCACCAAGAAAAGCACCGGAGATGACGAGGATCCGGATAAACTTCTTGCAAAACAAAAAGTTCACGAAGCATGGGACCAATACCTTACTTCTGTCGGCTTGCATTTTGAAGATGAAGAACACGGACTTGAATTTGGTTACACTTCATTTGGAAACGAATATTTTTCAGGCTATCCAACATACACGCTTAACGGTGAAACAAAAGCGTTGAATTACGAAGGCACAACTAAAGAACAAAGAGAACTTTATGACTATGCGCTTTCATTGACTGAAGGGTATTATGGCGAATCTGATTCTGTAAACAGCCTAAAAACTGCCGCAAATACTGAAAACGCCGGCTATATAAAATATTTGACCAATATTTTCCAGAGAATTCAGCAGACAGGATACTACACGGAACAAGACCAGTCAACAACAATTAAAGACAACGCCTGGTTTGAAGACCAGCTTCGCAAAGGCGAACTCCAGCTTGAATATTATTCTGTCACAGACAAAAAATTCATTTCAACATCAATTGATCAGGACAGTTCAATTCAGGAAGTCGAAGATGAAAGAGAAATCGCACTTGTTCAACGCCAGTATGATATGGATATGGCAAAAATCGAACAGCAGGACAACAGATTCGACCTTCAATTGAAAAAAATCGACACAGAACACAACGCGCTTCAAACTGAATATGACGCAGTTAAGAGCGTAATTGATAAGAACGTAGAGAAAACTTTTAATCTTTTCTCATAGTTCAAAAAACTTTTAACATATTATTTCCTAATTATTTCCCTAATTTCGTAACTATTTCCCTGCCGCTTTTCCCAAAGCGGTTTTTTCTTTGTTTGTGTCAGGCTTGACAAAATCCGGATAATCGTAAATAATGAAAGAGTAGGGCGAGAGGATTTAGCCTTAAGCAACACTAAACCCTCTTCTTCGCACCCTACAATTGAATTTTTAGTGCTATTACTGTGATTGCAAACGCCAGTAATAGCATTATTATTTTCTCAATCATAGTGTAGACCTCCTTTCATCCAATTTTTTCGTAATTGCGTGTGACGAAAGTTAGCGTATTGCGCTTAGCCCTACGAAATTATTCAATCATAATTTTAGTTATTTGTTAAGCTTTTATTAATAATTCCTCCGTATTTTTCTATAGCGGGCAGGTGGCAAAACGCGAATTTATGTAAACTTTTGTTACACAAAAATCCTTTCGGTTAAAGTTTTACTCTCAAAAAGCCGTCATATTCCATGTATCAATAGGAATTGTTACTAACTTGAAAGGATTAGACACAAGACAATGGGATTATCAGCATCACAAGCTAGATTATTAACCATCACAGCCAGAAAATCAGACTGTGAATATGAAAGCATGCGGCTCTCTCACCAGAAAATCGCGTTGTCTCGTGATATGAATAAGATTTCCGCAGAATATGACAAAGCAATGTCTCAAACCAAATTGGTTTATGATTATTACGGAAACCGTTCTGAAGCAACAGATTTAACTTACGGATTGCTTATGACTCCGTCTGCAATGAACAATTACACCCCAATGCCGATAACAGACAATTCCGGAAGAGTTGTTCTTGACGCAAGACTTGCCAAAGCCGCAAGAGATGCGGGAATTCCGCAAGAAGGTCTTGACGGGCTTCCGTCTTCCGATATCAGAAATCAGTTTATTGATTCTCTCGCCTCCACCGGTTATATAAGCCAATTCCAGGCTGAAAATATCAAAAAGACAACTTACAACCAGATGGCCGGCGTTGGTTCTTCTGATTTGGTTAATATTGCAACTTCAGAAGGTACTTTGCAGGATTTGATTAAGGCTGTTTCTAATGAATACTTTGATTTTTCTGATGTAACAGGATTTACAAACGGATTTGTCGACGGCGTTCATTTTGAATCACAGGCAAATGGCACGGCAACTGCAGCTCCGGGCAAAGTAAGCTTTGCGGATATCTTGAACGGAAATTTCATGGTTCTTGCCGAAACAAAAGATGACTATAACAACCTGACAGTTGACGGCGGTGTTACTGATGTACTTTGTAATCTTACTGTATGGGATTGCATGTTTGAAGTCTTTGAAAGCAAACTCGATACAGGTGACGGTTATACTCAAGCCGCATTGGCTTATGCAAGACGCATGATTACTGATATGATGACAAACCTTGGTGCCGGCATGGACGTTGGTCAGGGTGATTATGGAAGCCACAGCGGTGTGGGTATTGTCGGTACAAAGGAAGGCAACGATTACAGTTCTGATGGCAAAAACATTCATGACAACTTCGGTGACTGGCGTGAACTCAATGACAGATATGACAGTGTTGTAAACAGAGAAGCCAGAGATGACAACTCTGCGGATACAATCGGTATCAACGGTATTTACAACCACGATAACGACGGTAAGTCAGATGATGACAGTTGTATGTCTATTGCATCCGTAAACGTTTCAAACATGTTCAAAGCGTATCTCACATACTTTGCACAGTATATGGAAGGTATTGGCGAATCTTCTTATGAAGTTAAAAACAAAGCTTCTCAAAGTAACCTCATCGACGATGTGTTCAAATTCACACTTGTTGAAGATGTTGATGTATCAGGTGACAACCGTTTGATTGCTGCTTTCTGGGATACATTGTTCAACCAGATTTGTACAAATGGCTGGGTTGAAAATGACAACGTAAACGACAAGGATTACTTGCAGGAATCTTTGAAAAACGGCAATGTCTACATATCAACTCTTTCTGATGACGGTTACTATTATCAGGGCAACTACGGCACAAATACTAACATCAAAGAAATTACCGATGAAGAAGGAATTGCGCAGGCAGAGGCCAGATACAACAGAGAAAAATCAAAAATAAATTACAAAGAAAATATTCTGGATATGAAGATGAAAAACCTTGATACTGAAATTTCATCCCTCTCAACCGAATACGATACAGTCAAGTCAGTTATATCCAAAAACGTTGAAAAAGTCTTCAAACGATATAATGCATAAAAAGCCGGGTAAAGCCCGGCTTTAATATTTTTGTCTAATCTATAATGTTTTGTGCGCGGAATTACACTCCTGAAACCGGAGGCAAATCAATACTTTTCAGGCGCTGTTCGATTCTGCGGTACCATTTCAGATGTTGTTTGAATAAAATTTTGTAATTTGAAACCGCACCATGCGAAATATCTTCATGCAAATCATCACAAGCCGCGGCAAGCGAATTTTCAAGAACATGAGTCAATTCTTTTCTGTCAACTTTCGGGTTGGAAAGTTCGAGGCGTTTGCCGAATTTGACCATAACTTCCGGTCTGTTGTCTCTGAAGAAACAATAATCAACGGCAGTCGGAATCAAATTTACTCGTCCGAATTTTTTCACTGCACTTTGCGCAATATAAGCAAGTCCGGTCTGAAATTCCATCGGTCTGTAGTGCGGCGGACGGATAATTCCCTGCGGAAAAATGCAGAGCATGTTTCTTAAATCGCCGACAACATCAACCGAATATTGCAAAGCTTTCATCGCAGACTGCGGAGATTTTTTGTTGACAGAATAAGCTCCGCCGCGTCTTAATAGCGGAAATCTGTTCAATTCTTCAACCATAAGCCGGATTTCTTTGTGAAAAATCCTGTGCGTAATGTTGTACATAACAATTCCGTCCCACCAGTTGCAGTGAGGCGCAAAAAGTATTGTCGGAACAGAAGTGTCGCCTTCATAATAATTTTCTTCTCCGGCAAATCTGAATGCGAAGAATCTGTTTTGAAGCATGTTGAAAAAGAACATGCTTGCAACCCAAAGCCAGAACCTGTTTGTTTTTGCCGGTTTAAATTTCTCCTCTTTGTTTCGTAATTTTGTCGGAGGGATGTCAGAATATAATTTTTCGTCTACAGTCATAAATTAATTTTACTCCATTAATTAAAAATACGCAAATAGCCGCAAGGCTTATTTTAAGAAAGTTTAACTTTTTGCTTTTAAGTTTATCGTGGTTTATGCATGCCGTGGTGAGAGGGATAAAAGTGAGAAGTGAGAGGTGAGTGGTGAAAGGTCGGTTACGTAAAATTATTTTTTAGTAAAATCCGGTGATTATCGTTTTTTATAAAATATTTATATCGAAAATGGTGTTGAAATTTAATTTTCGATATGGTCTTTTCACCTTTCACTTTTCACTTCCTCCACCCTCCCCCCGCCTGACAATTGATATTTATTTTTTCTTGTCCTATAATTATCTCATCAAAGGAGAGCAATATGGAGATACTAAACAAAAACGAAGGGTTAATCACAAAAATTATCGGACCTGTAATTGACGTGGAATTTCAATCCGGCGAACTGCCTGAAATTTACACGGCTTTAAATATTTACAAAGAAGACGGAAGCTATGTTGTTGCAGAGGTTCAGCAAATGCTTGGCTCAAACCGCGTTCGAACAGTTGCGATGTCATCAACTGACGGGCTTAAAAGAGGCATGAAAGTCGTCAATACAAATGAACCGATTAAAATTCCTGTCGGAAAACCGATTTTAGGAAGAATCCTCAACGTCACAGGCCAGCCGGTTGATGAAATGGGTCCTGTTGAAACAGAAAATTACCTTCCGATTCACAGAGAATCTCCAAAACTTGTTGACCAGAACACAAACATCGAAATTCTGGAAACCGGTATCAAAGCAATCGACCTTCTTCAGCCGTATCAAAAAGGCGGAAAAATCGGGCTTTTCGGCGGTGCCGGTGTCGGTAAAACAGTTTTAATTATGGAACTTATCCACAATATTGCCCAAGAACATTCGGGCGTTTCCGTTTTTGGCGGTGTTGGCGAAAGAACCCGTGAAGGAAACGACCTTTGGAACGAAATGAAAGAATCAGGCGTTATTGATAAAGTTGCGCTGATTTACGGACAAATGAACGAGCCGCCGGGAGCGCGTATGAGAGTGGGACTTTCAGCTTTGACTGCGGCTGAATATTTTAGAGACTTCTCAAAACAGGATGTTTTGCTGTTTATCGACAACATTTTCAGATTTACGCAAGCCGGTTCCGAAGTTTCGGCACTTCTTGGCCGTATGCCGTCAGCCGTTGGTTATCAGCCGACGCTTGCAAATGAAATGGGCGAACTTCAGGAACGCATTACCTCAACCAAAGACGGTTCAATTACATCTGTTCAGGCGATTTATGTCCCTGCAGACGACTTGACTGACCCTGCTCCTGCGACAACTTTCTCGCATTTGGATGCTTCAACCGTTTTGTCAAGAAATATTGCCTCACTCGGTATTTATCCGGCTGTTGACCCGCTTGAATCAAGTTCAAGGGCGCTTGATCCGAATATTATCGGAGAAGAACATTACAACGTAACCCGCAAGGTGCTCGAAATTCTTCAAAAATACAAAGAACTGCAGGATATTATCGCAATTCTTGGTATGGACGAACTTTCTGATGAAGATAAAGAAACCGTTAACAGAGCCAGAAAAATCCAGAGATTCCTATCTCAGCCGTTCTTTGTGGCCGAACAGTTCTCCGGAATCAAGGGTAAGTATGTAAAACTTGAAGACACCGTAAAAGGCTTTAAAGAAATTATCGAAGGCAAACATGACGATTTGCCTGAACAGGCTTTCTTTATGGTCGGAACGATTGAAGAAGCGGTTGAAAAAGCGAAAGGGCTGTAGTCAGTGAAAGGTGAAAAGACCGAATCGGGAGTTGATGTTCAACAAAAAGTTTCTTTTTTTGTTATAAAAAATTAAAACCTTCGGATTTTACAAAGAATAATTCCCGCAACCGACTTTTCGCTCTTCAACCTTTCATTTAAACCATCATAACCAAAAGGAAACAACATGCGTTTAAAAATAATTACACATGAAAAAGTTGTATTTGATGAAGAAGTAGACGAAATCTACACCCGCGGTGTGGACGGTGAATTCGGAATATTGAAAAACCATGTTCCGATAATGTCGGCTCTTGATATCGGCGTTACAAAAGCTAAAAAAGGCGATAGTTCAAAATGCTTCACGACAATGGGCGGCGTTTTGCAGTTCAAGGATGATGAATGTATTATTCTGACAACAACAGCGGAATGCGGTGATGATATTGATGTTGCAAGAGCAAAAGAAGCTTTGAGACGTGCAAAAGCACGGCTTGAAGATAATGATGCCGCAATAGATGCCAAACGTGCAGAAGCGGCTGTTGCGCGTGCAATGGCAAGATTAAAGGCAACTTTGAACGGCTAGTTTTTTGTCCGGTGTTTGACTAATGTCGTTAAACCGCAGGGTCAAATTATGATATTAAAATTAACGAATTTTACGTTTTTTGGTGAGAAAGTTTGCGGGCTGGCGTGTCCTTCGGGCCAAGATGTTCGGGGGTAAATTTTGAAGTAATATTTCTTTTGACGGTTTTGGTTAAATGTTTTTTATGTGTGTTGGTTTATAATTTAGGTTTGTTTGTCAGGTAAGTCAGGGCGGCTATGTTGCCGGACCTCACCCGAATTTCTAACTTTCGCGCCGCTTTAGGCGGGCTTAAGTAGAAATTCTCCCCTCTCCTCTACCAGGAGAGGGGATGCCACGATTGTCGTCGGAGTTTGCGGGAATCGTCAGAAGACGTCGACCTTTCCAAGCGCCATTGTCCTAATTCTGCACTTCCCCGCCTAATTCTGTCAGAAGCGATTTTAGGATAACCGTTCCAATACGTCTACGTACGTAATTAAACTATGGCATATCAAGACAATCGTCAGAAGACGTTGCCTTTTCCAAGCGCCTCTATCCTAAACCTGCACTTCCCTGCCTAATTCTGTCAGAAGCGATTTTAGTATAACCGTTCCAATACGTCTACGTACGTAGTACCTTACCAGGGGTAGTCTTTGGGGAATTGCCAGTTGTTGAGCTGAAGGATTTTGGCGCAATATCCGAATTGGCCGGCTTTGCCTTTGTTGGCTTTGTTGCAGCCCCAGCCATAATCTGTGGATTTTAAACTTTCGTACCGGCCATCCCATTTAAAAGTATACGGCTCTACAAGGGTTTTGTTGTTTAATCGCTTTATATCGTTCCCGTCAATATCTTGACCGTTAGCTTTGTTGAACTGGAATTGAAAATAGGTTCGCGTACTGACTTCCCGCTTTCCGTTTACATAATAACCAATGTCTCCTCCATTGCCGTCAATAGCAAATGAAAACATCCCATGTTGTAATTTTACGGCTACGAATTGGCTGTCGGGTTTTAATGGCTCATATTTTGTGTATTTTATATAAGGTAAAATATATGTCTTTAAAAAATTGACATTATCTTCATAAGTATTTTTTTTTCTTTCAGGCATCCATAAATCCACATCGCCGTAATCTACCATAGCGCGTACAATTGCATTGTTTATCGTGTTGTAGAATTTTTTCACCTCGGCGGCTGTTGCTTCCTTTTGCGCATTGCCAATAACCGACGGCAATGTCATAGCAGCAACTATCCCGATAATTCCAAGCGTAATTAACACCTCTGCCAGAGTAAACCCTTGCAGATATTTGCCTTTAGCTATTTTTGCATCCGCACCTTTGAATAAAGTAAATGCGTTAAGTTTAGTGCGAAAATTTTTTGAAAAACTTAACCCAATATGCCCAAAACTATTGTCATAACTGAATTTGACGGGGGGGGGGGCAGCCAATAATACTATCTTCTCTATGCATTTCTACCTCCAATTTCTTTTTTATTATTTACGATTTTTGGGGTTTTGTCAAGAAATTTCTTTGATATAATTGTTTTATGGAAAAATCACTGTGGAATATTTATAAAACTTTTTTCAAGGTTGGCACTCTGCTTCTTGGCGGAGGATATGTAATTCTGCCGCTTCTGCAAAGCGAATTGATTGAAAAGAAAAACTGGATTGATAATGACGAACTTTGTGAATATTATGCCTTAAGCCAGAGCATTCCGGGGCTGATTGCCGCAAATGTTTCGATTTTTACAGGCTACAGACTCAGAAGAACCTCCGGCGCAATTGCCGCAATTTCGGGGATGATTACTTCTCCTTTTTTGTGCATAATCCTTCTTGCAAAAATTCTTGAAGAGATTATTGCTCTCAATTTCGTTCAGGGAATCTTCTGGGGTGTCGGAATTGGCGTTCTAGTGCTGATTTATCTTGCTGTAAAAGAAATCTGGCACAAAAGCGTTGTCGATAAATATTCGTTCTCGATTTTTTTAATCGTGTTTTTGCTTTCCGTTTGCCTGAAAGTTTCGCCGGCAATCCTGATTGTGCTTTCCATAATTTCAGGGATAATTTTGCAAATCTTCAAAAATAAACGCGAAAATTCAGTTAAGGAGGATAAAGAATGATTTATCTTCAATTGTTTCTGGAATTTTTTCATATAGGCTTGTTTTCATTTGGCGGCGGGTATGCAACATTGCCTTTTCTGTACCATATTGCGGAAACTCAAATGTGGTACACGACAAAACAGTTGAGCGATATGATTGCGATATCATCTATCACGCCGGGGCCTGTCGGGGTTAATGTTGCGACTTTTGCGGGTTATACGGCATCAGGTGTTTTGGGGGCATTGACCGCCACGGCGTCTGTAATCCTGCCTTCCTTGATTATCGTTATAATTATTTCCAAATTGTTGGAGCAATTTAAGCATAATAAGTATGTAAAATCGGTCATTTACTCGATAAAACCTGCCGGCTGCGGGCTTTTGGCGGCGGTTGCGGTGAATATGTTTTTGAGTGATATGAGCGTTAAGGGAATTGTTTTATTTGTTGTTTTGTTCTGTTTGAGCCTTCACAAAAAACATGACCCGCTTTTTTATCTTGGCGTGTCGGCGCTTGCGGGGCTTGGGTGTAGTTTTATAAATTCTTAATAATAAATGAATTTTTTCAATAATTGTGTATAATTATATAGAGGATTGTTGTATGAAGATTCGTAATAAATACTTGACGGCAGTATCTGTTTACAGATTTACAATATGTATTGCTCTTTTTATATTTTTTGTGTCCTTTGCAACTTTGCTTGTGCACAGAGGAATCCGGAATAAAAGATACGAAGTCGGATTAAAAACATCCTTGTATATTTTGAATGAAGCGCTTGTGTTTGTTAATTTTCTGCCTGCAATTCAGGATGTTGGTAATGATGGTTATTATTCATACTTAATTGATACTTTGAATACAAAATTTGACAGCATAAACTGCAGATATTCTTCAAAACCGGTTTGCGCATCAGTTGATTACAAAACTTTAAACGGAAAAGCCGTGATGTCGGATTTAATTTTCGACAAGGGAGAGCGAATATCAATTGGAAATGCGCTTTTCCTTCTCAATAAACCTAAATTCCCGACATCTCCCGTTATTATAATTGTGGACACCAACGGTGCCGGCTCTGAACCAAATAAACTCGGGTACGATGTTTTTGTCTTTCAGATAATCAAAACAAAATTAAGAGCAATGGGAAACAAAGAATCGCTCTATCCTCTTGAAAAATATTTTTATTACTGTCCGGAACACAGCACCTCAAAAGACCGTCTTCTCGGCGTAAACTGCACTTATGAAGCATTGACCAATCAGAAATATTTTTCAAAATTAAAATAATTAAACAACGCAAATTATTAAATGCCGCGCCCTATTTTACGCATGTGAAATTCGTTAAACTTTACTTCAAAACAATATCCACAATGTTTTCAGCCGTAATCTTCAAACACTCCAATGTTTCGCAGGTTGTTGTTCTGTGCTCCCAAAGACATGGTTGAATCGGACAATTGCAATCAGCTTTAATGGCAGTAACAACAGGTGATTGCGGAATAAGCCGCGTTTCATCAGTCGGGCCGAAAATAGCGTAAGTTCTCGTCTTCATAGCAACTGCCGCATGTAATGGCGCAGAATCAGAACAAATAAATTTTTCCGCCTTGCCGATAATTACAGCCAAATCCTTCAAACTCTTTGTCTGACCGTAAAGGTCTGTGAAAAGAGTTTCATTTGCATTAATATTTTTTCTGATTGTTTCAATAACTTCTTTGTCATCCGGGCCGCCTGCAAGGAAAACATGTTTTCCCTGTTCAATCAGAAGGTTTATTGTCTCCGCCCATATTTCAGCCGGAATCGTTTTTATCATGCCTTTTTCAACGCTCAGTCTGCTAACTCCCGGGTGAATAAGGATTGAATTCGGGATTTTTTCCTGCGGTTCAACGTTAATCTCCGGCAGTTCGGTTTTGTGATTCGTAATCTCAGACACTAAATCATGATACATCGCGCAAGCATACTGGTTCTTTTTAAGCGGGATTGCTTTGGTCAAAAGTTTTTTGCTGAGATTTCCCGTGTCGTATCCGAAACGTTCCTTTATCCCGGTCATAAAAAGCAAAAGGCTGATAAGCTTATTTCCGCCTGAAGATATTACCATATCGAATTTTTTGCCAAAATTTCCGCCCCGCGTAAGACATACAAGTTTCAATAACTCAAAATATTTGTTTTTGCCTTTGACATCAATCAAAAACATGTCGTCGATGGTATCTGTCAAATCCTTCACCGATTTGCTCCGCGGCTCAAGCGCTAAAGTTATTTTTGAATCCGGAAACTCTTTTTTTAATGATATCAGCGTCGGAAGAAAGAATATCTCATCCCCGATTCCGCCGAAATTTATTGCCAAAATGTTTTTAAAATCTTTTTTCATACCATTGAATTATATCAGAAAAATTGCCGAAATAAAAATCGGGTGACTTTGCTTAATATATTCACCAATATATTAATTTTATAGTATAATTGTTCTATGGTAAACAAAGTTACAACCGCAACGGTCATTGGTCTTGATGCATATAAAATTACAGTTGAAATTGATGTTTTAAATTCTCTGCCGTCGATTTCGATTGTGGGTCTTCCTGATGCGGCGATAAATGAGGCGCGCGACAGGGTTCGCTCTGCCATAAAAAACAGCGGATTTACATTTCCTGCAAAAAAACTTGTCATAAATCTTGCGCCTGCGGATTTGAAAAAAGTCGGGACAAATTTTGACCTTCCGATTGCTGTCGGAATTCTCGCGGAAGAAGAAGCGATTACACCTGAAAAAATCAAAGATTATGCATTTATCGGGGAATTGTCGCTTGACGGTGAATTGCGGCGGGTTAACGGTGTTTTGCCGCTTGTTTTGGGATTGAAAAGTTTCGGGATAAAAAATGTTGTCGTTCCGAAAATTAATGCGGCAGAAGCCGCTCTTGTAGAAGGAATTAATGTTTTTGGCGCGGTTAATCTTGCAGATGTCGTAAATCACTTTGCCGAAGAGCCGCTGAGTCTGGTGAAATCAGATATCAATTCATATTTGAGCCATTTGGAAGACGAAGAATATATCTACGATTTTAAAGATGTTAAGGGTCAGAAAAAAGCGAAAAAAGCGCTTGAAATTGCGGCAGCAGGCGGCCATAATCTTTTGATGTCGGGATCTCCGGGGTCGGGCAAAACCTTGATGGCAAAATGCTTTGCATCAATTTTGCCTCCGCTTGAGATGTCAGAAGCGCTTGAGTTAACGAAAATCTACAGTATATCAGGGCTTCTGGCGGCAGATGAACCGCTTGTGACAAAACGACCTTTCCGCTCGGTTCATCATACGGCGTCTGCTAACGGGATTATCGGCGGCGGAGCAAATCCAAAGCCCGGAGAAATTACCCTTGCGCATCGCGGTGTTTTGTTTATGGATGAACTTGTTGAATTCCCGCGTCAGGTTTTGGAAGTTTTGCGTCAGCCGCTTGAGGATGCTAAAGTTGTTATTTCAAGAACAAGCCATTCTGTGACTTATCCTGCGAAATTCATGTTTTTAGCCGCGATGAACCCGTGCCCGTGCGGATATCTTGGTGACAAAGAAAAACAGTGCACATGTTCTGAATTTCAGATTACTCGATATCTTGCAAGGCTTTCGGGGCCGCTTTTGGACAGAATTGATTTGCAGATTGAAGTTCCGCGTCTGACATCAGAAGAACTTTTGCACTCGACAGCCGCAGAAGAAAGTTCTTCGGTTATCAGAAAACGCGTTGTTGCCGCAAGACGCCTTCAAACAGAGCGTTATAAGAACGACGGGATTTTGACGAATGCCGAACTCACACCAAAACTTATTAAAAAATACTGCAAAATAGACAAAGCAACAGAAGAGATTTTCAAAACCGCTATTGTGAAATATCAGCTTTCCGGAAGGCGTTATGACAGGGTTTTGAAGCTTGCGCGCACGATTGCCGACTTGGAAGGGTCTCAAGAAATCAAGCAGAATCATCTCATGCAGGCTCTTCAATACCGGACTTTTATAAATTCGGAAAATCAGCGGGTTTGATTAAACCCGCTGCAGATAATTTTATTTATGCGTAAATTGTCTCGTATTTATTTAGGTAAATTTTTGAAATAATCCTTTTCCGTCAGCGCTTTGTATGTGCATCCGACGCCGTTTATATGATTAGTTGCGTTTATTGAGCAGTAAGTATTTTCTTCCTTGTATTTTGTTCCTTCAGCACCGGATGGCAGAAGCCTTCCGTCATCCATCAATTGAAAAGTAAATAAATCGTGGCCCCATTTGTTTGGTTTTTTATTTATTCCGTTTACATCAACCGTTATTAAACGCAATCTGTCTTGTGAAGAACCCGGGTTTTCGATAAGAATTAAACTGCCGTCTTTAAGAACAAACTGTCCGTCATCAAGTAAGTTAAGATTTAATGTTTTATTATTGTAAGTTTTGTATATGCGTGATATGCCATTGTTTTCTTCACCTGCCGGCAGAGGCATGCATTTTGTCACACGTGACAGACCGCAGTCGTATAGAACTGCAAAATAGGGTTTTATCAACGCGGTAAGAGAATTTGCCGCAGTTTGTGTGCCTGTAATATCCGGTGTCAATGGCACTCCATGCTCTGCCTGATACATCTCGAGAGCTTGCTGTATGATGGAATAATTTTTGTGCAGCGCGGCTTCAAGTTGTTTGTTGCGGCTGTTGTTTATCAGCGTAGGTAGCGTCATAGCGGCAACGATTCCGATGATACCGAGTGTCACTAAAACCTCTGCAAGCGTAAAGGCTTTTTGTGGTGTAAATGATAAT
>CATLFB010000015.1 GCA_949927415.1 uncultured Candidatus Melainabacteria bacterium
CATTTTTCGGCTGTAGTCAAAAGACGTCAGTCGTTGCAAGCGTATCTGTCCTAAATCCGGACTAGTGTGCCTAATCCATTGAAAAGCGCCTTTCATCTAATTCCGTTCCGATATTCCTACGTGCGTAGCACCTCACCCGAATTTCTAACTTTCGTCCCGCAAAAGGCGGACTCAAGTTGAAATTCTGCCCTCTCCTCTACCAGGAGAGGGGGCTTCCGATTTTCGCCCGAGGGGGAGGTTTTGTCAGAAAACGTCTCGCTAGCCGAGCAACCCCGTTCTAATTCAGGACTTTCGTGCCTAATACATTCAACACGCCCTTCTCTCTTTCAGTTCCGATGTGTCTGGATTATTGCTTCACTCTTCGCAGTCATTCGCTTCATTATGCTCCGCGCTCCTTCGAGTTCCGGCCTTTCGGCCTTCACTCTATGCAAAATCAAAAAAAAACGATCTCGCGATCGTTGAAAATTAATAGGAAAAAGGGAAAGGAAATATTTATGAAACTTGTTATTTTTGATTGTCTAAATATTAGTTTGTTTTCGGATTATTGCTTCACGCCTTCAAGTCGTTCACTCTATGCAAAATCCGCTCTTGGATTATTCGGGTTTGCACAATTCAAGCACTCCGCTATTTAAAGCCTCACGGCTTTAAGCCGCTCCGTTGAATTTTTGCTCTTACGGGTTTCGCTCACTCACGTTCGCTTCACCCTGCCGAAAATCCATCTTGGATTATTGCTTCACGCTCCGCAGTCATTCGCTTCATTTTGCTTTCGCAAAACTTGCGCTCATTATGCTCCGCGCCCCTTCGAGTTTCGCTTCGCCTCCGCGCTAACCGCGCTCCGGCTCCGCTCCACTCTACGCAAAATCCGCTCTTGGATTATTCGGCCCTCCCGCACCTTGCGCTCGCTTCAAATTCCTCACGGAATTTTGCCGCTCACTGCGGTGCTTTGGATGTTACGGGTTTCAGTCGCTCTCGCTCCTTTTACCCTGCCGAAAATCCGCTACCCGAAGGTTTTGAAGGTGGATTCAGTGTTTTTCTGGATGACTTTTTCGACCGCATCCATTTCGGTTTGAACAGCTTTCTGTTCGGTGTCTAATTGTTTCAATCTCAATTCAAGGTTCTTGTCCTGAGCCTGAACAATTTCGATTTTTGCGTTGATGTCCTGAATCGCTTGATCATATAGGAATTTTTCATGTTCATATGCGTTCATTGCATCGTCGTATGCTGCCTGATCTGTTACTGTTGCTGTTGTCAGAGGATATTCAACAAAAGTGTTTGTGCCGTCATTGTTTGGAATGTGGATTGATATAAATCTTCCTGACGTATCTCTTTCAACACGGCAGCCTTCTATTGCTTTGAATTCTTCAACTTTTTGCGCACTGCCGATTGTGTAACAGTTGATGTTGCTTAATATGTTACCGTTTTCATCAACCTGATCTGCATTATTGTCAAGATCTGATTTCTTGTAGAAATACGGTTTTTCTTCGCCTGTGTCTGAGTTTTCTACATATCTGACATACCAGTCACCGGTGCCGTATTTTGCTTTAAGCTGTTCAATCCAGGCTTTTTCTTCTTTTTCTTTCTGTGCTCTTTCTCTGACGTTTTCAATAGAAGTATCTTCTGTTCCGAGAACTCTTAATGCTGTTGAGCCTACAAAATAAGCGCCGCTCTGTACGTTAACTACGCTGGATGATGCCGCAACCGGTACATAATCATCCTGCCATTTTGAAAGATAACTCAATGTGTATGTTCCGTTAGATTGCGCAATTAGGGCTGTAATTTCGTTTGTTAATGCGCCGTCTTCAAATGTGTAAACTGTTTTTGTAAACGAATCAACTGACGGGGGAGTTGGTACGGTCATCCCGAGAAGATCGTTATAGTAGTTTGCAGACTGGTTAGACAATGCTGTACGCTGCTGGTTAACTTGTTGGCCTTCGTACTCAACATTGGTCTTGCGGGCTGTCAAACCTAAAAATCTGGCTTGTGATGCTGCCATTCCCATAGCTGTCTCCGTTTCCTTTCGTCTTTTGTATCCGTATTTTTATTTACGACATCTGGTGTGGAGAACTTTAATCTTTTGCATAATTCTGTTAAGAATTTGTTACAAAAGTATATATTTTGTATTTATTCTAATTTCGAAATCGGTCTGAAAGGTAAGCCAGTATTGCGCCTCCGATTTCTTCATTAGGGTCAAAGGCAGATTGCGGCGGATTGACGGAATTTTTTACAAGCATTGCTACAAGCGGGCCAAAAGCATCAGGAACCTGTATTTTTCTGTAAATCCCCGCTAAAAATGTCTGAATGTTAGGAGATGTTGTATTGTTGAAGCGCGAAAGCACAGGGTATATTTTTTCAACGCCTTCCGTGCCGTTTTCTATAAGGCGGTCTGTTATGTAAAGGTGTTCGGTGATTTCCGCCTCGTTATTTGAGTTTGCGAGAACATTTGTAATAAAAGGAAGCGCGTTTTCCTTTTGTTTTACAAAATAATCAACTTTCATAGGATCTACAAGAATATAATTGCGCTCACCCTGCGGCATTTGAATTGTCGAAGGGGCTAGCGTTTGAGGCTGTACCGGCTGAATTGCCGGCATGGAATAATTCTGTGCGTACATGTTATATATATATGGCTGAAGTGGTTGAATCATTTTTCTTTCCTATAAATTATTTTTATGAATATACAAATGGCGGGCCGTTTTTGATTTCAAAAAGAATGTTTTCGGCCATGGTTTTCAATTCTTCTTTTGGCTTGCCGTCGCGGGCTTGTTTGTAGAATTCTTCCATCAGCGGCTGAATTGCGGCATCTTTTTTCGATTTGAAGTTCTTTAATTCGGTTGATACAAGTCTTTGTTGAAGTTCGGCTTCGGTATCTGCGTTCATGTTTTTGACCTGAACATCTTTTATTGCTTCTCCGACAAGTTTTCCGCCATAACCGATTGCCGTGAGCGCGGTTGTACCCAGGAAAAGAGCTTTAAACTGTTTGTTTTCGGTATCAAGCAGGTAGTTGTAGAAGAATGCGCGAAAATCATTTACATGAGAATAGAAAGTTGTTTTCGGCAATGAACCGCCGCCGCAGTGCGGGTTAGCGTCAACAGTGGACTTTTTAAACTCGTTTGCCATTGATTGAATAAAATCCGACTTTTCTTCCCAGTCAAGTTTTTCAAGAAATTTTTCCATTTCATCTTTTGTGGGCTCAATTGATTTGAAAAGATTTTTTAAATTTGCAAGCGTTTGTTCTCTGTTTTCCGGCTTTGCGTTTTTTACAATTTCGGCAATTTCTTTTTGAGTATCTTTGACAAAATTGTTTATGTGGCCTTTTGTTTTTGTAAGGTTCTTGAGCGAAAGAAATCCAAGTCCGATTATTCCGGCAAATGTCGCAGCGCCCAATAATATATAATTCATGTTGCTGTTTTTATCTTTTTGTGTTTTGTCTTTTTTGCCTGTAAATCCCTTAAACATAAGCGCTTTAAAGGTTTCATCAGCGGATGTTTTCTTCGGCTCGTAATTTAGATATTTGCCGAGTTCTATGGCTTTTTGTGAAAGCATGCTCCGCGTAATCTGGATTTTTCCCGCAAAAGATTGGGTTTCAATGTCGATTAGTTTTTCCTGAAGATTTTTTTGGATATCGGCTTCTTTTTTCTTTACCCATACATCGCGAAATCCGTCAAAAAAAGTTTTGCCCATAAACGCCATTGCTGTTAGTGAAAAAACTCCGGCGCCGGCTGTGATTGTTTTCCAGTTCGGACATTCAACTATTCTGTAAAGCGCCTGAATCGGTTCATCATTAATTGCAACGTTTCTCAACAGCGGCGAAAGCCGTTTTAGCGAATCTATATTTAAGTTGATTTTTGCGCTGTGGCTGATGAGCCAGGTAATTCCCGCCATTGCGCCCATAACCCCGAGTGCGATTCCGCTCAGCGGAAGAAGCCGCTTTTCTTTGTTTGTGTCTTTTTCGTAAAGTTTTTCCGGCATTTTGGTGTTGCGCGAAATCACAAGCGTGTCAATTGTGTCATTCAGCGTGAGGTTTTGGCTTGCAGAATTCTCTTTTATAAGCGTGTTTACCAGAACGCCTTCTTTTGTGTCCAGAGTTGTTTTTTTCTGGCTTCGGGTCAGGTTTTTCTGCTGCCTGAGCGTTTCATTGTCATGAAATGTATTAACGTTCATTGTCGTGTAAATCCTTTTCGCCTTCGGTTAATTTTTTATACAAATCATGTATAAAGGTTCTTAATTCAAAGGTTCGTTTTGTTTCATCAATTTGTTTTTCTTCGTTTTCGGCATCAAGCGGCTTGAATATTGAAAACAGTGATTTTACTTTCTTTTTTAATTCCGAAAAAGTTTCTGAGATTTTTTTGTTAATTGCGGCCTTTAATTCGCCCATGATTGCCGTTAATTTGTCTGAAATGTCGGCAAATTTTTGTTGAATGGTCTGCATTGCCGTTTGAATTGTCTGCGGCAGATTTTTGATTAAATTTATAGCGCCGCCGATAACGGTGTTTAGTATAAAGTTCATCGGTTTTGCAATAATTGCCGGCATTGTTCGGTTGAAGAATTGTGCAAGTTCGGCCGTTTTTGCCCTTGCATTTGTCATTGTGTTTTGAAAGTTCTGCATTTGAAGTGCAAAATTTTGTGCATCCTGCGCTCTTTGGGCTTTTGCATTAGCCTGAGCCTTTAAAAATGCGCCGATTGCCGCGCATTCATTCCAGCTCATTTCGCCCGGTTTTGCGGAAAAGTCAGCTTTTCTTGCGCCTCCCCCGCCTCCCATGCCGTTACATATCGGGCATGCGCCAAGCGGCAATCCGTGCGGACAGGTTCCGGCTTTCAGGCTATTTGTCTGTAATGTGGCTAACTGCATTAAAAAATCCTCTGGTTTTTTATCGAATATAACGACTTCCAGGAGGACACCGAAAAATTATAAACCTCTCCAATCAGCGCGTGAAGATGGTTTTTTCTTCGAGTGTTCCGGCTTTTACGGCTGCGGCTGCAGCTGGAGATGTTCACTCCATTTCCTCATAGTTTTAGGATATGGCGGGGGAGGGCTGATGTCAATGGATGGTGTAGATTTGTTTACAATTGATTTGGGAGGTGGAAGGGGAGTGAGGGGTGAAAAGTCGGTTTGTTAGGGTGAAAAGAACTTAGTGAAAGGTGAAAAGTCGGTAACGGGGAATTATTATTTGTAAAAATCCGACGGTTTTGGTTTTTTATAACAAAAAAAATAAAGTTTTTGTTGAAAATCAACTCCCTATACGATCTTTTCACCTCTCACCCTTCACCTTTCACTTAATCCCCCCCCCGCACTTTACAAATGTAAACAAATCCCTCATGTACTAGCAAAAAATAAATTTCTCATGTATTATATAATGCATATTAATTAATTGGAATTTTTTTAATATATGCAATTACTCATAGATAAAGAATTAAGATCGACAGACAAAATCCTGAAACCGGACTTTAATTCAAAGACGGGAAGGGAACTTCTAGCGTTTTACCTGCAAACTAAATTTAAACAGATTTTTTCTTACGACAGGCATTGTGAATCGCCGATTTTCAAAGAAGTCAATCCGACTTTTATTCAACGTTTTACAAAACGTCTGATTACAAATCCGCACAAGCGCCTTTTGATTGGTATTACGGGTGAATCTGCATGCGGCAAATCCACAATCTGCCGTGAGTTGAAACATTTAATCGAACAGCTTTCGATGCCGGTTTCGGTTCTAAGTACTGACAATTATTTTAACGATATTTCAGAACTGATTAAGCAGTACGGAAGTTTCGATAATGTAAGAGACAGCGGATACGATATTGACGCTCCGGAAAGTTTTCAGCTTGAACTTTTGAAAAAAGATTTAATAAGTCTTTCCGAAGGTAAAAATATCAAGGCGCCCAGATATGTTCCAAACGGCACAGGCGTATCAATTCCGGAATCTATTGACGTCCCGTCTGATAAATTAATTGTTGTTGAAGGTATCGCAACAATGTATGAAGAAGTTAAAGATGTTTTTGATATAAAGATTTACATTGAAACTGATGACGAAATCAGGCGCGAACGCTTCATGAAACGCGCGATTGAAGAGCGTAATCAGCCTGAAGATAATGCTTTGAAACATTGGAATTATATTTATGAAGCCGGTGTAAAATATGTTCAGCCCGGAAGAAATTCCGCAGACTTTGTTCTTGACGGGAATGTTAATTTGAAATATTTTGACCAAATACTTGAATATATTCACACTATAACTAATAACTTCCAATAAAATTTTAAGATTACTTAACACTTTTTGCTAATTTTGCATTAATTTTAAAAATATGCTACACTTAAAAAGAAGTGTCAGTCAGACTTTTAAAAAATGAAGAGAGATTAGAACGAAATACACTAAATAACTGATACTATATTTTATTAATTTTACTATAATTTATTTGTACAAATTCAAAAGTAAAGTAAATAGGTGGCAAGTGATTGAAAGTTTTATGAATAAATCGGAAGAGAATTTGGAAGTAAGGGCAGAATCCCGGGCGAAAAAGGCAGGGATAATAATTGCAGCTGTCTTTTTGTCAGTATTAATGTTTGCGGCAGCCGGATGTACCGGCGGCGGCTCGGATGTTTCGGATAATGTTTTACCTCCGCCTGCAGCGCCTGCGTCTGATAATGTTGACGCAAATGCGGTTTCGGGTGATGATGTTATGGTGGAACCGGGAACGGCTGATATGTCTAACAAGCCAGCAGCGCCTGATGCTGCTGCAAAGGGCAGTGAAAAAGATGTGGTAGGAGAAGCGCTTCCTGGAGAAAGTGAAAAAATGGTTGCGATGACTGTTGAAGATTCCGGACGTGCAAATCCCTTTTTGCCTTTAAATGAAGTTAAAAAGGATGAAACTAAGCAAGCATTTGACCTTCAGAAAGCAAAACTTCAGTATGATTTGGTTGACCCGCCGAATGCGGCTCAGATGAATAGTGATGCTGAAAAAGTTTTGACAACAAAAGTTTCCGGTGTTATGTACGATACTCAAAGTCCGTCAGCTATTTTGAATATTGAAGGGTCTGATTATCTTGTAAGATCCGGAGATGTTATAAACGGGTATAAGGTTTTGGCAATTAGTCCGTCTGTTGTAACTGTTCAGCTTGGAACAAACGTATATAAAGCAGGTGTAGGCGAACTTTTGGCCACAGATGGAATTCAATATAACACGGTATCAAATTTAGACAAAAAATTTGGCGGTGCAAAAAAATAAGTTAGATAAGCAGGAGCAGATATGAAAAATACAGTTCAAAAGAAAGTTTTATCAAGTGCAATGTTACTCGCATTTGCATTATCAAATTCTTCCGCGGCAGTATTGGCGTCCGGTATCACTGACTATGTCAGCGGTAATGTAAACGGCACGTTATTGGCGCAGGATTTAGACGGAATCAGAGGATTTAATTCTTCCTCAGTTCTTCCGGATGTTTTTTCCGGAGTTTCAGCGCAGGGCGTAAGTTCTGATTCTTCTTACAAGCCGACGGAAACAATCAGGCTTCGCGGTGCGGCTTCTTTGACAGATAAAGAAATCCCTGTCACATTAAGCCTTAGAGATTCTGATGTAATGCAGGTTTTGAGAATGTTTGCCGACAAAGCCGGCTTGAATATTATTTTTGATAAAGATGTTTCAGGTACTGTAACTTTGGACTTGGTTGATGTGCCGATTAATGATGCTTTTGAACTTATCATGGAAATGAACCAGTTGTTCTATTTAATTGACAATAACACGTTGATTGTATATGCAGACGGCGGTTCTTCAACAATCAATATGAGAGAGTTGATTGCTATTCCTGTAAGCTATATTGATGCAATGCCAATGGCAAGTTTCCTGAACCAGAATATTTTCGGTTTGAAAAAACCCGGTCTATCTAACACAATGGTCGCAACAACAAACCCGCGCAAAAACGAAGTGCTGATTTTCGGAACAAAAAATGACGCGGCAATGGCTAAGAAAATCATTGAACAATTTGATACCAAACCGGAATTTAAAACTTATAAAGTAAACCATGTAACTCCGGATGTTATGGCTGATATGCTTTGCACCCAATTGCTCCCGACAATTATCGACATAGATGCTGCCAAAAAAGGTTCATCTGGCCAGATTACAGGTGCAGCAGCTAATTCAGGCAGCGGCAAAGGGCTTTCAATTGGCGGAAGTACAGTTGCATGCGGTTACACTTCAAGCATGAATGCAAAAAATTCTTCAAGCAACGGTACTGTAGAATTTAATTCTTTACCGCTTTTGGCTCTTGAAGTTTCATATTCTCCCGGATTGGGCACAATAAGTATTATGGGGGCAACTCCTCATCAGTTCAATTTAATCGAAGAATTTATCAAAAAGAACGATAAAAAAGAACCGCAAGCTTACCTTGAAATCTCAATCATTGAACTTAACGAATCAGGAAGCAGAACTTTTGATAATGCATGGAAGTTTGCAAGTAACAACTTCAACATGTCATTTACAGGTACCGGCGGTACCCACTTTGATCAACCGATATATATCATTGATGATGGCGGTCAGAAAATTAAAGCTCCTGTAACATTGTCATGGACTTTGAACTATATTATCGAAAATAACAAGGGCCGTGTTGTTGCAAATCCGCGCATCTTAGTTACTAACAGCCAGGAAGCAACAATCGACTTGACATCTGACTACGTTAAAACAGTAACATCTCAGGTTGTACAGGGCGTACAGCAGGCAACTTCCCAAAAGGATTATGAAATCGGCGATGATAACGGTATCAAAGTTACAGTTACACCGTTCATAAGCCCTGACGGATACGTTATTCTTGATATCAAACCGGAATATAAAACTATTAAAGAACAGATTTATACAGCCGGTGAAGACCCGAACAACCCCGATCTTACAGCTACATTGCTTCAAAGACGCGACCTTGAGTTGAAACAGGTTCGTATCAAAGACGGCGAAACTCTTATTATCGGCGGTATGTTAAGAGATGAAGAAACCAAAGATATGAAAAAAGTTCCATTCTTGGGTGACATTCCATACCTCGGCTCGTTCTTCAGAAGCACTTCAACTAAAAAGACAAAAGAAGAAATGTTAATAATGATTACTCCGAAAATTTTGACTGACAACGAAGATGCTATTAGTGAACAGGAAACATTGTAAAGAACAATAACAAAGATGAATGAAGTTTTAAACAGATTAAAAAATAGTGTCAACAAACAGATACTAAATAAAGTCAATCCGGCGCTATTGGAACAATATAATTTTGTTCCGATAAGCGTAAAGGATAAGTTCCTGTTTGTTGCAATAAATTCTAAATCTGATAAAGACGTAATAAATTTAAAATTAAAAGAAGTTTTTCCGTTCCAGGTTAAATTTATCCAAATAGCGGATAATGATTTGGAACAGCTGATAAACAGCCTGAAATCAGAGATGGGTGTTGATTCTGCAGCAGTTGATTCACCGGACGGACAGGCAAAGCTCGGCGAACTTTTAATTAAAAAGGGTTATATTACAGATTTACAGTTATTGCAGGCATTGGCAGAAAGCAAACGCTTGAAAATGCCAATCGGTTCAACTCTGTTTAAATTGGGCTTTATTACACTCCAGCAGCTCAAGGAAATGCTTCATGCGCAAACCGGCTTTGATTTGGTAAGCAACGACATGCTTGCCAAGCAGGATAAATTTATCACCCTGCTTCCGGAAGACTTTATTAAAACAAATAAAGTAGTTCCGGTCTCATCAGACGGCAAAACTCTTATGCTGGGTGTTGTTACACCTTTGAAGCCGGATGTTCTGAAAGAAATTATCTACCTGACCGGACAAAACCCGAAACAGTTGCTGATGACTCACTATGAGTATCAGAATACAATGAATACGTTCTTCTCGGAACAGAAAAAAGAAACCGAAAGAATTATTCAAAAGATAGAAGAAGAATCTGCAGAAATTGAGCAGGAAGAAACTCTGTGGGAACAGGTTGACAATGAATTGCAGGATTCAACCGGGTCAATCGCTAAGTTTGTTAACCAGATTATCACAACAGCAATTGATAACAACGTTTCCGATATTCACATCGAGCCGCGTCTTAACGGATATATTGTCCGTTACAGAAAATTCGGCATGCTGCAAAAAGTTTTGGATATTCCGGCAAAAGCCGAGTCTTCTGTAATTGCGCGTTTTAAAGTTCTTTCAAGAATGAACATCGCAGAACACAGACGCCCTCAGGATGGTACTTTCTCAATAAAATACAGAGACGGATCTTATGACTTCCGTATCAACACACTTCCTGTTTCCGGAAAAGAAAAGGTCTGTATCCGTGTTTTGGCTCCGGCCGTTTCTCTGAACGCAGAAGACAGAAATATCAAACTTGTTGGCGGTTCAGACGAAGACGTTGCAAAAATCAAAAACATGGTAAGCTGCCCGAACGGAATTATCCTCACATCAGGTCCGACAGGTTCCGGTAAAACAACAACTCTGTATTCAGTACTGAAGAGTTTGAATGATGAAGACGTAAACATTACAACAATCGAAGACCCGATAGAAATCAAACTTGAAGGTATTAACCAGTCGCAGATTAACGCAAAAGCAGGTATCACGTTTGCATCCTGTATGCGTGCAATCTTACGTCAGGACCCTGATATTATCCTTGTCGGTGAAATCCGTGACTATGAAACTCTTGAAATCGCGATTTCAGCCGCTCTGACAGGCCACCTTGTGTTGAGTACGGTTCACACAAACTCAGCTGCCGCAACAGTTACGCGTTTGATTGAAATGGGTGCAAAAGATTACCTTGTATCATCAACCCTCTCAGGCGTAATCGCCCAGCGTCTTGTAAGACGTCTTTGCGATGATTGTAAAGAAGAATATTATCCGACTTATGAGGAAGCAAGTCAGATTCTGGCAGATGAAGTTGATATTCAAAAAATGACTAAAACCCCGATATACCGTGCAAGAGGATGCAATAAATGCGAATTCACCGGATATAAAGGCCGTCTTGGCGTATACGAAATCATGCAGATAAACAAAGAAATCAAACGTCTGATTGCAATGGGTGCGCATGATTTGGAAATCGAAGATGCGGCCGTCAAAAACGGTATGAAAACACTTAATCAGTCATGTATGACTCACATTCTTGACGGTTTGACCACAATCGATGAATTCGTCAGAGTTCTGGGTGTTGTAAATGAATAGAGGTTGCAATGGCAATTTATAATTATGTAGCACTTAAAAATAATAAAGATATAGTAACCGGGAAGGTAGAAGCCGAAAGTTTGCGCGATGCGCGTGACAGCGTGCGAAAGCTTGGTTTTCTTCCGACAAAAGTAACAGAAGAAAACTTAAAAAAGGATGACCAGAAGGTAGATAACAGCCCCGGCACCATGAAAAGCTTGGGTCTTCAGGATAGAATTGAATTCACATCCACCCTCCAAATCCTTGCGCAATCAGGTATTCCGATTATTGAATCGTTGATGTTTATTGAAAACGATGCCGCAAAACTTAAATTGAGACTTGTTTCAAAAGAGTTAAGAAAACAGATTATGGGCGGTTCAACTTTTGCCGACACTGTTGCGAAATATCCTGAAATTTTCGGACAGGTATATATCGGTCTTGTAAAAGCCGGTGAAGATTCCGGTGAATTGGAAAAAACACTTGAACGTCTGATGGAGTTGATGAACAAGGAAGCAAACATCAGAGGCAAAGTTATCGGTACTTTGATGTATCCGATGTTCGTAATCGTTTTGGCCGTGTTCATTGTACTGGTCATGTTGATGTTCGTATTCCCTGTATTTAAAGACATGTTCGACAACATGGGGCAGGAACTTCCCTGGATTACCGCAACATTGATGAAATGCGGGATTTTCCTCAAAACATACTGGTATTTTGTACCGTTAATCTTTTTTGCACTTTTTGGCGGAACTTCATTTATCTTCAAATGGGAGCCAAGCCGCAGAAAAATTGACGAAAATGTTTTGAAAATACCTCTTCTGACCGATTTGGTTCAGTATTCAAACTTTGCAAACTTCATTGCAGTACTTCAGGTTGCATACGACGCGGGTGTTCCGATTATTGAATGCTTGTATCTTTCTATTTTGACTCTTACAAACTTCACCCTGAAAGAACAGGTCGCAATTGCAACCGGTAAAGTACAGCAAGGTCAGCACCTTTCAACCGCCCTGAGAGCAACAGGTGTTATGCCGAAAATGATTCTGTTTATGATATCAACCGGTGAACAATCAGGTCGTCTTGGTGATATGATGGGTCAGGCAACAAAATTTATCGACAAAAAACTCGATACAATCATCGATACAATGACAAAAATGATTGAACCTATCATGTTGATTGTAATCGGTTCTATCGTATTGGTCCTTGCACTTGCGCTTTATCTTCCGTTGTTCGGATCATACATGAATATGTAAGGCGGCCGGATTAATGAAAACTTATGTAATCACAGGCGCAACTTCAGGTATCGGAAACTCTCTTGTCAGAGAGTTTTCTGCATTCAATACTGTTTTTGCAGGCGGCAGAAATCCCGAAAAACTGGAAGACTTGCGAAAAATTTCACCCAATGTAATCCCGTTTTACATTGATATGACAAACCCTGAGACAATAGTTAAAGCGGCTGAATTTATAAAATCAAAAACCGACAGAATTGATACAATAATAAATACCGCCGGCTGTGTTGTGGCAGGACCAGTTGAAAACCTTGATATATCTGAACTTCGTCGGCAGTTTCAGGTGAATACATTCTCGCATCTGGAATTCACGCAAAATCTCATAGCAATCCTTGACGGCGGAAAAATTATCAACATAAGTTCAATGTCAAGTTTTGGAATATTTCCTTTTATATCACCGTATTGCGCCTCCAAACGCGCTCTTGATATAATCTTCAATTCGCTTTCTCTCGAAACTCAAAAAAATATTCGGATAATTTCCGTAAAACCCGGTGTAATCGCAACACCGCTCTGGCAAAAGTCAGTAAAAGAAAACGAAAACTGCATAAAAGGTTCAAGCAATTACGAAAAAGAAATGAAATTTCTGGCAGAAAACGCACTCAAAAACGAAACAAAAGGGTTGAAACCGGAAAAAGTGGTCGAATTGATAGTTAAAATCGACCGCAAAAAATCTCCAAAACCCTCATACACCGTGGGAATGGATGCTAAAATCGCAGAAATATTTTCAAGATTGCCGCAAAATATATTAAATCCAATTATAAAAAATCGCCTGAAATCTAAACTCAAATCTTAATGCGCAGGCTTGCGCTTCTTTAAAAACAATGTTATAATATGAATATATATTAAAAGGAGCAGAAAGTTAAATTTTTTAAAAAAGGAGCAATGATGGCTGAAACTATGACTATGACTGAATTTCGGGGGGGGGGGGGCGCCCGCTAACCGCTCCTTAGAGGTATTTAGATTTACTGATTTTCGAAGTTTCTCATGTCTTTTGTAAAGACTAAAATTTGCCGTGTAAGTTTGTTTCACGGTTGTTTTGTTCTGCATTAAAGATATGGGAGATTAAAAATGAGTAAAAAAGATTTGTGTTGTTTGAAAAAACAACAGGCGCTTACAATTGGCGAATTTTTGATAGCACTTGGAGTTATCGCTGCACTTGCAGTTATTTTGGTTCCGATTTATAAGGCGGTGAAACCTGATAAAAACGACGCGCTTGCTAAAAAAGCCAATTATATTGTAAACAGAATAGTTAATGAACTTTCGACAGATGAATACTTGTACTCCGATGACGGAGAACACAGCGGTTTTCGAAACACTGACCCCGTGCAGTTTGAAGGAATGGAACATGGCGGGACAACGAAATTCTGCACGCTTTTTGCAAGCCGTATAATAAAAAAGCCCGGAACAACTGTTAACTGTACCCCGGGTCAGCCTAGTGTAACGAGTTCTGAGGGCATGGACTTTTATCTTCCGATATCAAGCTTCGACGGCCCGCAGGTTATCTCGGTCGATGTAAACGGCGAAGAAGGCCCAAACTGTTTGGACAAATCCGGATGTAAAAATCCCGACAGATTTAATTTCCAAGTAATTCCGGGAAAAAGAATAACTGTAAATAAAGTCGGATTTTTAGGAAAAACTCCGGCACCTCCGGTAAAACCCGCACAACAGGACGCGCCCAAAGGTCCGGATAAAGATTCCCGCACTGCACAAAAAATGTATTCAATCAGTTGCGGCGCCTCCTCCGGCGCGTCGATTTACGGTCAGGGCGCAAACAAAGTTAACGGAACATACACGCTTGTCGCCGTTCCCCAAAAAGGTTATAAATGCAGCTGGTTTACCAAACAGGTAACAATAAAAGATGCAAATGTTACAGACTGCACTATAACCTGCACGCCTGACAATAATATTCCGCAAGCTGACGGTGAGCCGATTGCTCCGGATGAAAAAGTCACAACCTGTCCTGACGGTTCAACCTGCAAAGGCGAAAACTGCTGTCCTGCAGAAGAAAAAACATACTGTATAAATGTGAATATGACAGGTGATAAGGAAGGCTGCAGTCTAAAAGGCAACGGCTGTGAACTAAAGCCCGGAATTTATACTGTATCGGTTACGATAAAAGACGGCTACAGTTCAAGCTGGACAAAACCTCAGGAAGTCACCATCGTCGATAAAGACGTATCTTTAAATATGGAATGCAAGCTGGAAGACAATGAAGAATGCTATGGTGTCACAATTACCGGTGACAGCGAGCATTGTCCGGTCGCCTTGCCAACCGCAAACTGCGCAAAAGAAGAAGGAAAATACAGAGCAGGTACATACAAATACCACGTAACTCCGGCGAAAGGTTGGACCTACAAGGATTCTCCCGATGCAACAGAAGAAACTCTTGTAATAGGCGATTCCGATCAGGAAATCAAAATAGAGTGCAAAGAAAGCACCCTTCCGCCAATCGTAGATATTTATGTGAAAGATACCTTCGACGGCTTGTATCAGGACCAGTTCCACACCAGCAATGTGTATTATCATGTTTACGCAAAAAGATATTTCGACGTCAGAACTCTGAATGTTGAAGTTCCCGATGTATTTGTCAAACTTCAAATCAAAGGCAAATATACAGGAAACAGCAATTCTTGCAGTTCATATTCAGGTACATGCTCAAGCTCGGGACTTACGCTTAATGAAAACGGAATTGAATCACAATTCCGCCAGCCTCTGGTGCAAGATTTGGCAAATGGCGGCTCTGTAAGGTGGGAATCAATACAAGAACTTGGCGAAGGCGGAAGCAACGGCTCTACTAAAATGATTCAGTCTGTTTTTGAAACCTTTACTCTTACAATAAACGATAAGGTTTATGCGGAAAATGCGGCATGGCCGACTTCCAGTACAGTTCTTGAATATGAAGACAAAGAATTAAATACGGTATTCAAACTCCACTACGAGTTTCCGCAAAGATATATATATCAATTCACCGAAATAGATATGGACGGAACTCCGATAGGAGCACAAAACGGTGCAACATCTTATGCATGGATAAACGCAAAAACAAATGTTGTCGCATGCGCAGCCGGTAACTGCGGCGGAGATTTCGGAGGCGATGCCTTTGGCGGCAACTACACGTATTTCGAACCCGGAGCGCCGCATCTTGCGCATCAGGGTGAAACTATTCAATTCCGCATAGGTACCCCGTATAGAAAATGCAGAGATAACAGAATATATTTCCCTGTCGGCGTGTTTAAAAACGGTTCTCAAGTATGCAGTGCACCCGATTGGAGTACCCAAAATTACGCTGAATGCAGCACGTCCATTTCAGGCGGCAGTGCATTCCCGGCTGTAAATACCATTAATGTAAAATGGCAAAGCTGTCCTGCTAATGATTCAGGCTACGGCTGCGAAAGCGGACCCGGATTCGGTAATTTTTCTGTGCTCAGCAGCACTGGCAGCAGCTGCTACTAAAGCTTTTGCTCAATGTATAGGCGCCCATTATACATACAATTTTTCAGGGCGCCTTTTTCTTTCGGGCATGCTTATTTATAATTCCGGCATGATTTTTTCGGCATGGTTAATTTATCTTATTCCAATCAAAAAAGGGCCTGATTTCTCAAGCCCTTTTACAAAATTTAAGCATGCCTTCGGCTAAATCTAAATCTAAATCATGTTCTTTCTGATTTTTTCCTTTGCCTTTTCAATCTGTCTAATTCTTTTTTCGGTGCTCTTAACCTGTTTGTTTAAGCTTTTTCTCTCAGCCTTAATCTGGTTGTACTGTGCGTCAACATCAGAGTATTTTGCTTTAACATTCAAAAGTTCGTTTCTGACATCAACCTGTGCATTGTCAAGTTTTAATATAGCGCTTTGCATATTATCGTTCCCGATAACATCCAAAGAAGGCGTCTGTGCCGGTGTTTTTACGTTTGCCGGTGTAGTCGATGTTGCGGCTGCGCTTGTTCTGACATGTGTATTATTATAACTTGCATTGTCAAAGTTTAACGGTGTAAATGCGTTTCCGTCTGCAAATGCCGCAGTCGAGCATGCTAATGTTACAAATAACGAAAGTCCTAAAATTTTTGAAGTTCTAATCATGTCTTATCTCCTATAAATATAATTTACAACTGCCTGATAATAGTATATATTATTTTTTTCAGGCATGCGTCATTCATTTTGATGAGAAATTTTTAAAAGCATGCCATAAAAAGCATGGGAACTTTTTTAATTCATGTACATCTAAATACATGTGCGTGCCTGTAAAAAATAAATTGTGAACGATTGTAAAGTCTCATGATGCGCACTGTTATTGGATTTTTGAAAAAACATGGCAAATCATGAAAATTTTATGAAAAAAAAGAGTTGATTTTTAATTTTCTTTTGCCTACAATAAAAGACGTGCTCCGGCACAAAACTTACTAAGTTCAACGAAAAAAAAGAAAGTAGTTGACAAAAATAAATTACGTAGTAAGATAAAAGACGTGGTCAAAAAAGAGCCACATAGAAACTAGCCAAAAAGCCCCAT
>CATLFB010000016.1 GCA_949927415.1 uncultured Candidatus Melainabacteria bacterium
CTTTTCTCAAAAAACTCCTGCAGAAATCTAAAATTTTTAACAAAAACATCAAGGCCAAAATTAGCCCCAAATGCTAAAGGAGAGTATTCAGAAGCCCCCCCCCCCCTGGCTCAAAGTGTTGTGTTTACAGGATTGTAGCATGTTTTGATTCTCCTTTTTTTTATTTTGTGCTCTTCTTTAATATACATTATGTTTGAAAATTTTGCAATATTTGTATTTTGAAAAATACAGGAAGTAAGTTTTTTAAATTATGTAAAAAATTTGACCCGATATATTAAATTTTGCACCGTTTTGGAGTATGATTGTTTCAAAAGTATTTAGCAAATATTGGGAGTAGTGATGATTGAAGAAATTTTAGATAAAAAATCCAATTTCGATTTGACTTCGAAAAGTGCTTTTTCAAAAGCCGATGATTCTTTTACCTCTCGTTCATACGCGGCACTTCTTGCTAAAAACACTATTCCGTATTCGCACAGAAAAATTGCTGATAACTACACAATTATCAAACGTATTTTTAAATTCCAAGCCGTTATGAGCCGCATATCAAACACTGAACGTGCGATTCTGGCAAAATACGATTTTAATGTTCTTGAATATACAACCGTAAAACAAATGTATGAAGAGTTGGCTCTGTTGCAGAAATGGTCGTCTTCTCAGGATTTGAAAATGAAAAGCGACGCAGATCAGATTCTTGAAATCCGCGCAAAAGAGTTAAAATTCATCGACGCTAACCGTTATGCTAATATTTCAAACGAAATTTATAAGGGTTATGTAGCGCTTGAGCACTATTTCGAAGAAATAAGCAAGTACAAAGAAGGCTAAGAGCAAATTATTGTAATGTATCGGCAAAGGCTTTATTCTCATGAATATAGCAAATATTGCTGTATTTTTGCGGCTTGGAGAGTTTTTTGAGCAGCAAATTGTTATTTTTTAATATGTAAAGAAATAAATCATTTTTCACGGATTAGATAGCTGAGGTTAAAAACAAAAAACCACTCATTCAAGAGTGGTTTTTTGCAATATTTTTGTATTTTCTTATGCTTCAACGGGAGCTTCTGCAGCAGCCGCTTCAGCTTCAGCCTTTGCCTTAGCTTCTGCTTCGGCTTTAGCCTGTGCTTTTTTAGAAAGTTTTACTGTTTCTTTTTTAACATAGTTCAAAGTGCCGTCTTCGTTGCAGTTTTTGATTAAGTAAGCAACAGTTTCGGTCGGTTGAGCACCTTTTTTAACCCAGTCAAGTGCTGAAGTTTTTTTCAATTTCATTTCTTTAGTTTTCGGATTGTAGTAACCGAGTTCTTCAACCGGTCTGCCTTCGCGTTTTGTTGTTGAGTTGATTACGATAATTCTGTATGACGGGTTTTTCTTAGCGCCCATTCTTTTTAATCTGATTTTTAACATTTTTGTTTGTTTCCTTCTTAATTTTAAATTTTTACATAAGCTGGATTGCTTCGCCTTCGGCTCGCAATGACAACTTGGTCGAGTTCGTAAACAACGCAGCCGCCGCTTTGTCTGGCAAACTCTTGAACAAGGCTAAGAGGAATTGCCCGTTCCGATTTAATTATAACCACAAAACTTTTGTATAATCAAGGGTTTGGTTAAAAAAGATTAAATAATGTGTCAAAGCGACAGGTGTTATTTTACCGTAATTATAAAGTCGTAAATTTTGTCAATTTTTTCTTTCATCTCCCCGAAATGCGCCTTAAGGTCATTAAAACTGTGGATTGAGACAAATTTTTCTTCAATATCTTCAATTATTTCACGGTGTTTCTTTTCAAGCTGTTCCGGCGTTACAATGATCCTCTGCTGTATCAGAAAAATCATCACCGCAACCAGAATCGGGGAATAGTGTAATAAGCTTTCCATGTTTTCTCCTTTTTTTAGTGAAGAGGGTTGTGTAAAGTGAAAAAATTTCACCCTTCTCCCTTCACTTCGTAAAAAATCCGTAGTAATTTATAAATAACGGATGGTTTGTAATATATTCTTCAAGCGGAATTGCACTTTCGCAATTCCCGAGATTCGCAATTTTGTGTGATTTTATTGAGCCGAAATGTTTTTTCAAAATGTTTTGACTGACGATTGAGGGCACAATGTAGGTTTTGCCGGGATTTTCGCGAAGTTTTGAAACCAAATCGGATTCGTCGCGGTAATTTGTTATCAGATTTGAGTAGTCTTTTTTGGGATCGTAAAGCTTCGGATTTATGCCAAATGCGTTGAATGTCACGACTTTCAAGTTGTTTTTAATTCCGGTAAACGTTGCTTCAGTCGCGCCTTCGCTGTGGCCGATGAGGGTAAGGTTTTCGTTGTAAAAATCAAATTTTTCTTTGCATTTTTTGTAAAAATAGTTTGCGATACGCATTTGAAGATTTTTCCCGAAAATTCCCATAACTAAATTCCCGATGTGATCTTTCAAACTTTTGCGGTCCGTTCCAAGATAGCATATTACATATTCCGAACCGTTTGTGTAGAGGATTCCTTTGAAATTTGTTTTTGTTTCATGAAAACTTTCAAGCTTTTTCCATTTTCCGAAAATCTTCGCGCCATTCTCAAATTTAAGCGCGTCGTAGGCAAATATGCAGAGGTTTTTGTAGTTTTCCGCTTTCTTATGAGTTTTTGTTATTGTTGTCATTTTAATTCCTTTCGTTATTGTCTCAGAGGTAAATTTCTCTTCAAACTTCATATTTACAGCCTAATCGGCCAGTAATAGTCAACAAGATAAGAGGCCGCATCCATCGGGTGGGAGAGAAATTTAAGTTCTTTAGATTGTTTAATTTGATGGTATGTCGGCACGTCAATTTTTGATGTGCCTTCGCGGTATCTAAGGTTGTAAATGTTGTAGAGAAGTTTTTCGCATTTTTTGTCAACATAAAGGCAGATATCTCCGTCTGCCGAGCGAACTTTAGCATTGAAGGCTGCAATACGGTTTTTGATTGGCGGGTTGAATGCTTTTATCTTGATTTCTACGTCGTAGCCGTAGCGCATAAGCCTTTTTTTGATGATAACGTAATTGGTGTATTCGCTTGTGCAGGAGCGGTTGTCACCTGAGGCGTCGCCGTTTACGATGATGCGTCCCTTGTGATTCGGATAACGCTTGTGGAATTCGTCGCATGCATGGGCTGTTGTTGTGTTTTCCATGACTATTTCGTCAAAATAAAAAACTTTTTCCTCTGTCTTGTGCGCCAGAACCCATGCCATCGGATCAACGTTAAAGTCGCAGGAAATATGCAAATCCATTTCTGGACAATATTGGATTTCGCGGATATTGTCTTTTGTGAAATCTTTTACGACAAGTCCGTTGTTATATTCGCCGTTCTGGGCAAGAACGAATATTTTGTAATACTGTTCGTCGTAAAGTTTTCTCAACTCTTCGCAAAATCCGTCAGGAAGATAAATGTTCTGCGTTGTGGGTGCTGTAATCAGTCTGTAATTTGGCGAAGGATTCTCCACGAATGTTTTATAAACCCATCCGCGCTGCATTTCAGGATTTGTATGCCCGAAGATGCGGTAGGTGAAGTTTTTCCATTTCTTTCGTGGCGTCTGGCGCATTCTGCTTATCAGCATTTTGAATGTGTCGTATGGAATGTCTGACATCTCTTCTATTTCGACAAATCCGAGGTTGAGTGATTTTAGTTTGTTCGGTTCATCAAAATGCCGGAACAGGATTTCACTTCCGTTGTGGAATGTGAGTTTCTGCAACGATGAAGACCATTCAAAATCAACGCCTTCTCTAAAATTCATGTGTTCAAAATGTTCAAAATAAGTTTGAAGCGTTGTGTCTCTCACAAGCGTATAGGTCTGTGCGCCGACAAGTCCTCTGATTCCGGGAAATTTTAAGCATAAAAGAATCCCCAGAAGCGAGCCTGCAAAAGTTTTTCCGGAGCCGTATCCGCCCTGATAAACCGCAACATCCAGCATGTAGCGGTGAGGAATCTCCAGAAATTCACGCTGTGCTTTTAATAATTTGTATTTCATTTTTTGTCCCTTTATCTCTTCTGTGTGGGAAATGTTAAAAAAAAGATGCCGCCGGGGTAATGAGGAGCCATAGGTAAGAATTTATGGACGGCATCTGAAGAAAGATTCTTGCAACAAAGCGGGGTATGTAAATTGTTTAGGGTAAGAAATTCCCGAAAGATTGAGTCTGTTCGCATTTCAGGAAATTTTCCGAATTCTCTATCCCGTATTGCTCCAGCGCGAATTTAAAGCATTCCAGCCATTCGATTCTTTCCGAAATCTCCGGAACTTCCGCAAACGAGCGGACAACGTCAAACAGTTCTTTCAAGCGGAGTTTGCGCTCAAAAGTTGCCTTTCTGTCACCGTAGCGGTAGATGTAGTTTCCGTTTCTGATTTTGTCATCAATTTTTAAGAACGAAATTTGGCCTTTATCCTGAATTCCGATAACTTCTGTTCCAAGCTTGAAGTTTGCGATTATGTCAGCGGTTTTTTCTACCATAGGAACTATTACTTTGCGGTTTATCGCATCAAGAAGCATATTCAAACGTGCTTCCTGACCGTTTGCGGAGTAATTCAGTTCGGTTGCGGTTCTGGCGTAAGCTTGAACGTTTCCGGTCATGTTTTTGAAAATTCCTGTTGCGCTTTCGATTGTGGATTTGAAGTAGTTTAAAAAATCCCATCCGACCATGGCTTTGTCGAAACTCAGCGGAATCGGCTGATTCGGCATCAGGGCTGAATCGTATTCAATGATTTTTCCGGGGCTTACATCCTGAGTTCCTGTAAAACATCCTTTCGGCGCCAGATACGGCGGATTCATCATAAGTGCGAGCGCATCAATTTGTTTGTTCAGGATTGTGGATGAAATATTGTTCAGTATCAACGCAACTCTTAATGGCGATATTCCTCTTCCGGTTGCGGGAGATTCTATAATGTTTGCATGTATGAACGGGTTGATTACAAACGGGTTTGCCTCAAATCTGATGATTTCGCGGCGGGCGGCTACTACTGCCAGCCAGTTTTTTAATAAAGTTCCGTCTTCAAGTTCGATATCGCCCCAAAATTCCAGAATTTCAACTTTGTTCTCTTCTGCGCCTTTTTCCGGCGTTCTGTTCTTTTTGCCTGCCACCACTCCTTTCAGTGTTTCTAATTTTTCGTCTGTTAAAAGATTGTTTGATTTGTCAGAACGCAATTCATCAATTGTAGAATAGGTTCTGTAGATTTTCGCGCATCTGTCCCAATTGTCTTTGTCGTATTTGTCAAAGACAAAGTCTTCGCACTTGATGTGTTTGATTTTTGCGTTGTCGTAAACGAGTTTTTCTTCTACGGCAAAAGTTTTGCCGGATGAGTTTTGAAGCTGTTCTTCCAGGGTCAGCGCGCGGCGCCGGTGTTTGATTTTGGTCTCCCAGCCGACAAAAAGCGTGCATTCGCCGGTTTCGACAATACTGTCGATGATTTTTTCGATTTCATCTTCAAGTTTCATTTGTTCGAAGGTGTTTACAAGCATGGATTTTTGTTTGTTTGCAAAATCTTGGCTTTCAGGAGTTGCGCCTGAAACATCAAACATTGCTTCGGGATGTGAGTATAAGTTTTCGCTGATGTGCGATTTTAGAGTCTGAGCAAGTTCATAAATGTCAGGAAGCGCGATTTTGTTGTCCCAGCCGTTGAGTTTCGGGATGTCGGTGTTATAAATCGTGTTGCGCATGATTCTTGCATCATCAAGCTGGGAAATCCGCATGTCGTTGTATTTGTCGTATTTTTCCGTAATCTCCCTGACAAGAGAACTTTCCTCTGCAGGGTTTATTTTTTTTGTTAAGTCTTCTGTTTCTATTTTCATTTTTTTACCTTTCGTCAAGTTCCGGCAAAATGTCGGTGTGCAAAAGCGAATAAACTTCCACATCCGTCAGTTTGCCTTTTTTCAAAGTTTCTCCCCGTAGAATTCCGTCTTTTTTGAAGCCGACATGTTTTAAAAGGGAGATGACTCTTGAATTAAACGGATATATTTGTGCCCTGATTTTTATAAGCCCGAGGGTGTTGAAGCAGTAGTCAAAAAATTCTTCAGCTGCTTTTTTGGTGAAGTTTCCCCAGTATTTTTTCTCAAAGCATACTGTGATTTCCGCACCATGTATGCTTTTGCTGTTTCCCGTTAAATTGTCCAGATATACAAATCCCGCAAAGTCGTCGGTTTCATCGTTTAAAATTACAAAAAATAAATTTCCGCATTTTTCGATTAACTCCAAAATATTTTGATAATTTACCTGCGGCGCGTAATCGTCGTTTAAGAATTTTGCATATCTTGCATAAAGGAAAATCACATTCGTCAAATAGGGGGCGTTTAAAGTCAGGGGATTGTTTCTGTTGATTTTAAGATTTATAAATTTACACATACTTCTTCAAATTTCACATACGCATTATCTGTTGAGAAAGTGCTCATTTCGCCGTTCAGAATTTTGTTTCTGATATTGTGCTGAAGGCCTAAAAGGGCATCTGCCTGAATTCCGTTTATGTAGGTTTCAAGTTTTGTGTCGCGGTTGTAATATTTGTAGACGGCGTCTTTAGAAAAAATGTAGTCTTTCGGAACTTCTGAGATTTTTGTGTAAGTCCGTTTTTCTTTTTTTGCTTTCTGTTCTTTTGCCTTTTTCATTTCATCGTTGAATTCAGCCTCTATTTTCATGCGGATTAAATCATCCAGAGAGGCGCTGCTTAAAAGCATTTCTTCAATGTTTTCGTCTTTTTGGGTCATAATATCTCCTTTATCCCTTGGGGTGTTTGAATTTTGTTAGATTTTTTCATCATCTAAATTTGAAATTGTAATTATTCTGGCTTGTTTGTATTCTTCTTCCTTGTTATCGGAATTGAAGCCGAGATATTTGCATAAGCTTTCAAGCGCTTTCAGACCTGCTGATGTGTCTCGAAGTTTTTTCTTTCCGGTGTAATTTCCTTCTTTGTCCGTGATTTCTTCTTCCTCAAGTGAGAATTCAGCAATCTGCAGAAGTTTCTGGATTACATATCCCTTGTGAACGCGCAGGGATGAAATCTGGTTTTGAAGCTGTTCTTTTATTTCTTTTATTACGAATTTGTTAGATAAAAGGTTGTTTGAAACAGTCTTTAAATCCTTTGATTTGTACCCCGCTTTTTGGGCTGAAACCTCGCCGTCAAGCGTGTTTATATATTCGGCGACAAACCGTTTTTGCTGGTGTGTTAATTCTTTCATAGGTTTACATTTCTTAGTAAAGTTTGTATTTTTTTGAAAAAAATTGTATAATAATATTGCTATTTATATTTCGGCTAGTGTAAATCTTAACAGGGGGGAATGAAAACTTCCTGTTTTTTTTATGCGGATTTACTTAAATCCTAGCAGCGGTGCATTTTTACTGCCGGTGCATAGTTTGCGTCTATCGAAATTCTTGAGCGCATGTTTGATAGTGCATTGTTGTACATGCTTAACCAGTAAGAGAATTTGACATGCTGTGGATTGGATTTTAAGCGCATGCAGGTTCCGTACACAAGAATCGGTTCTGCAAATGCATCCGGAATAAATGATTTGTCGGATTCATTTTTGAGATTTTTTTGTTCTTCTCCTTCTGAATTGGTGCAGGTATTTGCCGTGTAGTAAATAATATTTAGTTGTTTGTCTTTGTCGAATTCAGGAACAAGCAGTTTGTCATTAAAGCGGCTGTATGTATTTGCCGGCGCTTTTTCCATTATGTAAAGTTCGGGCTTGTCAAAATATTTGTACACATGCCCGTCAATTACAAGTGATGCTATTCTTCCGTCAATCGGGTTTTCGATTTCTGTTGTGTTTGCGCTGAGTGTGATTTCTTTTTTTCGTAATCTGAAATTCCAGTTTTCAGAGTTGCAAACTTCAGTATTAATGACGTTTAAGATGTTTTTGATTTTTTTGTGGTCGTTTTTTGTGAGTTCCGAGAACGCGTTAACCTGTTTGTAATTGAGTTCTACAAGACATTTATTAACTAATTCAAAATAATTCATAGTTTCTCCTTGGTTTTTATAAATCCGCCGGACGGAAGAGGGATTCCGCCGCCCGGAGATTTATCTAATTTGCCCGGATTAACGGATTAATCCTTTGCGCAGCTGTTCCATTATCGCTCGTTCATTTTTGGCAAATTCAGCACCGCTCATTTTGCCGATTTGCTCACGGGTGAAAATCCTTGAATTGTTTTCAGCCGCATTTTGATTTTGAGCGTTTGCTCTTAATCTCTGCTTAGCTGCTTCGTTTTCGTCATTTAGCGATTTTTCGTGAGCCTGTTTTTGCAAATATCCGTTTACGGCACCTTGTTCAAGCGCTTCTATCATCTGAGATATCCGCAAAATTTCATCTTTATCAACAACTGTGTTGGAATTTTTCAGGTAATCTAATACCTGATTGCGTCCGTTTTGTTTGAAAAAGTCAGGGTTTTCGTTAGTGAATTCGTCGATGCCGGAAGTTATGCCGAATTGATTTTGCGGCATTGCACCTGCCCGGGTTTGTTGTACTATCGTTTCTTGCGCCTTATTTAAAATGTAGTTCATCAAATGTTGTCCTTGTACCGGATTGATGATTCCTGATTTCATAAAGTTGTCTATGATTGTTAAATCTCTCATAGCAGTCTTTCTGACAGTATCAGCGATATCCGTATTTCCGGACATTGGTGCGTAAGTGGTAGATTCCGGAGGCGTTATTCCTGCCGGAAGCCCTGATGTATTTGCGAGTTCGCCCTGTTGTTGAGGTACGGCAGCAGATGAAATCTGGTTTAATATATCGTTTTGGTTCATTTTTCTCTCCTTGTTTTGGGGTAAAGCACCCTTAAATATAAACAGATTTAAGGGTACTTTTTATTATGCTTAAGTTGCAGGTGTTGTTGAAACTGTTACAACCATTTTCGCAAGAGCCTTCGGCTGAACTGTTTTCGCACCATACAGATAAAGGCCTCTGACTAAATCAGAGAAGCTGTCTTTATCTCTTAAGCTTTCAATTTTTGCAAGTTGAGACGCAAATGTAATTGCGTCGTTAGTTCCGGCAAGGATATAATATTTATTTGAAACTGCTGTTAAGTTTGTACTTACCAAAACATCCATGCCCGCAATTCTTCCGATTGCGCCTTCTCTTAAGGTTTCATCAGCAACATTGTTTGCGCCGATGAATTCGGTGCTTTGAAGAAGATATGATTCAACAAGCGGGTTAATTACAACCCACGGGCGTTTGCCGGCTTTTACGGCATTTGAATCTTTTAACTTCATTGCAAGTTTTACGAACTGTTCGTAAATTGTTGATTTGCTTAAAGCAACAGGAGCTGCGTCAGAACCTACAATGTTGTTTTCATCAACATTTGCATGCATTGAAAGCAAATAAGCGTCCTGCACTTCTTCAATAGCGTTTTTGGCATTTGTAAGGTGTGCTTCCATGATGTCTGAGTTTGATTGAACCTGTGCAACATCATTGATTTTGAATGCAAAGAATTTTTTCTGGTCAATAACCAAATCAGTTGAAGTCGGAGTTAATTCGCTGTATGTGATTGAATTTGTTCCCAAAGTTGAGATTGTTACAGGAGCCGGTGTAATAATTTTTACCTTGTCGCCCTGATTTTTAATTTCGCCTTCGTAGTTTCTGTTAACGCATTGGAGCATTACGCAGTCTTTTTCGAGCATGTTGTTGAGTTTTGCGCTCCAGATTTCAGGGATAAATGCGGAGTAAGAGTTTGCTGTTTCAGTCATTTTCAATTTCCTTTCGTGCTTGTTTTGTGTAAATACTTATAAGAATGAGTGGTGCTAGTCGTCGTTGTAAATCTCTCTGAATTGAAGTCCGATGATATTTGCGTTTTCATCGGCCTCGGAACCTTCAACGCATAATTGAATTGCGTAGTTGGCTTCGGAAATTTCGGCTTTTTCAAGAACGTCTTTGTTCACGGGCCAAATAGGCATTTCAGAATCGTCTGTTGCCCAATTGCATGAAGGATTGTCGTTCTCGCAATTGCCTGACCAGATAAAATGTTCAAAATATGTTGAATAAATTAATTCCTTATCATCGGCGTACTGACTGTCATAGTCTTTATATACGCTGAATTGGAATTTGTTGCTGCTGGCGTCATCCAGTACAAAATAGAATTCATCAATAATTTTTCTGTGATGCGGGGTTCCTATTGCAAGAAACGGTGATTTCCACATAAATTTTATAGGCGTTCCGGCAAAGGTGTTTCCGTAATCTTCGCGGTAAATATTGCCCGAAGAATCTCCGGTTACTACATAATCATCAAATATGCATGCTGTTGTTAAATCTTGGGGTACCACGCGTTTGTACCACGCCTTGTTCACGTAGTCGTTTATCCAGATTGTGTGGTAATATTCATCCGAAATATAGGGGATAAAAAACCAGATTTGGTTTTTATTTGCATAATGTACGCTTATAGCTTGCGAAATTGCTTTTTTGTTGAATTTGATAAATTCAGCTCTGATGTTGTGGGAGATTTCAGTGCCAAGCTGAATTTGATTTAATTCACCGACCTGTTCAAGTGCGAAGATTCCGGATGTGAGAAAGTATTGTCTGTTATCAACGTTTACAACGCATCCGGGGGCTGAGGTTCCGCGGTCGGCAAATGGCACGATTGCAAAATCTTGCGGATTTGTTCCGGTCAGAAGATATACCATGTCTCTTTTATAAATTGCAAGGTAATCTTTGTACGCTTTCAGTGCTGTTATTTCAGATGTATCAGTATGAAAATCGTTTATATAACCTGCGTCATTCGGGCTTGTAAAATCAGTGTAAGAGCCAAGTGCAGAATAATAAATTGTTGATTTGCTTGCTACCCAAACTCTGCTTCTGTATACATTCAGAACTTCACCCTTTACAAGTTCGTCTGATGAATTTTTTAAATTGCACTCAACAATATCAAAATTTGCATTGTTTTTAATGTAGAATAATCCGTCGTCTTCTGATATGCATAAAACACCGTTTAAAAAAGACGCAAATTTAGGTTTTTTGCCTGAAAGTGTTTTATCAAGTTCAACAAGTTCATTATTCTGCGGTTTATATATATAAATTTTTCCGGAAATTGTTGTTATCACAAGTTTTGATTCATCTTTCTGCACCATTTCATGCAGTCCGGTAATTGCATCATTGTTCGGAACCGTGCAAAGAATAGTGTTTCCGGCCTGTTTTTCAAAACCTCTGTTTTTGTAGATTTGAATGTTTTCACTGTCAGCCCAGTACATTTTCTTTGTATCCAAGCCGAGTTCTGTTTTTGTGAGCGCCTGATTAATGCCGCCTGCTAAATTGTAATAAGCCGTTTCCATTTTTTAAACCTCTTTCGCTTTTGATATATACCACTTGATTTTTGAGCGTATAAAACTTCCCGCATCATTTTTGTCGACCCAGGGATACGGCGGAATATATGTAATATCAATCTTTCCCGCGCTTGAAGTGTTCGGGTTTTTCATTCCGAATTCATAATGCGTCATAACCGTCGATGAATTTACCGGGATATTGTATTTTATTGCTAAATCAGCGCAAAGCTTTACAAAAGCTTCAAATTGAGCGGGCTTAATCGGATAAATTCCGCCGTTTTGTTTGTTTTTGAATCCTGCCATTGCGCATACCGCAACGCCTATTGCGCCTGTGTTTCCTCCGCCCGTGTGTGCTGCATAGCAACCTTTTGTGCATTTCAAATTGTTTTCAGGTGCAAATTTGCCCTTATGAATTTTTCCGTCCTTATCAACAAGAAAATGATAACATTCTTTTTCACATGCATTTGGGTAGTACCCGCCTGCAGTCCAATGAAGTATAATTTTTTTCATAGTCTTTCCTACTTTTGTTTTTTCTTTTTGAATAACTCCGGATGTTCTACGAAAAATAAAACTGCTGCATTGACTCTGTTTACGGCACCGAGTTTCTGCAAAATTCTGGTCATATATGTTTGCACAGTGCGCTCTGAAAGTTCCAAAATTACACCGACTTCTTTGTCGGTCTTTCCTTTCGCAACCAAAGTCAAAACTTTCACTTCCTTTGGTGATAACCTCATTCACTTAATTCCTTAATTGTTTCAGGTATAACACAATCTTAACTTACACAAACTTTCCCAGTTTAAGAATATCTCCGGCTAAAGAAACCGGGAGGAAACGACTCCTCCCGAAAGAGTAAGATAATTTAAGAATAATTCCGATATGAGAGATTATCGGCTGAGGTGGATTGTATTTAGGGTTATGAGAGTTTTATTTTCATAAAATCCGGTTTTCAATGTACAGAGAACTGAGCCGTATTTTTGACACTGCATAACAAACAGCGCCCAACGGCGATAAGTATATCCCATTATTTCTCCATTTGCGGTTGAAAGCTGCTTCCCTTCGAGTATTCGTTTATTCGGCCTTCCCGCACCTTGCGTTCGTTTCAAATTCCTCACGGAATTTTGCCGCTCACTACGGTGCTTTGGATGTTTCGGGTTTCAGACGCTTTCGCTCCTTTCACCCTGCCGAAAATCCTTTTCGGATTATTGCTTCACGCCTTCAAGTCGTTCACTATATTTTGCTGTTCGCAAAATGGTCGTTCACTTTTTCGGCGCTCTTTCGAGTTCCGCTTCGCCTCCGTGCTAATCGCACTCCGGCTTCGCTTCACTCTACGCAAAATCCGATTTCAACCGTGTTTACATATATGAGTATAAACTATTCCCAAAATAATAAAAGTCCGCAGTTTTACTTACAGGAAAATACGTCCGTAAAATTACGTACAAGCAAACTGCAAAACCCGCTCAAAATACCGGATTCAGAGTGTAATTAAAATAGCAAAAAACATGCAAATTTATTAATTTTCAAAATAATTTTTGAAAATTTTATGTAGAAATTTTCCATTTTTGACGGAATTCAATACGCTCAATATTTAAACTTACATACTTCCGAGCAAAATCAAACCTGACCAGATAAAAAGAATTCCTGTCACAATCCCAATCATAGAAAGGTGCCAGTTTCCGTATTCACGTGAAAGCGGAAGCAGAGTATCAAACGACAGATAAATCATAATTCCTGCAACAGCTGCCAGAAGAATTCCAACAAGCACCTGAGGAAGGAAAAGCGAAAACAAAACCATTCCGATTAAAGCACCGATGGGTTCTGTGATTCCTGAGAGTGCCGCATAAAGCATCGCATAACGTTTCTTTCCCGTGACATGATAAATCGGCAGAGCAACCGCAATCCCTTCCGGAATATTGTGAATTGCAATCGCAAGCCCGACAGAAATTCCGAGTGTAAGGTTCTGGGTTGTTGTCAAAAATGTTGCCATTCCTTCCGGAAAGTTGTGAACGCAAATCGCAATAGCCGTTAAAAGTCCTGCACGCTTAATTTTGTGGTGGTGATTGCAAGGTGCCTCAGGATCCGCGAGTTCATCCGGATCAACGTGATCGGGCAGAAAATAGTCAATCAAAATCGCTATAACAATTCCGGCAATAAACCCTGAAAAAACCATCCATTTGTAAGCGTTTGGATAGTTTACGGAAAGCATTTCCCCAGCTTCCGGCAAAATATCGGTGAACGAAAGGAAAATCATAACGCCCGCAGAAAATCCTAGCCCGACAGACAAAGCTTTAAGGTTATCTTTTTTAACCATAAAAGCAATAGCGCCTCCGATAGCTGTGGTAAGTCCTGCAAATAAAGTCATAACCATTGCGGGAATAAAGTTTTGCGGTAAATTCATAATCCAATTTCCTTTCGCGAATATTTTACCACAAAGGAAAGAAAAGTGTGATTTAGAAGTTCTAATTATGGTTTTCAAGTTTTGAATTTTACAAAACTATAATTGAAAGACATTAAACTTAAATAAAAACGTATTTCAAAAAACTTAAATCTCCACGCCCTGCATCATTTCAACAAGCGTGTTGACCGTGGTATCCATACTCACGATGTCTGAGGTTCTTTGCTGTAAAAATGCATTAATCTTCGGCATCATCTCGATTGCCACATCAAGCCGCGGATTAGACCCCGGCTGATACATTCCGACATCAATCAAATCCTTGTTTTCTCGATAAAGCGACATTATGGTGCGCATTTTGCCTGCCGCGGCCTTGTGTTCTGGAGTTGCAATTGCGGACATAAGCCTTGAAATACTTCCCAGAACATCAATTGCAGGATAATGATTCATCTCAGCAACCTTTCTTGACAAGAAAATATGCCCGTCAACAATCCCTCTGACAATATCAACAATAGGGTCGGAAATATCGTCGCCTTCCATCAATACCGTGTAAAGCGCGGTAATCGAACCTTTCGGGCTGTTGCCGGCGCGCTCAAGAACTTTTTGAAGCCATGAGAAAATAGAAGGCGGATAACCTTTCATAGTCGGCGGCTCACCGATAGAAAGCCCGACTTCACGACCCGCCATCGCGCATCGGGTCACGGTATCAGTCATAAGGAAAACTTTTTTGCCCTGATCTCTGAAATATTCGCACACCGCAGTTGCGGCCTGCAATGCTTTTTGACGAATCAATGGCGGCTGATCTCCAGTCGAACAAACAAGAACAGATTTTGCCATACCCTGTTCGCCAAGCGCATCTTCGACAAACTCTTTAACTTCTCTTCCGCGTTCGCCGATTAGCGCAACAACGTTAACGTCGGCGTCAGAATTTCGTGCAATCATACCAAGAAGCGTACTTTTACCGACGCCGGAACCTGCAAAAAGCCCCAGGCGCTGGCCGCAGCCCATTGTCATGCAGCTGTCAATTGCGCGAACGCCAGTTGAAAACATTTCGGTAATAATCGGTCGTTCAAAAGGCCCGGGAGGCGGTCCTTCAATCGGGCGCCAAGTTGCGCCGGTTGTGTCGAGCGGCTTGCCGTCAATGGGTTCTCCCATGGGGTTGATGAGGCGTCCGAGGAGAAAATCTCCAACCGGAATAATAATAGGTTTTCCCATAGAAGTAACGAGACTTCCCTGGCCGATGCCGTTTCCGTCAAGAAGCAGGAGGAGTTGAGCGACTTCGCCTTTGAATGCGACGACTTCTGCAGGTTTTTTTTCTCCGGATTCGGTTTCGATAAAGCATAAGTCACCGATTTTAAGTCCGGGAAGTTTAACTTCAACGGTCAAGCCTAAAAGTTTGGAAACCGTTCCTTTGAACTTAAAGAGAGTTGTTTCGTCGAGTTTTGCTTTGACGCGTTGTTTTAAATCAACAAGTTTTGAGTCGTCTAGATTTTGCATAATCATATTATAATTAGATTTTTTGCAAAATACAATTTGTTAACATTGATTTTGCATGATAAATTTAGGGTGTTTCTTTTTGTTGTCAAGTTGGTTATATATTTATTAATATCTTCTCTTTTTGCAAACGAATCAAAGTTCGCAACTGACATTGGTTGTTTGGTTGTTTTTTTATGTGGTTTATATTTGTTATATTTTTATATGTTCATTTCTTTCTCTTTTTTGCGAAGAAAAGAGAAAGAAACGAACCAAAGAAAGAGAAACACGCTGACC
>CATLFB010000017.1 GCA_949927415.1 uncultured Candidatus Melainabacteria bacterium
CGAAGATTATTTCTTCCATTACGCTCAAAATAATCCCACAGAAATCTAAATTTCCCAACTATACAATCAAAGGGTTTTACAAACTCAAACCCAACAGGAGCGTTATTTTCGGGTGCCCCCCCCCCCCGCAAATTCAACAATAGCACAGTTTTTCATACATTTAGCTCCTATGATTCCAATTTAATAATTAATATTTTCATTTAAATTATATCATATTTTGAACTGTTTTACAATAGATTTTATAATTAATTTGCCGGTCTCATTTATTCGTATGAAATATTGCGCAGGCGTTTGACGGTTAGCGGAATTTCAAATAAAATTATTGCAGTTTAATTATAGGAGAAAAATATGACTAAATATTTTTTAGGCTCGTATTTTGTGACAACAATCGGGCTTTTGGCGGCGTATTTCTGGGGAAACCATGTTTTGCCCGGAAGCGGATGGGCTTGCGTGTTTATCGCACTTGTTCTGGGGGTGTTGGAAGTCAGCCTTTCATTTGACAACGCGGTAGTTAATGCAATGAAATTAGAAAAGATGTCTGACATTTGGCGTCACAGATTCTTAACATGGGGTATTGCGATTGCGGTTTTCGGGATGAGGTTTTTGTTCCCGATTCTTGTGGTTTCCGTTTTTGCAAAACTCGGGATGTATGAAGTTGCAAAAATTGCGTTCACAGACGCTGACAAATACGCGCATTATCTTCATGAAACGCATGCGCCGATTGTTACTTTTGGCGGAACTTTCCTGATGATGTTATTTTTGAATTACTTTTTCAACCATGAAAAAGAGGTTCACTGGATTAGAAAAATCGAATCAACTTTAGCACACCTTGACCATTTCAAGGGTATTGAAGTTGTTATAACATTGATTGCGCTGATGATTACACAGCATTTTATTCATGGCTCGCAGAATCATTATTCGCTTTTGGCGGGGCTTGGCGGCGTAATTGTATATCTTATGATAGACGGGATTACGCATTATCTGGAAAGACATGAGCAAATGCGGCTTGCACAGTGCGGCGAAAACTTAAAGTGCGCAGGATTAATCAGTTTTATCTATCTTGAACTTATAGACGCGTCATTCTCGCTTGACGGGGTTTTGGGTGCGTTTGCGCTGAGCAAAGACATTATTATTATTTCAATCGGGCTTGCGATTGGCGCGATGTTTGTAAGGTCTTTGACAATTATGCTTGTGGAAAAGAAAACACTTGCGCAGTTTATTTATCTGGAAGCCGGCGCACACTGGGCTATCGGGGCATTATCTATATTGATGCTTGTATCTGCTGTAAGAGAAGTTCCGGAAGTATTGACCGGTTTAATCGGATTGCTATTCATTGTTTCAGCGCTTGTATCATCTATCTTGCACAACAAAAAGCTTGAAAGATGTATTGCAGAAGACAGTGAAGAAGTAAATCCGTAAATAAGTTCAATACGTTTTGGTAATCTCGGAATTTTATCAAAATCCAATTCGATAAGCACTTATTCACTTAATTACTTATTTACAAAACGAAAGGCGCGCCGTAAACGGCGCGCCTTTCGTTTTAAAATTAATCAATCTTCCAGCTGTTCAGATATTTTTCCTGCTCTTCTGTTAATGTGTCGATTTTAATTCCCATTGATTTGAGTTTAAGTTCGGCGATTTTCACATCAACTTCATGCGGAAGTGTGTAAAGTTTATTTTCTAATTTACCTTTATTTTTCACAAGGAATTCAATTCCCAAAGCCTGATTTGCAAAACTCATATCCATTACGCTTGCCGGATGGCCTTCTGCGCAGACAAGATTTACAAGTCTGCCTTGCGCAAAAACGTAAACAGATTTGCCGTTTTTGAGTTTATATTCTTCCAAATTCGGACGGATTTCGTTTATTTCTACAGCATGAGCCTTCAAGTCGCCCACATTGATTTCCCAGTCAAAATGCCCGGCATTTGCAAGGAATGCACCATCTTTCATTGACAAAATATGTTCAACATCAACAACATGTTTATCACCCGTGATTGTGAGGAAAATATCCCCTTCTTTTGCGGCATCCGCAATCGGCATTACGCGGTATCCTTCCATAGCAGCTTCAAGAGCTTTCAGCGCGTCAACTTCACAAACAATTACATTTGCGCCCATTGCTTTTGCTCTCAAAGCACATCCGCGGCCGCACCAGCCGTAACCGGAGATTACAACTGTTTTTCCGGCAATAAGAATATTTGCGCCGCGCAAAATTCCGTCTAACGAACTCTGGCCCGTGCCGTATCTGTTATCATAAAGATGTTTTGTAAGGCTTGTGTTTACGCCGACTGCCGGAAACTTCAACTGACCCTGATTTTCAAGAGCCTGAAGTCTGATAATTCCGGTTGTGGTTTCTTCTGTCGAGCCGATTATTTTTGCGGCCATTTCAGGTCTTTCAGAATGAATAGTCGACACAATGTCACAACCGTCATCAATTATGATATCAGGATTGTGATTTAAGGCTTCGTTAATATGAGATTTGTAAGTTTCAACGCTTTCTCCGGCAATTGCAAACACAGGAATTTCCCAGTATTTTACAAGTGCTGCGGCCACATCATCCTGCGTTGAAAGAGGGTTTGAGGCAACAAGAATTGCATCGGCGCCGCCTGCTTTCATAACTGTGCAAAGAGCCGCTGTTTCTTTTGTAACATGCACGCATGCTGAAAGTTTCAGGCCTTTAAAAGGAAGTTCTCTTTCAAATCTTTTTTTGATTTCCGTTAAAACAGGCATATCTTTAAAAGCCCATTCTATCTGTTTTTTACCCTGTTCTGCAAGGCTAATATCTTTAATATCACATTTAATTTCAGTCATTATCATATCAATCTCCAGTTTTTTGATTATAATATTTATTATAAAATACAAATAAACAATAAGAAACAAATGTAAAAATTTCTTAATAATGATACATTTTTTGACAAAAAATTAAGTTCAGGGAATTTATAATCACAGAAACAAGGAGTGCGTGTGAAAGTCGATTTTGATTTAAGGAACAAACAGCATAAAGCAGGCAGTGTAAGCTTTGAGGGATATAAGCCCGTTAAAGACAATCAGGGAAATCGTATTTATGAATTCAACTATCCGTACGATTCGAATCTGTACGACTGTTATTTGGAAGTTTGTTCGGTCGGTCAGGACAAGCAGGGCAATTATTTTGTCATAAGCGGACAGCCTTGCCTTACAAGTGACGACGGATTTTACAAACTCAACCCCGACAAGAACCGCATTGATCTTGGAGAAGCATTCAACCTCAGGACTGATCAGGATTTTGCCTACCATTATGTCCTTGTAAAAAAAGGTGCAGACAGAAACGACCCTTCTACAACCCCGACTTATAAAATCGACGCCGGAGACTTCATAGATTCAAGAACAAACGGCTCTCATGAGATTTACAATATTGTTTCTGCTAACGGGGCAAAACCATATACAGGCGGATCCATGAAACTTCTCATGCCGGACTTTTACAATCCGATGTGGACTTATGACACTGAAGGAAATATTGTAAAAAACAAAACCATCAAAAACCTTGACAAATTTACCAAAACTTTCTCGAACAAAATCGGCGGAAACCTTGCCGGTATTGAAAAAGATGTTCGCGACGGCAAATTTGACGGATACTCCAGAATCATTTCAACCCCGATATTTACAGACGACGATTTGTCTTCACATGGATACTGGAACAAAAACTGCATGCAAATGGTTCAGTCATTGGGAACCATCAACAACTACGCATCTTTACAGCGAGAAATGTTCAAAAAAGGTTTGAACTTTGTCTCTGACGGCGCGTTTGTAAACGAAGGACTTGAAGGGGTACACTTTGCGCACATGCTGAAATGGGGTGAAAAATCACCGTATTTCAACTGGTTTAAGGCCGATTTAAGCAACGGACCGCTTTCGCTCGGCGTTTTCAGCAAAAACAACGGATTTATACAACATAAAGTTGTCAACTCGCCTTATGAGTACAATCAGGATAAACGCACCGGCGAAATCAGCATAAAATCAAACCCGAAATATAATTCTAAAAAACCGACATACATCCAGATTTTCGACGACAGATTAGTCAGCGAAAAGTTCAAAAACGATAAACAGAACTTAATCAAGGCTTATGATGTTTTAAACACAAAAAATCCGCTTGATATCAACACTCACAATGATACAATAATTCCGTATTCATTTGAAATCAATCCGGAAACTTACAACGACAACATCAAACGCTTAAATGAATACAACGCGTCAGTGAGAAGCAAAAATCCGAAAAATATTGAAAAAACTTTTGCCTCGGCAATAGATTTAGTTTTCCCTGCAAGCGCCGATTCTGCAAAACACAAGAAAATTCAGGATATTTTCTCAGATGCGATTTACGATGTTCAGACCAAAAAACTTGATGAAAAATTCGACAAAAAAACAGATTTAATCTTCAACAAAGCGGAAAAAGAATACGGTTTAAAAATTTCCGCAGAAGAGAAAAAACAGCTTAAGGAAACTGTCAGCAAACTAAAAGACACAATTCGACTTGACAGTTATATGGGCACACGCTTTGTGACAAAGTTTGAAAACTTTATTCTTGAAGAAAAACAAGAAGGCAACTTTGACACATGGGATGCGAACACTGACATTGCAAAACTAAGCTATATATATTCAAACACAGATACCGAGCGCATCAAGCTTACAGTCGACCCTGCAAAACAGCAGGAAGCAATGAAAAAGCTTGAGCAGAAAAACTATGAAGTTCAGGATTATGCAATTACCTCAGGCAATTATTGGACAGGCAAAACAAATGATATTTTAACTTTGTACGTTGCCCAGCAGCTTAAAGGGATTGACCACAAAAACCCGCACAAAGCTTATCTGAAAATTCTGAACAATATTAAGGAAGGCAAATTCCCGCAGAAATTAAGACCGGAAATTAACAGCGAAATTATCAAAAACGTTCTTGAAGATAACTATGAACTTAAAGGGGCTGAGATAAACTTTGAATACAAAGATTATCTTCTGGCCGGCTTGATGAATTTGCCGCTTGATTCGATAGAATTCGGCGACAACCTTGTATCGGTTTTAGCAAGCCCGTATCTTACAAAGCGCGCTACAAGCCCTGAAACTCTCGGACTTACAAGATATGATATGTATGTTCAGAACAATCCGCACCTTATGCCTGAATACGAAAGAACATACAATAAAATGGACAAAATCTACAAAGATGCAGTATTTGAGTTTGCCTCTGAAGTCATAGATAACCTTAACCAGATGCTTCCTGAGGGTTCAAAATTATACGAAGGCTACAACACAACGACTTTTGGCAAATACATTCTTCCGCAATTGTCCGAATCTATTTCAAGATATGCGATAACAAAAGCACTTGCCCCAAAAGTACAGGTAAGAATTGAAAATAATACCGGCGAAATTTCATACGATTATGACGCATTGAAACAAATTAATCTTCAAACTCTCGGAATCAATGCAACAAGTCCGGAAGATGAAGCCGCACAGGTTTTGAAAAAAATCGAAACCGGCTTAAAAAATCTGAATGCAGATGACAAAAAAGTCTTAATCAGAGCGCTGTTTGATACGATAAAAGGAACAAACGAAAACAGTTTCAAACTTGCAGAAATGATAACAGACAGGCTGAACTCAGGACTTGACTGGAGAATTGACGCGGCAAAAGATATCGGCGATATGAATGCGCTGAAAGAAGGCAAAGATTCTCTTGATATGGTTTGGCCGGAAGTTACGCATTTCTGGAAAAAATTTGCCGAAGGTGTTTATGCCCAGAACAAAAACGCGTATATTGTTGCCGAATTCACAGACGAATCCCAGATATGGGAAAAAAGCGGCGGGGTAAATTCTAAAAAATACCGCGTGTATCCGGAAATGATTAAAAAATTCCTTCGCGAAACAAATATGTCATCAAATGCAAACTATTCGTTCTATTTTTCATCAATACTTAATTTGTTTGGCGAACATTTTGACGAGTTTGACAAAGAAGGTTCAGACGGATTCAGCAAGGCTCTCAGCCACAGAATTAATAACAAATCAGGAGAAATGTTCGGAGTTCTTCCGCGCCAGCTTGATGCGACACGCAAAGAATTCAGCCCGTCATCTTACGAAGCAATTATGCAATCTTACAACTTTATCGGCAACCACGACAAATCACGCGTATTGCATGGATTGATTCTTGATACGCGGTGGTTCAATACGGATTTGGAAGACACAGGCAACACATATTTCAGAGAAAGAGCCTACCGGATTCTGAACGACAAACAGCTTGGTCCGATACTTGAAAGACACCCGAACGAAAACGACGGGGCTTACAACCACAGAGTTGCAGAATTCCTACGCTCACAGAAATTTGACAAATCAAGCGAAAAAGCACTTGCAATGGCTGATTCATTGAGCGAAGCCTTCAAAAAGACTATTTCTGCGAAATATCCGCACAGCAAAAACGCCAAATTAAATGAAGAAGTTTTTGGTGCAATATTCAAATCAATAAGCGAACTTGCAAACGGAAGTTACAAAGGCCGCAACTTCTCAGCAGAAGGATTCGGCGTAAAACCTGCAGATATCGCAATAGACATTGTACTTGACCAGGCAAAAACACAGCATAACCTGAAACTTTCACAGAGCGAAATTGAAACACTCAAAAACGAAACGCTCAAAACTGTTTTGACACCCGCTCTGCAAAAACTTCAGGCTATGACGGATGTTCTTGCAATACTTCCGGGTATGCCGACACTTTACGCAGGTGATGACACCGGTACAACGGGTTACGAATCCGCGTCAAAAAACATTTATCTGCAAAACCGTTCTTATATTCACAATGACTGGATTAATCCGGCAAGCAAAAACTTCAAATCTTATATTAAAGACCATTACGACAAAATGAATGACGCAATGGCATTGCGCAGCCGACCGGAACTTCATGCACTGAACGATGGCGCACCGTTCCTTCTTGACATTCAGCACGGAAAAGCGAACGGAAAACCGATTGATGTTTCAGCAATTTTGAGACAGGGAACAGACAACTCTATTGTCATTTCGTTAATCAACACTAGCGGCGTAAACCACTGGTTTGCCAACGAATATCATCCGCAAACAGTTACGTTGGAAAGAATTGATGTTAACAACAGTTCAGACGGCAACCCGCATACTATATCAAAAGGTTTGACTCCCGGAACGATTCTTTATAATGCTGATGATGAAAATGATAAATATATTATCAAAGAATACAACAATCAAATTTTCATCAAAACAATAGACGACAAGCCGGTGAATATTACGGGAACTACCCTCACGCTGTATTCAAAACCGAAGAAAAAGGCTGCGATTTATAACAAACAGTACTTTATTGACGCCCGACAACACAAAAAGGGAAGACGCAGTGAAACCGGCGAGACAGGAAAAAAACTTTCTCTTATTGCAGATTAGAATTTCCTGATTTTATTCATTTTTTCGTCGTCAAACGGCGGGTATAAGTCATTTTCTATCGGGTTGTTTTTTCGAACAAGTACACTTTTCAGATGCGTAAAAGTATCAAAAGTATACTTGCCATGGTAATGTCCTATACCTGAAGTTCCAACTCCGCCAAACGGAAGGAAAAAACCTGCGGTATGGTTTATTGTGTCATTCACGGCTCCGCCGCCGAAGGCAAAACTTTTCATTACTGTTTTTGAGAAGTCTTTATCTTCTGAAAAAACATAAAAAGCAAGCGGTTTAGGCATTTTTCGAATTTTATCGAAAACATCGTTAATATCAGACCACTCAAATATAGGAAGAATCGGTCCGAAGATTTCTTCCTGCATAGAAGGAGCGTCAAATGAATCTTCTCTCAATAAAGTCGGTTCAATATAAAGCCCGCATTCATCAACATTTCCACCATGGATAATTTTGTCATTTTCTTTTTCAAGAATTGTGCGGAGTCTGTGAAATGAAGTTTCGTCAATAATTCTGCCAAAATCCGGGCTTTCCTGAACATTTGTGCCGTAGAATTTTCTTATGGCTTTCACAATCTCATCAATTAACTGTTCTTTTATTGAGAAATGCGCCATCAAAAAATCCGGAGCAATGCAGGTTTGACCTGCATTCATAAATTTTCCCCATACGATTCTTCGGGCGGCCGTTTCTAAATCAGCGGTGACATCAACAATAACAGGACTTTTTCCGCCGAGTTCCAGTGTATATGGAATCAACTTTTCGGCAGCGGCTTTTGCAACTTCTTTGCCGGCAGCAGAACTTCCTGTGAAAAATATGTAATCAAAATCACCTTTTAGAAGTTCTTCTGAGGAGATTTCTTCCGGCAAAAAACTTTTTATATAATTCGGATTGAAAATCTCGGAAATCATTTTGTGAAGAACTTTTGAAGTTTCGGGAGTTTTTTTAGAATATCTGACAACCGCGCAGTTTCCGGCGGCAATTGCCCCCGCAAGCGGCACGAGTGTTAATTGCACCGGATAATTGAACGGCACAATGATAAGCACAACGCCATAGGGTTCTTTTATAATCATAGATGTTGATGGTTTCAAGGCTATAGGCGTCGGAACTTTTTCAGTTCGGGCCCATTTTTTCAAATGCCGGATTGTAAAATCGATTTCTTTAATTGCCGTGCGGGTTTCTGTCATATAGACTTCGGCGGGATTTTTATGCAAATCATGATAGAGCGCACGGGCAAATTCCTGCTCGTATTTCAGAATAGCTTCTTTAAGTTTTTTAAGCTGTTCAATACGAAAGTCAATGTTTTTCGTTCTGTTAGTATAATAAAAATCTGTTATTCCGTTTAAAGTTTCTTTAATATCCATACCAGAATATTACGCGTCACAAAGGTGGATAACAATTGCCCGAAAAGGCGGCCGCAAAGGTAATAAAGACAGGTTTAAGATATTAACAATTAGACAAAACGGAAATATTATCATAGAATTAAATTTACGGGTAAACTCCTGCTTACCACATCCGACACGGACTAGTTAAGAGAAATTGGCGGAAAGGTGGTGATGAAAAATGATTTTCAGTATTACTGAAAAAGCGCTAGTAATCATATTACTGATAATACTAGCACTTAAATGCATTAAATAGGGAGTTAAGAAAGACCTTAAGAGACTGAGACCTCTTAGGGTCTTTTCCCTGTACAAATATTATTTACGATTTTTCGAACTTTGTCAAGTGCAGGCTTCGACCAAACAGAAACTACACCGAGAATCTGAAATGCACCAAATCCCCGTCTTGAACTACATAATCCTTGCCTTCAAGACGCGTAACACCTTTGTCTTTGCAGGCTGCATAGGAGCCGTTTGCAACAAATTCTTCGTAAGGCGTGATTTCTGCTCTGATAAAGCCTTTTTCAAAATCAGTATGGATAACACCCGCTGCCTGAGGAGCTTTCGCGCCAGCCGGAATTGTCCATGCATGAACTTCCTTTTCTCCCGCTGTGATAAATGTTCTGAGATTCAGCAATCTGTAAACCGATTTTATCATACGGTTAATTCCGCTGTCTTCAATTCCCAACTCGGCCAGATATTCTTTTGCCTCGTCTTCACCAAGTTCAGCCAGTTCCTCTTCAATCTTTGCCGAAATCAATACAACTTCCGCGTTGTGTTTTGAAGCATATTCTTCAACCTGTTTTGTGTATGCGTTGCCCTCTTTTAAGTCAAACTCGGAAACATTTGCCGCATAAATTACAGGCTTAACAGACATCAAATTAAGCTGTTTAGCAACCGCAATTTCATCTTCGTTAAAATGATCATTCAGATTTATAAATGTGCCTTCTGACAACAAATCTGTTAATTTAGTTAAAACTGAATTTTCAAGAACCGCATCTTTATCGCCGCTTTTGGCTTGTTTTGAGATACGTGCCTGACGTTTTTCGACAGACGCCAAATCCGCTAACGCAAGTTCCGTATTGATAACTTCGATATCATCAAGCGGGTTAACCTTTCCGGCAACATGGATTGTGTTAGGGTCGTCAAAACATCTTACAACCTGAATTATCGCATCAACTTCGCGGATATTGTGAAGAAATTGGTTTCCCAAACCTTCGCCTTTGCTTGCGCCCTTCACCAGTCCGGCAATGTCAACAAATTCGATTGCTGTCGGGATTATGTCTGAGCATTTGCAAAGTTTTTGCAAAACTTCTAACCTTTCATCCGGAACATTTACGACTCCGACATTCGGTTCTATTGTGCAAAACGGGTAGTTCGCACTCTGAGCGTTTTTGGCACTGGTTAAAGCATTAAATAAAGTTGATTTTCCGACATTCGGAAGTCCCACAATTCCGGTTCTTAGCATATTTATATTTCCTTTTCTACTTCGTATCTATAAGAAATATTTTATCTTAAACATATAAAAATTAAAAGTACTGAACCGGTTTATCATAAATTGTTAAGGCAAATTTTTAAAGTAATCTTTTTCACCCAAAGCTTTGACTGCGCATCCCGCACCATTATAAACAGCAGTGGAAGTTTTTGAACAATAAACATCCTCCTCTTCATAGCTTGTACCATTAGCTCCCACTGGTACTATCACACCAATTGAACCCTTCTCTAACATCTGAAACACAAAAAGATCATGCCCAAAAGCATTAGGCCCTTTCATTCTTCCATTAACGTCAATTCCTATAATCAATGATTTAGGATTACCAGTCTTTTCTACTGTATATAAAGCTCCATCTGCAGTATAAAATTGGCCATCGTCAAACAGATTGGTGCTTAAATAAGAAGATGTTCTTGTATAGTTAGTATATTTTGTATCCTTTTTAGCCTTTGGAAAGCAAAATTTATCAAATTCTTCCACCTCAATTCCGACCATATCATCACAAGATTTTACTACTTTAAAATATTGCTTAAGATTTTGATACAATTGTTTGTTGGTTGTACAGTCATATGTTATACAAAGTCCGTCATTATTCATTTGAGAAACAACCTGAGTTAACATTGAATACTGTTTTTTAAATGCTGTTTCAAGTATTCTATGCTGATAATTTTTAATAAGCTGCGGGATTGTCAATGCTGCAATAATTCCAATTACACCAAGTGTAATTAAAACCTCCGCCATAGTAAACGCGTCTTGATATTTAATGGCAGAGACACCTCCTTGCGTATTATTTTCTGCCAATGTAATAGTTTTTCTCATTCGTCCTCCTTGATAATTTTAAACAATTTTATCATCAACACTTATATTTTATCATATTTAATTATATTTTTCAATGTTTTTATAATTATAGATTTATTATTATTAGAAAAAATTGAGTTTATTATAAAGAGGTTATATGGATATTAAAAGTAACTTAGGGACTAGAATAAAAGAGTTGAGAAAACAGCGCCGTCTGTCACAGGAAAAATTGGCTGAACTCGTTGACATATCTCAAAATGCCCTAAGTTACATCGAAACTGGAGACAATTTTTGTTCAGCAGACACGCTCGAAAAAATCATTGATGCACTTGATATTGAGCCGCAGGAATTATTTAATTTCGGGCACTTCAAAAGTAACGCAGAACTTTTATCTGAAATTAATTGCATTCTAAATAAAAATCCGGAAAAGATTCCGGAATTTTATAAAATATTAAAAGCTATTGTGAATTAAACAACCCCTCACCGGCAATTCAGATTTTCGCGTGTCGTGAACGCACTCAATCCGAATTTTTACCATCTACAGAGGTGAAAATTACATTTCTTCAGTCGGGCCGCCGATTACCTGAACGCCGAATTTTGTTCTAAAGAGGTGTCTGACTGTATCTTCCTGAATTTCGTACATCATCTTGTTGAACATTTCATAAGCTTCACGTTTGTATTCCAGAAGCGGATCTTTCTGCCCGTAAGCACGAAGTCCGATACTGTCGCGAAGCATATCAATATTATGAAGATGATCAATCCACTTGTTATCAACAACGCGAAGAAGAATATCTTTTTCAAGATTTCTTATAACATTATCATCCGAAAACGCGGTTTGGCGCATAAAATCAGGGTCGTATTTTTCGATAACCTCATTATAAAAATCGATAACTTCCTGTTCATGGTCCCGATATGCTTTTACGGCGAAATCTTTGACTTTGTTGTATATAGCGTCAAATCTGGTGTTTTGAATATCAGTAACATTCAAGAACGACAATTGCGGAACGAGCGAATGAAGTTCTTTGATTAATCTCTGCAAGTCTTCATAAACATACTCTTCCGGATGCTGTTCGGGTGCAATGTAGCTTCTCAAAAGTCTGTCAACTTCTCTTTCAATCATAAAGTAAACATCTTCCGACAAGTTTTTGCCTGCAAGAACCTTGCGGCGCTGTGCGTAGAATTTTTCACGCTGAACATTCATAACATCGTCGTACTCAAGCACTGATTTACGAATATCAAAGTGATAAGTTTCAACTTTTTTCTGAGCCGATTGAATCTGGTTTGAAATAAGTTTTGATTCAATCGCCATATTTTCATCAACCTGCATCATATTCATCAATGACGTGATTTTATCGCCGCCAAAAATTCTCATCAAATTGTCTTCCAGAGACAAGAAAAATCTGGTTGACCCGGGATCGCCCTGACGAGCGGCACGGCCTCTCAACTGGTTGTCAATACGGCGTGACTCATGGCGTTCTGTACCAATTACATGAAGTCCTCCTGCTTCGACAACTTTTGCATGCTCAACTTCTGTGATTGCGCGCGATTCTGCAAGAACTTCATCCTTAATTCTTTCATAATCCGGCAAATCAGGTAAAATCCCCATTGTTTCAAGTTTTTCTTTCGCAAGATACTCAGCGTTGCCGCCCAGGAGAATATCCGTTCCGCGGCCTGCCATGTTGGTTGCAATAGTGACGGCTCCGACGCGGCCTGCCTGTGCGATTATATAAGCTTCTTTTTCATGGTGTTTGGCGTTCAAAACATGATGCGGAATTCCGCGCTGTTTCAGCAGTGCCGCAACATATTCCGACTTTTCAATACTGATTGTACCGACAAGAACCGGTCTGCCGATTTTGTGCATCGCAATAATATCTTCGACAACCGCATTGTATTTTGCGCGTTCTGTTTTGTAGATAACATCCGGATAATTTATTCTGATATCGGGTTTGTTTGTCGGAATTGTTGTAACTTCAAGGTTATAAATCTTGCCGAATTCCGCTTCTTCTGTCATCGCAGTACCTGTCATACCGGAAAGTTTCGGGTACAGCCTGAAAAGGTTCTGGAAAGTTATGCTCGCTAAAGTCTGGGTTTCATCCTGAATTTTCACGCCTTCTTTTGCCTCAACAGCCTGATGAAGCCCGTCTGACCAGCGTCTTCCTTCCATCAAGCGTCCGGTGAATTCATCGACAATCATAACTTCGCCGTTTCTGATAACATAATCTGTATCTTTTACGAACAATTCTTTTGCCTTCAGAGCTTGAAGAAGATGGTGGGCATATTGTGTATTGATATCGAACAAATCTTTTATGCCCAAAAGCTCCTGCGCATGGTCAATACCTTCTTCGGTCAGGATAATATTTTTATTTTTTTCATCAACTTCATAATCCACATCCTTTTGCATTTTAGGAGCGATTTGTGCCATAAGCTGGTAGGTTTCGGCTGATTTTTCAAGACGGCCGCTGATGATTAGAGGCGTTCTGGCTTCATCAATCAGGATTGAATCTACTTCGTCGATAATCGCGTAGTTATAAGGTCTTTGAACAAGCATATCCAGGCTTCCGGCCATATTGTCTCTCAAATAGTCGAAACCGAATTCATTGTTGGTTCCGTAAGTAATATCGCATTCGTAAGCGGCTTTTTTCGCGTGGAAATCGTCTGCGGTTCTGCCGCCGGAAAGGATTACGCCGACTGAAAGACCGAGGAATTTATAGATTTTCCCCATCCATTCGCTGTCGCGTTTTGCGAGGTAATCGTTTACGGTGATGACATGCACGCCTTTGCCTGTGAGAGCATTTAGGTATGCAGGAAGAGTTGCAACAAGGGTTTTACCTTCCCCTGTTCTCATTTCGGCGATGTGGCCGTTATGAAGGAAGTAGCCTCCGATAAGCTGAACATCGAAGTGGCGCATATTAAGGACGCGCTTGCCGGCTTCGCGGACTGTTGCGAAGGCTTCGGGAAGAATTTTATCCAGCGCTTCTTTTTCGAGTTTTCTGTCTGTTTTAAAATCATCGCTTGTGGGGCGTTTGGCCAAAATTGCTTTGAATTCGTCGGTTTTGGCTCTGAGTTCATCGTCTGTGAGCTGTTCAAACTGCGGTTCAAGCGCATTTATGTGGTCTACGATGCCGCGCATATTTTTAACTTTTCTTTCATTAGGATCGCCCAAAAGTTTCAGTAATAAGCTTATCATTATAAAATTTTCCTCTCCATTATAGTCTTGATGTAACAAGTTTAACATGGATACGTGATTTTGGGTATATCTTAAGGAAAAAATAATATTTCGAAAGATTTTTAGGTGCATAATAAATATTATTTGAATGAATAATTGTTAAATTTATCAAATTAAATATGTTGACTCCAAAGAACATCTTTGCGCCACTCCCTCTGCGCCACAGGTTGGAATCGGCCTACACACCGTTTCTTGCAAATTTTGTCATTCAAGCCAATAAAAACTTTTGCAGCACTTATTTTTATTTATTCGCATAATACTTTATCCTCACCAAAATTTCCAAACTCTCATGTTGTCATTGCGAGCGTACGCGATGCAATCCAACTAATAGTTTCATGTTCAGCCCTAACAAAAAATTTCAATTAATTCTTTTATCTTGTCTCCGACGGGTCCTTCGCGGACGGCGGTCACTTCTTGTTTGCCCGCGTTTAACGGGTCTACGGGTTGCTCCGCCGGCT
>CATLFB010000018.1 GCA_949927415.1 uncultured Candidatus Melainabacteria bacterium
CTTTTCTCAAAAAACTCCTGCAGAAATCTAAAATTTTTAACAAAAACATCAAGGCCAAAATTAGCCCCAAATGCTAAAGGAGAGTATTCAGAAGCCCCCCCCCCCCTGGCTCAAAGTGTTGTGTTTATTGGATTGTAGCATTTCTTAATTCTCCTTTAATTTTTATGCTCTAAATTTATTATAAACTATTCCCTCATTTTCCGCAAGACTATTTTATAGACCTGCACCGTTAAATTCTTTTTCCAACTTTTGTTTTGTTCTGTCCAAAACCTCGTTATAATTGATGCTGACAGGCGTAGGTTTTGAGGTTTCGATTATGTCAAGAAAAACTTTTGCGTTTTCAGGTTTCCCGCCATCCAGAAAATATTTCGAATTTGCCGCATCAATTCTTGCAGGAACTATAAGTCCGCTCGCACTCATTTTTTCAAGACTTTCTTTGGAAGAAAGGTATTTAATCAAGCGCATTGATTCCTCTTTGTGTTTTGAGCCTGCTGAAATCGTCCATCCTGAAGCATCAAGCGGCACAATGCTTCCGGCAGAACCTTTCGGAAACGGAGCGATGTCCCAGTTGAAGTTCGCACTTTCGCGGTATTTCGGCACAAGCCATCTGCCGCAAATGTGCATAGCAAGTTTTTCCTGCAAAAACATTTGTGCCATTGTTGCGCTTGCGCTCTCGTTTTTTCTTGGCGCAGTGTGGTATTTGCCGCGCAAATCGGCGTAAAATCGGATTCCTCTTTGGCTTTCCGGCGTATCAAGAATTTCGGTTTTTAAATCATCCGAAAGGATTCCGCCGCCTTCGCTCATCAAATAAGGAAGATAGAACATCGGCTCTTCTTCAAAGCTTATTCCAAAGATTCCGTTATTTCGGTCTGTCAGGTTTTGCGATAGTGCTAAAAAGTCTTTGAGAGTGGTGTTTTTATCCGGATATGGCTGATTATATTTGTCGAATAAGTCTTTGTTGTAGTATATGACAAGATTGGAGACATCACGCGCGATTCCGTAAATTTTTCCGTTGAAACTCAGTGCACTGACCGGTTGTTTGTAAAAGTTTTCATCAACAAGTCCGCTTTCGGACAAATCTTCTAACAAGCCGGCATTAGCATACAGCGGCAGGTAGAGATTGTTCATGAAAATTACATCCGGTGCCGTGTTTGAGGCGAAAAGAAGGTGGATTTTTTGAAAATAATTTTGCGGGATATGCATAAATTCGACTTTAATATCGGGATTTTCGAGTTCAAAATCGTTTAAAATGGGTTTTAGAATATCTATTTCAGATTTAGAACCCCAGCTTGAAAATTGAACAACTGTCTGCGTGTCTTTTGGCGTGCAGGCGCAGAGGAAAAGCATCGAGGCAAAAGTTACACACAATAATTTTATAAAATTTTTCACTCTTTCTTCTCTCCCTTTGTAAAAGTTTCTTGTCCGGATTTTGGCTCTCCCGGCGCCGTACCGGAGTCTTAATCTCCATTAAAAAGTCTGCATAAAAAAGTGAGCCTTAATTTAAAGGCTCACTTAAACTTTTTATAATTCAATCAGAACGCCCATTTTGTCTTTTTGAACTTCGACCAATGATTTGAAGTTGTCGGCTTTAACCATATAAACATTCGGGTTGTCCATTCTGACCTGGAGCGGCTTCACGATATTTCTGTCGAATTTTTTCAGAACGAATATTTCTTCTCCTGATTTTCCGATAATGGCGGATTTGCCGTCAAGTGATACCAGATAGAATCCGCGGTCTTTATCAATATCGTAGCCTGATTTTACAATAAGCCCGTTTAAATTGCTTTCGCGAATATCGTTTCTTAGTGCCTGAATCGGGTTTGTTGCAGGTTTTGCCGGCAAAGGTGCCTGCTTCATGTTTGCAAGCCCTTCCGCTACTGCATTTGAACGCGGGCTTGTGACTTTTGATTTGTCTTCGTTGCCGATAATGTCAAAATATTCGTCAACTGAAATCATTTCATAGTCGTTGTAGTTCTTTTTCAATTCTGTTTTCTTATTCAGAAGTCTGTCGCTTTTGGCTATCAAATCAGACACGCTGAGGTTTGCATCTTTCAGCATACGCGGGTTTGAGTGAAGCTGCGAGTAGCCAAGATTTACATGCGGAGCTTCTTTCGGCATTTCCATCTGAACTCTTCTGTGTTTTACGCGTTTGTTTCTTTGAGCTTCTTCAAGCGCCATTTTTTCTGCAAACGCTTTCAATTTAATTGTTTTGTGAATTGTGTCGTTTTCTTCCGCTACAGGATTTTGTGCGTAAGTGTTGTTTTCGATTTCTTTGATATCATCTTCTATTTTTGTTTTTTCAACACTTGGAGATGACTGCATTAATCTTTCGAATTTTTCTACGCGGCTTTCGGTTGTTTCCGGAACATATTTTGCCTGTGCCGGTTTCGGAGTTGTTGCGGGGGAAGTTTTTGCCGGCTGTTGAATCTTTTGTGCAACTTGTTTTTTAGGTGTTTTTGCACTCTGTTTTTGTACAGGCTTAACTTCTTTTTTAATTTGAGCCGGTGTTTCTTTTGAAGCAACAATTTTGTATTGCGAATCATCAGCCTCTGCCTGTGGTTCGGGTTTTTGACCGGAAGCATCAATATATTGCTGATATTTTTCCTGCCAGCTTAAATTTTCGTTGTTTATGATGTTATCATAACTCGGCGCTTCACCGGATTTGTGTGAGATGTTGTTCAGGAATGCATTTTTCATAACCTGCGAACGTCTGAGAGAGTTTCTAATCAGGTTAAAAAGTCCGATAATGCATACCAGAGGTATTAAAATCAGAGTTAATGTAGCTGGCATATCTTTAGGTACCTTTCCGGTAATGTTATTCTTAATTCTATTAATGATGTCGGAGTTGTTTTTGGCAGTTTTGGCAGCCGGCGCCGGAGTTGACGGAGGAACGATGTTCTCATCAAGTTCAGCCTGTTCCTTCACCATTGATTGCGTCGGAACATGTTTCATAACAGATGCTGCGGCAATTTTGTGGCCGGCAATATCTGCGTTGAAATCAGTTTTGGGCGCGTCTTTGGGCTGTTCTTGCGGTTTGGTTGAAATTTCTTTTATATTATTTTCAGATTTTGGCTGTTGTTTTGGCTGTGCAACAGCGATTTTTTCATCATTTTTGTTAGAAACAGTTTTAGACTGTTCGTTTTGATCCTTTTGGGTCTGCAAGATTTGTTTTACAGCCGGTTTTTCGTTTTCTTTGGCTTGTGTTTTTGGCGCAGGTTTTGATTTTACGATGTCTGCGGCTGTTTGTGTTGGTTGAATTTCCGGCAATTTAAACGCAGGTGCTTTTTGTGCAGGAGCAGTCGCCGTGGTTGTTTGCGCGGGGGACGGCTGAGATGATTTTGCTTTCTGCTGTGCAATAAGTGCTCGATATTCACGCTGTTCCTGCGTTACGGGAGAACTTTTTGCGGTGTTTGTTTTGATGTCAACAGGGCGGTTTGTGATTACCGTAACTTTTGTATAGCCGTTTTGCCCGTCGTTGAGCGCGCGCACATCAATATCTGATACAATATCTTTTACTGATGACAAATCAGGTTTTGCACCTGTTGTGCCGTTTACGTTCGGCATCAAAATCACGTATTTGTTGTCGGATTTTTTGGTGACAACAACGTTTTCAGCATAAGGGCTTGAGGTATAAAGCGTGAACTCAAGTCCGTCTGATGAACTTTTTCTGATATCTACCTGATTAAGAGTATTGTTCGCAAGCGCCGGCGAATCGGAAAAGCTGGTCAGACTCAAACACAGTAATAAAATAAGACCGATTTTTTCGGATTTAATAATCATAAATTTCCCGTTATTTTACCTACTACTATATATTATATAATACATTGAGAGAAAAAAAATTGCTAGTTTCTTAATAAATTTATACTTTTGTGTTAAGATTGTAAACATGAAAAGCGGATTTGTAACAATAATAGGACGCCCGAACGTTGGTAAATCAACACTTTTGAACCAAATTCTCGGTCAAAAGATTGTAATCACAACGGACAAAGCGCAAACTACCAGAAAAAGAATTAAAGGTATTTACACAACAAATGAAGGCCAAATTGTTTTTGTTGACACGCCGGGCGTGCACAAACCTTTGAACAAACTTGGCGAATTTCTTCTTGATGAGGCGAAAATCTCGATTCCGGATGCGGATTTGATATTGTTTCTCGTTGACGGCTCAGAACCGGCCGGAAAAGGCGACAAATGGATTGCGCAGAATCTTCTTGAAACTGATATCCCTGTGATTGTTGTGATGAATAAGGTCGATAAAGTTAAGAAGCCGGATGTTGTGGATGAAAACCTGATTTCCTATAAAACGCTGTTTGAGAAAAACCTTCCGATTGTCAGGGTTTCGGCAAAAACCGGGCGAAATATTGATACATTGATTAGTAATATTTTTAAAAAACTTCCTGAAGGCGAAATGCTTTATCCTGAGGACGTTGTGACCGAAGAAACAATGCGTTCGGTGGCTGAAGAAGTCATCAGGGAAAAAATTCTTCTTAATACATCAGACGAGATTCCGCATTCGGTTGCCGTGAAAATTGACAGGTTTCAGGAATCAGAAGAGATTGACCGGATTTATGCGAATATTTTCTGCGAAACAAAAAGCCAGAAAGGGATTTTAATCGGAAAAGGCGGTTCAATGCTCAAAAGAATCGGAACGGAAGCGCGCGAAGAGTTGGAAAAAATTGTTGAGAAAAAAGTTTTTCTCGGGCTTGAAGTCAAAGTCGAAAAAGATTGGCGCAAAAAGGACAGTTCGTTGAAAAATTTTGGCTACGAACAGGAAAAATAAATTTTAGCAAAAAAATATTTTCAGGGATTTTGTATAAAATATAGATTTAAGAAAGGGAAAATGATGTCAATTTACATGCAATTTAGTCAGGTCAGACCGCCGCGGGGAAGGCTTGTGAAAGCCGGAGATATCGCAAAACAACAAGTATCTCAATTGCAATACAGACGTGCAATTGAAGAGTTTTTGGGCCAGAGCGATAAAGATTATTTTAAACTTATGCATAAGCAGGAAGCACAAACGCCTGTTGCAAAAAATCAAACTTCACGCCTGGAAGGTTTGAAGAAGTTTTTTGAACGCGGAACAACATTTTAAATTTTGCGTTTAATGAACTGAATATCGTAACCGAGAATGTCCGCTATTTGGCGGACTTCTTCGTATTTGATTGTGTTAAGACGCAATTTTTGAGAAAGACTATTCACTGCCACTCGTTTATTTTTTTTGTATTGTAAAGAATGCCGGCAATTTCTGTCATTGTTTTTGCTTCTTTTGCCAACAGCGATTTAATATCTTCTTTTATTCCCATTTATTTATTCTTCTCAAATTTTATATGATACCCAAGAATATTCGCAATTTCACGCACTTCCTCAAACTTGATTGTCTGACTTTTTATTTTTCTTGATAAATTACTCAAAGTTAATTTTTCGTGATTGCGTTGTTGTAATTCTTTTGAGATAGCCGTTAATGTTATGTTCTCTTTTGCTAAAAGATACTTGATTTCTTCATATATTCCCATACCTTAATTTTATAAAATTTGACAATTTTTGTACAATATGATAAATTAATATTCATTATAATTGATTTATTGATTTAATTGAATATAAAATATTAAGAAAGGGAAACAATGTCCGTACTTCTAAAACATATCAAAGATAAAATGAACAGAGTTTTTGCGTTGTATGTCTGCATGCTTTGCGCTGTTAAAAATTGCAAAAAAGGCAGAAAGTTCGCAAAACCGCTGGCAAATGTGATTGCGAACGAACTCGATGAGTTATCTATGTATTTTGAAAATTTTAAGTAAAGCTCTAACCGCCGCATCTCAAGTTGTCATTGCAAGCGAGAGCGTAACAATGACGAAACCGCCATTAATTTGCTATTATTCAAATTTCGTGGTATACTCATCTTGTTACAGAAAAGGAGTGAATGTATGAAAAGTATTGTTATGACTGAATTCCAGGGGGGGGGGGGCACCCGAAAATAACGCTCCTGTTGGGTTTGAGTTTGTAAAACCCTTTGATTGTATAGTTGGGAAATTTAGATTTCTGTGGGATTATTTTGAGCGTAATGGAAGAAATAATCTTCG
>CATLFB010000019.1 GCA_949927415.1 uncultured Candidatus Melainabacteria bacterium
GCGCCCTACTGAAAATCCGCTATTTACCTATTTACTCATTTACACCCCAAAAGGCATTCACATTAGCAGAAGGTGCTACGCACGTAGAAACTTCTGCAAAAAAATGTGCACACGCGTTTACATTAGCCGAAGTTCTCATCACCCTTGGCATTATCGGAATCGTTGCCGCAATGACTTTGCCGGCGCTCATCGGTAATTACAAAAAACATCAGACTATAAATCAGTTGAAAAAAGCGTATTCCGAAATCAATCAGGCAATAAGAATTTCAGAAAGTTCTTATGGAACAATTGATTCCTGGGATTTCGCAAATTTCGAGTCTGCGCAGGCGCGAAATGCGTATTTTGCGGATAATTATTTGTTCCCGAACATTAAAACCGTCAAAAAGTGTGTTCCGGTTTCAAAGGAATGCTGGGCGGAGAAAGTTTACACATTGAACGGCGTTGAAACAACGGATGCGCGTTTTATGTTCGTAGCTACTCATAACGGGTTTGTGACGGCTTCGGGATATTCTGTATATTACTGGCTTCATGCACCCGGTACCGGCGGATGGTTTATTGTGGATGTGAATGGCCCGAATAAAGCGCCAAATACTTTAGGTAAGGATATTTTTCCGTTTTTGATGCATTGGGGTGTTGCCGGAAACGTTATGAGTGCCGAGAAGGAAGGTACTCATAAATTGGGGCTTTTGCCTGTTGGCTTGTCTTCAAATGTTTTCATTCCCACGCGTGAAAATTTAATGGATGGCACTTTTGGAGATTCTGCCTATCCCGGCTTCAAGTGCAGTCGCGGAAACGGGGGGAGTGCTGCCGGCGCTTTTTGTGCGGCTTTGCTGATGATGGACGGATGGGACATGAAAGATGATTATCCATGGTAAAGTTGTTTAAACTTTTTGACAGTATATTTATATAGATATAATTTTCGGCCGGAACTTTTTGGAAAACTTAAATCCGGCCGGATTATTTTTATTGCCGGCTGGTTTTTTGACCCGTTTAGGTTTCAAGATGAAGAAATTGAATTTAAACGCTAAGTTTGTATCCGCCGCCGTAAATCGTTTCGATATATTTTTTGCCGTCAGAAATTTTGTCCAGTTTTGAGCGCAAATGTCTGATGTGAACTCGTATTGTTTCCACGTCGTCGTCCGGATTGTAGCCCCAGATGTCTTTCAGAAGTTTTGCTGATGAAACCATTGTTCCGTGGTTTTGGAAAAGAAGGTTGAAAATATCAAATTCAATGGGGGTCAGTTTTGCGATTTTTTCGTTGATTTTAACGCTGTAAACTTCCGGAAGCAAAGTGATTTCGCCAAGCGTCATAAGTTCTCTGGTTGCGATGCTTTCCGGAATCTGGTTGGAGCGTTTCAAAAGCGCGCGGACACGAACCTGCAATTCTTCCATTTCAAATGGTTTTACCAGATAATCGTCTATTCCGATATTGAAGCCTTTGACTTTGTCATTGAGTTCTGAAAGCGCCGTAAGCATTAGGATTGGCGTATTTTTGGTCTCTTCGTTTTTGCGGATTCGCTGTGCAACCGTAAATCCGTCAACTTCCGGCATCATAACGTCCAGAATAACCAGCGACGGTTTTTCCTGTTTGCAAAGCGCAAAGCCTTTTGTTCCGTCAAATGCCTGAATCACAGAGTATCCGCACAGTTCCATGTTGACTTTTATAAGTTCGTTTATTGCTAAATCGTCGTCGACTACCAGAATTTTGTTGTTCATAAGTTGATTATAGCAGAAAAGAACAGAAAATGGGAGCGGGGGGGGAGGGATATAGTGAAAGGTGAGAGGTGAAAAGTCGTTTACGTTGTTTTCTTCGTTATCCGCGATTGTTTTTGTTTTTTTACAGATATCAAAAAAAATTACTATCTTAACTCACGATACCGACCTTTCACCTTTAGCTTTTCACATCTCACTGCGCTCCGCGCTCCGTAATAATTCGTAACAAATATCCCCCGCCAAGAGAGTTTACAATAGCGCGTTTGGGGGCGTTGGTTTTTGAAGATTTGTAAAAAAATATATTTTAAGTGTAAAAAATACAAATTTTTTATTTTTTGTAGTAATATGTTGATTGCAAATTAATTTAACAATTTGCAGCGCAAGTTAGTAAGTATACATTTATACATAAGGAGGCACATGAATTGGCAATAACATCACCTTTCACAGCGTTTAAGAACGGCGAAAAAGAAATCCACTTAGGACAACACGTTTTAGCAGAATTTTTTGAATGTGATCCGAACACATTGAATAGTATTGATAAAGTAGAAAAGTACATGGTGGATGCCGCCCTTGAATGTGGTGCTACTATTGTCCAAAAATGTTTCCACATGTTTAACCCCTACGGAGTGTCAGGTGTCGTAATCATTTCCGAAAGTCACCTTGCAATCCACACCTGGCCGGAACTTGGTTATGCTGCTGTTGATTTGTTCACATGCGGCGACAAATGCGACCCGAAAGTTTCTTACGAATTCTTGAAAAAGAAATTTAACTCTAAAAAAGCAACATTTACAGAATTGAAACGCGGTATCATTGACGAGGCTACAATGAAAGTCGCTGAAAAACCGTTCGAAATTATGGAACAAATGGTTAATTAGAATTATCAGGATATATACAAGAAAGCCGCCGGTACAAATTCAGGCGGCTTTTTTAGTTTAAAAAATTACGCTGTTAGAAAGTGTTGAAATAATTTTTGTCAGTCAAAGCTTTGTAAGTGCACCCCGCACCGTTCATATTGGATGTCGATGTTGGATTGCAATAGGTTTCTTCCTCGCTGTAATAAGTTCCGTCTACGCCCATAGGAAGAAGTTTCCCGTTGCGGTCAATCTGAAACATGAATAAGTCTTGTCCGAGCCTGTTGGGATTTTTAAGATATCCGTTCACATCTACAGATATATACAACGAATTGTTGCCGCCTTGATTCTCAAACAGAATAATGCTCCCATCGTTCAATATAAACTGATAGTCGTCAAAATAGTTTAAATTGATTGTTTTTTGTCCGTTAAACGTTTTATAATTTTGGGATGATTTATCTGTATTTGCGTTATTGGCTATACAGCCTTTTAAGTCCCCATTCGCTCCGGAGTATGAATAGCCGCAATCTTTGATAACGTTAAAATATTTTTTCAGGGTTTTTCCCAGTGCTTGATGTGCCACGGTTCCGTCAGCTTTTATTCTTTCGCCGGTTTCAGCCTGATACATTTCAAGAGCCTGCTGAATCACGGAATAATTTTTCTTTAGAGACGCTTCAAGCGCCTTGTTTTGGTTCTTGTGAATAAGTGCTGGCAGCGTCATGGACGCAACGATTCCTATGATACCGAGGGTGATTAGAACTTCTGCCAATGTAAATGCGTGTGTACATTTTTTTGCAGAAGTTTCTACGTGCGTAGCACCTTCGGCAAGCGTAAAGGCTTTATGGGATGTAAATGAGGATTTTT
>CATLFB010000020.1 GCA_949927415.1 uncultured Candidatus Melainabacteria bacterium
CAATAGTTCGTTAATTTTTGAATAATTAGGCCGAATCACGGACACCGAAAAACAGCAAGTTAGGCGGGATTTCTGCCGTTAAGGCTTTATTATTTTGCGGATATGCCGAATTCGAACCCTCAATAAATTCTTTAATATGCTGATACAGTGCCGCATTATGGAGAACTTTCTTGACCGACGCAACCGAGAGTTTGCGTCCTGTCTGCTTGTGTATCTCCTTTGCCAACTCCCTGGCTACATTCACCGCCGAAAGGGATGCATTGTATCCGAAAGAGAGCCGATCAGAATCGGTGGATTGCCAATCCTCCAGTCCTGTGTTCTGCTTGGCATCGCGGAACAGGAACTCGATCTGGAATCTAGAATGATAGATCAGGAAAATATCAGATGCCGTCATCGATGTGTCAGTACTGAAGAAAATCTTCCTGATGATTTTGTTTCCGCACTTGAGTTCCGCGACAACAACCTTTACCTTTATTTTAAGGGATTTGCTCTTGACCGTGGCACTGCGGAGAGTTACCTCGTTATCGTCCACGACGACGGTTCCCTTCTCAAAGACGTCCTCGCGCAGATTGGCAATTTCCACCTGGCCGTCAATTTCCTTCTTCCGCCCACGGCCTTGCTTTTGAGGCCCCTTGTACAGATATTGCAGCACGGCATCATCACGAAAACGGCTGACAACATCAAACCCGATAGCACGCAGACCAGTGACCATATTGTAAGTCGCAAAAAGACAGTCGCCCACTATGATGCCGGACAGGCTCCTGAGCTGCTCTTGCTTGTCATAAACGGTTCTGAGACAGCGGGCAGTCTGGTTGTCGCGCTTGTCCTTCATGTGCTCCAGATAGAATGGGGTGCGTCCTCTTTTTGTGACAGGGATTGTCTGCTCTGCGAAAAGGAAACGCGCGTCTGCCTCTCCAGGAACGACATAGGCAAAACCGAGAATCTCCAGGCCACGCTTGACCGCACCGGCACACCCCGACCAATACCAGCCCAATCCGGGGGTCTTCTTCCCGGACTTGGAGAGGAAACTGTGGTCAAGGGCAATCGCACCTCTTTTCCCGTCTTTGAGATGGCACATGTCCATATTGAATCCGCACCAGTCAAACTTCTTTTTGAAGTTCTGGCGAAAGCGGCTTTCACAAGACTTCCCATGCCTGCCCAATTGGAGGAAGTTGAGCTTCCCGTATATTGTAAGTATCAAAATCATTGTCTCGATGATGAAACTTTTAAAATTTTTTCGTACCTTTACGCCTGGATTTATTGCGGATGCAATAATCGAACGTACTTGGTCAAGCGGCTGAATCATATTCGTAACTCTTTGATTTACAACTATAAAGTTACAAAATTTCGGCCACTTGGCCAAATTTTTCAGCTACTTATTTTGTTGATTTTCAAAGAATTAAATATGTTTTACAGCATATTTTTTAACGCTTAAAAAATTAACGAACTTTAACGAACTATTGTTTTAACACTTAAAAAATTAACGAACTTTAACGAACTATTGTGAAGAAAGTTTTGAAACTTTTTCGTATCTTTGCAGTCGAATTGAGCGCAGACGCGACAATCGAACGTACTTGGACAAGCGGCTGAATCATATTCGTAACTCTTTGATTTACAACTATAAAGTTACAAAATTTCGGCCACTTGGCCAAATTTTTCAGATACTTATTTTGTTGATTTTCAAAGAATTAAATATGTTTTACGACATATTTTTTAACGCTTAAAAAATTAACGAACTATTG
>CATLFB010000021.1 GCA_949927415.1 uncultured Candidatus Melainabacteria bacterium
TCAAAAAAAAGCTTGTGTAAAACACAAGCGGAAAAAGGGAAAAGGGATTTAGGGAAGGGGTTTTAATTTTGGCAGCTGTTAAGCCACCAAAATAAATAATAAAACTTAATTAACTAAAGATACCGAACGTCCTTTCAATGTTGTCAGAGATTACTTTTTTAACGGATTCGTACTCAGTCGTCAGCGAAGTTCTTTCTGTTTCAAGCTTAGAAAGATCCATGTCAAACCTCTTGTCTTTCTGGTCAATCTCTTTGCTCTTGTGTTCATACTCAGCTTCAGCCTTAGCAAGCGCCGTCTTGTCAATTTGTGTTGTAGCAGTGTATGAAATGTTCGAATCAGAACTTGGTGCTGTAGAAGCAAACGATATGTTGCCGTTCTTGTCTTCAGTAACAATGTCAATAATGAATACACCACTTTGAATTTGTTTTTGTAACCATTCAGAATCATTTGACGCATCACCTGACGGCCCGTCAAATTCCGGAGAATGGATGCTGACACATCCGCCAGCAGCCTGTATTTGTTTAAACATGTTTACGTAATATTTGAAATCTTCCTGATTAAACTCTTCTTCGTCATATCCTGTATTAAGCGCATAAATTTCCGCCCCGAAGTTTTTGTAAAGCTTATTCTTGAAAGCTAACTCTAACTCGTCGTACTGGTCTTTCGCTTCATTTGGTAAATCATTGTACTCAGTAGCACCGTTTTCAGAGAGAATAGCATCCATTTTTTCACGGAGTCCTCTCATCGACTTCATATCATCAGTCCTGTCGTTTATGTGGTTTTGATAAACTTCTTCTTCGTCCTCATCAAGATTATCGCTGTCAAGCAAGTTCCCTCCGTCGTCATCAAGCATCATTAAAGCGAATTCGTAAGGATCATAGCCACCATCATCAATAAACTTTTCATACGCATCTTTTATACTATCTTCGACAATAAGGTGCCCGTTAGCGTTTCTAAGAGCGTAGTTTTTCCCTGTTTCAACGGCATTTTTACCGAACAGATTGTTGAAATTAGCTTGAATATTGTTACCGTTTGCATCTCTGACTGTAAGAGTAGTTGCATCAAGAGCTGCTAAATAGTCTTGATATACCTGATCTGATTGAGTAGCGAGTTGAATTTTAGCATTCTGAATGGACTGCGCTTTGTATTCCACGTCGTGGAGCCTAGCAGTAATGGTCAGTAATCTAGCTTGTGAAGCTGCCATTCCCATAAATCAGAATCCTTTAAATTAGTCCCTTTTAATAGTGTTTACGGCATAAAATGGAAAAAACTTTAGCAAATCTTCACAAATTGAATAAAATTGTTACAATTCGT
>CATLFB010000022.1 GCA_949927415.1 uncultured Candidatus Melainabacteria bacterium
GTTTAAAGGGACGTTTAATGTGAACTCGCCATTGAAGTCTGTGATGACACCATTTGTTGTTCCTTTTTCAACTACATTGGCACCAATAATTGGCTCTCCTGTTTCATCAACAACTGTACCTTTGATTGTTTTTTGCTGCATGATACTTTGTACCATATCAGCATGAGGCGACGGAGAATTTCCGTTTGTAGCCCATACAGAACCGCTAGCAATTAAAGCTAACGACGCTCCCAACACCATTTTCTTTGGTAGAGAGCAGTAATGTTTGACATTCCTTCTCATAGAGTTTTAATTTAAAGTTAGTTTTTAAAACTCTGCAAATTTCTATTAAAATAAGTAGGAAGGCTGTCTAAATTATCCAAACTAACTATAAAAATTGTCCGTGGATATTTTGTATAGGATTACTGGAATATTTTATTATGTTTAGGAATAGGTCTTAAATTATTATAAATCAGAGATATACCATTCTTTATATAAAAAGAGGCTAATTATCTTTTATATATTGGATTAATGAAGGATTACGGGCTATATGTTTCTTTAAGGTGTTGAAACTGCACTTCAATTTCCGGCAAATACTCTTCTTTGTTTCACCTTTCATTAACATACGTTTTATAATATCTTCTTTTCCGGTTAATTTATATTTAGAGTTTTTCTTGCCGGGAATTCTTCCCAAACGGCATCCTTCTGCTCTTTTTCTCGCTAATCCCTCTTTAGTTCGTTGGCTAATTAGATTTCTTTCTATTTGGGCGGAAAGCCCAAAAGCAAAAGCTAAAATTTGAGAATTTATATTATTCCCAAGTTCATATTGCTCTTTTACGGTTAAGACTGAAACTTCTTTAACCATACAAAGGTTAAGTATACTCATAATTTGCATAAGATTTCTTCCCAACCGGCTGATTTCAGAAATGATTAGAATATCTCCTTTCTTCATCTTTTTTAGTAGCGAACCAAGTTTTCGGTCTTCTGCGGCTTTAGTACCGGATACGATTTCACTAACCCATGCGTCCACAAAAAACTTTTTGTTTAGAGCAAATTTTTCTATTTCAAGTCGTTGGGTTTCTAACGTTTGTTTGTCCGTCGAAACACGAATGTAAGCGTATATCATTTTTAGTGCAAAGATAATATTTTAAACGTCCCTTTAAAC